>JAHBTJ010000024.1 GCA_019638595.1 Chitinophagaceae bacterium
CATTGATAAATATCGTTGTTCCTATTATGATGGTTTGCACAAATTCGACCGCCCGATGCAGAAAGAAGCTTTTGACTGGTTTGATAAATGGCTAAAATAAAAATATTGAACCAACAAAATATTAGCATTTAAATATCAATGTGTAATGAAAGGATTCGGCATCCTCGTTCTTTTTTATTTTTACTGCTCCTCAAGCTTAGTTGCACAGGATGGTGGAGTGCTTTTTCCTGACTCATGTTTTCGTGTGCCGGAGAAATACAGGAATGATTATGGCAAATACCGTTCGCCTTTACTATTTTATAACGGGAAAAAAGTAAGCAACTCTCGTGATTGGCAAAAACGCAGAAAGGAAATTCTTGAGCGCTGGAATAAAATGATGGGACAATGGCCAGCCCTGATGACGAAGCAAACGCTGACGATTGTTGATTCAACAGCAAGGGAAGACTTTATGCAATACAGGGTAAGATTTTACTGGACGCCGAATGAAGAAACCGAAGGCTATCTTTTGATACCTCCCGGATCCGGGAAAAAGCCGGCAGTAATAACCGTTTTTTATGAGCCGGAAACTGCCATTGGAATGAGCGGTACCAATCGTCCCAACCGGGATTATGCTTATCAGTTAGTAAAGCGGGGGTTTGTAACATTATCTCTCGGTACATCAGGAACAACTAAAGCACAAACGTACTCAATATATTATCCCGACATAAATAATGCAACAGTACAACCACTTTCAATGTTAGCGTATGCTGCAGCCAATGCATGGTATGTACTTTCAAAAGTTCCCTGTGTAGACTCTTCCAGAATTGGTATAACCGGGCATTCGTATGGCGGCAAGTGGGCAATGTTCGCATCATGCCTGTTTGATAAATTTGCCTGCAGTGCATGGTCTGATCCCGGAATTGTGTTTGACAACTCAAGGGAGAATATCAATTATTGGGAACCCTGGTATCTTGGTTATCATCCAAAGCCATGGCGGAAAAGAGGACTTATAACAAAGGAAAATCCTGCAAGGGGTCTATATCCTGCGCTGACGGCCGTAGGTTATGACCTGCATGAATTGCATGTACTTATGGCTCCGCGCCCTTTTCTGGTGTCTGGTGGTGCAGAAGATACTCCGGAACGCTGGAAAGTTTTAAATCATTCCATCCGGGTTAATACCCTTCTTGGATATAATAACAGGGTAGCGATGTCTAACAGGGCTTTGCATGAGCCTGATAAGGAATCCAATGAAATAATTTACCGTTTTTTTGAACATTTTCTAAAAGCAACCAGCAACGGTTTAGCACAAAGACCTGAGTAAATTCTTTGATGGTAAAAATGCCGGTTGATTGGCATTTTTGAAGAAATAAGGGTTTCATCTGTACATATATTGTATGCTATCAAAACCCGGAATATGAAATCAAATCCTGATCCTCCCTTTCCCACAAGCCTTTAAAAATAATATGAGGTTGATCTTCGGGCCCTGGAAATAAATAATAATATACAAACAATAGTTATAAAGAGAATGAAAGGTATTATATTTACAAAGAGAATGTTTCGAAAATAATAGCCTGTGAAAAATAAAGGAAGCAACTATTTTATCACAGCAGGCTCCTGTATAGCGTCGGAGCCGTATGTTAAATTTCATCTATACCCTGGATGGATTTAACAGCCACGGTATGCAACTATGCAATCTCACAATACGGTAAGGGGTCGGGTATAAT
The DNA here is from genome assembly GCA_019638595.1 of Chitinophagaceae bacterium. Taxonomy (GTDB): domain Bacteria; phylum Bacteroidota; class Bacteroidia; order Chitinophagales; family Chitinophagaceae; genus Agriterribacter. Next base: position 1,704 of record JAHBTJ010000024.1, read on the forward strand.
TTTATTTGCCTGTTTCAAGGCTGGCGGTAAAACCAAACCATTTTGCACTACGATCCCGCTATGGTGATGATTTGAAAAAAGAATGTTGTGGCGGGAAAAACAGCCTCCACCATAGATGCACGGAAACGGCTTTGGTGCATGAAGCGGGGGCCGGCGCCCGGGCATGGGCTGATGATTTTGGATCTTGTATTGCAGCTTGTTTTGAAGTACTTAATGACCCTTATATGGCTCAATATCAATTTTCAACCATTAAGAAGCCAGGAACCATTAAGGCTTTTTATTTAAATTTACTTAATAAATAATTCTCGGAAGAGCTTGTTAAGCCGTACTGCTCCATATAATGAACCAGAACTACTGCAGGCATTACGCCAGGGTAGCGAGCATGCTTTTACTGTATTATACAGACACTATAGTGTGCCCCTGTACTACAATATTTTATCTCTTGTAAAAGACGAATGCATGGCAGAAGAGCTGTTGCAGGATGTGTTTTCCAAAATATGGAATCAAAAAGCTTCCATCAGCATAGAAAGAAGTTTTTCAGGATATTTGTTTGCAGCAGCGCGTAACCGGGTATATGATTTCTTTCAACAAGTAAACCGGGATCAGGTGCTGCATGCAAGGATCATGACGATCGCTTCAGAAGCATACGATCATATTGAACAGGCTATCTTTGCAAAAGAAAATGCAGACCTTCTCCGTAAAGCAATTGATACACTACCGCCTCAGCGACGCAGGGCTTTTGAATTGTGTAAGCTAGAAGGGTTAACTTACAGGCAGGCAAGTGAAGAAATGGGCATATCCTTGTCAACCCTTAAAGATCATATGGTCAATGCGCTTGATGCTATTCGTTTATATATCTCCAGGAATGTAGGCGTTGCAGGTATGCTTGCATTTTATTGCTTTTGTAACCCGTCATAAAAAAAAGTGACCGGGTTAACCGACCTGTTTTTACTGCAAACAGTCTTTATTAAAAGACGTTGTGAAAAACGAGCAGCTTTTTGTAAAACTTTTCAATAAATACCTTGACAATTGTTGTTCTCCGGAAGAGGTGGACTATTTGTTCGGATTGATGCGATCAGGTGAATACAGCCTGCTGGCAACCGAAATGATTGATAAACGCCTGAAAACCGATCCCGGGTTTGATGATACGGATTATGCATTGAGAGAAAGGCTCGATGCCAGGCTTGGATCTATCTTAGATACATCATCGGGGTCCCGGCACAGGTTGTATGCCTGGAGATGGATTGCCGCAGCAAGTGTATTATTAGTTGTTTTCGTTAGTATATACAGGTTTGAACCGGGCAATACACCTGCTAAAATCATACCTGTTGCCAGTGTACCGTTAGCTGCAGCTTCTTTAGCCGGGTACACACGCTATATAACGCTGCCTGACGGCAGTTCTGTAGTGCTTCATGCCGGCAGCAAACTTGAATATCCAAATGTATTTGCAGGTAAAACAAGAGAAGTGAGGCTTTCAGGCGAAGCCTATTTTGATGTATTTCATAACCCGGAGAAGCCATTCATTATCCATACAGGTTCGGTAAAAACCACTGTGCTGGGTACCGCTTTCAATATTAAATCAGACGAAAAAAAGGTAGTCGTTTCCGTTACAAGAGGAAAAGTAAAAGTAGAAGATGCAACCAGGATAGTGGCTGTGCTTACCCCCGATCAACAGGTGGAATATAATGTAAAACAAGCTGCAGGCGCGCAGCATGTTGTAGATGCCAAAACTGTTGTAACTGACTGGACAAAGGAGAATATGGTATTCGATGGAATTACTTTCGGGGAAATAGGAAAGATACTGAGTCAAAGGTATGGAGTGCCGGTACGGTTTGAAAATGAGGCGTTGAAAAATTGTAAGATACGTGCGTCCTTCTCCGGTACGGAAGCATTGGATCATGTAGCAAGTGTGCTGAGCGCCACCAGGAACGGCAGCTTTGAGCAAGCTACCGATGGAACAATAGTATTTACCGGGGAAGGATGCGACTGATCTCCCTGAATAGGATAACAGGCAAAAATGAATGAATACCAAACAATAATACTGCAATGAAAAAAGAAAATTCTTCCTGACAAACAACCGGCGTCACGCTGTAAAAAAGCCCCTTGTCCGTGGAAAGATTAAAGGGGCCCGGTTTAAACATTATCGTCTAACATTTAAAACCATTTGCAATTTATGCAAAAAAAAATCTGTTTGCATGAAAAGTCCGCTATGGGCTTTCGATCTCTTACATTCAAAAGATTTCACCAAACCAGGTTTCTCATGAAGGCAAGCATTTTCGCAGTCTCCTTCGTATTACTTACGATAGAGTTGCTGACGGCGGCTCCCGGCCGTAGTCAGGGCATGGATAAAGAGATCACCCTTGGGCTACAGAAGGAAAGTCTTTCCTTCGCATTAAACAAAATTGAAGACCTCTCCGGCTTCAGGATTGCATATGCCATAGGAGACGTGGAAAAGTACACCGGGATCAGCCTTCCCAGGGCAAAAAGAACGGTAGAAAAAACACTTGAGCTGGTGCTGGCACAAACCATTCTCGGGTTCAGGACACAAAACGATGCCATCATCATCTACCAAAGCCCCTCATCAAATTCCGGCAATACGGCCCCGGTAGCAGATACCATACGGGGTAAGGTACTGAACGACAGGAATGAACCGGTTGAATCTGCATCCATCCAGGTAAAAGGTTCTCAAAACGGAACTACTACCAATGCACGTGGTGAATTTGTATTGCGTGATGCAGGGCCAAGAGCAACAATAGTAGTAAGTGCCGTAGGCTATGGAACGCAGGAGGTATCATTGGGAGGCAGATCATACATTGATCTTCAGTTAACAGGTATCGCTACCGGTATGGAAGAAGTAGTAGTTACCGCGCTGGGCATCAGTCGTAAAACAAAATCACTTTCTTACGCCACACAAAGTGTAAAGCCTTCCACGCTTACCGAAGTAAGAGATCCGAACAATGTATTGAATTCCTTACAGGGAAAAATAGCTAACGCACTGATCACACAAAGCTCAGGTGGTTTGGGCAGCGAAGCTAAAGTGATTTTGCGCGGCAACCGTTCTATTACCGGTAACAGCAGTGCATTGATTGTTATTGATGGTATTCCGGGCGGAGATCCCGGTATTAATCCCGATAATATAGAATCCATGACCATTCTTACCGGCTCAGCGGGCGCTGCCCTGTATGGAAGTGAAGCGGGTAATGGTGTAATAGTAATTACAACTAAGAAAGGAAGAAAAGACGGTATAACAGTCGGGCTCAATTCGGGCATTACTGCTGAACGACCATTTGCTTTACCCAGGGTACAGAATACATATGGCCAGGGTACTAACGGCAATATGGATATTACTGTCGGAGATAGCTGGGGTGCAAAAGTGACAGGGCAATCCTATACCGATCACCTTGGCGATCAATCGTCCTACAGCGCGCAGCCTGATAACATTAAAGATTTCTTCAGGACCGGTATAAATCTTAATAATGCAATCAGCGTATCCGGAGGTTCCGAAAAAGCACAGACCTTCCTTTCTTATATCAATAATACAACGCAGGGCATCATTCCCAATAACAATCTGGTCAGTCATATCGTCAATCTCCGCATCACCAATCAGATCAGTAAAAATTTCTCTACTGATGCAAAAGTAACCTACCACAGGAGAGACATTAAGGCAAGTCCGAGAGCTGGTGAAGCGAATACACCTGTAATGGATATCTACCAGATTCCCCGCAACGTATCAACCGCTATGGCGAAGCACTACCAGGACATTAATAATATAGGCGTGCCGGTACCCGCACCCTGGCCTTCTACTGCAGCCGGTGTATATGCCAACCCTTATTGGGAAGTAAACAATGACAGGCTTGATAAGGCACGTAATAGTATTATAGGTTTTTTAAAAGCGAAATACCAGGTGTTGAGCTGGTTGGGTATTTCCGCAAGCGCCAACATTGACAGCTATAGTGAAATGCAGGAGCAAAAAACTTTCCAGGGAACTGTTTCCTGGGCAAGAAATGCCGGCGGGTATTATTCTGTCTCAAATACCAACTACATGCAGAAATGGTTTGACCTGATGGTAGAAGGTAACAATAACATCACAAAAGATCTTAGCATTAATTATCATGCAGGCGCTATTTATAAAGACAATAAAATTGATAACGCCGTTGGTATTGCCAATGGGCTTAATGTAACCAATAAGTTCAGCATGAACCTGGCAACAGCGCCTGTTTCACAACAATCCGGCAACGAGGTTCAGGTTCAATCTGTATTTGCATTGGCAAGCCTTTCCTTAAAGGACTATCTTTTCCTGGAAGGCTCATTTCGCAACGATTGGGATTCCCGTTTGCCCGCACCGCATTCTTTCAGCTATTATTCCGTGGGGCTTTCAGGTATTTTATCAGATATGATAAAACTTCCGGGATCCATGAATTATTTAAAAGCTTTTGTGAGCTATGCTGAAGTAGGTAATGGCGGACAATTTGGATTGCTTACCACACCCTACGATTATGTTGCAGGTACGGGTCAGGGATATTTGTATAGGAGAGATGTGCTTCCTTTTCCAACATTGAAGCCCGAAATTGTGAGAAGCATTGAAGCCGGAATTGATGCAAGGTTTTTTGACAACCGGTTAGGCTTCTCGGTCAACTATTATAAAAGCAATTCATTCAACCAGCTTTTCACGCTGCAACTGCCGGTGGGCACAGGATATGCTACAAGCTACCTGAATGCAGGGAATATACAAAACCAGGGGATTGAAGTAATTGTAAATGGATCGCCGGTACGGCAAAAAAAATTCGGATGGGATATCTCTTTCAACTTCGGGCTTAACAGGAATAAGGTAATTGAACTGACACCACAAATTCAATCTATCAAGCTCGTTGGATATACTGATTTTGGAGGTCAGCCCCAGATCAATGTAGGCGGAAGCTTTGGAGATATATTTGCCCATACCTGGCTTAAAAACGATAAAGGACAATACCTGGTAACAAACGATGGCAGACCCCAGACAAGCAACAGTGTGGGCGACCTGCCTTCACTGGTAGGTAACTTTAATCCTAAAGCGAGGATCGGATTATCCAATACACTACACTACAATAAGTTTTCACTGAGAGTACTGGTAGACGGGCGCATTGGTGGCATTATGATATCCGGAACAGAAATGAATTTATCATTCAGCGGTATCACAGAAGAAACAGAAAAATACCGTGATGGAGGTTTAAACCTTGCCGGTGTGGATGCTTCAGGAAGCCCGGTCACACAAACTATTTCCGCACAACAATTCTGGCGTACCGCTTCCGGCAAAAGATATGGCACAGGCGAGTTTTATACCTACGACGCTACCAATTTCAGGATAAGAGAGCTTTCACTCGGATATGATATACCGGTGCAGCACTTCTTTATAAAAACTGCAAGAATTTCTGCAGTAGGACGTAATCTTCTTTGGTTGTACAGAGGCAGCTCAAAACTGGATATACCGGGGCTGGGTAAGCGAAAAATGTGGATGGACCCGGATATGAGTCTATATGGTGGGAACGGGCTTACCGGTGTAGAATATGGCGCTTTCCCTTCTACACGCAGTTTCGGTATCAATGTACAGCTGACTTTTTAATGAACCCCGCTTTAAAACAAAAAGATTATGAAAATAAACAGAATAGCCACTTACCGTTTAATCGGCTTTGTATCAATACTATCAATTTTTATACAGGGATGCACAAAAGACTATGCGGAAATTAACACAGATAAAAATGCCATTGCAACAGTAGGAGACGCAGAGATACCTTTTCTCTTTTCCGGCGCCATTGCTGCTGTTCCCTGGGGCGACCAGGTGGCAGAAAACCTTTTCTCCGCACAATATGCCCAGTATTTTGCCTGTAATGCTACTTATTTCCCATCCGACAGGTATACCATGGTTTCAGACTGGGTACAAAATAATTTTGACCCGATGTATACCCGTGTTGCCCCGCAATTACAGGTAATACTGGAACAAAAAGATCCTGGTTCGGCAGAAGCCGCATTAGCAAATATATGGTGGGTATACGCTTTCCATCGCGTAACAGATTACTGGGGGCCTATACCCTATTTTTCTATAGGGCAGGGAGGCACAACGGTACCGTATGATGCACAGGATAAGATATACGATGATTTCTTTAAACGCCTGCAAGCGGCAACGGGTATTCTGGAAGGAAAAAGATCAGAAACGCCGTTTGGTCAATATGATCTTATTTATAATGGCGATGTAAATAAATGGATAAAGTTTGCCAATACGATACGTTTACGCCTTGCCGTTAGAATATCCAATATAGACCCCGCCCGTGCAAAAACAGAAGCGGAAGCGGCATATGCAGGCGGAGTATTTACTAAAAGCCCTGATGAGGATACATATGCGCCTAAAAATTCCCTGGATGTAAACCGTATTTCTCAAATGTCGGACTGGAATGAATTCAGGATGAGCGCTGCTATGGAATCTGTTTTAAAAGGATATGATGATCCGAGAAAATCGGAATATTTTATTCCGGCTAAAAATACAGGAACATATGAAGGCCTGAGAAATGGGCTTTCAGAAAGCCAGTTGGGAGACGCTATGAACAAACCTGATGCCAACTCACATGTGGGGCCCCGGTGGTCATCCCCGGCTTATGGCGGAATAGCCGGCTATCTTTCTACTCCTGCTAATGTAATGTGTGCAGCGGAAGCCTGGTTTCTTCGTGCCGAAGGTGCTTTGTTAGGTTGGAATATGGGTGGAACAGCGAAAGAATTGTACGAAAATGGCATTAAAAATTCCATGATCCAGTGGGGAATAACCGATGAAGCAGCGATTCAGAATTATATTAACAATACGGCTGTGCCGGTTGCACCTGGCGACTATTTAAATTCTCCTGCCATAAGCAATATACCTGTAAAATTCAATGCCGATGTAAACGTGCAGAAAGAACAGATAGCAACGCAAAAGTGGCTGGCACTCTTCCCCGATGGCATGGAAGCCTGGGCAGATTACAGGAGAGGTCATTATAATAAATTATACCCGGTTGCCAGCTCAGACAATCCTGACCTTACAGATCCTGCTACCCAATGGATAAGACGTATTACTTTTTTGGAGTCTGAAAAGCAAAGTAATGGCGATGAAGTAGAAAAAGCGGTGAACCTGTTAGGCGGCCCGGATAAAATTACAACAGCATTATGGTGGGACATACATTGACTCGGGGTGCATGTCAATTTTTAGTAATCAGAAGTAAACAATAATGAAGAGAAAAAATTTCCTGCATGTGCACAGGTTTCTATTGGCCCTGCTATTATGGGCGATAGCGCTAAATGCCGCTGCACAAGCCAATATCACAGAAAAGAATATCCGGTTCATTGAATATTACGGGTTCCCCGGAGGAAATTCCGCATGGGATGATATAGGATACAACCCTATGGACAATACGGTGTATGTAGGTATAACAGATCATAGAGATAAAGTGGCACTATACATCTATGACCCGGAGAAGGATGCTGTAAAATTGAAAGGATTTATCAGTGACCTCGGCAGGCTCAGACCCTTTCAATGGCAGGCAAAAATTCATTCCAAATTTGTTGCGGGCCCCAAAGGGGAAATGTATTTCGCAACCGACGGCGGCGAATCCCGTGAAGAATATCTGATGGATCACCCTAAAGGATATGCCGGCGGCTTTTTAATGAAATGGAACCCGGTGGAAAACAGGATGACCAATCTTGGAATGGGAATGCAATATGAAAGCATTAAGGATATAGATGTAGATGTAACAACCGGTAACGTATATGCGGTTAGTTACCCCCAGGTTCATTTTCTTATATACGACCAGGAGCTTAACAAGCTTAAAGATTATGGCAGGCTGGGAAGCGCCCATGTGCCCCGCATGATATTTACCGACAAATGGGGCAACTGTTATTATGTTGACTGGCGGCAGCGGCTGGTAAAATATGAAAAATCGCAGGATAAGCTCCTGTTCGATTCCAAAAGCCTTCCTGCATTTGAAGGTACTCCCGGCGAACATATCATTACCGGTATTACTGCTTTTGCAAAAGATGAAAAGAAAGGTGTCATCTACCTGATCACTTATGGCGCCAAAGTGCTTGCATTTTACCCGCAGCAAAACGGCATTGGGAAAGTAGAGGATCTGGGAGGAGTGATTGATGTGCCCGGTAAACAAAGGTGGAATTATTACGTACCTAACCTGAATGTGGGCAACAACGGAAAACTGTATTACATCATCGGGGGACATGGCATTTATGCAAAAAAGGATCAATCATTATTTGTGGAATTTGATCCGGAAACAAGAACGCAAAAAGTAATTTATGAATTTGCTTCTACCGTATTTGTAGAAGCTACGGGATGTGATACAAAAGACAAAGATGGTAACCTGTATTTTGCCGGCAAAAAAAATGCACCGTCAAATGCAGATAAAGGAGGAAATCTCGCGGAATTAGGCGGCTTGGCAACGATTCCGTTTTTAGTAAAATTCAATCCCGATAAAACAGTGTATTGATGAAAAAGTTAATTGCATGTATATTCCAGTTGTGTGTATGCCAGGTATATGCACAATACGAATTTTTTTCACCTAAAGAAGCCTTCGCTATAGAAGTATCGCTCGATAATACCTCTTTAAAACGATTACCTGTGTATCGCAATGCTATTTCCTCACTTATCATATCAGGAGATTATATTGTGGGTGGCACAAGTGCCGGTGAGGGATTAGCGCCATTTATTTTTACTGCGGCTCTTTCCAAAAGAGAGATGCATAGCATAGTGGATATGGACAACATCATACCGGGACAGAGAAGCATCAGGACCGGGTTTAGCAAGGGAGCGAATAAAACTTTTTATGCCGGTACATTGCCTGGTAATAAAGAAAAAGCCGGCGGCCACATTATTGCCGTTACTATTGACGCAGCAGGAACGCCGGTAGTGAAAGACCTGGGGATCCCTGTTGCGGGTGAAGGAATTTTCTCTTTAACGATAGACACAAAAGGAAATACACTGTACGGAATTACATTACCAACGGGTACTTTTTTCAGCTATTCCATTGCCACAAAAAAAGTGAAAACATACCGGAACCTTGTTCCTGCTGCAAAAGACCTGCAATTGTTTGCTGAATATGTGCTGGAACCCGATGAGTATATATGTAAGGCATTGACTGTAGCCGGGAACGGACTGGTATTGGGCAGCGCGCCTGTAAACAGGATGTTTGCTTTCAACCCGGCAACAGAGCAATTTGAATTCTTCAAAAAAGAAATACCTGATGTATGGGGAAGAAGATCTTTGGGACAAATAGAAAGCTGGGCAATGTCGGCAAACGGAAAATTATTTGCAGGCAATGCAGGAGACGGGCAATTGCTTGAAGTAGATGCTGTAAATAAAACGATCAAAAATATCGGCAAACCTATTATGATGCCACAGCTTCGCGGGCTTGCTTTTGCATATGACGGAAGATTATTTGGTATTGCAGGAGCACTTCCGGGGTATGCTCATCTGTTTAGTTATGAAGCCGGCAGGGAAGGATTTAAAGATTTTGGTAATCCGCAATTTAAAATGGTTGCCCCGGGTATTGAGCAGGGCATTGACTGGAGAGGCTTCCAGTTAGGAACAATAGCTTCTTCTGAAGACGGGAAATACATTGTGATGGGAGAAGACGAATCCCTTAGCCAGTTGCTGGTGTTCCCGGTGGATGCAGCAAAGTAGTACAGGCAATGGTGAATAGTGAATAGCGAAGTGTGAATTATTCACCATTACCCATTCACCCCCATTACAGATCGAATCATTCAAACTGAGCTCATAACATGAAAAGAATCTTTGTTATTGGATATTTATACCTGGCAATAGCAGCCTGCAATACTGATTCAAAAAACAGCAAAACAAACGATAGTGGAAAAACAGGATGGGATATTGCGATAGTGCCCGCTTCTGTCAGGGTTGATCCGTTAACGGGTGAAATCCTGGAAAACAGGTTTAAGGGAGTTGAAGGAAAGCAGGCCACATATCAACAGGAAAAAAACTGGGTATACGATGGCAATAAGGCTGTATTGTTTAGCGCCAGAGGAGAATATGTGTCTTTCCAGGTAACGCTGAACAATTATACAGACAGCATACTGCGCGATATCAGTATTGCTATGCCATTACTTCGCAATCAGCAAATGGAAATAAAATATAAGCCTGAAATATTTCTTGAATGGGCTGTACATGTGCAAACACCAAGCACAGGGTATGCCAAAGCCTCACTCGGTAAGGGCTGGTATCCTGACGCGCTCATACCATTGGAGAACATACAATACGATTCATCAAAGGTACACGGACGTTGGATATATCCTTTATGGCTACCTGATTTCAACAATCGCATCGAGGGACAGCGGACACTCGTTTTTTGGGTTGACCAGTTTATACCATTTGATGCGGACCAGGCAAAAGCGGGTGTATATACTTCAGAAGTTGCTGTAACCGTTGACGGGCAAACCAAGAAAATTCCTATAGAACTTAATTTGTGGAATTTTGCTATTCCAAATGAGAATAAGCTAAAGGCAAGTTTACAGGAAGAAGGATATTTAAGCGGCAGAGATGAGAAAAGTGAATTGGAAATATACCAGCTTTTCAAAAAAAACCGTGTCGGCCTAATGGATCCGACCTACCAGCCTGAGTTGCTTTCACAGAAAGGAGAAAAAGTAAAGATAGGATGGGACACATTCGATAAACGGTTGAAGAAATATTTCACCGGTGAGGCGTTCACTGAAAAGTATGGGTATGAATATGGGCCGGGATATGGAGAACCTTTAGAAACATTTATGTTGCCATTTGATGTATATGGAAAGCATGATACTCCCGGATGGCCGGACATAGGAAAACCTGGTGAAGAGCGGAATGAAAAAAACAGTAGTGTTTATATTGATGCTATCAGGCAGGTAAGGTCGCATTTGCAACCAATGATCAATCCGGCCAAAACCGATATTACGGTATACCTGAACGGACTGGACGAATCATATTTTAAAGAAGCCCTCGACAGGATGGTGTATTTCGGGAATATGTTTAAGCGCTATTATCCCGAAACAAACTTTCGTATTGACGGAGGATACAATGACTCCGCAATGGAACATGTACATAAATCAATCACTGCATGGGCATCTCATACCATTAATTACGATATAGACCGCATAAAGAAATACCAGGAAATGGGCATCAAAGACTGGTTATACGGTCCATTACTGTATGAAGGAAAAGTAAACAGTTGGGTTGGAAGTTGTACGTTCACCGATTTGCCGCTGCTTAATGACAGAGCCATTAGTTGGGCCATATGGAAATATCACACTTATTCGTGGATAAGCTGGGGTATTGGCGTTGGTGGAAAGAGCGGCTGGTATGATCCGGAGACATGGAAGGATGTATATAAACATGGTGCTGATTCAGATCCTGAATTCACTTATAAAAAAATTAATGGGAGCGCACTGATGGTATATGAGCCTGGCATAATACCTAATGTAAGCCGTTATTGCCCGAGCATTCGGCTGAAAGCTATGCGTAATGGCGTGCAGGAATATGAGTATATGCGATTGCTGGCAGATGCAGACAAAAGCAGAATAAGAACAGACAGCATTGTGAATACCATTATCAAACATCCTTTTGGGGAAAGCTCTATTGGCAACCTGGATGTATGGAGCTACAATGCAGAGGAGTGGGATAACCGCAGGATAAGTATGGGAAAAATGATTGATCAGGCGAAATAAAACTTTATCCGGCTTTGCGTTGGAATCATTTCAGAGAAAGGAGGGAATTTTACAGTTCTGTAAAAACAAGATTTCAGAACGCTAAAACAAAAAACCAGCTTGCTGTTAAAGCTGAGATACAGGAATATACCGCCTCTCATCCAAACACCTATTATAGTAAAGAGTGATCTTCTTCTTCATGGGTATCTTCACTACGCAAACCCTAAAGGAGATGTGTAATATCAATGCACCCCGGTTGCTTGCCTTGTTCAGTAACAGGCTGCGATGAGTATGGAGAAGCCTAAATAGCTAGTGGGAGCTATACTGATACAATCAGGGTAAAAATATCCTTACGCTATATGTCTTCTTATCGCTTAACAATTGCTAATATCGCCGGAGGCAATAAGATAACTATACGAGGCGAAGACGCCTCGCACAGCAGTATCTCGCACAGCAGTATTCCTGACACGCAAATCTCATTCTTACAACCGAAAAGTGATATCAGCAGGCATAAAAAAAGTTGAGTCTCATAATACTATTGCATGAAAAATAGTGACCATCAGGATTTTACTCCTGAACAATCCTTATCTGTAATAATACACTAAATTTACACATCACATACCTGCCATACAAATGTCAATCATGAAATATGCTCTTAACCGGCGCAGATTTATAAAAGACAGCTCCAGAGCGGCTGCGGGAATGGCGCTCTTATCATCGCTGCCTCAAAGCAGCACAGCAACAACGAATAAAGAACCGAGGATCAGGTTTTCAGTGATCAATATCAACCATTCGCATATATACGGTATGGTGGATGCCGTTACCAGCGGAGGAGGACAGTTGATCTCCTTTTATGCCAAGGAAGCCGATCTTGCCGCGACCTTCGCCCAAAAATATCCTGCAGCGAAACAGGTACAGCATAAAAAAGAAATTCTTGAAGACAGCTCTGTGCAACTTATTCTCAGTTCGGGTATCCCGGTTGAGCGGGCGCCATTGGGTATAGAAGCAATGAAACATGGCAAAGATTACCTGGTTGACAAACCCGGCATCACCTCTCTTGAACAACTTGCCGAAGTGCGCCGTGTGCAAAAGGAAACTAAATGTATATACGCTATCATGTATAGCGAACGACTGGAAAATAAAGCCACCGTAAAAGCGGGTGAGCTGGTGAAAGCAGGTGCGATCGGTAGGGTGATTCAAACGATCGGTATGGGACCGCACCGGATGAACATCCAATCAAGGCCCAAATGGTTTTTTGATAAAAAATATTATGGTGGTATTATTACCGATATCGGTTCGCACCAGTTCGACCAGTTCCTTTTTTTCACAGGCTCTACCCGCGCAGAAATCGTGGCTTCACAGGCTGGGAATGTGCATTACCCGCAATACCCTGCGTTTGAAGATTTTGGAGACGTGATGGTAAAAGGCAATAATGGCACCGGGTATATTAGAGTAGACTGGTTTACACCCGACGGATTAAAATCATGGGGCGACGGGCGATTGACCATTCTTGGCACAGACGGTTATATTGAATTGCGCAAGAACATTGATATCGCGGGACGGGAAGGAGGTAATCATCTTTTTCTTGTAAATTCAAAGGAAACCATATACATGGATTGCAACAAAGAGCCCCTGCCCTTTGGCGAACAGTTTGTAAATGATGTTATCAACCGTACCGAAACCGCTATGGGCCAGGAACACTGCTTTCTTGCAACGGAGCTTTCTTTGATCGCACAAAAAATGGCAACCCAACCGGGCTTTAAAAAATAGAAGAAATCCTACTGTATAAAATACACTTTCTTTATTTTGTTATTCTCTATATGATAGATAGCAGTTGCCTCTAAAGGAAGAGCACCGAACCCCGTTACGTGCTCCTTATCAATTACAATATTGCCCTGCACAATCCTCTCTTTAATTTCGCAATGCAGATCGGGTACATCGTTAAAGAACGCATAGGCTTTCCGCATGGCGTCTTTTCCTTTCGTCTGCAGTTCTCCTGTTTTGTAATCGTACAGCTCTGCGTCATCAGCATACGGTTCCAGGAATGCTTCTAGGTTTCTTGCATTATAAGCGTTTAACTGTTGCTGCACCAGGTCCGCCGGCGCCAGCCTTATCAATGTATCAGGATTGATCACAAAACCTTTATTAATAACAAGGCTGATAGAATCTAAGTTTTGCAGGTCTTCCACGGGATTGGCGTTCAGCAGTACCAGGTCAGCCGTTTTGCCTGCAGCAATACTACCCGTTTCTTTTTGTTTGTTCATAATGAACGCCGGGTTGATGGTAGCGCTTTGCAATACCTGCCAGTTGCTGATGCCGCTTTTTTTCATTGCCAGCAGCTCTTGCAGAAAAGTAGTTCCATGCAGGGTGCCGGTATTTCCCGCATCGGTGCCGGCAACAATGCGAACGCCCGCGTCAGCCAGCTTTTTCAGGTTCACCAAACTGATGGAATCTTCCCAGGCAAACAGGGAAATGTTTTTCCTGGTATAATCTTTCAAAAAATCAATTTGTGCTTTTTCGTTATTACCTGAAATATGTTTCAGATCGAATAAGCTGCCCAACTGCTGCGGATTGGATTTCTCCAGCTCGCGCAAAGAAAATCCATACTGCTGCGAATACACTTTATTGTAATTCTTACCCACTTCCAGTGTGGGGCAAAGCGTTACATTTCTTTCCTTCAACAATTTTATAAAATCATCGGTCAATACCTCATCGGTTACGCTGTGCACCAGGTAGTCGGCTCCGTTTCTTACTGCTATTTCCGCCGTTATACTTTCCATTGCATGCACGGCTACTTTCAGGTTGTTTTGATGCGCTTCCTCTATCGCGGCCTTCACCACCAGCTCCTGTTTCTTTGCCGCGGTAGTTTTATCACTTCCTTCAATGATGTACCATATCTTAATAAAATCGGGATGATACGGCAGTTGCGCTCTCACACCGGCACGGGCTTCCTCTTCAGTTGTCATCAGCGTAAAAGGCGCATCATTACCGAGCTTTTGAAATACAGGCGGTTCATAAGTGGTGAGCAGCGCCCCTGTCATATAAACATCGGGTGCAAAACTTTTGCCTTTAAACTTTTCCCGCAACTGAAGCAGGTTATTGGTTGCGCCTACATCTACAACGGTGGTAATGCCATTGATAATATTGCGCTTCAGCACATCCTTAAAATTCAGCCGGGCAAAAGATATTTCGTTTTCATAAGGCATTATCCGCCTTAGATCCAGCCCGTCAGGGCGGGTATAAATACCACCGCTTTGGAAGAAATGAATATGCGCGTCCGTCATGCCGGGAAGCAGGAATTTTCCGGCGCCGTCAATGACCATCGCATCCTGCAGAACGGCATTTTTCAGTTTGGTAGAAATAGCTGTTATCTTATTTCCCGTAATGCTTACCGTAACATTTGGAATGAGCTTATGCTTCTCTACGTCCACCAGGGTAACATTCGTGATAAAAGTTTTCGAACCCGGCGACAACGTGGCGCCTTCATCCAGCCCTAATAATTTCTCTTCGGCCTGCGCTTTTTCCTGTGCTGCCAGTGCATCGAATTGTGCCCGGGCCAAATCTGCAGTGACACTGTAGGTTTGCCATGAATTGTATTGCCTGAGCAGGCTGATAGCCGATTCCAGGTCTATACTGTCTGTATTGTTTTTTACCTGCTTATCAATGAGTACGTACAGTTTTGTTTTCAGGCTGGCAGGATCTATATCTTCATACGATTTTTTCGCCCATATCTTTCCGTGTTCGTCCAGGGAAAGATAGAGCGGTGCGAAAATTTCCGGGTAGACAGATGTAAACCTGCCTGAAGGATCTTTTTGCAGGTTTTGTTGCGCGAGATAATATGCCCTGAATTGAAAACCGATCGCCCTGGGCGGAAAGCCTTCCTTCATTGCCTTTACATCAAGGTTATCCAGGAACTTTATCGCTTTCGTATAATCGCCCTGCACGGCATATATGCGGAATATATTGTCGAGGTAATTGATCGTATCCTTATCAGAATAGGCAGGAATAACAATATCCGCCAATGCGGCAAAACCTTTCGGGTATTGTGTACTGTCTGCAAACAAAGCTTTCGGGAACGCCGTTTTGGGTGTTTGCTGTGCATAGGCAGAAATGTAAGCAACGAAGAAAAAGGAAATGAAGATTTTGTGTTTCATCAGTTTATTTAGTTGTAGTAACCGGCCAGGATGTTATTTGCAACCCATGCCATGCTCTTATTCGTGGGCAGCTAAAGATAGCAATTTCATTTTGCCCTAACCGGAACAGTTTAAAAGGGTACAGGACGATATCCCCAAAAAAACAATGTTAAATTATTGTATTCCAGGGCATAAAGTACCTTTTCATTTGATATATGGTATATTTGAACTAAAAAGGGATTTCCCTGTACAATAGTTCAGGCTTTCCCGTCTTTTCTCTTTTGCTGCCATAACTAAATTTTGTATTGTGCAAAAGACATTTCCCCAGGTTCTGCTATGAAGCTTTTGTATATCGTTTGCATATTAACTATTTTATGTCCACTTACCTGCCTCCCGCAGCAACAGCATGCCCGTCCAAAGATCGGGCTTACGTTAAGCGGAGGGGGAGCCAAGGGGCTTGCCCACATTGGTATACTGAAAGCGGTTGATTCGGCAGGACTGAATATAGATTATATTACCGGTACCAGCATGGGGAGTGTAATTGGCGGGCTATACGCTGTAGGGTATTCCGCCGACTCTATTGAAGCGCTGGCAAGAGATATTGACTGGGAATTATTGCTGAGCAACCAGTCGTCGTTGCGCAGTGTATTTATGCCGGAAAAGGATGAATACGGTAAATACGTTGTGGAGCTACCCTGGGTGAACCACCGCTTTACTTTGCCCAGCGGCATACTTGAGGGACAGGAACTATGGTTGAAATTTTCTGAATTATTTTTCCCGGTAAGTAATATAAAAGATTTTTCAAAATTCAGCATCCCTTTTAAGTGTATTGCCACCGATGTTGGCACAGGCGAGGCGGTGGTAATGGAAGAAGGCGAGGTTGTTTCGTCTATACGCTCCAGTATGGCTATCCCCTCCTTTTTTACCGCGGTGAATATGCAGGACAAGCGGTTGATAGATGGTGGTGTAGTACGTAATTTCCCGGTACAGGATGTAAAAAGGATGGGAGCGGATATTGTGATCGGAAGCAATGTTTCCACGGGATTACTGGAGTCGAATAAAGTACGCAGCGCTATACAGGTACTGCTGCAGGTAGCTTTTTTCCGCGAAGCGGAAGATCACCGTAACGAAGTGCCATTATGCGATATTTATGTTACGCATTCGCTTGAAAGATATAACATGGGCAGCTTTGGACAGGCGGAAGACATACTGCAGGCAGGCATTGAGGAAGGACGCAGGCTGTACCCCCGCTTAAAAAAGCTGGCCGACTCGCTGAACGCCATTTACGGACCGGAACCTCCCAGGAAGAACCGGTTGCCTTCGCTCAATAAGATCAGGATATCCTCGTTTGAGCTCAGCGGCCTGAAAAATACAACCATCGAGTTCTTTATCAATACGCTCAACCTGCATCTTAACGAACTGTATTCGGCAAAAGACATATCAGATATGATACGTCACGCATTTGGAACCAGGTACTATAACAGGATATTATACTCACTGCACGGGCAAGCCGACGGAAGCTACAAGATCGTGTTTGATATTGTAGAGAACCCGCTTACATTTTCCAAAATAGGCTTACACTACGACAAGTTCAGCGGCATCAGCGCTATTGTAAATGTTACCAGCCGCAACTTCCTTATCACCAACTCCCGCAGCATGGTTACTTTGAATATAGGCGACAACTTCAGGGTAAGAGCGCAACACCTGCAATATATCGGAAGACACAAAAATTTCTCGACTTCCCTGGGAGTTCAATACGACCGCTTTAACATTAATACTTATAATTCTTACAGCACATACAACTCATACAGAGAGGCGGGACTTTATAAAAGACAATATACCAGGTTTGATCTTAATACTGCGTTTTCCGCCAGCAGGTGGTTCTCAACGGGGCTGGGGTTCCGTATGGAGCTGCTGCATTATTCGCCTATTATAACAGCCCCGCTTGAGTTCAAGGGCAGCAATAACTTTCCCACCGCTTATGCTTTTATAAAATTCAATTCGCTGGATAAGCAGGTTTTACCCCGCAGGGGTGTAAAAATTGATGCTGAGGCCGGTTGGGTATTAAAGCAAAACGCTAATATTACAATGTTGCAGGACGGGGACGTTTTACCTCCCGAAGCATACCCCATTGCCACACACCCCTATTCGCGCGCATCATTAAATATCGAATCGTACTATCGTGTTTCCGGCCGCACAACAGCTATGGCAATGATGCAGTCGGGTGTAAACATGAATTATGCCAACAATATCATGAACGAGTTTTCAATAGGTGGGCTGATACCTTTATATAATAACCAGGTACTTTTTGCAGGATTGCCCGAAGCTACTACCTATTCTCCCACAGTGGCCTGTTTTATGGGGGGGGTAAGATATGAGTTCCTGGCTAACACCTATGTTACCGGAAAAGCCAATATATTATTCACCAACTTCATCAACAAAAGCATATTTTTCGACAATACCAACTTCCTGTCGGGCTACGCGCTTACCTTCGGTTATAACTTCGCGTTAGGTCCCCTGGAGATCAGCGCCATGTATGCCGATCAGTCGAGGAAGGTACGCACCTACGTTAATTTCGGTATCCCATTTTAGTTATGATCTGTTGCCTTTAATAAAATCAATGGCAATATCGCATATAAGCTTTGCGGTAAAAGCGCTTTGCCGTCCATTTATAAGCTGCGAGGCCCCTTCTGCAATATGCAGGTATGCGATATTAGGATGATGAGATAAAAAAGAAGCGTATTGCCTGGCTTGCAGCGCCGTAAAGCCAACAGGCGTTGTATCGCTGCTCAACGCAAACTGAACACAGTCCAGGTCAAGTTCAATGCCCGTATGCTCTTCCCCTGTGAAGGTAACAGCCTGGGCTAAAGCCTGTTTAAAAGGCAGCTTTTCCCTGATGAATAAATCTTCATAAGTAGTGTACTGTATCCTGATATCTGAATACAGCTCATCAAGCATACTCTGGCTGTTGTAGTTTTCCTGCAGCCCTATAATGGCATAACGGTTTAAAAATCCGTCTGCTCTCGCATACCTGAAGGCATTACCGCTGTGCCGCCCCTCCATTACCCGGTAGTCGGCATGCGCATCGGCGTTGATCACATTTATTTGAGCAGTATTTGCTTTTCCAGATTTATGCAATCCCTTGGCTGCTCCCTTGATAAGCGGATAGCTGTTATTATGCCCGCCTCCTACCACCACCGGTATTTTACCCGATTGTGCAATGAGCTTTACCAGCTCTTCTACCTCAGGGTCTATAATTTTTTCCACCGCGTGACGGCAGGCATCTGTTAATTCATCCTGGTTTTTAGCATTCGCCCCGATCAATGCTTTTACATCGCTGAAATCAAACTGCCCCAATATCATAATGTCTTCCCCCGAAAAAAAATCGGTGCTTTGAACATTACAAAAAGCCTGCAGGAAAGGCAGCCACGCGGTATCTGCACCTCCTGTACCATAATTGCCCATCACGCCAATATCTTCGGGAATACCTACTACTATATACCTTGCTTTAGACTGCAGCAGCATATCGGCCACCGGCCCTTCCTGTAGCACATGCACCCGCTCTCCAAGCTTCGTTTCAAAACGGCGTAAACGTGTAATATTCAGGATATCCTGCTTTTTATAAAACCGAAAATGGGGGTAAAGCATACAATTGATATTTACAGATATTTGGGGTAATGATGGAAGATAAGGATTTCATGGTTATAAAAAACCAGGGCGGAAATGAAATTCAGTTCGCCGGCCACTTGTTGCGCCGAAGCCTTTCCCGCAAACAGGCGCCCGGATGCAGGACAAATGTTCTTTCGAGTACTAAAGCTTCATCAGCCCCGCAAAGCGCATAGGCGTCAACTTAAGCCTGATCACTTTATATGAAGGGTAGCCCGCCGCGGCGGGCAAATAAAGCGTGCGGCATTCTTTTTACAAACAGGTAGCCGCTATGCGGCATATTGCAGATACATAACCAGGGGTAAATGAAATACGCTTAGTCAGTTACTCCACTGTATAAAATGCTGTTGGGCATACCGGATTTGCTGTGCCATGGGCACAACCCGTTTGTAGACAAAAAGGATAATTTTTAATAATGCGCCATAGGCGCTACCCTGGTTATATCAAAAAAATACCACATGGGTACATATTGAGAGGTTTATATTTTTAGGTTGACGCCTATGCTGTCTTCACTAACGAGCAATAATTTTAAACGCACCTCCGCTAATACTTTTGGATAAAACTAAACTATTTAGTATTACTTTTGTAGCTCTTTATGACAGCTATATCCGGTACAAAGAAATCCGCTTCCGTTCAGCAGAATGGAATTGTAATTAAAGGTGCAAGAGTTCACAATCTCAAAAATGTTACTGTTGAAATTCCCCGTAATAAGCTCATCGTGGTAACGGGCGTTTCAGGATCGGGTAAGTCTTCGCTTACGATCGACACCCTTTTTGCCGAAGGTCAGCGCCGTTATGCGGAAAGCCTGAGCGCTTACGCGCGGCAGTTCCTGAACCGCATGGATAAACCGGATGTAGACTTTATAAAAGGATTGTGCCCGGCTATCGCTATTGAACAAAAAGTGGTTACGCGTACGCCCCGTTCCACAGTGGGCAGCATGACGGAGGTATACGATTACCTGCGGTTATTATATGCCAGGATCGGTAAAACTATTTCGCCGGTAAGCGGGCAGGAAGTAAAGAAAGATGATGTAAAAGATGTGGTAGAAGCCATAGCCAGGTTAAACGCAGGAAACAAAGTGCTCATCCTCTCACAATTTTATATAAAAGGCAAACGCAACATTAAAGAAGAGCTGAATATTCTTTTGCAGAAAGGATTTTCGAGATTGTACGTGGATAGCTCCGGCGCACCCGGCGAAATTTTACGGATTGAAGACGCGCTGGAGAGCAAAGACGCTGATCTGAAAAAAATATTCTCGGGTAAAAATGCGGTGTTCATTCTTATTGACAGGATTGTGGTAAAAGATTTTGATGAAGACGATACACACCGCCTGGCAGATTCGGTTGGCATTGCTTTTTTTGAAGGAGAAGGGGAAGTAGTGATTGAAGTGAACGGCAGCAGGAAAATTCAATTCTCCAATAAGTTTGAATTGGATGGAATAAAGTTCGAAGAGCCGGTGCCCAATCTTTTTTCGTTCAATAATCCTTATGGAGCCTGTCCCGTTTGTGAAGGGTTTTCGCAGGTGCTGGGTATTGATACCGACCTGGTAATACCCAACCCACGGTTAAGTGTATACGAAGGTGCGGTTGCTCCCTGGAAAGGCGAAAAGCTAAGCGCCTGGAAAGACCAGTTCGTAAGAGCGGCCAAACATTTCAACTTTCCTGTTCATAAGCCTGTTATTGATCTTACCAAACAGCAGTACGATGAATTGTGGAACGGTAATCAATATGCCAACGGCATCAACGATTTTTTTAAAGAAGTAGAGCAGAATTTATACAAGGTACAATACCGCGTACTGCTGTCGCGCTACCGCGGCAGAACTATTTGCCCCGAATGTAAAGGCTATCGTTTACGCAAAGAGGCTTTGTATGTAAAAGTGGGGCAAAAGCATATCGGCGAATTGTGCGAAATGCAGGTGCGCGATTTGAAAACCTGGTTTGATAAGCTGAAGCTGAGCGAATACGATCAGCAGGTTGCCAAACGCATATTAATAGAAATTACGCAAAGGCTGCAGGTATTGCTTGATGTGGGGCTGGGCTATCTTACCCTGAACCGTTTGGCAAACAGCTTAAGCGGCGGCGAAAGCCAACGTATACAGCTTACCCGGAGCCTCGGCAGCAATCTCACCAACTCATTATATATATTGGATGAACCGTCAATAGGGCTGCATTCAAGGGATACTGCCAGGCTGATAAAAGTATTGAAAGAATTACGCGATCTGAATAATACGGTTGTGGTGGTGGAGCATGATGAGATGATGATGCGGGAAGCAGATCACATTATTGATATGGGTCCGCTGGCAAGCCATTTGGGAGGAGAAGTAATTGCTGAAGGAGATTATAACGCCATCATCAAAAATCCTGAAAGCCTTACAGGCAGGTACCTTACCGGGGAATTAACAATTACTACTCCGCCGGTTACCCGTAAATGGAAGCGTTCCATAACGGTAGAAGATGCCCGGCAAAATAACCTGAAGGGTATTTCTGTGGAGTTTCCCCTGAATGTTTTATGTGTGGTAAGCGGGGTAAGCGGCAGCGGTAAAACCACGCTGGTTAAACAGGTTGTATACCCCGCGCTAAAAAAGCTAAAAGGTGAGTTTGTTGATAAAGTAGGGCTGCATAAAAGTATTAAAGGGGATACAGATTATATTACGCAGGTAGAACTGGTAGACCAGAACCCGATAGGAAAATCGTCAAGAAGCAACCCGGTTACTTATATTAAAGCATACGACGAAATAAGGGATCTGTATGCACGTCAGCCGTTAAGCAGGATCAATGGTTTTCAACCCAAACATTTTTCGTTTAATGTAGATGGAGGAAGATGCGATGCCTGCAAGGGAGAAGGAGAGCAGATCGTGGAAATGCAGTTTTTGGCGGATGTGCATTTGGTGTGTGATGTTTGCCATGGCAGGCGGTTTAAAGATGAGGTGCTTGAAGTAACGTATAAAGAAAAAAATATTTTTGACGTGCTGGAAATGAGTGTGGATGATGCGTTGCATTTTTTTAAAGATGAAAAAGACATTCTTGCGAAATTGAAACCACTTGCGGATGTAGGCTTGGGATATATAAAGCTGGGACAATCGAGCGATACCTTGTCGGGTGGTGAAGCGCAGCGTGTAAAACTGGCGTCGTTTTTAGGAAAAGGAAAAAGCCAGGGTCATATTCTCTTTATTTTTGACGAACCCACTACCGGTCTTCATTTTCATGATATCAATAAACTGCTGGCCTCATTCAATGCATTGATAGACCAGGGACATTCCATTTGGGTTATTGAACATAATACGGATGTTATTAAAAGCGCGGATTGGGTAATAGACCTGGGGCCGGAAGCAGGTGATGAAGGAGGTGCCCTGGTATTTGCGGGAACGCCTGCAAATTTGAAAAAGGTGAAAGAAAGTTATACGGGAAGATATTTGTAAGCAGTTTCTGAACTTTCAAAAAGCACATTCATTCGATAAGGATACGGGTTTTTTATTCAGTATATTTCTCTTGAAAATTTATTATTGTTTTTTGGCCAAGAGGAACTCCCATGTCCCGAAAATTTCGGGATTCATTCATCCTTGGTGTATTTTATAAACGAAAAATTTCATGTACGTTTGTTATAGAAAATAGTTGACTATGACACATGAAAACACCATAAAAATATTTGAGCAAAAACAAGTGCGCACTCATTGGGATGAGGAAAATGAGTGTTGGTATATTTCGGTCATTGACGTAATTGAAGTATTGACAGGAACAGACCGACCAAGAAAATATTGGAATGATCTAAAAACCAAGCTGAAAAAGGAAGGAAGTGAACTGTCCGAAAAAATCGGACAGTTGAAAATGGCTGCACCTGACGGCAAAATGCGACTAACCGATGTAGCTGATACGGAGCAGATCTTCAGGTTAATACAATCCATTCCATCACCCAACGCCGAACCGTTCAAATTATGGTTGGCACAGTTGGCTTCAGAGCGTTTAGACGAAATGCAAGACCCTGAAATTACCATTGACAGGGCATTGCAGCAATACCTGAACTTAGGATACTCAGAAAGCTGGATCAACCAACGCCTGAAAAGTATTGAAATTCGTAAAGAACTCACAGACGAATGGAAAAAAAGAGGGTTGAAAGAAGGTGTTCAGTTTGCCGCTTTAACGGATATTATTACCAAAGCCTGGTCGGAAAAAACAACAAAAGAGTATAAGATCCTGAAAGGACTGAAAAAAGAAAATCTCCGGGATAATATGACCAACACAGAGCTGATTTTGAATATGCTTGCGGAAGCCTCAGCCAAAGACATCTCACAGGCAACCCATCCCGAAGGCTTTGAGGAAAATGCAAAAGTTGCCGAACAAGGCGGCAATGTTGCCAAAGTAGCCCGGCTTGAATTAGAAGCAAAAACAGGTAAAAAGGTGGTCACCTCTTTAAATGCAAAAGCTGCATTAAAAAATAAAGAACCTCGAAAAAAAATAGACGCACCGTCTTCAAAGAAAAAGTAACGGCACATCATATAACCGTTCTATCCCAAAGGTTCGGAACCCGGCGCTTGTAATTCATCCTCGCTCCAGTTTCACCCCTGCATAAATAGCTGCCACCGGAATGTTTTCATTAATCGTTCTAATGTAAAGTATTTCTTCTGCTGAGCCGCATTCTTCCAGTTCCCAATGGTTAGACTCGTTCAGGCGAAATTTTTCAATATGCATGCTTTCGGAATCAACCAGTATATATTCTTTCAGCGTGGGTATATCGCGGTACAGCTTAAACTTTTCGCCACGGTCGTAGTTTTTGGTGGAGGGAGAAAGTATTTCAATAATCACTGCCGGGTTTAACACATTCCAATTATCATCGTTAAGCGTTTCCGGCTCGCCGCAAATAATAGAAATATCAGGGTAAGTAAAAAGTGTATTGGCTTCTATGTGTATGCGCTGGTCGCTGCCGAACGGCTGGCATTTTTTACCGTTCAGTTTAATGCCTAACCCGATAAGAAGGTTTCTGACTATAGTATTGTGCGGCAGCTTAGCGCCAGACAGGGCAAAGACCTCGCCTTTGTAATATTCATGCTTTTCAGTGGCTACTTCTTCCATTGTAAGATATTCTTCAATGGTAAATTTTTGTTTGCCGTAAGCAACGGCCGGCTCCCTTACTTCCATGTAATAAAAATACGATTATTTTCCGCTGTTGTACATGGTTAACCGCTGTACCGTAGGCCACATAAATACCTCTTGTGATATTTCAAATAATGATAATTTAGTTATTTAAAACACTAAATTTGTATAAATTACGTCATTATAATAACTAAATTTATATAAATTACGTCAATAACAATTAAAAATGCCTATATTTGGAGATGCTGCAAAGGGCTTTATATAATAGTATCCTCGCTAATACAGGTAAGCAAAAAGTAAGCATTTTGCTGGGAGCACGGCGGGTAGGCAAAACGCACCTGTTGCAGGAGATCAGGAATAATATACAGCAGGGCTGCCTCTGGATGAATGGAGAAGACCAAACGGTAGCTGATATGCTTGACGAAAGAAGCATTGCCAACTATAAAAGGCTTTTGCAGGGCTATACCCTGCTGATAATAGATGAAGCGCAATACATAAGCGATATGAACAGGAAGCTAAAGCTTATGATTGATGAGATCACTCCCCTGCATATTATTATTACCGGTTCAAGCGCGTTTGATATGCAGCAGTCCGGCGAGCCGCTTACCGGCCGCAGTATCACTTATACGATGTTCCCCGTGGCACAAATGGAGCTGGCAAAACAGGAAAACCTTATTCAAACAAAAGAGTTGCTGGACGAACGGCTTATATTTGGCAGCTACCCGGAGGTAATTACATTACCTGCGCTTGCTGAAAAACAACAATATTTATTTGAGCTGATCAATACCTACCTGCTAAAAGATATACTCGCGTTTGAAAGTATAAGAAATCCCCAAAAACTAAAAGACCTGCTGGTGCTACTGGCTTACCAAATCGGCAGCGAAGTTTCGCTTGATGAATTAGGCAGGCAATTGGGGCTTAGCAAAAATACGGTTGAGCGCTATTTAGACCTGCTCAGCAAGGTATTTGTAATATATAACCGGAGGGGATACAGTAAAAACTTAAGAAAAGAAGTAGCAAAAAGCAGCCGCTGGTATTTTTATGATAACGGCATACGAAATGCCCTGATAAGTAATTTTAATTTGCCTGCATTACGGCAGGATATGGGTATGCTGTGGGAAAACTATATGGCTGCCGAAAGAATAAAGTATAATACCTATAACCATCTTTTTGTAAACAGCTATTTCTGGCGCACGTACGACCAGCAGGAAATTGACCTGGTAGAAGAACAAAATACCGTACTCAGCGCTTATGAATTCAAGTGGAAGCAGGATAAAACAAAAATTCCTGTTGCATTTGCCAAAGCATACCCCGGCGTTCCGTTTTCCGTGATACACTCAAAAAACTATCTTGATTTTATTACATGACCTGTTCTCCTGCTGTCCTGCTGTGTGAAGCGTCCTCGCTTCACACGGATGTATGTAGCCTCCGGCTACGATAAATAATCGCCGGAGGTGATAATATAATAATGCGAAGCGAAGACGCTTCGCATAGCAAACTCTCTAAGAGTTCGGAACCCTGTTTTACACAGTCTCAATTCTTCTTTTTTTCTCCCATTAAAGCCTGTTTCACCATTTCCTTTTTTTGTTTGGAAACGGGTAGTTCCGTTCCATTTTCCAACAATACTCCACCGCTATTTTCTTTGGTAATGCTCTTTACAAAAGATGTATTAACGAGGAAAGAATTATGACAGCGTACAAATCCATAATCCGATAACAATTCTTCGTACTCAAACAGGGGCTTCGAGATAATTAATTTTTCGCCGCCGGAAAGATAAAAAACAGTATAATTGTTTTTTGCTTCGCAATACATAATGTTTGCCGGGCGTACAAAACGGGTTTCTTTGGCAGAAGGAAGCGCAATCTTATGATTATTTATTTCATTTTTCTGTTGTAAAAAATTCAATAAGTTTTCCAATTGCTGATTTTTTCTTTTTTCCTGTACTTTATGTACAGCTCTTTCTACGGCAGTTTTTAAATCAGCGATCACTACGGGTTTGAGTAAATAATCAAGAGCGGAAAAGCGAACAGCCTGGATGCCGTATTTGTCAAACGCAGTAACAAAAATAATTTCAAAGTTTGGATGCGAGATAGATTGCAATAATTCAAACCCGTTTTTATCAGGCATTTGTATGTCGAGGAATAACAGGTCCGGTTGATGAGATACGATCAGCGATTTTGCCGCATCGGCATTGTCGGCTGTCGCTACAATTTCTACCGAAGGGCAATGCTCCCGGATTATCCTTTGAAGATTACTGATATTATTCCACTCGTCATCTATTATTATTGCACGCATAATAGTAAGTTAAACAAATAGTATTATTAAAGCCAGTCTTTAAAAACAACCCTGGCTGTTGTTCTGTCGGTATGGTTATTCTTAAACGATAATAAAATATGCATCTTCTGCCGCTTCAATACCGTTATTCTTTCTTTAACCAGCTTCAGGCCTAATCCTGTATCGGTTTTATCTTCACTAAACCCTTTGCCGTTATCTGTTATTTCAATCACCAGGTCTTTTTCCTGCCGGTATATATGCATCTGTAAAAGCCCTTTTTGTTGCAAAGACGCGATGCCATGTTTGATGGCGTTTTCAATCAACGGCTGAATTAACAGCGCCGGTATACTGATATTATCAGGCGCTATACGCTCATCTAACTGTTGCTCATAGCAGAAACGGAAACGAAGCTTTTCCAGCCTGATATAGCTGTTCAGCGTTTGTAATTCAACAGAGAGCGGCGCCATTTCTTTTTCATTATTATACAGGGAGCGGCGCAACAGGTTGCTGAACTCGGTAAGATACAGATCGGCGCTTTGCTTATCGTTATGTACGAGGTGTTGTATGGAACCCAACGCATTGAACATGAAATGGGGGTTTAGCTGTGACTGGATAGCCTGCAGTTCCAGCCTGTTTTTCTTAGCCCTTTCTTCGGCGCGTTTTACCCTGGTACTGAAGAATAAATAGAGCACAAGTGTTGTGAGCAATATGCTCGCCAGTATTGGCCAGATCGGCGAATCTTTCCAATCGCGCAATACTTCAAAATCATATACCAATACAGGTGCTCCTTCCACGGGATACCTGACCTGTAACCGGTGCTTTCCCGGGGCAACATTTTCTAATAGTATAGAAGGATTGAATGCAAGCGGCGTTAATATCCAGTCTTTTTGATCGTCCAGTTTATATTGCAGGTTGTCAAAATAATCATACCGGTACAAATCACCAAAATGCTCAAAGACAAAGAAAATAGAGTTTTCTTTTTTCTGAAAAATATGGTTAAGTTTTTTTAAATCAAGTTTGTTGGCCTTGCGGTCCCATAAACTGGGGTGAGTCTGTTTTTTATCAAATTCAATATTATCATAGTATCTCAGGCTGGGATTCGTTGATTTTTTATTAATAATGGCAGTGTCTGTTCTGAGGGCTATTAATTGGGGTTCAGGAAATCGAAACAATATTGAGAAGGTAACTAATTCACGACCGGAACTATTTTTTTTATTGTAGATAAATAGCCCAAGTCCGTATAAGAACGGGTTAAACGGAAATACCTTGTAATGTTCTTTTTGATCTCCATCTGCAATAATGAGGGTATCTATACGCTCTCCCATCAGGTTGGGAGAGTTAAGCCCTCCGGACATAGTTCCTTTAACACCAACACCAAATACTTCATTTACATTATACGCAAACAACACCTGTTTTCGTGGATCATTAATATAGATCTCATACAGGCTGTCGTTTATTTTTTTGAATGCGTTATTTGCGTTCATTGGTGTTGCGAATTGTTCATAGTGAAAACCGATAGTGTCTTTGAAATCAGCATTGAGTAAAAAAACATTGATGTTTGCATAGTTGTTTTTTAAGGGAAGTACTGCTATTACATCCTTTGCCTGTACAGCAAGGTTTTTTTTACTGGCAAGCCCATCAGTATATATGGGCAGGAAGCCGCTGGGTGTTTCCATGCCTCCTTTTATCTTGTCCTGGGCGTTTAAATTTGTAATTAAGGAAACCAGGACGATAAGAAAAACGATAGCTCTGCACCGATCCTGAGCCCCCAATATTGTATTGATGGATGCCATACGCTTTATCACTGTTTTATCTCAGATACTTTTCGATGCCCCCTTTAACAGATCCTTCGCCATACCCTGATCCCCGCCATACAATTTTTCCTTGCGGATCAATTAAAAAAAAGGTTGGATACCCGGTTACTCCATATTTCATAGGCGTTTCGCCGGCGGTACCTTTCCCGTCCCAAAGGGTTAGCCAGGAGGGCGTGTCTCGTTTTACGCCCGTCAGCCAAATATCTTTAGATTTATCCGCATAGAATGAAATGATATGCAGTTTTTCTTTGTACAGGCTGTCTATTTCTTTAAGCTCTTTTACAGCGTATATACAGGGTCCGCAATAAGTTTCTGTGAAGTCGAGCAAAATATATTTCTTGTTGTAGGAAGAAAGGTGATGCTTGTTACCGGCAGTATCCAAAGCCTGGAAATCCGCATAATCATCCCCCGTTTTTAATATGTTCCCTACTTTCAGATAGTTGTATATCCTCTGTCCATACATACTGTTTTTGTAAGCGGCTTTTAGATTATTGTACATCTTTTGGACCGAATCCTTTTTAAATTGATTCTTGAGATAAAACAGTTCATTTAACCCGGCATAAGAGTTGTAATATTTTTTAATAAAGCCGAGCCGTATGGAATCGGTGGCCTGGTCCAATGGCTTAATTAGATTCCACGTAGAATCCCATTTTGATCTTGCCGCCCTGCTGCTATCCATCATTAATCCCGATATGTTTTCAACAAGTTCGCCGCGACGTTTATTATACCATTTGGTTTGATCATCCAGTATCTGGTAGATATCCTGCGATGTTGAGCCGGTTTTTTTCAGGTAAAAAGGGAAGTCGGCTTTATCCCCTGAAACCTGAACATTTTCATTCCCCATAAAAAGAATACACGAATAATATTTTTCATTAATTAAAGCATATAAAGATAAAAGTTTGGGAGTGTCATATAGGTTTCCTTTAAAGTACATGATATCGTTTTTATAGACAGCGCTGTCTATTATCATTTGTGGTTCCCGGTCTTGCAAATAAAATTTTGTTCCGGCAGGAAAGCCCGTAAGCTTTGCAGTAATGGTAAAGGCGGTTTGCCCTGTTGTATTGTTAGTGAATAATAAAATCAAAAGAAAGATTTGTATCCTGATCATATGTATGGTTTTGATCAGCCAAAATTCCGGAACTACCCTGGCCTGTAAGAGTACAAATGTGTAACTGATATCGTTTTTTGTGTGTTTGGCTTACTGATGGATCAAAAGATTGATAAAGAAGGAAAGCTATTGGTAGACTTTTGTGTGATAAAAATGATTCCCAACAGGAAGAGAAACCTATGTTCATATAACAGAAACAACCAGTTGCAAGCTTTCTACATATTCAACAAATAGAAGTTTGAATTTTTTTTACATCTATAGAAAGACTGTTTTAAAAATTGGAAATAAATTTTTTCTTATCCTTTTCCGTTTCGTCAATAAATATTTGCATTTCTTTTGTTAATGGCAGGGATTGCTGATTAGTCCAAAATGCAGGGTTGTAATCTCCGGTCAATGTAAAAATATCATTGGATATGGAAGCTTTTGTTTGGATTGGCTGTTCTGTAAAATTTTCAAAAGTATTTAGTATATAAGTACAATTGTAAATAACAACATCTTCCGTGTCTTCATTTACCTCTACTTGCGCTGTAAGTTTTGAGCGATCTATTGTATATTTTGATTGACCCTGACGTTTAGTGAAAAATGTGTTTATTTCGTATGAGGTTGTTTTGTATTTTATTTTCCCTTTCCGTTTAACATTTTTGGTGCTCGCATATTTTACAAGGACTTCTAAAATTGCATGATCCTTATTATTAATGATGAGATATCCACTGGTCGGGTATTCTTCCTCATTTTTGGAGGCAAAACTAACTTTTGTATAGTCGTTATTGTCATACGCTTCTTCTTTGAAACTAAATAATTCCGGACTTAAATAAAACGACGAAATATTATCGAATAACTTTGTAAAGCTATATAGCTGAAAGTCAACATTTTTTTCTATAACACCGGCTTTTCTCAAATTGAATAACTCCACCGAATAGTTGTCTTTTGGTTTTTTAACATT
Organism: Chitinophagaceae bacterium; assembly: GCA_019638595.1. Lineage (GTDB taxonomy): Bacteria > Bacteroidota > Bacteroidia > Chitinophagales > Chitinophagaceae > Agriterribacter. The sequence goes on from JAHBTJ010000024.1 coordinate 32,426, forward strand.
GCTGGTTTGAAATAAGGTTTTTCGTTCAACGATGCCATATATGTCTTCCAGTTTGTTTATTTCACCATTTTTTTTAAGCAAACTCCTAAGGAAGAATTTTTCTTTAAAGGGAAACAGCGGATAGTTTTCCGGAATTGATTTATAGGCGTTTTGAAGTAGTGTAGAGGTGCTGGATATAATTATTTCGCTTAGTTCTATTACTTCGCGTGTTAGTTTTACAGTGTCTTCATTGTATTTGTATAAAATCTTTTTTTTATACCCTAACTTTTCGATAAGAATAGAATCCTTACCGGAAATAAAGTGGAATCTCCCCTCAGTATTAGTCTGTGTCCATTTTGTTCCATCTGTTACATTTGCAAATTCAATTGGTTCCAGAGATATTCCATCCACAACTATTCCCCTGAACCCCTCCTGGGCAATGGAAAAATGACTAATTAACACTGCAATAGATAAAATTGTTATTCTCATAAAAAACATATGTAGGGCTGACCAAAAAGGTAAATGAGGTTTTGTAAAATATTATCAAGCCAGATCAAGCCAGTATTTGCTGTAAAGATTATTTGTCTGCAGCAAATGAGCATGATTGCCGGATGCAGTTATTGTACCATCTTCCAGGATATATATCCTGTCGCAAAAATTTTTAAGCACATGTAACCGGTGTGTAATGAATATAATAGGCTTCAAGCTTTTCGATAACAACAGAAAGAGAAATCTATTTTCACGTAACATAAACTGCCAGTTATTCAGGCCTGATTTCAGGCATTAATGATATTAGATAAAACATCTATATCTACATTTTCGTTAATAATATCTCCAACGACATTACCCGCCTTTAATACTATAACCCGGGTTGAGATGGCACACACAATATTTAATTGATGGCTTGATATCAAAAGCGTTGCCTGGTTACTTGTTGTATATTCTTTAAAAAATGCTTTAACAAAACCTACGGAATATGGATCAAGATGAGCAAAAGGTTCATCTAAAAATACTATTTTGGGGTTGCTAAGAAAGGCTGCGGCAATACCAATTTTGCACTTGTTACCAGTCGAAAAGTCTCTGATATATTTAGATTGATTAAGTATATCACCTCTAAAAAAATCTTCAAATCTTGCAATTCTTTTATCCTGCTCTTCTTTATTTATGTTGTTCAAAAATCCAATAAATGAGAAATATTCTTCAACCCTTAAATAATCAATTAAATACGATTCATTAAGATAAGAGCCTGTAAAGCTTTTCCAGTTTTCCGTTTTTCTAACATCAGCCTGGTTGATCAGCACCTGACCCGATGCCGGTTTGGTCAAATCAAGAATTAATTTGAGCAAAGTACTCTTCCCCTGGCCATTGTTACCTGTTAGCCCTACTACCTGTCCATCCTCAATTAATAAGAAAGGTATATTTAATACTTCCCTTTTATTGTAATATTTTTTCAAATTGCGTATTTCAATCATTGCTTTCAGTAAAATGATGTAAAAATTTATATTTCTTTTTTAAAAATAAAATAGCAAACTTTCTTCCCCACAAGGGGATTAAAAGCATGTTTACAAGTCCTGTAAAAAATATTATTGCATAATACCATTTAAAAGCATTTGCAGCTAGCGCTATCGTTAAACCTAATACAGGGAGAATACACAATAAAACCCCAATCAGCAGATTACTTTTGCCAACACCCTCATAATTGGAGAAAACTCCTTTTGAGTCAATCTTTATTTTTCTATAATTAAATAAAGCAATGTATACTACAATCAGAGGAGCTGTGCCGGCATTATATACCAAAAAATACAAATAGTATTTTATAATAGTTGAATCTGTAATTAATAATGCCGGAACAAGTACTGTTGCAGGCAAAAAGGTCATGATCATTATAAATAGCAACTTTGATTTTATATATTCTTTAATGCGCAATGGAGAAGTAAAAAGGAGTGAAAAATGAGGTGCATCCCAGGAAAAATAATATTGTCCATATGATGTTGCGAATAAACCTGTAAGTCCAAATGAATATAATGATATGCCGGAGGAGTGCAACGGGTCTGACTCAATATTTGCAACATCAGCCATAGATAAACTTATTAACAAAATTGCAAATTGAGTTAGGAGGGAAATAATGAATACCCGCTTTACCCTGTTTATTCTCATCACTAACAATAATTCCAGTAGTATTAAACGGAATGTATGAGATTTCCTTATGGCATCTTCTATTCTGAATATAAGCGGCATTGAATTAATTTTATAAAAATGGATAAACTGAATGCTGATAAGACAACAAGAAAAAATAAATACGTCCAACTTCCGGTTAGCTCAAAAAATATTAGCGTTGAGTTTTCAAGTAATGCCTGAAAATTAGTGGCACAGGCAAACGTTACGGCTGCTGCAATCAAAAAGCAAAGCATTGCATGAGCAACTATTTTCAGAGATGCTACCAGTATATTTAGTACTAACATCAATAAGAAATTCATTGCTAAGAAATTCAATGCAAGAATTCCACCTTTCACCAGATAAATAGCCCACGCTCCAAGACAGGAAATGATAAAACTGAAATAATTATTGGAGTTAAAAAAGCTTAACATGCTAATTAAGGTAGCAATATTTAGTTTGGAAATATTTAAAACCTTAATAGGATTTAAATAATAGTAAGGCAATGGTTGTAGTAATATGCGGGCGACAAATCCTGTTAAGAAATAGGGTACAAACAATTTAGAAGCAATACTAAGTAAATAGTGTTTACTTTCCATTTCATTACCCCTTCCAAATTGCTCCACATAAGTAATCAAAAAAAATGTACTGAATGCGATAGCTGCAATAAAAATAATTAAACTTATTTTGGGCAAGAGTGAAGTCTCTCTAAACTTTTTCTTGATAAAAAGTTTAAACAGACTCAGAATAATTTTATAAAAAATAATACCCTTCAAATACAAGCAACGTTTAATCGTTAATAATAATAATGCTAAGTTGTAATTATACTTAGCATTATTATATCAAACTAAAAAGCTATAAATTTTAAAAACTAATAGTGAGGTTGGGTTTTGATGGTGATTGAGTGAAGCTATTACTATTGTTCAAACCGAGCTCTTTTGAACAAGCACTCAACACGCTTAACATACCACCACCCCATCCTAAAAGCCCGGCAGCCAATGTGCCTCCTGATAATACGATCCCCGCTATTCCCAGTACTGCACCGGCACCTGCCAATAAACATGCATCGGAGCCAGAAATTTTTTCCATTTGATCCAATTCCATGTAGATTCTGTTGCAAGTTGACCCAGTATTCTGTTTTATGTTGACCCAGTATTCCGGGATGTTGACCCACTCCAAAAAATAATGGCGTTTTCATTTTTTGCCGTTTCTATTCTGGGATGTTGACCCACTGCGATACATTTTCTGGTGAGCTATGCCGGTTGTCATTCTGGCATGTTGACCCACCCGTTGCCGGCATATAGTAAGGCTTTTTAGAAGTCATTTGCTCCTTAAAAAAATCAAGGAGTATGGCACAAAAGCCGATAGCAATGGAGCAATTAAAGCAAATTCTGCAACTTCAAAAAGATGGTGTTGGCGTTCGGGAGATAGCTCGCCGCACAGGCATCAGCCGCAACAGCGTTCGTAAGTACCTTTCTCTGCTTGCTACTGCTTCTCCAGATAGTCAACAGGAGCCAAACAATAAAACACTTGCCGATAAAGCTTATGGCAATGATAGTGTAGCTCATGATGCAGGCAGGTTGCAGCAGTTGATTGATCACTTCGGTCATACGCAGGGTGAACTTAGTAAAACCGGTGTTACCCGCCAGTTACTTTGGCGGGAGTATATTCAGCAACACCCCGATGGATACGTTTATAGCCATTATTGTTACCACCTTGCACAATACCTGAAGAACCGCGATCTGTCCATGCATCTGGAATACCATGCTGCAGACATGATCATGATAGACTTTGCCGGTAAAAAGCAGTACTATGTAGACGTGGATACAGGAGAGCAGATCGCCTGCGAAGTATTTATAGCCATTCTTCCTTACAGTGGGCTTATATTTTGTAAAGCAGTACGCTCGCAGCAAACAGCAGACTTTACAGACTGCATTAACAGTATGCTGAAGTTTTATGGAGGTGTACCCGCTACCATTATTTGCGATAATCTTAAAACCGCAGTCACCCGTGCAGATCGCTATGAGCCGCAGTTTACTGATGTATGCCACCAGCTCTCAGCACATTATACTACTACCTTCAGCGCCACCCGCCCCTATAGCCCACGTGATAAAGCGATGGTGGAACGGGCGGTGAACATTGTATACACTCACGTATATGCACCGTTACGCCACCAGGTTTTTAACAGCCTGTATGCACTTAACACAGCTATGCAACTTCAACTGGCATTGCTTAATGATAAGCCTTACAAAAACACGCCTTACAGCCGCCGCTGGTTTTTTGACGAGCAGGAACAAGCCTTGCTTAAATTGCTGCCCCCGGAGCCCTTTATCTCAAAAAAGGTAACACAGCTTACCATACAGCGTAACTATCATGTACAGCTAAACGAAGACCACCGCTATTACAGTGTGCCTTACCAGCATGTGGGTAAAAAAGTAAAAGTGCTCTATGACGCCAGGGTGGTAGAAGTATACCTGGATGGAGCGCGCATAGCCTTGCACGTACGTTCCCCGCACAGCAAGGCTTATATTACCCAGTCAGATCATATGCCTCCGCATCACCAGAAAATGCAGCAGATAAAAGGGTTTAACCGCGATGATCTACTGGCACAAGCTACCCGTTTAGGCACAAACGTAGTGCAGGCTGCAACCCTGATGCTGGAGAACAGCATTTATATCGAGCAAAACTATAAAGCCTGCTTTGGCATGCTGATGCTGCATAAAAAATACACTGCCGCAAGGCTGGATGCCGCTTGTGCCAGAGCCCTGCAGGGTACAAGGGTAAACTACACCATGATCAAAAATATATTGGAACGGGGCCTGGATAAACAAACACAATTACCCCTTAGCAACACCCCCATACCCCCTCATGATAATATCCGTGGAAAAGATCAGTATCAATAATCATTTACAAACAAATACAATAGTAATTATGAACACAACACAGACATTGCAACAACTGCAACAACTTCGCCTTCAGGGCATGCATCATGCTTATCGCTCCCAACTGGAACTACCGCTAAACCAGCAACTGGAAACACACGACCTGGTAGCGCATCTCACACAAGCCGAAGAACTGAACCGGGCCAACGAAAAAACAGCCTGGTATCTCAAACTGGCAAAACTTCGTTTGCCTGCCACTGTAGAACAAATAGAATGCAGCCCTGCGCGCAACCTCTCCAAACAACAGCTTGCAGCCCTTACTGAAGGACGCTATCTTCAGCATGGAGAAAATATTCTAATCACCGGTGCCACGGGTTGTGGTAAAAGTTACCTTGCCTGCGCTCTGGGACACCAGGCCTGCCTGCAGGGATATAAAACCACCTATCTCAATATGAACCGCCTTATTGAAAAAGTAACCCTCTCTAAACTTGATGGCTCCTACATTAAGATGCTCAATCACCTCGAAAAGCAAACCCTCATTATCCTGGACGATTTTGGACTGCAACCCCTCACGCAGGAAATCAGGCTTACGCTGCTGCAACTACTTGAAGACCGCTATGGAAAGAAAAGTATTATCATTACCTCGCAGCTACCCGTAGCAAAATGGTATGAATACATCAATGATCCTACACTTGCAGATGCCATCATGGACAGAATGACAGCCAACGCCAGCCGTATTGAATTAAAAGGTGAGTCTCTGCGAAGGAAAAAAACAAAAACAAATCAATAGACATTTGTATTTTTAACCCTCTTTAAGTTCTTACTCATATTGCCCGCAAGCAGGGTGGGTCAACATCCCAGAACCAAGGGGCAACATCACCAGAATTTACAATTCCATTTTTTTCATGGTTAATTTTTTAAAGATTTTCCAACCTGTCTGTCGCCATGACCGGAATGTTCAGCGTCCTGCTATTTATAGTGCTAAGGAATGCACTACTGTTTATTTTTCTTTGGGTTAAAACGTAAACATCCCGCAATTCGTAGCTACTGAATTATTTTATGCGTAATACCATTTGTTATGTATGGATATAGCAGGGCATCAGATAATTGAGATTTCAGTATGCACAGGTTACGGTAAATTGATGTTGGAAAATATTCCTGCTTGCTCAAGTGTGGGCTTCTAAGGCAATTTAATTTATTAGTATTAAAAAAGCTGTGATCCAAATCACAATTTTAAAAGCGCTCAATACAATACGGATTGTTTTATCAAATTGAGCGATCGAATTTTAAAAAATTCATAATAGATCAAACCCTGCTATTTGTTTTGTATAAATCCATACTTAAATTTATTTATAAAATAGGATGAATATTTAGTAAGAATATAATACTGCAGAACAGCAACCAATGATACTACTACCAATAGCAGAGCAAAAATTATCACATGGTTTTCCAGTACTCCAAACAATATGCATATTATTCCAAGTATATGTGTTGGAGTAAGATCGGAGTTATAAAAATTATCCTTCAGCGAAATCCCTTTTTCAATTTTTTTCATTGAGGTAAAGGAAAACCAAAGTCCATTAATAATTGCAAATGCATTAGTTATTAATATGACAAGTAACATTTTAAGTGTTAAATGTTGTCCGCCAAAATAGCTGGCCAATAAAACAGTAATCTGGCAAGCTATCAAAGCCGGACTTAATAGCTTTATATAAACTAATATAAATTCCCTGATATTTTTACCTGCAAGAACATGATTAATTGCAAGTGAAGGAAAAAATCCCCATATATTATTATAGCAGTATGTATAAATACCCAAGGGGATAACAGAGAAATAATTTAAAAATGGAATTTCAGGCAGCGCAAATTTGCTAATAGTAAATGTCATTATTGTTTGAAAAAGGATTGCGTACAAGACGGCGACTTTGTATACTTTATTATTCGACAGTATGGTTTGTACCCAATCCCTTCCAAATATCCAATAGCCTTTATACCTGGAAATATGTGAATTGTATTGAAATGAATAGTATACCCCTAAGTATAAATTAGCTATGAGCAACATTGCCGTAATAAGAGTATTCACTCCATAAGAAAAAGCACCTTCAAAATATGTGAGTAACAAAAAGAGAATGATTAAGACCAGCAAGATTGATTTGTTATTAGAAGAAACCAGTGTGATGAATAATTCAGCAAATAATATTCCGACAGTGCAGGAAATCAGAAGATTTAGAAAATGGATAAGCAGAAAATCCTTAAAAATTATAAACAAACTTAGGGAAGACAAAAAAAGTACATAAATCAACGTTTTTGAAAATATTGATACCACAAGTTCTATACATGATTTGCGTAATGGAGAAATTGGATAAAAAGGTTGAAATAAGTTTTCCTTGTGTTTTATTGACGGGAAAAAGCAGAATATGGCTGGAAGAGAAACAGATATACGATTCAAAGTTGTAAGGACAGCTTCAGACTCAATATAATTTTTAGCATCAAAAGTAAACTGATATATAGCACCTCCAAAAATATACAGCAACAGTATAATAACTGAGGTGACACATTGACTGATGATACCATGAATATTATCAGAAGTGAAATACAACTTCCATTTACGCTTTAAGATAAACCAGATCATAATCATGAGGTTATTTGAGCAATAATTTTATGATCAAAGTCTTGCAATGTAATCGCGCTTAGAAAGGCCTTATCTATTGATGACCCTGCTTTAAACTCGTCCACACTGCCATTAAAAATCAATGAACCATCTTGAAGGACACCGACATGGGTTGCTATTTTATCAATATAAAGTAAATCGTGTGAAGCGATCACTATTGAACGGTGTTCATTATTATAGCTCATTATCAATTTACACAAAGCTTCTGAAAACAACGGATCAATATTGGCAAACGGTTCGTCTAAAAATAAATATCTTGGCTTATGAATAAAAGCCCCACATAATGTAATCTTTTTTTTCATTCCAGTAGAATAACTTCTGATAGGAACTTCTAAATCTTCCTTATTTAACAGGAAGTAATTAGTTAGAGATTCGATTTGGCGATTAATATCCGAATAAGTCAGGTTATAAATTCTTCCGATAAATTTTAAATAATCGTAACCATTCAATTCCTCAATTAACGTATTATATTGGCTTTGAACTCCTGTTTGCAAATAAATTGATCTTGAATGCTTTTTAAATGATAACTGATCAAATATTACATTCCCATTATCTGGAGCTATTATATCACACATGATATTTATTAAGGTGCTCTTACCAGCACCATTCCGCCCAAGAATACAGTATGTTTGATTTCCCTGTATTTTCAAGTTAATATTTTGCAGTACTTTTTTTGATGCAAAAGACTTATAAATATTGCTAACTATTATCATCGCATTATTTGATCAAGGAAGGCTACATTTAATTGTAACCTTCCTTGAGTAACTAATTTAAAACATAATTTTTATAAACACTTACCCATCCAGGCACTTACTGCAGCCCCACCTGGATATGCAGCGGGAGGAAAGAATATGCTTCCAACCGCAGCCCCAAGGGCTATACCTGCCAGGGCATAAGAACAACTGCCCCCTTCAATTTTTTCCATTTCGTCAACAGATAAAATTTTTAATGGCAGTTTTTCATAAATTTTATTTTTTAATTATTTATTACATCTCTCTTTCGCTGTGATGTATCTTTTTATTTTAATTCAGCGTCATGCTTAATTCCCGCTACCATGAACCCGGTTTTTCAGTTTAGCTTTTAGCCGGACTGTCTATGTATAACCTCCGGGTTGTATCGTTATCAACCAACGTCCTTTCTTTTTCTTTGGGTCAATAAGGAATAATATCCCGCAATTCGTAGCTACTGAATTATTTTATGGATAGCACCATTTATAATTTGATTGACATAACACTAACAAGGCAACAGATAATTGATATCTCAATGGAGTGGGGTAACGTGTAATATTGACACTGGAAAATTCCTGCTTACTTAAGGGGAGGTTTGTAACACAATTTAGTGTAACGGATTTAAAAAAAGCTGTGATCCAAATCACAATTTTTAAATGTTTAAATGCAGGAGCGATTTGTGCCTTACAAATGTCTCCCGCGAAATGCAAAGAAAAGAGGCAAGGATGCTATCGCTTACGCGGCCGATCAGGCGAGGATAATTGACCTTCAAATATTGCATTCTGTGTTTAATAGCTGGTGAGCTTAAAACATGCAGGCGATTTAAATGGATTGAATTGTATTCTTCCAGCAATTCACAATAAATATTTTTTAGCGTTAGCGAGCCGGATAACAGGCTATCAAGATCCTGCTTATTGATTGCCAGTATTTCGGCATCTTCTATGCATTCAAATATTTCAGTATGGCGCCCGTTTTGTTTAAATCCGGGCATATTTACTAAAAAGCTGTTTTCCCAGGCAATGACGCGTGTAAATGCCCTTTCATTTTCATTGGAATATATTGCCCGCACCAAGCCCTTCCTCACAAAATAAAGCTGGTTGCAGGGCAAACAGGTATTGCCAGGACCGTTCTTCTTAATGAACTGTGGCTTGAAATAGCATCTGATCTTAGCTTCTTCTTCGTTGCTGATGGTTGCTTTCTTTTTCAAAAAACCGATTAAGGACCTGTATTCCATAGTTAGCTGTTTTAACAGATGTATTATTGAAGCCTGCATCTTTTAAGACTTACCATTAAGCCTGGCATTGTCAAAAAATGAGAACTATTTTACAGGCAGCTTTACAAGGGGGCGATTAATTGCTGTTAAGATAGTGAAATTCAATTTTTTCCACGAAAAAATTACACGTTCTCGATTTTCTTATGAAGACCGGGAAAGATATCATGCTGTAGGCAGCCCCCGGGTTCACCGCTATGTGAAGCGTCCTCGCTTCACACGAAAAGTTTTACTATTAGGTCTTCAATAGTACATTTTATTGCAAGAGTTTTTAAGCCAATACTTTCGGAAGCATAGCTAAGATCCAAAAACGAAACACCCTCTCGTGAAATGCCACACTTGTCACGCAAATATTGAAGACTATAATATCTGCCATAATACTTAGCTATTATTTTTAAGCATGCCGGGCCACAATCCATCATGTCTAATTGCCAATCACAAGGAAACTTCATATTTGAAATAATCGTTTAAAAAGGCTATTAAGCTAACAATATAGGCTGCTATAAAGTTAGCAGCCTATATAAAAATTCCGATTGCTTTGCGTAATCAATCTTCATATTTAAAAATGCCTTCTATTTTACGCCAATATTTTGATAATTTCTTTTTGGATTTATCTGTATAAAATCCGTAAAGCTGAGCAAACCCCCGATCCTTTTTTTGCAAGAATAACGCTTGCATATATTGGTATTTGCCTTCATAAGCTTCTTTATCTTTTAACGTTATAAAATAACTTATTGCCGTATCCGCATTAAATATTCTCTTAGATTCTTTTGAAGTATAATAACGGACATATTGCTTCCAGTTAAATCCCATATTCTCTCCAAATAAAGTTGCGTCCTTTTCTAAGTAATATAATATTTGTGCTCTGATTTCGTATATATGTTGACTGTTAAGGTCAGGTATAAACATTCTAGGAAAAGATTGCCTTAGATTAATTGAATCGAACTTCGTAAGAAAATGATTCGATAGAAATACTATAACTTCTTTATCTCTTGACTCCAACTTATGTGCCAAGCATCTAAACATGGCTTCAAGTTTTATATTATTCTTAAAGCATTCCACGGCCTTAACTTCATCAAAAAAAGGCAGTTTTTCGTAATTTAACTTTACGGATTTAAGTAATGCGTTATCATCATTTGACATCCAATTTGTATCACGAATAGTTTCTTTCCCCAAACTGTCTACCGGAATTATTTTGGGGGGTTGTGCTGCGCATAAAAAAGGAAAAGTTACTATGGTGAAAAAAGCGATTTTATATAAATTACTAATCATTTAACTTCAGTTAAGAGTATCAATTAACTTCCTCCGAAAACTGGACCATAATATGGCTTCGAGCCAACGCTTCCAACAGCATACATTGCTGAATAGTCAGATGTTTGACCGTTTTGACCAGTCGTAGGGGTCATAGTATTTAATCATTATTACACCATTTACAGTAACTGAGCCTGTTACAACTACAGCATGGTCCATGCCATTTGCACCTCCAAATGTCATCATAATAGATTGTCCGGAAAATGGGCCACTCGCAATTTTGCCTGTTGTTGGATTAATTACTGTTAAGATAGTGAAGTTCAATTTTTTCAACGGGAAAATTACACGTTCTCGGTTTTCTTATGAAGACCGGGAAAGATATCCCCGCTGTGCGAAGTCTCCGGACTTCGCATCTGTTATGTTCTCCGGAGACTTTAGTCTCCCGCCCGGGCTATGACAAAACTGGTTTCTGCTCAAGCAGGCTTTTGCGAGGCTAAGTCCTGTAACAACATAAATGATACGAAGCCGGAGCCTTCGTATAGCCGCATTTTATTACCTTCGCACCCAAATGACAGAGAAGATACTCATCCTGGATTTCGGTTCCCAGTATACCCAGTTGATCGCCCGTGCCGTTCGCGAAGCAAATGTGTATTGCGAAATAACTCCATTTAATAAGCCAATTGATTTTTCGCCTGAATTAAAGGGCATTATATTATCAGGATCTCCTTTTTCGGTGAACGATGCCAACGCCCCGCACGTAGATGTAGACGCCCTGAGTAAAAAATTACCGGTGCTCGGCATTTGCTACGGCGCCCAGTTAACCGCTAAGGTATTTGGCGGGAAAGTAGAAAAATCGGAAAAGAGGGAATACGGAAGGGCTTCACTCAAAATAAAAAAGGATGATACAATATGGTCGGGGGTGTCGGGAGAATCGCAGGTTTGGATGAGCCATGGCGATACTATATTGCAAATACCCGACAGTTTTGAGATACTCGCCACAACCGAATCTATTCCTGTTGCGGCATTCCGGAAAAACGGGCAGGAAGCAAACGTTATTTACGGACTTCAGTTCCACCCGGAAGTATATCATTCTACCGAGGGAAAAAAAGTGATCAGCAATTTTCTTGTTAAAATATGTGGCTGCAGGCAGGACTGGACGCCGGCGCATTTTGTAAGTGATACCGTTGCGGCACTTAAAAAGCAGATAGGAGAACGCAAGGTGATCATGGCATTGAGCGGCGGCGTAGATTCTACCGTTGCGGCAACGCTTATTCATAGAGCTATCGGCGACAGGTTGTTTGGTATTTTTGTAGATAACGGTGTATTGCGGAAAAATGAATTCAGCCAGGTGCTGGAAACATATGGAAAGATTGGGTTGAATGTAAAAGGCATAGACGCCAGGGAACATTTCTACACCAGGCTTGCCGGCAAAACCAATCCCGAAGAAAAAAGAAAGATCATCGGCAAAACTTTTATTGAAGTATTCGACGAAGAATCGCATAAAATTGAAGGCGTAGGATTGTTGGGGCAGGGAACAATTTACCCGGATGTGATTGAAAGCGTATCTGTGCACGGGCCCTCCGTTACTATCAAATCGCATCACAATGTGGGCGGGCTGCCGGATAAAATGAAGCTGGAGCTGGTAGAGCCGCTCCGGTACTTATTTAAAGACGAGGTAAGAAAAGTGGGGCTTGAATTGGGTATACCCCACGATATGCTGTTCCGGCATCCGTTCCCGGGCCCCGGGTTGGCCATCAGGATACTGGGTGAAATAACAGAAGAAAAAGTTAAATTGTTGCAGGAAGCAGACGTGCTGTATGTGAATGCGCTGAAGTCTTTCGGCTTGTATGATAAGGTTTGGCAGGCAGGCGCTATCTTGCTGCCTGTTAAAAGTGTGGGAGTTATGGGCGACGAAAGAACGTACGAGTATACAGTAGCGCTTAGGGCGGTTACTTCTGTAGACGGTATGACAGCAGATTGGGCGCATTTGCCTTACGAATTCCTGGCACATATTTCTAATGAGATCATTAATAATGTAAGAGGCATTAACCGTGTAGTGTATGATATCAGCAGCAAACCGCCTGCAACTATAGAATGGGAATAACGCGTCTTACCCAAAAGCTTTCGTGTATGAACAAAACCGCGTTGTTGTCGTTTTTTTTCCTTGCTTTTTTTATTAATATTTCCATCGCCCAGAACAACCCGACAGGAAAACCCCGCATAGCGGTATTCGCGCCTTTATATCTTGATACCTTGTTTGACGCATCGGGCAATTATAAAATGGGAAAATCAATACCCGGGTATTCCAGGCAGGGCATTGAGTTTTACCAGGGAGTTGTAATGGCGCTTGACTCTTTGGATAAAGAAGGGGTGAGCCTGGATGTGCAGGTGTTTGACACCAAAGGGAAAAACAACATTTTTAAGATCGCGGACAGCGGCGCGCTGGAAGGCGTGGGTTTGCTGTTAGGCGCGGTAAGCGGCAGCGAATACCTCGATCTTGCTGCCATAGCGAAAGAGAAAAAAATTCCTTTTATTTCCGCTACCTATCCCAACGATGGAGGGATCAGCGGCAACCCCTACGTGGTAGTGGTTAATTCCAAGCTCAACACGCATATACAGGCTATATACAACTATATATTAAAAAGCTTTGGCACCGATAATATCGTAATGTATCGCCGGCAGAATGGGGCCGACGACCGGGTGAGCGGAGTTTTTAAATCATTGAATGCCTCTTCATCGGGGCAGGTATTGAACATACATACGGTGGTGTTAAACAATCCGCCGGTAGCGGCCGATGTTGCAAAGAGCCTGGACAAGGACAGGCAAAACATAGTTATTTGCGGCAGCCTTGATGATAATTTCGGAAGAACATTATTAGGTATAACCTCCGGACTGTCTAATACTTATAAAATTACGCTGGTAGGAATGCCTACCTGGGAATCGTTTGTCGAGCTGGATAGAACAGACGTTAAAATGCCGCCTGTTATATATTCTACCGCATTCTATAATCCTGGCAGGGAAGAGAACGAGTGGGTGGATATATTTACCGGTGCGTATGGCAAAAATACATATACACTTCCTTCCGAGATAGCTTTCAGGGGATATGAATTAACTTATTTGTTTGGGCATATGCTGAATAGCTTTGGAGATCAACTGATGGATAACATAGATGAAAAAAAATTCAGGCTGCTTACCGATTTTGATTTTAGGCCCATCCGGTGGAGTAAAAATGCTGTTACCGCGGATTATTACGAAAACAAGCGCATTTATATTGTAAAAAAACAAACAGGTGAGCTCACCAAAATAAACTAAGGCGAAACGGGTTTCTGTAACCGCCACTTACTATCTTTCCTTTTTTAAAATTGCAAATTCATGACTCGTTTTTTATTCGCATGCATGGTCATGTTGTTGTTGACCCAACAATCAATGTCGCAGGTTAAACCTGAGTGGGAAGCTATTTTTAAGCAGATAAGCGAAGCGGTAGACAAAAATTCAAAGGCCTATTCAAGCCTGCTTGAAGTTACCCGGAAAACCGGGCATCGCCTTACGGGATCGCCCAACGGGGAAAAAGCCGAAGCCTTTGTGTTTGACCTGTTACGTTCTTATGGATACGATCCGGTATACCAGTCATTTGAAACCGAAAGCTGGAGCAGGGGAACGCTCACGGTAAAGATCAACCGGTTAACCTACAGGGCGGTTTCGCTGGCGCATTCGCCGGTTAAGGCGAACGTTTCAGCTCAACTGGTGGATATGGGCAACGGGCTGGAAGAAGATTACCTGGGGCATGAGGCAGGCGTAAAGGATAAAATAGCATTGGTATACCTTGGTATATTGCCCGGTTCAAAAACGGGAGTGCACAATCTTCACCGTTCCGAGAAAACCGCGCTGGCAATAAAGTACGGGGCAAAAGGAATTATTTTTATCAATTCCGCGCCGGGAAATATCCTGCTGACGGGAACTGCTTCGGTTACAGGAAAGCTTATCACTATTCCCGCGGTATGCATCAGCAACGAAGATGGATTAAAGCTTAAAGTATCCCTGCAGTCGAAGCCGGCTGCCGCTCAAATAAGCATGACCAATTTTTCGGGTAATATCAAAGCAAGAAATGTTATTGCCACTTTAAAGGGCAAAACAAAGGCCGGGGAAAAGATCGTTATCGGCGGGCATCTGGATAGCTGGGATCTGGCAACCGGAGCTATAGATAACGGTATTGGCGCTTTTGCTATAATAGATATGGCGCGTACGTTCAAAACCCTGCACCTGCAGCCTGAACGCACTATAGAATTTGTTTTGTTTATGGGCGAGGAGCAGGGATTGCTGGGCTCGAAAGCATACGTTGCAGCGGCTACAAAGAACGGCAGCCTGAACAGCATACAGTATATGCTCAATTTTGATATGACTAACGATCCCAGGGGATATTCTGCCTCTGTACCCGCCGATAAAGTTTTGTTTGAAGGTATTGGCGCTTTTGCGAAACAAATTGATACTTCTTTCGCCAACACCTATAGTTCCGGTTTTGGATTGCACAGCGACCATCAGCCTTTCATGCTACAGGGTATTCCTACGGGGGGCGCCAGCGGCAGGCTCGGTCCCGAAGTGCTGAAATGCTATCATGCCGACTGTGATGACATGAACCTGGTGAACGAAGCGGAATTAAAAAATACGGTACGCTTTGGCACTATGCTTTTGTACGGCATTGCCGATTCAAAAATGCTGCAGGCCAAACGAATGAGCGATGACGAGATAAAAGAACAATTGCTTAAAAGTAACCTTAAAGAGCCTTTACAACTCGCGGGCGAGTGGAGATGGAAGGACCAGGAATGAGTATCGTGTTATAATGGATGGGTTTAACCCCAGGGCAGCACGCATAGAAACCATAAAGATTACACCCGTAATGCGCACTACCCTGAAGTAAAATTCCTTTAAGGCAAACTATAGCCTTTATTTTGAGTAAGGTTTTGATTGAGCCTTATATCATTATCCGGTATCGGGTACAGGTAATCATCTTCAGAAAAATTTTGCCGGTAAAACTCTATGGTTTTTTCGCCGAGTATTCTTTTTCTGCAAAGGTCATACCAGCGGTCGCCTGTTTCAAAGCACAACTCCTGGTTTCTTTCTTCTATTACCAAAGCGTCAAAAGCATCTTTAGACATACCCATAGTAGCCAGGGGGTGATTTGCATTAGCGGTGTACCCGTTTGCCCTTTCTATAATTTTATTAACGGCATCTACGGCAGCCTGGGTAGGAGCGCCATTGGCCATATTATCTGCTTCGGCAAATACCAGGTACACATCTGCCAGCCTTAAAACAGGCAGCGTTACGTTCGACCGGTATGCTGCATAATCTTCCGGTTTGTCGTACATATATTTTTTGATATAAGGGGTGGAGCTTCCCGACCAGTTGGTGTATTTTACACCATTGAGCATGTGCAAAACATAGGCATCTTTACGGGGTGATTCAGGATAAGCCTCTGCCCACTGCGGCTGTACTGAAAAATCGCCCCAACCGTTGAGCATCGGGGGCGTCCATACCTGCGGGCTCATGGTTCCATCTGCATAGTTAGCGGTAAAAGAGAACATTACTTCCGGCCCGTACCTGGTGTCGAGCGTAAACACTTTGTCTATATCGTGTATTAAGGTATAGGTACTGGCGTCTATCACCTCTTTGGCTAAGCTGGCCGCTTTTGCATAATTATCGGTTTCGTTTAAGGGAGCTGTTGCCATAGTCAAATATACTTTTGCCAACATTCCTTTAGCCGCGTCGCGGGTGGGTTTGGTGATGGATCCATCGTTCCATTTGGCAGGCAGGCCAGCAACGGCTGTTGTAAGATCGGCTATAATAGCTGTATACACGTCTCTTACCGGTGTTCTGGAAGGAGGATTTGCAATAGCATCCTCCGTGTCGTCCAACACCAGAGGCAGATCACCCCATAAGCGAACAAGACAAAAATAATTCCACCCTCTTAAAAATAAGGCCTGCCCAATCAGTTGATCGTAGACTGTTGCATCAACCGATGTTCCCAGGTTACCCTTCTTCATGGCTGCGATAGCTGAATTCAGGTTCAATATTGCTTCGTAGTGCCTTCTCCACAGGTCGGCCGAAAAATTATTGGGGATAACCAGGTTGCTGCCTCCCATCTGGTCATCATGATTAAAATACTGTATCCCCGGGTATTGGTATCCGCTCCAACTGTTCCATACACTATTCATGGCTGCGGCATAGGCGGCTTCTATCTGGGCTTTGGTTTGATAGAAGCTAGATGGTTCAACAAAGCTGAGCGGGGTTTCTGTTAACTTTTTACAGGAAAAAAGCGTAACAGGTATGATAAGTATATAAATGATTTTCTTATACATAGCGTTCGATTTAAAATGAAAGATTCAAGCCAACGTTTACAATACGCGATTGAGGATAGCTGCTGAAATCAACACCTATAGAGGCATCATTTTCATTATAGGAGCTTACTTCCGGCGTATACCCTGAGTATTTTGTCCAGGTATACAGGTTGGTAGCGCTTACATACACTCTTATGGTTTTAAAATGTATCCTCCTGATGATGTCTGCCGGTAATGTATACCCTACTGTTACATTTTGCAGGCGTACATAGGAGGCATTTTCCACCCATCTTGAGGAGCGGTTGTCGAATCCGATGTTTACCTGTGATGTGAGGTTGGCGGCCTGCCGTGTCAGGTCATCAATAATACCGGGCACATCTGTGTTTTGATTGTCAACCGTCCATCTGTCCAGCAGTCTTGCGCTGGTACCTTCATAGCTGGCTTCCATTCTCACCCTGGGAATATTGAACAGGTCATTGCCCTGCGAACCCTGTACCAGGAAGTTAAGGTCAAATCCTTTGTACGATAGCCTGTTGTTCCATCCAAAAATATATTTGGGCATGGCATTGCCTATTACAACAATATCTTCCACATTAATTTTGCCATCCCCGTTGGCGTCCAGGAATTTTTCATCGCCTGGCAATTGCCCGAATTTGGCGGCTTCCGCCTGCTCTTTCGTACTCCAGATACCTAAAAATTTATACCCTACCATTTCACCCATGGAGTGCCCGGCTATTAAATACATGAGCGGTTTATCTACATCACCTATGCCATATCCGCCATTGGAGGTGTAAAAGGGTATTCTCTCGTATTCTCCCAGGCTCAGCACCTTATTTTTATTGCTGGAAATGGTGAAGCCTGAATTCCATTTTAGTTCTTTATCCAGGATATCCCCGTTTATCATCAGTTCAATCCCTTTATTCTGCATGGAGCCAACATTATCAATCAAATTGTTGTAACCGGTATAGTTGGGCAGCGACCGGTACATCAACAGGTCGCGCGTGTGTTTTGTATAGTAGTCTGCGGTGATATTTAAGCGGTTGCTAAAAAATCCCAGGTCAATACCATAGTTATTCTGCGTTGTATTCTCCCATTTTAAATTAGGATTTGCCGGGCTTGCCACATAGTATCCAAGATCAGTTTGGCCTGTTCCGTTATAAGGATAGTTAGCGCCTGAACCGATAGTGGCAAATGTTTGATAGGGCTGGATGGCCTGGTTACCGGTGATACCCCAGCTATACCTCAGCTTCAGATTGGAAACAATCGCCTGGTCTTTCAAAAAATTTTCGTTGACCACATTCCATGCCACGGAAAAAGAAGGGAAGTATCCCCATTTATTGTTAGCGCCGAATACCGATGAGCCGTCGCCGCGTATACTGGCCGTCAACAAATATCTATCATCAAAGCTATAGTTGATACGTCCCATATAGGACTGCAGTTGCCGGAACGAATTACTATTATACACTACAATTCTTTTTGCACCGCCGAGGTTGTTATTGCCGGTTATATCAGTGGCATAATCTTCGGCGGTTAACAGTTCATACTTACTGTAGTTAGAGGATTGCTCCTGTACACCTGTAAGCGTGAGGTGGTGCTTGCCAAAGAACCTGTCGTAGGTGAGTATATTGGAGTTTTGATAATAACGCCATAGCATGCGGGTGATTGTCCCCTGCCCGTTTCTCCCCAGCCCCTGGCCGGTCTTCAGGTTGTTAAAGGTGCTGTTATCTACATTTCCTATTGATCCGCCTCCGCTGATCCTTAATGTGAGCCCTTTCAGAATTTTAAAATCCAGGGAAGCAAAAAGGTTATTGGTAATGGTATTGTTGTCAATTTCAGGTTCCACAGCGCTTGCCAAAGGATTCCATACATCGTAGGCGCCATAGCCGGGGTCGTGCTGGTGGTAAGATCCGTCAGGATTATAAATAGGTTGTAAAGGATCCCACCTGGGGGCAGCGTTAGCAGGCTTTTGGTTAAAGGCAACATCGCCCGAGCTTCCGAACGAAGGAGCATTACCCTGTTCTTTGGCGGCAGACCAGTTAACGCTGAAGCTTGCCCAGTCGGTAATATCCGTTTGCAGATTGGCTCTTATGGTAAAACGTTTATAAAACGAGTTGACCATTATACCCTTTTGATCCAGATAGCCGCCGGAGACCATATATTTTGTATTCTCGGTTCCTCCTGCTATGGATAATGCATGGTTTTGCAGCGGCGCAGACCTGTATATAACATCCTGCCAGTTAACGCCAAAGCCCAGCGCAGCTATGGAGTCGAGCTGATGGTCTGTGAAAACGGGCGGCGGAGTAAAACCATTTCCATTTTGAGATTGCTTGTTGGCATTTACTGTTTTTGCAAAATCAAGCCCGCTCATCATCGGGAGTGTTTTCAATATATTTTGCATGCCGTAAAACCCATCATAGGTAATGGTGGGTTTGCCTCTTCTTCCCAGCTTTGTGGTTATAAGTATAACGCCGTTGGCGCCCTGTGAGCCATAAATGGCTGTAGCCGAAGCATCTTTTAATATTTCTATTGACTCAATATCATTGGGATTTATATTATTTAAGCTACCTCCCTGCAATCCATCAATTACAACCAGCGCATTGTTACCTCCCAGTACGGAGTTCATACCGCGTACCCGTATGGTGGTATTACCGCCCGGCGCTCCATCGGTGTTCAATACCAGCACACCCGAAGCTTTGCCCTGCAAAGCCTGGTCTACCCTTTGCGTACCCAGGTCTGTTACGTCCTTGCCCTTTAAAGAACTGATGGAACCTGTGAGGTCGCTTTTCTTTTGCTTGCCATATCCCACCACCACAATGTCTGTAAGCGAGTCGGTAGCAGGCACAAGCGTAACTTTTATATAACGCTGGTCGCCCACTGTAATTTCCCGGCTTTCGAAGCCCACATAAGAAAACAGTAATACTGACTTCTTATCGCGTACCGTTATGGAAAATCCTCCACCGGCATCTGTAGTAGTGCCGTTTGCGCTTCCTTTTTCAACAACGCTCACTTTTTGAAGCGGCGTTCCGTTGCCATCGGTTACCATACCCGATATGGTTTCTGCCTGTTGCTTATCCGGCTGGTTTAAAGGTGGAGGAGGGGCGGCAACTGTTTCCGGTATTCGCTTTACCACAATGGTTTTACGGATAATTTTATATTTGAGGGGTAAGCCTTTAAAACTCTCATTCAGCACCTCCTCAACACTGGCATCGTTCAGCGAAACGTTTTTGATCACCATATCCTTCATCTGTAAATTATCGTACAGGAAATGGTAATTGGTTTGCTTTTCAATGATCTGAAGCAGTGTGGCTATTGAAATGTTCTTTTGATGAATGGTTAATTGCTGACCATAGCTTTTTGCATGTACCTGCAAAACAAACGTTATGAGCAAAATAACAGTCAGCTTCATAGACAATACAATAAATGAAAGCCATGGCTTTTCCATGTACTTCCCGTTTGGTTGAGAAATCATACTTTTGTAATTGTTAGATGAAATGTAAGGGGTTAAATCCTGATGTCTGGTAATAATTCCTTACTCACCGGGAAGTGGGTCGAATCATTTCCCGGTTTTCAGTTAGTTGTTGTTGATTATTTCATTTGCTACAGTTTTGGTTATTAAATGCGTTAATGCTGGGTTCGTTGCATAATAGTAATGGTGTTATTATCAATAGTGCATTTCATATCATCATAAAAGCTCAAAATTTCCATCAGTTCGGCAAGATTGGCGTTACGCGGCACTTTACCGTTAAATTGTTTTTCGGGTATATTGCCTTCAAACCTTACAGAAACATTGTACCACCTTTCTACCTGCTTCATTACCGTTTGGATACCGGCATCCTTAAAATAAAATAAACCGTTTTTCCAGGCGAGCGCTGCTGCAACATCAGCATTTTTAATAAGCTTAAAATCTTTTTCATTTACCTGCATTTGTTCGCCCGGGTGAAGGGTTGATACCCTGCCATCATCCGTTAATTGTATAGCGCCTTCCACTAATGTTGTTTTTTTCACCTCCTCATTATCATACGCCATCATATTGAAGCTTGTGCCCAAAACCTGTACTTTAGTATCGCCGGATGAAACAATGAACGGCTTTTCAGGATCATGCACTACTTCAAAATATACCTCTCCTGTTATAGCAACTGTTCTTTCTTTTTGCGTAAAGCTTGTAGGGAAACGGATGGAAGAAGCGGCATTCAGCCATACTTTAGTCCCATCCGGCAGGTGTACCTGGTATTGTCCGCCTTTAGGCGTGGTAACTGTATTGTATTGTATGGATGAAGGAGAAGGATCCTGCCGGGTCAATTTATAAATGAGCTGTCCGTCAGTCGTTTTGTTTATCTGCGCATTTCCCTGGTGCGCCAGGGATCCGTTTTGAGCATCGTCCAATACAATGGTAGATCCATTGTTTAACGTCAGCGTAGCTTTGTTTCCTCCCGGTAAAATTTCAGTTTCATTTTTGGGAAGCGCTTTTACAATAGTTGTATTGCCGGTGTTTTTCAGGAATATGGCGCCGCCGGCAATAAATAGCAGGAAAGCTGCGGCCGCCATCCACCGCCATATTATATACTTGTTGCGTGCAGGCAGGGAAATATCAGTTATCCGGCTATATATTTTTTGACGGGTAGTTTGCTGAAGGTGCTGTAATTCTTCAGGAGTAAGCCGGATCTGTGCGTCAGGGTGCTTTTCAAAGGCGTTATAATATTCTTCAAGAAACAACTTTTCCTCATCCGATGCTGTCCCCGCCAGTATTTTCTGGGCGAGCTCCTCTAAATATTTTGCTCCTTTGTTTGCAGACATGCTAATAGCTTTATATTAGTATAGTCTGTAAAAAAGAAAAATCTCCCAAAGAGGGCCACACTTTTTTTGGCTGACTGTTTTAAAAGTAAAATGCGTCTTTTAAGATAATCACCACTCCTGTAGCGGCAACATATTCGGCAATATGGACTCTCAGGTCCTGGAAAGCAAGCAGCAACTGGTTCTGAACTGTTTTTTGAGATATATTAAGCTGTTCACTGATCATGCGTGTAGAAGCGCCCTCATAATATTTCAGGCGGAATATCTCCCGTCTTTTCTCCGGCAGCGTCTGCATCCACAAATACAGGAGATGGTTGATCTCTTTTTGGTTAAAGCTGCTGTCTGCGGCGGCGGTGCTTATCATATTTTCAAAAGGCTGTACAAAATGATAGCCCGTTTTTCCTTCCGCCAAAAGCGTATAGATTTTATTCCTGACAGCAGTGGTTAAATAAGCAGGTACATTTTCTATTTCTCTCACCGCCCGTTTATTCCACAGGTCTGTAAAAATGTCCTGTAGTATATCGCTGCATGCTTCCTTATCATGTAAACGTTTGTAAGCCTTATTGAACAATGGCAGCCAATATCTGTTGTATAATTCGTCAAAGGCCGAATAGTCGTCTTTTTTGATCAGCAAGAACAGTTCTTTATCGCTAGGCTTTAACATAATAAACTATACAGCCCTTTCAGGGCAAAAATCTCCTAAACAGTTATACTTTAAATGTAGTATAAAAATATGAGTATTTTCAGGATTATTATTGTAGACGCCGGTGGCAGCTTTTTGCTGCTCGGGATTTAATAGCATCAAAGTCAATTGAAAATGCAAAAGGCTATACTCCGGCCAAAATCCGGGCTGACCTTAGCCGCTACTCCAGTCCAAATATGCCTTTGTTCAGCAATTGCAGCGTTTCGGTTTTGTATGCCGCTGGAACCAGCACGGAAATATTGTGCCTGCTGCCGCCATAGCTTACCATGCGAACCGGCACTTTGCCCAGCGATGTAAACAGCTTTTGCAGTACGTCGGGAGTTTGCGCTATTTCATTGCCTACAATAGAAACAATGGTCTGGTCTTTATCTACTTCTACTGTTCCGAATGGTTCCAGCTCTTTTAAAATGCCGGCAAGTTGCGCGTCCGTATCTATGGTAACAGATACGGCTACCTCGGAAGTAGTAACCATATCAATGGAAGTTTTATATTTTTCGAATACTTCGAATATTTTTCTTAAAAAACCATAAGCCAGCAGCATACGGCTGCTTTTTATTTTAATGGCTATGATACCGTCTTTTGCAGCTACAGCTTTAGCGCCTGTTGAGCCGGCATCCTGGGTAATGGTGGTGCCCGGTGCTTCGGGCTGCATGGTGTTGAGCAGCTTTACCGGCACTTTTTCCTGCTGTGCAGGCCAAATACAGGTAGGATGCAGGATCTTGGCCCCGAAATAAGCCAGTTCTGCCGCTTCGTCAAAGCTGAGTTGTTCAATAGGCCTTGTTTTTTTAACCATACGCGGATCGTTGTTGTGCATGCCGTCAATATCCGTCCATATTTCACAAACACTTCCCTTTACCGCTGCAGCTACCAGCGATGCAGTATAGTCGCTGCCACCCCGTTTCAGGTTATCAACTTCTCCCTTTGAATTACGGCATATATATCCCTGTGTTATAAAAAGCTTTGTTCCTTTATGCTGATCGAGCAGGCGGTTCAGCTTTACGCGGATGGCATCAAAATAAGGTTCGTCATTGGCATCTATCTGCATAAAATCCAGCGCGGGCAACAGAACGTGATCAATACCCTGCTCTTCGAGGTAGGCGCTGAAAAGCTTGGTGCTCATCAGCTCTCCCTGTGCCAGTATATCTTTATTCAGCGCCTCGTTGAATGATATTTTAAGAATGATGTTCAGGAAGTCAAAATGCCCGGCAATAATGGCCTCGCCTTTTTGAAAAGTGGCTTCCTTTTTAAGCAGGTCTTTTACAAAAGTATGATAGTGGGCTTCCAGTGTTTCAATGATCCGTTTGGCTTCCTGTTTGTCTCCTTTTGCCAGGGCATCGCCTATGGATACCAGCGAGTTGGTGGTTCCGCTTAAAGCGCTCAGTACAACAATAGTGGGCTCGTTACCGGTAGTGATCAGTTTTGCTACCTGCTGCATTCTTTCGGGTTTCCCTACAGAGGTGCCGCCAAACTTCATGACTTTCATGACTGCGTTGGTTTATTTTTTGCCGTGCAAAGATAATAGGTAACAACCGGATAGCAGAAAGAAATCAATGAACAGGATCAAACGCGGCTAGTTTTCAAGGGAGGTAAGTAAAACCGGGTTAGAGGGGGTAGAAATATCGTACAACCGGAGCCCGTTATTTACATAGCAGATCAGGATATTGTAATAAACGATCACGTCTTCAAAATAAGCATCGGTAATTTCCCTGCGTAGCAATGGACTGCCGGGATTCTCTATATTGTATACGCTTAACCCATGCTGCTGCTGGCAAACATACAGGATGCTGTCGTTCAGCCCAAGCCCGGAGGGAGTAGGTATTTCAACCGTTTTAACAAGGGTGGGTTTGGTAATATCTTTTACATCGTATACATACAAACCGTCGGTAGCGGGTCCGCAGGCATTTCCTCTTAATGTTACAAAAGCTACGGAATCGTTGGCTACTACCGGGTCGCAACTGCGCAGGTGCTGTGCCTGTCCAAGCAGCGCAGGCGTAGCGGGGTCATTAAGACTGTAAATGAACATTCCATTCTGCGAGCCTATAAAAAGCTTATCATTATAGGGAAACAATGTTTCAACACCCCAATCAATATGGACAGAACTCCCGAATGCCGGCGTCTCAGGATTTTCGATGTTGTAGGTATCCAGTTCGCTACCCCTAAGAATGTACAGGTAGTTGCCCACAATGGTAAATTTCGCAAGCGATCCTCCTTTACCGCTTCCTGATGAAGCTTCTCTCTGCACACCGTCTTTCGTACAAGACAAGCCTGTACACCACAACAGAATGACTAAGAAATATTTTGATTTCATTGATTGGCATTTAAACAGTAAGCGTAAACAGAATCTTTTACCCACCCCGACACTACTGAATCAATATAATAGGTGGGACATTGATACCAGCCGGTATCGGGCGGTAACTCCCATGTATGATTTCCCGCGCCGGAAGCGGCGTAAAATGCGTTGGGAGACCGGCTTACCACTTTGGCTTCGCCGGGCTGGCTGATGTCAATAGTAACCAGGTCGTAGTAATTATTGGTATACAGGTAATTCCCTTTGATGGCTATTTCTTCACTGCCGCCAACTTTCAGGAACCCGATGCGCCTGGACTGGGCAGGGTTGCTGTTGTCTATGATGTGAATGCCTTCACCCGTTTCGGTCTGGAAAATATAATTACCTTTTACGTATATCTTTCCCGCCCGCTTTACAGGCGCTGCACCGTTTTGATAGGTCACCCTGGTGTAAGAGTCGTCAGCCGAATAAACCGGTTTCCAGGCCCACCTTACAGGTTCCTGGTATGCGTATGGTTTTTTGGAAAAAAAATCAATGCAGGAGCTAAATGATATAGTGCATAGCAATATAGGAAGCAGTCTCCGGTTCAGCATCATGTTTCTGGTTACGACACAGCAAAGGATAGTAACGTTGCGCGCGATGTGAGTTTTTTTAAACATGGCAATTGGATGAAATGTGTTAACACTCTCACACGGATAAACGTAATAACTACCGGCAGCGTTGGTTTTATGCCGGGAATTTTTGCGCGGAAGAACGGGAAGAACAATTTCGAAAAGCAATTGTGGCGCTAAAAAGCTTCACGCACCACTTTTTCAATGATCTTTGGCTTACCCAGCGTATAGTAGTGCAGTACGGGAACCCCCGCTTTCTTTAATTCGATGGATTGCTGCTTCAGCCATTCTGCTCCAACAAGCTCAACGTCTTTGTCCGTCTTGCATTTTAGTATTTCTGTGCTGAGGTCGGTAGGGATGTCAACATGAAAAGTGCGTGGCAAAACGCTTAATTGCTTTACGGATGATACGGGTTTCAGCCCGGGAATGATAGGTACTTCAATACCGTTCTCGCGGCAGCTTTTTACAAAATCAAAGTATTTCTGGTTGTCGAAAAACATCTGGGTAATAATGTATTCCGCGCCTGCTTCTACCTTCGCCTTCAGGTATAACATGTCGGTAGAAGGATTGGGCGACTCAAAATGTTTTTCGGGGTAACCCGCCACACCTATACAAAAATTGGTACGGAACCCGTTGCGTATATCATCTTCCAGGTAAATACCATTATTAAGATTCACCGTTTGCTTCAGCAGGTCTATCGCGTAACGATGCCCTTCGGGCTCCGGTTCAAAAAAGGTTTCATTTTTAGAGGCATCGCCCCGCAGCACCAGCACATTGTCTATTCCAAGAAAATGAAGGTCTATCAGGGCGTCTTCCGTTTCACGGATGGTAAATCCCCCGCAAATAAGATGGGGTACCGCGTCTACCTTATAGTGATTCATGATAGCGGCGCAAATGCCTACTGTGCCGGGTCTTTTTCTTATCTCTACTTTCTCAAAATTTCCATCTGCCTTCTTCTTAAAAGTATGTTCGGCCCTGTGATAGGTAACATTAATAAAAGAGGGCTTGAACTCCATTAAAGGATCAAGATGATCGTAAATGGAATTGATGGTTTTTCCTTTTAATGGGGGTAATATTTCAAATGAAATCAATGTTCCTTTAGCCTGCTTCAGGTGATCTGTTACTTTCATTGTTACAAATAAGCTGCAAACTTAACATATGAACGGCATACTAAAAATAGCTGTTAAAGTACAGGCGCCCCCGCTGTAAATGCCCTGTATCCTGTATTTTTGTTCAAATTAACGCTCGTTTGAATTTAACCATACATACCAATCATTTAGTAAAGCAATATGGCAGCCGCACCGTGGTAAACCAGGTATCGGTTGAGGTAAAGCAGGGTGAGATAGTAGGCCTGCTGGGCCCGAACGGAGCCGGTAAAACCACCACTTTTTATATGGTGGTAGGGCTGATAAAGCCCGACGAAGGGGATGTGTACCTGGAGGATAAGAATATTACGAAGCTCCCGATGTACAAAAGGGCGCAGATGGGTATCGGCTACCTGCCGCAGGAGGCTTCGGTTTTCCGTAAGCTGAGCGTGGAGGATAATATTGCCGCCGTGCTGGAGATCACCAGGTTAAGTAAGGCTGAACAGAAAAAAAAGCTGGAATCTTTGCTGGATGAGTTCAGGCTGCACCATGTACGCAAAAATAATGGTGACTCATTGAGTGGCGGTGAACGGCGCCGTACCGAAATAGCGCGGGCGCTGGCGGTAGACCCCAAATTTATTTTGCTGGATGAACCCTTTGCCGGTGTGGACCCCATTGCCGTTGAAGATATACAATCGGTAGTAGCCAGGCTGAAATATAAAAACATAGGTATTCTTATTACCGATCACAATGTAAATGAAACGCTTTCCATTTGCGACAGGGCCTACCTGTTGATTGATGGAAAAATATTCAAGCATGGCACCGCAGAAGAGCTGGCTGCCGATGAGCAGGTAAAACGGCTGTACCTGGGGCGTAATTTTGAGCTCAAACGCAAAGATTATCTCCACGAAGAGGCTATGAAAGGAATGAGCGAAGTAAACAATGCCGGGCAGGGTTTGTAAGCCCGTTTTCATACCCCGTTCCTTATTTGCGTCCGTTTAGTACAAATTCTTTATTTTGCCGGTTTCGTATGGGAATATTAAGTACAACCATTTCTCAGCTTGCACGTATGCGTCTTTGGCGTATAGAAGCCTGGGTACAGAACCCGGTTGCTTCACAACGCGAGGTATTGCAGGACCTGGTTACTTCTGCGCAATACACCGAGTTTGGCAGAAAGTATAATTTCTCCTCGCTGTTTTCTACCCGTGAATTTAAGAAGGCGGTGCCCATTCATGAATACGATGATCTGAAACCGTATATCCAGCGGATGATGAACGGTGAAGAAAATATTTTATGGAATACTCCCGTTCAATGGTTTGCGAAAAGCAGCGGTACCACCAGCGATAAAAGCAAGTTCATTCCCGTAAGCGAGGAAAGCCTGAAAGATTGCCATTACAAAGGTGCAAAAGATACCCTTACCCTCTATTACAATTTTAATCCGGAATCAGGATTACTTACCGGTAAAGGGCTGGTAATCGGGGGAAGCCACACCATCAACCAGGTTAACGAAGCCGTTAACTACGGCGACCTGAGCGCTGTGTTGCTGCAAAATTCGCCGGTATGGGGCCAATGGATACGTACACCCGAGCTGGCAATAGCTTTAATGGACGAGTGGGAAACAAAAATTGAAAGACTGGCGGAAAGCACCATCAGGGAAAATGTAACTTCCATATCGGGCGTTCCTACCTGGACGCTTGTATTATTTAAGCGGATACTGGAAATGACAGGCAGATCCACCATATCTGAAGTTTGGCCATCACTGGAGCTGTATATACACGGCGGGGTTTCGTTTACTCCTTACCGTGAACAGTTCAGTAAAATAATCGGGAAAGATATCTTTTATATTGACAGCTATAATGCCAGCGAAGGCTTTTTTGCCGCCCAGGATAAACCGGGAGACGATGGGATGCTGCTGTTTCTTGATCACGGCATTTTTATGGAATTCATGCCGGTAGAAGAGTATGGTAAGGAGCAGCCGCAAACAATAGGATTGATGGATGTAGAGCTGGGAAAGAATTACGCGATGGTGATCAGCACCAATGGCGGCTTATGGCGTTACCTGCTGGGCGATACCATACAGTTCACCACCTTGTATCCTTTTCGCGTAAAAGTATCGGGCAGGCTGAAACATTATATCAATGCTTTTGGTGAGGAAGTGATCGTGGATAATACCGATAAGGCTATTGCCATTGCCTGCGAAAAAACGGGTGCTATTGTAAACGATTATACCGCAGCTCCTGTATACTTTAGCGATAACGGAAACGGCGCTCACGAGTGGCTGATAGAATTTGAAAAAGAGCCATCGGATGTTGAAAGCTTTGTTGAAGCTTTAGATAAGGGGTTGCAAAGTGTAAACAGCGATTATGAAGCCAAGCGCCATAAGAATATTGCACTTCGCCCGCCGGTAGTTCATGCGCTGTCAAAAGGTATGTTTAATGAATGGCTGAAAAGCAAGGGCAAGCTTGGCGGCCAGCATAAGGTTCCCAGGCTAAGCAATGAACGAAACTTTATAGAGGAAATCCTTCAATTCAAATCGTAATATGCTTTGGCGGGAGAAATTAAAGCGGTTTAAGCTTTTCCATTGGCTCTATAATATTTTGCACTGGAAAGAGCTGCGCCATAACAAGGAGGCATACCGGCGCTATGGTATTCACAAGCCGCTTTTTGCTTCTGTTTCCAGTAAAGATTTTCCCGACAAAGAATCAAAAGCATGGCTGGATGTGGGTGATTCGCGTTTGCTGGCGCCTGCTAAACCATCTTTCCAGAGTTTTCCGCCGCAAATCCGGGAAAAAATAATGGAATGGTCGGAAAAAGGATATATGATACTGGACGGGCTGATAAGTGAAAGGGATGCGGACAGGATCAATACGGATATAGACGAATTACTGCGTGATGGAAAAATCCGGTTTACCAATGGTAACAAGCTCATGTTTGCCAACAGGCAATCTGGATTTATTAACGCGGTTACCTATTTGCCGGGGTTAAAAGCATTGCTGCAGTTTTTACTCGACAAAAAAGTAGTTCCTTTTCAAACCATTAATTTCATAAAAGGCAGCGAGCAAAAAGCGCATTCCGATAGTATTCACATGACCACTTATCCGTTGGGTTATTTGATAGCCGTATGGATCGCCCTGGAAGATGTAAATGGAGAAAATGGCCCGCTTTTTTATTATCCGGGAAGCCATAAGCTTCCATTTTTAATGAACAGCGATTATAACGAAGGAGCTACCCTGCTCACACTTGGCAAAAAGGAGTATACCGACTATGAAGATGCGTTGCAGGAAATGCTGGAAGAAAGAAAACTCCGCAAACAACCTTTTCTTGCTAAAAAAGGAGATGTGCTGATATGGCATGCCAATTTGGTTCATGGCGGAGCGCCTATATTAAATGAAGCGCTTACCCGCAGGAGTATGGTGATACATTATTATGCCGATGATGTAATTAAATATCATGAAATTACCGAAAGACCTTCTTTATTAAAGAGCGATTAAATAAACCTTCTTATATTGTATCTTGTACAGCAGAATTACCTAAATCAACTATTTACATGAAATTACTGAACAACAAAGTTGCCATTGTAACAGGCGCTGCCAGGGGTATTGGAGAGGCTATTGCGACCAGGCTTGCAGAACAGGGAGCACATATTGCTTTTACGTACGTGAGCGACAGCAGTGCCGGTAAAGCCACCGCGTTGGAGGAAAAATTAAAAGCTTTGGGGGTGAAGGCAAAGGCCTACCAGAGTAATGCCGGTGAATTTGCGCAGAGCGAAGCGCTGGTGAATGATGTGCTGAAAGAATTCGGAACAGTGGATGTTTGTGTAAACAATGCCGGCATCTCAAAAGATAACCTGCTGCTTCGTATGTCGCCCGACCAGTGGGATGAAGTAATAAATATCAACCTGAAGAGCGTGTACAATATGACCAAGCAGGTGATCCGTCCTATGATGAAAGCCAGAAGCGGCAGCATTATTAATATGAGCTCTATTATTGGCATTAATGGAAATGCGGGGCAAAGCAGCTATGCTGCCAGCAAAGCGGGTATTATTGGATTTACAAAAAGCATTGCCAAAGAAATGGGCAGCCGCAATATTCGCTGTAACGCTATTGCGCCGGGTTTTATAGAAACCGATATGACCGGTTATTTAAAAGAAGGCGATGCCGCGGAAAAATATAAAAGCGGGATTCCCTTAGGGCGTTTTGGATCTGGCGAAAATGTAGCCGATGTGGTATTGTTTCTTGCCAGCGACTGGAGCAGCTATATTACCGGGCAAACCATCAGCGTTTGTGGCGGGTTGAATATGTAACCCCGATATATAAATTTGTTGAATGTTGCATGTAATTATGCAACATTTTTATTTTGTGTGTTTCGTGCAACCCTGCCCGGTATACGGTCGTCTGTCATTCTGTTGTAAATCCAAAACTACAGCAGCTATGAAATTTTATTTCCTCCAGGCAGAAGACCTTGTAACAAAAGGAACCAATATTTTTTCAAGGTTTATTGATTCGGCAATAACGTATGCACCCAAAGTGATTGGGGCTATTGTTTTCTATATTATCGGTAGCTGGATCATCGGCAAGATTGGCCTGCTGTTACGCAAAGCGCTTATTGCCAGGAAATTCGATCCCTCCCTCCAGTCTTTCCTGGTATCGTTTTTTAAAATATCCTGTCTTGTATTGCTGGTGATTACCATTTTTGGAATACTGGGTGTGGATACTTCATCGTTCGCGGCTTTGATAGTGGGCGCTGGTATTGCAATCGGGTCGGCATTGAACGGTACCCTGGGTAATTTTGCAGGCGGAGTAATGATGCTGATATTCAAACCTTTTAAGATTGGCGATATTATTGAAGCGCAGGGTGTGACCGGTACCGTTATTGACCAGGGAGTATTCAATACTACCTTACTGACCCCCGATAATAAAACCGTTATCCTGCCTAATGGACCGCTATCTACAGGGGTTATTACAAACTTTAATACGCATGGAAATCTCAGGGTAGACCTGAGCATGGCAGTAGCTCCCGATGTTTCAGTAGAACAGGCCCGTACCGTTGCCATACAGGCAATGCTGCAGCATCCTAAAGTATTGAAAGATCCGAGGCCGGAGGTAAGTGTGTTAAAAGTAGGAGATGGAATGACTACGCTTGCTATTCGTCCGTATACCACGCAGGCAAATTACTGGGATGTATATTTTGGTGTGCTTGAATCGGTAAAAAACGCGTTCGACACCAATGGCATTGCCGCACCCATTCCGCACAGGGTATTGATCCAAAAATAAGTTTAAGTTGAGCATTGACACACATGGGAAACCCTGCCGCCGGCAGGGTTTTAAGTTATTCAGAAATTAAGAGTGTTTGCATACACTACTTTTTTGTGTTTTTTTAAATAAGGAAGTTTGGGTTCTCCCAGCACAAGCTCTTTCATTTGAAAGGGCGGGTACACATAACAGCTATAATGGGAGAGATCATTGCATTCAACAAATACCACCCAGGCTTCAGGTTGTTGTAAAATGATGTCTTTTCTTTTTTCCCCGGACTGGAACATCCATGATAAGGTATATTTGATGGCGGCGCTGCGGGTCTGTGTTTTTACGGCTAACCCCGTATCATTCACCAGCAGATCATACTGCCAGCTTTTTTGCTTTGCTTCATATATGGTATAATCGGGCCCTGTAACTGAAGCATAATTTGACAGGACGAACGCTGCGGCTTCTTCTCCCAGCTTGCTCACAAAATGATCAAACCGTATTTTTTCAAGCGATGTTTGATTAGAGTCGGCATAGTCAATAGTAGGAACTACATCATTGGCAAACTTCTGCGCCTGTTCAATGATGGCAGTATCAAGGTTAACTTCCTGTATGGTGTTATAGAATTTCAAGGTCCATAAATGTACGGTATTCTTATTATAAGTGCATTTACCTTCGGTGAGAACTATTTTCATAGCTCATTTCAACCCGTACTTGTGCAGATATCGTTCATTCAACTGGGTCTGCTTGTTTTCTAAGCGTACCTGTCGGCCCTGTATGAACGCGTGCGTTACAACGCTGCTTTTCATATCCAGTATATCGCCTTCGCTGATAATGATATTAGCATCCTTGCCCGCTTCAATGGAACCGGTTTTACCGGCTATTCCTAATATTTTGGCAGCATTAAGTGTAATAGCGCTCAATGCTTCTTCTCTGCTAAGTCCATACGCCGCGGCAGTGCCTGCGTTAAAAGGAAGGTTGCGGTAACGGGTATTGCTTGCATGATCGTTTAACGCGAATAAAACACCCGCATTTTGTAACAGCGCCGGCGTTTTAAAAGGTTGATCTATATCTTCATCTTCCGTAGCAGGAAGGTTGTGTTCTGCATTCAGTATAACACTTACATTGTTTTCTTTTAAAAGCGACGCTATCTGCCAGCTTTCGCTTCCGCCTGCAATTACCAGCTCAAAGCCAAACTCTTTTGCAATATCAACTGCTATTAATATTTGCTTTATGCGATCGGCATGGGCGAACAGCTTTTGCTTTTTTTCAAACAATCCTTTTACCGCTTCAAATTTCAGGTTTACTTCCGCGTGGCTTTCTTCTGCCAGGTAAGCTTTAGCCTGCCTGAAAAAACTTTTGATCCCTTCTGTTTTTTCAAGAGCGGCTTTATTAGCATCCTGTTGTGCTGCTGCCGGGGCGGTCCTCACAGTAGCAAACGAAGGGATATTAATATGGATGCCGCCGTCTGCCAGGTAAGCGGCGTCCTCCCAGTTCCAGGCATCAAGCTGCACCACGCTTGATGAACCACTGATGATACCTCCCTGCGGTACAGTATTGGCCAGTAAAATACCGTTGGACTTTAAAATATTGATCATGGCAGAAGCAGTATTGTATGCAACCAGCGAACGGATATTGGGATTAATATCGCCCAGTTCACGATAGTCGTTAGAGCCTCTTACTCCTGAACCAATTTCCTTTAAGCCAATATCCGATAGCGGCAGTATTAACCCGGGATAAACATGCTTGCCGGCAGCGTTAAAAACCTTTACGTCATCCTGTGGAACAGGAAGGTTTTGTCCCAGCCGCATTATCTTTCCGTTGTTTACTTCAATGGTTGTATTTTCCAATACCTGCCCGTTGCCAACATGCACTGTTCCGTTGGTTATAAAAAGTAAGCCTTTATATTCTTTGGCAGGATATATATCATCCTGCGCTACTACCATATAGCTAATGCAGGTTAACAGCAGGAAAAAAAATATTCGTCTCATATCAATTGTTTTATTGTCCGGGGAAAAATCAAAATATGCTTACCACCTGCCACTTATCACTCTATTCATGTTCATCACAGCTCAATGTTTCATAGTTACTGGCTTTAAATGGCGCTACGGCATTGCCCGATTTCTTTTCGCTCACCATTTTTTGTATCAGCCGGTTGCGCTCTGCGGCAATTGCTTTTCTTAACTGCAGGTCGCGTTGCCTGTCGAAGTATACAATGCCGTCTACCATTGTTTTTTCTGCCTGTGCGTAAATGCTGAGCGGGTGGTCGCTCCATAGTACCAGGTCCGCGTCCTTACCCACTTTAATGCTCCCTGTTCTGTCGTCAATATGCAATGCTTTGGCCGGGTTGATAGTAACCATGTTCAATGCCTGCTCTTCGGTTACGCCACCGTATTTTATTACTTTGGCAGCTTCCTGGTTCAGCCTTCTTGCCATTTCCGCGTCATCAGAGTTAATGCAGACATTCAATCCCATTCTTTGCATAATAGCCGCGTTATAGGCAATGGCATCCGCTACTTCCATTTTGTATCCGAACCAATCAGAGAAAGTAGATACGTTGGCGCCGTGTTCCTTCATTTTGTCGGCTACTTTGTATCCCTCAAGGATATGTGTAAAGGTGTTAACCCGGAATCCGAATTTTTCCGCTACCCGCATTGTATATGTAATTTCGCTTTGAACGTAAGAGTGGCAGGTAATGAAACGTTTTTTATTCATGATCTCTACCAGTGCGTCCAGCTCAAGGTCGCGCCTTACAGTATTCCAGGGGCTCACTGCAGATCCTTTTTTGCCTTTAGAGCCTGCTTCAGCCCTCTTTATTGCTTTTTCGTAATCGGTAGCCCGTTGAAAAGCGTCCATCAACACTTCTTCCACGCCCATTCGCGTATCGGGAAAGCGGTTGTTGGCTGCTGCTGTGGTACGCTTTACGTTCTCGCCCAGCGCGAACTTGATGAACGGGTCCCAGTTCTTAAATTTCAGGCCTTCGTCATCGGCGCCCCATCTTAGCTTGATCAGTTGCGTTTGCCCTCCAATGGTATTTGCTGAGCCATGCAATATATGCGAAGAGGTAACGCCGCCGCTCAACTGGCGGTAGATGTTGATATCATCGGGGTTAAGATTATCCGCTATCCTCACTTCCGACGTAACAGATTGCGCCCCCTCGTTAATGGAAGCGGTAGCAATATGCGAGTGCTCGTCAATAATGCCTGCGGTAATATGTTTGCCTGTTGCGTCAATAACGGTGGCTTTTGCATCCAACAGGTTTTTTCCTACCTGCGCTATCTTCCCGTCCTTTATCAACACATCCGTATTTTCTAATTTACCTGCCGCATCGCTTGTCCATACGGTAGCATTTTTAAACAGCAGGGCTTGTGGTTGCGGAAGCGCGTCCCATCCGTAACTGCCAAAGGGGTACGTGATTTTTGCAGAAGGTAATATAGTGTTACCGGAATCTCTGGCTGTTTTGGAAGGAAGCGCTTTTACAAAAGCGGCGGACCACATAACACGCGCTCCTGTTGTGTCTTCTCCATTACCACTCCATTGACCGCCGCTAACAATACCACTGAGCCTTATAACCGATGTTGAATGTTTACCGGGCGCGAAGCTGAGGCTGAGGGTTTTGCCGTTGAAGCTGAATTTCGTTTGCAGGGTATCCTTATCCGTTATGCGGGCAGAAGAAGCCGATTGAACTTCCAGCGGAAAACTGAGCGAGGAATTACCTGCAGTTCGTATGCTTACCTGGTACACGCCTTTTATTTCGTTCCACTCCTCATTCGCAACATTATACTGCTGCCCCTGTACCCAGTTTTGGTAAATAATTGTTTTGTCTTTAAACACCGGGCCGCTGCTGATGAGAAAGTTGGCCAGCTTGCCGGGTTCAAGGCTGCCTACCTGGTCGTATACCGAGAGTAAGGTGGCGGGAGTTTGCGTAAGCGCTTCCAGGGCTTTGGATTCGCTTAGCCCGTTTTGGATGGCTTTGCGGATGTTAACCAAAAATTGTTTAGGATCTGTAAGATCGGCCGGTGTAAGACAAAATGGAATGCCGGCTTTTTCAAAAACCGCGGGATTGGCAGGCGCCAGTTCCCAATGCTTCAGATCGTTCAGCGATACATACCTGGCATCATTCGGATCTTCCACGTCCATTGCCTGCGGATAATTGACGGGAAGAATAAAAGCAGCTTTTGTTGCCTTTATCTCGTTGATGCGCTGGTATTCATTGCCGCCTCCTTTAATAATATACTGCACTCCAAATTCATCTCCTATCCGGTCGGCACGAACATCACCCCATTTATCATTGGCTTCGAATATCTGCGGTAATGATTGATTTTCGTTCCATGCTTTCAGGCTCAGGTTAACTCCTTCGGCAGCCGGGTTGTTTTTATACCACGCGGCATCTATATAATTCTGGCGCAGCAGCGCAATGCTGCCCATCAGGCTGCCGGGATAGCTTTGCGTGGAAGTTCCTTTACTGAATGAATAATGAGCGGAAGCCCGTTCTTTTACGATCACCAGGTTTTCCCTTGCATCGG
The DNA here is from genome assembly GCA_019638595.1 of Chitinophagaceae bacterium. Classification (GTDB taxonomy): domain Bacteria; phylum Bacteroidota; class Bacteroidia; order Chitinophagales; family Chitinophagaceae; genus Agriterribacter. Next base: position 68,936 of record JAHBTJ010000024.1, read on the forward strand.
CCAGCGTTACTACAACACCTGTTCCACGGGCTATGCCGTCTTTTTGATGTGTAAGCGTGGTGCCAAAGCCTATATTCCTGAATAATTCCGCTTTCTCTTTATCTGTTTTAAAGATCTTTACAGCTTCCGTTTCTGATCTGATAGCCTGGTTCCAGCCAAATGCTCCTTTGGTATCGGAATCAAACTGTGCAGGGGCGCTATAGCTGAACGGGACGCCGCTGCGTTGCGGAGGAGTTATTCCATAATCGCTGTATATATCAATAAAAGAGGGGGTGATATATTTCCCTTTACAATCAATGCTGATAGCATTTTTAGGAGTAGTAATACTATTGCCTACCGCTATTATCTTTCCTTTTTGTACCAGCAGCGATGCATTATTTAAAGTAGTTCCCGCATCTTTTACAATGGTAGCGTTTGTAAAGAAATAAGTATCGCTTCTTTCATCGGCCACTCCGTTAACCGGGAAAGTTTTTTGAGCAAATGACGCGGAAACTACCAGGAAAAAAAATCCTGCGCAGAGAAATGTTTTCATTAGCAGATATTTAAATATGAAATACAGGAGGGAAGATAAGGCAAAAATGGGTGTTATCTTTAATAAGCAGGTATTTGCATGCGGAAAGTGAGTATGCCTGCCTTGTTTTTTGCTCCATTGATTGTCCATAACCCAATAACCTGCTTGTTGTTTTTATTTGACCCTTGCGGTCTGTAAAATAAATTTCATTTTCAATAATCATTTTATTAGCATTCAACAATGAAACCTATTTTCTTTTTATTTACACTGTTTGTATTGATTGTATCGTGCAACGAAAGAAAAACAACCAGCGCTACCGTATACGCCGATGTACCATACACGCAGGACTACAGTATAAAATACGATGTGCAGGACAGCGCTGCGGTATTGCACCAGGTGTATGCCGACCGCAACGGTGTGGTGAAACTACTTTCATCCAAAGGATTGCTGCAACCTTATGCAGGAGAAATGCTCTACCCGGGCACCCTGGTAACCGACGGCACGTACCGCCCGATGGCAGCCAAAAAACTCGCGGGTATAGGTACCTATCAAAACCAGTTTGTATTCGTAGATAGGATAGGCTGAAGTGCTGAGCAATGCTGGGCGAACTTTTGTATTGCAAACACAGCTTACCCGGCGCTAAGCTGCTGGCAGGCGGGCTTTGATTTTGCTTTCCCTGATCTCTGACGGAACAAACCTTCAATACCTTAAGGTTCCAGAGAAGTATTGTGGGAGCAAAGCTATCTGAACCCGGTGCTGGATATACTATACGACAGTACACAGCAACGCTTTTACTATTATCACCTCAATCCATCAGCACATTTAACCCCGCCGGTAAAGGCACACACGGCAGGTTTTAAAGGCGACAGTCTTACCTGTTTTACGCTGAGCAAAGCAGGCAAAAGAAAGTAGTAGCGAGTACAGGTAATGGTTATGATAAACGGGCAGGCAACTGGCAGCAGAAAAGGAGCAGTGAACCGTTTGCCATGGACAGAGATAACTTAGCGGTTACCAGGGAATGGAGACGGTAAGTTATGGTTTGGCTCAACCCGTGGAGCATTCCGGCTGAATGAAGATGGCAAATTCAGTTATTATGCCTCGAAGCGATGGCTGCCTTCGGACCAGGTAAAGCACATCTCCAAAGGCCCGGAGGGTTCGGTACTGGTACTTACGGATAAGGGGTTAGGCAGGATCTGTTTCCAACAAATGACGCTGGCGCAGAAGGCTGCCTTCTATGATAAGCAGGTAAGGGAAAGGCATATCAGGAACGGGTTTAATGCTACGCTTACACGCATGACTGACGGCAACCTGGGCACCGGGTTTATGGAAGATTCAGATAACGACGGGTTGTGGACGGCGATGTACCTGGGAGGAGAAGCATTCCGGTATGCCGTTACTAAATCGCCTGAAGCATTGCAGAACTGCCGCGAATCGCTCGACGCGATGGAAAGGTTGTATGCTGTAAACCCGGTAAAAGGTTTCCCGGCGCGTTCGTTTGAGCGCAGGGGCTATGCGTTGCACGATACTTCTAAATGGATCCGCTCCAATGATCCTGAATGGGACTGGAAATCTACCACCAGCAGCGATGAAGCCATAGGGCATATTTTTGCGTTTGGCGTGGTAGCTGAGCTGGTAGATGATGAAGCCATTAAGAAAAAAGCGGTTGGACTGATCGACTCTTTGATGCAGCATGTAATAGATAATGATTTCTACCTGGTAGACTGGGATGGCAAACCCACATTATGGGGAAAATGGCATCCTGAATATGTGAACGCGCGTCCTAAAATGGTAGGCGACCGGAAGATCAACGCGTCTAACATTACCGCGATGCTGCAAACCGCTTATCATTTCACCCAAAAGGAAATATATAAAGAGAAGGCGTTTGAGCTGCTGCACAACCATGGTTACCTCGAAAACCTGATGCGCCCGATGAAAGAAATAGCGAAAGCGCCTGACGATGCCGATGACTGGAGCAAAATGTTATCGGAAGGGTGGAACCACTCGGATGACGAGATGTATTTCCTCGGGTACTGGGGATTATACCGCTATGCGTTTAACGATACTTTGAAAGCAAAATTCAAAGAGGCTATTATAGACCACTGGGAAATTGAACGCCCCGAAAAGGAAGGCGCCTGGAATATTTTTACAGCGCTTACCGGCGCCAATGAATTTGACCTGAAAGAAGCGATATGGTACCTGCAGGAATACCCGCTCGACCTGGTTGGCTGGACCATCCGCAACAGCGAGAGAAAGGATATAGACCTGCTGGAACCCAACTTCAGGGGACAAACTACCAAAGAAGTATTGCCGCCCGATGAACTTGATATCAGCAGGCATAACTCCAACCGTTTTGATCTGAATGGCGGCAACAACGGAAGAAATGAACACAGCGCCGGCGATATATGGCTGTTGCCTTACTGGTTGGGAAGATACCTGGGGGTGATAGGAGAATAATTTGAAAATGGAGGGTGAGAAAATGTGACTGGCTAATGGTTTGGAGGATTTACAATTTTGAAATAGAGTTGGAACTGGTTTTTATGAATTGCTTTGTATGCTGAGATCTTTTTCACCTGTAATACTGATCGCATTGTGCGTTTCCTGTAGTGAGAAGAAGCTACATAATGCCCCGGCAACAAAGAAGCAACCGGTATATACTGATGTACCATACACGCAGGACTACAGTATAAAATATGATGTGCAGGACAGCGCTGCGGTGTTGCACCGGGTATATGCCGACCGCAACGGTGTGGTGAAACTACTTTCATCCAAAGGATTGCTGCAGCCCTATGCAGGAGAAATGCTCTACCCGGGCACCCTGGTAACCGACGGCACGTATCGCCCGATGGCAGCCAAAAAACTCGCGGGTATAGGTACCTATCAAAACCAGTTTGTATTCGTAGATGATAAGGCTGTGCTGAGCAATGCCTGGGCAGGCACTTTGTATTGCAAACACAGCTTACCCGGCGCTAAGCTGCTGGCAGGCGGAGCTGATTTTGCTTTCCTGATCTCTGACGGAACAAACCTTCAATACCTTAAAGGTTCCGAAGTATTGTGGGAGCAAAAGCTATCTGAACCGGTGCTGGATATACTATACGACAGTACACAGCAACGCTTTTTACTATTATCACCTCAATCCATCAGCACATTTAACCCCGCCGGTAAGGCACTTACGGCAGGTTTTAAAGGCGACAGTCTTACCTGTTTTACGCTGAGCAAAGCAGGCAAAGAAGTAGTAGCAGGTACAGGTAATGGTTATATAGTAATAGACGCAGGCAACTGGCAGCAGAAAGGAGCAGTGAACCGCCGGTTGCCATGGACAGAGATAACAGCGGTTACCGAGATAGACGGTAAGTTATGGTTTGGCTCAACCCGTGGAGCATTCCGGCTGAATGAAGATGGCAAATTCAGTTATTATGCCTCGAAGCGATGGCTGCCTTCGGACCAGGTAAAGCACATCTCCAAAGGCCCGGAGGGTTCGGTACTGGTACTTACGGATAAGGGGTTAGGCAGGATTTGTTTCCAACAAATGACGCTGGCGCAGAAAGCTGCCTTTTACGATAAGCAGGTAAGAGAAAGGCATATCCGCTACGGGTTATACTGCGACATTGTGACTGTTAAAAACGGGGATTTGTCTACCTCGGAACTGGCGCCCCACGATAGTGACAATCTTTGGACGGCCATGTACCTGGGCAGCCAGTTGTTCCGCTACCTGGTAACGCGCGACCCCGAAGCAAAGCAGAATGTCGTGGAATCTTTCGATGCATTAGAACGTTTATATACCATTCATACATTTCCCGGATATTTCGGAAGATCATTTGAACGGCACGGTACAATCCCGTTTAAAACAGAGTTTCGTGAGTACCTGAAAGACTACTGGTATCCCGGCTACCAGTCTTCGGTAAGCTGGCGGCAGGCGGATGATCCCGAATGGGACTGGCGTGGGGCCAGCAGCAGCGACCAAACGGTGGGCCAGGTATTTGCACTTACGCTGGTGGCGCAGTATATGGATGAGGGGAGCTTGAAGCAAAGAGCCGTAAAACTACTGGATGGCTTACTATCGCATATTGTTGACAATGATCTGAAATTGATAGATGCCGATGGCAGACCCACACTGTGGGGCATCTGGAATCCGGAATATGTAAACCGCTTCCCGGTTATGGTGGGCGACAGGAAACTGTATTCCTCCAATATCATTGCTTTTTTGCAAGCCGCCTATCATTTTACCGGAAAAGAAAAGTTTAAGAAAACAGCCGAACACCTGCTTTACGGTAAGGGGTACCTGCAAAACCTTGCCCATCCTGTAGGGGAAATAGGTCGCACTCCCGATACTGCTGATAACTGGAGCAGGGCAATGTCTGAAGAATGGAACCATTCAGATGATGAAATGTATTTCCTTGCCTACTGGAGCCTGTATCCCTACGCGTTGAACGATTCTTTAAAAGCGGTTTATAAAGAGGCTATCCGCGACCACTGGGAAGCCGAGCGGCCCGAAAAGGACGCCCTCTGGAATTTTTGCTATGCTATGACCGGGGCAGACAGCTTTGACCTTGCCGAAAGTATCTGGCACCTGAAAGAAATGCCCCTGGATATGGTAGAGTGGTCGGTAAACAACAGTTCCCGTAAGGATATCAACTTCATTCCGGACAACTTCAGGGGGCAAACCACCGAATCAGTGCTACCGCCCGATGAAAGACCTGAGCAAAAGCACAACCGCAATCTGTTTACGCCCGATAAGCAAAATAATGGGCGAACAGAGCTGGGAGCAGGTGATACCTGGTTATTGCCCTACTGGATGGGACGCTACCTGGGTGTGATAGGGGAGTAATGTGAGAATGTGGAAATTTGAAAATGGAGGGTGAGAAAATGTGACTGGCTAATGGTTGGGAGGATTTACAATTTGGAGTTGGATGTGGTTTTATGAATTGCTTTGTATGCTAAGATGTTTTTTCATCTGTAATATTGATCGCTTTGTGTGTTTCCTGCAGCTAAAAGAAACTATACAATCGTTTTAATAAATATTTATGAATTGTATGATACTGCCGGCACAATTTTAGCGTTTTTCACACTCCTTCGATTTCATTACCCTTTATTGAATGTAAAAACGCGCAGGCGGTTCTGTATGAGATTAAAACGTTTGTATACATGCGTAATAGCTGTTTCGGCTTTACTGTTGTGTGTATGTGTTAACAGAGCGTTTGCCCAGGATTCTCTTCACAATGGTATTCTCACATCTTTTAAAGCCGGTATTTCCGGCAATGCTTCTGTTCAGCTAAGCTGGATGCTTAACAGCGAACGTGAAGACAGTCTTGATTTTTTTATTGAACGCTCCCGCGACGGGATTGCTTTCCAGGCGCTGAGCAAAATAAAGGCTTCTGCCGGGGAAAAGGAATTCCGGTTTACCGATAACCTTCCACTAACCGATAGCGGCTTTTACAGGCTTGCCTGGACAGACACCGCGGGCGCTAAAAGCTATTCCGGAATTCAGAAGGTTCAGTTTCCTGTAAAGCCAAAAACAGAGATCAGCATTATGCCCAATCCCGTTTTCAATAATGCATGCCTTATCATCAATCATGAAGAAACAGGCGATATTACCTGCATTTTGTTCGACATGAGCGGCAAAAGCATCCGCAGTTACCAGCTTAAAAAAACGTCTGCATACATGCAGCATATATTAGATATGTATAGCGTGCCCAGGGGAGAATACATCCTCAGCATTCGTGGCAATACTATCAATGAGTCAAAGCGGATAGTAAAGCAGTAGAACCGCTATCTTTGCGGCATGATGAGTAAGAAGTCGTTAATTGCAGTAGCGGTAGCAGCCCTATTACCATTAACCTGTTATTTTTTACTGAAACATTTTAGCGCCGAAGCGGTTGTAATGCCCAAAAGATATTTTTATGATTCTGTACAGGTAAAAACCGAGTATGGCAAAACCATCCAGGATACGATTTGGCACAAAGTGCGGAATTTTACGCTTACCAACCAGCTCAACAAGCAGGTTTCTCTAAGCGACCTGGAGGGGAAGATCATTATAGCCGATTTTTTCTTTACATCCTGTCCCAGCATTTGCCCTGCTTTAACGCGTAACATGAAGCGCCTGCAGGATGCTTTCAATAAAACCGACACGGTAGTAAGATTTTTGTCCTTTAGTGTAGACCCCGCCAGGGATTCTGTTGCCAGGCTGAATAAATATGCCAATAAATATGGTATCAATCACGATACATGGTGGTTGCTTACGGGCGATAAAGATGATATATATGACATTGCAAAAAAGGAATTCAAGGCCAATATCGCGGATACCAACGTAGATACCAATTTTATACATACCGAATACTTTTTTATGCTGGACAAGGACAGGGTGGTAAGGGGCTGGTATAATGGCTTGGATAGTCTTCACCTGAACAGGCTGGCGGATGATGTTGTATTGCTGATGCTGGAAAGAGATAAAAAGAAGAAGCGCCGGTTATTTGGTAATTAAAAGAAGAAGCCGGTGAGCCGGTGCAACCGGTTATTTATTGATTGTAACAAACAGCGTTTAAAAGATGCTTGAAGCACAGATAAGAAAAAATGATAAGGCGGCAGCCTTCCTGATAGGAATTGTGTCTGTTGTGGTATTTGCGGCGGTGGTAATATTGGGCCGTGTAAAGGTAGATGTTAACCTGGGATTTGATGTGCACAGCTTTGCCCTGTTGAACGCCATTATTAATTCAATTGTTTCTGTGTTGCTGGTAGCAGGATTGGTGGCGGTTAAACGCGGAAAGCTTGTAGCGCATAAAAAAATTATGCTGTCGGCGATCCTGTTGTCTGTTTTATTCCTCGTTTCTTATATATGTCATCACCTGTTCGCCGGCGAAACAAGATTTGGCGATGCCAACCACGATGGGATTGTAACTGATCTTGAAAAGGAAACCGCCGGCAGGTTACGTACATTCTATTATATTATTCTTGGCACGCACATACCGCTTGCCGGCATTATACTGCCTTTTATTTTATTTACAGCATACCGCGGGCTTACCGCAGAGTTTTCCCGGCATAAAAAAATAGCCCGTATTACCTGGCCGGTATGGTTGTATGTATCGGTTACGGGAGTGTTGGTATACCTGATGATCAGCCCGTATTATTAGATTTTTGATTTTAGATCTGAAATTTGAGGTTTATAGTTTGTAGTTTGAATGTTAACCCGAAACCATAAACTCATTCCTGTTAAAATTTTGCAATAATTATCATGTATCCTTCCATGATCTTGTAAGGATAAGGTCATTTTTTAGCAAAATTTCAATTATGACCCTTCTGTAAATTCCTGTTCTAAGCCCGGTTTTGTATATTTGCGCAGCTAAATTCAGTTAAGCAGCACATGCTCCCTGCATGTATTCCTGCAGGAAAACAATTTAAACTAAACAACTCAGTAATGATACTCAAGGTAGCTCAAAAGTGTAAAAAAGAGGTAGCTTTCCTCTTGCTTTTCAGCTTCCTGAATGTCATGACCTTTCTGCCGGGCAGTTATCTTGCGGATACGGAAAATATCGAAACCACTCATTTTACCGGAACCTGGGCGGGCGAAGGCGAGGAAATGAACCGCTCTACTGTAATTGAGCTGATCTTGGAAAATATTGCAGGTTTAAAAGATTGTCTTCCCAATTCGGAAAAACCGGATTTCAGCTATCATTATTTCAGCGTAAAGTTCAGGAGTATCGGTTCCTTTTTTTCAGAGCTGATCGCCGAGCCCCCCATGCCGGAGATCAGGCAACCCCTGCTTGCTGTGCATACATTCGCTTCAACCGGTAAAGAGCGATTGCCGCGTTTGCAGCACCATAATTTTGTCTTCAGGTTAACTCCTTTCTGATTTTTTCATTGACCGGATGCGCACTCTTATCTGAAAACAGTCCGGTAACTGGTTCTATATTAAAATAAACTAACGTTATTGCTTGTAGGCTTAAGGTTTGCAGGCTTGTTATTTTATTTAGTTCAAATAAACACACAATGAAAAATTATTTATACGTCATTATAGTTGCATTGGCTGTTGGTTGTACAGCAAAAGGAAGTGTAGAAGAAAAACCAAATTTACCCGAGTTGCCTGTGCTGCAGGTTACCACAAAAGACACTATTCTTCATCATGATTATGTAACCAGCATAGAAGCCGTTAAGAATGTTGAGATTCGTGCCCGCGTGCAGGGGTTTTTAAATAAGATTTTTGTAGATGAGGGCGCCGAAGTAAAAAAAGGCCAGCCTCTTTTTCAACTGGATGATCATGAATGGGCCATACAGGTTGCCAAAGCCAAGGCCAGTGTAAGCAATGCTGTGGCCGAAGCAAAAACCGCGGAGGTAGAGCTTACAAGGGTAAAGATCCTGCTTTCCAAGAAGATCATTTCACCTACAGAGCTGGATATGGTAGAAGCTAAGCTTAAAGCGGCGAAAGCAAAAATAGAAGAAGCCATTTCTGTACAAAAAGATGCGGAAACCAAACTTTCCTATACGTTCATCCGGGCTCCTTTTAATGGCATAATAGACAGGATCCCTCAAAAGGTGGGCAGCCTCATAGATGAAGGTTCACTGCTTACTACCCTTTCTGATAATCATGATGTATACGCTTATTTCACGGTGTCTGAAAGCGATTATCTCCATTATAAAAAAGAATCGGCTGAAAGCAGGGACAATACCGTGCACCTGGTGCTTGCTGATGGCAGCGCTTATAAATATTCCGGGAAAATTGAAACGGTTGACGGGGAATTTGATGAAACCACCGGGTCCATAGCATTCAGGGCTAAATTTCCCAACCCCCATAAATTGCTGCGGCATGGAGCTACCGGCAAAGTACGGTTGACAGCGCCTGCAAAAGACGCGCTTATCGTTCCGCAAAAATCGGTGTTTGAAATCCAGGATAAAAACTACGTGTTTATAGTAGACTCCGATAATATTGTAAAAATGAAGAGCGTAGTGCCGGAAACAAGGGTGGCGAATTACTACATTATTAAAGACGGGTTGAGCAGCGGCGACAAGATCGTGTATGAAGGTGTACAGAATATTAAAGAAGGCACCCGTATACAGCCGCGGGAAGTAAGCAGGGAATTATAAACGAAAGTTATGATTACCCCTTAAAGCAAAACAAGCGCTGCATGTAAACATGCGGTATAAGCAATTATTTACAACAATACAGTATGATTGAAACTTTTATCAGGAGACCTGTCCTGTCTCTTGTAATTTCCCTGATTATAACATTGCTGGGAGTACTGGCCTTATTTACATTGCCTGTTACCCAGTTCCCCGATATTGTGCCGCCATCCGTTACGGTAACGGCAAGATACACCGGCGCCAACGCGCAGGTATGTGCCGATGCGGTGGCAACGCCCCTGGAAAGAGCCATTAACGGTGTGCCCGGCATGACTTACATGAACACAGTAACCAGTAATAATGGCGTTACACTTATCTCCATTTCATTTAAAGTAGGTACCGACCCCGACCAGGCGGCGGTAAACGTGCAGAACCGTGTAACCACTGTGCTGGATGAATTGCCCGAAGAAGTCATTAAGGCAGGCGTAGTTACCGAAAAGGAAGTGAACAGCATGCTGCTGTACCTCAACATTGTGAGTAAAGACAGCACGATGGATGAACAGTTCATCTTCAACTTTACCGACATCAATGTGCTGAAAGAATTAAAGCGTATTGAAGGTGTGGGCTTTGCAGAGATCATGGGCGCCAAGGACTACGCCATGCGCGTATGGCTGCGGCCCGACAGGATGCTTGCCTATAATGTATCGGCTGAAGAAGTTATAACAGCGCTTCGCAACCAGAATGTGGAGGCCGCACCGGGTAAGACCGGCGAAAGCTCGGGCAAAACAACCAATGCGGTGGAATATGTATTGCGGTATACCGGGAAATTCTCTGAGCCCCTGGAGTATAAAAACATTGTGCTGCGTGCCGAGCCCGATGGATCTATATTAAGACTGGATGACGTTGCCGATATTGAATTTGGCGCGTTGACGTACAGCATGGAGTCCAAAACGGATGGCAGGCCCTCTGCTTCCATTATGATCAAGCAGCGCCCGGGATCAAATGCCCGCGAGGTAATAGCCAATATTAAAGACCGGATGGCAGATTTAAAGGAGTCGTCGTTCGTACCGGGAATGGATTACAATTTTGCCTACGATGTTTCGAGGTTCCTCGATGCGTCTATTAAAGAAGTATTGCGTACGCTGATAGAAGCCTTCATCCTCGTATTTATAGTGGTTTTCCTGTTCCTGCAGGATTTCCGCTCTACTTTAATCCCCGCCCTGGCGGTGCCCGTGGCGCTGGTGGGAACGCTGGCATTTATGCTGATGCTTGGATTTTCTATCAACCTGCTGACATTGTTTGCCCTGGTGCTGGCAATAGGCATTGTGGTAGATAACGCGATTGTGGTGGTGGAAGCGGTACACGTTAAAATGACGGAAGAGCATATGGGAGCAATGGATGCCACCATTGCAGCTATGAAGGAGATCAGTTCGGCCATTGTGGCCATTACCCTGGTAATGTCGGCAGTGTTTGTGCCTGTTGCTTTCCTGTCGGGCCCTGTCGGTGTTTTTTATCGCCAGTTTTCATTAACATTGGCCATCTCCATTGTAATATCGGGTGTAAACGCGTTAACGCTCACCCCGGCCCTGTGTGCTTTAATGCTTCATCATTCCGAACCGGGGAAAAAGAAAAGCCTGTTGCAAAGATTTTTCGGCGGGTTCAACCGCGTGTACGATAAAACACAAAATAAATACCAGGGGCTGGTGAGAAGGATCGCGGGCAGAAGAGTGGTGACACTGGGATTACTGGCCGCTTTTTTTGTAGCTACCTGGGGCGTAAGCGCTGTGCTTCCTTCGGGATTTATTCCCACGGAAGACCAGGGCATTATTTATGCAAACGTAACCACGCCGCCCGGCTCAACGGTGGAACGTACAGGCGACGTGCTGGATGAAATACAACGCATTGCGGAAAAGTTCGACGCCGTTGATAATATTTCCACCCTGGCGGGATATAGTTTGATAACGGAAGTATCCGGCGCTTCGTACGGCATGGGCATGATCAATATGAAAGCCTGGGACGAACGAAAGGAATCGGTAAACGAGCTGATCAGCATACTCCAGGAAAAAACAAAGCACATTAAAGACGCGAATATTGAATTTCTTCCGCCGCCAACGGTACCCGGTTTTGGTAACTCAAGCGGTTTCGAGTTCCGCCTGCTCGACAAAACCGGTAGTGAGAACCTTGAACAAACCGAAAAAGTAGCCAAAGATCTAATGGCCGCCATGACCCAAACGGGCGTGATAGGGAACGCGTTTACCAGCTTCAATCCCAATTTCCCACAGTACATGATCCATGTAGACCAGGATATGGCTGCCAAAAAAGGCGTTACCATTGATAATGCCATGAGCACGCTCCAAACCCTGCTGGGCAGTTATTACGCCACCAATTTTATACGGTTCGGTCAAATGTATAAAGTAATGGTGCAGGCATACCCGCAATACAGGAGCAACCCTGAGGATGTGCTTAAACTGTATGTAAAGAACAATAAAAACGAAATGGTGCCTTTCAACACATTTATTCGCATGGAAAGAGTGTTTGGCCCCGAACAGCTCACACGTTACAACATGTATACATCAGCGTTAATCAATGGTGAAGCGGCTCCCGGCAAAAGCAGCGGTGAGGCTATTAAAGTGGCGGAAGCTGCCGCGAAAGAGGTGCTGCCCCGTGGCTTCGACTATGAATGGTCGGGGATGACGAGAGAGCAGATACTGTCCGGCAACCAGGCGGTATACATTTTTATTATCTGCCTGGTATTTGTCTATCTCATCCTGGCTGCACAGTACGAAAGCTTTTTGCTGCCTTTGCCAGTGATCCTTTCGCTGCCAACCGGTATTTTCGGCTCTTTCCTGGCGTTAAAGCTGGCAGGCCTGGAAAACAATATCTACGCGCAGGTAGCATTGGTAATGCTGATAGGCTTGCTGGGAAAAAATGCTATCCTCATTGTTGAATTTGCCATACAACGCAAAAAGATGGGCGTTACCATATTAAAAGCTGCCATTGAAGGGGCGGCCTCGAGGTTACGTCCTATCCTCATGACCTCCTTTGCATTCATCGCCGGGTTGATACCATTGTGTATAGCTACCGGCGCTGGTGCGCTGGGTAATCGCTCCATTGGCACAGCGGCAGCGGGAGGCATGCTTATAGGCACTGTATTCGGCATCCTGCTTATTCCCGGCTTGTATGTTTTATTTGCCGGTATGGAAGAACGAATGGGGCTGAGGAAAAAGATGAAATTAAAGGTTCGCAGTATGAAGCATAAAGTAACCAAAGAAGACGTGTGATCCCGCTTTGCGCTTCAAAACCATTGCATTGTTTGAAAATATATTTTATTCTCATTTACGATCATGAAAAAAATAACCCGTTCCGTTTTATACAGTATGGTTCTGACCTGCAGCCTGGTTGTGCTGCAGGGCTGTGTAACCAATAAGCCGGCAGTTAACAACGATCTGCTGGAACTGCCCGCTACATATAGCGGCGATACCGGCAAGTCCAATATCGCCGTGCTGTCGTGGAAAGATTTTTTTAAGGATGATGTATTGGCCGCGCTGATAGATACTGCCCTCCATAACAATCCTGATCTGCAGAATACATTGCACCGTATTACCATTGCCAGGGCCAACCTGCTGAACGCGAAAGGAATGATGCTTCCGTCGCTGGATGGTTTTGTTTCCGGCGCAGCCGATAAATATGGTAAGTATACCATGACCGGCGTAGGTAATTTCGATACCAATCTTTCGCAAAACATCAATGAAGACCAGAAAGTAACAACCCGCCCCACACAGGATTATTTTCTCGGACTAAAAAGTTCGTGGGAAATTGATATCTGGGGGAAATTAAAAGCCAGGAAAACGGAGGCCGCCCACCGGCTGCTGGCTACCGAAAAAGGCAGGCAGTGGGTTATAACGCAACTGGTAGGCGAGGTGGCACGCTATTACTACGAGCTGCTGGCGCTTGACAATGAACTGGAGATCATACGCAGGAATATTGAATTGCAGGAACGGGGCGTTGAAATAGTAGAAGCGCAAAAAGAAGGGGGAAGAGCTAACTCGCTGGCCGTTCAGCAGTTTACCGCCCAGTTGCTGCAAACCAAAGGGCTGGAGCTGCAAACGGAGTTGAATATTACCAGGCTTGAAAACGACCTGAATGTATTACTGGGCAGGTTCCCGGGGGGCATTCCCCGTGGAAGTTCCATCCGCCAGCAGTATGTGCCGGCAGAAATAGATACGGGTCTGCCATCTGATCTTTTATTGAAAAGACCCGATATACAGGAAGCGGAGTTATTGCTCCAGGCATCGAAGGCGAATACCATTGCTGCCAGGAAAGCTTTTTTACCCTCGCTTGTATTAACGCCCTATATGGCTTTTAACGCGTTTAAGCTGCCCCTTTTGTTTGCCGGCGGATCATTCACCTACGGCGCTTTGGGTGGACTTACGCAACCCATTTTTAACCGGCACCAGTTAAAAAGCAATTTCAATGTTTCCAGCGCGGAGCAAAACATTGCCTTTAATAATTATCAAAAAACCATTCTGCAGGCTTATCAGGAAGTGCTGAGCAGCATACAATCTGTGGAGCAGTACAAAAAAATTATAGAGATAAACCAGCAGGAAGTACAAACGCTTACAGAAGCGGTGAGTACCTCCAACACTTTATACATAAGCGGCTATGCTTCATACCTGGAAGTGATCACAGCGCAAAAAGGCGTACTGGAAGCGGAGCTTAAAAGAACCATTTCACAAAAAGAATTACACCTGTCGCTGCTGGATCTTTACCGCTCGCTGGGCGGCGGATGGCAATAGCCTGACCAGGGTTCCGAACCTTCCCAAGGCTCGGAACCCTGGTCAAATAATCGTATTTTTATTACATGGAACTAAGGGAACCTGCCGTTGCTTACGGCAAACAAAAATTTACCATTGAAGAATATCTTGCAATGGAAGAAGCAGCCACTGAAAAACATGAATATTATAAGGGGGAGATATTTGAAATGCCTGGACGCAAAGTTCCGCATAATATCATTTCCCGGAATCTGTTTGGCGAAATAGGGATTAAACTAAAAGGTAAAAAATGCCAGCTATTCGGCAGTAATATGCGCTTACATATTGAAGCGAACAAGTTTTTTACTTATGCTGATATTTCCATTATTTGCGGCGAGCCGGAAACGCTCAACGATGATAACTGGAATGTTTTGAACCCGGTAGTAATTATTGAAATACTTTCTCCCTCCACCAAAAACTACGACCGGGGCGAAAAGTTTAAGCTGTACCGCGATATACCCACGCTGAAAGAATATATACTGGTTGATTCCGAAAGCCTGCATATTGAAATATTCCGTTTGAACGAATCCAACCATTGGGAGCTGGAGGAGTACAGCCCGGCAGAAGAAGCACTTTATATTAGAACGATTAATGAAAACATTCCGATAGCAGATATGTATAAAGGAGTGAGGCTGGAAGGGTAGCATTTATGAGGTTGACCAAAAGAGTCGTTGAACGTCTTTGTCCCGCCCTGCGGCGCGGAAAGCAATCCCATTGAATGATGCAGGGTTAAGTATTTGAGATTGCTTCTCCCCCCGAACGTTCGGGGGCGGATGCCAATGACATATCATCCAGCTTGCTATTTATCAACTGGTTATGAACTTAAATTTGTTGTTCCACAAACACAGTTTTCCTTTCAACTACAATCCCTCCGCTTTTTTCTGTTACTTTTTTGCGGAAAAAAGTAACCAAAAAGCCCCGCCTGACGGGGCAATAAAGCGTCCGGCATTCTTTTTACAAACAGGTAGCCGCTATGCGGCATATTGCAGATACGCAACCAGGGGTGAATGAAATACGCTTAGTCAATTACTCCAGTATATAAAATGCTGTTGGGCATACCGGATTTGCTGTGCCATGGGCACAACCCGTTTGTAGACAAAAAGGATAATTTTCAATAATGCGCCATAGGCGCTACCCTGGTTATATCAAAAAAATACCACACGGGCACATATCGGGAGGTTCATATTTTTTAAGTTGACGGCGGTGGTGGCTGCACAAACCCGGTTACCCCCTCTATGATGGAGATCTGCCTGATTGTTAACGCGCAATGACCCTTTTAGCCAGCCTCTAAAGCCCTTTTTTATTACATGAACATTTTATAATTCCTTGCCCAATACTTCTGAATAAAACCCCATTTAAAATCTTTGTATTTCTCAAGGATAGAGATTGGAAGTGTTTTATACAACTTTCTATTAATGCCCCGAACTTTGTAAATATAAATAGCATCTTTTACTCCATTGCTGTTGCCACATTGCCTGCCTGCTATGTTGCCAATTTTTATCGCCGTGTCAGAATAAACCCTGCTCCAATCCTGGACCATAGCAGGAAAAGAAAGCATTATGAAAGTTATGAGCCAAAACAGTTTTAAAAGTGGTGTCATAAAACCTTCAGCAATGAATGATCCGACCTTACAAATTCCCTTTCTTCATCTGATCTATAGCATAATTGGCTGAGCGCGCTGAAAACGCCATATAGGTTAAAGAAGGGTTTTGTGTGGAAGTGGATGTCATGCAGGCTCCGTCTGTTACAAACACATTTTTGCAGGCATGCAACTGGTTCCATTTGTTCAGGAGCGAAGTTTTTGGATCATGCCCCATACGTACTCCGCCCATTTCATGAATATCCAATCCCGGCGGGTTTTCCGTACGGCTGGTTTTTATATCGGTAAATCCTGCTTCGGCATACATTTCCGAAAACTGGTCGAAATAATCCCTCAGCATTTTTTCATCATTGTTGTCAAAATCAACATTCACCCGCAGTAAAGGTACCCCCCATTCATCTTTTTTACCGGGATCAAGCTTTACATAATTGCTTTCCTTGGGAATGGTTTCCCCCATCATATGCGACCCTATATGCCAGCCGCCTAACTTACGGTTGATCAGGTTTTCTTTTAACTGTTCTCCTATCGGGGCAGTATCGCTGTAAAATCCACGACTGGCACTAAAGCCTGCAGCATAGCCACGTAAAAAATCCGTTTCCTGCCTGTATACATTCCTGAAACGGGGAATATAACAGCCGGCCGGGTTGCGGCCATCCGTTCTGAACTTATCCAGCTCCCCTTCATACCTTGCCGATACCCTTCCGCCATAATGATGGAAAGCAACATATTTTCCCAGCAGACCGCTATCATTGCCCAACCCGTTCGGGAAACGCCTGGAAGTTGAATTCAACAAAACAAGATTGGTATTGAGCGCCGAAGCGTTTACAAAAATCACTTTCGCGAAATACTCGATCTCTTCTTTAGTATTGGTATCAATCACCCGTACGCCGGTCGCCCTGCCTTTTTGCTCGTCGTAAATTATGGAATGTACTACCGAAAAAGGACGCAATGTAAGATTACCGGTTTTCATAGCCCAGGGAATGGTGGAGGCATTGCTGCTGAAATATCCTCCAAAAGGACAGCCGCGCTGGCACAGTGTCCTGTTCTGGCATTGCCCCCTACCCTGCTCCAAATGTATAGGCTCAGGTTTTGATATATGTGCAGCCCTTGCCCTTATTACATAACGACCTTTATATTTTTTACTTACCTGTTCCCTGAAATGATCTTCTATAGCGTTCAGTGGATAAGAAGGCAGGAACTCGCCATCGGGTAATTCTTTTAAGCCGTCCTTGTTACCGCAAATGCCTGCAAATTTTTCTACATGACTGTACCACGGCGCTATATCGGCGTAACGGATGGGCCAATCCACCACGAACCCATCCCGCTTCGGACCTTCAAAGTCCAGGTCGCTCCAACGTTGTGTCTGGCGTGCCCATATCAGCGATTTCCCTCCTACCTGGTATCCCCTGATCCAGTCAAACGGCTTTTCCTGGATGTATTCATGCTCTTTGTCTTTTAAAAAAAAGTGCATGGTATCTTCCCGGAAAGCGTAACAACGGCTTACAATAGGCGCTTTTTCACGTATCTCCAGCGGTACTTCGCCCCTATGGTCAAATTCGTAAGGAAGCTTATTGGTAGTTGGATAATCTTCGATGTGCTTTACATCCCTCCCTCTTTCCAGCAGCAGGGTTTTTATTCCCTGTTCCGTCAACTCCTTTGCCGACCATCCTCCACTAATGCCGGAACCAATCACAATGGCATCAAATGTTCTTTCTTTAATACTGTCTGTATTTAATTGTGGCATAGCATTGTTTTAAATAGCGCTTCAATTTTTTTCAACCGGAAAGTATCCGTTATACCTGCCCGGCACCATTTCGTACTGCTTCAAATCGGTCATTACATACTTCGAATTGGTGAACCCCTGTATCACCCGTTGTTTGGTAATTCTAAGAAAAGCAGCCGCTTCCTTAGGAACGTCCTTATCTTCCGCTACCTGTACCAGCAATTCCTTTCTTTGTTCGGGCGTACACTTAGCGAAAGACGCGCCATATTTATCTTCCGCCATCTGGTCTATTTTATTGAGTCCTTTTGTAAAAAGCTTTTGTTCTTCGGCAGTATGGCAGTCATCCACCATTTTCATAGTAAACAAATGCAGGTTCATACTTTTAGCCCCGGGAGCGTCTGTTCCAGGTAAGATCGTTTCGGCAATTTCGGCCAGCAATGCTTCCTGCTCTGCGCTCGTATTCAGGTTTTTTAAAAGAATAGACGCTTTTTTACGGTCGCCCGAACAGGAAGGCAGCAATGCTATTCCTCCTGCCATGATCACAAAGTTTTTTATTACTGTTCTGCGCTGCATACATTTTATTTAAGCGGATATGCAATTTACAAACTATTTATTCCTTCTTTGGTAATTGTACAACTTCCCCGGGCATAATAAGCGATTCAAAACCCGCGAGATCGGATGGCTTTACATTTGCCTTATACCCGTCAAAATTAAAGGTAGTTGGCTGGTAAGGTCCCACAAAACCAATAGTATTGTCGGGTCTGATCTGGTCTTCCAAACCAACTGCCCATAAGCTTGCATTTACCAGCATCCTTCTAAAACCATCATTCAGCAGGTCTTCCGAAGCGCCATGCACGGTTGCAAAAGCTTTCCCGGTTTTGCCGCCGGGCAATGTATAATCGCGAACCCATGCTACAGGTAATCGTGGTTTTGTGCTGTCTTCGGGCGAATCGGCCGTCATTCCGTTTAATACCTGGCCGGTAGCAAGTACGGTGGCTCCTCTTTGCTCAGGATGCACTTCGTATGCCCCGCTCTGCATCCACGCGTTATTTACACCCCGCATAACAGGATGATCTTTTTGCGCTTCTTCTATTACCAGGCGGGTGGCCTGCTTATGATTTGTTCCGTAATGATCTACCCAGGTTTCGCCCAGCACCATGGGACCAAAACCGTTTTTCCATTCTGTTTTAGGTCCGTCATACCGAAAATCGTAGTGATTCCATTTAGGATTGTCTTTATTGTGAAAGGCGTGTGTAGCGGTGCGCAGGCCAATTACAGGTTTCCCGCTTTCAAGATAAGCGTTGATATGTTCCATATCCTCATCGGCCCAGTCCTGGAACCTGGTAAAAATAACCATCAGGTCTGCATGATCAAGCGCTTCCAATCCTTTTACATTGGAGCTGCCCGGCAAAATATTTCCTTTATCATCCAACCCCCATAACACGGTACAGGTAAATCCGTAATGTTTGGCCAGTATGCGCGCCAGGGCCGGCAGGCTTTCTTCCGAACGGTATTCATGATCGGAAGCGATCAGCACAATATTTTTTCCTTTACCAGGTCCTTCCTCCCCTTGGTAAACTTCCTTATACTTACTCTTTTCATCCGGGGCTTTTGGTTCGCTGCATTGAATAAACACAACGATCATGAACAAAAAGGCAAAGGCAGATTTAATAAAATGTGTCATATTGGTTTAGTTGAATACAAGCAATTCGATAAAGATAGGGCATGCAGACCAAAAAAATTCAGCATCCTGAACTTTGTAAATGATGAGTTTTAGGATATACCTGGCTCTTTTTACAGGGCGCCCGGATATTATTGAAGTTTTCCTTTATCCATAAATTAATTATCTTAACAGCCTACCCATATTTCCTGAACCATATTTCACCGGCATACATATGACCCAGCAAAAGAGACTTTTATCAATTGACGCCCTGCGCGGATTTGATATGCTCCTGATTTCCGGAGGAGGCGCTTTTATAGTATATATGAAAGGTATAACCAACCAGCCCTGGATAGACAGTCTTGCCGACCAGTTGGAGCACCCGGCATGGATGGGCTTTACTTTTTATGATTTTATTTTTCCGCTGTTCCTTTTTACCGCAGGCGTTTCCCTGGCATTTTCCATGCAATCAGCATTGAAAAGAGGGTTGTCGAAAAAAGAGCTCTATAAAAAAGCATTCAAACGGTTCCTGATCCTTTTTTTGCTGGGGATACTGGACAAAAACGTGCCGCTCAATATTTTCGATCCGGCTCATATAAGATATGGAACCGTTTTAGGCCGTATTGGCTTTGCCACGCTTGTTACTACTTTTTTGTACCTCCATCTTTCCGAAAAAAAGCGACTGCTGTGGGTAGCGTCTATACTTATTCTTTATTGCGCCGCTTTGTTCCTGATCCCGGTTCCGGGATACGGTGCAGGCGATCTTTCATTTGAAGGCAACCTGGTAGGCTGGTTCGACAGGACTTTTATGCCCGGCAGACTTTTACAGAAGACCTACGACGAGAACGCCCTGCTTACACAATTGCCGGCGCATTGCTTAACGGTTTTAGGCGCCGCCGCAGGCGATGTGCTGCAAAAGCAATGGAAGGAATATAAGAAACTGGGCTGGCTGCTGGTTGCCTGCATTGCCTGCATTACCGCGGGCCTTGTATGGGCGCAGTTCTTTCCGCTCAACAAGCATTTATGGACCAGCTCGTTCATCCTGCTTACCGGGGGCATGGCATTTTTGTTCCTTGCCTTGTTTTACTGGCTGATTGATATACAGGGATGGCGGCGATGGGCATACTTTTTTAAAGTAATAGGAATGAATTCGCTGGTCATTTATCTGTCTTACCGTTTTTTTGATTACGGTTATACGTCCCGGTTATTGTTTGGCGGATATTATATGCATGCACCGGAAGCATGGCATCCCGCGTTGAACGCGCTGGGAGGACTTGCCATTGCCTGGACATTTTTATACATTTTATACAGGAACAGGCTGTTTGTAAAAATATAGCGGTCAGAAATAAGTTTCCGCGGTCAGTCCAAAACTCACCAGCAGGTTTTCGCGCCCTGTCCTGGAAAATTTATTATAGGTAAGCGCTGATGTAATGCTCAGCCATTTACGCAGCCGTATGGAAACACTGGTGGATGATTTGATGATATAATCGTCTATTCTTTCCAGTGAAGGTTGCCAGAAGTGTGTACCATCCCAGGAAATAACATCATTGATCAGCCAGCGGTGGCGAACGCGGAGAGAGTTTCTTACAGTCTGGTAAGTATCATTCGTTCCGGCCTCGGTTTTTACGCTGCTGGCTTCATACAATAAACCATCACTCACTACCAGCTCGGCTTTTTCCCTGTTCAGGAAGCTGTAACCTACGCCGCCGCCGGCCTGTACCTGGTGATTAATTTTTAACGAATAGCTTGATGTTAAGTTCACCAGCCCCCAATAATAAAGCTTATGGGTGTTTTTAAGCAGGTCTACATTTAGCCCGGTAGTAAAATCGTTATTGGTAAGTGTACCGTTCTGCCTGCCATAAATATACCCAGCGCTGCTGTTAAGCGATACCTTTTTTTTACTGACATTGAATGAAAAACCATTGTTCATTACAAACGACCGGCTGTCTTTGGTTTTGTTGATAATGCCCGTTGTAGAAAATTTTGTATAATAATGTACCGAATCATTGAACTGCGCCTGTAAGGCACCGTTACCTGCAACACAAATTATCAACGCCGGCAAAAAAAAGCGAAAAAAATATACTATTAATCTACGATATACCATTGCCCGTTTTCATCTTTACTGTAGCTTAAACCATTGCTCATTTCATGCACCGCCCGTAATGTTTTTTCATGGGTATATTTTCTTTTTTCATACACACGTATGCCATTGTTTTCCCTGGTCAGGTAAATAAGCAGCGCCGGCAATCCCGGCCCTACTTCATGCAGCCATTGTTCATCACTTTCCCTTACAAATGCAGAGCTCATAACAATATTTTCCTGCAAAGATAACGGATATGCAGGCATGATCTTTCAATACCATTGCGGGTAATGCCAGTTCACCTGCACCGCTCCTCAAAGAGCCATCGGCTCGATTACATATTCCCGGGGTTGACCAATATTATCATCGCTCCATAGTATATACAGGCTTCAAATCACTCTTCAATAAAATACAAGCATAACAAAACATGACCAGGGTATTTACGCTTTCATTACTGTTCGGCATATACTTCATCCACAACCTGCCGGCACAAACCGTGAAAAACAGCTTTTACCAAAAAGTGCGAACCAACATCGTATTACCCGCGGGCGCGAACAAAAATATCATCCGTATGTTTCACTCCGCCAGCGGAACAATTATTGTAAGCGCCAATGGGGTATTCCGCTATAAAAACAGCGAATGGTCGGGTAAAGTCACTGATCATCATTGGCGGCTGGCAACTACCGATGCGCAAAACCACCTCTGGCTGGCATCTCAAAAAATAATTCAGAACGAAGCAGGAAAGACCATTCCGCTGCCCGATGAGGCCTTGCATGATACATTACAATGTCTTTACTGGGAAAATGGCAAAGCCCTGCACCTGGGTACTAACGGTGGCTTATACACGTGGAATGGCAAATGGTCGCAGTTCCCGCAACTGAAAGGCATTACCGTTAACGACATTCTTACCGATGCACAGCAAAACCTGTGGGTAGCTACTCATAATGGTTTGTGGCGCCGTTCAGGCAGCCAATGGATCAATTTAGATGAAACCCTGATGGCGGAAGGCAATGATCGTACCTACTATTCACTTGCCACCCGCAATAAAGGAGCAGATATTATTTTCAGCTCGCCCCGTGCAGTGGGTTGTATTGCCGCCGATGGCGGGCATTGGGTATGGAAGTCCACAGACGGATTGCCTTACGGGCCGGTAACACGTATTTGCGGCGATGAAAAAGAATACTGGCTGGCAACCCACAGAGGCGCCATATTAAAAGATACCGGCTGGCATTACTATAACGGGCTAAGATGGCTGCCCGCTCCGCAGGTGAACGATATACTTCTATGGGAGCCGGGAACAGTGTGGATCGCTACCACACAAGGCATCAGCGAAATACGGAATGAAAAAACATCTCTTGCACAAAAAGCCGCTCATTACGAAACTGTTATTGACAAACGCCATAACCGCCGCGGACTGATCAATATTTCCAAACTGGCAGTGCCCGGCAATATTGCTACCAGCTATACCGAAAACGAAGACAATGACGGTTTGTGGACTTCATGCTACCTGGCCGCACAATGTTTCCGCTACGCGGTTACCCGGGACGCAGATGCAAGAGAAAAAGCCATTCGCACGTTTGAAGCCCTGGAACGGCTGGAAACTATTACAGGTATCCCCGGTTATCCCGCACGGTCGTACGCTACTGCAGAAGACAAAGTGGTTCAATCACGGTCGCCGCATCCCAAACACTGGCATTCCTCTCCGGACGGCAAATGGCAATGGTTGGATGATACCAGCTCCGATGAAATTACAGGTCACCTGTTTACCCTTTCATTGTTTTACGAGCTTGTTGCCGATACGGCACAAAAACAACGCGTGCAACAATTAATAGACCGTATTGTTTCGCATATCGTTGACAATAATTTTCATCTTATTGATCTGGATGGCAAACCCACGCGCTGGGGTATATGGCATCCTGATTCGCTGAATCATTCCTCAAACTGGATGTATGAACGGGGACTCAATTCGCTGCAGATACTTTCTTTCCTGAAAACGGCTCTGCACTATACCGGCAATCCCAAATACGAAAAAGTCTATCGTACCCTGGTTGACAAGCACGGATATGCGCGCAATGCAGTACAGGCAAAAATATCCGGACCTTTTGAAACCAGCCATTCCGATGATATACTCAACTTCTTTCCTTATTATGGGTTGCTTCAATATTCAGGTAATGACCCGGACAGGAGCCTGTTCATTCAAAGCCTGGAACGTAGCTGGCGTATGGTACGCAACGACCGGATGCCGGTTTGGAACGTAATTGCCAGCGCGTTATTGGGAAAAAACTGCGGACTTGATACAGCACTGCAAGAATTACAGCAATACCCCTTTGACCTGATAGACTGGACCATGGAAAACAGTCATCGCTGGGATATGCAGGTAGACCCGCTTGTGGACCGGGGACGAAAGCAACAGGCTGTGCATCCTGTGCCTACCCCTGAAAGCAGTGTATCGCGCTGGAATACCAACCCCAAAAGACTGGATACAGGCCGCGGCGGCATAACCGAAGAAACCGGCACTTATTTTTTGTTTGCTTACTGGATGGGGAGATTTTATGGATTTTGGGGAGAGTAATAGCCGGGTGTGAGTTGTGGGCTATGGGCTATGAGCTATCGGCTTTGGGCTGTCAGCTATCAATTTATAGTTTATAGTTTTTTGTTTATGGTTTGTTACGTCAAACTATAAACCCGAAATATCCGACCTGCATAACTATGAGCGATGAGTTTTTAGTTGAAAATATTCACTATTTTTGTGAATGGTAGTGCTGTTTGAGAACAAAAAGGTATTAGAGTTGTATCAGCTTGATATAAAGCGATGTATTGTAAAATACAGGTTTGCAAAGCATATCATAGAAAAGTACAAACTGAGAATTGGGCAATTAATAGACGCTCCCGATTTAAAAACAATTGGACAAATTCAATCACTGAATCTGGAAAAATTGAAAGGAGACAGGAAAGGGCAATTGTCTATACGGGTGGATAAGCAATTCAGGATTTGTTTTAGAGAAATGGACGAGCATACAATAACAGTGGAAATATTGGAACTCACCGACTACCATTAACAACTATCATTATATGAAAACGGCAAATGAAATAACGCCCTCAAATATCTTTCATCCGGGGGTGGTGCTGGGCGAAGAAATCGAATATCGCGGACTTACCCATCGTAAAGTAGCTGAACGTATGGGTATATCGCCTACCGTATTAAGTGAAATTATTTCCGGTAAGCGCAATATAACAACCAATACTGCTATTAAAATTGAAAATGTGCTTGGTATAAACGCTCTTTTCTTTTTAAATATGCAGGTGCGATACGAATATTATACACTGAAGAAGCAGATGAAAAAAACAAAAGCAGCCGTATGATCCTATTGCTATGGGCTGTGAGCTATGAGCTTTGGGCTGTCAGCCGTCAGTCTATCAATTTATAGTTTATGGTTTTTTGTTTATGGTTTATAACCAACCGCAAACCCGAAACCTGAATGCTGATCAGTGTGTGTTCATCGGTATTTGCAATTGTCCGTAATTCATGCCTGTTACCCGGATAAAAAAATTATTTTTTGCAACTAACGCTTTCCATTAATTGTTTATCGGCAGATTTTCTTAAAAAAACATATTGACAAACCACACGCATATTGAAGCATATGTCATTACTTTAAGTAATACAACCCAACCTTCTATATGTGTTACAGAAAAAGAATAAGCATCGGCATTTACATAGCCACCCAGGTAGTCTTTCACGCCTGCTGCGTTTGTGTAATGGCGCAGCAAAAAGTGCATATCCCAAAGAACACCATTCATTTTGCTCCTTTAAACGTATTTGATATTGTAAATCCTTCCCTGCAGATGGGTTACGAAAGAATGGTATCAAAAAAGCTGGCATTGCAGGCAGAAGCAGGTTATATTTTACATCATAGCATCCCGAATATTGTAATTGATTTAGCCACAGGTGAGAATATAAAAGATTGTCCATATACCAATAAAGGATATAAGCTGAGAACAGAAGCAAAATATTTTATTATGCTGAGAAGAAAGACCGGCTTCTATACGTCGGTGGAAGCTTTTTACCTGGAAAACAAATCAGGGGTGCGGGAATCGTTCCGGATATCAGATCCTGCTTTTCCCTATCCCGACCCACCACCTCCCGGAGCGAACGCCTATGATGATTTTTTCTATAATCAAAAAGAGAAATATGGAATGAATATGAAATTCGGTTTCAAACTTTTCCCAAAAACATCCGGGTTTGTGTTGGAATCTTATATAGGGCTGGGGCTTGCATTTCGTAAAAACCGGCATACAGACAGGGAAAATATACACGATAAGCTGCTATATGGTTCCTTTCTTTTCGACCGCGCTGAAGGAAACAAATGGATCTTCAATTTCCCGTTTAATATTAAGATAGGGCATCGTTTTTAATACAGGTTTGGGGTTTATGGTTTTTGTTTCGTGTCAATTCAGAGCGAACAAAGTAACTATCGTATAAAGGTGAAACATTAAAGTCGCACCGGGAGCTTCATTCAAAGCGAATGCGGGCAGCTATGAACCCCTGGTGCTGAGTAATTTGCCGAAGTCTCATCCCATAAGTGTTCGAAGCGTTATTTTGAAGGCTGCCATATCAACAATTTTATAGCGTCATAGACGCGAAAGTTTGGTGGCACTTATAAAGTAACGTATTGGCAAAGCTCCGTAGGAGCGGCATTTTCACAGGTTTCGAACGTTTATGGTCTCACTCTTCACACAATTATTCTGGCTGTGAAGCCCCGTCGGAACGAAATGTTGTATTTGTTTGTAGCAGCTTTCTGATTTGTAAGCATCCAAAGTCGGCTGAATTATCAGCAAACGCATCAGGGATTCTGTTGCTCAGTCCACAGTAGTATAAAAGCTTAATCAGTCCCGCAAGGCGCATAGGCGTCAACTTAAGCCTGATCACTTTATATGAAGGGTAGCCCGCCGCGGCGGGCAAATAAAGCGTGCGGCATTCTTTTTACAAACAGGTAGCCGCTATGCGGCATATTGCAGAAACGTAACCAGGGGGGGAATGAAATACTTGTAGTCAGTTACTCCACTGTATAAAATGCTGTTGGGCATACCAGATTTGCTGTGCCATCGGCACAACCCGTTTGTAGACAAAAAGGATAATTTTCAATAATGCGCCATAGGCGCTACCCTGGTTATATCAAAAAGATACCACACGGGCACATATTGGGAGGTTCATATTTTTTTAGTTGACGCCTATGCGCAAGACGGGACGAAATCGGCCGTAGTCCCTGCCCCCGTCCATACCGGCATGGGCGGACGTCCGGCAGGCGGGGATTTCGGGCGCCTGCCCGACTGGTCATTCAGGCGGGGATTTTTGGTTACTTTTTTCTGCAAAAAAGTAACAGAAAAAAGACAGAAGGCTTGTAATTGAAGGGAAGACAGAATTTATACATCAACAAATTGATTTTATAACCCATTGACAAACATTCAAGTCGCACCGGGAGCTTCATTCAAAGCGAATGCGGGCAGCCATGAACCCCTGGTGCTGAGTAATTTGCCGAAGTCTCACCCCATAAGTGTTCGAAGCGTTATTTTGAAGGCTGCCATATCAACAATTTTATAGCGTCATAGACGCGAAAGTTTGGTGGCACTTATAAAGTAACGTATTGGCAAAGCTCCGTAGGAGCGGCATTTTCACAGGTTTCGAACGTTTATGGTCTCACTCTTCACACAATTATTTTGGCTGTGAAGCCCCGTCGGAACGATTTGCTTCATGTTAATATCAAACAATCCTTTGGATAATATTCAGGACTTTCCATTTGCAAACGATGCATTGTTTTGTAACAGGGTGATGCTGCTGCAACCAACACTCTGGTAAATACAAAGTAATGCAACTACGCGGTAAAACAGCCATCATAACAGGCGGTACACATGGTATAGGCGCGGCCACGGCTCTTCAATTGGCGCAACAGGGCGCGGGCATTGCCTTGATAGCCCGTAATGAAGGCGATGGAACAGTGCAGAAACAAATTGAAGCGTTGGGTGTTCCCTGCATTGCCATTACCGCCGACCTTGCCAAAGAAGAAGCGTGTTTACAAGCGGTAGAAACAGTATACCAAAAGCTCGGCGCTGCAGATATACTGGTGCACAGCGCCGGCTCAGCCGCGCCGGGCAGCCTGCTCAACGGCGCCCGCGAAGTTTGGTACCAGGCCTTTGATATACATATACACGCCGCTTTTCATTTATGCCGGGCGGCAGTACCCTATATGAAAGCCAGAAAAGAAGGCGCCATTGTGCTGATTTCTTCCGCAGCAGGATTGCGGGGTGTAAAAAATGCATTAACTTATGCGGTAGTAAAAGGCGCGCTGCCACAGTTTTGCCGGGCGCTTGCTTTCGAACTATCCGATGATAATATTACTGTGAATTGTGTTTCGCCGGGAGTGATCAGAACCCGCTTCCAGGATTTTTTAACTCCGCAGCAGGTAAAGAACAATATAGAGAACAGGATACCGCTCCACAGGGAAGGAAAACCGGAAGATGTGGCAGAAGTGATCGCTACACTGGTTACCAATTCATTTATAACCGGTGAAAACATTGTAATTGACGGCGGCATGACGATGCGGATCGTATAATTTTTTTCAACTTACTATATCTTAAAAATGAAAAGGCTTACAACGTTTATCTGTTTATCAATGGCAACCGTATTCTTTTCCCCGTTGCTGCAGGCGCAGGTAAAAAGCCCTGTGCAACCATTCACTGCATCTCTGCAAAAACGCGCTGCTTCTGAAAATGAAAAAGGACTGTTCACTATATCGCACGAAGTGCAGCAGTGGGCGCCGTCGCAAACCGCTATCATTATCTGCGATATGTGGGACAAGCACTGGTGCAGCGGCGCTACCAAACGGGTGGCGGAAATGGCGCCCTATATCAATGAAGTGATCAGCATAGGCAGGCAAAAAGGAATGCAGATCGTGCACGCGCCGAGCGATTGCATGAAGTATTATGAAAATGCACCAGGGAGAAAGCTGGCAATGAAATACCGGAAGAAAGCTTCCAAAAAGCTGGAGGACGGCGGGATACTGGAAAGCGAAGAAGGAGCGGAATGGCCCATTGATCAATCGGATGAAGGCTGCGAAGAGCCCGGCGAAAGCCCGGCGGGGGTATGGACCAAACAACACGACGCTATTGATATAAAAGACGGAGATGCCATCAGCGATTCCGGAGAAGAAATTACGGGATTGTTTGCCGCTAAAGGAATAAAAAATGTGATCCTCACCGGGGTGCATACCAATATGTGCGTGATCGGCAGAACATTCGGATTAAGAAACATGGTGCGCGCAGGATACAATGTTGTGCTGCTCCGCGACCTGACCGATGTAATGTACAATTCCAAAATGCGTCCTTTTGTTTCACATTTCACGGGTACAAGCCTTATAGTGGAATACATCGAAAAATATGTATGCCCAACCATTGTATCCACCGATTTTACCGCACGCAAACAATTCCGTTTCAGAGAAGATAAAAGACCCGTCATCGCTTTTTTAACTGCCGAAGGCGAATACAAAGCCAACCAGCGTTTGCCTGAGTTCGGTCATCAGCTTTTGCTAAAAGAAGGAGTGAACTGCGAATATGCTACCGGCTTGCCTGCCATGGAAGGGCCCGGCCGGCACAACCTGGAGAATATGCAAATACTCAACGATGCCGACCTGGCGGTGATCTTCATCAGGCGCATTGCACTGGAGCCGGAAAAAATGAGCCTGCTTAAAAATTTTGTAACCAGCGGCAAACCGGTACTGGGTATCCGCACTGCCAGTCATGCTTTTGACGCCAAAGGCAATGTACCGCGCGAGGGAGGCGGCATTACCGCATCTTCAGAAAAAGTATCGGGTTTCCTGGAGCAATGGCCGGAATTTGATAACGAGATACTGGGCGGCAATTACCAGGGGCATTACGGGCATCTTGAAACGCTTACCCGCATACAGGTGGTTCCGGGCATGGAATCGCATCCCATTGTAAAAGATATGCCCGCCGAAGGTTTTGGCAGCAAAAACTGGTTGTATAAAAACGCGCCGCTGTCTTCGTCCAATGTGCAGGTATTGCTTACCGGTAGTATACCCAACGAAAAGCCCGAACCGGTGTTATGGACCAATAGTAACGGGAAAAACAAGGTAGTATATACATCATTGGGGCATTGGGACGACTGGAATATCCCGGCGTTCCGGCAGTTGCTTGTTAACAGCATCCATTATTTGCTGGACGATAATGCCGCTGCCAGAAAGAAATGATTTTCATTGAAAAAATAAAATACATAAGCAAGCCTGATCAGGCCATTTCAACAAAATGCTGCAACCTGCTGTCCAGATAAAATTTTTACAACGCCTCGTTTGTATCGCTATTGCATTCGTTACCCTGTTGCCTGCAATGGCACAGCCGGTCATTCCTTTTACCAGTTCACCCCTAACAGGTAACGACGATCTGTCGGCAAAAATGGTAGAAGGCATTCACCGCTTTTTACAACAGGAAACTGAAAAAAAAGCAGTGCAAAGAGCCAGCCGGTGGCAACGTGATTTTAGCTCCGTTACCGCTTTTGATCAGTCCGTCTCCGGGCAAAGAGCGCTGTTAAAAGCCAGGCTGGGTATTGCAGAAGAAAGGGTGGAGCCCGCCATGCAGATTATTACACGCAACAACCTTACTGCTGCAACTATTGTTCAAAAAGGGTATACGATATCTGCGGTACAATGGAGGGTATTGGATCATTTATCGGCAGAAGGTATTTTGATCACCCCCGCTAAAAAGATCAAAGCCAGGGCTATCGTCATTCCCGATGCAGACCTTGAACCGGAAGCCCTTGCAGGAATGAAGCCGGGAGCATTTGCCGGTGCCGCGTCTGTACTGGCCTTGGTACAAAGCGGGGTGGAAATACTGGTACCCGTATTAATAAGCAGGGACCACAGCTATTCCGGCAACCCGGAACTAAAGTTACAGACCCGCCAACCCCACCGGGAATGGATATACCGCCAGGCCTATGAAATAGGCCGTCATGTAACAGGATATGAGCTGCAAAAAATATTTTCGGGCATTGACTGGCTGCAAAAAAGAAACGAACAGGAGGGTAATAATGCAATTGGTATTGCCGGCTATGGAGAAGGAGGAATGCTTGCCCTGTATGCCGCCGCTTTGGATACCCGGATCACCGCCTCTGTTGTAAGCGGCTATTTTGACGTACGTGAAAAAATATGGCAGGAGCCCATTTACCGGAATGTATTTGGACTGCTCCATACATTTGGCGATGCAGAACTTGCCGCGATGAGTTGGCCACGCAGTCTTATTATTGAGCAGGCGGAATTTCCCCATATCATCCATAAAAACCAGGGTGCAACGCCAGGCATACTTACAACGCCGCAGCTATCAACGGCCCGGGCTGAATATCAACGTGCGGTTGCCCTGCTTCCTTCTCAAAACAGATTACATTTTACAGAGGCAGGTAAGTCCGCCTTTTCCTCCAAAACATTTGCCGCGTTTGCAAAGTCCATGAACATACCGTTTGCCCCTAAGCCTCAACCCGATCCAATACCGGCAGATTGGGTGAATGCTGCACAAAGGCAGGAAAGGCAGGTGCGCGAAATGACACAATGTGTACAGCAGGAGCTCCGGATATGTGAAAGAACCCGCAACCGCGATTTCTGGCAGGTATTAAAAGGCACACCCGAACAACAGGCCGCAATCAAAGAACAACAAAGAGAACGTTTCTGGAACGTGCTGGGTAAATTACCCACACCTTCGGGCCCCTTTAACGCCAAAGCCCGTATATACCAGGAAACAGAACAATGGGCAAGCTATGAAGTAACCCTGGATGTTTTTGAACCGGGAGTATTTGCCTGGGGAATACTGATCGTGCCTAAAAATATAAAGCCGGGTGAAAAAAGACCCGTGGTAGTTTGCCAGCACGGGCTGGAAGGATTACCATCAGATGTAGTTACCACCGATACTACCGCCAAAAATTATCATTATTACAAAGGATTTGCAACCCGGCTTGCGGAAAGAGGATACATAACATTTGCGCCGCACAATCCATACCGGGGCGAAGACAAATTCAGGAGCATCCAACGTAAAGCCAATCCTATCGGGCTCACGCTTTTCTCCGTCATCATCAGCCAGCATCAGCGTATTGTTGAATGGCTGCAGCAACTGTCGTTTGTGGATGCTGGAAAAATTGCATTCTATGGACTTTCTTACGGAGGTAAACCAGCCATGCGCGTGCCGGCCGTTATAAAAAGCTATGCGCTTTCTATCTGCTCTGCCGATTTTAATGAATGGGTTCGCAAAGTGGCTACAACAGAACACGGCTTTGGATATGTATATACCGGCGAATATGATATGCCGGAATGGGATCTTGGACATACATTTAATTATGCTGAGATGGCAGCCTTAATAGCGCCACGGCCCTTTATGGTTGAAAGAGGGCATTTTGATGGTGTAGGAACAGATGAATGGGTGAATTATGAATTTGGAAAAGTGCGGCGCTACTATAATGTGTCGGGACTTGACAGGTTAACGGAGATAGAGCATTTTACCGGCCCGCATACCATCAACGGCAAAGGCACATTCGAATTTCTTGATAAACATTTAAAGAAATAAATTAACAACAGCTATACTTATATAGAAATTCATTCCATTACATCAATCAACATATATGCACAGACGAAATTTTATACAACAGGTGTCGTTAGGCGCAGCAGGCATTGCCCTGAGCCCTTCTTCCATCAACCAGCAAAGAAAATCTGCTGCCGATAAAATTGTACTCGCCCTCATTGGATGCGGCGGCCGCGGCGTTGATGTGCTTTCGGGCATAGTAAGAGAAAATGAGAACGTGGAAGTAAAATATTTGTGTGATGTGAACGAAACCCTGGCACAGGTTCCAAAAGCAATCGAAGCCTATAAAAACAAACAAGGGTATGCGCCTGTATTTATAACAGACATGCGCAAAGCCTTTGACGATAAGAATGTGGATGCGGTAGTGATCGCCACACCGGAACACTGGCATGTACTGGCTTCTGTTTGGGCATTGCAGTCCGGCAAACATGTATATGTTGAAAAAAATCCCACCCTGTCCATATGGGAAGG
This sequence comes from Chitinophagaceae bacterium, assembly GCA_019638595.1. Taxonomy (GTDB): domain Bacteria; phylum Bacteroidota; class Bacteroidia; order Chitinophagales; family Chitinophagaceae; genus Agriterribacter. The sequence continues at coordinate 101,469 of JAHBTJ010000024.1, forward strand.
ACAGCAACTGGTACGCGCTGTTAAAAAATACGGGAAAATATTGCAGATCGGTTTCCAGAACCGGAGCGCTCCCTATGCTTTTACAGCAAGGGATTATATTCAATCGGGAAAGCTCGGCAATATTGTGCATGTTAAATGTTACAACATGCTGCCCGGCAGCAAATGGGAAGCAGTACCCGATACGGCTGTTCCCAAAGGGCTCAACTGGGATGCCTGGCAGGGGCCTGCTAAAGCAGTTCCTTACAACCCCAACCGCCATAGTATGACGGGGCGCGGCGGCTGGCTCGACTTTTGGGCGTACGGCGGCGGCGCATTGTCTGACGATGCGAGTCATGTAATGGACCTGGCGCGCCTGGCCATGGGCGATCCGGGTCATCCCAAATCGGTATACTGCACCGGCGGCAATGTAGGTTTTCATTCCAAAAAGGAAACACCGGAATTTTTAAACATTACTTACCAGTTTGACGGATTTGATATGACCTGCGAAAGCGGGAATGTCACCCCGTATCTCCAGAAAATACCCGGGGAAATTCGTTTTTCAAAAACCGAGTTCCCGGTTTGGCCGCAAACTTCTACCCGCATAGAAATATATGGAACAGAAAGAATGATGTACCTGGGGCGGCACGGTGGTGGCTGGCAGGTAATGGAAAAGAACGGAAAAGTAGTAGATGCCCACAAAGATATTTTTCCCGATAAATTTCACCAGAAGGATTTTATTGACAGCATACGGCAGAACAAACAACCCAACGGCGATGTAACCCAGGGGCATCTCAGCGCTTCGCTGGTGCACCTGGCGGATATCGCTTACAGGGTGGGGAATAAACAGCTTGAGTTTGATCCCCAAACAGAAAGGTTCACCAATAACGAGGCTGCCAATCAATTGCTCAAAGGAAATTATCGCGCCCCCTATATCTTACCCACCCTGTAATGAGCAACGATCTGTTAACAGATGTACCTGCCGCCGGCAATAAGCTGCGTGCCCGCTGGCTGATGCTGGCCTTTGCCTTCACGGCAACGGTATTGAACTATATAGACAGGCTGGCATTCAATTACCTCAGCGCCAACGGTCCGCTGCGCGAGTTGATCCCCAACGATGCCTTTGGCTATATAGCTACCGCTTTCTTTATTGCCTATATGAGCTCCAACCTCGTATCAGGCTTTATTATTGATAAGCTGGGTACGCGGCTGGGTTACGCCTTATGTATGGCATTCTGGACAACTGCATCCCTTTTGCATGCAGTAGCCCGGTTACCCTTTCATTTCGGCATTTGCAGGTTTTTGCTCGGAATGGGCGAAGCAGGCAACTGGCCCGCTGCCATCAAGCTCACCAGCGAATGGTTTACCCCGGAAGAACGGTCTACCGCCACGGGCATATTCAACAGCGGCGCTGCCATAGGCGCCGTAGCAGCGCCCCCGCTTATAGCCTGGCTGGGCAGCCGATATGGCTGGCAGGCTACATTTATTATCATTGGTTCTATCGGCTACTTGTGGCTGGCTGCATTCTGGTTTACTTATTATACACCTGCCGCCGCGCTCAAAGCATCCAAAGCCAAACCCATCCCTCCCCTGCGGCTGATCAAAAATAAATTTGTGGGCTGGTTCACGCTGTCGAAGGTATTTATGGATCCCGTTTGGTATTTTATCACCTTCTGGATAGGACGTTACCTGGTAGATGTGCATGGCTGGGGAATTGAAAAGATAGGCTGGTTCGCCATGTTCCCTTTTATTGTGGCGGACATTGGCAATATACTTGGAGGATTATTTACGCAATGGATCATTAAACGGGGAATGCCTATACCCAAAGCCCGGAAGCTGTCTACCGGTATATTCGGCTCTTTGCTGGCGGTTACATTGCTTACAGGTCCCTTCATCATCGTCAGTCCAACCACCGCCTTAATTGTACTAAGTATTGCCGGCTTCGGCTATGCGGCTTACACAGCCAACACCATGGCCTTTCCGGCAGATGTAGTACCCATGAGTGCCACCGCGTCGGTATGGGGTGTAGCCAGTGTGGGCGCCGGCCTGGGTGGCGCCATCTTCCAGGCGCTATCAGGCTACAGCATTGAACAGCTTTCCCGCAGCTACAACTACAACACGGCTTACAATACGGTATTTGCCGGCTATGGTCTACTGGCTTTACTGGCGGTTATTATTATTGTATTTGTTATGAACCCGCTGGAAAAAGACAATGAGCTGCAACGCTACGTGGAAGAATCCGGAAGCTGATAACAGGTTGAAATCTCTGATTGCTGATTTGAGATGTTTGTAGATAATAGTTTCGGGTCTATAGTTTGTTGTTTGTAGTGTATGGTTTCAGGTTACAGGTTACAAGTTTCAGGTTGCAAACCATAAACCATAAACCAAAAACCATAAATACCTGATAGCTGACAGCCCACAGCTGATAGCCCCTAGCTGACGGCTGATAGCTGATAGCCCCCAGCTTACCGCCATTTCAAAATTTTATTTATATTTAAGCCATTGAATCCCCTTCCTGTCAACAACCCGCCATATCCGAAACTCATTCATTTTCATTGAACACCTGAAATACTCCCTGTGAGTAAGAGGGCGAAGCTATGCCAGACACCAAAGGAAAAATTGTACTTGCTCCCTTAATACATAAGGGTGATACATGGATCGGTATACAATTTCCGCGCTTACCTGTTTTGCAGCAGGCGGTAAGAAAAACGAGGAATATCAAATGGAGCCAATCCAATAAATGCTGGTATTTACCTTTTACGAGAGCCTGTTATGATGAGCTGCTGAAAAATGCCGGATCATTAGCTGATATTGACAGCAGCGCTCTAAAGCAATATAAACCTGCAACAACCAATAAACCTTCCGGGCAGGGATTAAGCAACCTGCCATTACCAAAACCCAAAGCAACCCATTATATAAAAGCTGCCGCATTCATACATGCTGTTAACCGTCATGTATTGCCGGCAATGCATCAAACGCTTATATTAAAAGCATACAGCCCGTCAACCATCAGGACATACCTGAACGAAATGAGCCGGTTTTTGCAGGCGCTGAAAACTGAAGCTGCAGACACATTTCCCGTCAACCGCATCAAAGCTTACCTGCAATATTGTTTTGAGCAGTTGAAGCTCAGCGAAAACACTTTACACAGCAGGATAAACGCGCTGAAGTTTTATTATGAACAGGTGTTGAAGAAAGAAAAGTTTTTTTGGGAGATACCGAGACCGAAAAAACCATTGCAGACTCCGTGCTTTTTCAACCAGGATGAAATAACCGGGATAATTAAAGGCACCACCAACCTGAAACATAAAACAATGCTCATGCTGTCTTATTCTTCCGGATTGCGCGTGAGCGAAGTAGTAAGCCTGAAAGTGTGGCAGATAGACAGCAGGCGAATGCAACTGACCATACAGCAAGCCAAGGGTAAAAAAGACAGGGTGGTACCGCTAAGCCCCGTTCTGTTAGTTATGTTAAGAGAATATTACACTGCTTACAAACCCGGCAAAAAGGGTTATTTGTTTGAAGGCGATCATAAAAATGAGCCATATAG
>JAHBTJ010000025.1 GCA_019638595.1 Chitinophagaceae bacterium
CATCGGATACCAGTACTGCGTAGCCCCGCTTTGCAATGTCATTAGCCCATGCGGCGCCTTCATAGTAATGTTCCTGATGCACCACCATGAGCGGATGCTGCGTTCCGGATGTTTTTGTAATTTTCCTGGCGCCGAAGTATTTATTGCCGCCATGATCGTGAAAAGCAAGTATGCCCGGTAATTTACCCTTTGCATTTGCAGGCTTTAACAGCAAAGCATACGTGGCTCTTCCATAAGGCAATTGCCATTGCAGTTCCTCTATTTTCAACCCGTCATATTCATAAGTGTTGAGGGTTGTACAAACAGGCGCTTTAATAGTGGGAACAGATAAACGCTCTATCACTTTTTGCCTTGCCGTTTTTTTCCACTTAGCTAAATCATTCCACTCATTGCGCCGGTAAGAAAGCAGGGGCAATTCCTTTTCTGTCAGCCCCGCAGCCCATGGGCCATATAAACCGATCACACTAAGTGAGTCATCATCCGGCAGCATAGCAGGTTTGTTTTCGGGAAGTAAAGCATTCGCAGCAGGGCGCGGAGAAAAAGGAAATGCATTTACCAGGCTGCCGGAGCCCAATCCTGTTAAAGCAGCTAATTTCAAAAACTGTCTTCTTTTGTTCATATGTCGGTGATTTAAAAACCGTTACTGATCCGGGCACTTTAATACTGAACTATCAGTTTTTCATAATAGCTAATTTATCTTTTACCAGGTTTGACACTGCTGTAATTGCGGGGGGAAAAACCTTCCGCAAATCAATTTCGTCACTTGTAAGCAGGCAATCTTTTAACGTAGTCATAAATATATTTTTAATTTCAGTAGCAAGATTGATTTTGCAGATACCTCTTTCAATGGCCTGCCTGAGACTGGCTGCCGGTATACCGGAGCCGCCATGTAGTACGAGTGCCGCATCTGTTACTTTATTAATTTCCTGCAATCTTTCCAGGTCAAGTTTAGGTTCCTGTGTATAAAAGCCATGAGCCGAGCCTATCGCTACCGCTAAAGCATGAACGCCGGTTTGCTCCACAAAATATTTAGCTTCCCGGGGTTCTGTAAACCCGGTTTTTCCTGTTGACTGACCGAGCTTGGCCACATATCCAAGCTCCGCTTCCACATTGGCGTGGTAGCGTGCAGCTAATGTTACCACTTCTTTGGTAATGGCAATATTTTCTTCTATAGGCTTTTCGCTGGCATCTATCATTACAGAGTCGAAGCCAGCCTCCAAACAATCTTTTACCAGTTCATAAGTGTCTCCGTGATCCAGGTGTATCCATCCATCTACCTTATATTGTTTTAAAGCAGTCCGGGCCATGCTCACCGCCATCTCCAGCCCCATATATTCAATGGAACTACGGGTAAGCTGCAATATTACAGGCTGTTTTGCCTGCGAAGCTGCCAGCATAATGCCCTTTAATGTTTCATAGTTATAAAAGTTAGTAGCTAATAAAGATGCTTTGCATTGCTGCATTGCTTTCAGCTTTTCTGTCATACTATTTGCCGGCATATCCAAATTTTTCTTTTGCAGTCTTTAAAATATTCTCTTTATCCTTAAATGCGGTGGTGCCGCCGGCGGCAGTGGTAGAAATTGCCCCGACAACATTCCCAAACTCCTGGCATACTTCAATGGGCTGATGTTGTATAAATTTGTAAATAAACCCCGCGTTAAAGCTGTCGCCTGCCCCTATTGCATCCACCACATTATTATTTAAAAAAGCAGGTTGAAAAAAAGTTTTTCCTTTCCAAAAGGATGTAGAACCTTTATTGCCTTGTTTCACTACTACTACGTTAGCAAAACCGGCAATTTGCGCTATAGCTTTTTCCACAGAGGAGCAGTTGGTGATCTGCAACAGCTCTGTTTCATTTGGAAGGAAAATGTTAACATGAGGTAAGATAGCTGCCAGGTCAATATTCCATTTTTCCGCAGGATCCCATTGCATGTCAAACGAAGTGGTGAGCCCGTGTTTTTTAGCTTCTTTAAAAATGGCAGCGATATCTTTTTGAATTCCTTTTTGTATAAAAAAAGAAGAGAAATGCAAATGGGAAGAACGTTTAATGATGTCCCAGTTAATATCTTCAATAGTTAAGTGCTCCATTGCGCCGGGATGTGTTACCATCGCCCTGTCTTCCCCAAAATTCAATACAATGGTTGCGCCTGTACATAATTCATCCTGCTGTTTAATGGCACTCGTGTCAACTTTACTGCCATTCAGTGTTTGCATCACCATATCGCCAAAAATGTCGCTGCCCAGTTTTCCGATGAAAGCCACGCTTGCCCCGAGGCTGCTGAGGTTACTGGCAAAAATAGCAGAGGAGCTCCCCATGGTCACGTTCATTTGTTTCGCCAGGATCTCCTTCCCCATTTCAGGAAAGGAATCATTATGATTCAGGATAATATCTATATTGAGCTCCCCGATCACGGAAACATCAAACTGTTTATTTTTCATGTTTAAAAGGATAGATAGTTACGCCTTTTACGACACGGGTTATTGTTTCATTTTCTGAAGGATTGTCCGGAGTAAGCCCCAATTCCAGCGATTTGTACCATCCCAGTATCTGGGCAGGCAGAACACTGCACACCGATAAAAACTCTTCCTCAATAGTCTGGTCATTGGGAGATAATACTATCTGCAGATCCAGCTCCATATCCTTTCTGGCAGTTTCAGCAATGCCAATGCTGAATAATCCTTTTTCGCCTGACGTAATTGATTTTACAAGATCCTGTTCGTACTGATGCACATATCCGTTATTTGAAAACAGGTATACTAACAGGGTAGAAGCATCAATAACGGCTTTAGGCCCGTGCCTGAAGCCAAGAAAAGAATCGAATTTACAGATCACCTTGCCGCCGGTAAGTTCCTGTAGCTTTAAATCAGATTCATTGGCCACAGAGCGAAGCGGGCCGGAACCGAGGAACACGGCTCTTTGAAAATGAAGCCTCGCAACCGCTCTTAATTTCTCACTGTAATTATTCAGGATATTGGTTGCATATACCGATAGTTGCTGAACCGTTCCTTCAAGATCTTCAATTTCTTTTATCCTTGAAATCAATAATCCTGCGAGGAGCATCGAAGTAAAGCTCCCGGTCATCACCAGGCTCTGATCATCACTTTCGGGTGGCAGTAGAAATATACATGCAGGGTGAACGCTTTTGGCCAGTGCAAGCTTGCCCGAAGGATTACAGGTAATGATCAAATGAAAAATTTTTTTACATAATCCGTTGGCAAGGTTTACCGCAGCCACACTCTCCGGACTGTCGCCAGATCGGGCAAAAGATATTAATAATACAACCTGGTCGGTAAAATAATGTGCAGGGTGGGAAATAAGATCAGTTGTGGCAATGGCTACCGTATTTTTCCGGGTATTTTTTTGAAATGGCCCCTGCAGCGCACTTCCTATGAACGCAGATGTACCGGCGCCGGTTAAAATTACTGTGAGCGCTTCCTGTTGATAAGCTTCGTTTAAAAACGACTCAAGCGCTTCCTTTCGTTTTTTTACCAGTTGCCAGGTGCTTGTCCAGAGTAAGGGCTGTTGAGTAATTTCTTTGGCGGTAAAATAGCCGCCGTTATTTTTTAATGTTTCTAATTCAAATCCTAAAAGCTTTTTAACCGAATCAGAGGTATCCGGGGAAGCAGGTATTTTGGATGAATTTATTTTCATTTCATTTCGTTATTGTGTCAAAAATAAATATTTCCTTTCATTACATCTATTTTTGTTTTTTAGTTTCGAAAGCTATCTTTATTTTGTAGCCGTATCGCGAACAGCAGGAGTGCTTATTTTTATATGAAAAGAAATAACAACCGTCGTCAATGTGTAAAAACAGTAGCTTCAGGGCTTGGGCTGTTATCCTTATCTTCCCTGGTTCATGCCGGGGAGCAGCATACGGAAAAAAAGAAGATCGTTTGTGTAGGCGGGCATAGAGGGAAAATCTCATGCTGAAGCTTTTGTGAAGCTAAATGGAAGAACGCAGGGTGGCTCAATTGATTGAGTTGTTTAGCGCTTAGTGTTTTTATTTCCAGGTTACATCGGATATTTACAATTGTATAGGCTGTAACAACAATAGTTCCTAATAAATATCATCTCATGAGAAAAGCAGGAGAAATATCTACCGTTCAGCGCAGGGTACTCATTCTTAATAAACTGGAAGCGAACGGGCAGGTTGATGTGCTTTCCCTAAGTAAAGCGCTAAATGTGAGTGAGGTAACTATAAGGAATGATCTGAAACGGCTGGAAGAAAAGAACGCCCTCATACGTGCAAGGGGAGGCGCATTTAAAATTGAAAGGGTTGGAATGGACTTCACGCTTTCGGATAAGAATAAGCAGCACAACGAACAAAAAAGACGCATTGGAAAAGCTGCAGCAGGCCTGATAGAAGAAGGTGATACTATTATACTTGATTCCGGAACTACCACGCTGGAAATTGCCAGGAATTTAGCAGGTATAGGAGAGCTCACGGTAATTACCAATGCGTTGAATATTGCTAACCAGTTAGCCGAGCATCCTAAAGTAAATATCATTATTCCCGGTGGATTTCTCCGGAAAAATTCACTATCTCTGATTGGCACTACGGCTGAAGAAAGTTTTAAGAATTATTTCTGTGATAAATTGTTTCTTGCAGTAGACGGCTTTAGTGTCAATTACGGGCTTTCTACTCCCAATGTGGAAGAAGCTCATTTGAACAGGATGATGATGTCCATCTCAAAGCAGGTTATAGTGGTGGCTGATTCCAGTAAATTTCACAAAAGGAGCTTTGCATTTATCGCACCCATCGCAGATATTGATGCGCTCATAACAGATAACGGGATCCCCGTAGAAGATCAAAAGAAGCTGGAGGGAGCAGGCATTAAAGTCATTATTGCCTAGCTGTTATTATGTGAATAGTGAAACGTCAAACATGAGAGGCGGTACCTTGACACTGTAACCTGAAACCTGTAACCTGATCCCTTCCCCCTTACCATAAGCAAATGATCCTGTAATGCCGGAAGGTATTATTTTTTTTATAATACTCCCCTTCGTAAATAGAAAAGAAAGGTTTCGAAGTTATTTATTTTTCATTTCATATTTTTTTCTATATTCGTTCTATGCTTTACGTTTTGATACTGATTAAAAAACAAAAGCTAACAAACTAAAACAACTTTTATGAAGCGTATTGGGTTAATCATTTTATATGCATTAGCATGCCTGCCATTCGGTTATACTCAAAGCCGGGTGGTTACCGGCCGGGTAACAGATGAGGAAAAAGGCACGCCGCTGCCCGGTGTATCCATCTCGGTAAAAGGCGACAAAACAGGTACCGCCACCGGTGCGGATGGCAAATTTTCAATCAGCGCTCCTGCCAGGGGAACGCTTGTATTTTCGTCTGTAGGATATACCACTAAAGAAGAGGCAATAAATGGCCGCACAGAGATGGATATAGTGCTGACCGCCGAAAATGCCGCACTAAATGAGGTAGTAGTGGTGGGATATGGAAAAGAGAAAAAGATAAATGTAATTGGATCGGTAGCTACCGTTTCAGGCAAAGACATCGTTTCAGCGCCTGTTTCAAGCGTTTCCAACTCCCTGGCAGGGCGGCTGCCGGGCGCTATTGTTCAACAAAGATCAGGGGAGCCCGGTGCGGATGCAGCTTCAATACTTATAAGAGGCGCCAGCACGCTCGGCAATGCTTCTCCATTGGTCATTATTGATGGTATCCCGGGGCGTGATGCCAATACCAATCAAACCACCAACGATTACGGCACCCAGATAGTAGATGGAAGCGCGGGGCGGGATCTGAACTCAATTAATCCGGAAGATATTGAAAGTATCAGCGTTTTAAAAGATGCATCCGCAGCCATTTACGGGGCAAGGGCTGCCAACGGTGTTATACTGATCACTACAAAACGCGGAAAAACCGACAGTCCTCCCAACTTCAGTTATTCTTTTTATACCGGGTTCCTGTCGCCGATCTCTTTACCTAAAATGGCCGATGCCGCAACCTATGCACAGATGCTGCGCGAAATGGAAACTTATAAAGGCGTTGATCCCTCAAATTTGACTTATACAGCAGAAGATGTGGAAAAGTTCAAATCCGGTAAATACCCCTGGACGCATCCCAATACGGATTGGTTCGGCATTACGCTGAAAGACCATAGTAAAACCCAGAATCATAATTTTTCGGTGAACGGCGGCACTAAAACAGTTAATTATTTTGTGTCTTTCGGCACCCAGTATGCAGATGGCATATACAGAGATGATAATGCTAAGAAGTTCAACAGGTATAACCTAAGGGCTAATATTGATATTAAAATCAATAAATACCTCAACGTTGGGCTTGATATGGATGGCTCGCAGGAAAACAGGATGGGGCCATCGCTTGATGCACAAACCATATTTAATGTTATTAACCAGAATAAACCTACCAGAACGTCCACCTTCCCAAATGGAATGCCTGGTACCGGCGCTTTCGGGGCTTCTTATCAGCCTTTGCTGCGTTCTACGCTTGAGGGCGGTTTTGATGATGATAAACGTTACAGGAGTAATAATAAAATTAATGCGCTTTTAAAGATCCCCGGTGTGGAAGGATTGACCGTATCCAGCTACTTCGCGTATGATATTTTCTTTGGTAAAAGAAAATATTTTGATCACCCCGTTACAGGATATACTTTGGATAAAGCGGGCTATCTGGCCGCAGGCAACGATGGAAGTGAGGATGGATCTGCATTTCTTATTGCAAGTTCCGATAATTACGATCCCCAGCTAACAAACTCGTATAATAATACCGCCGCTAAAACTTTTAATGCACGGCTGAATTATGATAAAACCATTAATGATGCCCACAATATCAGCGCGTTTATTGCTTACGAAAGCTCTGAATCCAATGGTATAGGCATTACGGCTTTTCGCAGGTATTTTAACAGCACCCAGCTTCCTTACCTGTTTGCGGGTGGCGACGAGCTGAAGGATAATTCAGAATATGTTACGCTGGATGCCCGCGTTAATTATTTTGGAAGAATAAGCTACAACTACAAGCAAACCTACCTGCTGCAGTTTGCTTTCCGAAGGGATGGATCTTTGAGATTCTCAAAAGAAAGCGGGCGTTGGGGCAACTTCCCGAGTGTTCTTGCCGGATGGGTGCTGTCCAACGAAAAGTTCTGGAGCGATAATGTTAAGTTCATGGATTACCTGAAATTAAAGGCCTCCTGGGGCAGGTTAGGGAATGATCTTGTGCCGCCTTTTCAATACCTGGCTTCCTATGCCTATGGAACAGGGGGCGTGTTTGGAACCAACGGGAGCTATCTTCCCGGTCTGTATCAATCCAATGCCCCGAACCCATATATAACATGGGAAGTTGCCAATGTGTACAATGTTGGATTTGAATCGCAGATGTTTGATCACCGTTTGACCTTCAATGCAGATTTCTTTTACCAAAGAAGGAATAACATTCTTATTAAAAGAAATGCTTCTGTGCCTGCCTTTACCGGTATAGTGTTGCCCGACCAGAATTTTGGCATCGTGGAAAACAGGGGATTTGAAGTGGAGCTGGGGTATAACGGCAAGGTAAATAAAGATTTTGCTTATTCCATTAATGGCAATGTAGCTTTTGCGCGTAACAAAATTGTGGAGTTTGATGAGCCGCCGGTAACTGTGCCCTGGCAAAAGCTTACCGGGCATCCCATGGAAGCAACCCTGTTATATGAATCCGCCGGGATTTTCAGGGATGTTGACCAGGTAAATAAAACACCCCATGTTTCCGGAGCGATCCCGGGAGATGTTATTATCAAAGATCAGAATGGCGATAATGTTATTGACGAAAGCGACCGGATCATCTATGACAAGACCACCAATCCTGAGGTTACCTATGGAATATCTTTAAATCTGAGGTACAAAGGCTTTGGATTAAGCGCACTGGTAAACGGGGCCGGAACTGCCTGGGTAAGGATGCTGGGCTCACAGCAGGGCTCTGCCGGCGATTATTACCAGTTTCATGCCGATGGCAGATGGACACCTGATAATATTGATGCAACCAAACCAAGAGCATATGATGGATTCTCAACGTACTGGAGGGGAAAGTATCCTACCGATCTGGAATACCAGAACCAAAACTATGCAAGGCTAAAAAATGTGCAGATCAGCTATACATTCCCGCGTTCTGTTTTTAAACTCGATCTCATCAGGGAAATACAGTTGTATGTTTCCGGGCAGAACCTGTGTTTGATCTACTCCTCTAAAAACAGGATATGGGATCCGGAGTTTAGCGGTGTAAGAGACAATTATCCTTTAATGAGGGTAATGTCTTTAGGAGCAAGAGTGTCTTTCCAGTAAGCAGCAGAGATGAGCATGTTTTAAAATTATAAAAAACAGGTATGAAAAAATATATAACAGGATTACATTTTTTTGCATTGCTGATGCTTTTTTCAGCTTGCAAAAAGAATTCGATATTAGATAAAACTCCCCAGGATCAGTATTCAGAATCTGTATTGTGGTCTGATATAGGGCTGGTGGATTCTTATGTTGTAGACGCCTATCACAGTACTGCCATAGGGTTTTCACAGCATATGCTTTCCTCCGTTTCGGATGAGGCGCATTCCACTTTTGATCATGGCGTTGAAGTATATGTTCAGGGCAATATTTCCAAGGATAATACCGCTCCATGGGATCCGACAGAATATTCTTTTCCATCATGGAATACTTATTTTTCCAATATTCAAAAGCTGAATGTACTGATTGAGAAAATTGACCAGGTGGCAGAGGCATATCCTGAAGCTGAGCGTGCTGCAATAAAGCTGCGCTCAGACGTTATGAAAGGAGAAGGTTACTTTCTCCGGGCATTTTGTTATACACAGCTGATGAGAATGTATGGTGGTGTGCCGGTTTTAAAAGAAGCGCTTACACTGAATGACGACTTTAGCAGCATAACGAGGGGATCATTTGAAGAAACCGTATCTCTCATTTCCGCCGATTGCGATATGGCTGCGGGTTTATTGCCGCCGGCTGCAGATGCGCCGGCCGGCAGGGCTACAAAAGGAGCGGCACTGGCGCTTAAATCAAGAGCCTTATTGTTTGCAGCAAGCGATCTTACTGCCGATGGTAGCGCTGCAAATAAATATGTAGGCTATGAACATGCAGACAGAACTGCATTATGGACTGCGGCAAGAGATGCGGCTAAAGCGGTTATTGATCTGGGCACTTATCACCTGGAAAATTTCGGAGCGCCGGACAAAGCAGCCGTGGCTAAAAACTATTTTAATTTTTTCAAGGCAAAGACTTTGTCCAGCAGTGAAGTGATCTGGGGTAAACAATACTCTCTGTCCAACGGCGACAAAAATATGGTGAACCAGTGGAATGGTGGTAATGGCTGGGCATTATGGGCAAGCAATGCACCTACACAAAACCTCGTAGATGCCTATGAAATGGAGGATGGAACTGACTTTTTTGATCACTTCAAAATTGACGGGAATGGATATTACAAAAACATTTCTTCACATTTTCATAATGAAAATCCTTATTACAACAGGGATCCGAGATTTTATGGGTCTATTTTATACGACAGTGCTTTATGGATGCCACGCTCTCCCGGCTTGCAGGCCATAGATCCTGTAGGCGTTTATGACAGGCGTACCAGGATCGTAATGTCCGGCAGTACGGTTGTTTCCAAAAGTTTTGGATTGGATACAAGACAAGGACCTACTTCGGGTTTTAACGGAAGTTTTACCGGGTATGTAATGAAGAAAATGCTGGATAACGAAATAGATGCAAGTGTTCAGCCTAATGAAAACGTATGGATTGAAATGCGGTATCCGGAAGTATTGTTAAATTATGCGGAAGCATCACTGGCATTGGGAGAAACGGGAGTTGCCGCAGATTATATTAATATGGTCAGGAACCGTGCGGGCTTACCCGGTTTTACAGGCGACATTACGGCTGCCTTACGATACGAAAGGAGAATTGAGCTGGTGTTCGAAAACCAGCGCTGGTATGATATAAGAAGATGGAAAATACTGGATAAAGGGTTGGAAAATGCGAAAGGGATGGATATTACAGAAACCATTACCAACGGAAATAGCGTAACAGTATGGAAACAGATACCCGTGGAAACACGGCAGGCCTTACAAAAAATGTACTGGTTGCCCATTGCATCGGATGAAATGCGGAAAGCGCCGCAATTAGAGCAGAACCCCCAATATTGATCCGGGTATAAAATCAATGTATTGCAGATGAAACTTTTCCTTTTTGTGTTCCTGGTCAGTGCGCTTACAGTAATGGCATCGGGGTATCGCCGGCAGCAGGCAACGCAACAATCTCCGGCGATAGAAGCCGGTGAAAATATGGGATGGCAATTGGGAGTACATGCGTATACATTTTACCGGTTTACGCTTTTTGAGGCGCTCGAAAAAGCGGACAGGTGCGGGTTAAAGTATATAGAAATATTCCCGGGCCAGGTAATAGGCGGAGGTATAGACGGAACAACGGATTATCACATGGACAGCGCTACCCGGAGCAATATACTTAAAATGCTTTCGGATAAGTGATTAACGTTGATCGCGTATGGAGTGGTTACACCCCGGGGCAGTGAAGAATGGCGTAAGTTGTTTGAGTACATTGGGGAACTGGCGTAGTAAACATAAACGGCGTGATCAACGAGCTGGAAAGGCAAAAATTTAAAGGAATGATCTCCGCGGAATATGAACGCAACTGGGAGAATAATGTACCGGATGTTATGGCAAGTGTGCAATATTTTCGGAAATTCATTACTGAAAAGCAGTCGCCATGAAAAGAAGGGATGTCATACAGCGTCTTGTAATTGTAGCCGGAGGCTTTGTTCTTGTGCCTTCCTGCCTGCAGCAGCCAGGTAAAGCATCTATTGCCCTGAAGCTTGTTGAGGTTACGGATATACAGGAGCATTTGCTTGCCGCTGTCGCCTCAGCTATTATCCCCGCAACAGATACGCCGGGCGCCGGGGACCTGGGTTGCCATTTATTTGTATTAAAAATGCTGGACGACTGTTATGAGAAAGAGGCGCAGCAAAAATTTATGCGGGGTTTGAATGATCTTGAAAGCTATGCCAAACAAAAATTCAGCTATTCATTTGCAAAATGTACCGGGCAGCAGCAGCAGGATATACTGAAGGATATAGAAGAAAAAAAGATAAACAATGCTGATATTACCGGCTTTTTTGATATTATGAAAGAAAAGACCCTGGAGGGCTACCTTACTTCAAAATATGTTTTAACCAATATTAATAAATACGAGTTCATTCCGTCGGAGAAGTACAACGGATATGCGCCCGTTAAGCAATAAATCAATTGAATAATGGGTGATATTGATAACGGTTCTGTAAAAGACCGCACCTTCGATACCATTGTAATTGGATCCGGAATGAGTGGTGGATGGGCCGCCAAGGAGTTCACGGAAAACGGGTTTAAAACACTTGTTCTGGAAAGAGGCAGGGATGTGCAGCATATCAAAGATTATCCCACTGCCAATATGTTCCCATATGAGTTTGAGCACCGGGGCGAAATGCCGCTGGAAGTCCGGAAAGCAAATCCTGTCATCAACCGCTGCTATGCTTTCAGGGAAGATGCGGCGCATTTTTTTGTGAAAGATGCAGAGCACCCCTATATACAGGAAAAGCCCTTTGACTGGATACGCGGATACCAGGTAGGAGGCAAATCACTGATGTGGGCAAAAGCCACCCAGCGCTGGAGTAATTTTGATTATGAAGGTCCTGCCAGGGATGGTTTCGCTGTAGACTGGCCGATCAGGTATGAAGACATGGCGCCCTGGTACAGCCACGTGGAGAAATTTGTGGGCATAGCAGGTAATAAGGACGGGCTGGCGCAACTGCCCGACGGTGAGTTTTTACCGGCATTTCCACTGAATGTAGTGGAAGATTATTTTAAAAAGCAATTGAGCCAAAAATACCGGCACCGGCATGTGATCAGTGAAAGGGTTGCTCACCTGACCCAACCCAATCCCATTCATTTTGAACAGGGAAGAGGGCAATGTATGTCCCGCGATCTGTGCCAGCGCGGATGTCCCTTAGGCGGTTACTTCAGCAGCAACTCCTCTACTATTCCATGGGCAAAAAAAACAGGGAATCTTACATTACGCCCGTTTTCGGTTGTACATTCTGTTATATATGATGACAAGAAGAACAGGGCAACAGGAGTACGGGTAATTGATACAAATACAAAAAAAGATATTGAGTTTTATGCCAAAGTCATTTTCGTAAATGCCGGCGCTCTGAACTCCAACCTGGTGCTTTTAAACTCTGTTTCAACCCGCTTTCCTCACGGGCTTGGTAATGATAACGGATTGATGGGAAAATTTGTGGCATTTCATAATTACAGTGCCCGCATTTCAGCTCAGTACAACGGGTTTAAAGAATTTACTACTGTGGGCAGAAATCCCGCCGGCGGTGGTTATATGCCCCGTTTCAGGAACTTATTCAAACAGGAAACTGATTTTCTGCGCGGGTATGCCGCAGGGTTTTCAGCCTACAGAAGTACAAACAGGGATGATTCTGGAACAGGTGCCGGGTTGAAGCAAAGATTGTTATACCCTGAGCGTGGACCGTGGAAAATAGGTTCGCATATGATGGGGGAAACTATCCCGAAAGAAACCAATATGGTAAGCCTTGATACCGATAAAAAAGATGCCTGGGGTATACCGCTTTTAAAAATCTCGGTGGAATATGACGATAATGACGAAAAGATGAAACAGGATTATTTTGAGCAATTCACCGAAATGCTCACGGAAGCCGGTTTTGTAAATATTGAACGGCATAATTCCGATCAGAATCCCGGCATTGATATTCATGAAATGGGAGGGATAAGAATGGGCAGGGATCCGCGTACTTCGTTGCTCAACAAATGGAACCAGCTCTATGCCTGCAACAATGTATATGTAACAGACGGGGCGTGCATGACATCCACATCCACACAAAATCCCTCCCTCACCTATATGGCCCTTACTGCAAGAGCAGTGGATCATGCTATACAACAATGCAAAAAAGGTGAGTTGTAACAATCAATACTTTTAAACGGACATTATTATGAGAAAACCTTCTTTACTTCCGATCTTTCTCTGCTGCATGTTTGCGGCTTTCAATGCTTATGCAAAACATCATGCTCCTCTGCCGGATTCAAATATTGTGCTTCCCGAAATGCGGTTGTTACCCGTGCCACAGCAGGTATCTTTTTCAAATCAGCGCTATTTGTTAGATGATAACTGGTTTATAGACGCCGGTACTATACCTGGCAATGATCCTGCTGTACAAAGCCTGGTAAATGAATTAAAAGAACGATTCGGCATTACATTATCAACAAAAAAGCAAACTAAAAACGTTGCCGGCAACAGGATAATTTTAAAGATACGGGCCGGCGCTGTTGATATAGGTGCTACAACAGATACTAACCGTACTGCATTAAAAAAACAGGCATACAAATTACATCTTCAAAAACAAAATATCAGCATCACCGCAAATGCAGCGCAGGGATTATTTTATGGAGTGCAAACTTTAATACAATCATTGCAGCCGCTGAATGGTAAAACTTATTTTACTACGGGCGACATTGTTGATTGGCCTGACATGGATCTCCGGATCATATACTGGGACGATGCGCATCATCTCGAACGTTTGGACGCCATGAAACGTGCCATCCGCCAGGCGTCTTATTATAAAGTCAGCGGGTTTGCATTAAAGCTGGAAGGGCATTTTCAGTTTAAGTCTGCCGGGCCCATTGTAGAGCCTTATGCCTATAGTGCAAAAGAGTACCAGGAACTCACAGACTATGCCGGGGCGCATTATGTGGAGCTCATTCCTTACCTGGATGCCCCGGCACACATTGCTTTTATTTTAAAGCATCCTGAGTATAAGGATTTGAGAGCATTCCCCAATTCAAACTATGATCTCAGTGTGGTAAATCCCAAAGCTGATTCCCTGATCCTTAATATGATGGATGACCTGTTTGCTGCCAACAAAGGCGGGAAATACGTGTTGTTTTCCACGGACGAAGCCTACTATGCAGGCAAAACACCGAATGATAAAATGCGTGCAGAAGCTTTAGGTGGTAATGGCAGACTGTTGGCTGAATATATAACAAGAATAGGAAACCAATTACACCGGAAGGGAAGAAAAGCAATTATTTGGGCGGAGTATCCATTGAGAAAAGAAGATATCAATCATATTCCTTCACATATTATCAGCGGGGTATACAATGATGAATGGGCTTCCACTATAAAAGCGCATGGCATGCGGCAGCTTATTTACACCTCCACGCAAGGCGTGGAGCCACTCTTCCCAACGTACTATCCTATAGAAAAAAAGAGGTTTTTTAAAGATTCACTTAATGCAACAGACGATGAGGAACAGCAGGGTGAGTTAGCGAAAGGAAGAGTGGGTGAAGTGCTTACAGAAATTATGAAGGCTACTGCCGCCGGTAAATCGGATTTGATGGGTGTGTTTGTTGCAGGATGGGCCGATGCAGGGTTGAATCCCGAAACCTTCTGGTTGGGGTATGCCACCGGTACCGCCGCGGGATGGAATCACCAGTCAGTAACCGCCGCAGATTTGACTAACCGGTTTTATCATTCTTTTTATGGCGATAAAACGGTTGCAATGGATAGCGTTTACAGGTTGTTGAGTGCTCAGGCGCAGTTTTGGGAGAGGAGCTGGCAATGGCAACCATCCAGGCATCGTGCGCCTATATTCGGCAATTCTTTTGGGGTATTCGATCCGCCACGATTCGCCAAAGATCAAACGTTACCGTTACTGCCCGTGCCTTCCGCTACAGATCTTTCTTTACAGAAGAACTGGGGTGCTGACAATAATATGTTACTGCAGGAGGTAGAAAAAATGTTGCAACAGAATAATGATTTAATGCGGTTGCTATACCAAAACCTTATTAATGTATCTTCCCAGCAGTACAATCTACAGGTATTTTTAACCGTTAGCCAGCTTTGCAGGCAGAACTTGCACATGCTGCTTGATCTTAAGAAAACAAATGAATGGTTCCGGTTTTCAGCGCTGTCGGCAAGTACCAATCCCACGATGGCCGTTGCACTGATAGACCAGGGGCTGGATCAAATCGTGCGGATTCGTGATGAACGTAATGTGGTGTTTCAGAATGTAGTCACCACCTGGTACCAGGACTGGTTTCCAAAAGTACCGGAAGCCAATGGTCGTACATTCCTTCACCAGGTAGACGATGTAAAAGATCATCACCCGGACAGGACCATAGACATGAGCTACCTGATCTACCGCCAGTTGAAATATCCTTTGGGAGAATGGGTACAAACAGTAACAACAGCAAGAAATGAATTTGCAAAAAAGAATAACCTGCCCGAAAGAACAGCAACAATTAACTGGGAAAGTATTCAGCAATAAAACGCCTGTAAAAAATGGAGGATAACGGTCAGGGTCTGCGCCTGTTTTCAGTGGATGATATCATAGCGTTGCCATCAGTAAGTGCTGTGGCCATATCTCCGGAAGGGAACAGTATTGTGTGCGTGGTTACACGATCAATTAACAATGTATATAGAGATGATATTACATTGATTGATCTTGATACCGGTATGCAGAAAATAATAGCCGAAGGTTCGTCGCCCCAATGGTCGCCGGACGAGAAGAACATTGCTTATACAGGCGATAACAACGGAACAGCGGCATTGTATGTGTATACGCTGGAAAATGAGTCAGTCGTTCAGTTGGTCAATATATATCCTTCCGATTATTTTATTGATCATTACGCCTCTGCCGGTTTTTGCTGGTCGCCTGATGGCCAATCCATCGCATATATAAGCACAAGGCCTCTGCCGGAAGATGATGATAGCGCAACGGTAATGGTTATTACAGATCTGTTGTACAAAACAAAAGGCGGCAGGGGGCGGTATAAATATGCAGGAAAAGAAAAGATGAATATCTGGCTTGTATCCGTCAACGACAGGAAAAGTTCCTGCCTGTTCGAAAGTGAGTATGATGAACATTCCATTTCATTTTCTCCCGACGGGAAAAAGATCTGTTTCATCAGCAACAGGACCGGCGCTCCTGACAGGAATCAATGGAGTGATGTGTATGCCCTGGATGTTCCGACCGGGATAGTTCAACAAATTTCTTCTGAAAAAGGATCTGCGTTCCAGCCTTCCTGGTCGCCGGACGGGAGATATATTGCTTACCTGGGTATTAAAAGTGAAATAAGCACTAATGACAGCATTGCAGAAGATACGCAGCTATATATTGTGTCTTCTTCCGGTTCGGACGCAACCTGCCTTACCGCTTTGGCAGACAGGCGGGTAGAACAGCTTTCATGGAACAATGCTGCAACGCATATTTATTTTACGGCAGGAAATCATGGTAATACCATTGTATACCGTGTGCAGGTCAGCTCAGGGCAAATAGAAGAAGTGATTGTGGTAAAGGGGAAAGTTGCGGAGTATTCAGTCAGCAAAGACGAACAGAAAATCGCTTTTATTTGTACTGACAGCCGGCATCGCGGAGAAATATTTATATATGATACAGCGCAACAAAGTAAAATGCAGGTAACTCATTTTAGTGACGCTATATTAAAAGGATGCAGTCTTCAATCCGCAGAAACATTCTGGTATACCAGCTTTGATAACCGTGAAGTGCAGGGCTGGATTATAAAACCGGCGCAGTTTGACGAAACCAAAAAATACCCGCTGATCCTCGTGATTCATGGAGGCCCGCACAATATGTTTGGTGATGAGTTTGAAGACAGGATGCAACTGCTTTCGGCTAACGGCTATGGCGTGTTGTTTATTAATCCCCGCGGCAGCAGCGGGTATGGACAGGCATTTTCAAAGGGCGCCATGAGCGCCTGGGGAGAAGGAGATTATGAGGATTTAATGAAGGGTGTTGATGTTGCAGTAGAACAGCATTCATGGATAGACGCCTCACGGTTAGGCGTAACCGGTCAGAGTTACGGCGGATATATGACCAACCGGATCATTACCAAAACACAAAGGTTCAAAGCAGCGGTAGCAGACGGAAGTATATGCAACCTGATCAGTTTTTCGGGCACTTCTCTTTACCATTCTTTAATGGAATCGGAATTTCAGGCTGCTGTGTATGATAGTTATGAGGCGCTCTGGAACTGCTCCCCGTTGAAAGATGTTAAGAAGGTATCTACCCCGGTTTTGTTCCTGCATGGCGAAACAGATAACGAGGTTCCTGTTTCACAGGCTGAAGAAATGTATGTTGCGCTAAAAAAGCAGGGAGTAAAAACATCGTTGATCGTTTATGCCGGAGAAGGACATGGCTGGAGACCCGATTTAAAACCGCATAACCGTATAGATGTGTTACAGCGCATTATAGGCTGGTTTGACCTGCATATTAAATAAACTCACCTGTATGAATGTAAAAAAAGGCTGGATAAATTTTGTAGTGATTCACGTAGTTTTTATGGGTGTGTGGGGAGCGCTTATAGAATTATCCGAAAAGAACGGCTTCCCGGCTACTTTAGGATATGTGGTATGGGCGTTAACAATGATCCCTGCGGCATTCGTTGCCCTGGCCATTAATAAATGGAAGCTGGAATATGATAAAAAGTCCATCTTCTGGGGTTGTGCTGCCGGTCTGCTGGGTGCTGTAGGTCAATTGGTGCTTTTTTTTACCCTGAGGGTAGCGCCGGCGTATCTTGTATTTCCGCTGCTTTCATTGACGCCGGTGGTTACTATCCTGATGGGAGTGTTTTTATTAAAAGAAAACACCGGGCGTTTAGGCTGGTTGGGTATAGCAGTAGCCGTTATCGCCATTTTGCTGCTCTCTTACCAGCCGGCGGGAGGCGCGAATAAAAGCGGCTACTGGTGGATGTTACTGGCTGCCATACCATTACTCTCCTGGGGAGCGCAGGGATATGTAATGCGTTTTGCCAATGAAAGCATGAAGGCGGAAAGCATTTTTTTTTATATGATGCTAAGTTCAGTTGCGCTTATTCCGGTTGCACTGATGATGACCGACTTTTCCCAACCTGTAAACTTGGGGTTTAAGGGGCCTTACCTGGCGGCACTTATACAGGTATTAAACGCTCTTGGCGCACTTTGCCTGGTGTATGCCTTCAGGTACGGAAAAGCCATCATCATTGCCCCGATGACAACAGCGCTGTCGCCTGTACTTACTGTTATTATCTCTTTGAGCATATATGCCGTCATACCACATCCCGTCGTCATTTTAGGAATGGTGCTTGCTATCGTTGCAGCATTGCTGATGGGAGCTGAAGAAACCAAAACAATCTGAGAGAGAACTATAAATCCTTACATCATCAAACACTTTAGAGAAACCGCCATACACGTAAGTACATACAGTGGTGTGAGAGGGCGGCAGAGAAACTATCTTTGCCGCCTGCTTTAATTTCTGGTGAACTTGCTGGTACAAAACCCGAACTCTTTGTTGGAAGATTTGAGGCGGTTAAACCAGCTAAACGATATTCAAAATCCAACCAATACAACTTCTCCGAAAACTGATACATCGGCCAGTCTTCAACCGCTACAGCCTATAATAAAAAGAGTAAAAATTAGATAATGCGGTTTGCTTCTTATAAAATTTTACAAAGGGAAACAGTCAGCCGATAATGATATTGTCACTCTGATGAACATTGAGAGAAACTTTGAGGTTCCAAATTGGAACCTCAAAGTTTAAGTATATCGAAAGATGTTCCGCAAAGAAAATATTTACATTATGGTGATTCAACGAAGTTTATCGCCGTTATTTTTGCTTGTGGTAAAATGATTTGTGTAATCTTGTTTTACAGCGATAAGCGAACGCTTTAAGAAAGCCGTTCCCTGTTTTGTTATCTTTACAGCTAAGAATAAGTGAGCAATGAATTTTGAAAAATTAGCTTTCCGCATACAGCAGACCAATGAGTTTTTACAGCAAAATGCCGTAAAAGCTGTAAACATGCACATTACGCTTAGGAATTGGGTAACGGGTTTTTTTATTGTGGAGTTTGAGCAAAACGGAAGTGATAGGGCTGAATATGGAACTAAACTGCTCGAAAACCTGTCTAAGAGCATCAGCATTAAAGGGCTATCAGCCCCCGAGTTATCCCGTTGCCGCCAGTTTTACCACGCCTACCCGCAAATTTTTGGGTTGATAACCCAAAAATTCAAAAACCTGCTTCCTGCTGGCTTTTTTGAAGATTTTGCCCTTGAAAATATCCAGTTTCCAATTCTTGGGTCGGCAACCCAAAAATTTCAAAGTAGTTACAAAAATGAAAACCTGGAACACGTTTCCAATATTTTTCAGTCTGTTTCTTACACGCACCTTACCGAACTTATAAAAATAGATGACCCTACGAAAAGACATTTTTATGAACTGCTGATTTTGAAAACACAGCCTACCGTAAAAGAACTCAAACGGCAGATTTATACGCTTACTTACGAAAGAGTGGGATTGTCTGAAAACCACAAAGGTTCTTTTGACGAAGTGATGAGAAAAATAAAACCACAACAGACAAATGATTTGGTGAAGTCCCATTATTTTTTTGAGTTTCTTAATATCGGGCAACCTCATTTAATTGAAGAAAGCGAATTGGAACAGGCTCTTATTGAACATTTGCAACAATTTATTATTGAACTTGGAAATGGATTTTGTTTTGAAGCGAGGCAAAAACGCATATTGGTTGGCGATGAATATTACTTTATTGATTTGGTATTTTATCACCGCATTTTGAAGTGCCACGTTTTGGTAGAGTTGAAAACCGAAACCGCCAAACACGAACACATCGGGCAACTGAAATCCTATCTCAATTATTACAAGAAAAACATTCAGGAGGGTAATGACAACCCGCCTGTTGGGATATTGCTTGTTACCAGTCAAAATAAAACCCTGGTAGAGTATGCCATTGCTGACAGCGATTTGGATATTTTTGTTAGTAAGTACCAACTGCAATTACCAGATAAAGCAAAACTGGAAGCATTTATAAACAACGAATTGAGGAATAAAAAATAAACATAAAGCGGCATTTGAAAAACTGAAAGAGGTTTTGATGTTATTAGATATTTAATTTCCTGAACGAAATTTAGCGTGAGGGGTAGAAGTGGCATCCTTTGGGTACTCGAACTCATTAATGCTTCTGTATTAGTTGATTATCATTTTCTGGCTTTGTTGGTATCAATTGATCGAACACAAAAAAGCCTTCAAAATCAATGAATTTGAAGGCTTCTGAATTTTCTGTGAACCCACTGGTACAAAACTCGAACTCTTTATTGGAAGATTTAAGGCGATTGAACCAATTGAAAGACACCTCTTATAAGTATGATCTAGATAAAAATAAAGTTAGCTCCGCTAAACCGAAAATTATCTTAAACACGGAAAAACGGAAATTGTAAAAAATGTCAATAAAGAAAGCTATACTAAAGTCTTCAACCAGCTTTATTACTACATAAAAAATGTCTTCTCAATCGAGCTATACTCAAATTTAAAGCCGGTTTGTTTTATTTTGTAATTGCTGACCCTAGAACCCTTTAACAACATCACGGACATTTCCCCCAAAAATAACCTTACCAGAAATGCTGGTACATTGGGCAAAAAACTCGTTTTTCCGAATGACCTTAGCAGGGCTTTAGAAAAATCATTCATCATAATGTGCTCGGAAGAAACAGCATTAAAAACCCCGCTGAGTTCATCTGTCTTCAAGATGAATTCATACAACCGGACTAAATCCCGGATGTCAATCCAGGGTAAGTATTGCCTGCCATTTCCTAAAGATGTATTGATGCCCAACTTCGCCAAAGGTGCTAATTTTTGATACATACCACCATCTCTCCCAAGGACAACGCCTTTTCTTAAAATCACGGTAGCAACACCCAAACTGTCAAATTGCAGTGCTGTTTTTTCCCATTTCCGGCAAACCGAAGCCAAAAATTCGCTGCCGTTATTGGATTTCTCTGTAAATATTTCATCCGTAGTAATCGCACCATAATAACCTATGGCGGAAGATGAAATGAAGATATCTATGCTAAAATTCCTTGTTTTAACATAGGTAAAAAGTAAATCTATTGCCTTGGTCCGGCTTTCGATTATTTCAACTTTCCTTTTTTCCGTCCAACGCTTTTCGGTAATGTTTGCGCCTGTTAGATTGATGATTTTCGAAACGCCCTCAAATGCTTTTTCGTCAATAAATCCTTTCTTTATATCCCATTCAAAATACCGAATGTTCTCCATGCTGCTGATTTTGTTCCTCCGTGTTAACACATTGACCATATAACCACAATTTACTAGGTGCTTTATCAATGCTTTTCCGACAAAACCTGTACCTCCGGCGATTAATATCTTTTTCATGAATTGATTTTTGAAAGCAGCTCCGGAAAGGCCTGTCTGAACCAGACCGTATAATGTGATGGATTATTTTTTATATCAGATAGAATTTCATCCGCATTCATCCACTTATAGTCCTGTACTTCATCTTTGTTTAAAACAGGACATTGTTCAGAATAACCAACAAAAACATAATCCAGCTCATGCTCTGTCAAATTGTTTTCAACCCGCTCATTGTATATAAATGAATAGACCAATCTTAAATCACATTTCAGTCCCATTTCATAGATTAACCGCTCTTCTGCACTTAAAGCAACAGTTTCTCCCCATTGCGGATGCGAACAACAGGTGTTCGTCCATAACCCTGCTCCGTGGTACTTGTGGCTTGCCCGCTGCTGCAAAAGAAGCTCTCCCTTATCATTAAATATAAATACCGAAAATGCCCGGTGGAGACGCCCTTGCTCGTGGGCCATCAATTTTTCCATTTCAGCAATGGCATTATCGTTTTCATCGACCAACACTACATTGTTTCTCTCCATTTTACTTTAATTAAAGCGTTATTGATTGTTTTCCTTGACGGCTTCTCCATATACTTTCAACGCTCTGTCTCTTGCGAAACTGTGTTCTACTATTTGTTGGGGGTAAGCATCTGTTCCAAATCCGGGAATCCATTTTTTGATATATTCCAACTTCTTATCAAACTTATCGGTTTGAACAGTTGGGTTAAACACCCTGAAATACGGTGCAGCATCACAACCCGAACCCGATGCCCATTGCCAGTTTCCATTGTTGGCCGATAAATCGTAATCGTTCAGCTTTTGTGCAAAGTAGGCTTCACCCCAACGCCAATCTATCAGTAAATGTTTGCACAAAAAACTCGCTGCAATCATCCGTACCCGATTGTGCATAGATCCTGTTTGGTTCAATTGTCGCATTCCTGCATCGACAATCGGATAACCTGTTTTTCCCTCGCACCACTTTTCAAATTCCCATTCATTGTTTCGCCATTTGATGTTATCGTATTTCGATTTAAAAGATTGATTAACCACTTTAGGGAAATGATATAAGATCTGCATAAAAAACTCTCGCCAGATCAATTCATTCAGCCACGTTTGATTGTGGTTCCATGCAAAAGCTACACATTTACGAATACTAATGGTGCCAAATCGAAGAGCGATGCTCAATTCTGTTGTCCGTTGCATTGCAGGATAATCCCTGAATTTGTCGTATTCGTCAATGATTTTTGCATCTAATTTCGGCGGATCAAAAGTGATATCTGTTTTTTCAAAACCGAATTCATTCAACGAATGAATTTCGGCAAACCGCTGTCTGAAAAAATTAGTGCAATCAGGATTATACGACTTGTAATCTTTTTCTGTCAATAGCTCTTTCCATTTTTTTGAATACGGGGTATAAACCGTATAGGGTGTGCCGTCATTTTTCAATACATCGTTTTTATCAAAAATGACCTGGTCTTTGAATGCCTTAAAAGGAATGTTCTGTTCGTTGAAAAACTGGTAAATCTCCGTATCCCGTTTAATGGCTTGCGGTTCATAATCCCGATTGCAGAAAACGCCTTGAACAGCATATTTTTCGGAAAGCATTTTAAAAACATCCAAAGGATTTCCATAAAATGTATTCAATCTTGCGTTGAATGTCTTCAATCGGCTATTTATTGCCGAGAGTACCTGATGGATATAGTCAACCCTTCGGTCTTTTTTATCTTCTAATTTATTTAGGATGGTCTCATCAAAAATAAAAACCGGCAACACGGGTAATTCGGAAGCAAGTGCCTGATACAAACCCACATTGTCTTCCAAACGCAGATCTCTGCGAAACCAAAAAACGGAGACCCTACTTTTCATTCAAAAATGGATTATCGTTCCTGTCGTGCTTTACCCAGATCAGTTTAGAGGTATCATAACCAATCCCTTCTGCAATTCCCAAATAGTTTGCTTTAACCTCTTGGGGAACGTTCTTTGTTCTCGATAAAATCCATAAATACTTTAGGTTTTTTCCCGCAACCAGCGCATACTGGTAATTTTCGTCCAATGCGACCACATTGTAACCAGAATAAAAAGGACCGAAAAAACTTACTTTCAATTTTGCAACATTTTTATCTCCTCTGAACCTTGCTAAACCGTCCGCTTTTTTCCATTCTTGCTTATTATGGTTATAGCCACTGTTCAAGACGATGACATTGCCATTTTCATTCAGGCTGTATTGAGCGGAAACATTGTCCAAGTCCCTTTCAAAACGAGAATCAAAACGGGCAATTTCGTACCAAGTGCCTAAATATTCATCGACATCAAAGTTTTCCACTGCTTTTGCCTTTTTGGGGATCGAGGCACAGGAATTTAAAAGAGCAATTAACGCTATGGAAAAGGCCACTGTTAAAATTTTATTTTTTGCTTTCATCATCTATATGTTTAAACCGTTTAAAAAAATAAAGCACCAAAAGAAACTGCGTATATCCATAAACGGCATCCTCAATTGGTATCGTTAGTATCCGTATACCCAGAAAATCTCCCGGGTTGTAATTTACGATAGGTGTTTCGATACCAGTCCCCGTCAGCACGCCATTTACAGGAAAAAAACCTAACATCAATATAGTAAACACCAAAGATGCCTTGCCAATCCAATCTACCTGTGCAATGAAATTCAGGTAAATTAAAGTTGCTATAGTGGCGATAGCCGTCATAAGTGTATAGATTTTATCATAATGCAACAAAGCCATAACCGAACAGATAATGACGCTGACAAAAACGATCAGGTTATTTAAGGCGGATAGCCATCCTAACTTGAAAAACTTATCAAAACAGAAATAGGTAAACACGCATGAAAACGGAATGAAAATAAAGAAAAGCCATTCTTCAAGAGGCAAACCCGCTATCACTATTCCCAGTGTATAATCTGTATTGAACCACCAAACACCTTTTGCGGTAAACCATATATCCCAAGAAATAAATGGTATAGCAACCAAAATCGCAGATTTTATAAACGATCCAAAATAACGGTTAAAGAGAATCCGGCTGTCAAAAGATGCGATAAAGCAAATGATGACCGTAAAAAATAATATCATTGAATAAGTATATGCCATCATTTTTTCGCGGAATTAAAATACATTTTGAAATATTTGAAAGGCACATATAAAAACCCGAAACATTCACCGTTTTCTTTTCCGATATGTTTGTGATGTTGTTTGTGTGCCCTGCGCAGTGCCAAAAAATAGGCACTTTGGGTCTGGGACAGAAATTTGATCCGTTGGTGGATAAAAATATCGTGCACAAAAAAATAAGCCATTCCGTAAAGCATAATGCCCAATCCGATATAAAACAGATAGTTGAAATTTTCAAGCGAACCGAAATACATCAAAGCAATCGTGGGTATAGCAAATATGACAAAAAAATAGTCGTTCTTTTCAAGAACGCCCTCATTGCTGTGGTCATGATGGTCTTTGTGCAAAACCCAAAGAAAACCGTGCATAACATATTTATGGATAATCCAGGTTGCCCCTTCCATCAATGTAAACGTGAGCAATACGATTAAAAAAGCCATATCAGTTTTTTATTGGGTTAAAAAGTTTCTCTAAAACGTGGTATCGGAAATCAAAGATGTACGCCAATTTCTTTTTCACAAAAAGTAGATGTGCCATCTTCCCCAAAAAGCCGAAAGGCAATTCATAATCTACCGTATCTTTCATCAGCACTCCGTCTTTATTGGGGATAAATTCGTGAAAATGGCTCCAGTATTTATAAGGTCCTTTCTCCTGAAAATCAGTAAAGCTTTTATTTGATTCCACATGAGTAATTCTCGTTCTCCACTTCAACGGAACTTTCAGCAACGGCGAAACGATATAATCGATCACCATTCCTTCAGCAATCTGTTCGCTGTTATAATCCGACAGCACCGTAAAACCCATATCTTTGGGTGTGATCTTCGAAAGGTTCTTAGGAGAAGAGAAAAAATCCCACGCTGCTTCGATATCGCAATTCAATTGTTGCTCCCTGTATAACCGATGTTTCATAGTCTAGTCCTTTAAAAGCGTTCCTATATTTTTCTGCAAAATCTCCGACCTGATTTGGTGTCGGTTTTCCTTAATAAATTTGGCATCCCCATTTATGTTTGATTTATATCCTAAAAAAGACGGAGCATTTTTTTGAACCGAAAGTCGGATAAACCTTAATTCCACATTTTCAGGTTCTTTTTTGATTGCCTGCTCGATGTTTTTCTTCCCTTCTTTAAACGTATTGAGTTTACTTATCGGACTAAAGACGTGATTTGCCCAGATAGTTTGTAAACCAACCAAATAAGCCATATGTGTAGCTGAATTGTTCTTTGTTTCTGTCAATTCCGCAATTATCTTTCCACACAACTCTTTTTCTGATACCAGTTTGTTGTAGTTAGCCCTTACTACATCCAAACCTGTTGCATTAAAACTCATAAGAAAGAGTATGGCCGATATTAGTAAGCCAGGAATTTTGATCATAAAAACGCAGTTTTATATCTTACATAACTTTTGAACGCCACAAATGCCTTTTCAGAATTAGGAACCCGAATCCTGTTATTCAATATCTCTTTGGAGGATATTCTTTTTATTTTTTGCAACAAAAACAAATAGTACTTGTAAGCTAAATACACCCCAAACATTGCGGAATTGGGTAGCTTCTTAATCCCGATTAAAGCCTCCTTAAATTCTTCCTCTATTTCCTTTTCAATCTGACTTTTCACACTATTATCAAATATGCACATATCAATATTCGGGAAATAAGTCCTGCCCAAAATCTGATAATCATCTTTCAAATCCCTTAAAAAGTTTACTTTTTGAAAAGCTGACCCCAGTTTCATTGCATATGGTTTCAATTCTCTATATTTTTCCATATTCCCATCCGTAAAAACTTGTAGACACATCAGCCCGACTACTTCGGCTGAACCAAAAATATATTCTTCGTATCGTTCTGAATTGTAATCTATTTTCTGCAAATCCATTTCCATACTATGTAAAAACTGTTCAATGAGACTTTTGTCAATTTTATACTGATTTACTGTTTCCTGGAACGATTGTAGAATAGGGTTGAGCGAAATTCCTTCCTGCAACGCATCGTCGGTTTCTACTTTTAATCGATTCAATAGTTTCTCTTTATCGTACCCGTGAAAACTGTCCACGATTTCATCAGCCAGTCTCACATATCCATATATGGCATAGATAGCGGGACGTATAGACGGTTTCAGCGCTAAAATTCCTAGAGAAAAACTCGTACTATACTTTTGGGTTGTAATCTTGCTTACCGAGCACGATAGTTCGTCAAAGATCTTTTTCATAGTCCTTCTTGTTTAAGTTTGATTATTTCATTTGCTACAATTTTACCAGATAGGATGGACGGAGGAACTCCGGGGCCGGGAACGGTCAATTGACCCGTGTAGAATAAATTTTTCAATCTTTTATTTATTATTTTAGGTTTCAAAACTGCAGTTTGACCAAGTGTGTTTGCCAGTCCGTACGCATTGCCACCGTACGCATTGTAATCTGAAATAAAATCGCTGACACAGAAGCTTCTTTTGTACTCAATCATTGACTGTAAATCGGCTATGCCCGTATGTCTTTCAATTCTTGAAAGCATTTCCATTAAATACTTTTCCCGTGTTAATTCTTCATCGTTTATTCCGATTGCCAAAGGCATCAACAAAAACAGGTTTTCTTTGTCTTTAGGGGCAACGGCATTATCTGTTTTTGATGGGCAACAAACATAAAAAAGAGGCTTTTCCGGCCATTTCTTCTCGCCATAGATACAATCAATGTGTTCGTCTAAGTCATTTTCAAAGAAGAGTGTATGATGTTTTAGGTTGGGAATAATTTGATTGATGCCTAAATAATAGATCAAACTTGATGGTGCAAACGTTCTGCTTTTCCAGTACACCTCAGAATAATTTCTGAGGTCTTTATTTAAAAGCGTTTCTGTATGATGATAATCGGAAGAAGCAATTACAATATCGAATTCATAGGTCTCGCCATTGATAGTTAAAGATCTTACCTTACCATTTTGTGTATTTATGCTTTCAACGGTTTTGTTAAAATAAAAAGTTGCACCTTGGTTTTCGGCTACTTTTTTCATCGCCAATACCAATTGATAGAAGCCACCTATAGGATAATGCGTTCCTAAGGCATAACCCCCATAGTTCATCAAACTATACAATGCAGGAATATTTTTTGGCGAAGCACCCAGAAAAATCACAGGAAACTCCATCAATGTTCTTAATTTTTCACTTTTGAAGTATTTAGCAACATAGGTTCTGAAGTTCGTCAGTAAATCCAATCTCAATGCACTTTTAGTTATTTTAGGAGAAATGAATTCTGACCAATTATGGCAAGGCTTATTCACGAAATCCTGCATACCGACTTCATATTTGAATTTAGCCGATCGCATAAATTTTTCTAATTGTAATCCTGCACCCTTTTCGATTTGTTCGAACAAGATTTTTAATTCCTCTAAACTTTCAGGTACACTGATTTTCTCTTGTGAAAAAATCATTTCAAACTGTGGGTTTAATGAAATCAACTCGAAGAAATCAGAGATTTTGTAGCCGAAATCAGCAAAAAAACTTTCAATAATATCAGGCATCCAGTACCAACTTGGTCCCATATCAAATACGTAACCTTGTTGGGTAGAAAATTGCCTTGCTCTTCCACCTGGCTGCTCGTGTTTTTCAAATACGTGAACCTCATTTCCCGCTTTTGCCAAATAAGCTGTAGCAGACAATCCCGAAAAACCGGAACCGATAACGGCTATTTTTTTCTTCATCGCCTTTTATCTTTTAAAACTTCATTCAATAAATATTCTGGTTCAATATTTTTATCGTAGATCTGTTGATGAAAATCATTGAGTTTATTGAGCAACCTGATCAATTCCATTTTTTCGTTATGGGTTAAATCTCCTGTAACGATTTCAGTTGCTTTTCTGATTTTGTCCATTTGCTTTTCTAAAACCTGAATTCCCTTATTGCTTATTTTTAAAACTTTACTTCTTTTGTCGGTCTCAGAATCGGTTTGATTTACCCAACCTTGTGCAATCAACCGGTTGATAACTTGCATTCCGGCAGGTTTTTCATGTACATTCTTTTTTATCAAGTCCATTTTGGTCATTTCTCCAAAAGCTTTTAGGTTAATGAGGTAGATAAGATCTTCCTGTGTTGAAAAATCCGATCCGAATATGGCGGACTTGGAATAACTCTTGGCATATCTGTTCATATGGACAATTAAAGTATTAATGACACTTTCTGCACTACGTCCCTTTTCTTTTCCATCCCAATTAGGTTCATTATTTTTTTCTTCACCTTTATAATTGGCAACTATCCATCTTTTAAAACCTTCGATATCATTAGGGTATGTTCTTCCTTGAAGAATATCTTCTTCAAATTCCTCAAGCAGATTGACAACATTTTTTAAAATATCATATTTCATATAATTATATTAGTTCACAAATATACTATATTCAACTTATTAAATGTATAAACTTATACTAAATTCTTTGCGGGTTTATTTTTAGCAATACAAGACTCTTGGTAAGGTCGGTAGTATATATATTATAAGGATGTATTTAGGATCATGCTGATAATTTGGGGGATTAATATTTTATGCATAAATATTTGCTAGCCTAAACAGGAAGAAGTTTATATCTCTGACACCTCTTGCAGTAGCTCTGAAGGCCTTTATTTTTGCGTTAAAAGATTCAGCAGAAGCATTGGTACTTCTGTTGTTAAAGAAGTTTAGTATGTCCAAGTAGTGATTCTGTATAGATTTAGCTACTGTTTTAAAAGAGTCTATTTTAGCCGCCTCTACATCATTGTACCATAATGCGAGTTTTTTAAACGCTTGTTGTTTGCTGGTTGAAATCCGGTAAACTTCACCCAGCCTGTTTGCTAAAGAGTAAGCCTGTTGTAATTTAGGATAGCGGGTAAACAATAAATCAGCTCTTTGTTTTTGCTCCATGGACCGATGTTTTGTTCGAAAAGCATCCATTGTTCGGCATGTGCCTTTTGGTTCCATTGCCTGTAATCGCTTATATGTTCTTTGTATTGTTGTTGAAGCAGTTTGCCATCGACTTGAAAGTAATGACCAAGCTGATGGCTGCTGATAGCGTAATTATCCAAATACTTCTTTTAAAAAAGCCGCAAATTCTGCGGTCATACGGGTTCCGGACTGAACTAAAGACCAGTCCCGGCTTATAATCTCACCAGTTAACTGATTCTCCCAGCGACGTCGCTTAATACAGAGGTATACTTTTTTACCACGAATGGGAAAATCCTGAACACGGATCTCAGGATAGAAACCCTTGGAATGATAGATGAGCGATTTAAACTCCTGAGGTATACTATTATTCTCTTCCAGGTAAATGTTCAGTCCTATATCACTATCCTCAACACGGATAATATCAAAATAATCTAAAATGCCAACAGGCAACAATGCAGATATAAGTTCTTTTTGTACTTCAGCCAATCTATTTGTCTTTAAAGCACAAAAATCTAAACTCCAACAAAATCCCCCAAATTTTTAACTTGATCCTGTATTTAGTGGATGAAACGGCAATAATGTATCATTCAATTTATTACCGAAAATTAGCTAATAATAAATATTGGAGGTGAATCTTATAGAAAGAAAAGAAATAAAAGCTTACCCAAAAACCATATGGACTGTTTAACAAATCAGGTAGAAATAAAACAATGGTTGGTTGTTGACAAAAGCGACTGGGTAACCACAAGTGAAGATACTCATACCAAAAAAAGCCAAAAGGTACCCTTTGGATTCAAATGGCGCCTTTTGGCTTTTGTTTGTGAACTTATTGGTACAAAACTCGAACTCGTTATTAGAAGATTTGCGGCGGTTAAACCAGCTAAAAGATACTGCAAATCAAACAGATACAACTTCTCCGAAAATTGATAAACCTACCAGTCCTCAACCTCTGCGACCTATAAAAAGAGCAAAATTAAGATAATGCGGGTTGCTCTTTGCAAAAATATCTGCCAACGCCCAAAGTACCTTTTTATCAAAAAAATCTTCCCCAACTTGGGTTCAACTTGGGAAACAAATTCATAGTTAAAGACAACCTTTGTATTTGTAATCGCAATCGTACCCTTAATGAAAACAAATCTTAACTATGAAGCATCCGTTACACAAAATTGTTTCGGAAATCCAAAAACAGGAAAGAAAGTTTTCTGCCGAAACATCCAGCGTTATTGACGAGGCGTATCAGATGACGCTTTATCTTCAGGAACTCCTGCGTACCGTCAAAGAAGATGTGATAAAGGAGGGCTTTTCCGATAAAAACGATGAAATCCATTTTTTCAGACAGGTAAAGCCTAATATCCTGGGCAAACTTATTTACTACAACAAGGTATTTCGGATTGAAACAGCCTGCCCCGCCAATAATGGGAATTTGTACCAAAGTTATTTCGCCCTGCAACTGAAAGAACTGAAACAGGAATACACGGAGTATATATGCAATTCTGATTTTTACAGGTACTACCGTTCCGGCAGAATTGACAGGGACGAACAGTATTTTATGTTGGGAAACATTAACTACTATGATGGGCTGAACAGCTTTGTGTTTGAGATTGACCCTAAATTTTCGACTTATTTCGATTATAAGGTGGCAAAAATCATCGGCAACGAACTCATCTATAATTACCTGACGACAAAAATAAATCCCGAACAAAACCCGGATATTCTGTTACAAAATGATGAAACGAAAGATATTTTTTGGACACAATCAAAGAACGCCCTTATTGAATTGATTTACGCACTCTATGCGGCAGGAGCTATTGCACACGGGAAAATAGGCATTCGGAAAATAAGCATGGTATTTCAGGTATTGTTTCGGGTTTCGCTCAACGACATCCATAACAGCTTCCACCGCATGAAGACCCGCTCCGGTTCCCGGACGTTATTTATAGACCAACTGAAATCCAGTTTAGAGGAATACATGGACAAAGAAGATAGCTACTAATCTCCGTCTTGTCTTTCAAAAAAAGAACAGCATCATCGGTGCTGTTCTTTTTTTTGCCCGTTTGCCTATATGTGTCTATCGGCAAATCGCATATTGCGATACCAGATATATACTTGAAAAAAGAGAAAACCGCTATAAAACCAACACGTTAAACCCAATCAAAAAGAAATCAAAAATCTGTCTTTTTGATAGACACGTATCGGACGACAGACCCCGCCAAACGCTCCACTTTTGTACAGCAAATATTAAGAAGCTGTGCAATGAATATTATAACCATAGAAGAAGAAGCATGGAAGCTGCTCAACGAGCGTATAAAGTCCATCAATGAATATATCCTGAAACTGGAAGACACCAGCTATGATAGCCTGTGGCTTAATAATCACGAAGTCTGCCAGTATCTCCACATCAGCGAAAAAACGCTATGGCGTATGCGCACCAACGGGCAAATCGCCTACTCCAAAATGTACGGACAATACTATTACACCATTGGAGCCATAAAGGATATGCTTAATGCTCATGCTGTACAAACCAGCGATGAATATATGCAGGCACTTATGGCAAAAGGTAAAAGCTATATCGAAAATGGAAGAAAAATAAAGGCTGAAAAATAATTAAAGCGTACCCGTATGAACATAGACAGAATGGAATTTATCGCATGGATGGAGCGCATTATGGAACGCTTTGATATACTGAACGACAATATCAGCGATATACAGAAACAGCGCAACAGCATAGACGGTGAAGAATTACTGGATAATCAGGATTTGCTGCAAATGCTGAAAATCAGCCACCGCTCTTTACAGCGTTACCGCTCGTCCGGCAAGCTGCCGTACTACACCATTAGCGGCAAGCTGTATTACAAGCTATCCGATGTGCATCAGTTCATCCGGGAAAGTTTCAATGCGCCCCTGCAACGTACAAAGGACAATACATGACAAACTACGCCAATGGAAGACAGATACCGCCAGTGCGTATAGGCTTCGCCTACTTTCGGAAATTAACAACATTAAAAAATCAGTATTATGAGCGAACAGACCATTGAAAACCCGCAATTACCCGAACAGCTTTCGGATATTTTGCTGGTGCTGGATAAAGACAAAAAGAAAATCCAGGCAGTTACAGGCATAGACAAAAACGGTGAACTGCAAACCGTTGATGCCGACAAAAAGAACCAAAGCCAGTTTATGCGGGTGGATAAGAGCGGGGATGTATTTTCCAACTTCTTCTCCAACTTTTGGCGGCAGCTTAAAAACCCCTCTCA
The DNA here is from genome assembly GCA_019638595.1 of Chitinophagaceae bacterium. GTDB lineage: Bacteria > Bacteroidota > Bacteroidia > Chitinophagales > Chitinophagaceae > Agriterribacter. The sequence goes on from JAHBTJ010000025.1 coordinate 32,511, forward strand.
CTTCAACTTTTTTAAAGTGCCTGCTTCGGAAGCGGTTGATACCGCCAAAGAAATGCAGAAACAGGTTGATGCGCCCACCAAAGAGGGCGAAGCAGTACTGGCAAAGCATGAGGTCAAAGAACCCAAAGAACAGCAAAAAGAACAGCAACAGGAAAATAAAAAAGATATGGCAACAGCACAAGCAACACCGGAAACAAGCGAATACCGCTTTAAGGTGGAACAGATTGATTGGGAAACCATGAACAATTTGGGGTTGAGCAAAGAAAGGCTTGAAAAAGCAGGCGTAATGGACACCCTGTTAAAAGGGTATAAAACCAATATATTAATGCCGATAAGCCTTAACCTCGGTACGGCAGTTACCCGTATGGATGCAAGGCTTTCACTTCAACCTGGTGAAAACGGCAGTGCAGTTGTTGCCATTCACGGCATCCGCAAAGAGCCGAACCTTGATGCGCCTTTCTTCGGTCATGAATTTACCAAAGAGGATAAAGAGAATTTGCTCAAAACCGGGAACATGGGGCGTGTAGTGGACTTGACCAACCCCAAGACCGGGGAAAAAATACCGTCCATTATCAGTATTGACCGATTGACAAATGAGGTTGTTGCCTTACGGCAGGAATGGATGAGAATACCCAATGAATTTAAAGGCGTAATACTCAACGCAGAACAAAAGCAAACTTTACTCGATGGTAAACCACTTCATTTAGAGGGCATGATTTCCAAAAAAGGAGAACCTTTCAATGCCCCTATTCAATACAATGCCGATAAGCGTTTTATTGAATTTCTTTTTGACCGGAGCAATACGAATAAACAAACCCAAAGCCAGCAGCCGGGACAGCAGCATGAAGCACCTCGCACATACAGGGGTAAGGAACTGACCGACCAGCAATATGAAAAGTATAATGCTGGCTTAACGATTTACATTGATGGCTTAATTGACAGGAAAGGCGAAAAATATCAGGGCTATATCACCTTTGATAAACAAACCGGGAAAGAGCAATTCTCATTCACCAATCCCAATAAGCTGAAAGATAAAATACAGCCTGCTGAAGCAAATAAAACGCAGGTCGCAGTTAATTCCGATGGAAAAACCAACGAGGCTACGAAGAATGTCAAAGAGCCTTTGAAGCCGCAGCAGCAAACGCCGAAAGACAACAAGCAGCAGCAACAGCAGCGTGCGCCGAAAGCTACGGTTAAACCCAAAGGCATCAAAAGGTAATCACTAAAAAAAGGAGGAAGTATTATGAAAGCAGTGATTGCCGAAAAACCAAGCGTAGCCCGTGAGATAGCCGCCCTGTTGGGAGCCACTGATAAAAAGGATGGCTACCTGACAGGCAACGGCTACCAGGTTACATGGGCGTTGGGGCATCTGGTCGGGTTGGCTATGCCGGAAGACTACGGGCTAACAGGCTTCCAAAGGGAAGCCCTGCCCATATTGCCCAATCCTTTTTTACTGACGGTACGGAAGATAAAAAAGGATAAAAGTTACGTTCCCGATAGCGGAGCGGTAAAGCAGTTGAAGATTATTGAGCAGGTCATCAACCGTTGCGATAGCATTATCGTGGCTACCGATGCCGGGCGTGAGGGTGAGCTTATCTTCAGGTACATTTATGAGTACCTGAAATGCGGCAAACCCTTTCAGCGTTTATGGATAAGCTCACTGACCGAAAAAGCGATTAAGCAGGGTTTTGACAACCTGAAACCCGGAAGCGATTTTGACGGTCTGTATCGTGCCGGGCAAGGGCGAAGCCGGGCTGACTGGCTGGTAGGCATCAATGCTTCGCAGGCATTGAGCATTGCCGCAGGGCGGGGCGTATATTCGCTCGGTCGGGTACAAACACCTACGCTTACCCTGGTCTGCAAACGGTATCTGGAAAACCAAAACTTTACCGTTCAAAAGTATTGGCAGATACAGTTAGAACACCGTAAGGAGTTTATTGATTTTAAAAGTCTTTCCAAGACCAAATGGGACGATAGGAAACTTGCTGACGATACGCTTAAATCCATACAGCGAAACGGAACGGCTACCGTTACGGCGGTGGAAAACAAAACGGTTTCAGAGCAACCGCCTTTACTGTTTGACCTGACAGGCTTGCAAAAGGAAGCAAACAAAAAGTTGGGGCTTTCTGCCGAAGAAACGCTGAACATAGCGCAAAGCCTGTATGAAAAGAAGTTTATTACCTATCCCCGCACCGGAAGCAAGTACATACCGGAAGATATGTGGGCTGAAATTCCTGCGCTTATCAGGGCAATGGATGCAAGACCCTCCTGCAAGGAAGCCCTTGCCAAAGTGAAATGGGGGCGTTTCAATAAACGTATCGTGAATGATGTAAAGGTAACAGACCATCATGGGTTGCTCATCACCGAAAAAATACCATCTGCATTGCCTGCAAAAGAAGATGCCATATATGATATGATTGCCCTGCGCCTGCTGGAAGCCATATCACAAGTTTGTTCCAAAGAAATAACCGACATCGCTTTGCAGGTTTTGCATTATGATTTTGCGCTGAAAGGGTGCAAAATCCTGGAACCCGGCTGGCGTGCCATCAGGGGCAATTTTACAGAGGAAGACAGTGAGCCGATATTGGAACTACCGGAACTAAAGGCAGGTGATGAACTGAAAATCAAAAATGCCGAAGTGCTGGAAAAGAAAACCAAACCGCCGGTGCTTTATACCGAAGCGGGCTTATTGTCAGCTATGGAAAATGCAGGCAAAGAAATACAGAACGAAGACGAACGGAAAGCCCTGCAAGGCATCGGCATTGGGACACCTGCCACAAGAGCGGCGATAATAGAAACATTATTTAAGCGGGATTATATCAGGCGTGAAAAGAAATCCCTTATCCCTACCGAAAAGGGATTGCAGGTTTACCAATCGGTAAAGGATAAACGGATTGCCGATGTAGCCATGACCGCCGAATGGGAAATGGCTTTGCAGAAAATCGAAACGGGCGAAGCCGATGCAACGGCTTTCCATAAAGACATGGAAAGCTATGCTACATCTATTACGCAGGAATTGTTGAGCAGGACGATTGCGGGTGAAAAGCATCCCGAACTCACCTGCCCCAAATGCAAAAGCCATAAACTGCTTATAAGGGATAAGGTTGTTAAATGCCCGGATGAGGCTTGCAACTGGCTATTGTTCCGCAATATCTGCGGGGTGCAGATAAGTGTAACCGAAGTTGAAAACCTTGTCCGCAAAAACAAAACATCCCTAATCAAAGGCATGAAAAGCAAAGCGGGCAAAAAATTCGATGCCTTTATCGTCATGAACGATAAAGGGGAAACCGCTTTTGAATTTGGTAAACCCACACATACAAAAAGAGATGAACGATAACACTATTATAATCCGCAAAGAAATAGAAAACTTTATCTATACAGTAAGGGGCAAACAGGTCATGCTCGATAATGACCTGGCTGCATTGTACCAGGTAGAAACAAAAATACTGAACAAAGCCGTAAAGCGGAATATGGAGCGGTTTCCCGATACATTCTGTTTCCAGTTGACCGATGAGGAAAGCGAAACTTTGAGGTTCCAAATTGGAACCTCAAACGCCGGACGGGGTGGACGGCGTTATTTAGCCTACGCATTTACGGAACAAGGCGTGGCTATGCTATCAGCCATATTGCGCAGCGATACAGCCGTAAAAGTGAGCATTGAGATTATGAACGCATTTGTAGAGATGCGCAAGATATTAATGAGTAACGCTGTACTGTTTTCAAGGTTGGATAAAATCGAACTCAAACAGTTAGAAGCGGACGGCAAATTTGAGGAAATATTTAAGGCACTGGAAAGCGGTAAGCTGCATAGCGAAAAAGGTATTTTTTACGATGGGCAGATATTTGATGCCTATGCCTTTGTTTCCGATATTATGCGAAGCGCCGGGCGGTCAATCATCCTTATTGATAATTACGTGGACGATACGGTACTAACCCTGCTCGGCAAGCGTGGGCAGTCCGTATCTGCCACTATCTACACCAAAAGCATCAGCAGCCAGCTACAACTGGATGTGCAACGCTACAACAGCCAGTACCCGCCTATTGACGTTCACACATTTGCCTATGCCCATGACCGTTTTCTCATTATTGACGGCACGGAGCTTTACCACATCGGGGCATCATTGAAAGATTTAGGCAAGAAATGGTTTGCCTTTTCTAAGATAAATTCAGAGGTCGGTAAAATGCTTAGTTTCCTGAATGGCATTTAGCGTGAGGGATAGAAGCGGCATCCTTTTGTTAGGAACGAACAAAAGATATAGCGGATAGCCCGACAGCGTATGGATTTTTTCGGTGGTGCTGGTGCATAGGTAAAATGCAGACGGTGGCACGCCCTGATAAAACTGCGTTTACCTTTCGTCCTGCTCATCCATTTTCCTAATAAGTTCGTCCCGCAAAGCATCGAGGAACTTCGTCCGGTTCATTTTCCTGCTCCTAAGTTCCAAATAGGTGTGATAAAAATCGCCCAAATTAATATTGAGCATATCTTCAAATGTTTTAACGATGACTTTAATATCGCTGTTCCCGTTATCAAAAACGCCCTGATAGTGCAGTGCATAAATCAGTTCTATTAATCCGGCTTTGCTGCCCGTCCAGTTCAGCTTTTGCGGTGCTATTGATTTGTCTTCCGGGATTTTATTATAAAGCTGGTCTTCGATATAAACCTGTATCAAATCATTTGCTATTATTTTGGCTACCTTGTAATCGTGTGAGGTGGAAAAAGTATGGTCTGACTGAAAATAGTATGTGTCCAGGCATAGCTTAATATCATGCTTTCCCCGCGCAAAATATTTATCGTCAAGATAGGTGCTATTGGTTCTATAATACCTGTAAAACTCAAAGTTGTTGTCAAAGTATCTCTTGATTTTAGAAAGCTCGTTATAGAGATACTTTTTTATTATTTTGCCACCGCCATGCGGTCTTTTTGTTTCAATTTTGTATATCGAATTATAATAAATGAGCTTAGCTATAAATAAGGGTTTAATCTGTTTAAAAAAGTGTATTTCCTCTTGCTGATTCTTAAACCCTGTTTTCAATACATAATTTTTCAGTTTGGCTGTCTTACTCAGGATAAGTTCAACAGCTTTTTCATAGGACGCTAAAGAATTACCCTGCTCATAGGTCAGTTCTTTTATTTCTTCTTCTAAGCCATCTATTGCTTTTTTATAATGTCCAGTCATTTAGCTATAGGCTTTCTTTAATGGAATCTTACTAAAAGTATGATAGCAGAAGCACTGCTATCATACTGCTTTTTCAATACGTTTCAAATCACATATAAATTATCCTTACACTAATCGTTTTGTCTGCATTTAATTTAAAACTTGCTTTGGAAAAATTAGGTCTGTTTCGTAAACCTATTGACTGACAATTAGAAAATCCAATTCCCTCTTTGGGTAAAAGCAAACCTTTATCAATCTTTCCGTTATTGTTTTCATCGTGTAAAATATTTACGGCATATTTCCCTTGGGGCAGGTTTTTAAAAGTAATTTCTGCTTTGCCATTTACAATTTTCGCTTTCTCTAATCGGTAATATTTTTTGTAATCTTCATCGGGAATTGAATTGTCTTTGTTGTAAAGGGTGAATTGAACAACACCCTTTGAATTTCGTAAATTTTCTACCTTAACGGTCAATGTACAGATTTCTGCCTGATTTCCCGAAAACGAACAGAGAAAAAAACATAACCCGACTGACAGTATAATAAAAATTGGCGCTTTCATTTATTGTTGTTTTTTATTTGAGCCCAATTTTTCTTTCATTCTATCTACTCCGTAATATACCATTGGCACTAAATAAATCGTCAATGCTAATGAGGAAAGCAAACCACCAATAATTACCCACGCCAAACCGTTTTTCCATTCGGCTGCTGTTCCGCTGGCTAATGCTATGGGCAACATTCCTATTGCCATTGATAAAGTCGTCATTAAGATTGGTCGCATACGTTCTTTTCCTGCGGTAATCAATGCTTCTTTGTAATGTTTTCCCTCCGCTTTCAGTTGGTTGGTAAAGTCCACAATCAAGATAGAATTTTTTGTTACCAATCCCATTAGCATAATCAAGCCGAGCAAGGCAAATAAGCTCAAATTGCTTAGTGATAAATTCAATGCTAAAAATGCTCCGATTGCTGCAACAGGTATGGCAAACAGGGCAACAAAAGGATAAATGTAACTGTCGTACAAGGCTACCATAATCAAATAAATCAATAAGAATGAAATCAGCAATACCGAACCCAAAGCCCCGAAACTGTCGTTTTGCCTTTTAATATCGCTTCCCCAGGTCATTTGTATGCCGTTGGGTAAAGGATTGTTTTTGAGATATACCACTACATCGTCTGCTACTGTTCCCGAAGGTCTGCCGAGTGCATCGGAAGTTAATGTAACGGCAGGTTGTCGGTCTTTTCGTTCCAAAAGCGAAGGCGAATTATCTCTTTCAATAGTTGCAAACTGCGAAACTTCAATCGGAATGCCCATTGGATTTATAATGTTGAGTTGGTTTACATCATCATAATTTTTACGGCTGAATTTATCCAACCAAATCCGTATAGGATATTCTGTTCCGTTTTCCGTTAAAGTGGCATCGTCATTTCCTGTAAAAGCGGTACGCAAATTCATTCCCACATAAGCCGTATTCAAACCCAAACGCTGCATTTTGTCTTTGTTGGGAATTACTTTTAATTCAGGGCTTCCTGCTTCTACCGAAAGCCGTACATTGTCTGCTCCGGGTATTTTTTCAATGACTGATTTCAAATCATTACTTGTTTGCATTACTTGGTTTAGGTCGCTTCCGCTCAATGTGATTTCTATCGGTGCAGAACGTGGAATTAAGCCCAATGCTATCATAGAAAAGTTAATGCCCGAATGTTCTTTTTGTAAATCAGTTCTCAACTTTCGCATAAAGGTTTCGGTAGAAAGATTATTTGTTTCTTTCCTGGATTTTAGCTGAATGGTAAATTCAGTTTTATTGGCAGAACCAACTCCTAAACTTCCAATGCCTGTACTTGGTCCGCCCACATTACTGAAAACAGTTGAAACTTCGTGTTGCTTCAAAATATAGTTTTCTATTTTTTCGGAAACCAAATTGTTTTGCTGAATGGAAGTGCTTTTGTCAAATTCTAATGCCAAACGGAATTTTCCCTGGTCGCCTGTTGAGATTAGTTCTTTCCCAATAATTCCCTGCTTCATCATTACCGCTGTTCCCACAAAAAGAAGCAAAACAAATCCTGTAAAAATAAGCTTGTGATGTAAAATCCAATTTAGCGTTTTGCCATACCAACTAATAAATTTGTCTAACTGATGTTCAAACCAAAGTAAAAAACGATTGAAGAAATTAGTCGGTTGCAAATCTTCTTTTTCCCCGATGCGTGAAGCTAACCAAGGTGTTAAAGTAAAACCTACCAATAAACTTGTAAGCGTAGAAGTAATCACTACTACCGAAAATTGTTTGAGCATATCGGCAACAAAAACCTGTAAGAATAAAATCGGCAGAAACACAACCACATCAACCAATGTAATAGACAATGCAGAAAAACCGATTTCCATTCTTCCGTCCATTGCTGCTGTTCTTTTTTCTTTGCCCATATCCAAATGGCGTTGGATATTTTCTAAAACTACGGTCGCATCGTCCACCAAAATACCGATGATTAAAGACATTGCAAGCAAAGTCATCAGGTTGAGCGTATAACCCAAAAGCCACATCACGGCAAAAGCGGTAATTAAGGAAGTAGGAATAGCGACCAACACAATCAGTGAGTTTCTGAAACTTCGCAGGAACAGCAACATTACCAACGACACTAAAATAACGGCTAAAATCAAGTCAAATACCACCGAATTAACGGCTGCAATGGTGTTATCGGTGCTGTCATCCGTAACTACAAACTTTACATCTGCATTAGCATTTTGTTTTTCAATGGACTGAAATTTTTCCCTAATCAGTTTTGAAACATCAACGGCATTGGCATCGCCTTGTTTTTTTATCATTAAACCAATACCGTTTTTACCACTGTAACGGCTGTAAGAAGTAATTTCTTTAACACCGTCCGTTACTTCCGCAATATCTTTCACATAAACAGGACTGTTTGGAAAAGGCATTGCGACCTGAACATTCTGAATGTCATTGATAGTATTGAATTTGCCAACTAACCTTACCGAATTATTTTCTGTATCGGTCTGTAATTTTCCCGCAGGTAAATCAATCCCTGAACGATTGACGGCTTCCACTACCTGGTACAAAGAAATTTTATAGAGCTTCAATTTTTCTTTATCGACCTTGATTTGAATTTCCCGTTCTTCTCCGCCTAAAATGGTAATCTCTGCCACTCCTTTTAGCTGTTGGATTTGTGGCAGGTAATCGTCTTTCATTTTTTGATAAAACACTGTCGGCTCTAAATTGCTTGTTGCACTCACCGACATAATCGGCAAATCATTAGGCGACACTTTGCTCATTACAGGACTTAAAATGTCTTTCGGTAAATCTTTTCGGATATTGTCAATGTAGCGTTGGGCATCCTGCATTGTTTTGTCCAAATCCGTTCCGTATTTCAGGTTGGCTATGATGATTGAAGCATTGGGTAATGATTTGGTAAGCAAATAATCTACGCCCTCCAAATTGGAAAGTGCATCTTCAATTTTTCGGGAAACGGAAGTTTCTACCTCGTTGGGTTCTGCTCCGGGATAAACGGTTCTGATAACCACAACAGGCTGATTAAAATCGGGCATCAGTTCATAGCTCAAATTCTTGTAACCGATAATTCCCAACAGGGCAAATACGCTGAAAAGTACGATAATCAGCGAGGGACGTTTGATTGATATTTCTGTGATGTTCATTTTCGCTGATGTTATTTTGTATTGATGTTTGCTCCGTCAAAAAGATTGATAAAGCCATTTGTTACAACAATATCGCCTGTTGCCAATCCGCTTGACACAACTGTTTTATTGCCGATATTTCCTGATATGGTAATAGATTGCAATACGGCTTTCCCGTTTTTTATGAGATATACTTTTGCAATTCCATTTTCTTCAATAATGGCAGACGTGGGAATAAGAATACATTGTTCTTGTTTGGTTTCAGAAAGATTTACTTTGCCGAACATTCCCGATTTTATAGTTAGGTTTCTGGTGTTGGCAACCTGAAACTGTACAGGAAAACTATTTCCCATATTGGCTTTACTTCCAATCATTGTTATTTTGCCCGAAAGAGAAATATCAGGATAAACATCAGCATTGATTTTGTAAGTTTGATTGTTTTGAAATTGTGCCAAATTATTTTCAGGAACATTGACTGTAAAGCGTAAAGTACTTATATCCGTAATTTGTAGCAACGGAATACCCGGTGCTGCAAAACCGCCCTCCTCATTGAGCTTGGCAGTTACCACACCGTTGAAAGGTGCTTTTACAGTGGTTTTACTGATTTGCTCCAATAAAGTTGCTTTCTGAATTTTTGCCGATTTCAAGCCTAATTTTGCCTTTTCCAACTGTACTCCTTGAACGGCATCGGCTTCCGTTAAAATGGTATAGCGTTTTACATCATCTTGCAAGCCCTCAATTTGCACTTCAACCGTTTGTAATTGTAGTTTCAACAATGAATTATCCAACTGAATAAGTGTTTGTCCTTTGGAAACATAGCTTCCTACATCTACCAAAACAGCATTGATTTTTCCTTGTATATCCGCACTGATTTTTGTTTCCTTATTCGGCTCAAATGTGCCTGTATAAGTATTTGCATCATCAATAATTTGCAAACGAATGGTGTCAGCACTTACAGTAATAGGTTTTTCTTTGTCGTACTGATACACCTTGTTTTCAGTAGTTTTTTTATTGCTCGCCAATTTAAAAATCATCAAACCAACAATGGCAATTCCAGCTATTATCCAAATTATCTTTTTCATATTCTTAATTTTTAACTCTTAATTTTTAATTGACCCAGTCAGCTTTTTTAGCTCCAAATCCGCTTTCAGATAATCTATAACTGCCGACAGGTAATTTTGCTGTGCTTCACGAAGTGCATTATCAGCCAATAAAACATCAGTAAGTGTTGCCGTACCTTGCTTTTGTTGTAAAATGGTTTGCTCATAAATGGATTGAGCCAAAGTGATTTGATTTTCGGTATTGATGACTGTTTGCTGTGCAATTGTTCTTTGCCTTAAAGCATCTTCAATTTCCATTTTGTTTTTATCGCCAATCAGTTGAGCCTGCAATTCGTTATTGCTGATTTCCAGTTTTTTTTGATTGATTTTTCGCTGTGTAACTGTTCCGTTAAAAAGCGGGTAAGTCAGTTGCAAGCCTGCAAAGCCTATGGGGTAGAATTTCAGAAAATCGTTTGGGGTTTTGTCGTAACCAAAACCTGTTGTTCCATAAGAAGCAATCAAATTCAGCGAGGGTAGAAACCTTGATTTGTTCAACGCACTCAATTCGCTGTTCAATAGTTTGTTTTGTGTCTGAATAATTTTCAAATCCAATATATTTTCTACATTATTTTCCGTCAAGGCTTGCTGTTCGATTTCAGAAACAACGGTAATATTTCGCTCCAATGGAATACCGATATTCAGTTTCAGTGCATTCAAAACCGTTGTGTATTTGTTGCTAATGTTTTCCCTTTGCGTACTCAACTGTTCGGCTTGCAGTTTTACTTTGCTCACATCTGTTCCTTTTGCCAAAAGCTGTTCTTTCAAGAGTTCCATATTTTTTAATAGCTTTTGGGTATTTGTCAGATTGCTTTCCAAAAAATCGAGCTGATGTTTCAAGATTTGAGCGTTGTAATACAACGTGGTAATGTCGTATAAAACCTGTTCCTCCGATTTTTGAAATTGAAGCTGTGTGAGTTCGTTGGCAATTTTTGTGTTCTCAATCGCCCCATAAACCTGCGGATTATACAACGGCATAGCCAACTGCACATTAGCATTGATGTTGTGCGGAACACCGAATTGCAAATCTCTGAATTGCCCTTCAGGTGCTTGCGGGTTGAGTGCATTCATCGGCATTAGCTGTGTAGGCAATTCCATAAAATACTTGTAATCGGCATTGGCAGCAACTTTCGGAATAAGATTGGCTTTTGCTTCTTTTTTTTGTTGTTCACTGATGGATATGTTATTACGATTTATTTGCAAAGTCTTGTTATGGACTTGTGCCGTATCAATACATTGTTTCATCGTCCAGGTTTCCTGTGCCTGAACAGTATTCCACCCGATAAACATCAACGGAATAATAAATAGTTTGTGAGCGTTCACTAACATAATTGAGCAAATTTTTTTGTTTAACCTTTATGGCTATCTGATTATTCTTCCTTTATCATTGTCAGCAACATTTTAAAGCGTTCAATGGCTTTCAATGCGTGTGGAATGTTTGCCGGCATAATGATACAATCACCTTTTTTCAGATGATGAAGTTTTCCGGCAATCGTTATTTCTGCTTCGCCATCCAAAATCTGCACAATGGCATCGTAAGGCGTTTTGTGTTCTGATAGTCCCTGTTCTTTGTCAAACGAGAATAAAGTCAAATTTCCACCTTTGCTTTTAGTTACCTGTTTGCTGATAACTCCTCCGTTTGTGTATTCAATTGCATTTTCGGGATTGAAAATGCTTTCTTTATCAAATGTTGCCATATTATTTTATCTTTTTAAATCCCGTTAGTTAGTATTCGCTAACAAATGTAAAAATAGTTTTTTAAGTGGCAATGTTTTCTTGAAAAAAGTTTTTCATTTCTTTCAAATCGTCAATCAACTCTATTGTGAATTTTGAACTTAAAGGTTAGGTGCAATCCTACAAGAAAACGCCCTAATATTAACAAGACTAAACTTTCCTCCTTCATTTGTTAAGACATTTTTCTTGAAAAAATTTAGGGAAATTCTTTTACAGTCCAAACAATAATCGTAATATTGCAATATTAATATATCAAGATAATGGGTGCAACAAAAACAGACCACTTTACAGACCAGCAAAACCAGATTGCGATTATCGCAAAAGCGTTGGGACATCCGGCAAGAATAGCCATTATAGAATATCTTTTAAAAGTAAACGCTTGTATTTGCGGAGACATCGTAAACGAACTGCCATTGGCACAACCAACAGTTTCTCAACATTTGAAGGAACTTAAAAATGCTGGACTGATTAAAGGCAATATTGAAGGCAATGCTATTTGCTATTGTATTGATGAAAAAACCTTTGATGTACTGAAGGAATATTTTTCAAAAATCATTACAACAGTTATTAAACAAAACTGCTGTTAATCAATTTCTAACTAATAATTCTATTAAACACAAATACAATGAACACAGAACAAGAAATCAAAGAAATGGTAAGGCAGAAGTACAGCGAAATAGCCTTGCAAGACAAAGATACAAACGCTTCTTCCTGTTGTGGTGCGGGCGGTTGCAGTACCGAGGTCTATAACATAATGAGTGAAGAATACAACGACCTTGAAGGCTACAATCCCGATGCCGATTTAGGTTTGGGTTGCGGACTGCCAACTCAATTTGCCAAAATCAAAAAGGGAGATACCGTTATTGACTTAGGAAGCGGAGCAGGTAACGATTGTTTTATAGCCAGAGCCGAAACTGGCGAAGCAGGAAAAGTAATAGGTATAGATTTTACCGAAGCAATGATAAACAAAGCACGAAATAACGCAGAAAAATTAGGTTTCAACAATGTTGAGTTTAGACAAGGCGATATTGAAAAAATGCCTGTAAAAGCTAATATCGCTGATGTGATTGTGAGTAACTGTGTTTTAAACCTTGTGCCGAATAAACAAGCGGTTTTTGCGGAGATGTTCCGAGTGTTAAAACCTGGCGGACATTTCAGTATTTCGGATATTGTTTTAACAGGCGAATTGCCCGAAAAAATAAAATCTGCGGCAGAAATGTATGCCGGTTGCGTGGCAAGTGCTATTGACAAAGACGAATATCTGAGCTATGTAAGCAAAGTGGGTTTTGCCAATATGCAAATTCAGAAAGACAAACCTATCATTGTGCCTGACGATATTCTGAAAAACTATCTGAATAATGAAGAGATTGCTCAGTACAAGGCGAACGAAACTGTCATTAGAAGTATAACTGTTTATGCAGAAAAACCAGCGGATTGTTGTTCACCAAATTCAGGCTGTTGCTAAAACTATGAAAAAGAAAATTTTGGTGCTTTGCACTGGTAACAGTTGCAGAAGTCAAATAGCCGAAGGCTACTTGCGACATTTCGCAGGCAACAAAGCGGACGTTTACAGTGCAGGTGTTGAAACACACGGAGTAAACCCGAAAGCCATTACAACAATGCAAGAAGACGGCATTGACATTTCAAATCACACTTCAAACAACATTGACGAATATTACGACATTGATTTTGACTTTGTAATTACCGTTTGCGACAACGCAAAAGAGCGTTGCCCATTCTTCCCGACCAAAGCAAAAAAGTTTCATCAAAATTTTCCTGACCCTGCAAGAGCAACAGGAACTGACGAAGAAATTAAAGAACAGTTTAGACAAGTTAGACAACAAATCAAAAACTATTGCAGACAGTTTGTAATGGACAACTTGTAACCCGAAAATAAGGGCAGCCGAACCGTTATCTGCAACTCTACCCAACCACCGTGCTGACATCAACCGACAGACAAAATTCAGCAAGTTTCGGATTTTATGACTGCAATATTATTTTGACTTTTGCAGTATAAAATCTGAAAAAATGACAACACAAAATCAAATTCATTATAGTCGAATTGCCGAAGCAATCGAGTACATAAAAACCAACTTTAAACAACAACCCAATCTTGACGAAGTTGCGGAGCAAGTACATTTAAGTCCGTTTCATTTTCAACGTTTGTTTAGCGATTGGGCAGGAACAACACCCAAAAAATTTTTGCAATACATTAGTATTGAACACGCCAAAAAATTATTGAGCGACAAACAAGCTACACTTTTTGACACTGCACACGAAACAGGACTTTCAGGAACAAGCCGTTTACACGATTTATTTGTGAATATCGAGGGTATGACACCTGCCGAATATAAAAACGGTGGTAAAAATCTGCATATTAATTACAGTTTTGCTGAAAGTCCATTTGGAAATTTAATTGTAGCTTCTACATCAAAAGGCGTTTGCTATATGGCATTTGAAGGTAACGTGCAAAGCATTGAACGACCTTAAATCAAAATTTCCAAACGCAACTTTTCAACGAAAATTAGACCTGTTACAACAAAATGCTTTATTCATTTTTCAGAATGATTGGAATAAATTATCCGAAATTAAACTGCATTTAAAAGGAACAGATTTTCAATTGAAAGTTTGGGAAACACTTTTAAAAATTCCAATGGGACAACTTTCTACTTACGGCAACATTGCCGAAAAAATTGGTAACGCCAACGCTTCCAGAGCCATTGGCACGGCTATCGGAAGCAATCCTGTTGCGTTTCTTATTCCTTGTCATCGTGTTATCCAATCATCGGGAAATTTTGGCGGTTATATGTGGGGAAATACACGAAAGACCGCTATCATCGGTTGGGAAGGAGCAAAAACACATTCAGAAATTTAATAGTAGAAAATGAACAATATTATCCATAAAATAGAAAATACAGATTGGCAAAGCGTTACTGAAACAATGCACACAAACGGTTATGCGATTATTCCAAACTTGTTATCAGACGAACAATGCGAAAGCCTGAAATCGGAATACAATAATCCAAATGCTTATAGAAAAACCGTTGTAATGGAACGCTACCGTTTCGGTTTCGGCGAATACAAATATTTTAATTACCCTTTGCCTGAACTCATTCCGCAAATCAGAACAAACATTTATCCGCACCTTGCACCCATTGCAAATGCGTGGTTTAGGGCGTTGAATATTGATAAGCAATTTCCATTAGAACACGCAGAATTACTACAACAATGCCACCAAAACGGACAGCAAAAAGCAACTGTTTTGATTTTGAAATACGGCAAAGGCGGTTTCAATACATTGCATCAGGATTTGTATGGCGATGTTTATTTTCCGATACAAATTGTTTTGTTCCTTAACGAACCCGACAAAGATTTTACAGGTGGCGAATTTGTATTGACACAGCAAATCCCAAGAGCACAATCCAAAGCCATTGTATTAAAACCAAAGAAAGGCGATGTATTGATTTTTACCACCAACTTCAAACCCGAAAAGGGAACGAAAGGCTATTACAGAGTGAATATGAAACACGGTGTAAGCGAAGTAAAATCGGGCGAACGTTATACTTTGGGTATTATTTTTCACGATGCTTTAAGTTAATAATGATAAGGCACAGCGAAATATCCGACAGCGATTTACGAAGTAAAATCAAAGAACAGAAAATCCGTTTAGGTGGCAATAGCAAGCTGAAAATTTACGGTGTATTAGGTTGTGCTTCGGGCAAAAGAATGAAAAGAGAAAACCGAGTTTTCTTTACATCAGAGCAGGAAGCACAGCAAAATAATTATCGTCCTTGTGGGCATTGTTTGAAAGTAGAATATAAAAAATGGAAGAATGGATTTATTTAACCAAACCATAGATAAGTATAAAAATTGGTTGCCACAAGACGGAACGGTAAACTATTACGGCAAATTGCTCACTCAAAAAGAAGCTGATTTTTTTCTGAACAGATTATTGGAAACAATCGAATGGCGAAATGATGAAGCAATCATTTTCGGAAAGAAAATCATTACCAAACGCAAAGTAGCGTGGTATGGCGAAAAACCGTTTGAATACACCTATTCTAACACTACAAAATATGCTTTGGCGTGGACAAAAGAATTATTAGAACTAAAAACTATCATTGAAAAAGAAACAGGCGAAACGTTTAATTCCTGTTTACTGAATTTGTATCACAACGGAGACGAGGGTATGGCGTGGCACAGTGACGGGGAAACCGATTTGAAAAAAGACGGAGCAATAGGTTCATTAAGTTTTGGAGCAGAAAGAAAATTTGCTTTTAAACACAAAAAAAGCAACGAAAAAGTAGAATTGATTTTGGAACACGGTAGTTTGTTGGTAATGAAAGATACTACACAAACACATTGGTTGCACAGACTTCCGCCGACTAAAAAAGTAACGACACCGAGAATAAACCTGACATTCAGGACAATTATACACTAACCCGACCCAACGGAAAGACAAAGAGCAGCCGCCAACATGAAGCAGTTTGGCAAAAGAGCGGGTTTCGTGCAAGGTTGAACATTTGTACTTTTTAATCCGCAAAAGCTAATAAAATTAACTTTTACTACATTCCGTCAAAATCAAATCTTGTCGCAAAGCAAACGGGGTTATTTAAGATAAGTTTTTGTTGAAAAAAAACTCATCTTCTCTTTATCCATTTATACACTTCAAACCACAAGACAGATACCGCTGCGATTAAAAATGCCGTTCCCAATTCGGGGATGTTCAATCCTGTTACTTGAAAGAAACCGGCAAACAGGGGTATGTACAAGATGGCGAAAAGCAATAACAAAGTTATTCCCGTAATCATTGGGAACAGTTTATTCCTGTTTTTGAAACTATCAAACAGGCTGTACGTAAACGAACGGTTGGTGTGGCTTAATAACACATTAGCAACGATTAGCGTAGTAAATACCATTGCTCTTGTAGTTTCTTCATTGCTTCCTTTTTGGACGGCAAATTGATAAGCGAACAAGACACCTGTTGTAATTAGCAATCCTTGAATAATACTGATGCTTAATTCTTTCCAGTTCAGAAAGGTTTCGGTCATTTTACGGGGTTTCCTTTGCATCGCATCTTTCTCTATGGGTTCGTTTTCATAAACAATGGAACAGGTAGGTCCCATAATCAGCTCCAGAAAAATAACGTGTACCGGTGTAAAAATGTTCGGATACATCCAACCCAAAAACAAAGGCAGGGAAACGGTCAGAATAATGGGAATATGAATGGAAATAATGTACTGAATGGCTTTTTTGATATTGGCGTAAATCCTCCGCCCTGCTGCAATTCCTGTAATGAGTTTGTCCAAATCATCGTTGGTAATAACTAATGAAGCTGCTGCTTTGGCTATTTCCGTACCCTTATTGCCCATAGCTACGCCAATATGAGCGGCTTTCAGGGCAGGTGCATCGTTTACGCCATCACCCAGCATTGCTACGATTTCTCCGGATTGTTTTAAGGCATTGACAACAGCAAGTTTCGCTTCGGGAAACATGCGGGTAAACAGGGTAGTGTCTTTTGCGAGTGTCCTTAATTCGATTTCGGAATGATGTGTTATTTCAGAACCATTAACAGCCGGAGTATGATTGACAATACCCGCTTGCCGGGCAATGGCGTTTGTGGTGTCGGCATTGTCGCCTGTAATCACTTTTACTTTAATTCCGGCATCGTAAATCTTTTGGAATACCTGCTGAATATCCTTTTTAGGCGGGTCGTAAAAGACGGTAAATCCTAAAAATTCAAAGTCGAAATCCTGCTGTTTTCCGGGAAAATGGTTTCCTTCAAAATAACATTTGGCAACGCCCAGCACACGATAACCTTGTTGCCCAAAATCCTGAATTTGTTGACGCAAGTTTTCTTTTTCATTTTCAGAAAGTTGAGAAACCGCAAGAATAGCTTCGGGTGCGCCTTTGGTTGCAACAATGCGTTTTCCTGAACTGTTTTCAAAAAGGTGTGTCATCATTGGCGGCTTTCCCTCCAGCGGATATTCGTGTATCATTTGAAAATCTTTTCTTAGGTCAGAAGTTTGTGTTTTCTCATATACTTTGTGCAGTGTTTTTTCCATTGGGTCAAACGGCACGGGTTCGCTGCTCCACATTGCATATTGAATGAGTTCGGAGAGTTCCGGTACATTAAAATGCGTTTCATCAAACACCTGGTTGGTTTTATAATCAAAAAGAGCTTTCAGCCGCATCGAATTTTCGGTAATTGTTCCGGTTTTATCCGTACAGATGACAGTAGTGCTTCCCAGCGTTTCTACCACGCTGCTTCGCTTGATGATAATGCCTTCACGCATCAGTTTCCACGCTCCCAATGCCATAAACGTAGTAAAAGCGACAGGAATTTCTTCGGGCAGAATAGACATTGCCAAAGTTAATCCCACCAACAAACTTTGAACAATATCTCTTGATTGCCAAAAGCTGTATGCCCAAACCATCAGAAAAACGACAATTCCGGCAATTGCCATTCCTTTTACAAATCTGGTAATCTGTATTTGCAGTGGCGAACGCTCTTCTTTGATATGCTGAATGGATGTACCGATTTTGCCCAGTTTTGTTTCCGCACCGATTTTTTCGACCTTAAAAACCGCCAGTCCCGAAACCGTCAAAGTGCCGCTATATACTTTTTTGTCTTCGGTATCCTGGCTTTTGAACACCGAAAAACTTTCTCCGGTAAGCGATGCTTCATTGACTGAGAAATCATTGCTGTGCATTATTTCGCCATCGGCATTAATCATTTTTCCTTCTTCCGTAATACACAAATCGCCCACGGCAATTTCCCGGGTAGGAATGTGTATTACTTTTGAATTTCGGATAACGGTGCTGAGTGGCTCATTCAGTTTTTCCAATGCTTCCAATGCCTTTTTACTGCGGTTGTCCTGGTAGAAAGAGATGCCCGAAACAAGAATAATTGCTCCCAACATAAACAGGGCTTCGGAATAATTGCCCACCATAACATAAATCACCGAAACGGCAATGAGCAAAAGCAGCATTGGTTCTTTCAGAATGTCAAATAACAGCGTGTACCAGGCACTTTTTTTGGTGTTTTCTGCCTGATTGAAACCAAATTTTTCACGGGAGGTTTTTAGTTCCGCTTCCGTAAGACCGGAAAGCTGTTTTGGGATATTGTAAAACATAATATTGTTGATTTTAATATTTCTACTCTTCGCTTTTATTCTTCATTGCCATCAGCAAAGTATAAGCTCCTTTTTGCACAATTTTGCTGTTCTTCAACACATCGGCATTGAGGATTTCTGTAAAACCATCTCCGCTGCTTCCGGGTTCTATGGCTATCATTTCAAAACTGCCGGCATCTTTTTGTTTAAATACATAATGTTTCCCTTCAAAAGAAACGATACATTCATCGGGTAAAGCAACGTTTTTTGTTTCCGGAATTTCGATTTCGGCATTCATATACATTCCCGGAATTAACGCAGCATTATAGTTGTCAAAATGAGCGTGTATCTCAACGGCTCTGTCGTCTGAAATATTTTTTCCGATGAGAATAATTTTCCCTGAATATTTTTTGTCGGGTTTGTTATTGGTATAACTCCGCACCTGCATTCCCACCTGAATTTTATCCCAGTCTTTTTCAAAAACTTTCAAATTCAAATGAATATTTCTTGGGTCAACTAACTCAAATAACACATCTGACGGACTAATATATTTGCCTGTATTGACCAAAACCTGGGTTACATATCCATCAAAAGGAGCGTAAATATTGACGGTTCTCCTAATGTTATTCACAGTTATCTGATTTGGATTGATATGAATGAGTTGCAGTTTTTGTTCCAAAGCGGCAAGCGTAGCTTCCAAAATCCGGTAATCTGCCTGTGCCTGTTGGAAAACCTTATCACTGCTGGCTTTGCTCTGGTTGAGTTCCTTTTGGCGGTTGTATTCTTCCCTTGCATTTTGCAATTGTGCTTTTACGGTAAGATAATCCTGCTGCAATTGGATATACTGGTTGTCTTCTAATGTTACCAATACTTCACCTTTTTTGAAGTGCATACCGGGCAATAGCTTGGTAGATTGTACTCTTCCACCCAAAGCACTGCTTACAGAAACCAGATTTTGTGGCGGTACATCTATTGTGCCGTTCAGCCGGAGCGTGTGGTGGATATTTTTTTCCTGCAATTCCGTAGTACTCAATTGAAAATTTTGGAGTTGTTCGTTGCTTAATGAAATATGATTTTCATTGGCTGAATTGGGCTGTTTTTCTTGTTCTTGTTGGCTGTTTTTACACCCGAAAAAAAACAAACTCAATAGAACGATAATTATATTTTTCATTGTTTTTTTATTTTGAAATGAGATAAAGAATAGTGATGGCTGTTTGATTTAATTGTGCCACAGCCTGATAATAGTTGGTTTGAATTTGTGTTGCCTGATTGTTCAAAAGCACCCAATCCAAATAATTGATTTCTCCATTGGCAAATTGTTCTTTTGCCGTTTTAAAAATCTGTTCTGCCTGCGGAAGTTGCTTGTTTTGGAAATTCTCAACAATCGCTTTTTGCATTTGATAAGAACCCAAAGCCGACCGGTATTCCGTTTCTAATTGAGCTTTTTTGACCAATTGCTCGTTTTCGTAAAAAGCAATTTTTTGCTCCTCTGCTTTTATATTCGCTTTTTGTCCGCTTGCAAAAATGGGAACGCCAATGCCAATGGCAACAACATTATAACGGTGCCGGTCAATTTCTCTAAAACTTTGGTTGTAATAAGAAAGCGATAAATCGGGCAGAAGTTTTGATTTTTCCAATCGTACCTGCAATTTGGATTGCTCAATTTCCTGTTGGGATAGCTCAATCAAAGGATGATTTTCTATTGAAGTATCATTAGATAGCAATCCTATATCAATGATAAAATTATCGGCTGTCGGTTCATATCTTATATCTGAATTGAGTAACCATTGCAATTGAATTTTTGCTAAGTCAATTTCATTTTCCAACCATTTTAATTGATTGGAAATATTCTCGTACTGTACTTCTGCGGTTGTTTTTTCCAAAATATTTCCTGCACCTTTTTCAAAACGCAATTTGTTTTTTTCTAAAAACTCTGCATAGAGTGTATTCGTTTTACTAAGGATTTTTTTCTGCTCATTCAGCAATAAAATCTGATAGAAAATTTGAGTAACTAACTTTCCTGTTTCTATTTTGGACAGCTTGGTTTGGGTTATTGCCTTTTGCCATTCCTGTTCCAATACTTTTTTTTGATTACTGTAAACCGCAGGAAAATTGATACTTTGCGTTATTCCAAATTTGTTATCAAAAGCAGCTGTGTTTATTTGTCCCAATTCTGTTGTCAGGTTAGCTTGCGGAATGTTGAGATAAGACGCTTTCTTCTTTGCCTGATAGCTTTCCAACAGTTCATTGCTTTTGATGGAAAGACTATTTTTATCCGCCATTTCCAAAGCTTGTTCCAAAGTGATGTTTTGGGCAAAAAGCGGTATCTGGATTAAAAGAACGATGATGCTTATCACTGATTTTTTGGATAATTTCATCTTTTTTAAATTTATTTTTTCAAACTGAATAAATAAAGCAGGCAAAACAAACAGCGTTAAAAAAGTAGCAATCAATAAACCGCCAATCACCACCGTTGCCAAAGGTTTTTGCACTTCTGCACCTGCACCGTTGCTCAAAGCCATTGGCAAGAAACCTAATGAAGCCACAAAAGCCGTCATCAATACCGGTCGCAGTCTGGTTTTTGTTCCGTTTAGAACCACTTTTTCTAAATCTTGTTCTCCGGCTTTTTTCAATCGGTTAAATTCGGCTATCAATACAATACCGTTTAGCACCGCTACGCCAAACAAGGCAATAAAACCAATACCGGCACTGATGCTGAAAGGCATTCCCCGCAATGCCAACAGGAAAATACCGCCAATGGCAGAAAGCGGAATGGCAGTGTAAATCAATAAACTTTCTTTTACTGATTTGAAAGCAAAAAATAATAACAGAAAAATCAAAGCCAGGGATACCGGTACGGCAATCATTAAACGGTCTTTTGCCTGGTTGAGGTTTTCAAAAGCTCCGCCATAAGTGATATAATATCCCGGTGAAAAGTGCAGTTGTTGTTCTGTTTTTTTACTCAGTTCGTTTACGATGCTCTGCACATCTCTGCCTCGCACATTAAAGCCGATGACAATCCTCCGTTTAGCATCTTCTCTTTGTATCTGAGCCGGTCCGGTGATGATGTCCACATTTGCTACCTGGTACAAAGGTATCTGAGTGCCTTTGGGCGTTGGGATGAGCAGGTTGCGAATATCGTTCAGGTTTTCTCTTTGTTTTTCGTCTAATCGAACGACCAAATCAAAACACTTTTCTCCTTCGTACACTTTGCCGGCACTTTGCCCTGCAAAAGCAGTATTCACCACTTTATTGACCTCTTTAATATTCAGTCCGAATTGCGCCATACCGGCTCGGTTGAATTGAACCACTACTTGCGACATTCCCGTTACGGGTTCGATATACAAATCCTCTGCACCCTTTACCGTTTTAATGATAGTGCCTAACTGAGTCGCATAATGAGCCAGACTATCTAAATTTTCTCCAAAAATCTTGCACACCACATCTTGTCTTGCACCTGTCATCAATTCATTAAAACGCATTTGCACCGGATATTGAAACCCTGTACTGATACCGGGTACAGCTTCCAATGATTTTGTCATTTTCTCTGCCAATTCAGGGAAAGTTTTAGCCGAAGTCCATTCTTTTTTGTTTTTTAAAATCACCATCATATCGCTGGCTTCCATCGGCATAGGGTCGGTAGGCACTTCGCCACTTCCGATTTTTGTAACCACTTTTTCCACTTCGGGATATTGTGATTTCAAAATATGAGCAGCTTTTTGGGTGTATTCGATGGTGGTGCTCAGGTTGCTGCCGGTTAAAACACGTGTGTCCACTGCAAAATCGCCTTCTTCCAAGGAGGGAATAAACTCACCGCCTAATCTTGATAAAATAAAAATGGCTATCACAAAAAGTACAGCTACCGATGCGATGATTGCTTTTGGAAAATACAGCACCTTTTTCAATATGTTTTGATGAGCATTTTCCAACTTTGCCATTGCTCTGTCCGACAGGTTGGGCTTGTGTTTCAGCTTCCTGCTCAATACCAATGAACTCATCATCGGGATATAAGTAAGCGAAAGAATAAATGCACCAATCAAAGCAAAAGAAACGGTTTGTGCCATCGGTTTGAACATCTTGCCTTCTATACCTTGTAAGCTAAAAATCGGCAAGTAAACAATCAGGATAATAATCTGACCAAATACAGCACTGTTCACCATTTTGGAAGCTGAGCTTTTGACCTGTTTATTCATTTCCGATTGGCTGATTTTAGGCAGAATTTCATATTTTTTACCGTGATGCAGCTGATGCAGCACCGCTTCGACAATAATAACAGCACCATCTACAATTAAACCGAAATCCAAAGCTCCCAAGCTCATCAGGTTGCCGCTCACTCCAAAAACATTCATCATAATAATGGCAAACAACATCGCCAAAGGAATGACGGATGCCACCAGTAAGCCCGCCCGTAAATTGCCAAGGAACAACACCAACACAAAAATCACAATCAATGCACCTTCTGCCAAATTGGTTTCAATCGTATGAATGGCATTGTTTACCATTTTGGTACGGTCTAAAAAAGGTTCGATGACCACACCTTCGGGCAATGTTTTTTCGATGAGTGCAATTCTTTCTTTTACATTTTTGATGACATCATTACTGTTAGCACCTTTCAGCATCATCACCACCGCACCGGCTACTTCGCCTTCATCGTTATAGGTCATAGCTCCGTAGCGTGTGGCATAGCCGATATTCAATGTAGCCACGTCTTTCAGCAAAACAGGAATACCGTCTGAGGTGGATTTTACGGCAATGTTTTCAATGTCCTCTTTATTTCCAATCAAACCTTCACTCCGGATAAATAAAACAGTCGGACCTTTTTCAATGTATGCGCCACCGGTATTTTGGTTGTTGTTTTCTAATGCCTGAAAAATATCATTGATAGTCAGGTTGAAGGATTGCAGTTTTTGGCTATTAACCGCTATTGTGTATTGTTTTAGTTTGCCGCCAAAACTGCTGACCTCTGCCACGCCTTTCACACCCAGCAACTGTCTTCTGACAATCCAATCCTGAATGGTACGTAACTCGGTAACATCGTATTTGTTTTCGTAGCCGGTTTTTGCCCGAACTACATACTGGTAGATTTCGCCCAATCCGGTGGAAATAGGTCCTAATTCAGGACTGCCAACACCTTCCGGAATTTCGTCTTTTACGGATTGTAATCTTTCGGCAACCTGTTGTCTTGCCCAATACACATCAATATCGTCATCAAAAACAAGGGTTACTAATGACAAGCCGAAGCGTGAAAAACTCCTGATTTCGTGAATACCGGCAATATTACTGCTTGCTTGTTCTATCGGGAAAGTAACCAATCGCTCAATATCGGTCGCTCCCAAAGCCGGAGCTACGGTGATGACCTGCACTTGGTTATTGGTAATATCGGGAACGGCATCAATCGGCAGTTTGGTAGTTTCATACACACCAAAGATGACAAGGGCAGCCGTAAACAGCCCTATGATGAGTTTATTCCTTACGGAAAACCCGATGATTTTATTCAGCATAATTCATTTAATTAATCGTTTTGAAAAATGTACGATAGCGATATGCACATCAAAATGCTTATCGCTCTTTCAAAAAAAGATTAACTAAAACGAGGCGGTTGCCAGATACCATTCAGATAAGCATTGGCATAATTAGATTGAAGATAAGCGGGAATGATTGTATTATCTTCGGGGAAGAATTGTTTGTGTAACGAAAATATCGGATTGGGAATAAGTGAAATTACAGACCCAGAGTGTGTATTTAATGTTTTAAAAGGCAGATTATCGTGATGGTGATTATTGTGCTGATGATTGACGGTTCCCTTATAATGTTCTGCTAAAAAATGAATAAATGAAATAGCAGTTTCTTCTTGTTTATGTTCAGTATAATGCTGAATTAACAATGGCAATTTCAATAACTCTCCAAATGCTGTATTAGCACTTAAAAAGATAAAAAGAAATGATATTACCAAAAGCCGTTTCATAATGCAAAATTATACTTTTTAATTAAAATACTTATGATATTCCTGATACGAATGTTGCAGGTGCAAAACGGTTTCATTTGCTTTTGCTGCATCTGTTTCTTCTTCTAAGGCCTTCACTATTTCAAGGTGCGGATGCAGCCATTTGTGCAGTTCATCGTGGCTTTTTCCACCCATTGTACAGCTTTTTATGAGCTGGTTGTTTTGCTCTTTTACCTGTTGAGCTAATGCTTTATAATCTGTCTGATTATTCTGGATATAAGAATTTACCAATTCTTCGCCTTTCAATACAAAGGGTTTCATTTCTTCGTTCACCAACCATTTTTCACCATTGTTGAGTTCAATAGCTTCGGAACTTTCATCGTGTTGATGTTCTGTGTGATTTTCTGTTTCCTGATGTGTAGTTGATTTTTCAGTGGAATTATTACAGCTCCACAAAAGCATAAGGCTCATTCCAAATACAATTACTTTTTTCATATCTCAATTATTTTTTTTCAATCATTTTTAAAATTCCCTCCAAAACTGCTTTCCCGTCTTTCATCAGGTTGGATTTATGCCCTGACAATTTCCATTTCAATACGGTCATTCTCATTCCTCCAAGTATAATAGTGGTAAGCGTGGAAGCATTGATTAGCTTGCCGTATTGCTCTGCTTTTTGTCCTTTTTCAATGTTTGCATTGACATATTGGTGCATTAATTCCATTATTTCGGAAACTTTATAACTCAATCCCTCATCATAATGAAAAATACTTTCCGCAAAAATGACACTAACAATCGCAGGCTTATCTGTAAAGGTTTGCAGTTGCGATTTAAAAATATCCCTCAATTCATCTCCTGCCGTTGCGTTAGGATTTACAGGAATGTTACTTATGCGGTTTTTCATTCCTGTTATGAAATAGTTGAGCAAACCAAGTAAAATATCATTCTTGCTTTTAAAATGACGGTATAAAGCCGGTTCGGATAAACCAATATCGGCAGCCAGCGTTTTGATAGTCAGGTTTTGAATACCGTAAGCATCAATCCGAGCCGTTGCGGCTTCCATTATTTCTATTTGCCTGTCTGTGAACTTTTCCATATTACCCGTTCGCTAACAAAATTGTGTTAGTTAGCGTTTACTAACAAAGGTAGTGATACTTTTTTATTTAGCAATATTTCTTCAAGAAAAGGATATTGTCATCCAATACTATCATTCTTTATCCCTTTTGTACCAAATGCTGTAAATCCGGGTCGTTCTTAATCCGCTCCAATTCATTTTCTATAATCCCTGTACTATCCAGCTTTACCCGCTTGTAATTGTCGTCAATTTCCTGCTTCATGTTATCCTCCCCGTTTTCATTGGTAAAGGATAATATCTGCGGTATCTTTTGATAGGCTTTGGTTTCGGCGGCAACCTTATCATTGTCCACCACAATTTCAGCGTGGAAAATCTTTTGCTCGATACGCTCATCAAAGTTGTCCGATACCGCACCCACGAACATGCCTTGTGTCAAAGTGGATATTTTGGATGCTGGTATCAGGCTATCCATTTGGGTAGAAATGGAAGTGGATTTATCATTACGGTTAATAGTTAGGCTCTGCCGTTTCTGCAATACCTTACCGAAACGTTCGCTTAGGCTCTTGGCGGTTTCGCCTACTACCTGACCGGAAAATATATTGCCAACGGTATTCTGTATAACCTTGCTTTCCTTATCGCCGTAATCCCTTGTTAATTGCGAAAAGTCCTGAAAGCCCAAACAAACTGCAACTTTGTTGCTTCTGGCAGTTGCGATAAGATTGTCCAGCCCCCTGAAATAAATCGTGGGCAGCTCATCTATTATAACGGAACTCTTTAATTTTCCTTTCTTGTTGATGAGTTTTACAATGCGGGAATTGTACAAGCCCAACGCTGCGGAATAAATATTTTGTCGGTCGGGGTTGTTGCCTACACAAAGTATTTTCGGCTCTTTAGGATTGTTGATGTCTAATGAAAAATCATCGCCCGTCATTACCCAATACAACTGTGGGCTAATCATGCGGGACAAAGGAATTTTTGCAGATGCAATCTGCCCCTGTAACTGGTCTTGTGCGCCTCCCTGCCACGCATCCATAAAGGGCGACAAATAATTTTCCAGTTCAGGGTATGAAGTGAGTATAGTGAATACGTCTGCGTATTTTTTATTCAGCAATTCAATAGCATGAGGAAACGTACAGAACTTACCGTTATCATAGATTTTCAGAAACCATATTATTGCTGCAAGCAAGATAATTGGGCTTTCCACGAAAAAATCCCCTTGTTTCAAAATCCACGACTTGTTAAGATTAAGCATAATGGTATAGGCTGCTTCATAGGCATCCGATATATCCGTCATAAAATCAGGATTGAGTGGATTGCAGCGGTGGCTCCGGCGTGGGTCGTCAAAGTTGATAACATAAAACTTCGGCTTTACCTTATACTTGTCGGTATGCTTCAGTAAATGATTGTAGGCAATGGTGGAAAGGTCATCGAACTTGAAATCGTATATGTACATCGAAAAACCTTTTTCGATGTGTTGCCGGATATAGTTGTTTACGATAGCGTAGGATTTTCCCGACCCCGGAGTTCCCAACACGATTGAGGCACGAAAAGGATTGACGACATTCACCCAACCGTTGTTCCATTTGCCTTTGTAATAAAACTTCGTGGGCAGGTTAACGGAATATTCATTTTGCATCAGTTGGGTTTCCTGCTGGAAACTTTCGTTTTCATTATTGAAAACATCGTCCATCAGGTTGCTGCGGAGCAGCCTGCTCATCCATACGCCTGCTACCATTAGAGCGATATATCCCAACGAAGTAGTGAGGATGTAAAGCAGGGTGGCAAAGCCTGCCGGTAGTTTCAGTAAGGGTGCATTCAGAAAAAACAGGATAAAGCCAATGACCAGTGCGGTATTGATTTTTGTCCATGTTATCTTTTCATTCTTTACGCCCTTTGTACCCAAACAGCTTAATGCCAGTAATACCAGCGCAAAAATTTTGGTGTAAATGGTATTGGAAAAAAGTCGTGCGGTGCGGTTAAAATTGGTCAGTATCTTTCCGATAACTTCCAGTGTCCAGCCACGCTCTGCAAAAAAGCCATAACAGAACCAATAAAAGTGCATCAATACCATGATGATGCTTACCGCTCTCATAAAAGCCATGATTTTGGCTAATCCTCTCAAATCGTCTTCTCCCTGCATAATTCTATAATTGAAGTGATGCAGGTGAATTTAAAGGCTATGAATACAGGCTTACGGCAAGCGGAAGTAGATGTCTTTTAGTGGCATTGTTTGGCAGTACATCGGAATGCCAGTAAACATTCTAAAATTGAAAATAAACACCTATTGATTCGGGAAAAATTATTTCGCTATCTTTTGCATTCAAATTGGAAATGAAAGTGTAGATAAAACTATATAAATGAAAATTAAAGTAGCACCAATATTAAAAGACGTGGGCATTATAGCTTTTCTCATACTATTCCCGCACTTTGTTCCATTGCCTTTTTATTCGTATGCTGTTGTGTGCCTTGCGCTAATTTGGGTGCTTCTGTGCAAGGAAGGCAAGACATTTTATAACATCGGTCTTGCTAAAAATGGCATAACACCGAAAGCTGTCTTGATAGCAATTATTTCAGCCTTAACTTGGGCAGTATTTATGCAGTTTATATATATTCCTGTAATAAAACATCTATTCATTGTTCCTGATTATACAGAATATAATTTTGTTAGAAAGAGTATTGCAACGCTTCTAATGACCGGTGCTGCTGCATGGCTGATAGGTGGGTTTTATGAAGAAATCGTTTTTAGGGGCTATATCCAATTCGTCTTAGAAAAAAAAGTTTTCAAGAGTTGGGGTATATTTTTGAGTATAACTGTTACAAGCATATTATTTGGTCTTTACCATTGGCAGCAAGATATTTTTGGAGTAATAGCGGCAGTTTTAGGAGGGTTATTTTGGGGTATTCTTTATAAGAAATCTGATAATAACCTTTGGATACCTATTCTATCACACGCAATTTTTGATACCATTACTTTAGTTCTTATTTATATGGATAAGTTTGGAAGATTGTATTAAAACGTGAAAAGATGTATCACACTAAAACCTGCTTCTGTTATCAGGTCTACGTTTTCTTTTCTTCTTCATCTTATTGGCAAAAGCCTGTTCCTCGTAATCTTCGCCCTGTGCTTCCGGCAATAATCCTCCTAATCCGTCTATTAATCCCAAATCATCAGTAGCATAGCCGGGTTGCGCCGCTTTCAGAAAATCGAACAGCTCGTGGGTTTCTTCTTTTTCATCCGCAACGTTCTTACTTGTGGCTGGTATATATGTGTTGCTTGTCTGTTCTGCATTTTGGCGTTGCCCGGCTGCCTGCTCTTTCCACCAGTCGTTAAATACATTGGCAGAAAGATTTTTATCCAACTGTGAACCGTTCCAGACGGTACGGCTTTCATGGTCTATAAACGTCATGCCGTAAATACGCCCCTCATCGGTACGGCGTATAACGGTATTGATACCCTGCTCCAATAATTGCTTCTTAAAATCGGTTTCATTATTAGCAGTGTGCATCGCTGCTTCAATGGTATTTTTTAAAACGGCTCTTGCGGGGTCTGTCTTCATTTTTTCCTTAGCCTCTGCAAAGTGGTTTTGCAATTCCTCCAATCC
Source organism: Chitinophagaceae bacterium (assembly GCA_019638595.1). Taxonomy (GTDB): domain Bacteria; phylum Bacteroidota; class Bacteroidia; order Chitinophagales; family Chitinophagaceae; genus Agriterribacter. The sequence continues at coordinate 61,871 of JAHBTJ010000025.1, forward strand.
CGCATGTTTGCCAAAGCGGGAAGCCTTAAACGGATTGCTGGCTTTTTCGCCCTGTTCGTTCAGCGCAAAATATACCATGCCCTGTTTGGGCTTCCCGTGTAGCTCCCCTTTCACTTCTTCTGCTGTGATATTAAAAAGCGAAAGCAGGGCATTGTACGCACCAAAACTTTGATACTGGTAATACTTAGGCAGGTGTCGCACCACCGATGCAACCTGGCTCTTAATATCCCCGGCTCTGTAATCCACCGGACGGAATATTTGCTCATTCCCGGTGCGCTGCTTTTCGGTGGCGGGTATCAGGTTATACTTTTGCTCCAATGCCCTGCAAGCATCCATTGAGCGCAGCTTCTCGAACGCATCAGGTATTTTTACGCCGTAGCGGTCAACGTTGGTAGATACAATATGTATATGGGTGCGCTCAATATCGGTGTGCTTAAAAACGACATACGGCTGCTCGCCGTAGCCCATCCGCTCCATATAGTCTTTGGCTATCTGCCTAAAGTTTTCATCCGTTACCTTATCGCCGGGGTCGGGATTGAGCGATATATGCAGTACAGGCTTTTCCGTTCTTTTATTTGCGATGAGGTAAGGCTCAAAAGAGCGGTATAACTGTGCCACCGAATAGCTGCCGTCCGGTGTTTCCATTATTCTTTGCGTGGCTAAAACCTGCCCGTTTTCCTTATCTACTTTAAGCTGGTTGTAAGAAAGTGCGCCCACCATATTTGCACCATGACCAATTTTTGCTATCATTCCTCACCGCTTTTGTTCAGGTGCTTGGCTTCAAACTCCTTTGTCAATTCCATAATATCCCGGCATAATTTCGCCAGTGCTGCCGTTTGTTTTTCCAGCTTAAAGAGATAGGCGGCGGCTTTCTTCTCCGAAAAATTGCGGTATAATATCTTCACCACCTGGTTATAATTAACGCCTACTGCCCTGAACTGACCAAATAAAGTAGTTAACCGGGTATAATAATCCATTGCAGCCATATCCACTTTTACGCTTTTAACCGGCTTACTGAATAGTAAGGAGGTAACAAACTGTGCTTTGTTACCTGCGCCCGATGCTTCAAAAAGCGAAAGAAATTTGGCGTTTTCCTCGTCCGTAAGACGAAAAACATAACGGTGGATGCTTGGGTTTGCTTTAGGGTTGCGCCCACCTTTGTTATGTTTCTTTTGCTGCTGTTCACTCATCACCAATCCATTTTAAAATTCAACAAAACCCCGACTTCGGAGGGTGTTTTTAAAGCCCCCTGCAAGGGCAAGTTGTTTTGAGGCACGGAATGCGTTCCGAGTGCCTCAAAACACAACTTGCTCTGTTCGGGTGAACAGAAAATCCTCCCTGCGGGACGGATTGGATAAAGCAGAAAAAAACGGCTTATCGCCGTTCCACTTATTGCCTCTTATCTCCAATGATTTTTCCATTCTCCTGTTGCATTGATGCAACTACAAAATAAGCGCAGCTTTCCCGGAGCATTGCAATGTGTAACACTGCCAAACACTGCCACAGAACGCCAAAACAGGACAACATTATTAAAGCGGGTATTTACCTGCATTCCTTTGTACAGGCATCCGCTATTAACTGAATAGGTATGTATTTCCGTAGCTGCATAGCTACGGAAATACACAGGTAGTTGAGCAGGTAAATAATTATGTATGCAATCAGGTAAGAGGGTATAAAATGAAGCAAGCAAGTATGTAAACAGGTAGATAAAAATGCACAGTTACATATTCCTGCATACAGACAGGATTACAGCCATGAAACAGCACGTATGCTTTTACCGGAATACCTGCATACAAAAGCCTGCAAATAAAAATATACAGATGTGCCATTGTACTTACTTGGGTAATCAGCTATAAGCGTATAGCGATACATAAACAGATGAATAATTAAAACGTTATGCACATGGACACAAAAAAACAACCGTTGTTTATCGCCTTTTCCTCCCAAAAGGGAGGCGTGGGCAAAAGTACTTTTACCACACTTGTTGCCAGCCAGCTTCATTATCGGCTGGGCTATCATGTTGCCGTCTTTGACTGCGATTTTCCACAGCACAGCCTTATGCAGATGCGGGCAAGGGATATGAGCAGTATTATGAGCAATGAGGTGTACAAAAAACTGGCTCATAAACAGTTTACAAGCATCAACAAAAAAGCCTATCCGGTTGTGCAGCACCGGGCAGATGGCGTACTGGATGCCGTAGCGCAATACCTGCAATCTTCTCCCGTTCCCGTGGAAGTTGTTTTCTTCGACCTGCCGGGTACGGTCAATTCCGCAGGAATATTGAAAACGCTGGCGGGGATGCACCATATTTTTACACCCATCATCGCAGACCGTGTAGTAATGGAAAGCACATTAATCTTTACGCAGGTACTAAACGATGTTGTTCGTAAGCAAGGTACAACAGCTATACAAAGCATCAACCTGTTTTGGAACCAGGTGGACGGCAGGGAGAAATCAGCTTTGTACAGCATCTATGAAGATTTAATCAGCAGCCTGGGCATACACCTGATGTGCACCAGCATTACGGATAGCAAGCGTTTCCGCAAAGAGGGCGAAGCCGATGCAAAAACGGTATTCCGTTCCACCTTGCTACCTGCCGATGAACGGTTAATGAAAGCCTGCCGGCTGGATTTGTTTATGGAAGAATTTTTAAGTACTGTGAAATTGTAAGCCGTATGGAAAAAGAAAATAAAAAGAAAAGCACACCGGAGATAGATGAAGAATTTTTGATGAACATTATTGCCGATGGTGTAAAAAAAGACGGCTTAAACATACCGCCCGAAGCACCCCAAAAGCAGGAAGAAAAAGAACCGGAAAAGCCTGTAAGCAGGGAACGAAGCCGTTCCAGAAAAACCAGCGAAGCGGATTATGAAAAGACATTTTTCAAAAGAGCGGAAACCAATGCCCGTAATGGGAAGTCCGTGTACATACGCCCTGATTTTCACGAACGGCTGTCCCGCATTGTACAGGTCATCGGCGAAGACAAGATAACGATATACGCTTATCTCGATAACGTGCTGGAACACCACTTTCAGGAGTTTGGCGATGACATCACCAAAAGTTTCAATGATAAGTATAAACCTATTTTATAAGTGCAGCTATGGAAATAATAATTGTTATCTGTTTGCTCATTGTCATTGTTCTTTTACTGAAAGACAAGGTAGTTATTCATAAGCCGGTGCATAGGCAGGAAAAGCAGGAAAGTAAAACGCCTGAACTGCCGGATATTATAGGGCTGCCTAAGTCTGTGGAACGCCACGCAATGCCAATGAATGCCAGCAAAAGACAAACAGATAAAAGCAAAAGTATACCGGATAATTTTGAAACAGAAACCGAAGAAAAGGCTTTGGGGTTAGTAATTCCGCAGGAAGAACTGGATGAAGTTTTCGGGAGTATGCCCGATTTGGAAGACGAAGAAGAATGGAGCGAATACGGGGATGCGGACAGCGACAATGGGTTTGCTACGGGGGTTACCTTTGATGAACTAAGCACCGTGGGGGCATTGTTACAGCAGGATGTGCTGGAGCCTGCCTTGCAGCAAAAAGCGGTCAATATAGTTCAGCGCATACAAGGAACCGAATTGTTCAGTCTGCTCGAAAACTCAATGGAGGGGGCTTCACGAAAGATTGCAGCGTTGTTGGATAAGAGCCTCCCCGCCGGAACTGATTTCAGTTCTTCCAATTTGCGGAATAAGGATTTGGAGGGTTTCGACATTGGGGAGTTTGTCTGATAAGACAGCTTCCCTTTGTTTATATCGGATTTTCTAAAAACTCTTCAAACGATGAGTAGTTTTTTATTCCTTTAGATTTATTTACTTTCCCCATTATTGTTCCGTCAATGCGACTTTTCAGATACGCTACAAAATCATCAAAATATCGGACATCAATATAATTAATCCCGGAAGCCTTATATCTTTTGGATAACGAAATAGTAAATGCTGCCCAATTAAATTTTTCTCCTTTCTTATTTAATTCAATTTGCTTCCAATCTCCATATCTCTTTTTAAGATAATCAATGTAGTTTTTCTTGGAAAGCTCTTTGCCTAAAGCGCCTTCTGGCAATTCAAGTTTTGGCTTTACTGGTTTAGTCTTCTTTATAAACTTAGGGAAGTACTTCTGCAATAGACCTTCTGACTGCTCAATATGTTTTGTTATAGTGTCCCATCCCCAATAATATAAATGAAATGACAATTGTTGTTCATTTTTAAGCTGACTTAAATATTCCTGTATTTGGGTATCATCGCGGAATGTCGAAACAAAAACAAACTTATCAAAATCAATTCTTAAATCCTTTACTTTCTCTAAGTCGGCATTTATATCCTGAATTAGATTTTTCCTGATAATCTCATCTTTTTTTCCAATGCTTTTCAACTTACATTGCACCACTGTTTTCGTTTTACTGGAAAAGACATCAATCCCTTTTTGGTTTTGACCTTTGACACCAAATGTCTGAAAGTCTATATTCTCGTATGACGATGTATTTTCTACAAAATTGAACAGGTCGCAGGTAAGCTCCTCAAATAATCTTTCGTCCTTTAAAGGAGGTAATTGGTAATTCGCCATTTAAAAAAATCGTTTAAAAATTGTTTCCTGTTCGGTATCTGAATATTCGGCAATTACCTGTTTCGACCAGTCAAAATCAAACTTACCAAACTTGCTCTCATCCCTGCTTAAATCAATTTCATCTTCATTAAATGTAAGAATATATTGGAAATTATGCAGTTCGTTCGATTTGTGATACATATAGTTCAGAACATTAGATATTGTTTTGTATGATATGGCGTGAAATACACCATCATGGATTAAAAAATCCGGAATGTTCCGTTTATCAACCCTACTTTTTAAGAACACCATTAAATCATAAGCTACAATTTTTAAACGTTCTTGCCCTAAAGCATCCGCTTTTGGAATTTCCACACTTATTTTAAATGGCAACTGATTTCTTGGTGAAGTAGAGTTCAATGTAATATTGAAATAAGAATTATCAAATTCTTCATCGAGATAGATAGCATTTTCAAGAATTTGCTGAAATAACAATCTCAACTCATCAAGATATGATTGTTGCTTATTTAGCTCGCTAACAATATCCCTTTTTAATTCAGCGATAACAATATTAGAGTTTCCTAATATTTCCTCTATTTCGTCAATTTCCCTCACAATGGAGGTGTTCCGTTCTAAAAGTGTTTTTTTATTCACTAATCTTTCATAAGTGCTTTCAATCCTATCCAATGCTCCTCTTTCTTTTAACAAGGAAAATAATTGGCTCCTGTTCTTTTCTAATTTTTCAAGCTGTTTTAAACTTTGGTCTATTGATGATTGTAGTTTCTTTTCTTCCTCCAACAGATATTTATTCCTATTAGCCAGAAGCTGCTTTTTGAAGTCTATAACTTCATCCAAACTTCTTTTTACAAAGTTCCCAAAAGTCGCTACGGTTTCATTATAGAGCTTGCGAATTTTGTCCAGGTCAATGGATGAAACATCACTATAAGAAGATTTCAGCTTTTCTAATTTCCGGTTTGTGTTATGATAGATTACAGATTGTTCGTTTATTTCGGAAATAACCTGATTTAATTTTTGCTCTATCTCTTTGTGATTAGCAAGGAAATTATACTCCTTCAAACTATCTTCGAGCGCTGAAATATCTTTTTCAATTTTTAACCGCTCCGTTCTAAATTCCTGAATGTCTTTACCGGTGTCTGCTTTGATTTTTTCAGACAAAGACTTTACCGTATTATTATACCTTTCGTATTCAGAAGAAACTTCATTGTATTTTAAAAGCGTTTTAGTCGGAAGGTTAAGCAAATAAAAATTGTATAATGCCTTTTCTCTTGCATTGGCATTGTATGAAACAAAGTTTAATGGGTCAGCTCTTTGCTGACTTTGCAAATCATCTTTAACAAAAAATTCCATTAATGTTCCATATCTCTTTCCTTCAAAGAACACTTCATTATTCTCCGTTGGAAAAAATATTCCTTCCAGAACTTTGGGCATTTCCGGTTTTTCGTACTCATCAAGTGCATTAGGTCGTTTTCCAAAAAAGATTTTTTTTGTATCAGCAAAACTTCTTTTAATAAAATACTTTTGCCCCTGTACTTCAAATTCCAAAGTAATTGTATGTTCGTCATCTCTCAAAAAGTCATACTTCTTTTGACTAAATCTTTTTTCAGCTTTGCCACTTAATAAGACAAAATCAACAAGCCTGACTAAAGTGGACTTACCAATACCATTAATTCCTCTGGCTTCTTTATCCCCTGAATATTTGCCCAATATAATGTTTATTCCATTGTGGAATGGAACTGCATCTATTAAGTTGGTATCTGAATATATCCTAATTAACATCGCTATCAAATAAACTTATTTGGTTTTCGTCTTCATTTACTTGCTTCACCAATCTTATTTTATATCCTTTCTTTTCAATGCTACCAAGTGTATGCAAAAAAGTTAAAGCGTACAGAAAAAGATCAGGAGTTCTTTCTTTTTCTTTGTTCAGAAACTTATTCATTACATCATCCACAATAACATACTTGTTTTTGAACGGAGAATTGCCCATGATACTGATAATATCCGCACCCAAGACCATTAGGTTGGTTTTTAGATTACTTTCTGGTTGAGGTAATATCATAGTTCACTATCTGTTTTTTTGCCTATCAGACATTGTTCAAACATATAAAGCAATACGGATTTTACACACTTTACATATTCATCATCTTTGCTATTGCCGTATGCTTGTATGTATTGGTCTGTTAGATTATATAACCTTTCCTTAAAACTGCCTGAAAGTTTATTATAATCATTTATAACCCTCCTTTTTAGTGTATTAATTTCATCATCGGTATAACCCGAAAGAATATTATTAATCGTATTAAATTCCTCCATTACCAACATCATTTCCGAGTTCATTCCATCCCAATCTTCCTGCTCAAAGTTCAGCTCGATTTTCTTTTGAGGGGGAACTAATGTCCTTTTGTCAAAATGTATAGCTTTATCTTCTTCAGCCGAAGCATTCAGCAAATCATTGATAATGTCTTGTATATAGTCTTGAATAAAGAAACTCTCAATTCCCAAATAGGCAGCAAGTTTTCGCTTTTTACTTGATACCAATTCGTCTATAATGGAGAGAAGCTGGTCTATTCCTTTAATCGAAGTATTACCATCCAACGCTTGAATTATAGTAAGCTGCTCCGGCGATACTTCGTGATTTACATACATTTCCCAATTCGGAAATTTCTCTTTCCAGTTTTTTTGATATTTTTCAAAATCTCCTTCCTTATTTGTGGCTCCCAAAACTTTTGTTTCAAAATCCGTTTTGCTGTACTTTCTTGGAGCGTAACATGCCAATATCTTTTGTTCAGGTAAGACAGTTCCGTCATTACCTTTGTCTTTATTTCTCCTGATAGGAATGTAGTCATCAACACCATATTTCAGAAGAAACAGTTCATCAATAAACTCCTCGAACCCAAATCCCTCTTTGGATTGAATTTGCATTTTAAAAGCATTTTTTAATAATATATCCATAAACAAATCAGAGTTCCAAATCAATTTTCACCCTACCGTCAAATCCTTTTTCTACTATTTCTTTAAGGGTCTGGAGTTTAATATTATTACCATAATCAGTTTCTACCTTAGAGATATAACTCCTTTTCTTACCCACTTTTTGAGCTAACTGTTCTTGAGTTAAATGCCTTTGCTCTCTTGCTTCTTTTAGCATCTCTCCAATATGTCTGCCCGATATTTTCATCTTAAATTGATTAAAAATAGACTTTACTATGAATGTACAAATGTAATTTAAAAGTTGCATTGAACAATAGCTAATTGTAGAAAAAGGAACTGGCTTCCGTCCACTCGAAAACTCAATGGAGGGAGCTTCAAGAAAGATTGCAGCGTTGTTGGATAAGAGCCTCCCCACCGGAACGGATTTCAGTTCTTCCGATTTGCGGAATAGTGATTTGGCGGGTTTCGACATTGGGGAGTTTGTGTGAGCAAACTTTCTTTTTATTTTTTGTTAAAGGGAGTGCAAACCCTTATATGAAAAGCCTGTAATCATAAGTTTTTCCCTCAAAACGTGAAAGCAATTTTCCTATCCGGGCAATCTGATTTGAAGAATCAATTGTGGATGGTAATTTGGAATACAAATCAAGTGAGTTCCAATTCATCTTCGTTAAGCCTAATATTTCTGTCGCAATAGTATTGATGTTTGATTCTCCATAATGCTTTGTTATCTTGATTGGAGCAGGAATACTTCTGCCACCCAAATAAAACTTGTAGTTAGGTTGCCTGACAGAAGGAACTATACCATGTGTCCATAGAAGTGCCGTATCTTTATTCGTCACTATGCAAGTACCTCTCGAAATAGGAAACTTGTCAACTTGCAAATTGTTTTGATAGACATTCATTGCCACAAAACGGGCATCAACTTCGTAATTAATTTCGATTAAATCAATTTTCTTTATTCCGGCTTTATTGAGGCTGGCTTTTATACCATTTACTTCATCCTCTGTGAAGCGTGTCCTTTTATGAATTACAACCCTTTCCGGTAATTTATCAAGCGATTGATAAAATAGTTCACGAATTGACACTCCGAATTGAAAAGCATCTTTAAAAGAGAGATACGGGTTATTCTGCTTATCTAAAAAATAATTATCAATTTTTGATAGTCTATATTTTAACCCCTGGCCATTGGAATCATAAATGTGACTGCACCCGATGACTATTTCTGATTTATTTTGAATTTTAGAAACACTATAACCAATACCTGCATACGCTGTATTCTTTTCCTGACTATTTAAAATCCACGGCGTTCTCAATGACTTAACATAGAATGATAATGATAACCACCAATAAATTTGACATTTTAATTTGTCGTTCAATGTATCCTCTCTAATAAGTTGTGTTGAAATACCTCTTGAAGCAGAGAATGCTTTAATATAATCATGCAAATCAAAACTTTCACCTTCATAAATATAGTTCTCGAAAGGCTGCCATTCAGTAGGGATAAAAACAACTACCGTAGTTTGATTCTGCGTATTTGCTATCTGGTCAATTTTGGAAGTAATATGCCTTGCTAACCTTAGTGCATTTTCATGGTTGTTAGCCTCATTATTGGCTTTAAAATCAATATCAATCCATTTGTCGTTATTGTCAAAATTGGGTATATTGATTGGTAAATTGAAAACAGAAGAAAATCCTGGATAATCAATAAGGTAATCTGGATTGATATTTTCTGTAGAATGTTTGGTTTGAAGTTTTGAAAGGAAGTCATAGAATTTCGCGGAATAATTCTTACCGCAAATTATTGAGAGGCTAATCTCGTTAGAATAAATAACTCCGTTGAGATTAACATCAAAAGGTCTGTTGTTGACAAGACCTCTCATCGGATGATAGTCCTTAAACTCAATATCTGTCGCTACATTTCTGAAAATTAATTGAGGCTCTAAGAATTGAACACCCTTAAACTGGGTTTGCTTTTTATTATAGTTATTGGGGACAAAAGTTCTAAAATTAGGGTCTAAGACATTTATCTCACCAAATGCTGTATTTGATGAAATTTGAAACTCAAATCCTGTTCCTGAATTTTCAGGATATTCAAACTTCAATCTGTTATTTTGGAATAAAACCCCGTTCCAAAAATTTAGCAACTCGTCATATTTATTGTTGTATAGCTTTTCTAAAACTCCTTTGCTTAGTAATAATTTCTGTTGTTTTGAAATTTCTTCAGTAGAAGTAAGATGTATTGTTGGTGTAAAGGTCAGGTAGGCAAAACTTCTATTATCATCGAAGTAAAGCGACACATATATAGCCTTATGTATATCAATGTTGCCATACTTGCTGTCGATAGCTTTAAGCCATATCTTGTCTTTTAGATTTGATTCAACGTTGCCTTTAGTTGAAAAATATTTTAGAATAGCTTGAAGCATTAAAGATTTGAACGCAGAAACTTTTTCTATATCATGTTTTGATATTGGTTCTCTCTTTATTTCTGATTTTAAACATCCTTTGAATGTTCTGTCAATATCGGTTAATGTTCCAATGGCATAAACCTTTCTTTTAAAAGGTACAGCGCATATATTCGTGTCTTTGGTTGTTTCTTTCAGAAAGCTCCAAGGTTTTGCATCTTTATAATCTATTTCGAATTGAAAAACTTCTTTGGGGAATGTAATTGGATGCAGATTACTTTTTATATACTTGTCAGTCTTTGAAAAATTCAAACTAAACTCTGTCTTAAAATATTCTTCATCTTTTGATGTTTCTAATGCTTCTTGGATTTGTTTTTCAACGGCTATATTTCCTTCAAATGCTGATTTTGACAAATGAATTAGAGTTTTATCAAATCCGTCAGTAGCTATGTAATATGCTTCTCTCCCTGATTGCCTTATTTTTAAAATCAAATCCGAAACTCCTTCATTAATTTTATCTCCGAAACCGCACCAATACAAGCGACCAGAGCCTTTTTTCAAAAAAGCAGCCATAATTGCATCCATCAATGATTTGTCCCTACCGCTATATCCAATTACGATGAGATTTTTATCAGCATGATAATTTGAAAGTTGGTCTTTAAATGTATTATTCTGATTGTCTAATTCTTTTTCTGTATTCTTTAAGGTTGTGAACTTATAATCCCCGTGTAACGCAATCGTCAATAGCTCTTTGCTGCTTTGATTTCTGAAAATCCTATCAGAATTATCTAATGTAATTTCAATGGGAGTTAATTTATTCTGATGTGCAGAACGAACAATCAACCCATCGAAATTTGTCGTCCATACGGATTTCACAATATTGTGTTCCGCTAAGAGGCAAAGCAATTCATATCCAATATAAGGTTCCTTATTTTCAATCAAGCTAAAGAAATACTTACGCCTATCGTCTGGTATTGGATAAGCCTTTTCAGCATAAAAGGAATATTCTTCTGCGGCATCAAGGGCTGGGTATTCCCCCTGATTGTCTAACCAGTTTTGAATACTTTTCCGAACGGATTCATTTTTATAATTTTTATAAAATTCCGCAGAATTGATGTTTTTAGATAAGTAAATGTCTTTTTTCCATTCCCAAATACAATCATAAGCAGTTTGTATTCCCGAACTAATGGATGCGCCAGCACCTAACAAAAATGAATGAGGAACATCTATATTTCTTTTAAAAGACCGTAAAAATGCGTCATATTCAAGTTGTAAATTTTCTGCCATATTTAATTTGGTCGCGACTCTTTTCGTAGTCAGCAAAACGATTTATCTAATATTTTAATAACTCCTTCTTTTTCATCAAATACCATTGCTCTCAACTATTAGAAAATCTAAAGAAAAGGCTTATGGTTATAACTCGCTAATATACCATTTTTGAGCGTATAACTGCCACCAACTGCCAAGTAATTCCACCGAAAGACACATCACTATCACGCCTTGTTTTCCATGACACTTTTGTTGCCAAGCTCGCAGGAAGCGGGAAATCAGTAACAAAATAATTCAGATTAATTATGGAAAGACAAAGCAAAAAAGTGTTGCTGACAGGCATTGCATTACTGTCGGCATTTGGTGTGTTCGCCCAGGGGAATGGCAATGCTGGCATTCAGGAAGCAACACAAATGGTAACGGGATATTTCGACCCGGCTACCAAATTGATTTATGCCATTGGTGCGGTGGTTGGGCTTATCGGAGGCGTAAAGGTGTACAACAAATTCAGCAGCGGCGACCCCGACACATCGAAAACGGCGGCAAGCTGGTTTGGTGCGTGTATCTTCTTAATCGTTGCGGCAACCATCCTGCGTTCATTCTTCCTTTAATCCGATGCCCTATGAGTAATTACAACATCAATAAAGGCATTGGAAGAACGGTTGAGTTCAAAGGGCTGAAAGCCCAATACCTGTTCATCTTCGCAGGCAGCTTGCTCGGCGTGCTTATCCTCGTAATGGTACTGTACATGGCAGGTGCAAACTCCTACATCTGCCTGTTCATCGGGGCTGGCGGTGCATCGCTCATCGTCTGGAAAACATTCGCATTGAATGGTAAGTATGGCGAACACGGGTTGATGAAAATCGGGGCAAAGAAAAGGCATCCGAAGTACATCATCTGCCGCAAGGCTGTACATCGCTATCTGAAGTTCACCTCTAAACCCGATGCCCTATGAGAAACACGGGAAAAGCCACAACGCTGGAAAGCAGGTTTCCATTACTGGCGGTGGAACACAACTGCATCATTTCAAAAGATGCGGACATTACCGCCTGCTTTCGGGTACACTTGCCGGAACTGTTTACCGTAGCATCACCGGAGTATGATGCCATACATTCCGCATGGCATAAAGCGATTAAAACCCTGCCGGATTATTCCATCATCCACAAACAGGATTGGTACATTAAGGAAAGCTATGCGCCCGATATTGCGCAGGACGGATTAAGTTTTTTGGCGAAGTCCTACCAGCAGCATTTTAACGAACGTCCTTTTTTAAACCACTACTGTTACCTGTTCCTTACCAAAACCACAAAGGAACGGATGCGGATGCAAAGCAACTTTAGTTCGCTCTGCAAAGGCGTTCTTATCCCGAAAGAAATAAGGGATAAAGAAGCCGTTCGCCGCTTCATGGAAGCGGTAGCGCAGTTTGAGCGCATCATCAATGATAGCGGCTTCATCAAACTGGAACGGCTGACCGAAGATGACATTATCGGTGCAGGCGATAAACAGGGATTGCTGGAACAATACCTAACGCTATCACGGGAGCCGGGAACCGCTATGCAGGACATCGCTTTAGGAAGCGAAGATGTGCGTATCGGCAACAAAAGGTTGTGCCTGCACACTTTGTCCGATACGGACGATTTGCCCGGAACGGTATCGGCTAATACCCGTTACGAAAAGTTATCCACTGATAGAAGCGATTGCCTTTTGTCTTTTGCTGCCCCGGTAGGTTTGCTGCTAAGCTGCAACCACATTTACAACCAGTATTTGTTTTTGGATAACAGTGATGAGAACCTGCGCAAGTTTGAAAAGTCCGCAAGGAATATGCACTCGCTGGCAAGGTACAGCCGGGCAAATCAAATCAATAAAGAGTGGATAGAAAAGTACCTGAATGAAGCGCATAGCTTCGGGCTTTCTTCTATTCGTGCGCACTTCAACGTAATGGCGTGGTCGGATGAGCCGAACGAGCTAAAGCTGCTAAAGAACGATACGGGCAGTGCATTGGCTTTAATGGAATGTAAGCCACGCCACAATACTATTGACGTTGCTACGCTGTATTGGGCGGCGATGCCCGGCAATGCTGGTGACTTTCCGAGTGAGGAAAGTTTTTACACGTTCATTGAGCCTGCGTTGTGTTTCTTCACCGAAGAAACCAACTACCAGAGTTCGCCCTCACCGTTCGGCATCAAGATGGCAGACCGATTGACCGGGAAACCTATCCACCTGGATATATCGGATTTGCCGATGAAGCGGGGCATCATCACGAACCGGAACAAGTTCATACTTGGTCCGTCAGGTTCGGGAAAATCTTTTTTCACAAACCACATGGTGCGGCAATACTACGAACAGGGCGCACACGTCCTGCTTGTGGACACGGGTAATTCTTATCAGGGTTTATGCGAACTGATTAAAGGAAAGACCAAAGGCGAAGACGGTGTTTACTTTACTTACACCGAAGACAACCCGATTGCGTTCAATCCCTTTTATACCGATGACGGCGTGTTTGATATTGAAAAAAGGGAAAGCATTAAAACGCTCATCCTTACGCTGTGGAAACGGGATAATGAACCGCCGACCCGGTCGGAAGAAGTGGCATTGTCCAATGCTGTAAGCGGATATGTGGAACGCATCAAACAGGGTGATAAATACCCATCTTTTAACGGCTTCTACAATTATGTAAAAGGCGACTACAAAAAGGTATTGGAAGAAAAGCAGGTGCGTGAGAAAGACTTTGACCTCGCCAATTTTCTGAATGTGCTGGAACCCTATTACAAAGGCGGGGAGTATGATTACTTGCTGAACTCCGATAAGCAACTCGACCTGCTTTCCAAACGCTTCATAGTCTTTGAAATTGATGCGATAAAAGACCACAAAATTTTGTTTGGAATTGTAACGATTATTCTAAGCGAGATTTTCATCAACAAGATGCGCAGGCTGAAAGGTGTGCGTAAGCTGATATTGATTGAAGAAGCGTGGAAAGCGATAGCGAAAGAGGGCATGGCAGAATACATCAAGTATTTGTTTAAAACTGTCCGCAAATTTTTTGGTGAGGCAATAGTCGTAACGCAAGAGGTGGACGACATCATTCAATCCCCGATTGTCAAGGAAAGTATCATCAATAACTCCGACTGTAAGATACTGCTCGACCAGCGCAAGTACATGAATAAGTTCGATGACATTCAGGCAATGCTCGGACTGACGGACAAGGAAAAGGCGCAGGTACTTTCTATCAACATGAACAATGACCCGTCAAGACTTTACAAAGAAGTATGGATAGGCTTGGGTGGTACGCACTCTGCCGTATATGCCACGGAGGTATCGCTCGAAGAATACTTAGCCTACACTACCGAAGAAACCGAAAAGCTGGAAGTAATGCAACTGGCATCCGAACTGGACGGCAATGTAGAACAGGCTATCAAACGCATCGCCCTCCAAAGGCGTGAAAAGGCAAGCAATTACTAATCATTTTAAAAATCAAAGCAGTTGGAAAAGGAAAAGATAACCCTGCCTATTGGCAACAACAAGGCTTTAATATTTGAAGCCGAACCCGGTAACAAAGCCGACCAGGATTTTGCAAAGCTGTGTAAGGAAGTTGCAGCGACCCAACCCCAAAGCATACAGGATTTTTTTACCCGGCTTAGCAACCTGCAACAGCAACAATCTCCTGCAACCGGCAGAAAGACGGGCAGGAAAATGTAAAGCATCGCTTTCAACATTTCAAAGACAAACAATTATTAATCATTTAAAAATTTCAGAACAATGAAAAAAACAATGTTACTGGTGTGTACGGCAATCATGCTTGCCGTTGCACCGTCCGCTAAGGCGCAATTTGTGGTAACTGACCCCGGCAACCTCATCTCCGGTATTCTTAACTCCGCAAATGAAATTGTGCAGACCTCATCCACCGTATCGAACGTGATAAAAAACTTCGAGCAGGTGAAGAAAGTGTATGACCAGGGCAAAGAGTATTACGACAAGCTGAAAGCCGTAAACAATTTGGTGAAAGATGCTCGCAAAGTACAGCAGACCGTTTTGCTGGTGGGCGATGTGTCCGAAATGTACGTGAAGAATTTCGGCAAGATGATGAACGACCCCAATTTCACCCCGCAGGAATTATCGGCAATAGCCAACGGTTATTCCGTGCTTCTGAATGAAAGTACGGAACTGCTGAAAGAATTAAAACAGATTATTACCTCATCCTCTCTTTCACTGAATGATAAAGAGCGCATGGATGTCATTGACAAAGTTTATAACGAGGTTAAGGACTACCACAACCTTGTGCGCTACTACACCAACAAAAATATCTCCGTGAGCATTTTGAGGGCTAAAAAACAGAACAGCACCAAAAGGGTGCTGGAACTGTACGGTACTGCTGAACAAAAATACTGGTAAGCTATGGAATGGGATAATCTTCATGAACTCCTGCGTTCGCTGTACGATGAAATGATACTGTTATCGGCAGACATGGCAGCAGTGGCAAAAGGTATCGCCGGATTAGGCGCACTGTTTTATGTAGCGTTGAGGGTATGGCAGGCGTTGAGCCGGGCAGAGCCGATAGACGTGTTTCCTTTGCTCCGTCCTTTCGCCATCGGGCTTTGCATTATGTTTTTCCCGACAATGGTATTAGGGACGGTAAACGCCGTATTAAGCCCAGTGGTGAAAGGTACACACGCCATGCTCGATAATCAGGTGCTTGACCTGAACAAGCTGCAACAGCAAAAAGACCAGTTGGAAAAGGAGGCAATGCTCCGCAATCCTGAAACCGCTTACCTCGTAAGCGATGAGGAATTTGATAAAAAGCTGGATGAATTGGGCTGGTCGCCATCAGACCTGGTTACGATGACGGGAATGTACATGGAGCGGGGAATGTACGATTTAAAGAAAAGCATCCGTGATTGGTTCCGTGAATTGCTGGAGGTTCTCTTTCAGGCGGCGGCACTTGTCATAGATACGATACGAACGTTCTTCCTCATTGTGCTGTCCATACTCGGCCCGATAGCCTTTGCGATAAGCGTATGGGACGGGTTTCAGTCCACGCTTACGCAATGGCTCACCAGGTATATCAGTGTGTACCTGTGGCTGCCTATATCCGATATGTTCAGCTCTATGCTGGCAAAAATACAATCGCTCATACTGGAACGGGATATATCCATGCTGGCAGACCCCAATTATATCCCCGATACTTCCAATACCGTGTATATCATTTTCATGCTGATTGGAATTGTGGGCTACTTCACCATTCCAACGGTGGCGGGTTGGGTTATCCAAGCCGGAGGCGCAGGAAACTTTATGCGCAATGTGAACCAGACAGCATCGAAAACAGGAAACGTCGCAGGAGCCGGAACCGGAGCCGTTGCGGGTAACATCGGCGGCAGACTATTGAACAAATAATAATCATCAGTAAAAATGGAATTTAAAACACTAAGAAATATAGAGAACAGCTTTAAGCAAATACGGCTATATGCCATTGTATTTGCGGTACTCTGCATCAGCGTGGTAGGATATGCCGTATGGCAATCCTACCGCTTTGCGGAGTTGCAACGGCAAAAGATTTACGTGCTGGACAACGGCAAATCTTTGATGCTGGCATTGTCGCAGGATGCAAGTATCAACCGACCTGTTGAAGCAAGGGAGCATGTACGGCGCTTTCATGAATTGTTCTTTACGCTGGCGCCGGATAAGAACGCCATAGAAAGCAACATGAAGCGTGCGTTTGACCTTGCCGACAAAAGTGCCTTTGACTATTACAAAGACTTGTCGGAGAAAGGATATTACAACCGTATCATTTCAGGCAATGTGCAGCAACGCATCGAAGTGGACAGCGTGGTTTGCGATTTCGACACCTATCCCTATGCTGTAAGAACTTATGCCAAACAATTTATCATTCGTTCCAGCAACGTTACAAGGCGCAGCCTTGTAACCTCCTGCTATCTCGTGAACTCCGTCCGCTCGGACAACAACCCGCAGGGTTTCAATATCGAAAAATTCAGCGTGCTGGAAAATAAAGATGTGGAAGTCATAGAACGCTAAAATCAATTTTATGGAAGCATTATCAGATTTAAACACGTTTGCGAAAATCCTTACCGATAAAGGATATAACGGCTATTTCCATACGCAAGGCGCATATCCCGGAAAGCTGAAAGAAAGCATCGGCGAATATTTGGAAAACTGCCGCAAAGGGACAGAGGGCATACCTAAGCCGGAGTTGCTGCTGACCGGCTACCTGCAATGGGCGGGTGAAGATAAACCGAGGGTGGAATGCAGCATGTGGGTAAAATACCTGAACGGAAAATTTGACCTCAAAAAAATAGCGGTTACAAAAAAAGACCGCTTCGGGAAATTACTGAAACAATCGGAGTTCACTAATCTATCCACGATTGCCGCACCTAAAGTAACGGAGGCTATTGCCCTGGTTAGCGATGCACCGAAGCAACAGGCTGTTCCCAAATGCAGGCGTTTCAGGTTTTAATAACGAATAATGTACAGGGCATGAAAAATCTAAGAACAAAATTAAATAACTGGTTCGATAAGCTCAATGAGCAGTGGCGGGCGTTGCCGCTTAAAAAACAGCAACGTTATACGCTGCTGCTCTTTGCAGGCTATGCGCTATTGTCCGTTGCAATCATAGGGAAAGTATGCTATGACGTTGGCAAGTCCAATAATCGAATGACAATAGAGCATATCGAAAACCCGGTTATACAGCAAAAAAAGTCCCCGGTATCACCGCAGGACAGTATTTCAAAAATCATAAAAAATAAAATGTATGAAAGATAGCGAAAACAAAAGAGTGAGTTTTCTGGTCGAAGATGACGACCAAAAAAACGGGACAGATGCACCGAAAGACGGTGCGCAGAGCAAAGCCGAAAAGCTGAAAAAGCCCATCATCTTTATTTTAATGGGGGTGGTATTTATAGGCTGTATGTTCCTCATTTTTAAACCATCGTCCGATAAGAAAAAAACAGGAAATATTGGTTTGAATGAAGCCGTACCGCAGGCTACCGATGCCGGGCTTCAGCCCGATAAACAAAAAGCGTATGAGCAGGAAATGCTCGAAAAGAAAATGCAGGAAAAGCGGGATGCGCTTACGTCCCTTTCCGATTACTGGAATGCGGATAGCGCAGACGATAAGAAAGCAGTAAAGCCGGATGAGGGCAACGAAGATGGCTATCCCGGAGGTGGTAAGCCAGGGAACAGCAATCCCGCTTTGACCAGCTACCGCAATGCGCAAAGTACGTTAAGCTCGTTCTACGATAACAACGATAACGAAACGCAGGAACTTAGAAAGCAGGTGGAGGAACTAAAAGACCAGTTGGCAGAAAAAAAAGTACCACCGCCCACTACCGTACAAGACCAGTTGGCGTTAATGGAGAAGTCTTACGAAATGGCGGCTAAATATCTTCCGTCCAATACAGCGCAGCCCGGTAAAACCGATACAGCCGTTGCTGCAAAAGCTGCTACGCAAAAAGAACACTTCGAGGCATTTACGCCCGCAAGGAAAAATGCTGTATCTGCCCTGTACCGTGAGCCGACCGACAGCGCATTTTTGGCAAGCTGGAACGAAAGCCGGAACAGGGGTTTTTATACGGCAGGTGTTCGCGAGCAAGTGGTACAGCCTAAAAACAGCATCCGGGCAGTGGTACAGGAAACGCAGACCGTAACCGATGAAAGCGGTGTGCGGTTGCGTTTATTGGAAACCGCACAAACGCCTAACCTTACTATCCCAGTCGGTACAGTGCTTACGGCAAATGCAAAATTCAATAATGGTCGTTTGCAGCTAAAGGTAACATCCATCGAACTGGCAGGTAATATCGTTCCCGTTGATATTACTGTTTATGACTTGGACGGTCAGCAGGGCTTGTATGTTCCGTATTCTCCTGAAATGAATGCGCTCACGGAGATTGCCTCCAACATGAGCCAGACCTCCGGCACTTCTATTATGATGACCCGCTCCGCAGGACAGCAAATAGCGGGCGACCTTTCCCGTGGCGTGGTACAGGGTATATCGGGCTATTTCTCCAAGAAAATAAAAACGCCGAAAGTAACCATCAAAGCCGGTCATCAATTATTCCTTGTGTCAAAAAAATAAATGTTCAACGCTAAAAAAACAGAAAGAAAGATGAAAGCGATATTTGAAAGCATACTGGTACTAACCCTTATCATGGGTTATCATAGCCATTCCTTTGCGCAACAGGCAACTAATACAGGCAAGTTAAGCCTGCGCAAAGTAGAGCCTTACGAAATGCAGGTAACGTATAACAAGACTTCGCACCTGATATTCCCGTCCGCAATCCGTTATGTGGATTTGGGCAGTGAATACCTGATAGCAGGCAAGGCAGAAGATGCGGAAAACGTACTACGCATAAAAGCTGCCGTTAAGGATTTCCCGGACGAAACCAATTTTTCAGTCATTACCAATGACGGCAGGTTTTACAACTTCAACGTGTATTACAGTGCCAATCCTGCCACCATGAATTACGACCTGCTGACCATGCAAAAGGCTACGGACAGGGAGAACGGCAACGATGTATTGTTTGAAGAATTAGGCAACAATTCGCCATCACTGGCGGGGCTGTTACTGGAAACCATTTACAAAAAGAACAAAAGGATTGTAAAGCATATCGGTTCCAAAAGCTACGGCATACAGTTTTTGCTAAAGGGTATCTACGTTCACAACGGTAAATTTTATTTCCATACGGAGTTGCGCAATAAAAGCAATGTGCCTTTCCAGGTTGATTTTGTGAATTTCAAAATAGTGGATAAGAAAGTTGCCAAACGTACCGTAGTGCAGGAAAAGCCTTTAACCCCGTTGCGCATGTACAAACCACTGGATGAAATTGCTGGTAACAGCGTGGAGCAAAACGTGTTCCTGCTCGACCAGTTTACCATTGCCGATGATAAGGTGCTGGTGATTGAAATTTTTGAAAAGAACGGCGGCAGACAGCAAACCTTACAGGTGGAAAACTCCGACCTGGTACACGCAAGGCAAATAAACGATATGCACCTAAAGATTAATTAACCAAACAGAAAGAACAATGATAAAATACATTTTTGCTGTGATGCTTGCCATGCTAAGCATTACGGCAGTACAGGCACAGCGGATGATGCCCAAACAAAAAGGGCTGGAAGTAAATGCAGGTTTATTGTCCAAAGAAGCAGATAAAAATTACTACCTGAACATTATGCTTACCGTAAACGGGAAAAACGGCAATTACTGGTTGTGGGGTGCGGAGTACACCCACCAGCTTGCCGGGTACAGGGATTTGCAAATACCGCTTGAAGCCTATACCGGCGAAGTGGGTTACAGTCTTCAGTTGTTGGGCAATGCAAGAAAGAGCATCACCCTGAACGCAGGCATAACCGCCGTTGCTGGTTACGAAACCATTAACCGGGGCAAGGCAACGCTGTATGACGGGGCAACCATCCTTGATAAAGACAATTTCATTTACGGAGCCGGTGGGCGTTTGTCTTTTGAAACGTATTTGTCCGACCGTTTTGTATTGCTCCTGCAAGGGCGTACCAAAGTGGTATGGGGTACGGATTTAAAACAGTTCCGTCCATCGGCAGGCGTGGGACTAAGGTTTAACTTTTAAAAGAGCATAAATAATGAAACGATTATTGAATAAAAGCAGATTTATAGGGGTGCTTGCGTTGGTCATTGTAAGTGCCCTAACGTTATCGTCCTGCAATAAGGACGAACTGGACGTACAACAGGATTACCCGTTTGAGGTAAATGTGATGCCTGTTCCCGGAGATATAGCAAACGGGCAGACCGTTGAAATAAGGATTACGGTACAGCGAAGCGGCAACTTCAACGATGCAAAATATTTTATCCGTTATTTCCAATATGACGGGCAAGGTACTTTGCAGTATTACAATGATGCACCGTATATGCCTAACGACCTGTACCCGTTGCCTCAAACCCAATTCAGGTTATACTATACCTCGCAGTCCACCGTATCGCAGTCGTTCGATATATGGGTGTCGGACAACTTCGGGAATGAAAAGCAGGTGAGCTTTGAGTTTAACAGTAGCGATTAGAAACAAAAAATCCTGCCCGGTGTGGCGGGATTTTTTCATTTAACCCCGGTCGTATTTTGCATTTTTACCGAATACAAAACCCACAATAAGCGGCGATACCAATAAAGTGAGCGGTACAGGTCTTTACGGTCTGTACCGTTTTTCTTTTATATCAAATATACGAGCAAGCAAACCTTGCGACTATACTGCATGTGCCGGAATTGAATTAGGCAGGTAAATCCTAATCAGAAAGAGGGACTTAGGATTGTATAAGACAATCAACATTGCTATCTTTGCACCTGAAAATACTAGAAAAATTTAAAGTGTTTTTGCTTTAAATCTCGATACTAAAAACTGGTAATTTTTAAATCCCGAGATATAAGTAAGAACGCTCATGCTATGGCGTGGGCGCTCGCTTATTCGGGATTAGGCTACCAGTGCCTTAGTATCGGTAAGTGTAGTTGCCTGCGCTTTTTTCATTTGCAGGCTCCGCAACTTAAAAAACAGATATTATGGACACTGCAAATAATAATTCCATTCAAGTAGCTATTGTGGATAACAATGTACAGCTTCGGGATAATTCTGTAAAGCAACTTGAAAACTCTGGCTTTACCGTATTTTTTCAAGCTGGAAGCGGACAAGATGCGCTTCAAAAATTAAAGGGAAATAACAATTTGCCCGATGTTTGCATCATTGAAGAAAATTTGGAAGCCGCTAAAGTTTTATTGGAAATATATCCCGATTTGAAAGTCCTGATTTCAAGCATGAATGACAATGAGGAAAATGTTACGGATATGCTGAAAACAGGCGTGTCAGGCTATATACTGAAATTCGCCGACCCGGACGAAATGATAACTGCCGTTAAAGCATTGAGCGAAAATAGAAAATATTTCAGTGTCGGGATTAGTGGGATAGCAATGGAATATTTTGTACAGCAATCATAATCTATTAGTGATTTGGGATTTGTGTGTCATATATGCACTGTTTCAATTAATTCAGCCGTTTCTCCATTTGTGGCTAAATATAAAATTGCAATTTCAGAAACTACTCCAACTAATAGCTTGGCATACTTGATTTCAAGTCCTTTGAAATTTGCATCTTTTCCGTGTCCTGTTCCATAGCCATTGCGTAATTCACCTACACCTTGAACAATGGTTCCAATTCCACTTAATATTTGCTTGATTGCCTTTTCCGCTTTGTCAGGGTCATCCGCTTCTTTGGGTTTAAAGTCTAAGGCATTTGTTGTTGCTTTGAGCAATTGAGGCAATGTCCAATCTGAATTTATAGCTTCACCTTTTTGTCGAAGTATAGATTTACAGGTTGTTTCAAGAAGTTCTTTTGCTGTACCAATCGCCAAGTCTGTGTCTTTGTGGATGGCGTCAGTCATCGTATTAATTTTGCCATTCACATAAGCAGTATTCAAGTACCGTTTTATTTCTACTTTTTTAGCGACTAATTGAGCTTGTCCAATTGCTTTCTGCCGTCCAGAGAATATTGGCTTACCCGAAATTTCGTCCGTTTGGGCAATCTCAAATCCGTCAGCAGCTAAGTGTTTATTATAAATTTCAACCAACTTTGAAACGTCCTCCGAATTTGTCCTTACTCTTGGATGAACGGTTGCAGAAAGAAACCTTAGATAAATTTCATCATCAGAATGTAAAAGATTTATTCTTGGGTCACCATAAATCCAGTCCTCATCCCAATCGTTATTATTCACCATGTGCTGATAGATGTCGTCATAGGCATTTGTGTACCGGTAATCTCTTGATGGCAAACTTTTCAAATCATAAAGTCTGGCTAAAAAGTCTGGCTCTGTTTGATTGCCGTGATACCAAAGTTTTCCGATGGTCATCTCATCGGCTATATGTCGTCCTGTTACGTCTGATATTTTGTTATTTGCCATTTATTCTAAATCGAAATACTGTCTAAAATAACAAATTTAACAAAACAAATTTTTCTTAAACAGAAGATAAAATGAACGCTATCACAAACCACGATACATTCTTTTGCTTCTTTTCGTGTGTCCTGAATGAGCGTATGCTAAGATATAAAGCTCAGTGTTGAATAAGAGATGGCAGTCGGCCTGCCGCACACATTATGCAGATAAGGTGTGCAAACCACCCAAAGGTGCTGTATTCAAAAGATATGGTGCTGAACGTTTGGGTTAAAAGGTTACGCTTCAGCGTAATCAGGTAAGTGTAATGAAGCTGAATGTGAATGAACCGTTTACTTAATGTGTCGAAAGCAATCAAATGTTGGCAAAACTGCTGGTAAGAAAAGTCTGGCAGGACAGACTGTGACGGATAGCTGCTTACTGGTCACAGGCCAACCGGCATAAAGACGGCAGGAGCATTACACAGGCTCTTATTCGGAACAGGAGAGGCTTCGCTGGTGGTGTGCCAAAAGGCTTTGCAGGATGTCATACATGGCAGGCGATATAATGATAGATTATAGAGCTTATTACTGCAACTCAATTTCACCAAAGGTGGGAGATACACTGGCAAGCGTCGGACGAAGCCATAGTAGTGATGATATCCGCCGAAAGGCGGATGTAGCGAAGGGCTTCGGTTATCTGGTCAAAAGTATTTAATCACAACTTATGGTTGTGCAAACAACCGTTAAGGAAGAAGAGTAAAGAAAATGACAAAATCATTACCTATCACCAAGAGAATGGTGTATGATAGCTACCTTAAAGTGCTGTCCAAAGCAGGAGGAGCTGGCATTGACGGACAGAGCATAAAGATGTTCAATAAAGATATGTCAGCCAACCTGTACAAACTATGGAACCGCATGACATCGGGCAGCTATTTTCCACCTCCGGTGAAAACAGTATTTATTCCCAAGAAACAGGGTGGGTTAAGACCATTGGGTATCCCCACCGTAAGTGACCGTATTGCACAGGGAGTAGTAAAAGATTATCTTGAACCAGTAATGGAAACTCTATTTCACAATTACTCATACGGTTACAGGCCCGGCAAAAGTGCACATGATGCATTAAGCCGGTGCCAGGATAACTGTGTGAAATATGCATGGGTGATAGACGTTGATATTAAAGGGTATTTCGACAACATCAGCCATTCCATACTACTGCAATTGCTACAAAGGCATACGCAGGAAAAGTGGGTGCTGATGTATGTGGAAAGATGGCTCAAAGCTTCAGCAGAAAAAGAGGACGGCAGCATTGCGGTAAGAACACAAGGTACACCGCAGGGAGGTGTAATAAGCCCGTTGTTGGCTAATCTGTACCTGCATCACGCCTTTGACAAATGGATGGATGAAACCAATCCGAGATGCCCCTTCGAGCGGTATGCGGATGATATAGTTATCCATTGCGGCACGAAAGAAGAAGCTGAAAGGTTGTTGTTACTGTTGGTAAGTAGGATGCAGGAGTATAATCTTACACTTCATCCTGAAAAGACAAAGATTGTGTATTGTAAAAACTATCACCGTACCGAACATCATACTAATGAAAGCTTCACATTCCTTAGTTATAGTTATCAGCCAAGGATGAAGAAAGATAAGTTTGGACGTGGTAAACGTACATACATGATTTTTGCTCCGGCTATATGTAACAAGGCTAAAACGAGTATCCGAGAAGTAATAAAAGCTGTACTGATACCGAGAAATATAGGTCAGTCGCTGGAAGGCTTTGCTAAGATACTTAACCCCAAAATCAGAGGGTGGGTAAACTACTACACTCGGTTTTACAGAGACAATATGCTGAAAATATTCTTTTATTTAAATGTGAAAATCAGAAAGTGGATAAGAAATAAATACAGAATAAAAAGAAAGCATGCTGTGCTAATAAAATACCATGCAATACAAAAGGAATATCCTGACTTGTTTTATCATTGGAAACTTGGAATAAAAGAATGATTGGATAACAAGAGCCGTGTGAGGTGAGAGTCTCAAGCACGGTTCTGTGAGCGGCTTGGGCTGAAATGCCCAGGCCTACTCGACTTTACCCGCATATATGAAAAGAAGTCCTCTGAAACAACAAATGGGATAATGAATATCCCAATAACAAACCCGCAACCTGTTTGGCAAAATGCGGAAAGCCTGGATTTGTAGCGGGGCATTTTGCAAAGGGGTTGCACCGCTTTAAAGCAAAAAGACTGCCTCGACCATCGGGAGGGGGTGTCTTTTTGCCGCCCGGTTTTCCGGGCTAAGATACAGGAGCGGTAAAGCGCTCCCGTAAATGTTATTTATGAATTGTAGAATACATAACCGTCCTCGCTCCAATAGTCGCCTAAAAACAAGTCCCTTGCGTAAGCCTCGTAATCGAAATACTGCTTTGCGAAGTCTGACAGGTCGTGCCGTTCCTCTACAAGCTCACTTGCAAAATCTTCTTCGCTGTCATACTTGCCGATGTAGTCGCTTTCAAAGGCACTGATTAGGTCGTCTATATCTTCCTCCGATAAACTGCGATGCCCGTTATTGCACCATATCAGGAAAGGCTCTTTTTGGGTTTCTTCCATATTCTCGAAAGCCTCGATAACTTCAAATATGTTATCGCTTATCGAACATTCGCTAATTAAACCCTCCGGGATATTTTCGTAATCCTGAAACATAAATTCGGGGTCTTCTTCGTCATTGTGGAGTTCATGACAGGCTTCGTAAAATTCCTCCTTGTCTGCATAGTCCGACAGGTTTAACCATTTCCCGAATATTGAACCGTCATTGTATTTTGCGTATGTTCCGACATATACGGCAGCTTCTGATATATTGATTTGATGTGTCATTTCTTTAGTGTTTGATAGTGATTGAATTGATTTTTTTGATTTATTCGGTATGGTGGGGAGGTGCTGTTTCGTTTCAATACCATTTCCACTGCTGTTAATCTTCATACCTGACATTTTTTTTATTCGTCTAAGGAGCCGGAGTATGCTATGTTTCGTTTCACGAGCATAAAAGGTTAGTGTTTAGGAGGCACAAGGTTTTGGGAAAAAATACTACCCAACGGGTGGAGATTTTTTTCCAAACTTGCATGACCTTTTGCCTCCGTTAAGAACACGGTCATACCTTTGCTCTTGAAACGGAACAATAAAAGCATACTCGCTTCTTCAATAAAAAAAATCGTGGAAGTAATGAAGATTGCAGTGGGAATGGTATAAAGCGGATAGTAACCATTCATCCGGCTAACCGGATTTTTTGGCAAAGACAATTACAGCCAAATCATACTGCTGAAAGACAATAGCAAAGCCTCTTTCCATCAACTATTTAAGTTTACCAATACGGAATAATCCGACACGGGAACAACTAAAATAGCGTTGAAGATGGAACGAGAAGAAGAAAAAGGTTTAACTCCCGAAAGAGTTATGCAAATCCTGGAGAAGAAAGGAACGCATATAGATATAGAGGAAGCAAAAATCATTTTAGAATTTGTTAAGAAGATTGCTCATATAGCAGTCAACCAGTATCTAAGGGGATGCCTTTAAAAGCGGTTGTAATGAGGAAAGCAGATTTGTATATAAGGGTATCAACCGATGAACAGGCGGACAAAGGTTATTCGCAACGTGACCAGGAAGACCGTTTGCGGAAGTATTGTGAAATCAAAGGCATTTCTATAAGAAATGTTTATATAGAAGACCATTCTGCCAAGTCTTTCAAACGCCCCGAATGGCAGAAATATATATCCAGCCTGCGCAAATCAAAGAACAACAAATCAGGGGCGTTGTTGCTATTTACCAAATGGGACAGGTTCAGCAGAAACGCAGGCGATGCCTACCAGATGATTAACCTGCTGCGAACATTCGGAGTTGAACCGGGAGCAATCGAACAGCCTTTAGACCTGACTATTCCTGAAAACAAAATCATGCTGGCATTCTATCTTGCTGCGCCGGAAGTTGAAAATGACCGGAGAGCATTGAATGTCTTTCATGGAATGCGCCGGGCGAAGAAAGAGGGCAGGTACATGGGCACAGCTCCATTGGGATATACCAATAAAATATCAGACGATAAAAAGAAATACATTGCTCCACATGAATTTGAGGCTCCAATTTTGAAATGGGCATTTGAACAGATTATCGCAAACAATTTCAATACGGAGCAGATATGGAAAATGGTGCGGGAAAAGACCGATGGTAAAGGTCGGTTCAGTAAAAACAATTTTTGGGTAGCCTTGCGAAACCCATTGTATTGCGGCAAGATTTTTATTCCTCCTTACAAAGAAGAACAGGGATATTTTGTGATGGGGCAACATCAACCGCTAATCAGCGAAAAGATGTTTTGGGATGTGCAGGATATTCTTGACGGGAGAAAGCGGGCTATTAAACCCAAAATAGTAGCAATGGACAATCTGCCGCTTAGAGGGTTTTTGAAATGCCCTAATTGTGAGCGGATGTTAACAGGGAGTGCCTCAAAAGGTAAAATGGGGATATACTATAATTACTATCATTGCACTTCTTCGTGTGGAACAAGGTTCAAAGCAGAAGCAGCGAATGAGGCGTTTGTAAAACAGTTACGGTATCTATCCCCAAAGGAGGGTATGGTAGATATTTTCATTGAAGCCTTTATAAGAGATTTCAATAACAAAACCAAAGCCCAAAATAGTGAAAGGGCTAATATAATCAGTGAGATTGACACCTTGAACAAACGTTATCAAAACGCACTATTAAAGAATGCGGACGGTGAAATGGCAGACGATGACTTTCAGGAAGTGAAGAAATTGACCAAAGGGAATATTGAAAAATTGGAGCAACGATTAAATGACTTAGCCATAGTAGGAACTGAAATTAAAGACCTGGTAGCTTCTGCATTAAAAAAGGTCGCAAACATTGACAGGCGTTATGAGAATGGGGATATTGAAGAAAAAAGAATGATAGTGAGTTCGATGTTCCCCGAATTTTTGGAATTTGACGGAACACGACATCGAACTCAAAGATTAAATTCTGCGATAACTCTTATGTATCAGAATACCAGCAAATTACAGGACAAAAAAAATGGGACAAGCCTTTCTTTTTTAGACTTGTCCCAAGAAGTGACCCCGCAGAGACTCGAACTCTGGACCCGCTGATTAAGAGTCAGCTGCTCTACCAACTGAGCTACGGAGTCGGGGGTGCAAAAGTAAGGCTTTTGTTTGAATCGGCATATCCATTTCATGCAAAAAACCTGTAATGCCACTGTGTGAAACTGGTGTATTTAAACACCTGCCGCTTACCGTGCTTTCCTTATTTTTGCGCTCCTGTATGGCTAAAGCAAGTTCAGATACACCCTTAATGCAGCAACACCGGGCTATCAAACAAAAATACCCCGATGCGATCCTGCTTTTCAGGGTGGGGGATTTTTATGAAACGTTTGGAGAAGATGCCATTATTGCATCGCAGGTACTGGGCATTACGCTCACCAAACGTAATAATGGAGCAGCATCGTCGTCGGAGCTGGCAGGCTTTCCCCATCACGCACTGGATACTTATCTGCATAAATTAGTGAAAGCCGGCTACAGGGTTGCCATCTGTGATCAGTTGGAAGATCCCAAACAGGCGAAAGGTATTGTAAAAAGGGGGGTAACGGAAATGGTTACCCCGGGTGTTGCCACCAATGATAAGCTGCTTGAGCATAACAGCAATAATTTTTTAGCGGGCGTGTATTTCGGGGAAAATATTGTCGGCACCGCCTTTCTTGATATCTCTACCGGTGAATTTTTTGCGGCGGAAGGCAGCATGGAATACGCCGATAAATTACTGCAGGGGCTAAAGCCGGCGGAAGTGGTTTTTCAACGCAGCTTTCAGAAGTTGTTCAAAGAAACATTCGGGGCTAAATTTTATACTTATACACTGGAAAGCTGGCTGTTTGAGGAAGCTTATGCTACCGAAAGCCTGCTGAAGCATTTTGGAACGCATTCGCTCAAAGGATTCGGTATTGAAAACATGCCAGCCGGTATTATTGCAGCGGGGGCAGTGCTACATTACCTGAAAGATACTGAGCATCCCAACCTGCAGCACATTACTTCCATTCAGCGTATTGATAAGGACGACCACCTGTGGATGGATCGTTTTACCATCCGTAACCTGGAGCTGCTGGGCATGGGAGCCGATGCAGGCAATACGCTGCAAAAAGTAATGGATAATACGGTTTCGCCTATGGGCGCCCGTTTGCTGAAGAGGTGGATCGTGCTGCCGTTAAAAGACATAGGCAGGATCAATGAACGGTTGAACCTGGTGGAGTTTTTTATAAAAGAGGTAGATGACCGGAATAAAATAACACATCACATTAAACAGTGTGGCGATGTGGAAAGGCTTGTGAGCAAGGTTCCGCTGAAAAAGATCAACCCGAGGGAAATTAAGCAGTTGGCGAAAGGGCTGCAACATATAGAAGAGATCAGGAAGTTGTGCATTAACAGCAGCAATGATTATTTGAAAAGATTGGCCGACTCGTTGAATCCCTGCCACTATATTGCTGAAAAGATCAATAAAGAAATTGTTGACAACCCTCCCGCTATGGCTAATAAAGGGGGAATGATATGTAAAGGAGTGCATACGGAACTGGACGATCTGAGAAGCATTGCTACGGGAGGAAAGGAATACCTGCTGGAGCTGCAGCAAAAGGAAATGCAGGCAACCGGTATTTCCACGCTTAAGGTAGCGTTCAACAATGTGTTCGGCTATTATCTTGAAGTAACCAATTCGCAGAAAAGCAAAGTGCCGGAGTCGTGGATCAGGAAACAAACGCTGGCGAACGCGGAACGGTACATTACTCCTGAGCTCAAGCATTACGAGGAAAAAATTACCGGCGCTGAAGATAAAATTTTCCAGATAGAGTTGGAACTGTACGATAAGCTGTTGCTGGAGCTGCAGGATTATATCGCGCCGATGCAGGTAAACGGCAATGTGCTTGCCATACTGGACTGTTTGATTTGCTTTGCGAACAACGCCCTGCAGTTCAATTATAAAAAACCTCAACTGCACCAGGGGCAGGCGCTTGAATTGAAAGACAGCCGGCACCCGGTGATTGAACGGTATTTACCTGCGGGAGAGCAGTATGTTACCAATGACATAACGCTCGATCCTTCCGGTCAGCAGATCATAATACTTACCGGCCCCAATATGAGTGGTAAAAGCGCTTTGCTGCGGCAAACCGCGCTGATCACCCTGATGGCGCATACAGGCAGTTTTGTTCCCGCCGCATCGGCATCTGTTCCGGTAACTGATAAAATATTTACACGGGTGGGTGCGTCGGATAACCTGAGTGGGGGAGAGTCTACATTTATGGTGGAAATGAACGAAACCGCCAGCATTATCAATAATATATCCGCGGGCAGTCTTATCCTGCTGGATGAGATCGGGCGGGGTACTTCTACTTACGATGGTATTTCCATTGCCTGGAGCATAGCGGAATTTTTACACGATTCCCCCCATCGCCCCAAAACTTTGTTTGCCACGCATTACCATGAGCTGAACGAGCTGGAAAACAAGCTGCCGCGTATTAAAAACTATCATGTTACCAATAAAGAAGCCGGCAACAAAATTATTTTCCTGCGCAAGCTGGCGCCGGGTGGCAGCACGCACAGCTTTGGTATACATGTTGCCAAAATGGCCGGTATGCCTCCTGCGCTGATCAACCGGGCGAACGCGGTTTTGAAGCAACTGGAAGAAAAAAATGCCGGGGGAAACAGCAATATCAGCAACGCGGTTAAACAACTGGTAATACCGCAAATGCAGCTTTCCATTTTCGACGCGCACAGCGAAACTTTTGATGAAATAAGGAAACTGCTGGAAAATACAGACATCAATCGCCTTACTCCCGTAGAGGCTTTGCTGAAGCTGAATGAAGTAAAGAGCTTGCTGAAATAAGCAAATGAAAATTGTTCATTTGTTGGTCTCATGCGCATTGCAGGGGCCGGGTATTACTGTTTTAACCGCAATTCATCCCAATCCAGCTGATATTCCTGTTTCCGGATCTCTTCGTCGCTGTAAGCGTTATGCCTTCTTAGCTGAAACAAAGCCTCGCGTTGTACCCAAAAAATATCGGTAAGTATTTCGTTATATCGTTTAATTTCCGTTTCCTCCCGTTCGCCGTTTTGCAAAGCTTCCAGGCGTTCTTTTGAAACGCTGATATTATTTTCCAGGTCCTTTTTTAAACAGGCTATCCATTCGTTTTCACTTATATCCTGTGCATACTTTTCTTCTATCCTGTCAAGCGCCGCTTTTTTTAATGTCCACTGAATGTGTGCTTCCTGTTCCTGCTCGGGCAGGGTTTCTTCCATGTCTTTAATTTTTACCCATTTTATCAGCCACGGAAGTGTAAGTCCCTGGAAAACCAGTGTAACCAGTATTACGATGAATGTGATGAATATAATAAGATTGCGGTGTGGGAAAGGCGTTACATTGTCTTTCAGTAAAACGGGTATTGACAATGCGGAAGCCAGCGACACAACGCCCCGCATGCCTGCCCATCCTACGATCAAAGGGCCTTTCCAGGTAGGATTTACATGATCCATCCTTACGGTCTGTCCCAGCCATTTGGGAACATACGCAATGGGCAATACCCAAAGCATGCGTATGATAATAGCCACCAGACTGATGATCAGTCCATATTGGATGGATTGCGCAACAGAGTAATCTCCCAGCCCCTTTATTACCTCGGGCAGTTCAAGACCGATCAGTATAAATACCAACCCGTTCAAAACAAAAATAAGTGTTGTCCAAACGCCCAGCATATTCATACGGGTAGCGCCTGTACGAAAAATTTTATGTGAACGGTAAGAAATGAATAACCCGCCGCTCACTACCGCCATTACGCCGGAAAAATGGAACTGTTCCGCTGCCAGGTACATAAAGTACGGCGTCATAACGGTAAGGGCTGCATCTATTACCGGCGTAGTGGGCAAAAAACGGTGAATAAGAAAAATGATTTGTGCTACTACCAATCCCGTAACAACGCCCATGCCGGCAGCCAGGAAAAAACTTCCAACGGCTTCCTGTAAGGAAAAAGTGCCGGTGAGTATGGCGGCCAGGGCAAACCGAAATACAATAAGGCTCGACGCGTCGTTTATAAGGCTTTCGCCTTCAAGTATCGTACTGAGCTGTTTGGGAACTTTAATGTTTTTCAGGACAGAGGTGGCGGCTACCGCGTCGGGCGGTGAAATAATTCCTCCCAGTAAAAAGCCCATTGCCAGGGTAAAGCCGGGTATCATGCTGTTGGAAAGATAACCGATGATGAAAGATGTGCAGAATACCAGGCCGAAAGCCAGCATGCCTATTGGGCGTCGCCATTTCCAGAAATCGTGCCACGAAGTATACCAGGCAGCTTCGTAGAGGAGAGGAGGCAGGAAGATCAAAAAGATCAGCTCAGGGTCAATAGTAATATAACGAATGCCCGGAATAAGGCTGATACCTAAACCGGCCAGTACTAAAAAAATCGGATAAGAAACCCTGAGCTTTTGCGCGAGCATTACAAGAAAAAAAACCAGCAGTAAAAGCGATAAAACCAGCAGCAGGTCGTGGTGCATAATTTGTTTTGAAGTAAAATATAATTTTTAAAATTAGGGTAAAATCAACGATGAATAAAGATTTCCGTTGCCGTATACCGATGGATGCTCGTGTAACTTTTGTATATCGGAGTAACCTTCCCCATGGAAAAGTTGCTGCAGGCTTTCGTAGCTCAGGGGATAGGGCACCCATTTTTCAACTGCTTTGTCGCTGTCGTATTCAACCACCAGTAATAAGCCATTCTTTTTCAGCAGGTTTTTCAGCCTTCCTATAAAAGGGCGTTTATCTTTTACATAATGAAGGGCATTGGCCATCAGTATGCCATCCAGGTTGTTAAAGGGCAGATCCTCTTTTTCAAAGTCGGCTTTGAGCACGGTGATATGAACAGTATCGTGCGTAACATCGCTTGCTAATGATGGGTTTTGGTCGACGGCATAGATTGTACTGCTTTTGTGCAGCATGGTAGCCAGCGCATGTGTGAACAATCCGCTGCCGCATCCCAGATCTGCCCAAACCGAAGGTCTGTCTGCGATCATTTTTGTAGGACGGATGAGTGCAATAGCGTCGCGGAGTTTCATTTGCTGTTACTGGTTTAATTGAATATAAAAAGATTTGCTGATAAATGTATCAGCGGCTAAGAGTATCCTGCAAATGTCTCCGGGCGTATTCCAAATTAACAAGCCAGGCGGGCCTGCAAAACATAGGGATATATACCGTTTTTAGCCGCAGATGCGCAAATTGGAATTTGGCATGCACCCCATGTCTGAAAGTTGCTGCTGATGCTAATTAAAGTTATCTTAGTAAGCTATCGCTTGTTTTACAGCATACTGTTGTTTATGAACCGGAAAGATTTTGTAAAAGCTATTGTTGCTTTCGGTTGCCTGAAACCACTGGATGGTTTTTCGCTCGAAAACAAACAGTTCCGAACCAGGAGTTACCATGTTTGTATGGCGCCGGATATCCTGTTGGCTAACCCTGCCTATATAAGAGCCTTTAAGGATGTTGGTATTGATAAAGTTTGGCTAACCGGTTTTATGTATGGTTACTGGTATAGTAAAACGCCTGTTTTGCGTAAGGCAAGGCGTTTGTTGAACGAGGCGGGGATAGCGGCAGGAATTATTAATGTTCCGTTGGGGCATCCCGGTGATTCTTTAGGCAGCCGTTCGGGCGATGTACCTTTAACGCCTCCTCCTCATTGGGAAATGAAAATCGATATCAATGGAAAAAGGATCAGCGGAACACATATTTTTCCGGGCGCGGTAAAAGAGAACCTGGAGGCTTTGAGAATATTACGTGATGATGATTTTAAGGATTTTTTCCTGGATGATGATTTCAGGCTGGCTGTAAGTCCCGGGCAGATCGGAGGTAATTTCGACGATAGTGCCAGGAGGGTTTTCCTGGATATACATAACTACAACGAACGCGACTGGCAGATGATCCTTTCTAACATCAGGCAAAGAAAGCTTGATCATAAGCTAAAGTCCTTTATTGATTACCAGTGCGATTTATTGTCCGGTGCATTCAAAAGTATCAGCAGGGTATCGCGTAATCGTACAGGTAATATGATCATGTACCTGGGCTCAGAAAAAGCGGGTATCCGGCTGAAGGATTATTCCGGCTTTCCCTTCAGGGTGGGGGAGAGTGCTTTTAATGATGAAAGTTTCCGTTCCGTAAAATCAAAAACGAATGAACTGTTCAGTGTGTTGTTTCACCGGCAGTTTACAACCCCCGAATTGGCTTACAGTGAGACTACTGCGTTTCCGCACGACAAGCTGAGCGCTGAAAATCTTTGCGCGAAGCTCTGTATCTCCACATTAGCCGATGTAAGGAACACCATGTTCATGAGCGGACTTACGCCTTTTCCGCTGTCGTATTGGCAAACGCTTAAACCTGCCATGCAGGAGCACAGCCGGATCCATACAAAGGTGGCAGGCGCAAAGGCGAAAGGCATATTGAAGGGTTTCTTCGGGGAATATGCCAGGTATGTTGGCAAAGATGATCCGTACAGCTTGTTTTTTGCGATAGGCATTCCGTTCGAAATAAGCGTTACTACCTCTATAGAAGAAGACATAGTATTTATGGGGGATGAAGACGCGCAGGCGTTTACAGAAGGGTTAGTGCCGGGTTTGCGGTCGGGGCAGGTAATACATCGCTTAAAGGGTACAGGCGTTAAAGGAATGCATGTAGAGGAAAAGCTGGAAGCCTTGTTCCGTTGGAAGAACGAGCGGCTTCATTTATGGAAAGATGTTCCTTATGTACAAGAGGATGAGCCGGTAGTATGCCGGTGGTATCCCGCTGTTAACCTCGTATTGTTATGGAACCTGGCAGCAGTCAAAAGGACGGTTACGCTAAAATGGAAAGAAAAAAAATATACCGTTACCATTGAAAAGCTGAAGCTGGCGGAGGTTAGTTTATGAGCTGTCAGCAATGGGCGGTGAGCTATCAGCCTTTAGCGAGCGGCTATCAATTTATGGTTTATGGTTTTTTGTTTATAGTTGAACACAAACCCTAAACCCTAAACCACAAACCCTAAACCACAAACCCTAAATCTGCAACTATCTCCCAACCTGGCATTATTTTTTATTTCTTTACTCAAAATTACATATATGCAAAACTGGTTAAGAACCCTGCTTGCCGGCTACGGCGCTTATAAATGGGGAGGAGGATGCCTCGGCTCCATTCTTGTATTTGTTATTATTTACTGGTTGCTGGGCCATTGTTGATTTTATTCCACAATATTCAAATGTTTTATTCAGTTACTTTGCCGGTTTACATGAAGCTTAAAAAAATTGCAGGCATACTGCTGTTGTTATTATGCACCGGCGTTGTTATCTATATCGGTTGGCTGGTTTATATGTCGGCTCCTGTTATCAGCGCGTATGGAGCTAAAACACTTGCTTCCGGTATTTACCTTCAGCAACGAACGGCGGTGGAGTTTGAGCAGCACGACCTGGCAGATTTTCCATTTAACCTGGGTAGCTATACCGTTAACGAAAAGGATTCTTCGGTAACAGGTTCGGTATGGGGGCTGGCTAAACGAAAAGCCATCTACAGGAAGAACGCGGGAGTAACAGTTATTAACGACTACACGGAAAATGAAGTAAGACAACAATCATTTCATAAGCCCCTGCCTCCGGCTGTTAATACAGATTCTATTGAATGGCCCGTTGGTAATAAGCTGGTTGATACCACTATTGCAGGCGTTGATAAAAATGCCCTGCTTACAACCATGCAACGGGCAATGCAGGAAAAGTTCAACGGGCAACCATCGGAAACAAGAGCCATTGTTATTGTGCATAACGGGCAGCTAATAGCGGAACAGTATGCCAAAGGCTATGACCGGAACAGCAGGATGCCTGCCTGGTCGATGACGAAAAGTATTACTGCATCCCTGATAGGTATTCTGGTAAAACAAAATAAGCTGGATATCAATAGTCCCGCACCGGTTGCCGGATGGCAGAGCAACAATAAAAAAGCAATTACTATCCGGCAGTTACTGCAACAATGTTCGGGACTGGATTACGAGGAAAACTACAAGGGGCCCGGCGAAGCGGTGAATATGCTTTTTAAAAAAGGTGATATGGCATCGTATATAGCAGGACTGCCGCTGCTGCACCCACCCGGAACAGTATTTAATTATTCAAGCGGGAACTCCAATATATTAAGCCGTATCATACGAAATACCGTAGGCGAGGAGGGCTACCAGGCATTCCCTTACGAGGAATTGCTGTATAAAATAAACATGTACTCTGCCCAACTGGAGCCGGATGCTTCGGGTACCTATGTGGGCTCTTCCTATTGTTATGCTACCGCCCGCGATTTCGCACGCTTTGGACTGTTTTGCTGCAATAACGGAAAATGGAACGGCGAACAGGTATTACCGGAAACCTGGATGAAAGAATCAACGCAGCCTTATGACGCTGACCCGCAGCAACAGTATGGGTATCATTTCTGGCTGAATGGATTTGCCGATGCTACTAAAACCACCCGTATTTTTCCTTCGGCGCCGGCAGATATGTATTATGCATCGGGCTATGGTGGTCAATACATTTATATCATTCCTTCCAAGAAACTTGTTATTGTGCGCCTGGGGTTGAGAAAGATGGATGATGACAGGTTCCTGAAAGAAGTAACGGATGCATTTTGAGCTGTTAGCAGTCAGCCATCAGCTATCAGCCGTGATCAGCTGTAAGTAATTTATAGTTTATAGTTTTTTGTTTATGGTTTAGGTATGTATATCCTGGAGCTTGCAATCAGATATCAGTCATTTTTGAACCACAAAGCCACCGAGACGCAAAGGTACACAGAGAATATTCCGGCTGTCAGGTATCAGACATGAACAATGGATGGAATGTTTATCGTTTGTGGTTTATAGTCATCTCAAATCAGAAATCAACAAATCAGGAATCTCCCAATCAGCAATCAGTTTATGGTTGAAGCCCACAACCTCAAACCCGAAACGACAAACTATAAACCCTGCAACCTGAAACTTGTAACAGCCATTAAATCTCAAATTTCAAATCCATCCCCCCTTTTTTATTATTTTTAAAGAAAAAACATGTCCTCCAAAGCTGCCACCCCCGAAGAGTACCTCAATGTATTACCTGCCGACAGGAAAGAAGCTGTAAGCAGGCTCCGGAAAGCGGTGCTGGAAAACCTTCCCAAAGGCTTTAAAGAAGAGATGTCGTACGGTATGATTGGGTATGTAGTGCCGCATGACATTTACCCGGATGGATATCATTGCGATCCCAGGTTGCCCTTGCCCTTTGCGAATATCGCTTCACAAAAGAATTTTATCGCTTTATATCACATGGGCTTGTATGCTAAACCCGACCTGATGAAGTGGTTTACCGATGCATATCCGAAGCATAGTACCGGTAAGCTTGATATGGGCAAAAGCTGCATCCGGTTCAAAAAGCCGGAGCACATACCCTATGAGCTTATAGGAGCGCTCATGAAAAAAATGACGGTAAAGGAATGGATCAGGGTATATGAAGAAAATGTGAAACGGTAGGG
>JAHBTJ010000026.1 GCA_019638595.1 Chitinophagaceae bacterium
AAATAGTTTAGACTTTGAAGCAAGGATATATGATACACGTTTAGGAAGATGGTTGAGTCCAGATCCTCTCGTTCATCAGTTCTCTAGTTGGTCGCCGTATAATTTTGCTTTCAATAATTCGATTAAATATGTTGACCCAGATGGTCGGGCTCCCTTTTCTACGATTATTGATAAACAAGGTAAAGTTTTGGGAGGTTCGACACAAGATGGAGATTTAGGTGTTTATCAGGTTGAAGGTCTCACTGAAAAGAATTTTGATGCATCAAAAATATCCGAATATAAAAAAACTGCGAAAAGAGTTGGCGAGACAAAATCTTTATACTCATTTGTGCTTCCAGGAACGGATAAATGGGTAGGTTCAGTCAATTTTGATAGAGAAGCGAAAGCAAATCTCAACAAGGCTACCAGAATATTTGGGGATTATTTGAATACACATTCAGAAAGTGAAGGATTTAGCTACTACAAAGGAAATGCCGGTAATGGTGGAATCTTAGATATTAAATCCTGGAATTTTGAAGAGAAGTACGGGAAAAAATGGGAGCAATCTACTGCTGATGAAAGAATTGCTCACGTATATGTTGCCTCATTTGTTGATGATAATGTTATAATGACGAGACGCGATCAAGGAAATTTCTTCGCTGGTAGGGCTATGAAAATGACTAACACGTCAGAAGATGTTATGATGGCGGGCTTCGGGGCTTTCCAAAGTAACGGCAATAAAACAGGTTTTCTTTTTATGGTTAAAGCTGGGTTTAATTATATAGAACGCGGTATTTTAGGTGCTGCATTAGCAGGTACTCCGGCACAAAGTTTAACTATTACGCCTGCTTTTGCTGATGCAAAAGTTTCACAAGATTTGCAACTTTCGGGGTATAGACAATATGAGCGCTAGAATAAAAAATATTGTTACGTATATATATGTTGTTTTTTGCATCTGCATACTGAGTGGGTGTAGAGTACCAGATACATATTATATATATTCTCCTTTAGATACCCAAAAACTTGCATTTACTTGGATGCAAAGTTTAATCCCTGGTGAGAAAACATATATTAAAATATCCATTCCCGATATTTCACACGCTTCGATAACAATAGAACAAATTATGGACTTCAACATTCTTGTCTATTGGGGAGATACAATTAAGATTAGAGGCGGGAATTTAATAGAGGAGGATAACAGTTCAAATAAAATTAATTGGTTGATGAATTATACAGATGAGGAGTATAGAGAGATTATGTCTGATACTTTACGGTGGCGACCATATTATCTAAATTTAATTCCACAAGGATATTACAATAGTAAGAGAACGATAGATAAATAGAAGAAACTAACTGGCGCTGGTTTGGTTGGTAGCATAGGAAAAGCAGTGGGTCAAATGTTTCTAGCGCTGGTTAGGTAGCGCCAGGCAGGCAGCGAGGCCAGACCAGTGATTGGATGTTACTTGTTTCGCAATAATAACAGGTGTATTATTTATGCAAAGCCTGTTTAAGAAATTAAGATAAGTAACGGAAAGGCAGTGGCGGTGCTACTAAACCTGCACCTGGTCATTATAAATACAATAAAACAGGCAATTTGATAGCAGAAGGCGATGGTACGAAGCCGGACGACCTTATCCGCATTGACTGGACGGTATATGGAAAGATAGCCAGCATAGATAAGGCCGATGGTACCGGTATAGCTTATTTTTACGATGCCGGCGGCAATCGCATTCAAAAATGGGTTAACAGCAAAGAATATTTTTACGTACGGGATGCGCAGGGAAATGTAATGGGCACCTATGTATATAATGGTAATACCTTTACCTGGACGGAGCAACATTTGTATGGCAGCAGCCGTTTGGGCATGGTGACACCTGAGCTCAGTATACAAAGAAGCACGCCATTAGCCAACGCGAATTACAACCCCACCGGCGACCCCGTTACGAATGGTACGGAAGGCAAGCGTATATATGAGCTGAGCAATCATTTGGGCAATGTGATGGTAACGATCAGCGACCGTAAGATTGGTGTAGACGAGGACAATGATACGGTAACAGACTATTACACAGCAGAGGTATTGACCGCGCAGGACTATTATGCCTTTGGCATGCTGATGCCGGGCAGGCAGTACTCGAATGCAGGAGCAAAATACAAGTATGGATTTAATGGCAAAGAGAATGATAATGAAGTGAAGGGGGATGGCAACCAGCAGGACTACGGGATGAGGATCTATGATCCGAGGTTAGGACGCTTCCTATCTGTGGACCCATTGACGAAAGGGTATCCAATGTTGACACCATATCAATTTGCGAGTAATACACCGATACAGGCAATAGATTTGGATGGAGGAGAAGGAATCATCAACACAATTAAAGTTAATAATCAACCGGTTGTTGATGTTGTTACATACCATGTGGTGATTGCGACTACTAATCAGGCAAATGGCGCAAACAATGCTTTTTTTACAGGAGTCAATTATGAAAATACTGAAGCATTCAGGACTGAAATATCTACAATGCTTAATAGTTCCTACAATCAAAATAAGACTCTTTCAGATGTCGTAACCAATCCGAATGCAGTAAATGGGCAGGTTCCTGTATTTTTTAATTTTGTAGTTTCAACATTCAATGCTGATAACATGAAATCTAGTCAAATGAATAGGCAATTATTTAATAACCCGGCCTTAGCTTTTGTAGATAGTGATTTGAAGTTTGCAGAAGATGATGGTGACGTAAATAATTTTGCCATCCTTCAAAATAAAAGTTTAGTTGGTAATAAGGTAGGTGGATTTGGCAGAAGTATAGTAGATATAGATACCAAACATTTTAATGATCGGAATGTCTCACCGGAAGCTTATCAGAATGTGGAAAATACCGTTGCGCATGAGATTGGTCATGGATTAATGAGAAGACATCCGAATATAGATGTTCGTAATCCAGATAGAAATAGCGAGATGGGACCTTTTAATCATAATTTTACCCCAGGATTAGGTGGAATAATGCGATATGGGATTATACAAAATACAATAAATGGTGGACAGATGTTACTCATACCACCAACTAAAAATGTTACCCAGACAAATGTTGAGGCAATTATTCAAAGTGCGACAAAAGGTGCTGATATAAATATTAATTTACCCATCATAAAATGACAGGTTGTATGAGATATTATTTTTTTTCAGTGTTGCTTATCTGTTTATTTAATAATTTTTGCTTTGGTCAGAAAAAAAATGGATACCTAATTGTTATTGATAGGAGTCATGCTAAAGTTGTCGATGGCTTTAATGATATTACTTTTGTAGACGTATTCTACATTGACTCATTAAATTTTTTTTCGGATAGTATTTTTATAAAACACTATTCAAATTTTATATCAAAATTTTTGCTTATTAATAACGGATTTGTTGTAACTAATAATCCAACTAAGACGAAAGGAGAATGCACCAATTTTAATTTCGAAGGTATTCCAAAGGATGCCCCTTTTAAGACTCTTAAAATTGCTTTTGGTGACTTCTCTTCTGGAACAAGATGTTGTATATACAAAATTAACGCCTCATTTTGCGAAGTTCTTGATAAGTCAGGTTTGTCATATTGGTATCCTTCTTTTGTTAAAAGAAATAGATTCCTTCGATTAGATACGAGAAGTATTTGTTATCAAGAAGTTGATCAAAATTTTATCGACAAATTAAAAGAACAGTTGGATAACTTCACATTTGGTTACGAATTTTTTGATGTAGGGATGGCCAATTTTTACTGAATACCCCTTTTTCCTCGCAGAGTTTCTTTTCAAAAGCCATGAGCGTTGGCAGAACTCTGCGGTAGTCGGTAAGTAGGTAATGTTCCAGAGTTAGTGATGGGATAACCTTTCCTGGCGCTGGTCTGCAGCAAAGGTAAGTGTAGAGCTTGGGTGTTACTTGTTTCGCAATAATAACAGGCGTATTATTTATGCAAAGCCTGTTTAAGAAATTAAGATAAGTAACGGAAAGGCAGTGGCAGGGCTACCAAACCTATTCTGGCGCCCGCTCAGATCAGTGTGAATCTCTTGTTACTTCGCTGCCCGAAGCGCCACACAGGAAGTCAAAATCTGCACCAAGATGCGCCTGCTGCACGTGATTGACATATAAGCTTACATAACCCCTTGTATAGGGCATCGCTGCTTTTTCTTTGCCCGATTTTCTTCTTTCCAGCTCATCCTCCGGTACATCTGCCTGCAAGGTTCGCTGCTTTACATCCAGCGTAATAATATCGCCATCCTCTATTACGGAAAAATTACCCCCGGCGGCCGCTTCGGGCGATACATGCAATACCACCGTACCAAAACCGGTACCGCTCATCCTGCCATCGGAAATACGAACCATATCTGTAACTCCTTTGGCCAGCAGCTTTTTGGGCAGTCCCATATTGCCTACTTCCGGCATACCCGGGTAGCCTATGGGGCCTACGTTCTTCAGTACCATTATACTGTTCTCATCTATATCCAAAAGAGGATCGTCAATCCTGTTCTTATAGTCTTCAATATTTTCGAACACCACCGCTTTGCCGGTATGTTTTAATAAATGCGCACTGGCGGCAGATGGTTTTAATACGGCGCCCTCTTCGCACAGGTTGCCCTTTAGCACTACTATGCCCGATATACTGTTAAACGGCTTTTCCGACGAAGCAATTACGTTTCTGTCGTAACAGGCCGCATCCGTACAGTTTTCGGCAATTGTTCTGCCATTCACCGTTAAAGCGTCTTTGTTCAGAGCGGGTAATATTTCTTTCATCACCGCAGGCAGCCCGCCGGCATAATACAGGTCCTCCACAAAATGTTCCCCCGAAGGCTGGAGATTGGCTATCAACGGGATATCTTTTGAATGCACATCAAAATCATTTAAGGAGAGCTCCACTCCCACCCTGCCGGCTATTGCCAGCAAATGCAATACAAAATTGGTAGATCCTCCTATAGCAGCATTTACCTTTATAGCGTTTTCAAATGCCTCGCGGGTAAGAATATCCGTTAGCTTCAAATCTTCTTCCACCATTTTTACAATGCGTTTACCGGAAAGTTGCGCCAGCACTTTTCTACGTGAATCGGCGGCGGGAATGGCCGCATTTTCCGGTAACGAAAGCCCGAGCGACTCTACCATACAGGCCATAGTCGCAGCAGTGCCCATTACGGCACAATGGCCGCGGCTGCGGGCCATGCAGGCTTCCGAAACTTCCATTTCCTGCTCCGTCATTTGCCCCGAGCGTACCGCTTCGCTGAAACGCCAGATATCGCTGGTGCCTATATTTTTTCCCTTATACTTACCCGTAAGCATGGGGCCACCCGACACTACAATGGTTGGTATGTTTACACTGCAGGCGCCCATTACCAGTGAAGGAGTTGTTTTATCGCAGCCGCAAAGCAGTACTACCCCGTCTATAGGATTGGCGCGTATGGATTCTTCCACATCCATGCTCGCGAGGTTACGGTACAGCATAGCCGTAGGTTTGATCAGGGTTTCACCTAACGACATTACAGGGAACTCAACAGGATAACCGCCGGCTTCCAGGATACCATATTTTACAGACTCCGCCAGCTCGCGGAAATGCGCATTGCAGGGTGTCAGCTCCGACCAGGTATTACATATTCCTATAACGGGCTTACCACGGAACTCATAATCAGGAATACCCTGGTTCTTCATCCAGGCACGATAAATAAATCCATCCTTGCCGGTTTTCCCAAACCAGTTCTGGCTTCGCAATTGTTTCTTCATGGTCAAATCAATCCTTTCGGATAAAGATAGGCAAAGTTTGGGGTTTAGAGGGGGCAGGAACCGCAGCCATCCAAAATTATATTTCGCCAATGCGGGTATATGACTTTCGGCGCTTTTCCCGGTAATTCATAATCACTCAATTTATAAAATTCTTTGGCTTTTTGGTTCCAGTTGTATTGGTTCGTAAGATAGCAACCGCAGCGGGGTAGAATAACTTGC
This sequence comes from Chitinophagaceae bacterium, assembly GCA_019638595.1. Lineage (GTDB taxonomy): Bacteria > Bacteroidota > Bacteroidia > Chitinophagales > Chitinophagaceae > Agriterribacter. The sequence continues at coordinate 5,939 of JAHBTJ010000026.1, forward strand.
TAAACAGCCCCGAAAATCGTAAATTCGTAAGGTGAAAAAACGAAAAGAAACGGGACTTGATTTTGAGGTAGACAAACTAACCAACTCGATTGAAAATGTAAAATCGGGAGACAGTTTTCCAACCGAAGTTTCATTATTAACAAAGGCTGATTTAAAAACCCTGACAAAGAAAAATGGCTGGCAATTTAATTGGGCGAGTGAAGTTAAAGCCCCGGCAAGGGAAGTCTACAAACTGACAATTACAAACAATCCAAACATCATTCAAGGTGTTATAAGCCTGGAAGTGAAGACCGACCATGTTTATATGCACCTGATTGAAAGTGCATCATTTAACATAGGAAAGAACAAGACATATTTAGGTGCTCCGGGAAATTTAGTGGCTTTTGCCTGCAAACTTTCGTTTCAGCGTGGGGGGAAGGTTATGTTTCTTTCCTTTCTAAGACAAGGTTGATTGAACATTATGAAAAAACTTTAGGGGCTGTGCATTTGGGAGGACAAAACATGGTTATTACAACAGAAGCAGCATTAAAACTAACAAACAAATATTTTAAATAGAATAAAAATGGGACTGATAAAAGAACCACTTGACGTAGATTTTGTAGTTGATCCAAGACCTTTGACAAAGGCAGAAGAAAAGGCTATCAGTGACTTTATTCGTGCTGACAAAGAGAAGCGTAAACTTAAAGAACTTAAGAAAAAAGCGACTACAAAACGAAAAGTAAAATTTTAAAACTTATGCAGCCACCTTTTTGCATAGAGTAAAAGTATAAATCGTAATTGTCATTCCGAGTGGAAAATTAGGGGTCTAAATCAATGAGGTGATGACGTTGAATTGATAGCAATGAAATGCAGTGCTGGTTGTAATATCAAAACACTCTTGAGGTCACTGCGAGTTACCAATTAGGCGATACCTCCATCATTGAGCCGTGACATGTTGCTTTTGTTTGTCACAGCTTTCTGATTTGTAAGTATCCTAAGTCGGCTAAGTTATCAGGAAACGTATCGGGGCTCTGTTGCTGAATTCACAGTAGTACTAAAGCTTCATCAGTGCCGCCTTGCGCATAGGCGTCAACTTAAAAAATATGAACCTCCCAATATGTGCCCGTGTGGTATCTTTTTGATATAACCCGGGGTAGCGCCTATGGCGCATTATTGAAAATTATCCATTTTGTCTACAAACGGGTTGTGCCGATGGCACAGCAAATCCGGTATGCCCAACAGCATTTTATACAGTAAAGTTACTGACTAAGCGTATTTCATTCCCCCCTGGTTACGTACCTGCAATATGCCGCATAGCGGCTACCTGTTTGTAAAAAGAATGCAGGACGTTTTATTTGCCCGCCGCGGCGGGCTACCCTTCATATAAAGTGATCAGGCTTAAGTTGACGTCTATGCGCAGCGGGACGAAATCGGCCGTACTCCCTGCCCCGTCCGTACCGGTACGGGCGGACGTCCGGCAGGCGGGGATTTTTGGTTACCTTTTTCCGCAAAAAAGTAACCAAAAAAAGCGGAAGGATTGTAGTTGAAAGGAAAACTGAGAGTTTGTGGAACAACAAATTGAAGTTCATAACCAGTTGATAAATAGCAAGCTGGATGACATGTCATTGGCAACCCGCCCGCTTGTTGCTTTGAATGTAAGGTATATGGCGGCGGGTCCGCAGTTTGAAAGCTGCATACGCACGAGGATTGCTTCGCCCGCCGTAACATTGTTCCAATTTAAATTTCGATGCGGGCGGTCTCGCAAAGACGGCAAGTGGTTGAGTAACAGGGTATCTCTTTTTAATGCTGATTGCAAAACCAAATACGTCATTGGCAGTTACCAATTAGGCGGGGTCTCTATCATTGTGGCGTGATAAGTTGCATTTGTTTGTTGCAGCTTTCTGATTTGTAAGTATCCTAAGTCGGCTAAGTTATCAGGGCTCTGTTGCTGAATTCACAGTACTAAAGCTTAATCAGTCCCGCAAGGCGGGGCGAAATCGGCCGTAGTCCCTGCCCCGTCCGTACCGGCACGGGCGGACGTCCGGCAGGCGGGGATTTCGGGCGCCTGCTCTACTGGTCATTCAGGCGGGGCTTTTTGGTTACTTTTTCCGCAAAAAAGTAACCTGAAACTCCAAACCACAAACCCGAAACCTGTAACAGCCATCAAATCACAAATCCATCACACAGCCACTCCTTCTTCGTGCATCACTTCCTTAATAGCTTTCAGCAGCGCCCGTACATCATCCGGAAATATCTGGCCAATATTTCCTATACGGAAGGCATCCGTTTTACTAAGCTTACCGGGGTAAATTACAAATCCCCGTTGGTTTAGCTTTTCATAAAACCGGTCAAACTTAAAGTCGGGAGAGGATGGGTATAAGAAGGAAGTAATAATATGCCCCTGTATTCCGGGCTTCAGGTATTGTTGAAATCCCATGAGGTGCATGCCTTCGTCCAGGATCTTTTTATTGGTTTTATACCGTTGTTCTCTTGCGGCGATGCCTCCTTCTTCTTCCAGCTCTTTCATAGCCTGCTTAAAAGCCATAATGCTTAATGTTGGGGGCGTAAACCGGAACTGGCCATTCGCTTCCAGTCCTGCCCATTGCTCATAGAGGTCAAGGCTCAGGCTTCTTGCCTGTCCTTTTGCTTTTTCAAGCTCTTTCTTTTTACACAATGCAAAAGCAAACCCCGGCACTCCTTCAATGCATTTGTTAGAGGAAGAAACCAGGAAGTCAATATTCATGGTAACCATATCCATGGTAACGCCGCCAAAGCTGCTCATGGCATCCACAATAAATATTTTGTTGTGCTCTTTACAAACAGCGCCTATGGCCTGTATGGGATTAAACAACCCGGTAGTAGTTTCGCTGTGTATGCAGGCAACATGTGTTATATCCTTATGCTGCGCCAGGTAGCTGTCTACATCGCCGGGGTCTACTATAGCATCTTCTTCAAACCTTAACACATCATGCGCAAGCTTATGGATCTTTGCCATTTTAACGATCCGTTCGCCATATGCCCCGTTCACCAGCACAAGCAATTTGTCGTTTTCGCCCACTACACTGCTTATTACACTCTCCACCCCAAATGTGCCCGATCCCTGGATGATCACACATTCATATCCTTCTTCCTTTGGAGCATGAGCCAGCAGCAGCAAATCTTCTCTTATTTCTTTCACAGCTTTCACAAAAGCATGATCACGCGATCCCATATCTTCCAGCATGGCTTGTTTAACCGTTAAAGATGTGGATAAAGGCCCCGGTGTAAATAATAAAGAATGAGACATAGTTTTTGTTTTATTGAATATGTTATTTTAAAGCGTTGTAACGGCAGGCGCAACCCGCGCTTTTTTTCTTTCGCGCAAGGCGCTCCTGTAAAAAAAGATGCAGGCAACCAGCAACAATATGCCTGCCAGCACCGATTGCAGGTAGGTAAATTTTATTAACACCACCGACCAGTTCAGCTCTTTCATAAAAAATTCTTTGTATAACATTAACACTACGCTGCCCAGGTAACCGATCGAATCGCACATGTACACGAAAAATCCCGCGTTAGCTTTTATCCTGAAATAGGCTATCATTCGCTCGAACAGCGCTATTTGCATAGGCATGTACGCAAGAAACAGGCCGGTACCCAAAAGAAGCATCCACCAGAAAGGAGAAATTTTATGTAGCTGGAATAATAAAGTAGCCGCCCCGCTTATTAAAAAACCGGTTGCTATAATGCCGTTTACAGCCCAAAAACCTTTTAAATTACTTTTAATGGCGGAAAGACTGCCTACTACAGCCAATACAATAATGCTGGTAATGGCTTCCGTTTGGGTAAATACATTTTTATTCCAGCCCGGGTCAATTTCCTGCCATATTTCAACGGCAAAATTGTCGCGGAAATCGCGCAGGGTGGCAAGAAAAGTGTAGAGTATAATAAATGAAACAATGCCCCAGCCGTAATACCTGAAAACATTCCGCTTATCCTGGTTGCTCATGGGCAGCCTGGGAGAACGGGCAGCAATATCTTCTTCGCTCGGCGCGGGCACAACCGATAACATCCATACAAAAAGGAAAAAAAGAGGCAGAAAAAGCAATCCCATTACGAACGGCATCCAGAATTCCGATACGCCCGGAAACCATTCCCTTACATCAAAATAAATGGTTTTAAGCATACCGGAAGAAACAATAAGACTGATGCTTAATCCTATAGCAAGCACTTCCGTGAACCGGCGTCCTTCAAGATAGCTGAATACAATGCCCCATATCATACCCAAAGGCAAACCATTCAAAAACAAAAAGAAAAAATTATAGGGATACGGAACCAGTCCAAAGAGCAGCAGGGCGGTTTCCGCGAACAGGATCAGCCCTATGATCAGTTTGGAGCGGCTGGCCGACTTTAATTCGGAAATAACTTTAATGCCAATGAATTTAGAAAGCATGTACCCGAACACCTGCGAAATAATAAGCACGATCTTATAGTGAATGCCCCACAGGGACAATCCCTCGTACGTGCCCGCATTAAAAGGTTTTCGAAAAGCGTACATGCAGAAGTATGTACCAAAAGCGGCCAACATACACCATACAATAAAAAAAAGTTTTGAAGATGTCAATAATTTTTTAACGACACTCATATGCAGGTTTTAATGATGGCGGCTATAACCGGTTATTATATTTATTAAACTTTGTTTAGTATTTGTAAATATACGGAAAACGCATAAATAAATGCTTACAATTAAAATTGAGAGGATAAGACTTTAATTTTGCAATATGCATTACAATACCAAACTTTCCGTAAACATAAACAAAATTGCCACGCTTCGTAACAGCCGTGGAGGAAATAACCCGGATGTATTAAAAGCAGCGCTTGATATTGAGCGGTTTGGCGCCGACGGCATAACCGTACATCCCCGCCCGGATGAACGTCATATCCGCTACAGTGATGTGCGGGCCATTAAAAAGGCGATCGTTACCGAATTCAATATAGAAGGGAATTGCAGGGAACAAAAATTCGTAGACCTGGTGCTGGAAACAAAACCCGGCCAGGTAACGCTGGTACCCGATGAACTGGGGCAGATCACCAGCGATCACGGTTGGGATACCATAAAACATAAAGATTACTTAACAGGCATTATCCGTGTTTTTAAGGAAGCCGGGATCAGGGTATCCATTTTTGTAGACCCGGTGATAGAAATGGTAGAAGGCGCCGCCGCTACGGGCACCGACAGGATTGAACTGTATACGGAAGGGTATGCAAAACAGTTTTTGACCGATAAACAAAAAGCCGTTGCCCCCTATGTGGCAGCCGCCCAAAAGGCCAGGGAATTAAAGCTGGGCTTAAACGCGGGGCATGATCTTGACTTGCAAAACCTGCGCTGGTTCAGGCAACACATTCCCTGGCTGGATGAGGTATCAATAGGGCATGCGCTCATTTCGGACGCATTGTACCTGGGGCTGGAAAATACCGTACAGCTTTATAAAAGGCAACTGAAGGACAAATAAGGGAAGCCCGTTCAAAAAAATCCCATGGCATGAATATTGATTTAATAGTAGCTTAAACTACTACAATTATGAAAAAGAATGCATTATTCGCCATGACTGCCGGTTTGCTGTTTACTACCGGTATTGCCATAGGACAGGATCAAAAACCGGCTGCAAGTCCGGCGGCATCCACCACCGCCCAAATAGCCAGCGGCGCTACTGTTACAATCAACTATGCCCAACCTTCTGTAAAGGGCAGAACTATTGGAAAAGATCTTGAACCATTGCCGGGAAAGGTTTGGCGTACCGGCGCCAATGAAGCTTCGGTTTTTGAAACAGACAAGGACATAACAGTGCAGGGACAAAAGCTGCCGGCAGGGAAATACGGATTCTTTACTTTATCGGGCGATGGGGAGTGGACCATTATTTTTAATAAAACATGGAAGCAATGGGGCGCTTTTGAATACAAAGAAGCCGATGATGTTTTGAGGGTTAAAGCACCGGTAGCAAAAGCGCCGGCTTTTTCTGAAAAATTAACTATTACTGCAGATCCCAACGGAGAAGTGAGCTTATTATGGGGCGATAATAAAGTGGATTTTAAGGTAGAATAAATCTTTGTTAAGCAGGGGGAGCCTGGGTTGCTGATTTAAAGACTCTAAACGGGTGCCCGGGTGCGGTCTTCTTTATATAACTATATAATAACCAGGGGTAGCGCCTGTGGCGCATAATTTAAAAATTATTGCTCTTTGTCTACAAACAGGTAACAGGTTGTGCCGATGGCACAGAAAATCTAATATATCCAACAGCATTTTGTATAGTGGAGAGAGGGAACTAAAAGTATTTTATTCGCCCGGGATGCACACCTGGAACAGGCCGCATAGCGGCTGCCTGCTTGTAGAAAAAATGCGGCTTTATTTTGAATGCCTGCCTTTCAGGATATTTACCACATCGCTGAGCTTATATCCTTTGGCATTCAGCAGGATAAGATAATGAAACAACAGGTCGGCAGATTCGTTCAGGAACAATTCATCATTATTGTCTTTCGCCTCAATTACGGTCTCTACCGCTTCTTCGCCTACCTTTTGCGCTATTTTATTGATGCCTTTTTGAAAGAGTTTCGCTACGTACGATTCTTCAGGCGCTACTTTTTTTCTCAGCTCTATAATATCTTCGAGGTAATACAGGAAATCATCCCTGTGATTTTTTTCATCCCAGCAGGTATCCGCGCCGGTATGACAAACCGGCCCCAGCGGATGCGCTTTTATTAACAGTGTATCATGGTCACAGTCAACCGCGGCCGATCTCAGCTCAAGAAAATGACCGCTCTCCTCTCCTTTTGTCCAAAGCCGTTTTTTGCTGCGGCTATAAAAAGTTACCTTACCTGTTTGCATGGTTGTATTCCAGGCCTCTTCATTCATAAATCCCAGCATCAAAACCTTTTGGGTATCCACATCCTGAATAATAGCAGGTACCAGCCCGTCGCTGTACTTTTTAAAATCAATTTTCATCGAATATCAATAAAGGCTGCAAGTTAATGTTTCTTTTTCGATGACTTTGCCTTATCATTAAAACCAAGACAAAGCTTTATCCAGAATTCAAAATCTTTTTTTGTTTTAAACCCGTCTGGCGCTACACAGCAATAACCATTCATCACCCTGCCTTTCATTATCATGGGCTGGTATGCTTTTCGCTTTTGTAATGAAGCCTGTATAGCGGGATCGAAACGGCACATCAATTGCTCTCCTGTTACGTTTACACACATTTTTCCATTTACTAAAAAAGCCAACCCGCTAAACATTTTCTTTTCTTCAACCTGAAGTTCCGGCACAGCAGCGAGATAAGCCCTTATGCGTTCAGCAAGACCCGTATTATAAGCCATATGTAAATCATTTTCTATAAACGAACTTCAACTTCCTTAGAAAAAAGGTATTGTTTTAAACCTGTAATACTTATTTCCTTGAAATGAAATATACTGGCTGCCAGGGCGGCGTCTGCCTTCCCTTCTTCAAAAACCGTTACAAAATGTTCCATAGTTCCGCCGCCGCCGCTTGCTATTACAGGAACAGGCAATTGTTCCGAAAGTATGCGGGTAATATCAAGCGCAAAGCCTTGCTTAGTACCATCGTGGTTCATGGATGTAAGTAATATCTCCCCGGCACCCAGCTCCACGGCCTGTTTTGCCCATTCAAAGCATTTTGTACCGGTTTTTGTTCTTCCGCCATTCAGGTACACATACCATTCCCCGTCTTCTTCTTTTTTTGTATCAATGGCCAGAACCACGCACTGGCTCCCGAATTCTTTTGCCAGCTCATTTACAAGCTGCGGGTTCTTATACGCCGCCGTGTTTACAGAAATCTTGTCGGCGCCATTCTGCAATAATACACTCACATCCTGCACACTGCCAATGCCCCCACCCACCGTAAAAGGAATATTGATATGGTGTGAGATGCGGTTGGCCAACTCACTCAGCGTTTTTCTTTTTTCAACGGTAGCGGTAATGTCAAGAAACACCAATTCATCCGCTCCTTCTTTTGCATACAGGGCGCCCAGTTCCACCGGGTCGCCTGCATCACGCAGATTCACAAAATTTGTTCCCTTAACAGTTCTGCCATCTTTTATATCAAGACAAGGGATGATTCTTTTTGTAAGCATAAGAAGATTTCGAATTTGAGATTTGAAATTTGAGATTTGTGGTTTATGGTTTGAAGTTTATGGTTAAATCACTGCCGGTTTCGAAATTTCTGGCCTTTTATCAGTGATTTATTTAGATAACTCATAAATGCTGCAATCCTGGTAGAAAGTTGCTCATATTGACAAACGGTTTCTTCGAATTCCTTTTCAGTTATGTATTGCTGATCAAATGCTCTATATAATTGTGAACGAACTTCACCGCAAGAACCCTTTGCAACTCCTAAAAAATTAATAAACTCTAATCTTGAAGAGCGATCAAATCCTTCTGCAATATTATCCATAACCGACCCTGCTGATGATTTTATTTGCTCTTTGAATTTATACTCCCTTAAGAAAACTTCTTTTTGAGTAAGCCGGAATATCTTTAAGGAAAGCGCTCTCGATTGTTTCCAAATTTCCAGCTCCTCAAACTTTAAAATAGTAGGCATGTTATTATAAATTAGCAACACCTAAAACTACAAACAATAAACCACAAACTATAAACTTCTCAAATCCCTAACATCTACCCTTCCCTCATAAATCGCTTTTCCTACTATTGCTCCTTTACAACCGGCTTCGCTCAGTGTATGCAGATCATCCATATTGCTCACACCACCGCTGGCAATAAAATACAATGCGGGAAATTTTTGAATGATATTTTTATACAGGTCTGTTGATGGCCCCTCGAGCTTCCCGTCTTTGCTTACATCTGTACAGAATAATTGAGTTACGCCATGGTCAATATATTTTTCTATAAAATCGTATATCCGGATATCGGTTGTTTCCAGCCAGCCTGCAACAGCAATTTTTTCATCCTTTACATCGGCGCCCAACAAAAATTTGTCAGCGCCAAAAACAGAGAACCATCTCACCAGTTCTTTTTCATCTTTTACAGCTATACTGCCCACTGTAACCAGTGCCGCCCCTGAATTAAAAACAATCTTTACATCGTCTTCTTTTTTGATACCACCGCCAAAATCTATAACGAGCGCAGTTTTCCCCGCGATCGTTTCCAATACCTTCCAGTTTTTTACCTGCCCCGCTTTGGCGCCGTCAAGATCCACCAAATGCAGGCGCCTTAAGCCCGCATCCTCAAACGCTTTGGCTACTTCCAGCGGATGTTCATTGTAAATTTTCTTTTGCGCGTAATCACCCTGGGTCAGCCGAACGCATTTACCTTCTATAATATCTATTGCCGGAATTATTTCCATTGCCTATTTCCAGTTTTAAATTGCAATAAAGTTTTTCAGAATTTGTTCTCCTTTGCCGGCGCTTTTCTCAGGGTGAAACTGCACGCCGTAAAAATTGTTTTTATGCAAAGCCGAGCTGTACGGCAATATATAATCAGTGGTTGCTATAGTATGCTCGCCGAGGGCAGCATAATAGCTGTGTACAAAATAAGCGTAGCTGCCATCCGGCACTTCATTAAAAAGCGGTGTTTTCAGATCATAAATATTATTCCAGCCGATTTGCGGGATCTTTAGTTGTTTAGCAGCGCCTGCAGCTTTACCAAAATATTTTACATCTTCGTCAAATATATTCAGGCAATCCACATTATTTTCTTCCGAGAACCGGCACATCAACTGCATACCGAGGCAAATGCCCAGCACCGGTTGCTGCAGGTTTTTAATTATCATATCCAATCCTCTTTCCTTTAAATAGCGCATGGCGCTGCTCGCCTCGCCCACTCCCGGAAATATTACCTTATCAGCCCGTTGAATTTCATTCACATTGTCCGTTACCTTAGCTTCGGCGCCTATCCGTTCCAGGGCATATAAAACAGATTGAATATTTCCGGCATTATATTTTATAATTACAAGATTCATTGTAACTTAGTTTCATGCGGAAGTAGCTCAGTTGGCAGAGCATCAGTTTCCCAAACTGAAGGCCGCGGGTTCGAGCCCCGTTTTCCGCTCATTTTATTTTAATATTCCTTCCAGGAATTTTTTTGTTGTCGTTTTTACATCCGGGTTCTCCTGCAATGCTTTTATGTATGCGCTGCCAATGATAGCGCCATTCGCATGTACGCACGCAGATTCAAAGCTGGATCTGTCTTTTATGCCAAAACCTACCAGCACCGGGTTATTAAGCCGCATATCCTTCAACCTTTCCAGGTATACTTCCACGTTAGAAAAGTTTTTGTCTTTGCCTGTGGTAGAAGAAGATGAAACCGCATATATAAATCCCGTACTCAGCTCATCAATCTTCCTGATCCTATCTGCCGAAGTTTCCGGTGTAACCAGGAAAATAAAATCCAGTCCGTACTTTTTTACTGTTGGGCCATATTCTGTTTCAAATTCCCTTACCGGGATATCAGGAAGTATCAACCCGTCAACGCCGGCAGCAGCAACATCCTTACAGAATTTTTCAAAGCCATATTGCAAAACAGGATTGATATACCCCATCAATATTACCGGCACATGAACCGTTTTCCGCATTTGCTGCAACTGGCCGATCAGCGCTTTAATGGTCATACCGTTTAGCAAAGCCACACCACCGCTTTCCTGTATCACCGGGCCATCCGCTAACGGATCACTATAGGGTATTCCCAGTTCAATCAGGTCAGCGCCATTCGCCTGCAATGCTTCCATCACTTCTATTGTACTGTTCAATGTGGGATAACCCGCCGTACAATAGATGTTCAAAACATTGTTTTGCTTTTGCTTAAATAGTTGTTGTATTCTGGTCATTGTTAAAAATTAAAAAGAAGCAAGCAGCAGCCTATCTCTCCTTCTCTCTTTCCAAAGGAAAGAGAACGGTGCTACAGCACAAATCCAAACTATATATTCTACCACATCAGCTATAGAATATATCCAAACAAAACAGCCTCACCCTCCTTCTCCCTCTCCTTGCAGAGAGGGACGGTACTATAGTACAATTCCAGGCTAAATCACTTCCACATCATCTCCAAAACACATCCCAACATTGCTTTCACGCTTCATTTGATTACCCTACATCACTATCAGCATTTAATAATCATTCTTCAAAAAAGCCTGGGCTGTGCTTAGGTCTCCTCTCCTTTGGAGAGGCCGGGAGAGGTTGTTTTCATATACGTCGCCATATCTTTATCGCCTCTTCCGCTTAGGCACAGCACTACGGTATCCTTTGGCGTTAGCTTCAGTTGATTGAGTCCCGCTATCGCATGCGCGCTTTCAAGCGCGGGAATAATACCTTCCAGTCGCGTCAATTCAAAAGCCGCATCCAATGCTTCTTTATCGGTAGCGCTTAAAAATATGCCGCGACCGGTTTCAAATAAATGCGCGTGTAATGGCCCAATGCCGGGGTAATCCAGTCCCGCGGATATACTATGCGGCTCCACTACCTGCCCATCTTCTGTTTGCATCACCAGGCTCTTGCTCCCATGCAGCACCCCCGGTTTACCCAGTTGCGTTGTAGCGGCGCTCATACCGGTTTTCACACCACAACCTGCCGCTTCTACCGCCACAAGCTTCACAGAAAATTCTTCGAGAAAATGGTAGAATGTACCAGCCGCATTACTACCACCACCCACACAGGCAATAACATAACCAGGCAATTCACTGCCTGTTTTTTCATTCAACTGCCAGCGTATTTCTTCACTGATAATACTTTGAAATCTTGCCACCATATCAGGATATGGATGCGGGCCAACCACGCTGCCTATTATATAATGAGTATCAACCGGATTATTGATCCAGTCGCGTATCGCTTCGTTGGTAGCATCCTTTAATGTTTTACTTCCACTCGTTGCAGGCACAACAGTAGCGCCGAGCATCTTCATCCTGGCAACATTCGGCGCCTGCCGTTCAATGTCTTTTTCACCCATATATACCACGCATTGCATATTCATCAACGCGCAAACCGTAGCTGTAGCCACACCGTGTTGCCCGGCGCCTGTTTCTGCTATTATACGATGCTTGCCTAAACGTTTTGCCAGCAAAATCTGACCGATGGTATTGTTGATCTTATGCGCCCCTGTATGATTCAGATCTTCGCGCTTTAGAAATATGGTAGTATTATGTTTTTCACTTAACCGCTTTGCATGATACAACGGTGACGGACGACCGACATAATCTCTCAGCAGATCCCTGAATTCTTTTTGAAAACCTTCATCATACATGATCTTCAAATACCGTTCTTTCAGTTCCTCCACATTCGGATGCAGCATTTCGGGTATATATGCGCCTCCGAAGTTTCCATAATAACCGAAAATATCCGGCTGCCGGAATGTGCCTTTGTATTGCCCCAATGTTATTGTCCTGTTGATCATCTCTTGTTATTTGCTGTTTTGCTGTCCGAAGTCTCCGACTTCGGACTTTTTATGTTCTTCATAGTCTCCGACTATGAGTATATTTTATGTTCCCGGCTTCAGTAATCCTGCCCATCGCCTGTTGCGTCGCACACTTGTACTGCAAGAACACTAACAGGCAGGATTAAAACTTTTATGCTGTACGAAGTCTCCGGCTACAAGTGTTCAAACGTTATTTTGAAGGCTGCCATATCAACAATTTTATAGCGTCATAGACGCGAAAGTTTGGTGGCAATTATAAAGTAACGTATTGACAAAGCTCCGTAGGAGCGGTATTTTCACAGGTTTCGAACGTTTATGGTCTCCGACTTCGGACACACTATGTTCTTCATTGTCTCCGACAATCAATCCAAAACTTCAATATCAATTATTCCCTTCTTCCCCACATAATTCGCAGCACTTGAATAAATATAATGTTCCGGAAGCTCTACAATGCCCGCCCGTACAGGATTCTGATGAATGTAATTGATCTTAATATCAGTAAACTCCTTACTGAAACATTCTTCAGGATGATTATTATTCGTCCATATCTGGTAATCTTCATTTTTGCTATTGCGATCACCATAATATTTAAACTGGTGCAACATCCACAATCTTCTGCTTTCCATTTCACTCTGAATAACCGGCATCATAGTATGATGCGTGTGCTTTTTAAAATCCCTCACAATATCGCTTAACGTATATTCTTTCATCGCTGCCCGCGCTATTAAATGAACATGGTTGGTCATTATAACAAAAGCATTTAAAACCAAACCTTTGTGTTCCTGGCAATATTTAAAAGAATCTATCAAAATATCCTTATATACTTTCCTTGTCAGCAAATCAATAAAGCCACAAACAGTAAAAGTTAAAAAATGCGCGGCATACTGATCCCTGATCGTATAGCCACTTCTGAACATGGTGTTTTTCATATAGTGCAAAGTTTTAAACTTTGGAGAACATAGGCTGTACGAAGTCGGAGACTTCGTACAGCAGACTTCGTACAGCAGAGCAGCCAGCAACTACAATATCAACTGCATAAATTTCAGATCAAGCCACTTATCAAACTTCCATCCTACCTGCTTAAAATGCGCTACTTCCTCAAAACCAAAATGCCGGTGCAGCTTTATACTTGCCTCATTATCCGCATCTATTCCCGCCACAATCGTATGCATTCCTAATTCTTTCGACGCATCAATCAAAGGCTGCATTAAAAGCTTACCAATTCCCTTACCCTGCTGATCCTCTTTTACATATATGGCATTTTCCACGGTAAACTTATACGCAGCCCATGCCCTGAAAGGCCCTATTGAACTGAATCCTGCTACCTCATTATTATCTTCAGCAACAAACACCGGAAAATTTTGCCGCTTTTTTGCTTCAAACCATTGCATACGCATTTCAAAGCTATGCGGCACATAATCGTATACAGCGGTAGTATGCAAAATGGCATCGTTATATATATCCAGCATTGCCTGTATATCTTTACCTGTTGCAAGTCTTACCTGTATCATATTATTTCAATGCTTCGGCAAAAGATTTTACTTTCTCCATATCCTTTACTCCCGGGATCGTTTCAAACCTGCTGTTCACATCCACCGCAAAAAAATTAGCTGTATGTTTACCCGCGGCAAAACGCTTTATCGGTTCAACGTCTTCCAGTCCAATGCCTCCGCTTAGTAAAAAAGGTTTATTGATATTGGCCTGTTCAAGAATATTCCAGTCAAACTTTTTACCGCTTCCCCCAAAGTTCGCCCAATCCGTATCGAACAGGTACAGGTCACTCACATTGCCATATTCCCTTACCTTCCAATCAATGTTATCGCCTTCTTTTATTCTTACAACTTTAATAACAGGCACCTGTTCGCTCAACCGCTCACAAAGTCTCGGCGACTCATCCCCGTGCAACTGCACCATGTATAGCCCATATTCATCTACATAACGCATTACCTCATCGTAGCCGGCATTCACAAACACACCCACTTTACTTATCTTCAGCTTCGACTTAGCCAGGTCTTCCGGCTTTATTTTCCCTACCACATATCTTGGAGACTGGTGGTAAAAAATAAAACCTGCAAATTCTATTCCCGCTTCTTCCAGCGCATGCACCTGCTCCACCCGGGTCATTCCGCATACTTTAATACGCATACCGCTATTTTTTTAATTGCTCAACAAATGCGGCAAATGCAATCGAAGGGTCCGGCGCCTTCATAAAGTTCTCTCCTATTAAAAAACCCTTAAAGCCATATTTCTTTAATTCATTGATGGTAGCCACATCGCTTATACCACTTTCAGATATCCTGAATTTATCCGCAGGTATTTTTCCGCTCAGGTCAATAGACGTCCGGATGCTCACTTCAAAAGTTTTCAAATTGCGGTTATTCACCCCCACTATATCCACTTCATCACAAATATACTCCAGTTCTGTTTCGTTATGTATTTCAAGCAGTACTTCCAGTGCAAGATCTTTTGCAAACTTTGCGAGTTGCTTAACCTGCAGAACAGTTAAATTAGCTGCGATCAGCAATATTACATCGGCTCCGATTGATTTCGCTTCCATCAACTGGTATTCGTCAATCATAAAATCTTTACGGAGCACCGGCACCTGGTTTACCCTTGCTTTTTCAAGGTCGGCAAAGCTTCCGCCGAAAAATTGTTCATCAGTCAGTACGGAAAGCCCCGAAGCTCCATTGTCTGCATACGCCTTTGTAACCAAAGCGGCATCTGCATCCGCGTTTATCCACCCTTTGGAAGGAGATCTCCGCTTAAATTCCGCAATAATGCCGGTACGGGTTTCATCCGCCAAAAATTTCTTCAGCGAAAGGGTATCCCTGCCAAAGTATGCAGACTGCTCCAGCTTTGCTACCGGAACTTTTGATTTTCTTTCCGCTACTTCAATTTTCTTTTGTGCTATTATCGTATCTAAAATGTTCATGACAGATTTGAAGATTTGAGATTGGAAATTTGAGATTAATCCGAACTTACTATTGCATTTTTTTATACTCCGTTTCTGCTACGACTTGCCCTTTATCAATTTCAAATTTCAAATCATCTAATTTTAAATTGTTCTTGCATTCCCTGTAGCTTCTTCAGCGCCCCCAATGCTTTTTTGCTTTCAAGACTTTCTACTGCTGCAAGATAAGCATCCTCATAATTTTTATACGCACCGGTACAATGGAGCGCCATTGCCGCGTTGGATAATACCACGGCATTCTGCGCCCAGGTACCTTCTCCTTTTAATATGCTTAAAAAAAGCCTGGCTGCCTCTTCCACTGTGTTTCCTCCATATATGTCGCTTGCCGATACCATCCGTTTCCCTACCTGCTCCGGTGTCATGATCCGTTCTCCTTCCTTTGTAATTACCTTGGTATCATTGGTGAGCGAAATTTCGTCGTATCCATCCAGCCCGTGAATGATCGTGAACGCCTTTCCTGTTTGCTGTAACAGGTAATTGTATATGCGCGCCATTTCAAGACTGTATACTCCCACCAGTTGGTAGGCAGGCCGGGCGGGGTTTACCATAGGACCTAACATATTAAAAAATGTACGGATCCCAAGATTCCTGCGGATAGAGGCTACCGCTTTCAACGCCGGATGAAATAAGGGAGCGTGCAGGAAACAAATATTGGCTTCTTCCACTTCTTTTTTCAATTGTGCAGCATCTGACTTGAATTGATAGCCTAACTGTTCCATTACATTGGACGCACCGCTCACGGAAGTTGCTCCATAGTTACCATGCTTTGCCACTTTTTGGCCGGCGCCTGCAACAATAAAACATGCCAGCGTAGATATATTGAAGGTGTTCTTGCCGTCACCGCCGGTACCTACTATGTCCACCACGTTAAAATCCTCCAGCGGCACCTGCACACACAGCTCGAGCAGCGCATCGGCAAATCCCTGTAATTCCTCAATGGTAATAGTGCGCATAAGGTATACCGTAATAAAAGCGGTTACCTCGCTTTCATTGTATATTCCTTTGGAAATGTTCACCAGCACTTCTTTTGCCTGCTGGCGGGAAAGCGTTTTATATTCGAAAAGGTATTGAAGTATTTTTTTCATGACCGGGATTATGTGATTAATACGATTCCAGGATACCGGATTGATTACTTAACCTGCAGGAAAGCCATTTCCCAATGCCTTAATGCTGAAACACGCACCAACAATCTTTTCAGTAATATTTCCATATTTGAACTCCGGCATTTTTCCTGGTTTTTATAATTAACATTTTTCTATCTTACGATCTTACTATTTTCCAACCATCTCAATCTCCCATCATCCCAGTCCCAGCCAGTTCCTCATGATCACTTCTCCATCCGGCGTAAGCACACTTTCGGGATGAAACTGCACTCCCTGCACATCATATTTTTTATGCTGTAAGCCCATAATATAATTATTATCATCTCTCGCGGTCACTTCCAGTTCCTCAGGAAAGCTTTCATCAGACACTACCCATGAGTGATAGCGCCCTACATCAATAGTATCATTCAATCCTGCAAAAAGCCCGCTTCTTTTACCTCCATTACCGGCAGCAATATGTACCGGTAGCGCTACCCCATGGTACACCGTACTCAGGTTGACCAGTTTTCCGCCAAAAGCCTCTCCGATAGCCTGGTGACCAAGACAAACACCCAGTATAGATTTTGTTGGAGCATATGTTTTTATCAGCGGCAGCAGCAACCCGGCTTCTTCAGGAATGCCCGGGCCGGGCGAGAGGATGATCTTATCGTACTCGTTTATTTTCTCAAGACTGATCTGGTCGTTCCTGTATACATCCACTTTATCGTGCAGTATCTTTTCTACCAGGTGAACCAGGTTATAAGTAAATGAATCATAATTATCAAAAACCAATATCTTCATTTCTGTAAACTTTAATTTAGGTATAGGGCGTAAGGTGTAAGAAAAATCTCAAATCATAAATTTCAAATCTCAAATTTGTTCCGCCACTTCCACAGCTTTTTTTAACGCGTTTAGTTTGTTATTCACTTCCTGCAGTTCACTTTCCGGGTTCGATGCCGCCACTATTCCCGCTCCTGCCTGGGAAACAAGCGTATTGTTTTTACTTAAAAAAGTCCGTATCATAATAGCATGGTTGCAACTGCCGTCAAAGCCCATAAAGCCAATAGCACCTCCATAATAGCTTCTTTTCGTAGGTTCATACTGGTCAATCAACTGCATAGCTTTAAACTTGGGCGCCCCGCTGAGCGTACCCGCCGGAAAAGTAGTAGCCAGTAACAGGAAGGGATTAATGCCAGGCCTTACATTTCCATTCACCTCGCTCACCAAATGAATAACATGCGAGTAATACTGTACCTGCCGGTAATGCTTTACCTTCACGTCATCGCATAAGCGGCTCAAATCGTTGCGTGCCAGGTCTACCAGCATTACATGCTCGGCATTTTCCTTGGCGTCCTGCAGCAACTTTTCCGCAGCCTGCTGATCCACCTCATCATCGCCCGTTCGTTTAAATGTGCCGGCGATGGGATGCACTACGGCTTTTCCATTCTTGATTATTAATTGACTTTCGGGAGAAGATCCCAGCAGCTTATAATCCCCATAATCGAAATAAAAAAGATACGGTGAAGGATTGATGTTACGCAATGCCCTGTATACATTGAATTCATCGCCGGTAAACGATTGCTCAAAACGCCTGCTCAGCACAATCTGGAAAACATCTCCCCGGTAACAGCTTTGTATTCCTTTTTTTACCATCTGCCTGTAATCTTCATCTGTCATATTAGACGATTCAGCACTGTTGACCTTAAAGGGAAACACAGGAACATCCTTACTTCTTATAAGCGATTCCACAACCGCCAGGTCGCCCGGTATCCCATCAATCCGGTTCTCACAAATGAACATTTCATTCTTAAAATGATTGATGGCTATAACGTACTGGTATAAACGATAGCGCATCAGGGGAACTGCCGCCGACTGCTTTTGATCGTTGAATGTAACGGAGTCGAAGAACTGAACAGCATCAAATGTAGTGTAGCCAAACAAGCCCTGTATGCCGCTTATCACCTTATCTTTTGTTGGCTCTACCTCAAACCTTTGCATAAAGCTCCATAAAATGCCAGGCACTTCAGACGGATTTGTAACAGGCAACCGCTCCGCCTTTTGTCCCGGCAACTTAAATTCTACCGTAGCGGGATCGGTAATTTCCATACCGGCTATGGCATTGATGCCTATGAACGAAAAGCTGTTTTCCGCAGCATGATAATCGGTACTTTCCAGCAATACCGTATCCCTGAAACGATCCCGCACGCGCAGGTAAATACCTACCGGCGTATACAGGTCGGAAAGCATCTTTTTACAATGGGTTCTTATTTGAACTTTCTTCATATGAACACTGCCTTATTACTTAAATGAAAAACCCCGGTAATAACCGGGGCGTGAATATGATCAACTTACCAATACTGCAATAGCATTACAAGCCCCTGTAAGAGTTTGTATGCCACCACCAATATTGATTTGCACTATTTTTCATAATTGAGCCACAAATATCATTGCTTTTTTGATAAAAAAAAATTTTTGACTTACTTTTTCAAAATTATTTTGATCCATCATTAAACGCAATCCCTCATCACATGCTCTCCAAAAGACTACAATCGCTGGATTTTTTACGCGGCTTTATCATGGTATTACTGGCGCTGGAAGCGGCCGGACTGCACCATATCTTAATAAAAAATTCCGAAGGCTCCTGGTTTTACAACATTGCCATACAGCTCGAACATCACGATTGGAACGGCCTGCGTTTCTGGGATCTTATACAGCCGGGGTTTATGTTCATCGCGGGTACGGCAATGGCCTACTCCCTGCACAGCCAGCAGCAAAAAGCTGTTCCCTGGTCGCAATCTTTCAAAAAAGCCTTAAAGCGCAGCGGCTGGTTGTTCTTTTGGGGAGTGCTGGATTACGCGGTGCGCCCTCATGGATTGTCGTTTGAACTGTGGGATGTGCTTACGCAACTCTCTTTTACTTTGCTGGTAGCTTTTTTGATCTTCAGGCTCTCTAACACTACTCAAATAGTTATTTGTATAGGCATATTACTGCTAACAGAAGCGCTGTACCGCTTTACCGGCGTACCGGGCTTTGATCAGCCTTTTACCGATCAGAAAAACTTTGGCAACTATGTTGATCTTTTGCTTATGGGCATTATCAATAAAGGCGGCTGGGTGGCAATCAATTGTATCCCCACATCCGTGCACACCATTGCGGGCGCACTGGTTGGTAAGTTATTGCTGAGCGCCGATACGCAAAAAGTAAAAAAAATAATGCTGTGGGGCATTGTATGCCTTATAGTTGGTTTTGGGTTAGACTGGCTGCATATAACGCCCATCATTAAACGAATTGCTACTACTTCCTTTACGCTTGCTTCGCTGGGCTGGTGCCTGCTTGCCCTGGCATTTTGCTACTGGTGGATTGATATCAGAAATCATCGTAAATATCTTTTCTTTTTTACCGTAGTGGGCATGAACTCTATCTTTATTTACCTATTTTTTGAAATTGTAGGTTCCCGCTGGTTCAACGAGTATGTGGGCGCGGTTACCAATGGATTAATGAGCATGGCAAATTTTCCGCCGTTGCTGATGAGCCTTATTACCTGCCTCACCATCTTTGGACTGGAATGGGGCTTGTGTTATTTCTTGTATAAGAAGAAGATATTTTTCAGGTTGTAGTATTCAGAGTTGGATATTTGATTGTCTGATCATCCTGTTCAACAATCGCGGAGGAAAAATCACTCAGATGAATGCCGGCGGCTTATTCCCAAATCAAAAATAAAAAAACCGATGTCGTTTAGTGACCGCGGGGTTATACAATGAAGCCCTGTAAGGGCTGAATTTTGGTAAACCCGGGATATCCTTCATCAAAACCCCTCCGGGCATAGGCGTCAACTTAAAAATATGAACTTCCCAATATGTGCCCGTGTGGTATTTTTTTGATATAACCAGGGTAGCGCCTATGGCGCATTATTGAAAATTATCCTTTTTGTCTGCAAACGGGTTGTGCCCATGGCACAGTAAATCCGGTATGCCCAACAGCATTTTATATACTGGAGTAACTGACTAAGCGTATTTCATTTACCCCTGGTTACGTATTTGCAATATGCCGCATAGCGGCTACCTGTTTGTAAAAAGAATGCAGGACATTTTATTTGCCCGCCGCGGCGGGCTACCCTTCATATAAAGTGATCAGGCTTAAGTTGACGTCTATGCCCGGAGGGGCGACATTATTGCTGAACTACCAATAAGGCTGCACCAGGTATGAAAGGGGATTTAACTACTTCATTAAATAACATTGAATCAAAAATCAGCAATAATTTTTTCTATTTAATATTACTTAACTTTTTGGTTAGTATTTATTAACTTTAAGTTTATCTTTAAACCTAAAATTTGTACAATCTGTGAGCGCCGTTACTTTAAAATATTATTTATGAAACAATTCTTTTTCCTTTTCTCCTTTGTTCTGCTCATTTCAGCAGGTTACAAAAACGAACCCGCGGGTCCTTATCCTGAAGGCATAGAACATATCATTGTAATTGGAGTGGATGGGTTAAGTCCTGATGGTATTAAAAACGCCGAAACCCCTGTAATAGACAACATGATCCGGAATGGCGCCGTTAAATGGAATGTACGTACGGTGCTTACCACTGCCAGCAGTCAAAACTGGGCGTCTATGATCATGGGCGCAGGACCCGAAGCTCACGGGATAATAGATAACGATTGGGAAAGGGATAATCATACCCTGCCTCCTATTGTTGCCGGCGATGAAGGTATTTTTCCAACCATCTTCGGGCGCATACGCGAAGCCAGGCCCAATGCCGAAATAGGCACCGTATACCACTGGAAAGGATTTGGAAGATTATTCGAGAAAAAAGCAGTGAACTACGACAAGAATTTTTCAACGGAAGATGCTACCGCCGCTGATTTCACAAAATACATCCGTGAAAAGAAACCCACTTTCGGCTTCGTTCACTTTGATCATGTAGATCATGCCGGACATCATGACGGACATGGCACGCCTGCCTATTACGCAGCGGTTGCCAAAACAGACTCACTGGTAGGAGAAATACTGAAAAGCATTAAAGACGCCGGCATGAGTGAAAATACACTGGTTATCATTACAGCCGATCATGGCGGACTGGGCAAAGGTCATGGTGGCCCTACCCCTGAGGAAGGAGAGATTGCGATGATCCTTTTTGGCAAGGATATTAAAAAGGGATACAAAATACAGCAGCAGGTATACACGTACGACCTTGCGGCTACCATCGCCTTTGCGTTCCATATTACTCCTCCTTATGCATGGACTGGCCGCCCCATTAAACCGGCTTTTGAAGGATATATTGAACCCGATAACCTCTGGAAAGGAAAAGAGGTGATCGCCCCTCCCGTAATTTTTCCTAAAAGAAATTTATACCAGCAGGCAGGCGGCTTATATATTAATACGCCGGCAACGGTAACCATCAAAGCGGGTAGCGATGACAGTGAGGTTCGCTACACACTGAACGGAGATATACCCAACAGCTCTTCCCTCCTTTACTCACAACCATTTACCGTTAACAGCACAACCGTTGTGCAGGCAAAATCGTTCGATAAAAACGGTAATGAAAGCAAGACAGTAACAGCCTATTTCCGCCTTTTAACTCCTACCGAAAATAGTGGACTAAGTGTTAGCTATTACAAAGGCGATAACTGGAAACAACTGCCTGTATTCAGCAAGCTCTCTCCCGCAAAAAAATGGAAAAGCCTGGAATTTATTGTTTCAGACAGCATTATAAACAGCCTGCAGGAAAAAGAAGGCAAGTCTTTCGGACTGCTGTACGAAGGGTTCATCCAGATAGATACACCGGGTGAATACCGTTTTTATACCCAGTCAGACGATGGCAGCGCGTTATTTATTAATGGCAAAAAAGTGGTAAACAACGATGGAGACCACGGAGTAAAAGAAAAATCCGGCGCCGTTAATCTTACAAGCGGCAGGCACCCTATTAAAGTAGAATATTTTAACGCGAGCGGTGGCTACTGGCTGGATGTATTTTACAAAGGCCCGGGAGTGGGCAAACAAATTGTGCCGGCAAATAAGCTCTTTGTAAAAAAATAAAGGATATCTATATCTTTGGCTCATAAGAATATAAAATATGAGCAACGATATTTTTGGTGCGGTTGACCAGTTTATTGATGAACGGTTTGCACAGGAAGACGAAGCATTATTACAGGCCAGGCAGGCTATAATAGCCGGCAACCTGCCTCCTATCAGTATTTCCCAAAACCAGGGAAAGTTTTTGTACATGCTTGCAAAGCTTCGTAATCCCCAAAACATACTTGAAATAGGAACCCTGGGCGGATACAGTACTATCTGGCTGGCAAGAGCGCTTCAACCCGGTGGCAAGCTGATCACACTGGAGCTGGACCAGCATCACGCAGATGTAGCCACCGCTAATCTCAGGGCGGCAGGGCTGGGCGATTCCGCCATTGTAAGAGTAGGCAATGCGCTGGAGGAATTACCAAAGCTGAAAGCCGAAGGTGGTAAACCCTTCGACGTTATTTTTATAGACGCCGATAAAGAACCTTATGCTGAATATTTTCAATGGGCATTGCAGCTTTCTCATCAGGGTACACTGATCATTGCAGACAATGTGGTACGAGAGGCAAAGATACTGGATGAAGATACTACCGACCCTGAAGTAAAAGGCGTGCAACGATTTATCAAATTGCTATCCGAAAGCAAAGAAGTAACCGCTACCATCATTCAAACCGTGGGAAGCAAGTACCATGACGGAATAGCGCTGGCAATTGTAAACTGATCCGCCATTCCGGGTATAACGGCAATCATTTGATACGATCACAAAACATAAGGTATATATACCAGGCATTATGTACTTAACAATGACTGTATGAAAATTGCCCGGTGACCGTCATCAAAAAGAAATAATCAGTTCCCAGCATCATTTCTTTCATTTCCTTTGTTACAGGCTGAAGCTTTTTAATAATATCACGTTCAATTTCAATATCCCAATCCAAAGCGCTTACAAAATAATAGCGGGCTTTATCATTGAGGATAATTCTGCCCGCGTATATCCTGACCTCACCCGGCACGCTCCTGTTCAAAATTACCAGCGCTATTTTTTTCCTGCATATTGATTGAAATTCGTACATGGCACCTCTTTGGGTAACCTCCTGAATGGAGAAATTTCAGCATTCTTGCCTTTTCATCCATCCTAAAAAGTGCCAGATCTGCAATCAATTATCAATCAAATCAATAAGTAGAATTTCCGGGCGCCGGTTGTACGTTTTTGATACACTGTTGTCCTGTTTTGTATCATCTTGTCAATATTTGCTTAAACGCTGCCGCGGCATTATGCACCTGAACAGACCAGTCGCCGGCAGCAGTATCATCCGCACCATCTGAAATATATTTAAGGCACAGAAAGGGCACCTGCTCTTTCCTGGCAATCAACGCCAGGGAATAGGCCTCCATATCAATTACATTATAATCAGTGCCTGCATGCGCCATTTCAAAGCTATCGCCTGTACCGCATATACCTTCCTGCAAGCCGGGAAATGATATGCCATACTCCAATACCGGTTCCAGTCCCGACAGTGGTGTTTCATACTTCCTGAAGCCAAGCCCTCTTACATCCATATCGCGCTGTATGAATTTTGTACAGCAAACTACCTGCCCGTGACTGTATACGGGACTTCCCGCGGAGCCAAGATTGATGATCAAAGAAGGTTTTTTTACAGAAATACTTTTTGTAAGCTCAATTGCCGCATTTACTTTACCAATGCCTGTTATCAGAACATGATGCTCATTAAATGCGTTACCGGCTTCGGAAGACAATGCAAAAACATACAAAGGGTCGCTTTTTAATAAAGCTAAAATTTCCGGGGAACCACTCATAGTAAGATTGGTTGCAGTTTTACAAAAAGAGGCAAAAATAGTGAAAGTTCCGTGCTGAAAGACATGGATACATTTTGTTAGGTGTGATGAGAGCGCAATATGTTACCATATGCTAACCTGTTTAAAGTAAACGATCAAAAACATACAAGCTCCCGAAGCTTTTTCTATCTTTATCGCATTATTCCGTACAAACTAAACCCATATGAACGCCGTACAACGCATTAAGCTTTCCCGCCAGCTTTTAACAGAGCTCTCTGGCGCCAATGATCAAAAACAAAGACTGCAGGATGTAATAAAAAAGCTAAAGAACATTCCTGAAGATTGTTTATCGTATGAGCATTTCCGTAAGATCAGGTCCATCATTTCAGATTTTGAGTTGAAGAATTCCGCTCCCGACATTCCGCGGATATCCATGGCAGTAGTACACTTATGCGCCGACATGATTGAGTATGATGCAAAAGTGGCAGAACTGGAAAACATTGAATACTGACAGGCAATTGTTGTTCCGTAAGGGGCGCATGAAACTTTATTGTTATTATTTCTACCAACGGGTTGTCCCTATAAGACATATAGCAGCTTTCTTTTTTTCCCGACGCTGCAGACTATCTGTTCATAACAACCTATATCCTTTACCGATATATGTGCCACAGGTACAGTGCTAATTATTCGATAAAATAATCGAAATAAAAAAACAGGGAAAAAGTAAAGCGGTCAGGTTTCTATAATAACGATAGCGGTTGCCAGAGAAGGAATATGCGATAAGGAAACAAATATCTTTAATGAGCTGAAGTCTTTAAGCGTTTGAGCGGTTTCGCCCAACAGTCTTATGCAGGGCTTTCCTTCATTATCATGGAACACTTCTACTTCGTTGAACGCCGTATTATCTCTCCAGCCGGTGCCCAGCGCTTTAAAAAAAGCCTCTTTCGCGGCAAAGCGCGCGGCATAATGCTGGTACCTGCCGGCTTTGGGTTCGCAATAGGCTATTTCGGCAGCCGAAAAAACCAGTTCCCTAAAACCACGCTCCTTTTCAATGGCAGCCGCTACCCTGCCCGGCTCGGTGATATCAATACCGGTTCCTACGATCATTGTATTTCTTTTTTCGCTTTTGCAATTTGCTGCCTGATGTATTCCCGCTCGTCTTCTGTGGCCACTTCTTTTGTCAGCGCCTTTTCATAATAAGGAATACAGACGCGGTATTGTTCCAGGTTAAAATAGTAGTTACCCGCCAACACGTATGTATGGTAAAATTCCGGGTTGCTGCTCACCAGGCTGTCTATGTTTATCTTCTTTCCTTCCGCTATTTCAGTCTTGTAGCGCCTGTATCTTTCAAAATCTTTGTATTGCTGCGATAACAAAAATGAATCCGCGGGTATGGCCAGGGCGCTGTCGCTCACTTCCCTGTTTTGCGTCATACCCTGCATGGCAAATATCTTTTTCAAATCATAGGCTGCAAATTCGCCTAGCTGCCAGGGCGATGATGACACCCATACCAGCAGCTTTTGAGGCTCGAAAATTACCGCGTGGTGAGCGATCAACTGGTTCAATGCTTTTTCATTCCCCAAGCCTATATCCATATTGTTCAGTCCATTCCGGTCGCGCAGTATCTCCGCCGTTTTTTGCACGGTGTTTTTTCCTTTTTCAAGCATCAGTTCCTGCAGGCGCTTATAGCGATACGGCGACGCGCTCCGCTCCATTTGCTCCAGGTTCAGTTCCGAACCCGCCAAACGCCCGCTTTGAAAATGATTCGCGCATACTATCCTGTCCGATCGCGGATCGTATATATCCAGCGTATCAGGCGTTTTTTCAATGATCACCGCTTTATTATCCGCCGCGCTTCCTACCAAAAATGATTCGGATACAAACATGGTCCTCTTGCGGGCGATGTCTGTTGCTTCCTTAATATCAGAAGCGTACTGCAGTATTTCCCTCGCCACCAGCGACACAGGGGTTGCCGATCCCGAAGGAATTCCACTTTTAGCCGCATTGATCGTAACGGTCAATCCTTTTTCATTCATGCCCGATACCACCCCGATAAAACCACCCCAGGTAATGCTCATGAACCGGTATCCCTGCGATGGATTTTCGAACAGCACCATTTTATTTTTTGCAAAATCATCTCCCACATAAAAGTCAAAGTTCCTGCCTATGATCATGGTACTGTCTTCAGAAGCGCCGCCCCAGGTACCGAATGAAGTACAACCTACCAGCGCCATATTCTGCAACGCGTGCCCAATATCATGTGCCGCATGGTAATTAAGTATACGCTGGTAGTTGGAACCGATATAATCATACCGGTTTGATGCCGACAACGACACTCCGTATATCTCCTTCTTATATTCCTCCGTTACATTTTTATCAAGGTTACGGTTAAACCAGCCGATCACATATTTAAGAAAATGCTGGTACGACCGGGAGGGGATCATCTTGCTTATCTGAGCGTTAAAATAATCTTCCTGCGCCACCACCAGTTCCCTGCTGAGCTTACCGTTGATAACTCCCCGCTCGTAAGGATCGCCTTCCACGTACAATTCAAATAACCCCAACCTGCTTTTACGGAACCAGTTATTACCGATCGTATATAAACCATCTCCATTGTCGGTACGTTCTTCAGAAGTAACTGCGGACAAAGCTACAGCAGGCGGATCCATCCGGCTTACATATACCAGGTAAGCGAAACCGCACAACAGCAATATAACCAGTACGCCGGTCATATACAATAACCACTTTGCTATGATCTTCAGCTTACGCATTTCTTATTTTTTCAATAATATCTTCATTACCCAGCATGGTAATGCAGGTCAATAAACCGCTGATGGTTGAACCAAGCACTCCGTGTATATTGATATTTTGCCCCGTAAGATAAAGATTCGGGATTTTTGTACGGGGTGAAATAAACGTTTTAAGGGGATCGCGGTAATCCTTTGCAATACCATACAGCGACCCATCGTAGTTCCCGATATAATCCCGGTACGAAAGCGGTGTGGAAGTAGTATACGATTGAATACAGTCCTTTAAGCCCGGGAATTTTTCTTCCACCAGGTCCAGCATTATTTCCGCTTTATATTTTTTAAACGCTTCGTACGATGCTCCCCTGTCTTCTTCCTCCGAAACCGTATTGAAAGTGTGCGCCCAGGGAGCCAGCTCTTCGTACCGCATATACGCCAGTATCGTCATAGCATCCGCGCATTCTTTTGTTTTGGAAGATGGCGGAACAAACAAAGCATATCCTAATGGCCAATTCTCTTCCGTATAATCCGCCAGGTTCCATATTTCACCCTGCCTGTGATAATAATAATTATGCCTGAAATAGCGGAACGTTCCGGGTTTTAAAACAATGTGGATCATAAAAGAGGAGATGGTATGCGGCAAACTGCCCAGCCTGGTGCGGTATGCCTTCCTTATCAGCTCTGTTTGGGTCATTTCCAATGTTCTGGACGGATGAATATTAGAAATGAAATTTTTTCCATAGTAACGGTCTCCATTAGCCGCTTCGGCGTATACTATCGCACCATTTTCAACCTGCAGTTTTGTTACTTTACAATGCCTCACTACTTCCCCGCCCGCTTCGCGGATGTTCCTGGCAAGCAATTTACCAATCTGCGATCCGCCGTCTATACACTTCCAGGAGCTTTCTATATAGCTGTTCAATATAAGCGCGTGTATATAAAAAGGAGTTTCGTCAGGAATACCTACGTACAGGGCATTATTGCCCAACAGTACAGCCTGCAGCTTTTTATTATCCGTAATGGATTCAATCAGCGTTTTGGTATCCACCTGCAATACCTCCGCCTTTTCTTCGTACAGTCCGTTGGTGCGCAGGTTATAAAGCGGGAATTTTTCACACACTTCCTTTACACCCCGGCAATATTCACGTATAGCCGTCTCTTCTTCCGGGAAATAAAGCAGCAATTGCTTTATAAAGTTTTCATACCCCTGGGCAAGCCGGTACTCATTATCGTCGCCGCTAATAATGATCCTGTCAAAACCATCTTCATCCATCCGCTGCAATTTCAGCTTATCCATTATATCCAGGTATTTAAATACCTGGTAAAGATTCTGCCCCTGCCCCAATCCGCCAATATAATGTACTCCTGAATCAAAAATGGTCTTTTCCCGGGTAAACGTCTGAAGACTTCCCCCTATCTGCTTGTTTTTTTCCAGTACGCATACATGCATTCCTTCCTTTGCCAGCAAACTGCCGCAAATCAGGCCGCCTATACCACT
Organism: Chitinophagaceae bacterium; assembly: GCA_019638595.1. GTDB lineage: Bacteria > Bacteroidota > Bacteroidia > Chitinophagales > Chitinophagaceae > Agriterribacter. The sequence continues at coordinate 34,442 of JAHBTJ010000026.1, forward strand.
GCCAATGATCACCACATCAAACTGCTTCATCTGTATGAATACTTTTTCTTAAAACAAAAATAATATTTGAAGTATACCTGGTATCATCAATTTCTTCGCACTCCAGGTTGTATTCTTTCGCCAGCCTGCGAACAGTGCTTCCCGATAAAAAGCACAAGCCCTCATCCGTAACCTTATTAAACCCTATAAAGCGGGTGGAAAAAAATTCTGTAAGGCGGGTTCCCCTGTGTCTTTTTTCCAGCTCTTTATTCCCGTCGCGTATAATTAATATCCCCCCGGGGTTCAATGCCTCCATACATTGCTTTATTACCGGCTCCTGCTTGCTTTCGGGCAGGTAATGCAGCATATCCGCAGCCACTACGGCATCGTACTTTTCAAAGGTATAATTCAGCACATCGGCATGCTTAAACCTTATCCCTTCATCTTTGCTGAAACAATGATTGGCCACGGTCACTTTTTCTTCGTCATAGTCTATCCCCGTAATATCCCTGCCGGGCGATGCAAAATGCAGCATATAGCTCATAAACCCATAACCACAGCCCATATCAAGCATTTTACCTTTCTCCGGCAGCAGGGCATGAAAAGGCTCATAGTTTTTCTCAAGCCTCACCTTCACCCGCATGTACCATTCCAGCACCGGGCCTTTATAAATATAATTATAAAACAATTGTTCTTTATACCACGCAGGCTGCTGCAACAATGCTCTCAGCCCGTTATATTCCTTTCTGAAATACCTGCCTATCTCTTTAGCGCGCTCAGCATATCCATTACCGTAAGTATTATCTGTGGGATGGATCCTCGGCAATATCTTTAACGTAATGCTTCCGTCTTTTACCAGCATGTCGTGCTTGGCCATGGTATACCCGCTGCCGTGAATAATAATGGGGAGAATATCCAGCTCCAATTTTTCAGCCAGCAAGAAAGCGCCTTTATGAAACCGTTTCATGTCGCCGCTGGCGGAACGTGTTCCTTCGGGAAATATAACAACAGAGTAGCCCTGCTTTACCTTTTTCTCCAGCAATCCGATGCTGCTTTCCACCCCGCCGGAAGCAGAATAATAATCTGCCATTCGCACTACCAGCCCCGATATGGGCGCGCTCCTCACCCTGTTGTTGGTAAACAGAATGAGCCTGGGATGCAGCATCATTACTAAAAAATTATCAAGCCCCGACTGGTGATTGCATATAATAACGGCAGGCTTTGAAAAATTTTCGCCATGCGGATTGAGGATCGTTTTTTTTACATTGCCCATAATGTAAATAAGCGACCGGGAGAATTTTTGAATAACAATATGAAACAGGTACTTACCCTTTTGTTTTCCGAATAGGCTAAGTTTTACAAGCATAATACCTATCACCACCAGTACCATGCTGCCCAGTATGAACCACAGGTTGGCGAACACAGACTTCAGCCATCCGGAAAAAGTCCACGGAAAGCGTTTTTCCTGTATCCTGTTCTTTATGAGTATCGAAAAAAGAAATGGTATGCACACCTGCGATACCAGCACCACGCAGGCAATGCCTATTACCGAAATAGCGGCAATGGACCTGAGTGCAGGATGCCTGGCAAATATCAACACACCCAACCCTACTATAGTTGTAATAGCAGACAGTAATATGGAAGATTTGAATGAAGAAAGATTTTTTTTGCCGGTTTTATATTCCTGCAGCAAACCATCCATGATGAAGATGCTGTAATCGTCGCCCAAACCAAAAATAAGCGTTGATACAATGATGTTGATGATGTTGAATTGAATACCTGTCCATCCCATAATGCCCAGTATCCATATCCAACTGATAAGCATGGGCAAAAATGCCATCAATGCCAGCTCTATTCTTCCATAGGTAATAAGCAATACCATAAAAACAAAAAGGGAAGTAATGAAAGCGATGGTTGAAAAATCAACATTAATAAGGTTAACCAATTTGCGTGTAAGGTACTGCCGGTCGAGCACGGTAATACCCGGCTTATCTTCAAAATTCTGATAAACAACGGCTTTATTTTCGGGTGATACTTTTACGAGCGTAACCACCGAGGCGGCATGCCCTTTCTCATTTATATAATCATCCAGGAAAGCTTTGCGCAATTCATGCATAGTGGCAGCGTCTGCGGGCACATATGCTTTATCAAGCATGGCAGCAAAGCGGTCAAAAGCATGAGCGCTATACCCTGCCGCGGCGCCTTCCTTTCCCAGCACAGACAGCACTTCGTTTTTCTTCTGCGCTGTCCAGTATTGCTGCCAGCGTTGTATCCTCACTTTTTGCAAGGAGTCGGAAAGTAACAATACAGATACACCGGAATACCGGCTAACAACGCCGCCGGCTTTTAACGCCTCTACCTGTACAGCCAGCTTTTCGTTGTTTATCAAGGCTTCTTCCAGGTTGTTTCCATCCGTTACAATGTATACCGATTGCAACGCAGCCTCATTTATTTTGTTTAAACGCGCTTCTGCCTTCCGCAACTTTTCAGGCATAAAGCTCATATTGTTCAGATCGGTTTCAAAGCCAACCCTGCCGGCATAAAAAGCCAACGCTATAGTTATTATCCCTATGCCGGCGATCAGGTATTTATTATGATCGGGACGTAACGATGCCAGCCTGTCGAGCCAGCTATGATGACGTGTTAGCGGCGTGCCTGGTTTTTGTTTTTGAGCAATAAAGTGAGGCAGGAAAACAAGAGAACATACAGAAGCGCCAATTAAGCTGAATCCTGCAAACAAACCCAGGTCCTTCAGCATATCCGAAGCGGCGAAATTGAGACAGAAAAAACCACCAATGGTAGTAATGCCCCCCAGGGTAAGCGGGAAAGCCAGGTCGGCTATTACTTTTTCAATACGGAGCGTATGCCGGTAATGATTAAAAACATGCAATGAATAATTTACCGCTATGCCCAGTATAACCGAACCGGTACCTACCGCTATAACGGATATGCTTCCTTTAATGAGGTATATCATTGCCAAAGAAAACAGGGCGCCGAATACTACAGGGATCATGATGAGCAGGGGCGCCGATACACGCCTGAAATAGATACCCATGAATACAACCAGGAATACAACCGTAATGCCCTGGGTGAGCAGAGTATCTTTACCAAGCTGCACCGCGTTGCCGGCCGATACGGCGGTAGCGCCAAAATATTCAGCGTCCATCCGTGGAAAAGCGATCGTTTTTTGAGCGATCACACTATCAAGCCCTTTTAAAAACAATTCATTTTTCCCGGTATTATCCGGCGGATAAACAGGTGTGATGAAAAAAAGAAGCGTCTTTTGATCTTTCGTCATTATACAATTGTCGTACAGCTCAAAATTTTCGTCGTACTGCAACTGTTGTAATTTTTTTAACGCTATAAACGAAATACCCACCGGGTCGTTAGCAATAATACCTTTCAATGCATAGCCCGCCGGCGAGCTAAGCGTTTGCAGGTTCTGCTGCAACGAAGCTTTCAGCGCGCCTGCCGTGGTAAGGCTGTCTATCAACCTGTAGTCATCTGCTGTAAGGTAAGCCGGCAGGTGTTCCTGAACCATATCAAGCATAGTAAGCGCCGCTTCATCGCTCACCTGGTAATGGATATTTTTAACATAGGGAGAAAGCGCCGTTTCAATATCAGCCGTTATTTCATCGGCAAAACTCACCAGGCTGTCCGGCGCGGTAACGGAAGTATCCTTCAAAGACAGCATTACTACCAGCTTATCCATGAACTTCGACTGGCGAAAGACCTCGTTCAGCTTCTCTACTCTTTCATCTTTAGGAAGTATTTTGGAAATGTCTTCCTCAAACCTGAGGCGCGAGGCAAACAAAGCGGCAACTCCGATACAGGCAAAAAAAAGGACAAAAAGCAGCCATTTTTTTCTCAAAAAAAAGTGATATATGCCTGAGAAGAATTTTGCCATGCCACTGAATTAAACTGCGGTTTTTATGTTTTTCCGGAATAGCAGCAACAAAACCCAGGTCAGCAGCCCGCATAACAATCCCATCAATACCGCCAGGGTAATGCTTCCATACACATATTGCTGAAAATTGTTCCTGATAGCTTCAAAAGTAAGATCTCCTGAAAACATCAGATCATCTTCATCATTGTGCAGCCATATACCACCGGTTTTATAGCTGCCGTATATAATAAGCGGCACCATGGGGGGAATGCTGATGTTGGCCGCGATAATTACAATGGCTTTATTCAACCTGAAAATAAAGGAAAGAAATATGGCGGTTACCAGTTGAAATCCCCATATAGGTATAATGCCCATAAACACTCCGAAACCTGCGGACAACGCTTTGATATAAGCAGGCTCATGTACACTCAGCAAATGTTCCCTGAAAAAATAATTCCATTTTTCTTTTTGAAACAACGATCTGAAAAAATTCCGGGGTTTGATATACAGGAAGCTGATCAATACCAGCACAGTGTTTAAAATGCTGATGCGCGTAAAGTCTTTGAACGGGCGAAAATGCGACACCCTTTCTTCTTTGGGGGCATAGTATACCGATACAGGAACAGACAGTACCTGAATGCCTTTCCACGCGGCCCTTACCAGCACTTCAATTTCAAATTCATATTTACGGGTAAAGAAAGTCATATTTTTCATGGCAGCCACAGGGTATAAACGATAACCCGATTGAGTGTCGGGAACATCAATACCTGTTTCAAGCTTAAACCAGAAGGTAGAGAACTTATTGCCAAAACTGCTTTTTCCCGGAACAGAAGCCTGGTTCATGTTACGGGCGCCTATGATAAGGGAGTCGGGATATTCCCCGGCTTTTTCAAGGAACGCAGGAAGGTCTTTGGCAAAATGCTGCCCGTCGGAATCAATGGTAATAGCATACCTGAAGCCCATTGCAACGGCTTTTGTAAAACCAGTACGCAATGCCTGGCCCTTGCCTTTGTTTTTGGGATAAGTTATATAGGTTATAAAAGGGAAAGCCTGCATTACCTGGTCTGTATCATCCGTTGATCCGTCGTTCACCACTATGATATGGCGGGTATAACGTTCCACATCCGTAATAACCAGCCCCAGGGTAGCTGCGTTATTGTAAGTTGGAACAATAACACAAATACCTTCCTTATTAAATATTTCGTCCTGTATATCTTTTCCGCTCATTAATACCCGGAGTTGAAAATTGACCGGCAAAGATAATATTTAATCATTACGGCATCTTTAGGAAGATAGCGCTAAAAAATTTCCAGGGTATTAGATGTTATCCTCTCTTCCAAACAAAACCTCCCGCAGTATGGATATCTCCCCTTAATACGGCTGAAATGGTAGTAAAATGAATGCCCGTTGTTCTTGCTGCTTCTTTAATACTTGGAAAGCGCTGAATCATTTTTCCGTTCAGATCGAACTGGAGTACTTCTTTGATGAGTTTATAGCCCAGGGGGCGGGGCGTTGCCGGCAGCTTCAGCGTAGCTTTGCCATTACCCCTTCTCCATATAAATCCTCCTCCGGTTGCCTTATACCCATTCACTACGCTCATAATAGCTCCCAACGACACTCCTGTTGAGCGGGCAGCCTCGGCCATAGAATGAAAAAAATTTTTCTTTTTACCTTTTAAGTCGTACTGGGTTACTTCTTTCACCTTCTCCCGGCTTACATTGCGTTTTATTCTTAATATCTCTTCTTGCGAAAGTTCGGGTGCATCTCCATATCGCCATATATGTCCTTTTAGCAGCAGGTCATCCCTTATGGCCATCGCGTTAACCTGTTCTGTTTGCACTCCTATAGACTGGGCCGCATCTTTGCTGGTGCGGAATGTTGCTATTTTTTTACCGGTAAGATCATACTGGCTGAGCACATACCCTTTGCGTAATAAAAGCGATCTTTTTTCTTTGTCCACATTTATTGATGCTGCTTCACCTTTCCTCCAGATAAATCCGGCTGCAGTGAGCATTCGCCCGCCAATCGCTTCACTAATGGTTTTACGTTCTTTCCCCACTGCTTTTGCAGCCTGGGTGATATTAAAATACGTGTGTAATTTTTTACCATTTACATCGTACTGACTTACAGGAGCACCTTTTGTTGCCCTTATTGCTTTATGAATCCGTGTTACAGCAATCTGTTGCCTGATCTTCCCCACCCGCCAGATAAATCCACCTGCGGTAAGAACACCCTTTTGCCTTGTTGCAGAACTGATAGCTGTAATGGTGATATTTGCTGCTATTGCTGCCGCCGATAAACTTTCATAGGTGCGGATCAAACGCCCTTCCATATTATACTGACCAACCTCCTTTATATTTACCAGCCTGCCTTTTTCGGTAAAGATCTTTTGATTCTCTATGCTATGCCCGAAATGCAGGTCTTTTCTACCCGCCTTCATTATGAGCTGCTGAAGGCCTGTTAAATCTGTTTTGATTAAATTTCCGGGAGTTGTATTCAGTCCGTTTCCGTCTTTATAGGTGATGTACACTGACCGGTCCTGAAGATCAAACTTCTCTACGAAGCAACAATATACCACCCGTCCTACAGAAATCGGATGACTTACTTTTTCCACCTGAATCCTTGCCTGCAGGAGCATCTTATAGTCCTTTTTGAATTCGTTGAAGCCACGCTGTATCTTCTGAGCCTGTATGCGCTCCTCGTAAACAATCACTCTGCCCAGCGCATTCATTGTTTCAAATTGCAGTCTTTTTATCCTGCCGTAATTAGACACCATGCCATATCCCTCCAGCCCGGGGATGTCTTTCCATTCTTCGCCTGGTATATCGGCAAGCTCTTTATTTTTATGAGGAGGGATACTATGCGAACGTTTTAGCTTCTTCATCCGGTAAATGTGGTTAGTTGTTGAAGGCAAGTTAATAACAGTTCCTTATTGGTTTCTTTTAGAAAACTTTTATTTTTTCAACCAATACCCGGAATTTAAATTGACTGGCAAAGATACTATTTAATGCGGTGGCTTTAATGCACAAGCCCCGGTATTTTACCGGGGCCTGGTATTACATTAAATAAAATAATTTAGCGTGTGCCGATAGTATACCGTACCGCAATACCAAAGTTACGCGGCTCAAAACCATCTCCTAATTCGTTAGGGCGCGCTACAATAATAGTAGGGCGATAGTCAACTGTCAGATTCAAAGGTACATTGGGCACTTTCCAGTCCGCACCGCCGGTTGGATAAAAGCCAAAGCCAAAACCTTCATACTCATTTCTTTTTGAAAAAGCGTTATATGCAGCCAAACCACCGCCAATAAACCATCTTAATCCCTTCACCGGTATTTCAAAATGATGCTGGTAAGTAGCCGATACAGAAAGGGCGAATGGTTTACGGCTGTCATGGTATAAACCATAATACTCTCTTTTGCTTCCGCCCCCGGCATTAAATTCTAATGCTCCGGCACTGGTTATAAACGTTTTATACGAAAAAGCAAAAAAATCAAAATAAGATTCAGGCGCCAGCCTTGCTCCTATGGCGCTTTTATAATCGGTTTGCGAAAAACCGGCTATACCTATTATTGAAGCCAGCAAGGTCATACATACGATTTTCTTCATAACAATTTTTATTTGATGCGTCAAAGATAAGACAGCGATAAAGGATAGAGGTTGCATACAACTGAAGAAATCTTATTTTTAATCACTCATTAACAATATATGCCTGTAATATCATAATAATCAAAGGGTAGCGTATGAATTATACAGCTAAACGCATTATTCTTGGTATATTTGCCCTTCTATGAAAACAATAAAACCTGTACTGATATTCATTCCTTTTATAATGTTATTGCTGTTGCAATGGCATGTTTGCTTTGCCCAGGAAACAAACCGTAAATCTTTTTACGAAGCCCTGGCAAGCAATAATCTCAATACCATCAATAAGCAACTGGAAGGTATTGAAAATGTGGATGGAAAGCTGCGCGAAGCCTACGAAGGCGCTTTGATGATGAAGAAAGCAGGTTTGCTGAATGGCGCGGGAAAAAAACTGAAGGAGTTTAAAGCAGGTAAAGTAAAGCTGGAAAATTCTTTACAGGATGATCCGGGTAATACGGAGTTCAGGTTCCTTCGTTTAATGATACAGGAAAATGCGCCTGGCATACTTGGCTATAACAGCGACGTGGAAGGTGATCATGCCTATTTGCGTAAAAATTTTAAAACCTTACCTTCCGCCGTTCAGCAGGTAGTGCTGGATTACAGTAAAACTTCCAAAATTTTAAAACCTTCAGATTTTTAACCCTGGCACTCTCATGAGCAAAAAAGTTTTAGTAGTATATTTCACACAGTCTGGCCAAATGAAGGATATTATTGATCATTTTACCGGCCCTTTGCAAAACCTGCCGGAAGTGAGCATGGAAACGGTAAGGATCTTTCCCGAAAAAAAATTTCCTTTCCCGTGGACTACAAAAACCTTTTTTGAAGCAATGCCGCACAGTGTGGATGGCATACCGGAGCCGCTGGAAGCTTTTAGCTTTAAAGAAAATAAGTACGACCTTATTATTGTGGGTTACCAGCCCTGGTTTCTCTCGCCGGGCATTCCTATTAATTCATTATTAATGCATCCGCATTTTAAAACGGTAGCAAAAGATACTCCTGTTATTACCATCAGCGGGTGCAGGAATATGTGGATCAACGCGCAGGAAAAAATTAAAATTCGCTTAAAGGAAGCAAATGCCAGGCTGGCAGGTAATATTGCGCTTGTTGACAGGCATGATAATTACAGTAGTCTTGTAACTATATTTTACTGGATGCTTACAGGGAAAAAAGACCGTAAATGGGGCATTTTTCCCCGCCCGGGAGTGTCGGATGAAGATATTGCTAATTCCGCTATATTTGGCGAAACGGTAAAGTACCATTTATTGAAAAATGAATGGGATACTTTGCAGGAAAAATTAGTGGCGCAAAAAGCGGTTGACGTCCGGTATTACCTGATGTTTATTGAACGGAAAGCCGGGAAAATATTTAAAATATGGTCGGGTATTATAGCGAAAAAGAAAAATAAAGGTCCCTGGCTGGTTGCTTTTAAATATTATATATTGATTGCCCTTTTTGTTGCCGCCCCTGTTATTTTGCTGGTGGATGCCCTGTTTTTCAAACCATTTTTGGGAAAACGCATACAAAAGCAAAAAGCGTATTATGCAGGCACCGGCCTGGAGTAAGCAATAGTTATTTACGGCGACAGGTATAATAGTAATAATATTTTATTTTCGAACTTCTATAAATCAAAAGATGTCATTGAACGAAGTTTATATTAACAGAACATCACATTTTTTTCCAAATAAGCCTGTGCCAAACGATGAAATGGAAGAATACCTGGGATATATTAACGGGAAGCCTTCCAAATCGAGGAGGATTGTGTTACGCAATAACGCAATTACCAATCGTTATTATGCCCTGGAAAAGGGTGGAAAAGTTACGCATACCAACGCACAGCTTACCGCGTTGGCCATAAAGGAACTGTTTAAAGCCGACCCCAACGGAATAAGGAACATTGATGTATTGTCGTGCGGCACTTCATCGCCCGACCAAATGATGCCTTCTCACGGCTGTATGGTGCACGGATGGCTTCCGGAAATAGGCTCTATTGAAGTAGTATCTCCCAGCGGCGTTTGCTGTGCCGGCATGCACGCGTTAAAGTACGCTTACATGGCTGTAAAAACAGGTGATGCAAAAAACGCCCTTGCAACCGGGTCGGAACGGTTTTCGGCTTCACTGGTAGCTCACCAGTTTGAAGATGAGGTGCACAAGCTGGAAGCATTGGAACAAAACCCTTATATCAGCTTTGATAAAGAATTTTTACGCTGGATGCTTTCTGACGGGGCAGCCGCATTTTTATTAAGCAACAGGAAAAACGAAACGGGGCTGAGCTTAAAAATTGAATGGCTGGAAGGAATATCGTATGCAGACCACATGGAGCCCTGCATGTATATGGGCGCCGAAAAGCAGCCCGACGGCACATTAAAAAGCTATCTTGAGTTTGACCACCACGAGATGAATGAAAAGTCGGTGCTGAGCATTAAGCAGGATGTAAAATTGCTAAGTGAAAATATTGTTCCTTATGGCGGTAAAATGCTCAAGCGTTTATTTGATACCAAGGGAATAACACCAGGGGATATCACGTACTATATGCCCCACATGTCGAGCAACTTTTTTAAAGATAAAATTTACCAGGAGCATGTGAAAAACGGTATTGAGATCCCGTACGAAAAGTGGTTCGTGAATTTAAGCACCGTAGGCAACGTAGGGGCGGCATCGGTATATTTTATGGTAGATGAACTGTTCAACAGCGGCAAGCTGAAAAAAGGTGACAAGCTGTTGCTGCTGGTTCCGGAAAGTTCCCGTTTTTCTTATATGTACGGGCTGCTTACGGTTTGCTAAACAGCAATTGCAGTATATTCATTTTTCTTTCTTTATGTTAGAAATGATAAAATAACATTGGCATGAAAAAAGAAGACATTCCGCAGGATAAAGGCGCCCTGGGCAACGAGGTTTCGTATGTTGTTGATGAAAATGGGAAATATACCACCGGCATCAGCAATGGGTGGGATGTTAAGATCAAGGCGCTGGATGTTGCCTGGAGCGATATAGAAAAAAAAGTGAACGAGGCAAAGCAAAAGCTGCTGAACGATGAAGCCAGCCCCATTCTTTATTTTATGGAATTGAAGATCATGGATCTGCCAATCGTTGCCGCTTATACCGGCTTTTGGCAATGGCAGATCAGGCGGCACCTTAAACCCTCCGTATTCAACAGGCTTTCCGAAAAAAAAATTCAGCAATACGCGGAGCTGTTTGAAATAACACCGGGGGAGCTAAGGAATGCGAAACAGATTTTATCTAACCGCTAAACATATGCCGGCACAATGCCGGCAGGAAAGCAACTGCATTTATACAGGCATACATGAAACTTGATTTTACACACGCGCAGGCGGCTCATTGCGAAAATGGTGTTACAACAAGTCTTTTACGGCACTATGGCGTACAGCAAATAACAGAACCGCTTGCTTTTGGTATCGGCTCAGGATTATTTTTTATTTATATTCCTTTCATGAAAGTAAATGGCGGACCGGCCATCTCTTTCCGAACCATGCCGGGCATGATATTCAAACGTACCTGCAAATCGCTCAACATTCCCATTTTGCGAAAAAAATTCTTGTCCGAAGAAAAAGCGCAGCTTGAATTAGATGCGAGATTGAATGCGGGCGAACCTGCCGCCTGCCAGGTAGGCGTTTATTATCTTCCCTATTTTCCCAGGGAATACCGGTTTCATTTTAACGCACATAACCTGATCGTTGTAGGTAAGGAAGCAGACAATTACATCATCAGCGACCCGATCATGGAAACACTGGTATCCATGAGCAGCTACGAATTGAAAAGAGTACGGTTTGCCAAAGGCCCGTTGGCCCCGCATGGTCAATTATATTACCCCAGGGAAAGAAAACCGGTTACCAACGAACAAATAAAAGCAGCTATTGTTACGGGGATCAAACGGAATGTGCGCGACATGCTGCACATCCCCGGAAACTTTGCCGGTATCAGCGGCATAAAGTATACCGCAAAAAAGATAAAAAAATGGCGTGATTCGCTGGGACTTGAAAAATCGCGCAGCTACCTGGCACAATTGGTTCGTATGCAGGAGGAAATTGGTACCGGCGGAGGCGGCTTCCGTTTTATATACGGCGCTTTCCTGCAGCAGGCGTACGCATACCACCAGGTGGATGAACTAATGGATATTTCGCGGCAGTTTACAAGAGCCGGCGACCGCTGGCGGGATGCAGCAGTTCAGGCATCAGGCATATACAAAGGAAGGCTCGCCCTGCAGCAGGATTATAACCATATGGGAGATATGCTGCTGGAAATAGCAGACATGGAAAAAGCCGCTTTTAAGGAACTGGCTGTTGCTGTAAAGAAGATGAAATGAGCTGTGGGCTGCGGGCGGAGAGGTGTGGGCGATGAGCGGTGAGCTATCAGCCGTCAGCAATTTATAGTTTATAGTTTTTTGTTTTTTGTTTATAGTTGAGAACAAACCTGAAACTTCAAACCACAAACCCGGAACTTCAAACTAAAAACTACAAACCTCTTGTCTTCCGCAATCAACATACAAAACCTGGGCTTTGGCTACAAAGGCCAAACCAAACAGGTAATTCCGTGTCTTGACTTACAGGTAGCGGAGGGTGAGCGTTTTGGCATATTTGGTCCCAACGGCGCCGGTAAAACCACGCTCATGAACATCATGACCGGTTTACTTCCTTATGAATCGGGTTCAGTACAATTGTTGGGGCATGAAATAAAAAATCACAAAAAAAAGATCAATACCCTGTTTGGTTTTGTTCCGCAGGATTTTTCTTTTTACCACGAATTGAGTCCAGTAGAGAATATGGAATTTTTTGGAGCATGGGCCGGCTTAAACAAAATGCAAATCGTACGCAAAACAGATGAGCTGCTGAATATAATGTCGTTACAGGATGTAAGAAAGAAAGCGGTACATACTTTTTCCGGGGGTATGAAACGGCGTGTTAACCTTGCCATTGCAGTAATGCACGAGCCTAAAATCCTTTTCCTGGATGAACCCACTGTAGGGGTAGATGTACAAACAAGATATGCTATCATCGGCTACCTTAAACAGCTTAATAAAGAAGGTATGACGCTTGTATATACGTCTCACCAGTTGAAAGAAGCAGAAGATCTTTGCAACAAAGTAGCCCTGATAGACCAGGGAGCGATCATCGCGAACAATACGCTGCCGGTACTATTGCAGGAACATGCACAGGACGGACTGGAAGGGTTATTCCTGAACCTTACCGGAAGAGCGTATAGGGATTAAGAGTTGGTGGTTAGTGGTTGAGAGCTATCGGCTGTCAGCTATCGGCCGTCAGTGTCTTTGTGTAGCTCCGTGGTTCACAAAACGTCAACTTATTTCAGGCAGACACACACTATAAACAAAAAACCATAAACTATAAACTATAAATTGTTTTCAATTTAATTCTTCCTGATCACTATCAACGGTCCATTGTTTTGTGTTGCAATAAAAAGCGGTTTTTTATTTTGATTTACAATTACCAGGTCACGCACATCTCCTAAGCTAACAAAGCCTGTTTCTGCAGGATAAGCAGTTTTAAAATTGCCCTTACCATCTCCATACAGGATCCAGCCTGGGCTGGCATCCATTTTACCAAGTTGGGGACGCCACGAATAAAAATTACCGGCTATTGCCAGGTCTTTCCGTCCATCGCCATTCCAATCTCCCGTTACGATCCCCTGTGTTGCAGAAAACTGAGCCTCTGCGGGCAATTCATGGCGAATAAATTTCCCGTCTTTATTTTCATAATATACCGATGCCAGGTCAAAAGCCCTGATAATCCTGGCTGCATCTATTTCTTCCTTTGTAAAAACCTGGTCGAAAGTGGCATCCGCATACTTATCATAGGAAGAAAATTTGTTCTTTATAGAAGGTATCTGCTCTGCAAGCTCATCCAGCCAGTTATAGGGATGAGGCTTCCCCTGGATATAGGTGCTGATCACAGGATCAATGGAACCATTGTTATCAAAATCACTGTAATAGATGCTCAGCGGTTCTTCAACATTTGCCCGGAACCGGGTATTCAATCCCGCATTGCCTGCAATAATATCAATATCACCGTCGCCATCCATGTCATCCAGCAGTATCCTGCTCCATAACCCGTTGCTTTTATCCAATCCATAGTTTTCCGTGCGGTTGATCAGCTTTCCGTTCTCATTCTCAAATACTGTTACCGGCATAAATTCACCTGCTACCACCAGATCCGGCCAGCCGTCCCCGTTCACATCTCCCCAGGCGCAGGTTGTAACCATACCAGGTAACCGAAGACTTTGTTCCGGCTGCTCAGAAGCATATTCAAATTTTATTGTACCATTTTTACTTTCATTACGCAATAAATAGCTGGTTGCCGGCACCGGAAATTCTCCCGGCTTTGAACGTCCGCCTATAAAAATATCCAGGTCGCCATCCTTATCATAATCTGCCACCGCAATACAGCTACTGTTTGTCATCAGTTCCGGCAAACCGCCGGTTGTTTTCCTGAAATTTCCCCTGCCGTCATTTATATACAGCTCACACTGGTATTGCGGGCTTCTGTCCCTGAAAACCGATCCTCCTTTGGTAATGAACAGGTCCAGGTCTTTGTCGCCATCCGCGTCAAACAGGATCACCCCGGCATCATCCGCCGTTTCCGCATCAGCCCAGGGCTGTGATGCGGCAGGAACAAATGTTGCATTCCCGGTTTGCAGGTAAAGCTTTCCCCGCGCCTCTATAGTTCCCCCGATAAAAACATCTTCCAGTCCGTCGCCGTTCACATCTCCTTTTGCCAGATGAGGCCCCTGCCTTGATAGCTGGTATGGAAGCAGCGGCTGAAATTTAAAATCAACAAAGCTGCCTGCCACATGCCTGAAGTTCAAACCGGATAACGATGTATAATCAGTAAAAGAACGGTTGAACTGGTTTTCCGGCTGCGATATTTCTTTTGCCGCATCCCAACTAAAACGCAGCAGGGTATCCGCTTTGCCGTTTTGCGAGATATTAACTTTTCCATCCGGCCAAATTATTTTAACCTGCTTATATACGGATGCTGCTCCCAGCCCGAAATGAAGCGTTGGCGGAACAGCAGACTGAAAGCCCCTGGTAGTATACATTTCCCGGAACTGGTTCATACTGTCTGTAGAAACAAAAACCTTAGCTCCCAGCCCGGCGCTGTTTCCTTCAGGGCCTTTGAGCTCTACTTTCAGGAAATGACCGGTAGTCTGCTTATCTGTATGGTTTTCGTAAATATCCGCCACCTGGTTGGTATTGCAAACAACCAGGTCGAGGTCGCCGTCATTATCCAGGTCGGCATATGCCGCACCGGTTGATATAGTGGCATGATCAAATCCCCAGTCTTTTACTTTATTGGAGAAACCCAACTGCCGGTTATTGGAAAATATATAGTTGTTGATCCTTGTCGTGGGAAGGCCTTTTACCAGTTCCCAGGTATTCAATGGCTTACCCTGATCCTTCGCCTTTTTCTGCGCCTCAGCAAATGTGTATTTCAAAAAATCCAGGTTTGTAAAGTCTCTCAGGTAACCGTTGGTAATAAAAAGGTCTTTCCAGCCATCGTTATCAAAGTCTGCCAGCAAGGGCGCCCAGCTCCAGTCTGTGCCATATACCCCTGCCAGTTGCCCTATCTCACTGAACTGAGGCACATCGGCCACGCTAATACCCAGGTTTAACTGGAGCATATTACGCATGTTCTGGTAATGAAAGCCACTGTCGGTCATCGTAGCGTAATGCAGATACGTATCGGGACCCCGGAGCAGCTTCTGACGCCGGTTATCTTCTGCCAGCATGTCCAAAGTAATAATATCCGGCAACAGGTCATTGTTATAATCTTCTATATCGCAGCCCATGGAAGACTGGGAAATATGCCCCATACTATTTTCAAGCACTTCTTTAAAAGTTCCATTCCTGTTATTCAGGTACAGGAAATCCTGCTCGTTGTAATCGTTGGTAACATATATATCCGGCCAACCATCATTGTTTAAATCGCTGACGGACACTCCCAGTCCAAAGTTCAGACCACCGCCATAAATTCCCGCCGCTTCGCTGATATCAACAAATTTGCCGTTGTCGTTCCTGTAGAGCCGGTTTCCGAACTTCGGGTGACGTTTGCTTCTCAACTTGGTTGTATTGAAAAATGGGTTGTAAAACATATCGCCGTGGTTCACCAGGAAAAAATCCAGGTCGCCATCAAGATCCATATCAAAAAAAACAGCCTGTGTAGAAAAGGTTCCCGGCGCGTCCAATCCCATCCCGGTAGCTTTTTCTGTAAAAACGGGTATACCGTCTTTCAATCCGTTGTTTATATACAGCTCATTTTTCCTGTCTGCATCCTCTCCCGGACCGGAATAACATACATAGATATCCGGCAAGCCATCCCCGTTCACATCCGCCATGGTTACACCCGTAGTCCATTTTGTTCTGCCCGCCACACCTGCGGTCTCTGTAATGTCTTCAAACCGCATATTTCCCCTGTTCAGGTAAAGCTTGTTGGGAACCATATTGCCTGTAAAATAAATATCCGGCAATCCATCATTGTTCAGGTCCCCTACAGCCACTCCATTCCCATTATACATATATTCATATGTCATCACATTCAGCTTATCATCCTCGGTTACTTCATTTACAAACCGCACGCCGGTCTTGTCCGGTTGCAGCCGGGTAAATAAAGTATTTCTCTCCGCATTTTTCTTTCCACAGCCATATTGCAATATCAATATTACCGCCACTATCAGCTTTGTCCATTTCATAAAACAGTATTGCTCCTAAACAACATAAGAGCAAACTAAGTTTGCTCTTATGATAAATGTAATTTACAAATTTAAATTATTACCATCCCGGGTTTTGTTCCAGGTTGGGATCTTTGTCTATTTCTGATTAATGCGTCTTTCATTCATATATCTTTCCTTTGTTAAATTCACGCAAACGTTTGCCATTATGGGCTATCAGCTTTCAGCTATGAGTTGCGAACCTTAACACCCCTGTGCCTGAAACTTGCAACCTGTAACCGACAAAAAAAGACCCTTCCGGAGAAAGGTCCTTTTGGATTGTTAGTAGCCCCAAAACCAATATTGTTACTGACCCGGTCTGCCCTGCCGCATAAACATATTCTGCATTTCGCTGGCCGGTTTCAGCTCTATGCCTTTAGGCACTTCAAATGTTTTATCTGGTATTACAGCATCCAGCTCTACCTTAGTTACTTCCATGTTCATTTTAAAGCCATTGGGCCTGCTCATTTCGTACCCCATCACAAAACCTTCTATCTTATCAAGCCCCGCAAATCCTCCAAATCCTATCCTGCCTCTTCCGCCGCCAAAGCTACCGCTAAACCCTCTTCCGCCACCGCCAAATCCCGCGTTCCCGGAAGCAGGATAACCTTCGGCCATTTTAAATTCAGGAGCATACCAAACCGTTAGCTCATTCTCCTCTCCCTGTCTTGTTTTAGTTTTTACGATAGCTTTTTTACAGGTATAGCCTGCTATTTTTTTTGTTTCCTCTGCTTTTACTATTTCAACTTCCGGAGCCGTAAAATTGTTTTGTGTATTTTGTCCACCCCTGGCTTCCCGTAGCGAGTCCATACGTTCCTGCATTCTCTTTCTCATTTCAGCTTCATCCGCCTCATTGCTATAATAGCCTGTTTTACGCCCCATAGCTTCTATAATAGTAGTAGTTTTTTTATTCAGGCGGTCAATGATCACCGTATTGTTACCAAAATCGGTTTCACTGAAAGTTTTTATAAAATTTTTCGAAAAAAATACTGTATTCTTACTCTCCATCCCGGTAGGAAAACCTCCTCCATCACCATCTCCTTCCTGCTGCCGGTTGGGATTTTCCGGAAACGTAATTTCAGTTTTTGACTTAACAACGGCACTTTCAATTGTTTTTTGCTGTGCCGTTATACACAATGCAATCAGAAAAAACAAGCCGGTCAATGCAGACTTCTTCATGCTCAAATATTATATACCAAAATTACAATGTGTACGAATCTGTTATTGCCGGTAGAAGTTAAATAAGGTTAATAAGTTGCAAAAAAGCAAACAGATCCTCCCACCCATTCCTTGTCCTTGTTGTACCTGACCCCTATCATTTTTCCTTTGCTGAGGCGGGCAAGGTTAATAGCTGCATGGGGGCGGGCATCTCCATCGGGCCACACATACATCATTCTTATTTCCGCTTTGGCAGGCATATCGGGCGTTTCTATTACATCGGCATACTTCACCTTGCGCTGCAATATCCAGTTTTCGGGATCTTTTATATCAGCCAGGTCTTCGGGACGAACGTCTATCACTACCCCCTGGCCGGCAAAAGAGAACAATGGCTTTAAAACATAGTTTTCAATATCGGCGGGCTTTTCTTTCAGCTCATTCAAAAAATAGGTTGCTGGTACATAAGGATGATCTATAAACGGCAACGTAAACTTGCTGATCCTGTAAAACCAGTTAGGATGCGGCACCCATTCCACTTCCCAGTTTTGGGTGATATCAATAATATTGCCCAGCTTATCTGCCTGCGCTTTCAGATCGTCAAAGATCACACGATTGTAAATTCTGTGAATGGGTGTTTTTTTACCCGCTTTCATATAGAACAGCTTTTTCCCTTCGGCAATCAATTCGGTTATACATACAGGTTGTATCCCGGTATACTCCTCCGTACAATAAAAATCAATCCGGGTTTTCTGTTCGTGCGGTTTTATTTCCAGTAAAATAACATGCTCCACATTATGCCCGTTCAATAACAGCTTTTTAAGCATTGCCAAATAGCTGTCTTTCGTGTATCCGTTCAGGTAGTGGCTGTAGTTTTCCGGTATGTCAAAATGTTTTCTTATAACATCCGGGTAATATACCTGGAAGCCAAACAAAGTAGGAAATCCCTGCATCTCTATTAATTGCGGCTCCAGCTCATTTTTTTCGTTTATGCACACTCCAAAATCAAAAGCGATCATATGACTATGATCGTTTTCTCCCTGCACATATTCATTTGCCGGAATGGCTCTTTCCGTCATCTGCTTAAACGAAGGATCGGCTATTACATCAATAATACTTTCGCAGGCATCCAGCATCTTTTTGGTAAAAGCGGCATCAACAAAAACGGGTGTTTCCGCTATCCTGAATTCAATAGCGCCGGGATGATATGCATGTAATTCCTGTAATAACGATTGATATTTATTTTGAGTAAACTCCTGGTTAAATGCTTTTCGTAAGTGAGGTACCATGTGTACAAGTTTGTAGTAAGGTAGTGAATTATTATTATATCAGGCTGCGAGGTGCGGGTTGCAAGGTGCAGGTTACAGGTTGCAGGTTACAAGTTTCCGGTAGTTTGTGGTTTGTAGTTTGAAGTTTCTTCTCAACCATAAACTATAAACACCTGATAGCTGACAGCTCACAGCCCATTGCTGATAGCTGAAAGCCCTGTCATTCCTTACAGTACAGGATAGTTGTTGCTGGTTGGGTTTGTAAATTCCATTTTTATATATACGGCAATAACTTGCCGTGCTAACGACAATAGTAGAAATCAAAATATTTGCCGGTATGAATAATTGGAAAGGACTTGCGCTATTTTTTATTTTATCAGGTTTTAGCATGCTGAAAGTCTCAGCACAGAGCAAACCATTCAATCTCTTACATGATAATTTGCATGACCTGGAATTAAAACAGGCAGATGGTGCTTATGTAATTCTTACTTCAGGCAGCGACCCTTATCTTTTTACACAACCAGTTGAGCAAGGCCTGCAACCCGATGAAACTATTTTGACATTCGAATACTTTTCTCCAGACTACCTTGATAATTTCCAGGTATTTTTTGGGCCACCAATAAGCGAAAATAAAAGTATCAGTTCCGAACTCGGTATACGGGAAGGCTGGACAACACATACCATTGATGTAAGCGATGAAATAAAAGATTGGGGGGCGAAGGGTAGTATAATGCGCTTTGATTTTGGCGGAGCACCTAATTATCATATTCAGATTCGTAATATTCATTTCAGAAAACCAACCTCAGAAGAGTTACAAAAGAAAGCAGCACGCGAAAGAGTAAAGCAGGCGGAAGCACTCATCAAAACAAAACTGGAAGAATATTTAAGTCATCATTTCGTGTGTAGCATTAGCCAGGTAACAGTAAATAAAGAAAAAATCCTGATCAAAGGAAATGGAAACCTGGCTGATATGTATATCGCAGAAGTGCAGTTGCAGGATGATATACAGCTTATGCAACAGTTTTCGTCACTAACTACTGTTAACAGTAAAAATGATTTTACAATTACCCTTAACCGTTATATAGAGAGAAATGGAATAAAGTATGATCGTTTACTATCAAAATGGGCGATTGTCCAAAAAAAAGTAAATGGCTATACGCTGCAATCGCAGGCAAGATATGCAGACTATATTGAGCCGCTATATAACCTTCCGGAAGAGACATTGAGAGGCAAAAAGGGAATCGGGGGTTTTTCAGCAACGGGCAGAGCACCCGTAAGCGATATTGATTCACTCGGCATTACCAGTGTTACAGTAAATATGTGGATCACAAAAATGATGCGTTCAAAACCTGGTGCAGACAATATTTCTTTTAATTATAATGGCAAAACATATTATGCCAACAAGCGCTGGGTAGAAAACATGGACAAAACATTACAACTCACCGCACAAAAAAATATTATCGTTTCTTCTATCATCCTTATTGATAAAGCGGTTAATTGCGACGATAAGGAAATAGGGAGAATATTTCAGCATCCTGATTGTGATCCGGCAGGGATATACAGTATGGCAAATATGACTACTGCCGAAGGTGTTGAATATTACGCAGCAGCTATTGATTTTTTAGCTCAGCGTTATAGCAGGCCTGATAAAAAATATGGACGTATTCATAACTGGATTGTTCATAATGAAGTAGACGCAGGCTGGGTTTGGACCAATATGGGTGAAAAAGATAAGTTGTTGTTTATGGATACCTATCATAAATCTATGCGCCTCATTCACAATATTGCCAGAAAGTACAACCCATACGCAAAGGCTTTTATAACCCTTACTCATTTTTGGGCATGGACAGTGGATAAACATTTTTATCATTCAGTTGATTTGTTAAACATTCTACTGGATTATTCTGCTAAAGAAGGAGACTTTGAATGGGGCATTGCACACCACCCCTATCCTGAGTCGCTCTTTGAACCCAAAAGCTGGCTTGACCAAAAATGTGAGTTCAACTTTAACACCCCGCTTATTACTTTTAAAAATATAGAGGTACTGAATACATGGGTAAAACAACCTTACACCCGGTTTCTTGGTAAAATAAGAAGAACAGTCTTTCTTTCTGAACAGGGCCCTAACTCAAAAGACTATACTGACAAAAGCTTAACCGAACAAGCTGCAAGCATGGCGTATGTATGGAAAAAAATTAAAAACCTTGATGCCATAGATGCTTTTCAATTTCACAATTGGGTAGATGACCGGGGCGAAGGTGGCCTGAGAATCGGTTTACGCAGGTTCCTGGACGACAAAGACGATCCCGGAGGCAAGAAGCCGGTATGGTATGTTTTTAGAGATATTGAAACAGCCAGGGAGGAAAGTAGCTGTGAATTTGCAAAACCGGTTATTGGTATCAATCATTGGGATGAGGTATTATATAGTAAGCAGATCACTGAGAAATAGAGTAAACGATAATGACATATTACATAGACCAAAAAGAATTAGAGAAAACATAGGAATATGAGCATGTGGAAATAATAGTTTTTTGTGTAACAAACCCTAAACCCTAAACTCCAAACCTTCTGCCTGCAGATGCTCTACCGCCTGGTCAAGGAAATTAGGCAGCACATGCGAATAGGTCCATAAGATTTTATCGGGGTCGTTCAACTGCTCGATCATGGAAGCCCATTTGGCTTCGCCATGCGCCTCTATTACACCCTTTTTTTTATCCTCCCGCTGCAGGTACATACTCATGCCGATCGCATCTGCTTCAGGATGAAACTGCGTACCGATCATATAGTCATTAAACCGGATGGCCATTACAGCCCGTTCCAGCGGTACATGAGGTCTTTCTTTTTCAATACACAAGATAGCGGCCCCCGACTGCTGTAACCTTTGCATATCAGGACTTACCACCTGGTAGTCACGGCTATCCACCACATAAAAAGGATCGCTTAATCCCTCGAATATGAGTTCATTTTTTCCATCTTCCAGTAAATGAATGGGAAAAACGCCAAAAGAGGTAGACTTTCTTTTATTGACGATAGCAATTTTATAATGCCTGCAGATAAGCTGGTATGAATGGCAGATAAAAAAAACAAATTTCTTTTGAATATGTGCAGCGTTGCCGTTCCAGGACTCAATCTGCTGAAACCAGTCAAAATAACGGTTTTCCCATTCCGAGCCTTCACTTTCAAGGGGGCTGCCCGGCCCGCCGCTTGATATATATATGTCGTAAGACATGCCAGGTGTTTCTAATTTTTGCCTCACATCAAATTCATCCCATTCCATATCCAGGTCATTCGCTTCTCCGTACTGGTTTAAGATCTCCCTGATACAACGCATTCCCTGGTTAGGCACTCCTTCATACAGGTCAAGAACGGCTACCCGAATGTTTCTCTTTTGCCTCAATTTCATCGCGCAAATGTACGTTTTTTAGCCGCAGTCAAAATATATCATTTCCGTTACCACAGCAGTTTAGCAATCCTGCCATCTTTTCCTGCAAGAAAAACAGCTTTCCCGTTTTTTGCCTTGCGGCATACATGAAAGCCCTCCTTACTGATTAATCTCCAGTTTTTTCCGCCGTCTTCAGAAACATCCACTCCCGAAGTTCCACAGGCTATCAGCCGTTTGCCCGATATATATTCCACGCAGCTTCTGTAACCATACGGGGGTGTTTCAGGTAATAGCCAGGTTTTACCGCCATCGTTACTGATCGCCGCATTTTGCACAGCTACCGTATCGGCAGTAAAATCGCCGCCTACTACCAGCATTTGCTTTGCCGGTTTTCTTTTTTTATTGTTGAATACGGCAATCGAGTTCGCCCCCGTAGTTTCCTTACCCTGCATAACAGGCAACGTAATTTGCTGATCGCGTATAAACAACCTTGAATATTTACCACCGGTAACAAAAACAGCTTCCGATAAAGAAAGCGGGCGGATATTGGTACCGCTTGCGGCAAATAACGCTTCTCCCTCCATCGCCTGCGGATAATTCTCATGAGGCAACCCCTGCCAGCTATCTCCGCCATCAAAGGTTCGCGCTATAAATATTTTACCCTCTACCGGATCTCCGATAACAATTCCACTCTGCTCATTCCAAAATTCCATGGCGTCTAAAAACATTCCTTTCCTTTTATCCTCAAAAACAACTTTCCATGTATTGCCACCATCGTTTGTTTTTAATATATAAGCCGGCTCGCCAATGCTCATAATAACAGCAGTAACTGCGTCAAATGCTTCAATATCCCGGAAATCATTTTTTTCAAATCCCTTTACCTGCATCCATTTCCAGGTTTTACCGCTGTCAACCGATCTTCCGGTCATTCCGTTGCTGCCACTTACCCAAATTACCTTATCGTCAACCACGCTTAACCCGCGTATTGAAACAGAAGTGCTTTCTGTAAGAACAGTCAACTGCTGACAATAAGAAACCAAAGGGATCTGCAACAGGAAGATGAAAACAATTTTGGAAAACATGTTACGATATTTATTGCAGATACAAATATGCAACTCTTTTATTCGTTAAGAACAGTAATATAAAGGATAGGTTTTTTATCTTGCAATGCTTATGAGAAAGTACGAAGACGAATATCGCCACAAAGGACTACGTAAAAAATTAATAGACTCACTCCGGGCCAAAGGTATTACCGATGAACGGTTACTGGATGCCATGAACAATATTCCACGGCATTTTTTTATGGACCTCGCGCTGGACAGGATAGCCTACGAAGACAGGGCTTTTCCTATCGGGGAAGGACAAACGATCTCTCAGCCTTATACGGTTGCCTATCAAACCCAGTTGCTGGAAGTAAAGCCATTCGACAAAGTACTGGAAATAGGTACGGGAAGCGCTTACCAAACCTGCGTGCTGGCACAACTGGGTGCACAGGTATTTACCATAGAAAGACAAAAGAAGCTGTTTGACCGGAACAAAAGCTTTGAATACATCAAAAAATACCCGGCAGTAAAATATTTTTATGGCGATGGATACGAGGGGTTGCCCACATTTGCACCATTTGATAAAATACTTATTACAGCAGCAGCTCCTTACATTCCCCCGGCATTGATTGAACAATTAAAACCCGGGGGAAAAATGGTTATCCCGGTTGATGAAAATGAGACACAACGTATGCTCAGGCTTACCAAAAAACCGGATGGCAGTTATTCGGAAGAAAAATTCGACTCTTTTTCATTTGTAAAAATGCTGGAAGGAAAAACCAACGGTAATGGTAACGGCAAATAAAAAGTTACCGGCTCTTTTGCCACGCTGCTGTTGTCCACCCGAACCAGTTGCACGAATTGGAGCTCTTATGCACCTTGTCTACCCTGCATACGCAATTTATCTGCTGTAGGTTCAACAACAGGGTGGCAACAGGTAAAAAATATTCACCAGATATCGTATGGGAAAATATCTTACATTTAACCTGTTATATATATTGCACCTTATACAAAGTAAAACACCCCCGCTGTGAACAAAAAAGCTATACCTGGCCATGATAATACCAGCCCCCGCAAAAAAGACGATCCTCTTTTAAAAGCGGCCTTTGAAGAACTTTTCCCCTACCTGCTTCGCTTTTGTTTCGCCGATGCTGTTAAAGTATTTGATCTCCGTAAAGGCTTTGTGTTTCTTGATAAGGAACTGACCGAACTGTTTCCCGAGCTCAAAAAGCAGGGAGGAAGCAGGTTTGTTGATCTGTTGGTAAAGGTCTTTCTTAAAAACGGTAAAGAAGAATGGATATTGGTGCATATTGAGATACAGGGTAGCAGTACAAAAAATTTTCCGAAACGTATGTTTCAATATTGGTATCGTATATATGACCGCTATGCCGTAGATGTAACTGCCCTGGCAATATTTACCGGTAATAAGCGCCAGCAGCATCCCGATACATTCCATAAAATATTTATGGGCACTGAAATTACCTACCGCTACAATGCATATCACATTTTCGATCACTCCGAAACCGAACTGCTGGCGATGGACAATCCGTTTGCCCTGATCGTGCTGGCAGCGCAGAAAGCATTGTTACAGGGTAAAGTACCGGAAGAAGAGTTGGCGAACCACCGGCTTACCGTAGCAAAAGCATTGATACAAAGCAAAAAATTCAGCCATAAAAAGATAGAGAAGCTGCTGTTTTTTTTGAAAAATTTTATCTATATTGGAAACGATGAAATAAACCGTAAATTTGATACGCAAATTCAACAATTAACAGGAGGTACCATTGCCATGGGTATTATAGAAACCATAAAGAAAATAGAGCGGGAAGAAGGGATTGAAATAGGTATGGAGAAAGGCATAGAGAAAGGTATGGAGAAAGGTAAACAGGAGGTTATTGAAAACCTGATTACAGAACTTGGACTTTCGAATAAGCAGGCTGCCCGTATTGCCAGAGTGCCCGAAGCCTTTGTAAAAAAGATCCGTGCCTCGCTGAAAAAGAAAAAATAAATATTTTAAACCCTACAAAAAAGCTTCTCCGGTAAAATGAGAAGCTTTTTTTGTAATTAGCTGTAGTATATGGTTACTTTTTCCTTATTTAACCACTCAAAACGAATCCGTCATTACCCCTGGAACGTTACCGTATTTTCAGGAATACCCTACTGCATCATATCATCTCCTCCATCGGAACCTGTTCTGTTATTTTTACGCTTAAACAACGATACATCGAATTTGCCGAAACGATAGGAAAAATTCAATCTCGCCACCTGCCAGTCCCTGCGCCTCCACATATCCTGTACAAAGTAGCTGTTCTCCGAATGCGCGTCGTATTTGCGTGTTTTAAAAATGTCATTCACGCTCAGTGTAACAGCAGCTCTTTTATCTTTCATGAATTCTTTCCTTACAGCAATATCCACTCCATAGTTTGGATTGATATACCCCTGCGAAGCTGAAGAAGCTCCTCCAAAAAAGCCGCCCCCACCGCCTCTTCTGCCACCGCCATCCTGCGGCACAAGCGTACGCGACTGGTATTCGCCGGATAACTGTATAGTAAAGTTGGCAGGAAGCTTAAAGTTGATATTCATTTTTCCCAAAAATGCCCAACGGTCATTCACACCTAACGTGGAATCAAGCCCGCTGTTATCAATCTGCGCGTTGTAAAAATTAAAATTGGTAGTTACATCCATCCACTTGGCCAGCGGATTTTTTGAAGTAAGCTCCAGCCCGTAAGACCTGCTTGAATTGGCATTAATGAACGATATCACCATGGCGGAATCCAGCTTACCATCCGGCAACGGCACATCATATTGTAACCCCTGGTACCGGGTAATTAAATTATCGGTTTTTTTATAGTACACCGAAGTAAGCAGCGAATGACCTTTACCAAGCGATTTATTATAGTTCAACTCGAACGAATTGGTAAATTCAGGACGAAGCCCGGGATTACCCACACTGATATTCAGGATATCGGATACATCGTAAAAAGGAATCAACTGCCAGAAATTAGGACGGTTAATACGGCGGGAATAGTTAAGCTGCAGATCATTACCCGGCCCGAACGACTGTGTTAAAAAAACACTTGGAAAAAACTGTAAAGGATATTTATTAGAAAAACGGTCGCCGGTATTGAGTAAAGTACCCGTATAGTTCGAACTTTCTGTTCTAAGTCCCAACTGGTACGAAAACGATTCACCTATCTTGCTTGAATAAGTAGAATAAGCGGCATACACCTGGTCGTTGTATTTATAATTGGAACTTACGGAAGGAATAGAAACATACTCTCCTCTCGAATAATCATAAGAAAGATTGTTGATGATATTTTTATTATTGCGCACGGCAGCCCTAACACCCGCTTCCAGCTTTGCTTTCCCAACGGGAAGCACATAATCGCTCTGAATGGTCCAAAAGCTGTTTTTCCCGGAGGATACAAGCTTTTGCAGTGCAGGATCGTTTTGAAAACTTCCATCGCTGTTATAGTACCGGGTAGTATAATCGCCTTCACCCGAATTAGAGCTGCTGTTGTAGTTTACATCGGCGGTAAGCTCATGGCCCTGCTTGGGAAACAAATGTTTGTAACCAAGCGAGGGTCCGAAATTCTTAAAGTTCCTCTTATTGGCAGTAGTACGCAAAGCCTGTTGTGTTTTTACAGGGCTGCTCAGGGTATCTACAATAATATTATCTGTTTGGTAAGAGTTAAAGTTACCGTTAGGCATAGCAGCGGAAACCGTAAAAGAGTTGCGGTTGTCCATAAGATAGTCAAACCCGATTCTGCCAAAAGCAAAAGCTCCTGTATTGGTTGAATTGCTGTACTGGTTGAGAATGGTATTTTTTGCTTTATCGTTGAACAGGTTTTCCCGGTATGTTTCCCCTTTACTGATGCTTTTCCGCTGGTTATAGTTAAGCCCCAGGAAGAAATTGAATTTTCCCTGCTTCACGTTGATATCGCCGCCAAAATTTATCCTGCCCCGCGAATCAACACCTGCACGGATATTGCCATTGTAACCGGCCTTACGGTTCTTTTTAAGAATTACATTCAGTATACCGGCCATTCCCCCCGACGCATCAAATTTGGCTGAAGGGTTGGTAATGATCTCCACGCTTTCTATCGCGTCTGCAGGTATCTGGTCTAACGTCATGGTAGTTGGCCTTCCATCCACAAAAATAGTAGGCGCTGCATTACGGAGCGTTACATTCCCGTCAATATCAACATTTACACCGGGTACATTTTTCATGATCTCCGTAGCGGTTTGCCCGGTAGTGGTAATATTTTTATCTACATTAAATATCCGCCTGTCCACCCCCATCTGGAACATGGGTTTGGTAGCAACAACGGTTACTTCTCCCAGTTGCTGCACATCCAGCTCCAGCTTTATATTACCCAGGTCCCTGTCAAACCCGGCCATATCAGCGCCAAAAGAAACCTCTTTGTCTATGGGAGTATACCCAATAGCTGTAACCAACAGCCTGAATTTACCACGCACAGGAAGGTTTTCGAGGCTGAAATTGCCTTTGGAAGTAGTAAGCTGCCCTGCTATTGAAATATCAGTGGATTTTCCTGAAGCGGAATCGCGCCGCGCCTGCACTAACTGTACCGAAGCCGCATCTATACCCTTATTGGTAGCGGCATCTATAATGCGCCCGTAAAATCTTCCAATATTGCCTCCTCCTGCCCCGGCCATAGGCCTGCCACCCCGTACCTGGGAAAATAACGACAACGAAAGCAAACAAAAACAGGAAAATAAAAATGTTCTCATTGCTGCAAAATTACAAACCGTCGTGGTTAGGGTAAATGTTTTAAGGTTAATGAAGGTTAACGGTTTACCCTGGTTTTATAAAGAAATAGTAAAACTGGATTTTGCATGGATGCTTTTTTCATCTATTTTTGCAGCCTCATAAAAATGGTGGCTGTAGCTCAGTTGGTTAGAGCATCAGATTGTGGTTCTGAGGGTCGCCGGTTCGAGCCCGGTTAGCCACCCCCAATATGTCAAAAGCGGTTTTTCAGCCGCTTTTTGTTTTTGAAGCGCTCCGCTCAACCCAGCCTGTGTTCTGTTTTATTTGCATATTTCACCCTTCATGTATATTTTACAAATCCTTAGCTAAATCATTGAAACGACGGCAACATTCGTTTATTATTTCCGTTATTTTTGAATATGCAAAAAGTGTTAAGGCTTATGTTTAATAAAAAATCTCTTCCGGTATTACTGGTCATTCTTATTGCAGGCATTTTTATTACGTTTCAAACAATTGGTTTAGGCAATCCACCCACCAAATATGAAAAAATATTAAGGCAGGTAGGAGTAATGCTCGAACAGGGACATTACAGCCCCAAAAAAATTGATGATAATTTTTCCAGGGAAGTTTTTACCAAATTCCTGGAGGCGCTTGATCCGGACAAACAGCTTTTCCTGAAACCGGATGTGGCTCAACTGAAAAAGCTGTATGAAAATAAAATAGACGATGAGATCCATGGAGCACCGCTGCAATCGTTCCAGGCTATCAGCGATATGTATAGCCAGAGACTACAGGAATATCTAACCTCATACAAAGAAATACTGGACAAGCCGTTTGACTTTACAGCCAATGAAACACTGGTGGATGATAAAGCCAAACTCGAATACGCCGACAATGAAAAGGAGAGAAAAGATATCTGGCGTAAACGTTTGAAATACCAGACACTGGTTCGATATGCCGATTTGATCAGCAATAATGAAAAGAACAAAGACACGAAAGACTACAAATCAAAAACCGACGCCGAGCTTGAAAAAGAAGCCAGGGAAAAAGTATTACTGTCTACCAACCGCATAGCAGAAAGGTTAAGGAACAAGTTTACGGAAGAAGACCGTTTCAACGATTTCGTAAATACCATTACTTCCTGCATGGATCCGCACACCACCTTCTTTCCTCCTATAGAAAAAAGATCTTTCGATGAGCAAATGAGCGGAAGGTTTTTTGGGATTGGTGCATCGCTGCGTAACGAAGATGGCAATATTAAAGTAGCTACGCTTGTTACCGGAAGCCCTGCATGGAAATCGGGGCAGGTGCAGGTGGGTGATATTATTACAAAAGTGGGACAGGGCAATGAAGAGCCCCAGGATATGGCAGGGTTTGATACGGAAGATGCCGTTAAATTAATAAGAGGCAAAAAAGGAACAGAAGTAAGGCTTACGTTAAAAAAAGCGGATGGCAGCTCAAAAGTAGTATCGCTGATAAGGGACGAAATAGTGCTGGATGAAACCTTTGCCAGGAGCGCCGTGGTAAATGAAGGATCGCGTAAGATCGGCTATATCTTTTTACCGGAGTTTTATGCAGACTGGGAACGCCCGAACGGGGCAAAGTCGGCGGAAGATGTTGCCAGGGAAGTATCTAAATTAAAAGCTCAAAATGTAGACGGTATCATTATAGACCTCCGGAATAATGGCGGCGGTTCGCTGTATGATGTAATACAAATGGTAGGCTTATTCATTGACGAAGGCCCGATCGTTCAGGTAAAAGACAGGGAGGGGAACCCAACAGTATTACGGGATAAGGACAAAGGCGTTTTATATGACGGCCCGCTCGCTGTAATGGTAAATGAATTCAGCGCTTCGGCCTCCGAAATATTTGCGGCAGCTATCCAGGACTATAAACGCGGTATAATAATAGGCAGCACTTCTACTTACGGAAAAGGAACCGTGCAAAGGAATATTGGCTTAGAAGGCGGCCGCATGGGCGGACTGTTAGCCAGCCAGGATGACGCTGCCTCTAACCTTGGCACCGTTAAGCTTACTTTACAAAAATTTTACAGGATCAACGGAGGCTCAACGCAGTTGAAAGGCGTAACCCCCGACATTATAATACCCGACCAGTTCGAGCATCTGCAGTTCCGCGAAAAAGACAATCCTGATGCCCTGAAATGGGATGAAATAACCAAAGCAAAATATACGCTGTGGAGCAATGGCGCCGATATTTCCACTATTAAACGCGCCGAAGACGACCGGCTGAAAGCAAGCCCTGTTTTTGAAAAGATAAAAGCGAATACAGAACAGCTTTCCAGGCTTAACGACAAAGTATTTACCTTAAACCTGAAAAAGTACCAGGAAGAGCAAAAGCAAATCAGGGACCTGGTAAGAGAGATCGAAAAGCTCACCAAAACCGAAAAGGATACTCCTATTGAAATACTGCCCGAAGACCTCGCTAAATTCTCGCACGATGAAGGCAAAAAGGACCGGCAGCAACTGTGGTTAAAGAACCTGAAATCGGACGTTTACCTGAGCGAAAGCGTAAGTATTTTAAATAGCATGATCAGCCAGCAGGCTATTGCCAAATCAAAATAACCAAAAATAAGAACGTATGTATAAAAAGAAGGCTGCCCGGTAAGCAGCCTTCTTTCTTTATCCAGCAATAAGATAGATCAATGATGTTGTATAATCCTATCCTTTTCTTTTAATACCGCAACCTACACTACGGGTTTCTTTGGTTGCTACATCCTTACCGGCTACGGTAGCATCTATCGCGCTCTGCAGGTATTTTGTTTTTACCGCGTCTGTGTCTTCCGGATTATCATCTATTGCTCCTTTATATACCAGCTTGCCGTTTTTATCGAACAAATAACATTCCGGCGTACGGCTGGCGCCAAAAACGTCTGCGAGTACATTGTCTTTATCCACCGCGTAGTACCACTTGTAAGCATTCCTGCTGCCATAGGCTTTCATCGCGTCAAAAGAATCCCCTCCTTCCCTTCCGCCTTCATTCGAGTTTAACAAAATAACACCTACTTTTTTGCCAAGCGCATAGTTGCATATTTCGTTTGTCCGCTCCTGGTAACCTTTCACCACAGGGCAGGTATTGCAACTGAACATTACCAGCAATCCATTTTCTTTCATAGCCTTTTTAAGGGTTATGTCTTTACCGGATATATCCTTAAGCGCAGCATCCCCGTTAGGAAGATCTGCTCCAATAGGAAGCTCAGCGGTAACAATGCTGAATGCCGTAAGTAAAGCTGTTACAGAAAGAGTGAAGAAAGCGACTTTCATAACCGTATATTTTATGAAGTGAAGAAATCGGCTTTTGAAGAATACAGGCTTGTTATGAATATACAAACAAAATGCCGTTTTAACACCGGAAGGGCAGCACACAAGCGCATTATATAGATCCGGTCAACTGTATCATTTTCCCCAGCGATAGGTTTGAACATCGAATCCGCACAAATCCAATACCCTGTCGGTTACCGTAGCGGCCACTTCTTCCACCGTTTGGGGCCGGCTGTAAAATGATGGCGTGGCAGGGCATATAATGCCTCCTGCCAGCGTAACTATTTCCATATTTTTGATATGAACAAGATTATAAGGCGTATCCCTCACCACACATACCAGCTTACGGCGCTCCTTTAAAACAACATCGGCCGCACGGGTAACAAGATCGTTGGAAATGCCTCCCGCTATCCTGCCCAGCGTACCCATGGAGCAGGGAACAATGATCATGGTATCAAACTGGCCCGAGCCTGATGCAAATGGCGCGTTAAAATCTGCTTTCCCGTAAATCTTAACATTATAGTCATCAATAAACGGATCACCCAGTTCGGTTTTCCAAACTTCCCGAGCATTGTCTGAAATAACGGCGCAAAGCTCATTCCACTGATCCGCGATGCCAAGCAGCTTTTCAATTACCTGTTTTGCATATATGGAGCCGCTTGCTCCTGTAACGGCCACTACAATTTTTCGCTTCAATTGTGAGTTATATTTGTGTAAATAAACAAAATCAAATGCAAAGATCCGGCATTTTACTATGTTTTTGGCTGATGGCTTTTGCCCTGCCTGTGCTGGCAAAACCACACAACAGCATTAAAACCGATACGTCTGTTACCGGCTTTAATAAAGTGAACTGGCTTACGCTGGATGAAGCGGCAACCAAATGGAACATAAAGAAAAAGCCTATACTTATAGACCTGTATACCGACTGGTGCGGCTGGTGCAAAGTAATGGACCGGAATACCTACTCCAATAAGCAGGTAATACAATACATTGAAGAAAACTTCTATCCCGTAAAACTGAATGCCGAAACCAGGGACACGCTTACCTGGCGCGGTAAACGTTTTAGCTATAATAATGCATACAAGGTAAATGACTACGCTGTTGCGCTTACGGGAGGAAATCTTTCATTCCCCACTACTGTTATTTTACCGGCAGACGGATCGCCGCCCCAGGCAATTCCGGGTTATTTAAAAACGCCCGATATGGAACTGGTTCTTACATATTTTGGAGAAGGGCATTTTGGTAAAACCGCTTTTGATGCATACTACAAGGCATTTACATCAAGCTGGAAATAAATTTTTGCTTTATTACAATATGAAAATCAAAGGCTCCGTTATATGTTCGGTTTTTCATAGGATATTGGATTTAAAACGGGGCAGGATTTCTATCCAGCCCTTTTTCTTTTTTAAATAACCTCCCTAATCCCTGTTTCCTGCTTAAGAATATTATTATTTTATAATATAACAAACCCTTAGTTGTTTTTCCTTAAAATTCATTCCTACCATGCAACGTTTCTGTTCAGTATCTGGTCTAAACAAATGGTTTTTCATAGGATATTGGATTTAGAAACGGGGCAGGATATCTATCCAGCCCTTTTACATTTATACTATTTATCATATCTTCTTTCTCCACCCAATTAAAAAAATTGCTTTATTACTCTTATTAAAATAAAAAAGAATTTTATTTTCGGCTTTTCATAGGATAAGGTTTAATGGTTAACGGTTAAAAGATTAGTGCCCCCGAGCAATCGGGGTTTTCTTTATTACATTCGTTCAAAACATATAACTTAGGTTACAATTAAACCGGTTTGCCGGCATTTATTACGCTAACTGTGAAAAGCGCATGCCCGACGATCTGCTATACCTGTTATCTCTTACACTTATTCCCAATATAGGGGAAGTACATGCCAACGAGCTGCTGAATCATTATGGTTCGGCCAAAGCCATATTCACCGCCCGGAAATCAGAGCTGGATAAGCTGCCGGGAATCGGTACTATCCGGTCTCATTCCGTGAAATCATTTAAAGACTTCAGCAAAGCCGAAAGTGAATTAAAATTCATTGAAAAATATAAGATCACCGTATTAACCAGGCAGGATAGCCGGTATCCTCAAAAGCTCCTGCGCTGTTACGATGCGCCCGTTGTTCTGTATTACAAAGGAAACGCCAACCTGAACGCTTCAAAGATCCTGTCTGTGATCGGTACCCGGAACAACAGCGATTATGGCAGGGAAACTACGATCCGGATTATAGAAGAACTGGAAAATAACGAGGTTTTGATCGCAAGCGGATTAGCATATGGAATAGATACCATAGCGCACAAAACAGCCCTTAAAACAGGCAATGCTACATTGGGTGTTCTTGCACATGGGTTAGACCGTATTTACCCGGCATCGAATAAATCGCTGGCAAAAGAAATGCTGGATAATGGCGGGCTTTTAACAGACTTCATGTCGGGATGCAAGCCCGACAAACAGAATTTTCCGAAACGAAACCGCATTGTTGCCGGCATTGCCGATGCAACTATTGTAATTGAAACTGATATTAACGGGGGCAGTATGATCACCGCCGAGCTGGCGAATAATTATAACCGGGATGTATTTGCCGTTCCCGGCAGAACGACTGATGCAAAAAGCCGCGGTTGCAATTACCTGATCCGTTCAAACAAAGCCGCGCTGGTTACCTCCGGAAAAGACATTCTTGATTTCATGAACTGGAACCGCAGCGCTCCTTCCAAAACAGCGCTTCAAAAAAAATTATTTGTTGATCTGTCGCCCGATGAAGATATGATCATAAAAATGCTCACGGAAAAACAGCAAATGCATATTGATGAAATTAATTACAACTGCAATATTAACAGCAGCGCTGTTGCTTCGGCTATACTTAACCTTGAGCTGCAGGGCATTATTGTGAGCATGCCCGGCAAAATGTATAAGCTGAGCTGATCGCAACAAAATTTGGAACCTATTTATCTGCTCCCCTATCTTTGCACATGGCAACAATAATCAACTCCCCCATTAACAAGTTTCCCTCGAAATTTTTTGGTGAAGGCCTTACTTTCGATGATGTACTGCTGGTTCCTGCTTATTCGCAGGTTTTACCGCGCGAAGTAAATATCAGCACTAAACTTACAAAAAGTATTACACTGAACATTCCTATGCTGTCTGCGGCTATGGATACCGTAACAGAAGCCAACCTTGCCATAGCGCTTGCAAGGGAAGGCGGGCTGGGCATCCTGCATAAAAACATGACGATTGAGAAACAGGCGGAACAGGTAAGAAAAGTAAAAAGAAGCGAAAGCGGGCTGATACTCGATCCTGTAACATTGCATGAAAATGCCACTATCGGAGATGCATTGCAACTGATGAGGGAGAACAAAATAGGTGGTATACCGGTAATAGACAATCATAAAAAGCTGGTTGGCATTCTTACCAACCGCGATCTGCGTTTTGAAACCTCGGTCACCAAAAAAATCAGCGAGGTGATGACCAAAGAAAACCTGATCACAGCGCCGGAAGGAACCGACCTGAAAAAAGCGAAAAAAATATTGAGTCAATATAAAATAGAAAAGCTGCCGGTTGTAGATAAAAGTGGCTACCTGGTTGGCTTGATCACTTACCGGGATATACTGCAACTGCAAAGCCATCCCAATGCCGTAAAAGACGCGTTTGGAAGGTTACTTACGGGAGCAGCCCTGGGCATTACGGCCGACCTGATGGATCGCGCGTCGGCATTGCAGCAAATTGGAGTGGATATTGTATGCCTCGACAGTGCGCACGGTCATACAAAAGGGGTGATAGAAGCCCTGAAACGCTTAAAAAAGAATTTTAAGAAATTACAGGTAATAGCAGGCAATATTGGAACGGCGGCAGGGGCCAAAGCGTTAGCGGAAGCAGGCGCCGACGCGGTAAAAGTAGGGATCGGTCCCGGCTCTATTTGTACAACACGCATTGTTGCCGGCGCGGGTGTGCCGCAGGTTACCGCTGTAATGGAAGCGGCTTCGGTATTGCACAAACTGGGCATTCCATTAATAGCGGATGGTGGCATTCGTTACACCGGCGACATGGTGAAAGCTTTAGCTTCCGGCGCAAACGCGGTAATGATGGGGGGGGTATTTGCCGGAACAGAGGAAAGCCCGGGCGAAACCATTATATACGAAGGCAGAAAGTTCAAACAATACAGGGGCATGGGATCGCTGGGCGCCATGAGCCAGGGCAGCGGTGACCGTTATTTCCAGGATGTGGAAGACGACATTAAAAAATTTGTGCCCGAAGGCATTGAAGGGCGGGTAGCTTTTAAAGGAAGCCTGAGTGAAATAGTATATCAATATACCGGCGGGCTGCGGTCGGGTATGGGATATTGCGGGGCTGCCGATATTGCGGCCCTTCAAAAAGCCCAGTTCATAAAAATTACCAACGCAGGTATGAAAGAAAGCCATGCGCACGATATAGAAATTACCCGCGAAGCGCCTAATTATACAAGATGATGAATTTGAGATTTGAAATTTGAGATTTGATGGCTGTTGCAGGTTACGGGTTTGTGGTTTGTAGTTTGTGGTCTCATAGCCCATAGCTCACAGCCCACCAATTAATAGCTCACAGCCGGCAGCCACCCCCATTTTACAAAAAATTATTTCAACACCTATGAGTATACCCAACAACACAGCCCTCTCCTGTTACATTGATGAACCGTTACAGGGATAAGTTTGTTGGCTTTACTGAAGAAGAGTTTGCTGCAGATGAATATTTTCAGCAATGGGTGCTTATTCCCGACGACGAGAACGAAGCATTCTGGAAATCCTATATTGAAAGTCATCCCTTGCAGCGCATTGCCATCCATAACGCACGGAAATTAGTAGAGCATCTGGCCGATACGGGTTTTCACATTCCTAATTTAACAAGCCACGAAAAGCAGGACCTGAAGGAAAAAATTTTCCAAAATCTCCAGCTTACTCCCGGCACAGAACCTATTGTAAAAAATATTCATTCATCAAAGTGGCTTTGGGGAATAGCAGCTTCCCTGGCAGGTATTATACTGGTTGTACTCTATTTTATTAATACTCCCGGTAATAAGGAAATTCCGTTGCTGGCCATACAAAGAACCACAGCCAAGCAAATTAAAGAGGTTTTATTACCCGATAACTCCATTGTTATTCTTAACGGCAATTCCTCCATCACCTATAACAGTCGTTTTAATGAATCCGAGGTAAGAGAAGTTTTTCTAACAGGAAACGCCTATTTTAAAATAAAAAAAACAGCCGACCTTAAACCATTTGTGGTACATGCCGACCAGATAAATATTAATGTAACCGGAACCGAGTTTAACGTAGACGCCCGCACTAAAGCAACAGATGTGGTTCTTACATCCGGCAAGGTGAATGTTACCATGGATAACGACCACCTGTACAGGGCTTATCTCAATCCCGGGGAAAAATTAAAGCTCGATACTGTTAAGCAACAGTTCATTACCGAAAAGGCAGATACCAGATTGTATACTACCGCCTGGAAAGAAGGCGAATGGCATTTTGAAGAGACCACGCTTGAAACAGTAGCCACGCTTATAAAAAAATTTTATGGAATGGATGTAGTGTTTGAGAACAATGAATCAAAAAAGCTGCAGATCACCGCGGTAGTGTCGGTAAAAGATTTTTCAACGCTTGTTCATGTAATAGAAAAAACACTGAACATATATATCCGTGAAACACCCAACCAATTATTCATTAATTAACGCTCTAATTATTAACCCCTCAATCAAAACAGTTATGAAAAGAAACCGATCTTTTTCAAAACGCTGCTTAGGGATTTTGTTGCTGCCCGTTTGGGTTTTAATGGTGGCAACAGGGGCAATGGCGCAAGAAGATGTAGCGTCCCTGTCTCAACCCTCGCTCTACAAAACCATTCCGGAAAGCAAGCTAAAGGCTGCTTTGCTGGAAAATTTTATGAAAGAATTTAAAAAAACGTACGAGAACATCTACTACAGCTATCAGTCTAATACCATAAAAACCACTAAGGTTTGGTACGACGACCTGAATGCAAGCCATCAAACCAATCCTGATATTGTACTTGAAAGCGTATTGGTACCTGCAGGATTACAATTTGAAAAAGTAAATGACGTATATGTAATTAAACAGGCCGGTAACGGAAAAGCACAGGAAAACGATATAGCTCCTGCCGTAGCAGTGAGCACCGCTACAACTGTTGCCGACTTTACTGTAAAAGGCAGGGTAACCGACGAGAACGGTGGGGTTGCCGGTGCAACGGTAGCGGAAAAAGGAACAGGCAATGTTACTACAACCAATAGCAATGGTGAGTTTACAATAACGGTAAACAACTCCAACGCTGTACTGGTAATAAGCCATGTGAGCTACGATGCAACAGAAATTTCAGTATCCGGAAGGTCGGCATTGAACATTACGCTTCAGGCTTCGAGCAGGGAGCTGGAGCAGGTGGTAGTAACCTCGCTCGGTATAAAAAAGGAAAGAAGATCGTTGGGCTACAGCATTTCGTCTGTTAACGCCAAGGATATGGAAACCGGTGGCGCCTCCAATGTATTGAAATCAGTGGAAGGTAAAGTTACAGGTGTGCAAATGAACAGCGTTACCTCCTCACCCACTTCTTCCGTAATGTTCAACATACGCGGCGCTACCTCATTGAAAGGTATAATGGGGGCAAGCAATATTAACAACGAAACCCAGCCGCTGATCGTGCTGAACGGTGTACAACTGGGTTCCAACACCGTAGGAGCTACTGCAGGTATTGATGCAGGCAACTTTATTTCTTCCCTTAACCCCAACGACATAGAGAGCATCTCTGTGCTGAAAGGCGCCAGCGCTGCCGCGCTTTACGGATCCCAGGCAGGTAATGGTGTGATCCTGATCACCACCAAATCAGGCGCGGGAGCTAAAAAAGGGCTCGGCGTTTCAGTCAGCAGCGCCACTTCTTTCGACCAGGCTTATAGCGCTCCTCCGGTGCAAAGAGTATTTTTCCAGGGAGATGAAGACGGAAGCGCATTGACCGAAGATAAAAAGGGGCTCGGCTGGGCAATAAATGACAAAGTAAATAACAACACACCTGAATGGAGGTGGAATATCCTTACACAGGAGTGGGAACAATCGGTGCTGGAAGCCCGCGGTGATAAAAATCCACTGCTGGCCTTCCTGAGAACAGGAGTGATGACCGACAATAACGTAGCCGTAACCGGCAATTACGAAAAAGGTAATTACCGGCTCAACCTCGGCAACCTGGTGCACAATGCCGTAATACCCGGCAACAAAACAACCCGGAACAGTGTTTCTTTTGATGCCAAATACAATGTAAATAATCGGCTTTCAGTTACTTCGCAGGCATCCTGGTCTCATACCTTTGTACCTAACCAGTCGCACGTTCAGGATAAAAGGGAAGACAACCCGCTGGCCCACGCCATGTCAATGCCTATCAATATGCCCAAAATGTCTGAATGGGAAAAGGCTGATCCCTGGATTGCCGGCTGGGAAGGACAATACCAGAATACGCCTTATCTGAAGGGACCGGGACAAGATCGTTTCAGGTATAATGCAGTTGGCAAAAACGGACCCTATTTTGCCGCTGAAAACATCATCAGAACTTATACTAAAGACGTATTTTTTGGAAAAGTACAATTAGATTATAAAATAGGTGAGCCTTTCCTGCTCACATTGCGCTCAGGCATCAGCCATGAAAACTTTGCTTTTGAAAGAAAAAGCCCGTGGGATGCAGAACGCAGACCACAAGGCATATACGAACAACAGCACAGCAACAATCTTAATATAAGAAATGACGCGTTGCTCTCCTACACCAAGCGTTTTCTTGGCAGCAAGTTGTCACTCGACGCTGTGGGAGGCTTTTCGTTTAACTATGGAGAAGGCAACAGTTCAGGATTTGGTGGTGAGATATTAGCAACTCCTAACTCTTTTACCTTTAATTCATTGCCCGCTGCGGTAAGGCAAGCTGCTTATTTCAACAGAGACTACCCCAGTCGCAACTATGGCGCCTATGCCACAGCCAGCATCGGGTGGCAAAATATGGTTTATGTAGAGCTATCAGGGCGTAATGACTGGGTAGGCATATTACCTCATGAAAAGGATCACCATTTCTACCCCGGCGCTTCCTTAAGCTGGATAGCATCTGAAACCTTTGACATGGGAAATGTATTTAACTTCCTTAAACTTAGAGGCGGATACGCAGAAACCGGGTATGGCATCGGGCGACCTGTTAACCTGGACAGCTATGGTATTTCAGGAAATACCTGGAACGGCGTTGCCATGGGAACCATTGGCGGTGACCCTGTTGACGCGAATATTAAGCCCGAGCTGAACGTAACCAAAGAAGCAGGTATAGACTTCAGAGCAGCGGATAACCGCATATCGGGAGAGTTTACCGTTTATTCTAAAGACCATATCAACCAGATCCAAACCCTGCCGGTGGTTACCTCTTCAGGATTTGGCTCTATACTTACCAATATGGGAGCGGTGAAATCTACCGGTATAGAAGCGGCCTTAACAGTAACACCTGTACGTACCAAAAACTGGGTGGTGAACCTGACCGGTAACATCAGTACTTTCAAATCGGTGATTGATGATCTGGATCCGCGTTTCTCAGAGAGATTCTATAACTATGAGGGCGCTTCCTATCTGTCTTTGTTCAAAGGCGCCCGTGTGGGAGACATGTATGCACGATATCCGATTGGCTATGTTCAGTCCGGTAAATATGCAGGCATGATGTTGACCGGTATTGACGGCATCATTGAGGAAGCCGTTACCACTACAGACTATATCAGGAAGAATGGTTTCTTAGGCAATATGAATCCCAAAGCCATCTATGGATTTGTGGCGGATGCCAGGTACAAAAACTTCCGGCTTAATGTTGTTGCCAGCCTGAGAGTGGGCGGTGTGTTTATTTCCGAAACGCAGAAGATCATGATTGACGATGGTATGGCGGACATCATGGCGCTCTATGGCGATAAATACAACCAGTACTGGACAGGCGGTCGCTTTGCAGGAGGTTTGCCGAACATGCCTAACCCCGATGACATGTTTAACGATCCGGGCTTTGAAAACTACAAAGAGAAAATGCAGGAACTCATGACCATGTACAATGGTGATCCCCGTTACTTTGGCTACTGGAACGCAGTATATATCAACCCTAACGTTGACCAATCACAAATGACCCCGGAAGAAAAGCTACGCCTTTCAGACGGTGATTATATCAGGAATGGTGATGATCCCCTCAAGACCATCTACCTGAACCCGTATAACATGGAAGGGCAGGAATTATGGTCGGGCGCCCAGTTCAGAACGCATGATGCCACTTCGTTCAAAATAAAGGAGATCAACCTGACGTATTCGTTTGACAGATCGCTGGCGCAAAGATTGCGCTGCCAGGATATTTCTATTACCGCTTTTGCCAAGAACGTGATGTTCTGGGCCAAAAACAAAATGAAAGAAGATCCCGAAACGGCTTTCTATGATGGCGTAAGAGGCATGGGTGTGGCAGACTTCGGATTACCACCAATCCGCACCATGGGTGTAAGATTGAATGTTAATTTTTAGGAGTAATCAAATAAAATTTGTAACACGAATATTATGACGATGAAAACAATTAAATATTTCATGCTTGGATCGCTGCTACTTGCCGGCGCATCCTGTAGCAAGAACCAACTGAGGATGGACGAACGGGAAACCTCATTCAACGTTAATTACTTCACTTATTCAAGATACCAGCTTACTACGGCTATTGTAGATGTTGCATACCAATACGGCAAAGGGGTAATTGATGAACCGGTAGAAGAAGCGACATTATACTTTTTGGAATGTTATAACGGTGGCTCGCAGGCAGCTACGCTATACACCAACGCAGGCCAGTACTGGGATTACCAGGGAAGCAATCCTTATACCCAGCAGTTAAGAACGCTGGGAGCGGTCGCATCGCTGGCAACCGAGGAAGATAACATGGCGAATGTAGCGGCCGCTAATATCCTGAAATGTGTTGTAGGCGGCTCTCTTACTGAAAAATACGGAGATATCCCTTTCAGCCAAGCCATGGAAGGAAGAGCCGGCAATATGTTTCCCAAATTTGATTCGCAGAAAGAAGTATATGAGCAGATGTTCACCCTGCTGGATGAGGCGATCGCTATTTTATCGAACTCCGGCAGCAAAGGTTTACCTGCCGATCACGATGTACTCTTTAAAGGAGACAGGAGCAAATGGATAAAACTTGCCAATTCCCTGAAATTCAGGTTCATGGTACATTCCTACGAAGCATTCAAAAAAGCCGGTAAAGATTTAAGCAGCGAAATGCAGTCCATTGCCAGCGGCAATAACTATATGTCGTCTGTGGCAGACAATGCCGGGCTTGAGTTTTCGGGCGTTAGTGAAAGGGAGTCGTGGTACCTGCAAACAAACTGGGGAACCGGGAATAATTTTACCGAGCAGAAGCCTTCCAAGTATCTTATAGACCAGATGACAGCCCTTGATGATCCGCGTATGTATGTGATCTTCGCACCGGCGCTTTCCCCCATTTCGGCCAAATCCACGGAGTCCAGCGAAGACATCAAGATCAATGGCTATACTTATAACATCACCTATTATCCTTCTTCGTTGTACGAACCCTCGGAAATAGTAGCATCCGGAAGAGACCTTAATGGCGCTGTTATATCGGTGCCTTACCCCCTGGATGCCAAATGGGTAGGAACTCCGAACCCTATAAACGTTCAAACACAGTATGCAAGCTCCACCAGCCTGCCCGGAACCAACAGTTTTTATGATAACCGCCGTATTACAGGACTTTCAAGGCTGATAGCAGGCACAGGCGCCAGCGAACCACGTCTTAAAGGCGTAATAATGGAGGCAAGTGAAATGGCATTCCTGCTTGCCGAAGCACGTCAGAAAGGATGGATATCGGCCGGTACTGTTAAGGATCACTACGAAAATGGCATCAGGTTGTCGTTTGAAAGATGGAAGATCGAAGATGGAACCAAGCCGGTAACACATATTGGCTCTGATAAGATAGTGGATAATTTTGCTGCTTATTACGCCAAACCCGAGGTAGCGCTGGATGGCAGTACTGCTGACCTGGATAAAATCGCTATCCAGAAATGGCTGTCTATGCTTATGACCAATCACACAGAAGCATATACTGACTACAGGAGAACAGGCAAGCCTGCGTTCATCGGTACAATCGTTAAATCATTTTCCACATACGAATACCCGATGCGGTATCTGTACCCGTTAGATGAATCGAGTAACAACAAAGAACAATACGACGCCGCTGTAGCTGCAATGGGAGGTAAAGACCTGGCTTCTGTTAAGATGTGGATACTGCAATAATTGTTTCATTTTATCATAAAACCTGTGAGGCTTGCTGAAATATATTCAGTAACCTTGCAGGTTTCTTTTTTGAATTACCGGTATTATATGCAACGCGTTATTTTCTTCCTGTTTACTGTAAGCCTTTCATTTGCTGGTTCGGCGCAGGATGCCGGTTCCCGCTTTATTGTACATCCCTATCTCCAGCACAGCACGCAAAGCAGCATCCGCATTCATTGGGAAACATCCGATTCCTGCACAACACAGGTACAGTATGGCGCTGCCAGATTAAATTCGGGGAAACCTGTCTGGGATAATGTGTTCAGCATTCCCGGTACAAGAACAATGCACCACGCGTTACTGGAAAAATTAAACCCGGAAACGGTTTATTTCTATCGCGTCATTTCTATCTTGCCCGGAGGCGATTCACTGGTTTCTGATGTCAATACTTTTCAAACTTCCGTAAAAGACAGCTCCGCTTTCGCTTTCGCTGTTTTCAGCGATTCGCAGAACGACTGGAAAGACCCCGAGGCCTGGAAAAGAGTAAGTACACAGGCCTATAAGCAAAGACCCAATTTCGCGGTACATGCCGGCGACCTGGTTGATTTAGGGTACATGAAAGACGACTGGGTGAATGAATTTTTGGGACAGGGTAATCTATTCATGAAAACCATCCCTGTTTTCTCTATACCGGGAAATCATGAGCACGATGCCGCATACTATTATCAATACATGTATGTGCCCCAACCCTACTTTTATAGCTTTAAGTACGGCAATGCTGAATTTTTTATGATAGATACCGATCAGTACCAGGAAGAAGGAACCGATATGTACAACGCTGTTGAAGTGGCGCTGGCAAGATCAACCGCTTACTGGAAATTCGTGGTGCATCATCACCCTCCTTTTTCTTCGGATGATGATGATTTTGGCGATACACGCTATGAAGCATCTGAACGGGGAGACACAGAAGTTCAATCGCTGGTACCATTGTATGAAAAATATGGCGTTGATATTGTTTTTTACGGACATATACATACCTATGAAAGAACATGGCCGGTACTCAACAAGAAAACGGTTAATGAAAATGGTGTATTATATATCAATACAGGCGGCTCAGGCGGAAGCCTGGAAAACCCTGCCCCAACCCGTTCCTGGTTCACCAACACCCTGCGAACAGTGCATCATTTCGGGTATGTAACCATCAATCAACATGTTTTACAATTCCAGGCCATTGATGAAAACGGCAATTTGTTTGACCAGTTTGTATTGAATAAAAGCAGGAAGGAGCATATTAAAAACCTCTCCCCTGCCGCGCCGGTTGTAAATACCGGGAAACGTTTGTTTACAGACACCATGCAGGTAAGCCTTGCAACAGCCAATAACACCGATGCTGTTTATTATACTACAGACAATACTGAACCGACAAGAAACA
This sequence comes from Chitinophagaceae bacterium, assembly GCA_019638595.1. Taxonomy (GTDB): domain Bacteria; phylum Bacteroidota; class Bacteroidia; order Chitinophagales; family Chitinophagaceae; genus Agriterribacter. The sequence continues at coordinate 78,290 of JAHBTJ010000026.1, forward strand.
GCTTACTATATTCCGGTAATATTACATTGGATCAATCCACTGTTATTAAAACAACAGCCTTTAATGCTTTTGGCAAAAGCCGTATGAACGTATATTACTTTAAAAAAGAAAAATTATTTAAAGCTGCCAAGACAAAAAAATTATCCGGTGGATTACAATATGGCTACTTCACCGGGCAAATAGCCGATGAGGACAGCACTTATTTTAATAAGATCAATGGGGAGAGCAGAGGAACCACACCCGGTCTTGACCTGAATAATATTCCGCACGGGGAACAATTCTGGGGAGCTGTTTTTACCGGCTATCTATATGCGCCTGGAACAGGTTATTACCTTTTCGATGGTCACGCGGATCATCGCTTACGGTTACATATACACGATAAATTATTATTTGATGAGAAAAACAGGGATATCAATTATTCCGGGGAGATTTACCTGGAGAAAGGATATCACCCCGTAAAGATCGAATACTATAACAGCAGGAAGAACAGGGCTTTTATTGAATTGTATTATACAGTACCCGGAATGGAGCGGAAAGCGGTACCGGATGAGGCGTGGCGGAGGTAGCTGTCAGCTATCAGCCATCAGCGGTCAGCTATCAGTAATTTATAGTTTATGGCTTTTTGTTTATAGTTGAGGAAAAAACCACAAACCCGAAACTACAAACCCGTAACCTGGAACCTGCAACAGCAATCAAATTTCAAATCTCAAATTTCAAATTCCCTCATGTTACGATCTTCACTATTCATTTGTTTGTTGTGTTTGCTTATCATCAACAGCAAAGCGCAACTAACATATACACCTGCAAGTGTTGCCGATGTTCCTTTCAGCCAGGAATACCATGTTCCTCATTTTCCAAAAGGATTGACTGATGCAAATATCAGGAGTATCGCGGCAGATGACCAATCCAATATATGGATCGCTACTTCGGAAGGGGTTTTTAAAAAGAACAGCAGTGATGATAGCTGGCAAAAAATGGTGAGCGGATTGGAAGATGGTCCTGCTTATGCAGTATTATACCACCCTGCGTCGGGCATTTGGGCTGGCACCTGGAAAGGTGTTTTCCTGTACAAAAACAATGCTTTCAAAAAAATGGCAGATGCGCAAGGTCCCGTTTCCGTATTGTGTGCTGCCGAAGAAGGAATATATGCTTTCGGACCCAAAGATACCTGGCTTTGCAATGCATCGGGCCCGATAAAAAAAGATATACTGATAGCAAGATCAGTGCGTTCGGCGGTAGCGGATCAAAAGTCAGGCCTATGGATCGGCACGGATGTCGGGTTGTATCATTATACTTCTGATTCAGTAAAATATTTTTTTGATACCTCACATCTGATCAGCGCGTATGTAAAAGGAGTGGCTGTAAAAGACGGAGATATATGGGCAGGTGGTTTGGGCGGAGTATCGGTTTTGAACAATGGTATTCAAAAGAAAACAATCCAACCTGCGGACGGACTCTCTTCCCAGTATGTGAATTGCATAAGCGTAGCGCCGGATGGTTCGGTATGGGTGGGCACAGATGTGGGCATTGTTCGTTTTCACAACGATGGCAGCCATTCGCTCCGCTTCAGCCGCAGGTGGTTATTGAATGATAAAGTAAACCAGGTTGTATTCGACAAAAACGGTACCGCCTGGGTTGCCACACAGGGAGGAGTAAGCGCCATTCACACCCAACAAATGACGCTCGCCGGTAAAGCAAAATATTTTTATGATGTAACCATGCAACGCCATGTCCGGGAGCCATGGATTGTAGGGCAATGCCGTTTGCCCAACCCTGATGATGTAACCAGGTGGGAGCCCGAAGACGATGATAATGACGGAGAATATGGCGGGAATTATCTCGCTATGGAATGTTTCCGCTATGCGGTTACCAAAAGCAATGATGCAAAAGAAAAAGCCAAAAAGATGTTTGACTTTTTGAAATTACTGCAGGAGATAACAGGAACAGACGGCTTTTTTGCACGAACCATTGTGCCGGTATCGTGGGGTGATAATGTGCATGACAGAAATGTAACATATACGGAGAAAGAACTGGCGGAGGAACTGGTGAAGGAGCCGCGTTTTAAACCGGTAGAAAAACGCTGGCATACATCGAAAGATGGTAAATGGCTATGGAAAGGCGACACCAGCAGCGATGAATGGTGCGGGCACATGATCGGCTATTTTCTATATTATGAACTGGTGGCCGATAAAAAAGAAAAACAGGTGGTTGCCAGGCATGTTGCAAAGCTTGCAGATCATCTTATACGAAACAATTTCAACATGATTGATGTAGATGGAACACATACGCGCTGGAGCGTGTGGAGCCCGGATAAGCTGAACAGGGATCCTGAATGGATACCCGACAGGAACCAGAATTCAATGGAAATACTCGGCTTTTTAAAGCTGGCGTATTATATGACCGGTGATAATAAATACCAGCAACATTACCTGCACCTGATCAATGAAGAGCATTACCTGGAAAATATGCAAAAAATACAGCAGCAAAACCCTGCCTGGTTCATATATTTTGATGTGGTGCTGCAAATGTATATATACCCCATTCTACTGCATTGCGAAAAAGATCCCGCATTATTAAAATTTTACCAATCGCATTTTGACAACTGGATGCAGGCAAGAAAAAATGATAAAAATCCGCTGATCAACTTTTTTTATAGTTACGCTACCAACAAAAAAGCAGAATTACCTGTATCCATCGAATTTTTAAGAGATACACCGCTCGACCTGGTTAACTGGGGAATAGATCATACCAAAAGAGAAGATGTTCAAGTGGTTCGCACACCTGTAATGGATGACCTGCAGGTAAGCGAATTACCGCCTGCAAGCATACGTGCAACCGTTCGCTGGGATAAAAATCCATGGACAGCCGTTAACGGGCAAACCAATACGGAACGGGAGCCTGTTTTCTGGCTGTTGCCTTACTGGATGGGAAAGTATTTGAAGATGATAGAATGAGGTTGCAGGTTACAGGTTTATATTTGAAATTTGAGATTTGAAATTTGAGATCTGAGATTCACTGATCGCTGACAGCTGACAGCTCACAGCCCATATCCATATTTTCCGGAATAATTTTTTACAAAAAACAAACACTTGAAATTATCTTTTTATGTGATTTTTTAGGCAACTTTTTACTCCTTTTTGAATGCCCGTTTTTTATTTTTTATTTTTTTGAACACATCTGCAGGTATAATGGCGCTGTTCCGTTCAAATCTTTCAAAAATTATGGTCGCTGTATAACTTCATTCTTATTCACTATTAAGTAAAACATTGAGTTTTAGCATTTTGCGAACAAAAAAATCGCCCATTTTCTTTGAAGTAAATTTGTCCTTTTTTACTTTTGATCCATACATGAACAGGCATATTGCCCATATAGCCACTTTGTTCCTGATAACGATTTTCATTATCAGGGGCTTACACTCCGCTTTGCCTTTTTTGTCGGTCCATTTTTTCCAGCACGATACCATGGAAGCGCTGGCCGAAACTGAAACAGAAAATACCGGCGAACAAAGCAAGGTTACCGAAAGAGAGTTGATAAGCGAGGGAAAACATGTTTTCGAATTTCAATTATGGGCAGCCAATAATAACAGCAAGCGTCAATACCATTATACTGCACGCTGGCAAAACGCGTTTGTTCCCATCTTTACTCCTCCTCCCGAACAAGCCTGATTTTCGTTTGAATCACTCCTTATTATTGTGCTTTTGCAAGCATTTTGTAGCATGTATGCTGCAAATTTTATCAACTATTATTATTTCTTTAATACTATCAAACTATTCAATATGAAATCGTTTAACACTTATATCAAACAATCATTTCTTTTACCTGTATTTGTGCTGGGAGCTATTGTTGTAAACGCACAGGACATTGCCGACAAGGACGTAAAGAAGAATATTGCTGTAATGGAAGACCAGCTACAAAAGCTGATGCAGCTTCAACCCAAAAAATACGAATACAATATCAATAACTTCAAATATCTTAAACTACAGAAAGGAAAACAATATGGCTTTATTGCCGAAGAAGTAGAAGCTGTATTTCCTGAGCTGGTTAAGCAAAAATCCATATCGTATATGTATGGAAAAAATGTTTATCGCAACGCCACTGTTAAAGTTGTGGATGAAGAACGATTGATCCCGGTTCTGGTAGCCGCTATACAAGAACAGCAGAATGAAATTGAAAAATTAAAAGCGGAGCTGTTGGATATGAAGAAAGGCATGGTTAGCTTCAACTATTAATATATTTCATATACCTGTTTGCTTAAAAGCCCGGCTGATTGTAGCCGGGCTTTCTGCTTTACAGGAGGCAGGCAATACCGCAGATCTTTTTACATGGAAGAATTAGTTGGGGTTGCCGGTAGGCGACAATAAAAGTATATGAAGCGTCTTCGCTTCGCACAGCAGAAATTTATACAAATAGTAAAATATAATAATATTTATAAAACTTATTAAACTCAGCAAAAAATATTCTTTATAAACAGTTTATCCGTTCAATAACTTCTACTCGTATACTTAAAAGATTAGAAATAAATTCTTAAAATAGCTAATTATCAATAAAATAAATTAAAAACAGGAGTATCAATAGAAGAAATCAAACAAAAAGAAGATTTAAATTAAAAATATTTATATGTTAATAATATTATCTAACTATATCAAAATAATAACTAGATTTGTTGAAAATATTTAAATATTAAAATTTTTAAATTTAAAATCTGACCAAAATGGCCAAAAGAACGCTTAAACAGATTGCCCCCTTCCTGATACTGGCAGCCATAGCTCTGGCTGCTGTTTTTGTTAAACCGGTTGCAGACTTTAGCGACACAAGCCAATACAACCCTGCTGATATTGCATGGATAGTAGTTGCCGCAGCATTGGTATTTTTAATGACTCCCGGACTGGCATTTTTTTACGGGGGTATGGTGCATCGCAAAAATGTAATATCCACTATGATGAAGAGTGTGGTGGCTGCCGGAGTGGTGAGTGTGCTCTGGGTATTTGTTGTTTACAGCCTGTGCTTTGGAGAAGATATAGGCGGCTTTATAGGTAACCCCGCCACACATCTCTTTTTTAAGGATGTAAATTCAGGCGAACCCTGGGGTGGCGCGCCCACTATCCCCAAATCGTTGTTCTCTGTTTTCCAGCTCATGTTTGCAATCATTACTCCCGGGCTGGTGGTAGGCGCGGTGGCAGAAAGGATCCGCTTCACCTCTTATATCCTGTTCATCGCTTTATTCAGCATATTGGTATATGCACCATTAGCACATTGGAGCTGGCACCCCGATGGATTCCTGTATCAAATGGGAGCGCTTGACTTTGCAGGCGGTACTGTTGTACATATTTCTGCCGGTTGCGCAGCTTTAGCCGGGGCATTGGTATTAAAACGCAGAAAGTCGCATATGGAACACAAGGAAATTCCACCGGCTAATATTCCTTATGTTTTAATAGGTACAGGTTTACTCTGGTTCGGCTGGTTCGGTTTCAATGCCGGTTCGGCTCTGGGAGCCAACTCCCTGGCAGTATCCGCTTTTGTAACTACCAATATTGCCGCTGCTTCTGCGGGTTTGGGCTGGATGTTCTTCGACGTTGTAAGGGGTAAAAAGCCATCTGTTGTCGGCTTCTGCATCGGCGCTGTAGTAGGTTTGGTGGCTATTACTCCTGCTGCAGGTTTTGTAGCCATTCCTCAAAGCATCTTTATTGGTGTGGTAGCTGCCATCATTTCCAATATTGCGGTTTATTACAAACAAAAATCCACCCTTGATGATACGCTCGATGTATTTCCCTGTCATGGCATCGGTGGCATGGTAGGCATGCTTTTAACCGGTGTTTTTGCAACCACCGCGGTAAACAGCGCGGGCGCCAACGGGTTATTTTACGGCAACAGCGCTTTCTTCTTTACCCAGTTAAAGGCCATGTTAATAGCAGTTGGATACAGCTTCGCGGTATCATTTATCATTTTCAAATTCATCAACTTTATTTTACCGTTGCGTGTAAGTGCGGAAGAAGAAGAAATTGGGCTGGATGCTACCCAACACAATGAAAAATACCTCCAGGGTACACTATTAGTGCATAGCAATGGTAAAATCCAGGAAGAAGAAGCTATTTAAAATTATGAAAGCTGCTGTAGGCTTTTTCAATAAAAGGAAAAGGTACAGTTTTGAATAAACCTCTGACCAGGTTTAAAACTGTACCCTTTCATTTAACACTTAAAATCAACTGCAATGTTAAGAAAATTTCTGACACTGGCCGTGATCGCGGCCCCCCTTTCCCATGTATGCTCACAGGACTCAACGGCTAAAAAAAGTGAATTCACCATTTCCGGTTTTGTAGATGCCTATTACCGCTATAATTTCAGCAATCCCAAAAACGTGACCGACGATGAGGGAAATCACTCTTTTAATAACCACACAAGCTTCACCAATTCTCAAAACTCTTTTGAGCTGGGAATGGCGTCTCTTAAAGCAGACTATACCTATGGTAAAATTTCAGCTACGGTAGACCTGGGATTTGGCTCCAGGGCCAGGGAGTTTTCTTATGCAGAAGATGACGGAATTTTACAGGCTATCAAGCAGGCATACGTAAGCTACTCTCCTACAGATAAGATCAAGTTCACCATGGGTAAATGGGGAACTCATATAGGATACGAGATACTTGATCCCCAATTTAACCGCAACTATAGCATGAGCTATATGTTCTCTTACGGCCCGTTTTCTCATACTGGCATTAAAGCAGATTTTGGATTGGGCGACCACTTTGGGTTAATGGTTGGCGTAGCCAATCCAACCGATTATTTATCGGCCAGTTTTGCCAAAAAGAATTTCCTGGCACAGTTCAGCGCTACTTACGACAACTTCAGCGCTTTCCTGAATTACGCAGGCGGCAAGGACCTCGACAATGGTACCGGCAACCAGGTAGGTTTAACCGCTACCGGTAAAATATCCGACAAATTCAGCCTGGGGTACGATGGTACCGTTAAAATGTACAAGCCCGAAGGAGGTGAATCTGACTCCTGGTGGGGTTCCGCATTATATGTAAATGTAGACCCAACAGACAAATTCGGACTTACCCTCCGTGGTGAATATCTCGACGATAAAAAAAGCGTAATGGGATTTAACACAAGTATTGTTCAAACCACCTTATCGCTCAATATCAAACCCCATGAGAATATCATCATCATTCCCGAATTCAGGTTAGACAGCGCTAAGGATCCTATATTTCATAAGAAGGGCGACAATTATGAAAACCCCTCTCAAAAATCTACAGGCACTTTCCTGCTGGCCGCTATTATTCACTTTTAACCGCAATATTGTAAAACCCTAAAATCATTTTAACATGACTAAGATCAGTAGTTCAATACCTTTTCTCCTGCTGGGTTTATTTTCTATCATCGGCATATTTATACCATTGGTATCGGATTTTGACGGTGCGGAAGTTTATAGCTTCCCCGATATTGCATGGGTGCTTATTTCAGCGGCGCTGGTGCTGCTCATGACACCCGGTCTTGCATTCTTTTACGGAGGCATGGTTGGTAAAAAGAATGTAATTTCTACTATGCTGCAAAGTTTTATCGCTACGGGACTGATCAGCATTTTGTGGTTAGTGATCGGTTTCGGGCTTGCTTTCGGAACCTCCATTGGTGGCTTCATCGGAAATCCTTCGGAGTTCCTTTTCATGAAAAATATCAATGGACACGAACCCTGGAGCCTGGCTCCCACCATTCCTATTTTGTTGTTCGCCCTGTTCCAAATGAAGTTCGCGATCATAACACCCGCGCTGGTAGTAGGCGGAACGGCAGAACGTGTAAGATTTACATCTTACGTTTTATTCATGATATTATTCAGCCTGCTCATTTATGCTCCTATTGCACACTGGACCTGGCATCCCGACGGCTTACTCGCGCAAATGGGCGTACTTGATTTTGCGGGTGGTACTGTTGTTCATATTTCCGCGGGCTGTGCCGCGCTGGCAGGCGCTATTGTGCTTAAAAAACGTAAATCGCTTATTGATAAAACAGAAGTTAAGCCTGCAAGAATTCCGTATGTATTGTTAGGCACCGGCTTACTGTGGTTTGGCTGGTTCGGCTTTAACGCAGGATCTGCACTGGGCGCCAACAGCCTGGCAGTAGACGCTTTTGCCAATACCAATACGGCTTCTGCCGCCGCGGGTCTTTCATGGATATTCTTTGATGCCATGAGAGGCCGGAAACCTTCCGCGCTTGGCTTTTGCATTGGAGCGGTGGTTGGACTGGTTGCTATTACACCCGCGGCAGGTTTTGTAGGATTGCCGCAAAGCTGCTTCATTGGCTTTATTGCGGCTATAGGTTCCAACCTTGCCGTATACTGGAAAGGAAAAACAGGGATAGACGATACGCTGGATGTTTTCCCCTGTCATGGCATTGGCGGGATCATTGGTATGATCTGCACCGGTATTTTTTCCAGCAAAGCGATCAACAGCGCCGGCACCGACGGCTTACTGTACGGCGGCACCGAGTTCTTCCTGAAGCAGGTACTGGGATGCATCATCGTGGTAGTATTTTCCATTGTGATGGGATTTATCGTTTTTAAGATCGTTGATATCATTCATCCGCTCAGGGTTACTGCAGAGGAAGAAGAAATGGGGCTGGACATTACACAACACGATGAGAAATTATAATTCATAAAAAACATTTCAAAGTTTTTCATAGGGCAAGCAATCGTTAAGCCTTCCATGTCTATGGAGGGCTTTTTCTTTTAAGCAAAATTCTTCAGGTAAAACTGGATGTTTTCCTTATTTTTAGCGCCATCACAAAACGAATCGGAACTGAATGTTATTCACCATTTTATCAGGTTTAATAGTGTCATTATTGCTTCTTCCGTTTGGAAGGATGCTGAAGTCAAAACAGCGCATATTGCTTGTAGTTTTGCCGGCAGCTTTATTTTTATTTTATCTTCAATATATACCGGCAGTTTCCTCAGGGCGTTTTTTACTTCAGTCAACACCCTGGATACCATCGCTGGCTACCAATCTTGATTTTCGGCTCGACGGGCTTTCATTGTTGTTTGCGCTGCTCATTACCGGTATAGGCACGGCCATTTTTTTCTATGCACGCGCTTATTTAAAAGACCATCCGTATTTCAACCGCTTTTTCGGCTACCTGTGCCTGTTTATGTCGGCCATGCTGGGCATAGTGCTTGCAGATAATATTTTCCTGCTTTTTGTTTTTTGGGAACTCACCAGCATCAGCTCATTTTTTTTAATTGGCTTTAATAACAATGATCCCGCATCCAGGAAAAGCGCCATTACAGCGCTGACCATTACAGGAATGGGCGGCTTTTTTTTACTGGCAGGACTGATACTGCTTGGCAATATCAGCGGCACCTATACTATTTCCGAATTAATTCACTCGCGCAATATCATCATCCATCACCCATTGTACCCACTGGTATTGGGACTATTGTGCATGGGCGCTTTTACAAAGTCGGCGCAATTTCCGTTTCATTTCTGGCTGCCCGGCGCCATGAAAGCCCCTACGCCGGTTTCCGCCTACCTGCATTCTGCAACTATGGTTAAGGCAGGTATTTATTTACTGGCACGTTTTAATCCTATATTAGGAGGTACAGATCTGTGGAGTAACACTTTAATGATAGCAGGGGGCTTTACCATGCTGTACGCGGCTTTTCATTCCCTGCTGCGAACCGACCTGAAAAGCATTTTAGCCTATTCAACCATCTCTGCCCTGGGCATACTTACTTTTTTAATAGGGTTGGGCACGCGGGAAGCGGTTATAGCCGCCAGTGTTTTTATCCTGGTACACGCGCTTTACAAGGCCACCTTATTTTTGGTTACAGGCATTATTGATCATGAAGCCCATACGCGCGATATTACCCGGCTTGCGGGGCTCAGGAAAGTATTATTGCCTGTTGCCATTGCCGGGCTGTTAGCCGCTATTTCCAGCGCCGGTGTACCTCTTACATTTGGGTTTATAGGCAAGGATCTTATTTATGAAGCTACTTTACATGCAGGAGCATCATTATCTTTTATACTTACAGCGCTGGCAATCGCTACCAATACAGGGTTGGTAGCGGCAGGATTTATGGCCGGCATAAAACCCTTTTCAGGAAAATTGCCGGTTGAGTTTGAAAAAATACATCTTCCTTCCGCTTCGTTATGGCTGCCGCCACTCATACTGGCAGTTGCAGGATTGATTTTCGGTTGTATACCCGGCATTGCGGGGCAACTATTTTCACTGCAGGCCGCCAATGCCATATTTGGCTCAGATACACAGCTTCATTTAAAGCTATGGCACGGGTTTAATCTTGTATTGCTGCTGAGCCTGGCCACGCTGGCTGCCGGCACATTTTTATACTACATAAACAAACCCTCCGGTAAAAAGCAACATTTCATTCAGAAGTTCAATCCTTTGTCTCCCGAATTTGCATTGAACAGGTTTGCAAACGGCATTTTCGGCTTTTCCACCTGGTATACCGGTAAATTCCATAACGGCTATTTACGCTCTTACCATTTAAAAATCCTCCTGTTTGCCGAAATGCTGCTTGCCTATAAGTTATGGTTAAGCGGTCCCATAAAAATTGATTTTTACGGTTTGGCCATGCTCAGTATTTATGAAATAGCTGTTGTGGTCATCTTAATAGGCGCATTGGTTATGATGATATTAACGCAGTCGAGGCTAACCGCTGTAGTATCCATGAGCATAATAGGGTATTGTACCTGTTTGATGTTCGTATTTTACAGCGCTCCCGACCTGGCTATGACGCAGTTCACCATTGATACCCTTACTACTGTATTATTCGTGCTGGTATTGTATAAGCTTCCTCCGTTCCTTAACCTTGCTACCACCTGGGAGCGGTACAGGGACATAGCCGTATCACTGGGGTTTGGTGTTATCCTGAGCCTGGTGGCGCTGCAGGTGCATCACGAAGCTATCAGCACACAAACCAGTGAGTTTTATGCAAACAATTCATACATCCTGGCAAAAGGCAAAAACGTGGTAAATGTTATCCTGGTGGATTTCAGGGGCATTGATACCATGTTTGAAACGGTAGTATTAAGCATAGCCGCTATAGGAGTATATAGTTTATTAAGGCTGAGATTAAAAACATCAGAAAAAGAATAACTATGCGAAGTATCATTTTACAAACGGCTACAAGATATTTACTGCCTATATTATTATTGTTCTCCATTTTTCTTTTATTGCGGGGTCACTATTATCCCGGTGGCGGTTTTGTAGGCGGGTTGGTGGCTTCTATTGCGTTTGTGCTGCACAGCTTTACCAACGGAACCGATGCTACCATGAAATTGCTAGGGCGAAAGCCATTATCCTTAATACCGATCGGGCTGGGGATATCGGCGTTTAGCGTTATACTCCCGTTGTTTTTTGGCTTACCGCCTATGACGGGGCTGTGGGTACAGGAAAAATTCCCGTTGATCGGGCTGATCGGATCTTCCCTGTTTTTCGATATTGGGGTATACCTTGTAGTAATAGGAGTAGTATTAACCATTTTGTTCACTATTTCCTTAACAGACGACTAGCGTATGGAATTATTACTGATAATAGTGCTGGGGCTGCTATATGCAGGCGGGGTGTATTTCATTTTAAGGAGAAGCATGGTTAAGCTCCTGCTGGGTATTATGCTGCTGGGAAGCGCTACCAACATACTGATTTTTGTATTGGGGTCAATTGTTAAAGGCAGCCCTCCGGTTATAGATGCGGATCACGATACATTTTCCGGAATATACGCCGACCCTGTTCCGCAGGCGCTTATTCTTACCGCTATTGTGATCAGTTTCGCCCTTACGGCATTCGCCATTGTGTTGCTTAAAAGAGTATACGCGCTGGTACAAACCGACGATTTGGATAATTTAAATACCCCGGAGGAAGAAGATATATGACAGGCAACCATATTTTAGCATCCGTTTTCATTCATTTATTCATAGCCATTTTTCAACTGATTGCATGGCGTAAAACCGTAACCCAGCGTATCCTTTCAGTGGGCGGGGCACTTGTTGGCCTGATCATAGCCATCGTGTTATTTCAGCAGGTATACCTGCATGGCACCTATACGTTGAACGCGGCAAACTGGGCAGCGCCTTTCGGTATAGTATTCGCGGCGGATCTTTTATCCGCCACCATGGTGTTGTTAACATCCATCGCCGGATTTGCGGTTTCTATTTTTTCTTCTACAGGCATCAGCAGGCAAAGAATGCTGTATGGTTATTTTCCTATTTTTCATTTCCTGCTCATGGGGCTGAACGGCGCCTTTTTAACAGGCGATATCTTTAACCTGTATGTATGGTTCGAGGTGATCATCATTTCTTCTTTTGTTTTAATGACGCTGGGCGGAAGAAAACAACAACTGGAAGGCGCCGTTAAGTATATGGCCATGAATATACTGGCTTCCATGTTTTTTTTAACCGGCATTGGCATTCTTTATGGTATTACAGGCTCGTTAAATATGGCCGATCTGTCAACGAAAATACAGGAAGTGGAAAACCGGTCGCTGGTTGGCATTACATCCGTATTTTTTATTTTAGGGTTCGGCATTAAATCTGCGGTGTTTCCTTTGTATTTCTGGCTGCCATCCTCCTATCATACTCCTCCTTCGGCAGTTGCTGCAACCTTTGGCGGGCTGCTGACCAAAGTAGGTATATATGCCATGCTCCGGGTAAACAGCCTCATATTTATCCCCGACGATTTTACCAGAAAATTATTGATGACCATTGCGGTGCTGACCATATTAACAGGCGCTTTCGGGGCGCTCATAAAAACATCTGTCCGCAGGCTTTTTTCCTACCTTATTGTATGCCATATAGGCTTTATGGTAGGTGGTATTGCCATGTTCACCAAAGTAGCGCTGATAGGAACGGTATTTTACCTGATCCATGACATCATGGTTAAAACCAATATGTTTTTAATTGCCGGGCTTATACGGCAGCTAAGAGGAACAATGAGCATGGAAAAGCTGGGAGGACTATACCGCGAGTACCCTAAAATTTCACTGCTGATCGCTATCGTTCTTTTTTCACTGGTAGGCATCCCCCCGCTATCGGGATTTTGGCCAAAAATATATTTATTCCGGGAGTCATTCTCCCAGCACCAGTATGTATATATCGCTGCGCTGATAACCGGGAGCCTGGCTACTTTATATGTGATCGCGAAAATGTGGGCCGAAGCGTTCTGGAAAGAAACACCGCAGGGCATTGCAGTAGAAGATCAATTTGCGCCCCTTCCGGTATATAGAAAAATATTACTGGTATTACCTATCGGTATTTTGGGAGTGGTGTCGGTATATATAGGAATAAATGCAGAAACGATTATACAGGTAGCCGATAGAATAGCAAATGAGCTGATAGATACAAGTTCATACATAAAAGCGGTATTAAAAAACTAAACTGTTAGGGTATGATAAAGAATTTTTTGATGAACCTGCTGCTGTCTTTTATCTGGGTAGCATTAACCGGGACGCTTTCCTACTCCAGTTTCGTATTCGGCTTTATATTAGGCTTTTTTGTTTTGTGGATAATGAACAGGAACGAAGAAGACCGCCGGTATTTTTACCGCCTTCCCAAAATATTCAGCTTTGTTTTTTATTTTTTGTATTTGGTGCTTAAAGCCAATATACAGGTAGCGTATGATGTAATAACACCTAAATACTTTTTCAGGCCCGGCATTGTTCGATACCCCATGAATACCGAATCGGATTTTGAAATAAATGTGCTGTCAACATTAATTTCTTTAACCCCCGGCACATTGATACTGGATGTGAGCGAAGATAAAAAAGCGCTATACATCCATGTTATGTACCTTACTGACCCGGAAGCTTTTATAAACGAATTAAAAACCGGAATGGAACGCCGGTTACTGGAGATATTACGATGACACTAGGAACTTATTTTGACTTTGTGATCTTACCGATACTGACGATCTCCGTCATATTGGTTTTCATCCGCCTGTTCAGGGGACCGGCAATAGTAGATCGTGTAATTGCGCTCGACCTGATCATTACTATAGGCATAGGTATCATTACCGTGTACAGCATACGCCAAAACCAGAAAGTATTGCTGGATGTAGCTATTATACTGGCGCTGATAGCGTTTTTGGGAACCATTGCATTTTCTTATTACATAGAAAAACAAAAAGATGATTAATATTATTTTAGCAATACTGAGCACGGCGGGTGCGCTGGCGATCCTGTTCGCTTCTATAGGTATATTAAGGATGCCCGATTTTTACCTGCGGCTTTCCGTAACAGTTAAAGCATCCAGCCTGGGTGTGGGCTTATTGCTGATATGCGCGGCGATCATGTTTCCCGACGATGCCTCCGTAACGACAAAATCCATCGCTATTATTTTCTTTTTGTTCATTACCGCGCCAATAGCTGCACACATGATAGGAAGAGCCGCTTATTTTACCGGCATTCCGCTATGGAAAGGTACCATAGTAGACGAGTTGGATGGCATGTATAACAAAGAAACACACGAGCTGAAGAGCGACCCCAAAGATGCCATCCATAAATCTACCGGCAAAGAAGACGACCAGATAGCCGAAACCGATGAAGAAACCAGGTAGGATTTTTGATTTGAAATTTGAGATTTGAAATTCGAGATTTGATGGCTGTTACGGGTTGCAAGTTGCTGGTTACAGGTTTAATACTACACCTTATACCTTTGTTACAAGTTACAGTTTGTTTACTCAACTATAAACCATAAACAACAAACCATAAACCGGCCGCTGATGGCTGAATGCTGATCGCTCATCGCATAGCCCATCGCTCATAGCTCCCTACGCCGAATTTCTTCCCGCATTAATAATACCGAATGAACAGCGCATCACCAGCTTTTCATATGTTTTTTTATAAGGAGACTGAAGCATCGCTTCTTCCATTTCGCGCACTTTTGTAATAGCATATTGCTGTATCGTAACAAGGGGTAATACAATCCTTTCACGCATTTGTACCGATAGTTGCTCAACAGGGTAATCGGCCATTAATTCGTTTTTGCCGGTTAATTTAAATATATACTTTTTGGTAAGTTCGTATTCATCATAAATCTTATTCCATATCTCGCCATACAAAGGATGCTTGGAAAGAAAAGTGGTCATCGGGAAAAAACTTTTCTTCATCGACATTTCACAGTTGCCGATCAGCGTTTTGAAAAAGGTGGAATGATCGTATAAATGTTTCACCTCTTCCCACCTGCCGGCTTTCTCCATCTTTTCAAAGGCGGTACCCACTCCGAAATAGCCGGTTACGTTTTGCTTTAACTGGCTCCAGGCTCCAACAAAAGGAATGGCCCGGAGGTCTTTCAGTGAAAGCTTACCCGCTCCGCCACGCTTTGCGGGTCTACTGCCTATATTGGTCTCAGCATAAAAACGCAACGGGCTTGCATGACCGAGGTATTCAAGGAAATAAGGGTGATTCTTCAGCTCCATATAAGCGTCCAGGCTTATTTCCGATAATTGTTGTATTAGTTCTTTTTCAGCATCTTTAAGCGCCAGCTTTTGCGATGCAAAAAGATCGTTGGAAATGCCCGCGTTGATCAGTTGTTCAATATTAAACTGGGCAGAGTCAATGGTACCGAAATTTGAGCTTACGGTTTGTCCCTGTATGGTAAGCTGTATTTCTTCGTTGGCAATATTCTTTCCCAGCGAAGCGTAAAATTTATGTGTTTTACCCCCGCCCCTCGCAGGCGGGCCTCCCCTGCCATCAAAGAACACCACATTAATACCGTATTGTCTTGATATAGCAGTCAGTTCTTCTTTTGCTTTGTAGATACTCCAGTTGGCCATCAGGTAGCCGCCGTCTTTCGTACCATCGGAAAAGCCAAGCATGATCGTCTGCTTGTTTTTTCTGCGCTCCAGGTGTTCCCGGTATTGCGGCAGGGTATATAATTCCTCCATGATGGCCGCAGCATGTTCCAGGTCGTCTATCGTTTCAAACAAGGGAACAATATCTACATTCAGCTCTTCAGGCTTCCATCCGCTCATTAAAAACAACCCGTACACCTCAATAGCGCTCAAGGCACTGTTGCACTGACTGATGATATAACGGTCGCAGCCTTCTACTCCATTGGCAGCCTGTATCTGCCTCAACGCCTTCATTACACAAAGCGTATCCTTATGCACCTCATCGGTCAGCAGTTCAGGATCGGCAGTTTCAGATACTTTTACCAGCGCCTTTATTTTCTCAACCGAAGAAAGCGATCCATAGTTACTGGGCAATATGCTGGTTTTCGCGGCTATTGTTTCAACAATTTTAGTATGTACGCTGCTATCCTGGCGCAGGTCGAGCGATGCGAAATACAAGCCAAATACCTCTACTTTATTAATCAGGTTTTCCACCAGCTCCACAAACAGCCCGCTGTGCTGATAGATCAATGTTTCACGAATAGCATTGAGGGTGGCCAGTATATCTTCCTTTGTAAGATCACTGATATGCCCGGGAACGAACAGGTTATTGTACAACTTCACCTCCAGTTGCTGCAATGGCATATCAACACCTTTGAAAGTAAGCCTTCTTTTCAACCTCCTTACATCCAGGTAATATGATTTTAAAATGCTCTCCCTTAATGCCCCTGCCACTTTTTGAGTAGTATCAACTTTTACAAACGGGTTTCCATCCCGGTCTCCTCCCGGCCAAAAGCCCATACGGATAATAGGATTGGAAATGGAAACTACTTCAGGCATATTGGTCTTGATATTGGCAATAATTCTGCCTGCGGCAGGATAAAAAACATTCTCAAGATACCAGATCAGGCTTACAGCTTCATCAAAAGGCGTTGGCTTTTGCTGTTTGAAAAAGGGTGTTTTGCCCAATTGCTGCAGGTACATGTTGATCTGGTTGATATTGTTTTCAGCAATGGCTCTTGTTAAATCGTGTATAATGCCTAAAACGGCTCCCGGATAAAATTGCGTGGGATGCGCCGTAAGAACGAGACGGATATTAAAAGTTTCAGCCTTGTCTTTCAGCTCCTTTTCTTTTCCGAATTGTATTACTTCCGATTGCAGGCTTTTCAGGGTGCCCGGGCCATTCATATCATTCACGGTGGTAAACGCTGCATCTTCCAGCGCATCAAAAAGCACTACCTGCCGTTCGGCGTATTGCACAAACCGGAACAAAAGATCCATCTTTTCCTCTTCCCTGGAAAAAGAAGTATGCTTACTGAAAAAGCCATCGATTATTTGTGAAGGGCTTTGCTTATTGGCATACCCTTCTTCGCAATAGCTTAACAGCAATGATAAAAGAATACCCGTTTTTTCAATACGATGAAAAGGCAAAGAAGTAAAAAGACTATTGTATAACTGAAACTTACGTCCTACCAGATTTTGAAATTGCGTTAGCGCCGCTGTAGATAAGCCTGCCATGAGTTGATATTACTGATTGATGAGTTTATTAATTAAAACACTGTCCTGCCGCCCAAATGCGGCAAAGCACAAAGTTTATTGGGACAAGCAAGCGGTAAATAAGCGCATGAAATTAGTTAAAAAAAAAGGAAATACCCATAATGATAGATATTTTTAATAAAAACCTGTGAACTGGTGCACATCCGGGCATTAAATACCGGTATTTATTTAAATTAATAATTTTATTTGTAATTTATCTTTTCTGTTATACCTTCGGCGCCATTAAAGCAAAATGGTACTGTTGTCTTCAATTACATTGTCTTCCCTAGCTGCAGGTATTGCAGGAAGAAGTACCATTATTACCACTACAACCATTACGACCCTCGTGTGAGGGTAATCGTTATGTATATCATCCCATGGGCGTTCAGCTGCATTCATCAGGAAAGATGAATAAGGTTGTTGTTTAATACTTACTATTCAAAAAACAAAATATGCAGGTGTTGAAATTCGGTGGTACTTCTGTTGGAAGCGCCGATAATATCAGGAAGGTCATTGAAATTGTAAAAGGAAAAATAGAAAAAGACAATACCACCATAGTGGTAGTATCTGCGCTTGGCGGCACTACAGATGCTTTGCTGAATGCAGGTTCCCTGGCTGCACAGGGAAATGAACAATATAAAGATGAGTTGCAGCGCATCGAACACCGCCATCTTGAAACGGTAAAACAATTGATACCTGTACAGCAGCAAAGCAGTATGCTTAGCCAGGTAAAGAAAATGTGCAATGAAATAGAAGATATTTGCAATGGCGTTTTTTTGCTGGGTGAATTTTCCCTCCGC
>JAHBTJ010000027.1 GCA_019638595.1 Chitinophagaceae bacterium
TCTCCGGAGACTATTGTCTCCGCAATACAAAAGCAGGATGAGGTAGTTATTATCCTGCTTTGCAAGTATTGTTATATATGAACGTTCTATTTCTTATCCTAGATTAAGTATTCGTAGATAATTACTATAGTAATTTTGCATTATTAAAATTAAAAATATGGAATTAGGTATAGGCATGTTCGGCGACCTGGCTTTTGACCCGCAAACCCGTAAGCCGGAAAGCACAGGTAAAAAATTGCAGGAGATACTGGAAGAGATAAAGCTGGCTGATGAAGTGGGTCTGGACGTATTTGGTCTGGGTGAGCATCATCGTCCTGACTATGCTATTTCCAGCCCGGAAATTGTATTAGCAGCGGCTGCACCCATAACCAAAAATATCAAACTGATGAGCACGGTTACCGTACTAAGCTCTGCGGAGCCGGTAAAGGTATACCAGGATTTTTCTACGATAGATTTGATTTCCAACGGCCGTGCGGAAATAGGCGTTGGGCGCGGTAGCTTTATTGAATCGTTTCCTTTATTTGGTTATGACCTCAAGGATTATGATAAACTGTTTGAAGAGAAACTTGACCTGCTGCTCAATATTAATAATAATGAAGTGGTTAACTGGAAAGGAACATTAAGAGCGCCGGTGATCAATCAAACGGTTTACCCTCGTGCAAACAATAATGGAAAGCTGCCGGTATGGATTGCCGTGGGAGGAACACCCCAATCAGTGGTACGCGCCGCCAAACTGGGCCTGCCATTAATGGTGGCAATTATTGGAGGCATGCCGCGGCAGTTTCAACCTTTAATGGATTATTATAAGCAGGAGTGGGTACGTTATGGGCATGATCCAAAACAGTTACAATTGGGTATACATTCACATACTTTTGTAACTGACGATGCCTCGGTTGCCGATGGATACTATTTTAATTATGCCAGCCAGATGAACCGGATCGGCAGGGAAAGAGGCTGGGGACCATACTCAAAAGAGCAATACAATGGAGGCCGCTCAAAAGAAGGTGCATTGTTTATTGGCGACCCTAATGAAGTAGCGGATAAAATACTGTACATGCATGAACTGTTTGGCATTACCCGCTTTATTGCGCATATGGACGTAGGGGCGCCTACGCATGCGCAAATGATGAAATCTGTAGAATTGTTTGGTACCAAAGTGGCATCGGTTGTGAAAAGAGCACTGGGAGAATAATTGTTTTTTTGAAACCGGCTTTGTGCTGCTATTAAGCTTTAGTTGCCCGCCCGCCTGCCCGACTGGATCATTCAGGCGGGGATGACACCAGTCGGAGGGGTGTCACCCCTTTGTACTTTAACAATACTATTCAACAATTGCACTATTGCTGAATAGTATTTCTGAACCTTGAAGAGTGTGACACAACAGGCGCTGATAGTAGCAATGTCGCTGGCAATAAAAATCCGCCTTCAGGCTCAACGGGGTATTTGTGTAGCTGTTTTGCACACTTGCCAATCTTTTCTATCTTTCTGCAAAAATGCCCGTTAACCGCAATGCGCTTATCCGCTACCGTACTATAGACAAATGCCTGCAAAACCGCCGGCGCAAATGGACCATTGACGATTTAATTGATGCCTGCTCAGAGGCGTTATATGAATATGAAGGAATAGATAAGCTCATTAGTATGCGCACCATTCGCCTCGACCTGAATGCCATGCGCAGCGAGCAACTCGGCTATAATGCACCCATCATAGTAGTTGATAAAAAATACTATACTTACGAAGATCCGGAATACTCTATCACTAACATTCCCTTAACTACACAGGATTTGGGGATATTGCAGGAAGTATCGCATCTGCTTCGCCAGTTTAAAGGTTTCAATCATTTTAATGAAGTGAGTGAAATGATCAATAAGCTGGAAGACAAAATTTACAGTGAGCAGCATCAGCAATCGCCGGTTATTGATTTTGAAAAAAATGAATTGCTTACCGGACTGGAGTGGCTGGATCAGCTATATAAGAGTATTATTGAAAAATCAACGCTTACAATCACTTATCAGTCGTTCAAGGCAAGGCAGGCGGGCGAACTTGTTTTTTATCCTTATTTATTAAAGGAGTACCGCAACCGTTGGTTTGTGCTGGGAATGCATAAAAAGGATAAGCAGCTAATGACACTTGCGCTGGACCGTATACAACATATTGATGCGCTCCCCGATGAAAAATTCAGGGAACACCGTGAGTTCAATGGAGCAGATTATTTTAAAGATATTATCGGTGTATCCCGCAATAACCAGGAACCGGTAACGGTATTGTTTTGGGCAGATCATCACCAGGCGCCTTATATAAAAACAAAACCTCTGCACGAAAGTCAGCAAATAGTCGAAACAACAAAAGAAGGCATATTATTCAGTATAAAAGTAATTCCGAACCTTGAGCTGGAAAGAGAACTATTGGGATTTGGAGAAGGGCTGAGAGTTGCGGCTCCTAATAACCTGGTAAGAAAATTACGGAAGAGAACAGAGAAAATGTATCAGACATACAACGGGAATATATAAAGATTTGAGGATGGAGGAAAGACTGGCTGCAACCTCGCAGCCAGTCTTTTAGTTTACCAACTCTTCCTGTCGCCTGAATCCAATGCGCAGGGTGTTTTCAGTAACGCAACTGTTCTCTGATTGCCCGGCAATTTCGGCTATAGTCATTGGTTTGTTGATGATGGTATTGAAACCAAAAAGATCAGACAACCCTTGTGCTTTATGCACATTCAACTTCCCAAACTCATACCTTGCTATCATCCTTCCCTTTCGCATCAATGCACTGTCTATCATATTTAAATGACTATTGAAAGTACAGATGATCTTCACGTTAAGGCAATCGCTCAGCAAGCCATCACTCAGGTTCAGCAAATTGGAAACAGAAGACCCGCTATTGATTTTGCGATCCATCATAATGTTTTCAGCATCTTCTATAACCAGCACTGCATTGGGATTATCAATCAACAGGTCAATAAATTCCGGGTTCATCAAATTGCCCGCAACTGATGGCGATAAGAACAAAACTTTTTTCTTTAACGTTCCCACCAGGTGACGCAGGTATGTTGTTTTGCCCGTGCCGGGTATGCCGTGCAGCAAAACAATTCCCTTATCATTGTCTGTATTCAACCTGTTCCTTATCAATTTATCAACGGGTAGAAAATCGTCATTGTAATACAGGTTCAAATCCAGCACGGTTGGCTTTAATGGAAGCGGCTTCAATTCCAGCACCCCGTTACATAATGTAATTATGTTGATTTCAAAATCCTGCTGCTTTTCGGGCATTTTGTATTCGGCAAGCGCTTTCAGCAGGTTGTCTGCAAAGCCGTATTTGCTATTTGCATATAATACTTCCGCATATTGTCCTGCCAGCTCAATTATTACCTTATTGCTCAGCACAAAAATGGTTTTATTAAACTGCTGCTTATTTTCCTTCCTGTTAAAAAAGCAGTCCTGGTAAATGTCCACAATATCATCGCCCAGGTTGTTTTGTATATAAGCATATGCCCTGGTAACATCTATTTCATCAATATATGTTATACAAGGCACACGCCTGTACCTGAATATATAAAAGGCCTTTGCTTCAATATACTGATGGTCAAAAATTGACAGGTTTCTTTTAACGTATATTCTTGCAAAAAAGCTTTGTATCCTTGCTTTCAGGTGTGTATTATTCAACAGTACCACAAAAGCTATAATAATTAAGATTGATAGTATGTTCATAACAATTGTTTTATTGCACCACTTTATTTGCGCAGCTTGAGCTGGCAAATGCGTGAGGCTTGGCTTTAAAAGCGAATCCCATTCCCATAATATAGCCCATAGCTTCTTTTAAAGCATCATTGCTTTTAAAGTTTGGGTTAGTGTTGATGTCAACATGCACTTCCATATCTACACTATATCTTGAAAAAATATTGCACAATGCATAGGCTATTTCAATACTCTTGCCAACCTCTGTCAGCATTCTTTGCTTAATGCTCATTTTTTGCCGGGTGATTTCGTTGTGTATATACATAAACCCACCTTTGCCCTTACGAATGAATACAATTACGGTGGCAAATTCAGTGACTTTTCCTTTTACCTGGCTGTCTGTACCAATGCAAACTTTCAGCTCATGCCCTGCTTCTCTTTCACGCATTAATACATTGGTTACTTCTTCCGCAATCGGAATTTTAATTCTTTCACCATTTAATTTTCTCCATTGTTGTTGTACCTGTTCCATTGGTCATTAGTTTAAAATTTAGTTTATCTTTTCCTGTTGAATTATATTCAGCACCTGGCAAAGCGATTTGTTTTTATAAGGATTTGCTTCATTGTACTTTTCAACATTTTTCCATTTCCACCAACTATTCCTATGCCGCCTGTGCAAGATTTTATCCATCCGCTTCCGTAAATCCCTTCTTTCAATATAATTATCCAGTTGTTGAATTTGTGATTCCAGCTCAGCGTCTTTAACCCTTACCTTCTCAATCATATAAGGCTTAGTCCTCAATACAAAACGCCAGGGCTCAACAAAAACATATCGTTTCACCGGTTCTTTACACCACTTTTCTGTTTTGTATTCAACATGAAACAACTGTTGCTCTCTTTCTGTAAAGCATAATTTTTTAAAATGATGCCCCTCCGGTTCCAGCAACTTTTGCGGTTTCACCACATATATTTTTCTTCCAAACTTTCTCCTCTTTACCAAAAAATCTCTTTTGTGGCTCCAGTCACAGGTGTTGATTTTATCAAGAATGTTCTGAAAAAATTCTGCCTGTTTACCTTTCGCTACGTCATCACGCAATACAAAAAATCTTTTCCATCCTTTTTGTATTGGCGGAACTAATGGCTCCCAACCAAGGTTCCATTTCTTCCTGCTTAGTTCTCTTTGCTTCTTGTTAAGCTGTATCAACTGTTTATCAAGATCTTCATACTGCATTCTCTTTTTTTGCCTTGCAGTACGAAGCCTGTAGGAAAGAATATCTCCTCCGTATTGGTTAATAAGTTTTGTGTCCATAATGAAATATTTTGTTCCGTTCGAAAACTGTTGTGCCATTGCACATTCTCTCTGCCTGTCATTATGAACATCAAATTCTTTTTCATATCATTTCTTTTTTGCACGGGTTGCAGGGCTCGAACCTGCGGCAATGGTTTTGGAGACCATCATGTTGCCATTTACACCAAACCCGTATTGAGTGGACAAAGCAGGACTCGAACCTGCACTATCCCGCCTTCAACGGGACGCTCTACCATTGGAGCTATTTGTCCGTTTGTTTGTAATGAATATTGACAGATCACTGATTCCTCTTCATCGAATTCATTCATCACAAACATTGCGGAGAGTGTAAGAATTGAACTTACCTGGGTGTTATCCCAACCTCAGCTTAGCAAGCCGGTGCAATACCACTCTGCCAACTCTCCGTATAAAAGCCTCCCCAATCCCTCCCTGGAGAGGCTTAAAGGCATTTGCATAGTTCAAAGGTTCTGCTGTTTGATTTTATGTAGCCAGCAGCATTACTACTATCCCCTTTTGTTGTGTCACACACTTGTACTTTCTGTTTTCTATTCGGCAATTGCTATCACCAATTACCAGAGTTCGTGTCTCACGAACCAATGTTAAAAACTTGCGGAGAGAAAGGGAATCGAACCCCTGAACCTTTTACAGTCCACTGTTTTCAGTCCCGCCTGAGGCGGGACTCGACCAACCGGGCTCTCTCCTTTTATTTTTTGCTATACGAAGTCTCCGACTTCGTATCATATATGTTCTCAGGAGATTTTATCTCCTTGTGTGAGTAGTAGGATTCGAACCTACTCATCCGCCGCGGCGGAAACAGTTTTACAGACCGTCCCTCCCGATAACAATCGGGACCACTCCGGCGTACTCACATATATAATTTGTGGCGGAAGCGAATTCCGCCACACCTGCTGCCCTTTAGTCATCATAACAAAGCAAGAACTTATTGCTGATGGCCTTAAATGATATCAACTCATCTGCTTCTTTCACACGTATTACAATGCCTTCTGCTAATATATCTGCATTTAGTGCAGATTTTCTTTCAGCCATTTTCAACAAAACATCAATATCATCAATCAATACAAAGCCTCTCTCCAAAACGGGAACGGTTTCTAATCCTATCGCCTCGAATACTTCCTTCCATTCGTCATACTCAGCATATTTATATTCATCTATCCAAAAAAGGGTAAAGAAGAAAACGCTATTTCCTTTTAGCTTTAACTTATTTTCCTGGATTCCCTCTCCAACCAGCTCTCCTTGTATAGCAACATTTTTACTTAGTAATCTCAATTTGTCTTCTATTACCAGATGCTTTGCTGTTTGCCAGTATATGCTGCCGGCATTTTCTACCAACTCCATATTTCTGCTACATACTCCAAACTCGCCATCCTTTATAAAAAATGTTACTGACGTGCCATCCAACTTTTCAGTTATATAACATTCCTTACCCTTCTGTTTAGAAAGCTCATCCTGCATTACCTGCACCCTTATTTCATCTGTTTTAGGTATAAAGGATGGGAACTCAGCTTTCTTTACTCCTGCAATGGAATCTGGAATAGGAGGTTCATATTTTACAACGCCGAGTTCTTCTGTTACATCCATATCCTCTTCAACCACAAGGCCCTTAGGCAGAATACTTAACGAAAAACAAATTCCCTGGGAAACCTGACCTCTTAGCTTCACTGTCCTGATACGAAACTTCATTTTTCTTAAAAACTCAAATTCCGGTTTTTCAGGAAGCAGGCTATCAATTTCAATGTACACACACAGATCATTTATTTTGAACTCATCCTTCTTTACTACTAAAGACCATCCCAATACTGTTGCTTTTACAATAGTATCAGCTCCTTCAATAGGCTCAATTTTTTTTATTTTTTGTATGCTTGCCAATTTCCTCATACGTTAATTTTTTATTATTGCCTCTCCCGGTTGGGCTACAGGCTTATGTTTGTTGACCTGACCGGGCTCGAACCGGTAACCTTTAACGTATCCCGAAATATTCGGGATTGCTCTTACCATTGAGCTACAGGTCAGTTGTGTTGGCTTAACAAGAGTCGAACTTGTACCGCTTCATCCGTAGTGAAGTATTCTCATCCCTGCCTGTCCGGCAGGCAGGCATTAAACTATAAACCATTATTGTACGGCTTTCAGAATTGAACTGAATACAGACACCCGCAACTTACCTTTCAGAAAGAAAGGGGAGTGAATATGTTTCCATTACACCAAACCGTATTGGTTGACCCAGAGACTCGAACTCTATTTTCCACATTCACAGTGTGGCGCTTTACCGGTTAAGCTAAAGTCAACATTTTATTCAGACACCGGACTCATCCCGATGTATCGGGAGAACTGAGAACATCAGACTTAAATTCTGATGTGTTGCCAATTACACCATCCGGCGGTTGTGCAGCATGAGTGATTCGAACACTCTCCACCGGTTTGGAAGACCGGTGCACGACCATCAATGCATATGCTGCATCACTGCGGTTCGTAGGATCCCGCTACAGCGGGAGAACTCATAGCAACAGATCGACAATCTGTGATGTTGACCATTACACCAACGAACCTTTGTAATCTGTACGCCCCGATAGCTATCGGAGGTATTACAAGAATGAAAATCTTGTGTCCTGAACCATTAGACGAACAGATCATTGTGGACAGCCAGGGAATTGAACCCTACACAAAAACATTGCAAATGTTTTTCGCCAGCCTTGGAACATGGCCGCCCATTGTTGTATAGCAGGCCGGTGGGGCCGCTATCCGAAGTCTCTGACCATAGGTGTTCGAAACGTTATTTTGAAGGCAGCCATATCAACAATTTTATAGCGTCATAGACGCGAAAGTTTGGTGGCACTTATAAAGTAACGTATTGACAAAGCTCCGTAGGAGCGGTATTTTCACAGGTTTCGAACGTTTATGGTCTCTGACTTCGGATAAAATATGTTCTCCGGAGATTTTATCTCCAATAAAATATATCAAAAAACTCAGCGTCATTTTGGGAAAAGCATCCCCGTTGCTGCATCTTATCCGCTTGCATCGGAACCAACGGAGAATACTTGTTTCCCTCCCTTTCTGCACCTGATATTTTGTTCCCCTCTCCACCCCGTGGAGAGGGGTTAGGGGTGAGGTAATAAAAAAGCCCGGTCATTTTCTGTGACCGGGCTGCTGCATAATCTTTTTATTCAGATCATCTATGCATACATTCCGGCCGTAAATAATTACTTTCATACGAATTACCTATGGGCACAATACTTACTTTATGCTGCGCACACCATTGGTGTATGACAGGCAATAGCGCATCATTTAGCATCAGTGTTCTAAATCGTTTATGTCGCAATTGTTTTATCATTAATAAAATTTAGCGTCACTCCTTCCCCTCTCAACTCTGTGGACAGGGGAAATAAAAAACCCCGCGGTTCAGGCGGGGCTTATATTTGAGCGATTTGTTTTTACACTAATCAACAGCATTATATGCCCCGCAAACTGCATAGCCCGCCTCGGGACTAAACCAGCTTATTGATTTATTATGTAGTAACATTGTGCGTTGCATATAATTTGTTTTGCGATGCAAAGGTTGAATGATTTTTTTTATAATGCAAATTTTTTGTCGAAAATTTTTCTAAAAATTTTATGACCGTGTATTTGATCCCCTGCCGATACAAGATTTTTTAAACTGTATATTTGGTTACCCTGCAGTATAAAACCTGGCACTCAGTAAGATGAAACCTTTTATTGCCACCTTCATAGCCGGCATAACAGCAATAGCTTTCGCTTGTAAAACGAAGCCTGTTATTGTACAGCCTTCATTCTATTTCTGGAAAAGCAATAATTATGGACTTTCAGATGCCGAAAGAAAATATTTAGACACTTTGAATATTCAAAAGCTATATGTAAAATTTTTTGAAGTAGCTCCTGATCCTGTATTTGGAAATGCGCCTATAGCAAAAACAAGTCTTCATATAAGCAAGTGGGATTCGATTAATGCGGAAATAATACCCGTAGTTTTTATTAAGAACGAAATATTCCTTCATGTATCAAAAGCCGGGCTGGATTCACTAGCAGATAATCTATTTTTCCTGGTAAATAAAATAACAGAGGAAAAGATTGTTACCACCTCCAATGAAATTCAGCTTGATTGCGACTGGACCGCCACCACAAAAGAGCAATATTTTTATCTTCTCAAATCATTAAAGCGATTATCTCAAAAAACTATTTCGGTAACATTGCGTTTATATCCCTACAAATACCCGGAGAAAATGGGTGTACCGCCTGTTGATAAAGCTACATTGATGTGTTACAACCTCGTAAATGCCTTACAAAACGAAGGAATAAATTCTATACTCGATTTGGATGAGTTGAAGCGATATATGGGTCAACAAAAAAAATATCCTGTTCGCCTTGATATAGCATTGCCGGTATATTCATGGATGCTGGTATACCAAAACGAACAGTTCATGGGCCCTATCAGTCAGCAAGACAACAGCTTACTGGATATGCTTACTCCGCTAAATAAGTTATGGTATGAAGTAAGCAGGGATACGGTTGTTGATAATTATTATTTACGAAGCGGTGACAAAATAAAGTTTGAAACTATAACACCGGATATTCTGCAGCAAGCCGCAATAATTGTGAAGCAAAATACAATATTAAGCGACTCCGTTACGGTATCCCTTTTTCACTTAGATGAACAAAAACTGAGCAACTATTCATATGAAATACTTCATAACGTTTTTACTGCTTTTAGCGAGTAGCATATGCCTTTATATATTCGCCTGCGGGCCGCAATATCCTGACGAAGTTCGTTTTAGTATTTTGCGACCTGCCGTTCTTCAACAGAAAGGGTTTGAAAACTTTCATTACAGCAGGCACCTCTTTCAATATACCCATGACTATGAGGAAAATATAAAAGAATTACAGGTTACACCGCTGCCAGACGAAAATATAGCCTTATGGTCCAGGTATTGTAAAGGCCAGGTGTCAACGGCAGAAATAGAAGAGGCCGTTTACAGATCGGATACTCAATCAGTACAATCTGCAAGCACACAAAACGGGATGATCCAATACCTGCAAAAAACAAACAATAAGCAGGCTATAGACTATATCCTGTTTGCAAAAGAATGCGAACCATTCAACCGCCTTTTTTTTAACCCATGGGAAAGAGATAACAACGGGGCCGACGAGCAGGTTGTGCCAAAAAGAAATAAGCTCATAGAAATAGCTTTAAAAAAAGCAACGCAATCTTTAAATGATATACAGTTGCGATATGCCTTCCTTGCAATCAGGCTTGCGTATTACAATAATGATCCGGCGCTCATAAAGGAAATTTATCAGCAATACTTTTCTAAAAGAGCGCAAAAAAGCATCATTGATTACTGGGCGTTATATTTTCATACCATTATTCAGCCCGAAAGTGTGTCAAAGAATCTTGATATTGCCCGTGTGTACGCGAATGCGCCAGATAAAAGAATGGCAGTGATATATGAATATAAAAAAAATATTGCTATTTCTTCCACATTAAGCCTTGCTAAAAACAACAACGACCGGGCTGCTGTATACCTTATTGATGGCGTTAGGAATCCGGGAAGAGCTTTGTTAAACCTGAAAAACCTGTACTTGCTGAATGCAAAACCCGAATACCTGGATTTCTTACTGATGAGAGAGATCAACAAGCTGGAAGACTGGTTGTATACTCCGGAATACTACCTGTTTCCGCCTTCCATTTCGTTTGAGCCATATTATGAAGAAATCTCCTATAGTAAGATATGGAAGAATATGGAACAGGATCGGGTATATGCACGCCAGGTATTACAGTTCATAGATTCAGCTAATGCAGCCGGCACAAAGAATAAAGTATTATGGGGAACAGCAAAGGCTTATGTTCACCTGATGCTGAAAGAGCATAACCAGGCATTAACAGCTACCACTGCTTTGCAAAAAGTCATTAATAAAGAAGATGCCGCTTTCTATCAATTGCAGATGATTGAAGCCCTGGCATTGACTGCCCGCCAGGAAAAGGGTAAAGCGATCATTCCTGAAAAAATAAAACCGCTCTTGCTTACCTCTTTTCAAAAGAAAAACTATCCATTCATTTTTGCCATTGCAAAAGAACTGGAATACAAAGGCAATACTTCTGATGCGGCATTACTGATGACAAAAGTAAACCAGAAGAATGAGTGGCTTCCGGAGAATGTATACTGGAAGAACGCTAAAGGAATAAACAATAAATATGTAGATTTTTACTGGGAGTATTTCGGGTACCTGGATGCACAATACTCTGCAGCTCAACTAAACGTTCTTATCAAGAACATTAATGCTGGTAAATTAAACAAAGACAGATTCAGCGAATGGAAATATGAAAACATACAAAAAGACATGTCGCGCTTATATGATCTGCTTGGCACAAAATACATCCGCGAGAATAACCTCGAAGCAGCGCTGAAGGCATTTAAGAACGTAAACGATACGTTATGGACGTCAGCCCGTTATTCTTATGAATTTTATCTTGCTGCCAATCCCTTTTATACAAATATGTATAATGAGCATACACCAACTCATGCAGATACTATACGTTATACCAAAACAACCATTACAAGCACACTGATTGATTATGTAAAGAAAGCCAATGACCCTTTGCAGGCTGACAGGGATTATTATTATTTTCTTGCAGCCAACTGTTATTTGAATATGACACAATATGGTAACTCATGGATGATGCGTCGTTATTATTGGACCAGCAGTGAACGCACTACAGGTATAGTTGATGATGAGGAGTATTTCAATTGCACACTTGCCAAAAAGTATTACCTGGAAGCAAAAAAATTTACTAAGAGCAAAAAGTTTGCAGCATTATGCTTACGAATGGCAGGCAGGTGTGAAAAGCATAAGCTGAATCATGCTTATGAATATTCATTTAATCGTGACGAGGAGAAAATATTTAAACAAAACGGGTATTACAGAGCACTTAAAACGCAATACCCTGAATATTATGACGACCTGATCAGCAATTGTGAAAGTTTCGAAAATTATTTTGCATCGAGAGGCAGGCGTTAGATGCTGTATGTGCCGGACCCTGATACTACCATTACACAGTTGCCGGTTTGTACAGAGATAAAATCTCTGAAGAACATAGGCTGTACGAAGTCAGGAGCCCATAAGTGTTCGAAACGTTATTTTGAAGGCAGCCAATCAACAATATTATAGCGTCATAGACGCGAAAGTTTGGCGGCAATTATAAAGTAACGTATTGACAAAGCTCCGTAGGAGCGGTATTTTCACAGGTTTGAAAAGTTTATGGTCCGGAGACTTCGCACGGCCTAACTTTTTTTCCATTACATAAATCCACCCCTTTACTAAAAGTCAATCCCTTCAATCTGTATTTCATAAATGTGCCAGTAACCCCACTCTTCATTAAATTCAAACTTTACAATCCAATTACCCTTGAACATAATAAGCTGATGACCACTTGTTGCTTTCAAACTATATGTGCCTGTTACCACACAATTGCTTTCATTAATATCACATGCGGTGTGTTCAATATTTTCAACTTCAAGCTGGTCGTAGCTATTTTTAAAGTGTGAAGAAACTTTTTTAAATTTTTTGATGGTAAGAGGGAAGTGATTGTTTAGCCTGAGATTTTCTTTGCGGAAATCATGAACCCAATCCAATGTCTCTTTAATAAGTATTTGCCGGATGCAATCGCAGGCCGTACGGCTGTTATCATAAACATAATCAGGATGAAATTCATCGTAAATAAAATTGCTTACCATGCCAGGCAGGTGCATATCATCCATCTCATATTCAAAAAGCTCTTCGGTAGTAAACCGGTATAATTCCCGTGTGGAGATGTTGGGGCTGCATACATCCAGTGTAATATGATATTTGTACAAATACTCCTGCAATCTTCTCCACTCCGCTTCTATTTGTTCATCCGGGATTTCAGTTGAAGGTTTAAAATCCACAGGCCGTTCAATACGGTCAAACACTTTTATGTATGTAGGATTTTTTGCCTGCTCTTCAAATGCGATGATACGGTTTAGAAACGCGTTTTCCATTTCGGGGGACAATGCAGGAGTATCCTCATCGGGTGTTGAAAATTTTGCATCATGCTCCAGCATAAGCTTCATTTTCAAAAAGTCATTTTCAGCCTGTAATTTTTCATCATCGCTTAAATGAAATTTTTCATTGTTCATAGATTAGCTTTTTAAGGTGATAAATATTTTTTAAAAGGCGTTATACACGCCTTGAGGTTGATAAATGTAATAAAATTGTTTGTAAAAAGGAAATTAAAAAAGTGCATTGAATGTGTACTAATAGTTATGGAAATTTTGTAGCATCCCGCTAATTTTACCGCCTTCTGTTTCATCAATATATTACTATCGCAATGGCAACACGTGCAGCAGGTAAAAAACAAAAACGCAAAAAAACCACGCACCGTATTTCTCATACACGCAAACCCGATCATCTTACCGATTTTGAATGGCAATATGCACTTAGAAAACAGGTGGCGGCAGATGAACAGTTTAGAATACTACCGCCTGCTACAGGAATGGTATACGGCGATTATACAGTAACGAGTGTTAAATCAAAACAGCAATATAAAGTGGCGTTGCGCAGCGCGGATAACAGCCTGAACTTTTGCAGTTGCCCCGATTTTAAAACCAACCAGTTAGGCACCTGTAAGCATATTGAAGCAATTTTGCTGAAGCTAAACGCAAAACCTGCTACACGCAGGGCTTTACAGGAAAATTATAGCCCCGATTATACTTCGGTATATTTGAGCTACGTGGGTGAGCGCCGGGTTAAAATACGGATCGGCACGGCACAAAGACAGGAATACAGAAAACTGGCGTCATTTTTTTTCAGCCCTGCCAACGAGCTGAAAGGTGATGTTATTAACAAATTTGAGTTGTTTCTTTCCAGAGCAGAACAGCTCCATAACGGTTTCAGGTGCTATCCCGATGCCCTGGAATATATAATACAACAACGCGACAATAATTACCGCAAGTCCACCGTAAAAAAGCTGGGTAAAAAGATGCTTACCGGCATTACCAAAGCAAAACTTTTTCCCTACCAGCAAACAGGTGCATTGTTTGCCGCAACTGCCGGGCGGTGCATACTGGCCGATGATATGGGTTTGGGGAAAACCCTGCAGGCCATAACCGCCAACGAAGTGATGCACAAACATTTTCACATAAGCAGGGCCATTATAGTGTGCCCCACTTCATTGAAATACCAGTGGAAAAACGAAATCATAAAATTTACAGGCAATACTAAAATATGCGTGGTAGAAGGGCACCTGCTTAATCGCATGAAGCAATATGCCCAACAGGAGCATGATTATTTTATAGTGAGCTATAATGTAGCGGGTAATGATTATGAATACCTGAACGAGATGGGCGCCGACCTGCTGATATTAGATGAAGCGCAAAGAATTAAAAACTGGCGTTCAAAAGTATCAGCCAAAATAAAAAGAATTAAAACGCCTTATGCATTCGTGCTTACCGGTACTCCGGTTGAAAATAACATTGAGGAGCTGTATTCATTGATGCAGATCGTAAATCCGTACCTGCTGGGCTCATTGCACCATTTTTTACAAAAGCACCAGTTAACAGATGAACATACCGGTAAGGTAACCGGCTACCGCGACCTGAACCAGATAGGCGAGCTGTTAAGTGGTGTAATGCTGCGCAGAACCAAAAAAGAAGTATTGAAAGAGCTGCCTGCACGCATGGATAAAAACCTGCTGGTGCCCATGACAGAGGAACAAATGAAAATGCATAAAGAGGGTGCTGATACGGTTGCCAAACTGATACACAAATGGCGGCGCATGGGCTTTTTGTCGGAGGAAGACCGCCAGCGCCTGCTCAATAACCTGAACGTCATGCGTATGGTTTGCGACAGCACTTACATACTTGATCAAAGCACCAACTATCAAACGAAGTTAGACGAGGTGCAGAATATACTGGAAGAAATTATGGCGATGGAAGGGGAAAAAGTAGTGGTGTTCAGCCAGTGGGAACGTATGACCCGCTTAGTGGCACAAATGCTGGATGAGCAGGGCATCGGGTTTAAATACCTGCATGGTGGCGTAGCCAGTAAAAACAGGGAAGAGCTTTTTACTGTTTTTAATACCGACCCGGAATGCAGGGTATTTCTTTCAACAGATGCAGGCGGTGTGGGACTGAACCTGCAGGCCGCCGCTTATATCATCAATTTAGACATTCCCTGGAACCCGGCCATATTGGAACAACGCATAGGCAGGATATACAGGCTGGGACAAAAAAAGAACGTAAGCGTAATTAACCTGGTGGCAAAAGGAACCATTGAAGAACGTATGCTGGATGTGCTGCAGTTTAAAAGAAGCGTTGCCGCCGGTATATTAGATGGCGGCGACAGCGACATCTTTATGGGTGATGATAAGTTTAAGCAGTTTATGAAGTCGGTAGAATCTGTAACCGGTATAGACCAGCAGCAGGCAGAGCTTCCTGTGGTGGTAGATGCAGGCGAGCAGTTGGAAGAAAAAGGAATGCAGGAACTAGCGCCGCCTGCAGCGAATTTTGCGGAAGCCCAGGAAGCCATAGCCGCTACAGATGCTGCTATAGGTGAAACTGAGAAGCAGGCTGAGGCAAAAGCTGAAAGCCATACCGCGAAACGCCTTGTAACGGAAGGCGCCTCATTTTTTGAGAATCTCGTGCAATCGCTGAGCACGCCTGATGGTGTGCGGCAGCTTACCCGCGAGCTGGTAGAAACAGATGAAAAAACAGGACAATCTTATATTAAAATACCGGTAAGCGGTAATTCAGTTGTTGAAAACGCACTGGGTATGCTGGGTGTATTTTTGAAGGGAATAAAGTAACATTTGTTGCGGAGACAGAACCTCCCTGGAACATAGTAAGTGCGAAGCCTGAAGCAACATATAGAGTAATGGTTCAGAATTTAATGATAATCAATACACTATGATATATTTGACAAATAGGGAATTGGATTCCTTATTTGTCAAAATGTGAGGTATCTTTATCTAATGATAACCAGGGAAGCGGCAGATAAAATACTGGAACTGGCAGGTAAATTTCCTGCCATAGGCTTGTTAGGTCCCCGGCAAAGCGGTAAAACAACATTAGCAAGAACCCTGTTCAGGAATACACCTTATGTCAGCTTTGAGAACCAGGATACACTATTGGCAGCTACTGCAGACCCCCGTGCTTTTTTGGCCAAATACCCGGAAGGAGCTGTATTTGATGAAATACAGCGGGCGCCCCATTTGTTTTCTTACTTACAGGGTATTATAGATGAAGACGCTGAAAGTACCGGTCGCTTCATTCTAACAGGTTCGCAAAACTTCCTGCTTCTGGAAAACATTGCTCAAAGCCTCGCCGGCAGGATAGCGTTTATTTATCTGTTGCCATTTAGCTATGAAGAATTAAAAGCAACAGGGTGGAAAAACAATACCCTTGATTTCTTAATATTTCATGGGGGTTATCCCAGGCTATATGACAAATCCATTGCGCCCACCGATTATTATCCTAACTACATTTTAACATACGTGGAAAGAGATGTCAGGCAGATAAAAAATATTAACAACCTCGCCATTTTTCAACGTTTTCTAAGGATATGCGCATCACGAAATGGCCAGGTACTCAATTACGCATCTATAAGCAATGATTGCGGCATAGATCAAAAAACAGTAGCAGCGTGGCTGGGTATATTGGAAGCCAGCTTCATTACATTTACGTTGAAACCGTTTTACAATAACCTGGGTAAGCGTTTGCTGCAAATGCCTAAACTGTATTTTTATGATACGGGGTTATGCTGTTCGCTGCTGGAAATTGAAAATGAGGTACAGTTGGCGCATCATCCTTTACGAGGGGCGCTGTTTGAAAATTTTGTTTTGCTGGAATTATTAAAGCAACGTTTCAACAAAGGGCAAAGAAGCAACTTTTACTATTGGCGGGACAGGACTGGAAACGAAATAGATATATTGATTGATAAAGCAACCGGTGCCATTCCCGTAGAAATAAAAGCCGGCGCCACTTATAATACAAGCTTCCTGAAAGGGATAGCATACTGGAAAAAGATTCAACCCGAAACCGAGCAATCATTCTTAGTTTATACAGGTGAAGAGTCCCTGCAGCAACAGGAAACCCATATACTCAACTGGAGATTACTGGATAAAATGTTTGCCTTTTTATGAGTGGACGTTTCCCAGCTTTGAGGGTTCCGAACCTTCAAAAGGTTCGGAACCTTATTCATTTCCCAATTGTACGTTGTCATAAATATCCGCCAAAGAAATTTTCTCGTTAATGGTTTTGATATCAAGCATTTCTTCTGCTGCATCATATTCCTCCAGTTCCCAATGGTTAGAGGCATTCAGGCGGAATATTTCAATATGCATGCTTTCAGAGTCCACCAGTATATATTCTTTCAGTGTGGGTATATCGCGGTATAATTTAAACTTTTCGCCACGGTCGTAGTTTTTGGTGGAGGGAGAAAGTATTTCAATGATCACTGCCGGGTTTAAAACATTCCAGTTGTCATTATTCAGCGTTTCCAGTTCGCCGCAAATAATAGAAATATCAGGATACGTAAAAAGGGTATTAGCTTCAATATGTATGCGCTGGTCACTGCTATATGGCCGGCAGTTCTTACCTTTTAGCTTATTCCCTAATTCAACAAGCATGTTTATGGAGATTGTATTATGAGGTACCTTAGGGCCGGACATAGCAAATATTTCGCCCCGGTAGTATTCATGCTTTTCAGTGGCTGCTTCTTCCATCGCAAGATATTCTTCAATGGTAAATTTTTGTTTGCCGTAAGCAACGGCGGGTTCCCTTACTTCCATGTAATAAAAATACGATAATTTCACAAGGCTACGAAGAGTGCCATTTCTTCCGGAATCATTATTATGACTGATGCAAAGAAGTTAAATTTGCAGGTATGCCATCAAATTACAGGTTATGGGATTAAGCATTCATTACAGCGGTAGTTTTAATCCTGCTGCATCCTTGCTGGAAATGATTGATGAGGTAACAGATATTGCCGAAACGTTCAACTGGACATATCGTGTGTTTGAAACAAAATTTCCCCAACTTCCTTTTAACAACGATTATGATGGAAAGATATACGGAATAGGCTTTACCCCTCCTGAATGTGAAACCGTCTTTCTTTGCTTCCTGTCCAATGGAAAAAGCAGTTGCCCTTCCCGCCTGCAGTTTTGGGGAAAGGAATCAGTATCCCGTAATGAATAGTTGTTACATTTGCTTTCCGTTAAAACACAGTACGCGGGAATGCGTGCACATATCCTGCTGATCAGGCTATTGAAATATATCAGTGGTAAATATTTTATTCATTTTCAGTTATCCGATGAAGGGCTCTATTGGGAAACGGAAGATGAAAAACTGCTGAAAGAAAAATTTGATCTGTATAACAGCTTACTGAACAATGTTAGCTATGCACTGGAAAACTTTCCTATGAACAACAATGAAAGCCTGGAATCTTATTTTTCGAGAATACTGAAGCGGAGAAAAAAGACGATAAAATGATTTTATTTCTATCTGAGAGTATAAGCCTGTTTTAAAGCCTGATGTTGTCAAAACAACCGCCCCTGCTCCCCTGGTCTTCTAAAAATAGTAGTATCCAGCCCTTGTCTTCCTTCATTCATGTGGTAGAGTTTGCCATATTTTTTATATTGCTGCGCGATGATCTGCGCTATTGCTCCTTCACCACGCATACGCAACCCCCAGCGGGTGTCGTTTACCTTACCGTCATGACTTTGCTCTATCAAATGCCAGACTTTATCAGCACGGTCGGGAAAATTTTTATACAGCCAGTCGTGAAACAAAAATTTAATAGCACCATTCAAACGAATGAATGTATAAGCTGTAAACGTAGCGCCGGCATCGGCAGCAGATTTCATGATACGCTGCATTTCATGGTCGTTCAGCCCGGGTATCATCGGGCCCATCATAATGCCCATTTTAATACCGGCATTGCTCAGCTCTTCAATTACGCGTAACCGTTGAGTGGCGGTAGCAGTACGCGGTTCCATTACCCGGCGCAGCTCTTCATTAAACGAAGTAATGGACACCATGGCGGTTACTAATCTTTTTTGTGCAAGTTCCTGTAATATATCTTTGTCCTTTATGATCCACGCGTTTTTGGTGAGTATCCCTACGGGATGATTGAATTCATTACATACCTGGAGTAAGCCCCTTGTTAGGCGGTACTTTTGTTCTGCCGGCTGATAACAGTCGGTATTGCCGCTTACCATTATCGGCATCACTTCCCATTTGGGATGCATGAGTTGCTTGCGCAGTAACTGCGGCGCATTCATTTTTACAATGATCTTTCGTTCAAAATCAAGCCCGGCGCTATAGCCCCAGTATTCATGCACGTTGCGGGCATAGCAATAAATACATCCGTGCTCACATCCGGCATAGGCGTTCATGCTGTAGGCCATGCCCACATCAGGACTGTCTACTTTGTTTACAATGGTTTTGCTTTGTTGTTCTAAATATTGCGTTGGAACATTGGGGTCTGTCCAGTCGTCAATTCCTTCTGCATGTTCCCGGGTAATTTCATCTTTCAAGAATTTATTTTTGGTATTGAACTGCGCACCTCTGCCATGCAGGTATTGCTCCGATTCTTCTTTATCCCTGGCAGATACTTTATAGTGGTCTTGCTGTAGTTTGTTGGGCATGAGTCTTTTTATTGAACCACGGAGGCGGGGAGACACAGAGATGCACAGAGCAATGTTTGTGTGTTCCATATGCCACGGGTAAATTAATTATAATATCATTCTTTTAATTCTGTCTTTCATCAGGGGGGAAGTTTAAAACGTAACCCAGTCGCTTGCCTGTTAGTATTTATAAGTCTCTGTGAATCTCCCTGCCCCTGTGGTTCGTGGTTCCTGTATTTAAAACAACTCTCCCTGTTTCGTCATCACCGGTAAATTCTGGAACTCAAACTTTGCCGCTATCTGGTATGCTTTTTCACCATCGCGTCTTTTCAACAGCAGCATACTGTTTGCAATAAAGCGGCCGGTAAAATGCCGGTTACTATATTCAAGCCAACCCTTTTCGTATTGCCAGGGCACGAGCTTTCTTGCTATGGTAAGATGCGGCTCCAGCATGAAATGCGGCTTATGATCGTCATCCAGCTTCATCAGTCGCTGTGTTTCCGTACGTATTTCCTTCACCAGGTTTTGTACCGGTATTTTCGACAATACATTTATATATATGGTATGCGAAGGGAAGCTTCCATAGTCTTTCAGTTCCAGCTTAAATGCAGGGGCGCCCATGGCTATTGTTTTCAACCGGTGGGTGATCCGTGATTCCATCATTTCATACTGCTTAAATTGAACCAGCGTAATATGAGGCTTTCCCCACCTGGCATGATCGGATTTGTAGGTAGTGGAAAATTCTTCCTTGATCTTCATTATCTTATGCCACAACTCTTCCGGCGGACTGAGCACCAGCAGGTATTCATGTATGTTATACCCGGGTAATGTGTTCTTGATATCAGTTTTCATTTGTATTTTTTTTGAATGTTTAATTGTTTCCGATATTATTTTTCCAAATCCTGTTTTGTCGTTTCAGATTCAATACAGCCACCTAAAAAAATTTGTAAGCCAATTATTTTAGCATAAATTTACTAAAATATTTAGTAAAACAAAATCGAAAAATATGAAAGGAGAAGTTTTTTATAAATCAACTTACCGGGGTTCCAGGCAATTCAGCCAGTGGGATGTTGACCAGGCGAATGCTACCGGATTTGGCGCTGCGGCAGATGATTATATGGAAAGAGGAATAGATTTGAATGAGCAACTGATCCGCAATAAGCCGGCAACATTTTTAATGCGGGTAGGCGGCGATGCCATGATTGACGCAGGCATTTCCAGTGGCGATATCGTAATTGTTGACCGCTCTGTGAAAGCTGTAACCGGGAAAATTATAATTGCTACACTGAATGGCGAAATGCTGATACGCAGGCTTGAAAAAACATTCAACAGAACAAGGCTGATACCGGAATGCAAAAATCTTTCACCAATAGATGTGGATGTTTCAGGAGCTGATTTTTCAGTATGGGGAGTGGTGACGTATTGTATACACGCGTTTTGAGCTGTCAGCAGTTAGCGATCAGCGATCGGCTGTCAGCTATGAGTGTAACCTGAAACTTGTAACCTGTAAACACAAACTAAAAACCACAAACTCCAAACCTTCTCTACCTCAGCATGATACCCGGCATTTCTTTGCGTAAGAGATTCCGGTAAATAAAACTGTTGTTCTCGTTCTGGGAGTGAAGTGCCTGGTTGCCGCCCCAGCCATGTAATCCTCCGGGGTATACCATAAATTCAAAGTGCTTTTTTGCTTCCTGTAGTCTTTTTACCAGTTGCAAGCTGTTCTGAAGATGCACATTATCGTCCAAGCTTCCATGATAGATACGCAGCAGCCCTTTGTATTTGTCAACATGTGTAAATACAGAACTGCTTTTATAACCCTCCGGGTTTTCCCGGGGCGTATCCATAAACCGCTCTGTATAATGCGTATCATACAGGCTCCAGTCGGTTACACTTCCACCGGCTAAGCCATATTTAAAATAATCAGCACCGTAGGTGAGGGCATAACAGGTAATGTAACCTCCATAGCTGAACCCACTGATAGCTATACGGTCTTTATCAGCTCCGCGGTCAATGAGCCATTTTACGCATTGTATCCAGTCTTTCATTTCCCAGTAACCCAGGTTGCGGTGCATATAATTAACCCCTTCCTTGCCAAAATGCCCGCTCGCGCGGTGGTCCATAGCTACCTGTATCAATCCTTCTTTTGCCCACCATTGTTGCTGTCCGTTGAACGAATATCCATCATATACGGTACCGGCATCAGGACCGCCGTAAATGCTGATCAGTACCGGGTATTTTTGGGAGGGATCATAATTCAGCGGCCAGGTAATTTTCATTGGCAGGTCATATTTCCCGTCTTCGGATTTCACCCGAACCAGTTCTGTTTTAGCAAGTGTATATTCATAGAATGAACTGCCTTTTGCGCTGCCCAGGTTCTTTTTAATATTTCCTTTAGTATCTGCAAGCGCCATTTGCGGAGGCTCATTTACATTGGAGTACGTAGTAATGAAATAAGAACCGCCCGGTGAAACATCTGCCTGGTGGGTATACTCGCCAAAGCTCAACCGCTTCAGGTCTGTACCGTTGAATTTTACTTTGTAAAAATCGTAACGTGCCGAATTGTCTTTACGGCATGTAAAATAGATGAGCTGGTTTTTTTCATCTATATGATTGATAGCGGTTACCGTATACTGCCCGTTTGTAACAGGATTAAGCAGCTTGCCGTTTATATCGTACAGGTAAAGCATGTTCCAGCCGGTTTTATCGCTTTGCAGTATAAACTGTTTTCCATCTTTTAAAAAAGTAATGCGCTTACCCATGTCGTCCAGCTCAACCCAGGTTTTCTGCGTTTCAGCATACAGCTCTTTTTTGGCTCCTGTTGTTATATCTGTTTCAAATACTACCAGGGTATCCTGTCCTCTGTTCATCCATTGTATCCATAATGCAGCTCCGTCGGGCCGCCAGTATGGCAGGCCGAAATACTGGTCGGTATCCTGGTTAAAATCGCTCCATACAACATTGCCACCCTCCGGCTTAATTATGCCAACTTTTACCTTGGGATTGGGATCGCCGGCTTTGGGGTAACGTTCGCGTATAAGTGAGCCATGTGCGCCTTCTTCACCCACTATATTAAAAACCGGTACATCACTATCATCTGTTCTGAAAAAAGCAATGCGTTTACTATCGGGGCTCCACCAGAAAGCGCGGTAACGGCTTGCCCTTCCAAGAATTTCCTCCATGTATACCCACGATGCATAGCCGTTCAGAATAACTTCACTGCCATCATTTGTAAGCCTGGTTTCTTTGCTATTCTCAATATCGTATGTATACAAATCGTTATCGCGGGTAAATGCTATATATTTATTATCCGGCGACAAAACAGGGTTGGATTTTTTCCCATTGTCGCTGATAATTTTCTTTTCTGAACCATCAGGCTCTGCAAGATAAATCGCTCCCGATTTCATGTACACTGCCCTGGTATTGCCCGCTGCCGCGTGATTTTCATCCGGCACAACCGTTTCCTTCCCGGTTTTACAATCCACTTTTACCGTAACAAACGGAGAATCGGGTTGCTGGCGTTTGCTTAGCAGGAAATGCGCATCATCTAACCAGCCTTTCATTACAGGTAGCGGCTGTGTAATATCAGCAGGTTTTCCTTTCAGCATTTGCAGGGTATCCAGCTCTTTTTGTTGTGCATATCCTTTTATGACAGTAAATAAGCCAAAACCGGCCAGCAATACAACAAGTTTCATATTCATGATATTGATTTTGAATGGCAAATGTAAAATTCATAATAAATTATTCAAATGCAATCTTGATCCTTGTGATTGAAGGTAACAAAAACAGGGATTTGCTGCTTTATACCCGGAGCTGTTTAAAAATAACCAAGCCTGGGTATTTGTTTTGAACTACATTCATGTTACATTTAACATGAATTGTATTCCTCCTTTTTTAGTCCTGATATTCTGCCGAACTCCTGCCACCTTACAAACAACATCTTAACGCCATGCCCTTATAAAAGCTTAACGGATTGGAAGTTTTCTCCGCTAAACATCCCTTTCAGGAAAGAATAAAAGCACAACCATGTTCAACAATGCTGCTTTGGATATAGCCATTGGCCTGATATTCATTTTTGTACTTTATAGTCTCCTGGCTACTGCCATTCATGAATTTATCGCCACTTTGTTCGCATACCGCCATCGTATGCTGGATATTGCATTGGAGCAAATGCTGGATGGCAGGCATTACAGCTATTATTGGTGGAATAAAATAGGGAATATTTTCTGGTGGCTGTTTGCCCGGTTTATTAGGCAAAAAAAGCCGGTTACGTTTGCAGAGGCGGGTGGCGATACAATGCTGAAATTTACAGATTTTACAGCCAAGCAAAACTTAACGGAACAACAGATCAACGCATTAAAGGCAGCGGGTATACGCAGGAATGTTTTAAATAAAAAGGCGGCGCTGTTTGCAGCCAATATTACAGAACATCCTTTATATAAAAGATCGTCCGAAAATTCTGTTTTTTATAAAAAACCCGCCTACCTGTCCGCCGATGTTTTTTCGGACATACTGATAGATGTATTAGGCAAAAAGGTATCTGAACCGGTTTTAATGAAGGATATAAAAAACAATTTAAGCAACCCGGATATAGCAGGAATGAACCCGGAATTGAAAAACATTCTCACCATTTACATCAACCAGGCAAACGGAGATATGGTGCGGTTTAAGGGATTGATAGAAGATTGGTATAATCAGCAGATGGATCGGGTGAAGGGATGGTATAAAAGACAAACCAGCCGAATTTTACTGGTGATCGGCTTTGCTTTAGCGGTAGCCTTTAATGTAAATACGCTGCAAATAGCCGGGAAACTTGCAGAAAATGATAAGGCGAGGGATAAGCTCGCGCAACAGGCAACAGAGTGGGTAAAAGCCAATCCCTCTATACCGGCATCGGCTAACCTGGTTGATTCAACATTGAGCGACTCTGCGTTTAAGGTAGCCAAACAAAATTTTCTCAAAGTATCAGCAGCGTATCAAAAGGAAATTGATTCGGCAACCAACCTGGTAGGGATGGGTTGGGGAAGCAGGGTGCTTGACAGGAAAATAAGTTATCAGCAGCTTTATTGGATCGAGTATCCTGTAAAAGCGGTATTTGATTTTTTGGGATTCATTATTCCTGATGCGGTTTTAAGCGTTTATTATGAAATAACAAGAAATCCCGGGATCCTTATCGGGTTCCTGATCACAGCCTTCGCTGTTTCCTTTGGTGCGCCTTTCTGGTTCGACTTACTTAACAAATTTGTAAACATCAGGAGCAGTGGTAAAAGCCCGGGTGAAAGTGCTACTGCGTCAGCCCCTTCTAAAACGCCGTTATTAAATAAGCATCCCGACCAGGATTCATTCGGTTAGGCTATGAAAAAGTATATCGTTATAAAAGATAAGCTTAACATCAGGAACCGGCCGCTGGTGGAGGATGAGTTTTATATAGGATTTGCCAGGCAGGGAGAAGAATTATGGCTTGACGATAACAACCTGGTAGAAGGCGATGCCCCATCCGGTACGCAGGATAATTTTTGGATGCCTGATATAAATGGAAATTTTGTTTCAAGGGCGGGCGTAAGACCACAGAACTATGAAGAAAAGAAAATGGATTTCCTCAGAGAGCCGTTTTCAGCACAATTTGTAGATGAAGCGGATAAAGCCGATGAATCTAAATGGAAGATCAGTTGGGGACATGTGGATACGGAGGTTTGGAAATTATGGCAAAAGGGATGGAAGGGCCAGAACATTCGCATTGCAGTGCTGGATTCGGGGGTAGACAATAATCATACTGATTTATTGCATATAAAAGGAATACGGCTGAAGGTGGAAGGTAACCAGGTTACGTTAACCGATAAATTCCTGGACCTGGATGGGCACGGAACAAATTGTTGCGGTTTGGTGGCAGCCAATGGTAATGGCTTTTATTCGGGGCTGGCTCCGGCAGGTAATGTGGTGGCATTCAAATTATACAACGAATCATTTCCATCAAACAAAAAAGAAATTTTTTTGCTTTTACTAAAGGCATTTGATACGATCATTGAGGCTAATCAAAATCATGAAGGTTTCGATTTTGTTTCCATGAGCTTTTCGCTGACCGAAAGCGACCTGGACGGCACAGATGACGCAACCGGTAAAAAATGGCTGGCTATACTGCAGGAAAAAATAGATGTTATTTCGAAAAGGAGCTTTATTATTTGTTCCGCCGGTGAATTTGAAAATGCGTATCCCGCTGCTTTCAGGAATGTGTTGGCTGTAGAAGCAGCCAATAAAATGAAAGAGACGAAAGCTTCAGCAATAGATAAGACCAAACTCATTTATGCACCTGCGGGCGATCATCTTAAAACCACTACGCTCAGCAGTTTCAACCCTCCTTACCTGGCCGATTTTACAGACAGTAGCGCTGCAACGGCATTTACAGCCGGCTATTTTGCGCTTTGCTATTCAAGTATTAAAGATGGCAGTGAAAACAAAAGAAAGGTTTTTTCGGATGCCATCGCAGCTATGATCCGGAAAAACGATAATTACCTGGGAGTATTAAATTTTACGTCATGAAATATGTATTGGTATCAATAGCAATTTTCCTTTTTAGCCTGCTGAAAGGATATACTCAAAATGCTTATTATGATGCGTTGCAGTTGAGCAATATATTAACACAAATAGATTCACTGGAGAATGTGGAAACAGCAGAAGCCGTTCAGTTGAAAAGAGAAAAACGGTTGCATTTTTACCGGTTGCTGATGCCTTATGTAAAAAACACCTGTCCGGGCGCCACTCCGGATAGTATACGAAGCTGCCTGCTGGCGAAAAGAAATCCTTTTTTTTCTACCGCTTTTTTACCCTCGTCGTCGGGTGATATATCTGTTTCGCTAAAGGCGTTGCGGGGGCTGGCAGGCGCCGCCGGTAACCTGGATGTAACCACTTTTGCAGACGGCCTGGCCCAGTTCCTGGTAGAAAGAACAAGGGAAGAGCTGAATGTAGCTTTCTTTCAGAAGTTCTCCGATTTCCTGGAGAATTATCCTGAG
Source organism: Chitinophagaceae bacterium (assembly GCA_019638595.1). Classification (GTDB taxonomy): domain Bacteria; phylum Bacteroidota; class Bacteroidia; order Chitinophagales; family Chitinophagaceae; genus Agriterribacter. The sequence goes on from JAHBTJ010000027.1 coordinate 26,662, forward strand.
TTCAGGATTATTTTCCCCAATACCAATACTTTTATTGCTTATATGAATATCGGCGATTATGCCAATACGCTCAATACATTAAAAGAAGCGTTTGATAAAGATTTAAAAGCATTGCTAACGAACGCGCTCCGATTGACCCATCTTGATACAACCGCCTGCTCGTCTGCCAACCCCGAAGACCACAATAAATGTGCAGTTAGAATAAATGCTATCAGAAATTTTTTTAATTCCAATAATGGAATCTTAATAAGATCCGCCCTGCAAATAGGTAATGGAATAATGCAGCAGGTAAAAATCCCTGATATTCTTGATTCAATTGTTCGTCCGGGATACCTTTCAAACTATGCGCCTTTTACCAATGATCAGGATAATATAAACCTGCTGAACGGATTACGGTTGGTACGTATTATTAGTAATAGCATACGGAGCGTGGATCCTGTAAGGAATTACATTTCGGGGCAGGAGCTGCTACTGTTAAAAACCAATGAAAAGCTGCGCGCTATCTTTTTTGGATTGTTGTATGAAGAAATAAACGGCAATAACGTCGTTATTAATAACGTACCCGTTACTACTGTTTTACAACCAGGCAGGGCTGAGTCTTTTATAGATTACATGGAAGGATTGGCGAATGAGGCTAAGGAGATACAGGCAGTATGGGGTAATATAAAAACCATTGCGGAGCCAGAATTAAGTAAACAGTATGGTGCTGTTTTTGAACAATTCCGTTCTTTGCTGCAATACGCCGCCAATTTGCAGATCATTGATCCACAACTGGTAATACCCCCTGTTTTTACGCAAATCCTTAATCAAACTGCAGGTGTATTTGAAATTGCACATGATATATCTGTAAAAAATTACAATGCAGCGGTGCTGGGTTTTTTAAAGCTATTGTCAATTGAAACGCCTGCTTTCAATAATCGCGATACGATGAACCAGTTCCTGCGGGCTTTTCTTAAGTACGGATCGTTTGCGGCCAATGTAGTGACCGCTAAAGATCCCACGGAAGTAAAAGCGGCCATTAAAGCGGTTGCCCTGCCGGCAGGGAGCGCGGCGTTAAAAAAACAATCCTCGTTCAGCATTACAGTAAATGCCTATGTGGGATTGGTTACCGGCTATAGCCAGCCTTTTGCAAAAACATTTACTACTAAAGATCCTGCGGGAAATATAGTTACTGCCAGGCTGCATGGAAGTGTGCCGGTATCATTATTTGCACCAGTTGGCTTTGGCTTTAACTGGAGCACCAGTAGTAAAAAGAATGGGTTGGAAAAAAAATATCCAGGTGCCGTATCTGCTTTTGTTTCGGTAATTGATGTAGGCGCGCTGGTTGGGTTCAGGTTTATGCAGGACAGCGGACTGGTGAGCGATAAAATGAAAGTAAAGCTGGCGAATATTTTTGCCCCGGGCATAAATTTTATGTATGGCTTTCCTAAGGCGCCTTTGTCTGTTGGCATAGGAGCGCAATGGATACCCTCGCTTCAAAGGAATGCGGACAATAATGAGTTTTTTGTGCTTACAGAATCAGGTATACGGTATCAATTTCACTTTGCAGTGGATATACCTGTATTCAGCCTGAGGACTTCCAGGAAATCGTATCTGTACCCTTGAGCCGGTTATTCTATGCTATTAAACTGCTAAACTTAATTGTATGATAAAACAACATTATCTCAAAGAGTTATCTATCAGCGGTACACAATCGAAGAACAATGCAGCCAATAAAAAGGCGGATGTAATGAAAATACAGGCCTGGCTGAATTTGTTTGCGTTGGCACAGCCCTCTAATGCGGTATCCATTGCCGTAGATGGTGACTTTGGCCCGGCTACGGAAAAGGCGGTAAAAAACTTTCAAAAGCTAAAAGGCTTACCACAGTCCGGTATAGTGAATGCCGCGGTATTTTCAAAACTATCGGAACCTATGCAGAACGCTTTTGAAACGAAAGGTAAAAACGCCGGACTTCGAAACCTGGTAGTTGAAATTGCTAACATTCATCTTTCAAATAATCCGTATGAACTGGTTATTCAAAATAAGGATAATAGCGGCCCATGGGTAAGAGCTTATATGGACGGCCACGAAGGGGATGCCTGGTTCTGGTGTATGGGCTTTGTACAAGCCATAGTAGACCAGGCCTGTTCACAATTAAATAAAGATTTTCGCGCATTGATGCCGCTTACCTACAGTTGCGATACGGTGGGCAGTAAGGGACTGGAAAAAAAGATCCTTTCGCGGTATACAACAGTAAGGAACAACCCTTCCGTAGCAAAACCAGGTGATATTTTCCTGTTGCAAAAATCTCCTTTCGATTGGACGCATACAGGAATTATTACAGCCGTGGATACTGATACGTTTGAAACTATTGAAGGCAATACGAATATGGGAGGCTCGCGTAATGGAAACGCGGTGTTGAGGCGTGTACGTAATTTCAGGCTATCGAAGCTGGATGTATTTTCAATAGAGCCGCTGCTGTAAAAAACTCATTTCACTTCTATTAGAAGATAGGAATGCCGGACATGCCCGACCGGTTCGTACTGCTGCACCCATTCAAGCTCTTTTGCTCCAAAACCATTTTCATAATTGCTTACAGATAAAATAAACTTTCCTTTTTGAGGCGAAGGTGGTATAAGAAGAACACCAGGATGATCTTTCATGTATTGCAAAGCGGATGTTCCGCCCTGCCCGAAATCGAGGTTGGCATTACCTACTTTTCGATATGCAAATTTTTTATCGGGGATAAATTCATTGGTATAAGAAATAAAACAATTCCAGTAGCTGAAAACAGAAAACAGCATCCAGGTACATCCTCCCGATATCAAAAGCATATTTTTTCTTTTGAGCGGGTTGGCTGCCATTTTACCGCACAGGATATGTATAACAGCATACAAAAAAAGGATATGTCTTTCTCCTGCCTGGATATTATTCAGAAAGCTCATTCCTACTAAAAAGTAAATAAAAGGAATTAAAAGCAGGATTTCATTTTCCGTAAAAAAAGGCTTATTTGCTTTTGAAAAAATTTTGATCAGCGCCCCTGTAAAAAACAATAAAACAGGAACCGGGGTTTTATAAAACAGGGTAACCGGGTAATAATACCAGTATGATACGCCTTGTTGCTTATGCCCGAGGATAGACACGATAGAAAAAGTACTGTCCGGGAACCCACCTCCCAGTTCATCAAAATATTTTACGGTATCCATGCCCGACAGGTATGGCTCGGGAAGCGGAAGGGGCAGGCTTCCCATAAAACTAAAAGCCTGCTGAAATGAATTGAATATTTTGCTTACGAACACATAATCCTGCAAGGGTTGCCCGGTTTTATAAAACAAAAATCCGGCGTTGATGATCAGCAGGTTAATGAATGCAAGCGCCGGCAGCTTTATAAGCAGCGAGCCGAAAACGATTTTTCGTTTATTAATTAGAAAATATACAAGTAGCAGCAGCGGTATGCAGATATACAGGTGAACGAAAGTTTGTTTAACGATCTGCGCTATAGCCAGGCTTATGGCGAACAGCAGGAAATACTTCCATGAATGGTATATAAGATATTTCCATAAGCAATAAAAAACCAGGAGAAATATGGTTACACTGTACGCGTCGGTAGTTACCAGCCCGCTATGCCCCAGCCATGCGGGACAAAAGGCTAATAATGCCATGCTGAATATGCCGGCCCGTGGTCCATACCATTCACTGCCCCACCGGAAAACAAGCAAAAGCGTAAAAAAAGAAACTATAAATGTAATGTATCGCCCCCTCTTTGTATCGCTCCTGCCATAGTCAGGTTTGTTTAATCCCGGATGTAAAACCTGCTCTACAGCTCTGGGGATTGCGTTTAACGCTGATACCGGCATTTTGCTGTCGTCGGTGGTGCAGGATCGTTTAGAAGGGTCTCCTTTCAGTATTTTTACTCCATACAGGTGATGTATTTCTTCATCGGCTGTAAGATCTTCGGTGCTGCAGAAAGTAAGTTCTGTAATGGCATATACAGCCAGTATACAGCAAAAAATTATTTTAATGCCGGTGGAAACATTGCCCGGAAAGAATAAAGCTTTCAGCATACAGTGTAATTTCCGGCATTATTGGCTATTACAAAAATAAAGCGGGCATGTTTATTGTTCGGGCTTCTCCTCTCCTCCTTCGCGTTTTTCCGGCCGCATTTGAGGAAAGAAAAGCACATCCTGTATAGAGGACTGGTTGGTAAGCAGCATGCACAGCCTGTCAATACCAATGCCAATGCCCGATGTGGGTGGCATGCCGTATTCCAGCGCACGTAAAAAATCATAGTCAATGAACATGGCTTCGTCATCGCCCCGCTCCATCAGCTTTACCTGCTCTTCAAATCGTTCGCGTTGGTCAACCGGATCGTTCAGCTCACTGTACGCGTTGGCTATTTCCTTACCATTGATCATTAGCTCAAAGCGCTCAACCAGTCCGGGTTTGCTACGGTGCTTTTTGGTGAGCGGGCTCATTTCAACCGGGTAATCTATAATAAATGTTGGTTGTATATAATGATGCTCGCACTTGTTTCCGAATATTTCGTCAATCAGCTTGCCGCGCCCCATACTGGGTGTGGTTTCAATGTGCAGCTTCCTGCATACATCCCTCAGCGCGTCTTCATCCATCTCCGAAATATCGAATCCTGTATGTTCTTTAACGGCTTCGTAAATCGAAACGCGTTTAAAAGGTGTTTTAAAGCTGATGGTTTTATCTCCTACAGGCACATCGGTAGTGTTATGCATGGCAACAGCCACCTGCTCCAGTAAATTCTCTGTAGTGTTCATCATCCAGAAATAATCCTGGTATGCCACATAAAATTCCAGTATCGTAAATTCAGGATTGTGCGTACGGTCCATTCCCTCGTTGCGGAAGTTACGGCTGAATTCGTATACCCAGTCGAAACCGCCAACGATCAGGCGTTTTAAATACAATTCATTGGCAATGCGCAAATACAGTGGAATATCCAGCGCATTGTGGTGTGTAATAAAAGGACGTGCGGCAGCGCCACCCGGAATGCTTTGTAAAACCGGCGTATCAACCTCCAGCGCGCCGTGTTTATTTAAAAACCCGCGGATGGTATTGATCATTACCGTTCGTTTGATAAATGTATTTTTCAACTGCGGGTTAATGATCAGGTCGGCATAACGTTGACGGTACCTGAACTCGGGGTCGGTTACAGCATCAAAGCTCTGTCCTTCCGCTTCTTTTACAACCGGTAAGGGTTTTAGTGATTTGGTAAGAATAGTGAATTCTTTTACATGAATAGACGTTTCACCGGTTTTGGTAATAAAGCCATATCCCTTAATACCAATGATGTCACCAATATCAACCAGCTTTTTCCATACTGTATTATACAGGGTTTTATCCTCTTCAGGGCATATATCGTCGCGTTTTACATAGATCTGTATCCTGCCCGAATGATCCTGCAATGCGGCAAAGGAAGCTTTACCCATATCGCGTATGCTCATGAGCCGCCCGGCCAGGCTGATTTCACTATATGCTTCCTTATTCTCTTCAGAAAAATTTGCTTTGATATCAGCGGCAGTATGGGTAATGGGGAAGGCCGCTGCTGGGTAGGGGTCAATGCCCAGCTTTTCCAGCTCTGTTCTTTTCTCTCTCCTGATGATTTCCTGCTCCGAAAAATGATGTGTGCTCATTGCTTCACCGTTTAAAAAAGTGGAGCAAAGGTACTGGTTAGCATTTAGCCTGCAAAGCGTAACATTGTTGCAAACAGTCTTTATTCTTCGCCCTCCTGCCCCTGCCCTTCTTCTGCGGTAGCGGCTTCGGAAGCGAGGTCGGTTTTTCCATTATTGCTATGATGCAATTCATTTATCAATTCCGCTACCAGCGATGTCCAGCCTGTTTGATGGCTGGCGCCAAGTCCCCGGCCGTTATCGCCATGAAAATATTCGTAAAAGAGAACCAGGTGTTCGTTACCCGGCTGTTTGTAAAACCAGTTGTAATCTCCAAACAGTCTGCGGTTCCCGTTTTCATCTTTTTTGAACAGGCTTATTACACGCTCTGTAAGCCCGTCTGCTATTTTAGCCAGGGTTAAAAACTTACCCGATTTTGCGGGATACTCCACCTGCAGGGAGTTTCCGTAGAACGACCCGTATTTACGTATGGATTGAATAATAAGATAATTTATGGGTATCCACACAGGCCCCCGCCAGTTGGAGTTGCCTCCAAACAGGTCGGATGTTGAATCGCCCGGATCATATTGTGCATCGTACGAAATTCCGTTAATTGTTACGGAATAGGGATGCTTTTCATGATGTTTTGACAGGGCTCTTATTCCGCCTTCGGATAAAAACTCGTCTTCATTCAAAAGCCGTTCCAGCAGGTATACCAGCCGTTCTTTAGGCAATAAAGATAAAAGGATGGATTCTCCATTGCTCTTTTCCTCGTTAGGCCAAAACAGCTTATTGCGCTTGCGGTAATTTTCGAACCAGGTAATGCGTTTTTTAAAATCGCTTAGTTTGTCGAGTGTCTTTTTGTCGATGGCCGATACCGCGAACAGGGTGGTAAGCCCTACTATGGATTGTATACGAAGCTGCAGCGGTGTAGACCCGGCAATGGAAAGCGTATCATAAAAAAACTTATCTTCTTCATTCCATAAGCCATGTTCATTCAGGGCTTCGGCTATCAGCACAAACTGTTCAAAAAACTTGGTAGCGGTATCTTCAAACGCAATGTCGTGCACCGCAATTTCCAGGGCCATTTCCAGCATATTCAAAGCATACATAGCCATCCAGCTTGTGCCGTCCGCCTGCTCCAGTTGCATATCGTTTCCAAGAGGAGTACTGCGGTTAAAAACGCCAATATTATCCAGCCCTAAAAAGCCCCCTTCAAACAAATTGTTACCGCTTACGTCTTTCCGGTTCAGCCACCAGGTGAAATTGATAAGCAGCTTTTGAAAAACTTTTTTCAGGAAAACAATATCGCCCTTTCCCGCTTTCCTCTTTTCAATGTAATACACCTGCAGCGCCGCCCAGCCCTGTACGGGCGGGTTTACATCGCTGAAGTTCCATTCATACGCGGGCAGTTGCCCGTCGGGCTTCATATACCATTCGCGCATAATAAGCAACAACTGGTGCTTGGCGAAGCAGGGATCTACAACTGCCATCGAAATGCAATGGAACGCAAGGTCCCATGCGGCATACCAGGGATACTCCCATTTGTCGGGCATCGCGATAATATCCTGGTTTTTCAGGTGCTTCCAGTCGTGGTTACGCCCTCCCAGCCTGTTAGCGCTCGGCGGATTTTCCCCATCCCCGGTATTGATCCATCTTTCCACGTCAAAATGATAGTATTGTTTGCTCCATAAAAGTCCCGCCAATGCCTGACGTTGTATCCGCGCCATATCGGCATTCATCCCTGCAGGTAGTATGGCAGCGTAAAAGTCGTTGGCTTCTTCCTTGCGCGACAGGAACACCTTTTCAAACCCTGCGATAAAAGCATTGTCTACCCATTTATTGCTCAACCGGCAGTAAATGGTTTTAGTGGCGCCGGCGGCTACCTTTAGCTTGTATACCGGTGAGAACTTGGTACCTTTTTTATTTTGCCGCAATTCCGCAATATGCTTTCCTTCTATAATGGCATCGTGAAATGCGTCTTTCACAAAAGCCGAGGGATTGGGCTCTCCTGAAATTTTTTCCGTATTGGTTTCATTTTCAGTTAAAAAACAGTCGTCGGGTTTTTGAAAATATAGGTAATAATTACCCAGCCGGTGATGGCTGGCCTTTACGGCTGTTTTATTCAGGTAAGTGATTTCGGGCTTCTGATCCGTGCCAATATAGCTCCACCGGTTGTAAAACCACAATGTAGGCAAAACGGTTATAGAGGCGGCTTTTTCGGCCCGGTTGGTTACATCAATTTTAATAAGAATATCCTGCGGGCTTTTTTTGGCATAAGTTACCAGCACATCAAAGTATTCATTGTTATCAAACACCCCGGTATCCAATATTTCGTATTCCGGGTCGAGCTTTGAGCGTTCCCTGTTTTTCTGCAGCAGGTCTTCGTATGGAAAAGCCTGTTGGGGATATTTGTACAGGTACTCCATGTAATAGTGCGTAGGAACGTTGTCAAGGTGATGGTAAAGCTCCTTTACATCTTCTCCATGGTTGCCTTCGCCATTACCTAATCCAAACAGCCGCTCTTTCAGTATTTTGTCTTTGCCGTTCCACAATGCAATGGCAAAGCAAAGGTTTCCGAAAAAATCGCATATACCGGCCAATCCATCTTCGCCCCAGCGGTAAGCGCGGCTATGCGCATGCTTAAAAGGAAAATAATTCCAGGCATCCCCGTAAGCACTGTAATCCTCCCTCACGGTGCCCCATTGCCGTTCACTTAAATACGGCCCCCATTGCTCCAGTGGTATTTTTCTCAATGCGTTAACTGAAAGTCGCTGATGTTCTGCTGTCATGTCCGGTATTTGAAGGGATGCCTGTATATCTTCGCGCACAATAACATAACACACGGATGCATCTCCGGGTAAACTAATCAATTACAGGCAAACAAACATTAAATAAACACGTTGTGAAACGTATTAATAAATAATGAAAGCGCAAAATTAAGATTATACTGCTAAAGGAAATAATGAGATCCTGCAGCACAGGGAGTAAAAGATCTGTTAGGTTTGCCGGGCAACATTGCAGCGCTGCAAACGTACAGGTTTTGCATTCATCTTTCGAAAAGGCCGTTTAAACAAATTGCAAATAAGTTAATAATTTATCTCACTTTTGATGGTTTAGTTGTACTGGCATAATTGCATTCAAAATTTTGTAATGGTAACGCTTTGTTTTGATTTTGGTAACACCCGGCTTAAGTATGCTGTATTCAGCCACCGGGAAATATTATATGAAAAAGTACTGAACGAAGCCACCCCGGAAGCTATAGAACAGTTATTACAATCTGTTAAGCCAGATAAAAGCATTCTTTCTTCAGTAATAGAGCACGACCCCCGGATAGAAGAAACATTAGCAGTGCATTCCAAATTTCACCTGCTGAACAATACCACCCGTTTGCCATTTACCGCTTCCGTTTCAAAACCGGAAACGATCGGAGCAGACCGTTTGGCTATTTCTGCTGCTGCTGTTGAATTCTTCCCGGGCAAACACAACCTGGTAGTAGGGCTTGGCACCTGTATTACATACAATTTCATTAATAAGCAAAACCAGTTTTTGGGCGGGGGTATTTCGCCGGGCATGGAAATGCGCCTGAAGTCGCTGCGCGATTATACCGCAAAGCTTCCTTTGGTAAGGGCCGACTGGAACTTTCCTTTGGTTGGATATGATACCAGAACCAACATAACCAGCGGCGTTATACTGGGTATGGCAAAAGAAATTGATGGTATAATTGACGCATATTCAGAAAGATACAGCAACTTTAACGTGCTTTTAACCGGGGGTGATTCACCCTATTTTGCCCAACTGCTGAAAAATAAGATATTTGCAGACCCTCAATTAATCTATAAAGGCTTGTATGCGATCAGTGAGTATAATAACTAACTGCAGGAAAATATTCTTATTCAGTTTGGTTCTTTCAATAAAAATAAGTTTGGTTTCTGCACAGGAAAATTCCCCTTATTCACGTTACGGGCTGGGAGATGTTGTGCCCAGTCAGAATGTGGTAACCCGTGCAATGGGCGGAGCGTCAGCGGCCTTTTACGATGCCGTTACCGTAAACTTTGTCAATCCAGCCTCTTATGCCAGGTTAAAGTATACCACTTTTGATGTAGGGATAGATTATACGGGGCGTACACTTAAAGCTACCGACCCGGTGCGTTCTTTGAATTCCGGCTACCTGATACCCTCTTATATACAGGTGGGGCTGCCACTGATGCGTGCGAAGAACTGGGGTATGAATTTTGGCATCAGGCCGCTTACCCGCATTAATTATTCACTTCAGCAAATCGGACGCCTGCCGGGTATTGACAGTGTTGCTACCACGTATAACGGCGATGGAGGTTCTTACCAGGCATATGTTGGTACGGGAATAGGCAGCAAGAACTTTACCGTAGGTATAAATGCAGGATACACTTTTGGCAGCAAAAACTACGTTAGTGAGCGGATTTTATTGAACGACAGTGTATTATACGAAAAAGGGAAATGGGCCGACAGTACACACTTCGGTGGTATTTTTCTTCACGCGGGAGCGCAATATGCAACCCGTGTAAGTAAATCGGTTACTCTTAAGCTGGGGGCGTTCGCGCAGTTTAAAAACAATTTGAACGCTACAAGAAATATTATCCGCGAAACCTTTGTGAACTCTGCAACTGCCGGTGAGGTTATAAAGGATAGCGTGTATGCGTCTACCGGTAATAAGGGAAAAATTGTTTCGCCCGGCACATATGGCTTCGGTATTGGACTTGAAAAGGATCTTGCCTGGGCTATTAATGCAGAATATAGTTTAACACAATGGTCGGACTACAGGTATTATGACGAAAAAGACCAGGTAAAAGATATCTGGCTGTTGAGGTTAGGCGGGTCTTTTATTCCTAATTATAAAAGCACCGGCTATTGGGGGCAGGTACAATACCGTGCAGGATTTTATATAGGGTCTGATTATGTAACGGTAAATAACAATCTCCCTATGTACGCCTTTACTTTTGGAGCAGGTTTTCCCGTGCGTAAATACGGTTACAGTGTATACTCAGGGCAATATACTACCATTAACACAGCGTTTGAGATCGGGGCCCGCGGCAATAAAAGCAATTCGCTCCGCGAAAGTTTTTACAGGATTTCTATTGGGTTATCTTTAAGTGATATATGGTTCCGCAAAATGCAATACAATTAAAGCCTGGTAAAAGCCTGCCCGGAATTGTTTATTCAGCAATTGCATTTTTTGCTATTCTTTCTTTATTAAGCGCGTGTGAAAACAGCGAGGAAGAAATACGCGAACGTACCCGTAGAAGAATGGGAGTAGACGAAGCCAGGAATGTGGAAACTTACTTTAGCCAGGCAGGAAAGGTAAAAGCAAAACTGACCTCTGTGCTGATGCTTCGCTACCAGGATAGCAGGGATACTCCACGCGTGGAGTTCCCCGAAAAGCTGCACGTTGATTTTTATAATGATTCGTTAGAAGTGGAAAGTGTGCTTGATGCCCTGTATGGCAGGTATATAGAAGGACAAAACAAAATGTACCTGCGCGATAGTGTGGTAGTTGTTCAGCAGTTTAACCAGGATACGCTCCGGTGCGAAGAGCTGTGGTGGGACCAGAACAAGGGGAAATTCTACAGCGATAAGCCGATCAGGATCACCAAGAAAGACGGAACAGTAATGCCCGGGAAAGGGCTGGTGGCTTCGCAGGATTTCAAGAATATTGAAATCCTTAATCCTGAAGACGGGTTGATGTATTTAGATGAAGCCGGGTTTCCCGGCTCAACAGTTGCTCCCGACAGCAGCGCAGGCGCTCAACCGGATTCGTTGAAAACGCCATCACCTCCCGATAAGCCTTAGGATAATTTCTTCCCGGCGTTCTCAAAAAAATCTTCCAGTTGGTGAAAGGTTTCTTTTAGGGCAGGGATCAATGCGCCGATACCCTCAATAATTGCCGGAGCCAATCCTGCCGTGATAGCATATAGCTTACTGGCAGCAAGCGTTTCCTTATTTATCAAACCCATTTTATCCGCATAAAACAAAAGAACACTGAAAATAAGCGTATACATGCCTGCATATAGCAATGCGCCTCCCAGCTTGTTCACCCAGCCTAATAAGGCCAGCTTAAGGATCCCCTCCAGCGCTTTACCGGCCCATTGTACCAGCAAAACAACCAGTACAAATACAAGCAGGAACGAAAGCAGGGGCAGCCATGTAGCATTTATGCTGGTATGATCCTGCAAATAAACAGCTACAACAGCCGAAAGCTTTAATGCTGCGGCCAAACCGATAAACCAGCCCACAAACGAAAACAACGCCAGCACAATGCCACGCATAACACCTTTTATTACAGCAATTATCATTACCAGTAAAAACAGCAGGTCTATCCACATGGGCAATTATTTAGCCTTAGGCCGATAATAAAGATTTCACCACGGCGCTGATGGCTTTACCATCTGCCTGTCCGGCCAGTTGCCTGGTAGCGGCGGCCATTACTTTACCCATATCCGCTACGGTAGCGGCGCCGGTTTCTTTAATAATGCCCGCTACTATCTCTTTCAGTTCAGCTTCTCCCAGTTGTTTGGGCAAATAGCTTTCAATCACGGTGATCTCTTCCTGCTCTTTTTGTGCCAGATCTTCCCGGTTTTGCTTCTTATAAATATCAAGCGAATCCCTGCGCGATTTAACCAGCTTTTGCAACAGCTTTACTTCATCCGCTTCCGCCAGCGCTCCGCCGGCGCCTTCGCTGGTTTTAGCGAGAATGATGGCCGCTTTTATTGCCCGGAGGCCACGCAGGGTTACCTGGTCTTTTGCAAGCATGGCGGTTTTAATTGCATCGTTAATGGTTTGTTCCAGTGCCATAATATTGAAGTTTTACAGGTTATATCAATTAACTTTTTTGCAGCAACGCTCTTGATTTTTTATAAAATTCATCCGCAAACTTTTTTATATCCTCCACCAGTTCGGTTTGCTTGGTAGCTCTGTTATAGGTATTAGCCATTGTCATGAGTGTTTGATAAAAAAAATCACCCATTTCATCTACCATCATCTCTTTCGTCCAGAGCTCTATATGCATGGCAGATTTTTCCTGCCCGTCCCATAAGGCCAGCATCATGGCTTTCGCTTTCTCCTGATCTGCCGCGGTACTGCTGCTTGCGTTCCAGGAAATTTCCTGCACCATTTTGTTGGGGTCCAGTGTTACATTGATCGTTATCGTTGATTTTTGCATACCTGAATAAATAATAATTGGCGCAAAGGTAAGAAGCTGATACATACAACCGCAGGGCCGGGGCAAACGCGTCTAAATTCTTACAGAACGGCTTGCGCTGTATGTATACGGGCACAAAAGGCTCCGAACCCTTTACAAAATGCTGTTGAACATATCGGATTTTTGTGCCATCGGCACAACCCTTCTGTAGAAAAAAAGGATAATTTTCAATTATGCGCCATCGGCGCTACCCTTTGGAAATATGAGCAATAAAAAACCCCGAATGGGGTTCAACAAAAGCCTCGACATTTTTTATCCCTAACAAAGTTTGGGGCTATTCAAATTGAACCCTATTCGGGGTTGCTGTTCCTTAAGTTGACGCTCATACCTCCTGGGGCAAATAAGTTGAAAATGACAGTGGATAGTATAGTCCCGCCTCTTTGCATCAGCAAACCGCTACCGGTGGTTTTGCAATGATACCTGCTGTATAACAGCCCACCATTGTTCTGCCGCATGGTTATTGTTGCTGGCGGCTGCTTTTTCCGTTATCCTGCTCATTAGCTGAGTCCTTAGCTTTTCATCGCGGTATAGTTTTTTCATTTTGCCGGCGATGTCTTCCACGTCATTTCCATCGGCATATAAAGCGGCGTCATCCACGGTTTCGGGTATAGCGCCGGTATGCCGCGTAATAGCGGGAACGTGCACGCGCAGACATTCCAGCAAAGCAATGCCGGTAGCATCGTAGCGCGGAAAATACAGCATGCACATGGCGCACGCCGTAATAAGCGCCCGTTCTTCTTCCGGCACCGGTCCCTGAACAACAACATCATCTCTGAACTTATAGGAAACCAGCGATTTTTCCCAGCGGGGAGACGCGGACCCATCCCCGGTATATATTAATAAACGGGTATTGCTTTTTTGCCATTTCCTGAACAGGGAAAAAGCTTTCAGCACATTTACTACCTGTTCGTCTGTTGTATTATAGGCAGGGAATAAAAAGTACTCTGCTCCGCCGGCATATTTTTTCTTGATGCTTTCATGCGTATCCCAATCGGCCGAAACAAAGCATTCAGATGCCTGCGGACGAATGACATGAATGCTTCCGGGATCAATTCCTTTTTCTGTTAATTGTTGCTTTAAGTATGCCGATAACGTAATAAAATAAACGCCTGCTTGCCGGTTGCCGGCGCCTTTATTGCTTTCCCGGGTTATTAATACGCACCGGGGTATATTGTTTTTGGTTTGAATGCTGTTGCCGTTGATACAAAAAATGCAGGAAGGGCGCTCCTTTTGTATAACCGAGGCAAGCCGTTGTTTATACCATGCCTGTTTCCAAAGAGATGCAGTTACGGGAGGTTTTAATATTATGTGTTTTGCAGTTTGAATGTTTACGGGAGCATTACCATATGATAACCATATAAACTCATGCTTGGCGTGGGTTTCACACATTTGGGTTATTGTGCTGAAAATAAAATTGCCAGGTGTTTTGTCTTTTGTTAAAAAACCATTCCCTTGATGTATGATTACTTTCATGAAAGACAATTAATTAAAGAAAAACCTGTTTAAAAGTGCCTGCTTTGGCGAAGAACGGGCAAAATTATTCGCTGAGCAGTACGTTATTATAGTTGAATGAATATAAAGGTAAACCTGTTGTTTATAAGGTACATCATCTGCTGTAAAAAAGTATAACCTGGTAAATAAGTGGTTTACAACTGTTGTTCAAACCTATCGTACACTTAAATAATTCACCTATGGGGCTAAAAATTTTACGCACTTTATTTATTGTTTATGGTTTGCTAAGCCTGAACAATCAGGTGTATGCGCAATGCCCTGGAGGAGTTCCTCCTCAGCAAATGGCGCAAACAACGATCGCCTCTATTGACGGAGATATGGAGAGCTTTCCATTCGACCAGTTCGATCCTTCGCTGGGCACATTGATCGGAGTAGATATTGATCTTAAGGTTACCGGGCTGATAGCCATGACGGTTATTAACTATAATACTTCACCACGTCCTTATGATGTTGGTGTAATGAGGAAGGATGAATTCAAGTCTCCGGGACTGGGTATTGAACTGATCATTGATACAACTGTTAATTATACTACTCCAACATTGCCAGGCAGCTTACACCCGGGTACGCCGCCAGCTTATTTCGACCGAGCCCCTAATAATCCTGCTTTGGGAGAACCTCCAAACTGGGATTCGCGATTTGTGGATGCACCTGTAGACAGGGAGGTTCATCAAGCCATTACCGATCCGGGTATACTGGCAGCGTATGTGGGATTAGACGCCGTTGAACTGGAATATTCATTGAAGCCAGGGTTTTCATTAGTTGGTGGCGGCGGCCAGTCACAGGGCATCATAACCACCTATGCCACTAATATTGATTTAACTATAACCTATACCTACTGTCCGAACTCAATATTACCGGGAGGCAATAAATTAAGTTTCCAGGCCAGCAAAAAAAGCAACCGCAACGTGCTGCTTACGTGGACAAAGGAAAAAGAGGAAAGCAATATTTTGTATACGCCCGAAGTAAGCTTTAACGGGCAGGATTTTGCTGCTGTAGGCAATATGCAGAGCCGGAAGCCAGAAAGCGACGCTACTGTGGTGAAATACGAGTTTGGGTACGACGTGCCAGCAAATACCAACGGGAAACTCTATTTCCGCTTAAAACAGCTCAGCGCAACAGGCGAGATATCCTACTCGGGTGTAAAAATCATAAACATTCAAAATACCGATAAGCAGGTATTGAGCCTGTACCCTAATCCTGCCGGTAAGCAGGTTGAGTTGAGATTTAATACGCCGCAAAAGCAAAAGCTGCAGGTAGATGTGATCAACAGTGTAGGACAGGTGGTGGAATCGAAAGGCATAAACCTTAACGGGGCGCAGCAGCATACCTTTCTGTTCAGCCGCGCACACCAGCCAGGCGTTTACTTTATGAGGGTATTTAATCCTGCTACCAGGGAGCAGCAGGTAGTAAGGCTGCTGATACAATAGGCTGAATACCCCTCATTGTTAAAATATTCACACAAAAAGAGTTGGCAATGCGTAAACCTCGTGTCAACTCTTTTTGTATTTTTGTTTTTACTACAAACTTTACATGGAATATAATACCACCAGGAATCATCTTATAATGCGTGAATATGGCAGGCATATTCAAAAGATGATTGACTACGTAATAACTATTGAAGACAGGGAGAGGAGACAGAAAAACGCGCATGCGCTGATTGAGCTGATGGGCTTCCTGAACCCGCATCTTAAGAATGTTGAAGACTTTCGCCATAAATTATGGGATCATCTTTTTTTAATATCCGATTTTAAGCTGGATGTTGATAGTCCGTATCCTATTCCCACCCGGGAAACCCTCAAGCCAAAGCCCGAAATATTGCCCTATCCCAAAAAGTATCCGAGGTATTCCCATCTTGGCAAAAACCTTGAGCTGGTCATTCAAAAGGCATTGAAAGAAGAAAATCCTGAAAAACGCTCCGGCTTTGCTAATTCAATTGCTTATTACATGAAGCTGGCCTACAATACCTGGCACAAAGAGCTGGTGCATGACGATGCGATACGCAGCGAGCTAAACGCTATTACCGATGGTCAGCTTGAGTTTACCAACACGCCTTTTGTAAAAGCGTACAGGGAAAGGGATAGCAGGGAAAACAATCGTTTTCAACGGGGTGGCGGAAAGAATTTTCAGCAGCGTAACGGTGGTAGCAACCGCAACGACCGCAGCGGGAAAAATGGAGGTAAACATTTCAAAAAGAGATTTAAGTAAGCCTTGCTTTATCGTATAAAATAAATAACCCCGGCTGGATGTATACAATGCCGGGGTTTTATATTTGCACATATTCATTTTACTATTATGCATTCGTTTGAAGTTACAGGCGCTAAAAAGCTGAAAGGTGAAATTGTTCCGCAGGGAGCAAAAAATGAGGCGCTTCAGATCATCAGCGCGGTGTTGCTTACTCCTGAAAAAGTTACTATTAACAATATACCCGATATACTGGATGTAAACCTGCTGATAGAATTGCTTGCCGACATGAATGTAAAAACAGAGCGGCATAACAGGCATTCCTGCACTTTCCAGGCAGATAATGTGAACATTGACTATTTGCGGAGCGAGGCGTACAGGACAAAGAGCGGACGGTTAAGGGGCTCCGTTATGCTGGCGGGTCCGTTGCTTGCACGTTACCGGAAAGCGTTCATTCCTAAACCGGGTGGCGACAAAATCGGGCGGCGGCGGCTGGACACTCATATCATTGGTTTTGAAAAGCTGGGCGCTCAGTTTACTTATCATAACGAAGATGGCTTTTTTCACCTTACTGCGCCCGGGCTGAAGGGCGCCTATATGCTGCTGGATGAACCTTCGGTTACCGGTACTGCCAATATTGTAATGGCAGCGGTAATGGCTAAAGGCACCACTACCATTTACAACGCGGCCTGCGAACCATACCTGCAGCAATTGTGCAAAATGCTGAGCCGTATGGGCGCGAATATCCAGGGTATTGGCTCCAATATGCTGGTGATCAATGGGGTAGACTATTTGGGGGGAACGGAACACAGTATGTTACCTGATATGATAGAGGTAGGTTCCTTTATTGGACTTGCCGCTATGACGCAGAGTGAAATTACCATCAAAAACGCGGGCATTGAGCATTTGGGTCAAATCCCGGATAAGTTCAGGCAATTAGGCATCCGGATGGATTTCAGGGGAGATGACATTTATATTCCCGAGCAGGAAGTATATGAAGTGCAAACCTTCCTCGATGGGTCTGTAATGACTATTTACGATCACCCCTGGCCTGGTTTTACGCCCGACCTGTTGAGCATTGTGCTGGTGGTGGCAACGCAGGCAAAAGGCTCCGTTCTGGTACATCAGAAAATGTTTGAAAGCAGGCTGTTTTTTGTTGACAAGCTGATTGATATGGGAGCGCAGATCATTTTATGCGATCCGCATCGCGCTGCGGTCATAGGGCTGGGACGTGAACAAAACCTTCGCGGTATTACAATGAGCAGCCCCGATATACGCGCGGGAGTTTCCCTGTTAATTGCTGCATTGAGCGCAGAAGGCAAAAGCATTATACAGAATATAGAACAAATAGACAGGGGATATCAATACATTGATGAAAGACTAAGGCAACTGGGCGCCCAAATTAAACGTGTATAACATTTATTGAAAAGATTTATCGGAATGGCTCCGCAAAATAAGATCATCATCATAACAGCCCCGTCGGGCGCCGGCAAAACCTCTATTGTTCATTACCTGCTGCAAAAGTATCCCCGGCAACTGGCTTTTTCCGTTTCTGCCACTACGCGTAAGGCCAGGCCTGCCGAAGCCAACGGCAGGGATTATTATTTTATTTCGGAAGAAGATTTCAGGCAGAAAATACAGCAAAGTGAGTTTGTAGAATGGGAAATGGTGTATGAAGGGAAATACTATGGCACTTTGTTGCAGGAGCTGGAAAGAATATGGAAACAAGAAAAAACGCCCGTGCTTGATATAGATGTAAAGGGAGCGTTGCGTATTCAGGAGCGGTTTCCCGACTCTTCGGTATCCCTTTTTATAGAGCCGCCCTCTGTGGCGGAGCTGCAAAAAAGACTGGAAAGCCGGGGCACAGAAACTCCGGAAACATTAGCCGCCCGTGTTAACAAGGCATCGTACGAGCTTTCCTTTAAACATCATTTTGATCATACCATCATCAACAAAGAGCTGAACGAAGCATGTGCCGAAGCAGACCGGCTGATTACAAATTACCTTGCGCATTAATACTATATTGTACCCTTGTCCGTTACAGTAGCGGGAAAGTAAAGCCTGTGTAAACGCCTGCCATTCAGTAAATAAGCCGGTAACCAGTTCTCTTTACGGCTTCAATTTATTATTTTTGAAAGCATATGACAGCAGATATAGGAATATTGGTAGGTATCATACTTATCCTTTTGTTGGTAGGGCTATTTTCGGGTATTGAAGCGGCCTTTGTTTCTGCCAACAAGTTTACGTTTGAGCTAAAAAGAAAACAGGGGTTAAGAAGCGGCAGGGTTTTGTCGGACCTCCTGGAAAATCCGGCCCGTTTTATCGGCTCCATTATAGTAGCGCTGGTATTAATGGTAGTAGTATACGGGCTGCTGGTAGGGTCTATTTTTGCACCGGTATGGAACTGGATCGAACAAAACCTGGGCACATCCTATTCGTATATAAAATACCTGCGCCTTATTTTTGAAACCCTGGTTTCGGCAGCGCTCCTCATTTTTGTACAGCTTTCATTCAGGGCTTTTTTCAGAGCTAAAAGCGAGTCTGTTTTATCATTACTGGCACAGTTGGGGGTGCTTGGATTCATCCATACGGTATTTTATCCTATAGCCTCCCTGTTCATAGGAATTGCCGAATGGATACTGAAATACCTGTTTGATGTGAAGCTGTCTGATCAAAAACCAGCCATTGCCCCGGTAGATATAGAAACCTTTATACAGCAGAACAAAGACCAGTCGGACAATGACCAGGATATCAATACAAAATTGTTCGAAAACGCGTTGCAGCTTCCTTCCATTAAAATACGGCAATGCCTTATTCCACGTAAAGAAATTGAAGCGGTAGATATTAATACTTCCATTGAAGCCGTAAAACAACGGTTTATTGATACAAAGCTGAGCAGGCTCATTATTTACGAGAACAATATTGACAATATACTTGGCTATATCCACCAGATTGAGCTTTTTAAAAACCCGGCCAGCATAAAATCGGTAATGCTTCCTATTCCCGCAGTGCCGGAAAGCATGAGCGCCACCGATCTTATCAGCAAATTTACCAGGGAACACAAAAGCATAGCCTGGGTAGTAGATGAGTTTGGCGGCACAGCCGGCATTATTACTATGGAAGACCTGCTGGAAGAAATTTTTGGCGAAATACGGGATGAATACGATACGGATCAGTTTGTTGAAAAGCAGATCTCGGAAAATGAATATATTTTTTCAGGAAGGCTTGAGCTTGACTACCTGAACCAGAAATATGGCTTTGAGTTTAAAGAAACGGCATCTGAAACATTATCGGGCTATATCATTCATAATTATGAAATGATCCCTAAAATAAAAGAGCGTATTATTATTGATAATTACGAGTTTGATATCATTAATGTGAGCGATACCCGTATAGAAATGGTAAAGATCAAAAAGCTCAAGTAGACGATTAAAAAATGTATTTCTTTTTTGGAAGAATCCAAACCCCTGATTACCTTTGCCCGCGCAATGATAAAAATGATCAAGCATACAAAGAGCACAAAGAAACAGTTCCTTACCGGGAAAGGTTAAAGAGTGTATTGTATGACTGAATATATTCAAGGCCTTTCCGGAAGCGGAAAGGCTTTTTTACTTTTAAACCATCATCACTAAAACAATAAAAAACCAACCAAAATGAAAGTTGCGGTAGTAGGAGCCACCGGATTAGTAGGCTCTAAAATGTTGCAGGTTCTTGCAGAAAGAAATTTCCCGGTTACGGAATTGATCCCTGTAGCCTCCGAAAAATCAATCGGAAAAGAAGTGGAATTTAAGGGAAAGAAGTATAAGGTGGTGAGTGCAGCCGATGCTATTGCAGCAAAGCCTGATGTGGCCATATTTTCCGCCGGCGGAAGCACCTCTCTTGCGCTTGCGCCCCAGTTTGCGGCTGCCGGTATAACTGTTATTGATAATTCGTCGGCATGGCGCATGGACCCTACCAAAAAATTAGTGGTGCCTGAAATTAATGCCGATGCCTTAACTAAAGAGGATAAAATAATTGCCAATCCTAACTGCTCCACCATACAAATGGTGGTGGCGCTGAATCCGCTGCATAAAAAATATGGAATAAAAAGAGTGGTGGTTAGCACCTACCAGAGTGTTACCGGTACCGGGGTGAAAGCTGTTGAACAACTTCATGGCGAAAGGAATAGATCGGTAAAAGGAGAGAACGGCGAATATCCTATGGCATACAAATATCCTATTGATCTGAATGTAATTCCGCAGATAGATGTATTTGTTGACAACGGTTACACCAAAGAAGAGATGAAGATGGTGAATGAAACCAAAAAGATCATGCGGGATGATACTATACGCGTAACCGCTACTACGGTTCGTATACCTGTAATGGGCGGACATAGCGAAAGCGTGAACGTGGAATTTGAAAAGGATTTTGACCTGGCCGAAGTAAAAAGCCTGCTTGAAACGGCGCCGGGCATAATTGTGGCCGACGATCCGGCAAACGCAGTATATCCTATGCCTAAAGACGCGCATGAAAAAGATGAAGTATTTGTAGGAAGGCTGAGAAGGGACGAAACACAGCCCAATACTTTAAATATGTGGATCGTGAGCGATAACCTCCGTAAAGGCGCGGCTACCAACGCGGTGCAGATAGCGGAGTATTTAATGGACAATAAGCTGTTATAATAATAATGGTAGAAAAATTTATTGAAAGCGCAGCCCGGCAATTGCCGGGCTGCGCTTTTTTAGCGCCCGGGAGTTCCCCATCTCTTCCCGGCAATTCATTCTATCCGGCAGCACATTATAAGGGCTCTTCATAAGTAATAGTAACCACTCATACATCAAACCGGCTGTAGTGCAACGGCATATCACAGGGCACTGTCATCTCTGCGATTGGTTAATTTATTATTTAAAAAGAAAGAAATGAAAGTTAAAAGTTTGATTTTGGCCGTCGGAATGCTGACGTTGCTTGGCTCCTGCGAAAAGGATACTATTATAGGTGGAGGTACCGTAAAAACAGAAGACCGGGAAGTAAGCGATTTTACAAAAGTAGCCGTTGAAGGTTCTACCAATATCCATATTACAAAGGGAAGCCGCTTTGATGTATCGGTAAAGGCATATAAAAATCTTCTCCCCTATTTAAAAACCCGTGTGGAGAATAACACATTGATCGTTAAATATGAAAACAGTACAAGTGTAGGCAATGACAATTCGCAGGTGTTTATTACCATGCCTGTGCTGAATGGAGTAAGCGCTACAGGAAGCGGGGATATAGATGTAAAGGGTATTTTTGAACATACTCCGGGCTTTGACGCGCATATCAGCGGGTCGTCGGATATCAGTATTGAGAATGCCCGGGCTGAAAACCTGGTAGTATCCATTTCGGGTAGCGGCGACTTTAAAAGCTTTGGACTTTCCATTGAAGACGCAAATATTTCTATATCCGGCAGCGGTGATGTTGAGATAACCGTGAATAAAAAACTAAAAACGAAGATCAGCGGCAGTGGCAATATCTTTTATAAGGGTAATCCTGCTACGGTAGATAACAATATCAGCGGCAGCGGTAAAGTAGTAAAGAAGTAAGTATAGTATAAGCCAGTGCCTGCTTTATCTGGCAGGTACCTGGCTTTTTTACATGCATACAAAATGCGACGGTTACAGCAACAGGTTACTCCGGCTCAACAGCCCTGTTAAGAAAATAAATGAGCGGCTGAAGGGTTTTGAATGCTTCTATGGTATCCTTTACCAGGCTTTTTGATAACAGTTCGGTATCGCTTAATTCCTTCATGGCGATCCAGCTCTTTAATTTAAGGAACGATGCTGCCGGGTTGTCTTTTTCGTAACCCTTTGGTACATTGGTCAGGCTGATTTCTGCATCCCGGTCCAGGTCTTTGTACGTTGCGATAAATTTTTTCGATCCTACTATTTTTTTTAACTCATCCAGCGAATAATCAATCTCCTGCCGTATTTTTTGTGTTTCCGCGGGCATTGGCATCCATATTCCACCTCCCACAAAAGTATTGCCGGGCTCCAGGTGAAAATAATAACCGGCGTATATTGATTTTTTCCCTCCGCGGTTAATGCTGGCTGCAAAATTTTTTTTGTAGGGCGTTTTGTCTTTACTGAAACGTATATCGCGGTTAATGCGGAACATGCATGCTTTTGCAGTAAGCGAGGCAATGGAAGGATCATGCTTTGCAAACCCGGTAATTACAGCCTGTATAAAACTTTCAAAGTCTGCCCTGGCTTTTTCAAAGTCTTTCCTGTTAGCGTCGAACCAGGGTTTGTTATTATTTTTAGACAGCTTTTTTAAAAACTGTATAGTGCCGGTCTGGATCATGTTATTGTATTAAAAAATTAAGCATTCTGAATCTATCAATAAAAATAGAACAGAATGCTCAAATAAAATGATCTAGTGTGAATAGGGGATCGCGGGCAATTATATTTTACACTATTTTATTCTTCCCCAGTTTTCTCCGCTCCTGATCCTGTAAAGTGTCATTTCACTTACGTTATATTTTTCGGCAAGCTGCCTGTAAGTGAGTTTACGCCCGGGATCTGCGATCGTTTTTTTAATAGCGCTTACCTGGCCGGCGGTAAGCTTAAGACCCGAAGACCGGTTAGCCTGGATTTTTTTGTATGCTACTTTGGCCGGGCTTTTTTGCTGGTGACGGCCTACTTCACTTTGCGTAGCCCATTTAAGGTTAGACGCTTTGTTATCCGTTTTATTAAAATTAATATGAATAACAAATTGATGTTTGGGCGAAGGCTTTTTGCAAAACAGGCGGGCAATTTCGCGATGAATGTAAAGGGTTCCTTTGTTATCGGGACGATGCAGGTTCAAACTCCGGTATCCGGTAGTTAAAGATCCGCTCAGTAAATGTCCGTCTTCATGAATATCGTTTGTGTAGCTGGCTACACGACCGAGGTTTGATACCGCGTACTTTTTCCTGAGTTGTTTCCATCCTGAAAATTGAAGGGGTTTCCATGATTCGCCGGGGATTTTTTTGATCATAGTTGATGTTTTTAGGTTTCTAAATTTACTAAATTACTATTGGTTTATATATTTAATTTTTATAAAACAAAAAGCGCTATTCTTTGCCGTTATCATATTGCCTCCCCGCTGCTGTTCAGCATTTTAAGAAATTCATCTTCCGATATGATCTTAATAGTATTGATCTTTTTAGCTTTTTCAAGCTTTGAGCCCGCGTCTTCACCTACTACCAGGTAATTTAACTTACTGCTGACGCCGCTAACAATGCTTCCCCCGCTTTCCTCCACCATTGCTTCTGCCTGGCTTCTTTTAAGCTTATGAAGGGTTCCGGTAAATAAAAAGGTTTGCCCCGCAAGATTGCTGCCCGTATGCAGTTCCTTTTTTTCGTTTTTCAACTGTAGTCCTTCTGCTTCCAGTTGCTTCAGCAAATCAATATTTTGTTCATTATGGAAAAACTGGTAAATGCTGCCGGCTACCTTCGGGCCAATATCTTCCAGTTCCTGTAATCGCTCCTGCGAATATTCCTTTAAATCGAAAAGATGATTTATGGCGTTTGCCAGTACTTTAGCTGTAGTTTCACCCACAAAACGGATGCCCAATGCGTATATCAGCCGGTGCAGCGGTTGCTTCTTGGAGGCTTCCACAGCCTGTTGCAGGTTGGTAACGCTTTTTTCTCCAAATCCCTCCAGTTGTCTTATATTATCGAAAGGAAGCCGGTAAATGCCCGGAACGTCTTTAAGGAATTGCAGCGCATAAAACTTTCTTACAATAGCGTCTCCCATTCCACGGATGTCCATGGCATCTTTACTATTGAAGTGAATGATGCGTTCCACTATCTGCGCCTCGCAGTTATTGCTGTTATTACACCTCCATACGGCCTCGTCCTGCGTTTTTTCTAACGGGTAACCGCAAACAGGGCAATGGGTGGGGAAACGGATGATCTTTTCATCGCCGGTTCTCAGCTCCGGGAAAGATTTTACAACCTGCGGTATTACATCGCCGGAACGTTCAATTAAAATGGTATCGCCCAGTTGCAGGTTTTTTTCTTTTATATATTCTTCGTTGTGAACTGAAATGCTTGATACCGTTACTCCGCCCACCGATACCGGGTCTATTTTAGCCACAGGTGTTATAGCGCCGGTTCTTCCCACCTGGAACTCTACCGCCCGCAGCTTACTTGTTCCCTGCCTGGCCTTAAACTTAAAAGCGATCGCCCAACGGGGGTGGTGGGTGGTCATTCCCAGTTGATCCTGTACCTCCAGGCGGTTTACTTTTATTACCATCCCGTCTATTTCGTAAGGGAGATCATCGCGCTGCTTTTCAAACGCTTCACAATATTCAATCACTTCCCGTATGTTCTTCAACACTCTTTTTTCCTGTGCCGGGCTTCTGAAACCCAGGTTCCACAACATTTGTAAAGTGCCGCTGTGTGTATCCAGCGCCGGGGGCTGCTCTTTTCCAGGCTCAGGGGTAACATCGCTAACATGGTATATAAATGCTTCCAGGTTCCTGCGGCTTACCTCTTTAGGATCTTTTATCCGGAGCGATCCTGCCGCTGCGTTCCGTGGATTTGCCAGCCTGTCAAGCCCCTGCTCCTCCAGCGCGTCGTTATAGGCTTTGAAGTTATTTTTATTCATCAGGACCTCTCCCCTGATCTCAATTTGCCGGATGCCGTATTGCGAGAATTTTGCAGACAAGGGAACCGACCTGATCTGGCGGATATTGGCGGTAATATCATCTCCGGTAACGCCGTCTCCACGGGTAGAGCCGCGCAGCAAAAAGTCGTCCTCGTAAATAAGGGAAATGCTGGCGCCATCAAATTTAGGTTCAACACAATACTCTATTTCAGTAAGCCCGCTCAATTCTTTCGCTTTCCTGTCAAAATCCACCAGGTCTTCAGCGTTGTAGGAGTTATCGAGCGAAAGCATTGGAACCAGGTGCTGTACCTTGGGGAAATCTTTGGTCAATCCTTTGGAAACACGTTGCGTGGGAGAGTCGGTAGTGACCAGCCCGGGATGGGCGGCTTCGATTTTCTCCAGCGCTTTATACAACTGATCGTATTCCCCGTCGGCAATCAGTGGGTCGTTCAATATATAGTAACGGTATTCGTGAAAGCGGAGCACATCGCGCAATACATGTATATCTATATCATCCGGGCTGCCGCTGACCTGCTGTAATAAAGTGGTTGTTTCCGATTGTAAATGCTGTGTTTGTTCTTTATTATACATGTAAACGGTTTTGGGCTGTAAATGTATAATAAAGCTTTGGCGTGGTAAACTTTACATCCGCAATTGCAGCTAAGCTACCTGCAACTGGTCGGTGGGGCGTTGACCCAACTGCTTCATAAACCGGTAATGAGAAGCGATAGCGCCGCCAAGCGTAGGGAAATAGTTATACCTGAGCCCAAATTCATTACAGGTACTTTCAACGATCTTGCTGATCTCCGGGTAATGGATGTGGCTGATACGTGGGAACAGGTGATGCTCGATCTGAAAGTTCAGTCCACCCACAAACCATGACAGCAATTTGCTTTTGGCAGCAAAATCGGCGGTGGTTTTTACCTGGTGGATGGCCCATTCGTTCTCAATCTTTTTAGGCTCAATGCCTGCTACATCAAACTCGGCATGTTCTACCACGTGCGCCAGTTGAAACACCAGTGCCAGCGTTAACCCCAACACAAAGTGCATTACCAAAAAGCCTACCAGCCAGGGCTTCCAGCCCAGTACCATTATGGGAAGTACAATGGTGAAACCAACGTATAGCGCCTTTGAGATCCAGAACACCAGGTGTTCTTTTAGGTCCATCGGCTTAAGAGGAGTGGTATATACTTTTTTGGTTACATATTTTATGTAATCGGTTATGAACAGTAAAAACAGGGAGGTAAATCCATAAAGGATGAACATGTAATTATGCTGGTACTTATGAATAGGATACCACTTTTGGCTGGAGCACTCTCTCATGAAAGGCTTGTTGTTGATATCATCATCAATACCGTCTATGTTGGTATAGGTGTGATGAACAATATTATGCTTTAGCTTCCAGAAAAATGCGTTGCCACCCAGCGCGTTCATGCTCAGGCCCATCACTTCATTTACCCATCCCCTGGTTGAATAGCTGCCATGGCAGGCGTCGTGCATTACATTAAAGCCGATGCTTGCCAGGGTAAACCCGAACAACCCGCTCAGCAAAATGCCAATGGCGGGGTGCATCGGCACAAAAAGCAAAGACAGGTAAATAAGTATCGCTGCCGGAATAAGTACAATAGATTTAGTATACAGTTTCCAGTTGCCTGTTTTTTTCAGGTTATTGTCGGCAAAATACTGGTCTACATTTGCCTTTAAAGCATTAAAAAAAGCTCTATTCTTGTTGTTGAAGGTAACTTTGTACATGTGAGCTGGTCGGTTTAAGGCATAGTCAATTGCTGTAATGCCATTCTTAAAAAATAATAACGTTTATCCGGGACTTTAATTTCAGTACTCCTCTGGTTCTTTCTTCGCGGAAATACTTTTTGCAACGGATGTGCAAAGATAGCATATAAACCTCATACGAGTGTGTTAAGAATCAATGATATTCGTCAGGTATTTGTTTTTTTTAAAGGCGGGAACGGAGGTTAAAGCGGTTAGTTCATTTTAAAAGGAACGATCATATCAAAAACCGGGATCTTTACTTCAAACTGTTTTCTTGAAGTAATATTCTCCATAGCATAAGTGCCGTACATTTTACCCATTTCGGTACGCAGGTTGCAACCGCTTACATACTGGTATTGTTCGCCGGGGTTTATCTGTGGCTGAACCCCTACAACACCTTCGCCCTCTACTTCGCGTTGTGTTCCGTTGCTGTCGAATATATACCAGTGCCTGCGCAGTAACCGCACAGGAAAAGAATTATTGTTTTGTAAGGTGATGCGGTATGCAAACATAAACTCACCACTCACCGGGTTACTATAGTCCGGCTGATAGAAAGTTTCTACGGTTACTGTTACTCCTTCCGTTACTTTTGACGCCATTGCCCTAGCCAAGTTTGACTTAAAAATAGCAAAAAACCACGACAGGAATGGCAAATCTTCAGAAATTTTGGATTCTGTAATTCAATTCCCGGTTACCTTTGCTGTTCTGATTCATAACATTTCTTGCCGGCTTTCGTTTTTTACAAAAAAATTCTGCGTAATATGAAAATAGCCGTAGCTAAAGGCGATGGTATAGGTCCGGAGATAATGGGAGCTACCCTCCGTATTTTTGAAGCCAATAAAGTTCCGCTTGAATATGAGTTTGTTGACATGGGTAAGTGGGTATTCGACAAGGGGTTTTCTAACGGAATGACCCCCGAAGCCCAAATAACCATTGAAAACCTGGGGCTGCTGTTTAAAGGGCCCATGGAAACGCCCAAAGGAAAGGGTGTTAAAAGTATTAATGTAACGGCCCGCAAAACCTGGAATACATATGCCAACAAGCGTGTTTTTCAATCGCTGCATGGGGTAGATACTGTTTTTTCAAAGGCGGGCATTCCTATTGATATTACCATAGTAAGGGAGAATATCGAAGATACTTATGGTGGCGTGGAGCACATGCTTACGCATGATGTTGCGCTGAGTCGCCGGTTTATTACAAAGCCGGGCAGCCTGCAGGTGATCCGCTATGCGTTTGAAATGGCCAGGCAAAAAAATGCAAAGCGCATTAGTTGTGGTCACAAAGCCAACATCATGAAAATTACCGACGGGCTTTTCCTGGAATGTTTTTATGAGGTGGCAAAAGAATACCCGGAGCTGAAAGCCGACGATATTATTGTTGACGACCTGTGCATGAAGCTGGTTACGCGCCCCGATTTATTTGATGTGGTAGTGCTGACCAATTTGCAGGGTGATATTGTATCGGATCTTTGCGCAGGGCTGGTAGGCGGACTTGGATTTGCACCTTCGGCCAATGTGGGGGATCATATTTCTATTTTTGAAGCGGTACATGGAACCGCCCCAGATATAGCCGGAAAGAATATAGCCAATCCTACCGCGCTTTTGTTAAGCGGTATTTCAATGTTACGTCATGTAGGATTAACAGAAAACGCGGCTGTTATTGAAAACGCTTTGCTGTATACTTTGGAAAGCGGTGTGCATACCGGCGATTTTGGTAATAAATCAAAGCCATCTGTTAACACAACGGAATTTGCCGATGCGGTGATCAGCAATTTTGGCAAACAGCCTCAATGGAACCCCAAGCCGGTGGTACCGAATAAGCCGGGAACGCCTGCTCCGTTCAGGCTGGTGCAAAATGCCATGATGGAATCGGTGGAAATTGGAAATGAAGATATTGTAGGAGTGGATCTTTTTATTGAAAGCAATGAACAACCCCACTCAATCGCCGTAAAATGCCAGCGCCATGCGGGCGTTAAATTCAAGCTGGTAAATATCAGCAACCGCGGCACACAGGTTTGGCCAACAGGGTCGGTATATACCAACCTGGTAAACGCTTACAATGTTCGTTTTGAAACGCTCGACGGGCAGCCACTTAATCAGCAGGACATACTGGGGCTGTACATCAGCATGAGCGGTAATTTCAAGATCTGTTCTTCGGAGCTGCTGAATATGTGGGGAGATAAAAGAGGGTATAGTCTTGCCCAGGGACAATAAAATGTATTTGTTATTACAGGAAGCAGGTTTTTACTCTTCTTTATGTTGATACAGGCTAAGGGTAGCGGCAATTACCGCATAAGCGGGAGCCAGTATCCACCCAATGCCTATTATGGCGTGCATTAAATAAAATACCAGGCCGTTGCCAATGGCAAGCCCCCTGTGTTTGCCAATGAACTCAATGCTTTGCATGGGCGTAAGCTTCTGGCGTTCGCAGCTATAATCCAGCATGGAAAATCCATAGTAATAACACTCAACAAACAGGGCTACCAGCGGGGTTATCCAGCCCAGTATAGGAACGAACGAAAGGATCAGTAAAGTAAAAGTATATACTGTTTGCCACAAAGCATTTCGCAGGGCAAGCCTTACCCCCCTCGCTATATCTTTCATTAACTGCTTAAAACTGAACGGGTACTCCTTTCCCTCTATAATGGATTCCGTTTTTTCACTCAGATATCCAAAAACCGGGGAGCCTACGATCAGCCAGATGTATTTAAACCACGAAAAGTACATCAGCATCAGGATCAGCCATATCATAATGCCCCCTAATGCAAAAAAGAACCCCACCAGGCTGCTCTGCATTTTGTCTACCCATGCTTTCAGTCCCGTTTTTATGCTCAGCATTTCAATTACGTAGCTGGCGCTTTTGCCAAAAAAATACATGCTCACCAAAAAAAGCAAAGCATAGATCAGCCCGGGTATTATGATCCATTTCCATAAACGGTGGGTACGGATGAACTGATGCGCTTTGAAATAAGATTGAACGGCTGTTATTATCTCTTTGAGCAATGTGTTTATTTGAATGGTTTTAGTAAACTTGTTCTTGCAAAAAAGAATGTTCTCTTTTCAAACATAATAAAATTCTTCGGGTTAATTTTAATTGATGGTTAAACTTGAATACAATTTTTACAACCGGGCTAACGTGGTTACTATAGCCCGGGAGCTGATTGGAAAATTATTGGTTTCGCAATGGGACGGAATTACCACTTCGGGGCGGATTGTTGAAACAGAGGCCTATAATGGTGTTGTGGACAGGGCATCGCATGCCTGGAATGGCAGGCGAACCGCCAGAACGGAAGTTATGTTTGGCAATGCCGGTGTGGCCTATGTATACCTTTGCTACGGCATACACCACCTGTTTAATATTGTTACCAATGTAAAAGACATCCCGAATGCGGTTTTGATAAGGGCTGTGGAGCCTGTTGCAGGAATAGATACCATGCTGATGCGTACCGGCAAAAAGAAATTAGACCGTACCCTTACATCGGGCCCGGGAAATGTTACAAAAGCGTTGGGCATAATTACAAAGCATACGGGTGTTAATTTGCTTGACGATATGATTTTTGTTGCAGATGATGGCTTTAAAGTAAGCAATAAAAATATCCTGGCTACCCCAAGAATAGGAGTGGATTATGCCGGCGGAGACGCATTGCTTCCGTACAGGTTTATTTTGAAGGATAATGTATATGTAAGCGGGCGGAATTAGCTATCAGCTATCAGCGATCAGCCGTCAGTCATGAGCTGTCAGTGTCATAGTTTAAAGCTTTTTGTTTATGGTTAAAAGGAACCACAAAACAAACCCGAAACCTGTGCAACTTGTAACCTGCAACTTGAAACCTGCAACCTGTAACTTGCAACCTGACCCCCCCAACCTGCAACAGCCATCAAATCTCAAATTTCAAATTTCAAATCTCAAATCCGCAATCTATCTTTACTTTTGCCACCCAATGGCTAAATACGATCATGATACCGTGGTGCCGTATAAGGACTCTGAGCTTACTAAAAAGCAACAGGTGGCGGATATGTTCAACCGCATTGCTTTCCGGTACGATTTCATGAACCGGTTTTTATCGGTTGGTATTGATGTAAGATGGAGGAAAAAGGCATTAAAGCAACTGTTAAAAGAAAATCCTAAAACTTTGCTGGATGTGGCTACCGGAACCGCCGATGTAGCCATCATGGCATATGAATTGCTCAAGCCGGATAGCATTACAGGTATTGATATTTCGGACAGGATGCTTGAAATAGGCAGGGAGAAAGTGTTAAAGTTGGGGCTTGAAAAGCAAATTCAACTGCAAAGTGGTGATAGTGAGGCAATAAACTTTCCCGATGGTTCGTTTGATGCCGTAACCGTGGCGTTTGGTGTGCGCAATTTTGAACATCTTGAAAAAGGATTATCAGAAATACGAAGAGTGCTGAAGAAAAATGGCAAGCTGGTAGTGCTCGAATTTTCAAAACCTAAAATAGCAGGCATAGCTCAACTTTACAATTTGTACATGGGAATTGTTGCTCCGCAGATGGCTTCTATGGTTTCCAAAAACAGGAAAGCGTATGAGTATCTTACCAAATCGGTGCGTGAGTTCCCCGAAGGAAAAGATTTTGTGCGTATTTTAAACAATGTAGGATTCCGAGAAACGTCATGCAAAAGATTAAGCCTGGGTATCTGCAGCATATACTGTGGTGTAAAGTAAAAGCTATTGTACTGGTAATAGCGGTATTGGGTTTTATAAGTCAATCTCAAGCGCAGCTTCGCGATAACCTTAACCTGCCTAATCACGACCAGAAACCATATTATTTTGGAATTGTGCTGGGGTATAACACTTCCCACTACCAAATTTCACATGCTCCCTATTTTTTAGCGCAAGACAGCATACAGGCGGTAAATGGACTGAACAGCGGGCGTATTCACCTGGGTATTATGGCCAACCTGCAGCTTTCGAAGCGCTGGGATCTTCGCTTTTATCCGTTGAACCTTATATTCAGCGAAAAAAGGTTCCAGTACGATCTAAAATATCCCGATCACAACTCAAGCGAGCTGCAGCGTAACCAAAAGGTAGAGTCTATTGTAATGAGCTTTCCCCTGCAGGTGCGTTTAAAAAGCGACCGCATCAAAAATTTCAGGGTGTATACACTAGCGGGGATAAAATTTGATTATGACCTGGCTTCCAACAAGGGAACGACCAATTCAGATAACCTTTTAAAGGTAAACAAAACCGATTGGGGAGTAGAAACAGGCATCGGCTTTCAGTTTTTCAACAAATATGTAATAGTATCTCCCGAAATAAAGATCAGCCACGGGCTGAGTAATGTACACGCCAAAGACCCAACACTGAAGTATTCTAATATTATTGACAGGATGAACTCCAGGATGATCCTTTTCTCTTTACATTTTGAAGGAGGAGGGTTGCTGTAGCCAGGCGCTACAACAACACACCATGATTAATTTTACCAGCCTTGTTTGGCGGTTCCCGCTTTAATGGCTGCAAGTGCCTTTGCTTCACCAAGCAATGTTGTAAGCTTGTTACCTTTTCCGTCGTGCCCCTGGGCCATATAGGCTCCTTTGGATGTTTTGGTAATTACAGCATCCTGGATGGGTACATTCTTTTCTTTGGTTTTTACGTTGTATGCAGTTAAAGTAGCGTCTGACATAATAAATACGTTTTTAATGATTAGTAAATAACAGTTTACGGTTGATGATAAAACATCTACCGTTGTTCTAAGGTAGTAATTATTCCCAAGGGAGAAATGCTAAAATTATTTATATATCCAGGTTGGCATATTTGGCGTGCGATTCAATAAACTCCCTGCGGGGAGCTACTTCATCGCCCATCAGCATGCTGAAAACCCTGTCTGCCTCTGCAAGGCTTTCAATGGTAACTTTCTTTAATGTTCGGGTTTCGGCGTTCATGGTGGTTGACCAAAGCTGTTCGGCATTCATTTCACCAAGGCCTTTATATCGTTGAATATTAACGCTTTCTTCTTTTCCTCCCCCTAATTTATCCACCAGGGCTTTCCGCTGCTCTTCCGTCCAGGCATATGCCGACTCTTTTCCTTTTTTAATGAGGTACAGCGGGGGTTGTGCAAGATACACATATCCCTGTTCTACCAGCTCTTTCATATACCTGAAAATGAAGGTGAGAATAAGGGTGGCGATATGGCTGCCGTCTACGTCGGCATCGGTCATAATGATCAGCTTGTGATACCTGAGCTTGGAGAGGTCAAGCGCTTTCGGATCATCGGGGGTACCGATTTTAACGCCCAGCGCGGTAAACATGTTCCTGATCTCTTCGTTGTCGTATATCTTATGCTCCATGGCCTTTTCCACGTTCAGAATTTTACCGCGTAACGGAAGTATCGCCTGGAAAGTACGATCCCGCCCTTGTTTGGCCGTTCCGCCTGCGGAGTCTCCTTCCACCAGGAATAATTCGCATTTTGCAGGATCCCTGTCCGAACAATCGGCCAGCTTGCCGGGTAAGCCGCCGCCTGTTAGCACACTTTTGCGTTGAACCAGGTCGCGGGCCTTGCGGGCGGCGGCCCTGGCCTGGGCGGCCAGTATTACTTTTGAGATAATCTGCCTGGCTTCTTTAGGGTTTTCTTCAAGGTAAGTTTGTAAAACCTTGCTTAGCGCGGTATCTACCACGCCCATTACCTCGTTGTTACCCAGTTTGGTTTTGGTTTGCCCTTCAAACTGGGGTTCGGGTACTTTTACCGATATAACAGCGCTCAGCCCTTCCCGGAAATCATCTCCTTCAATCTCCACCTTGGCTTTTTCAAACATCCCTTCTTTTTCGCCATAGGCTTTAAAAACCCTTGTTATTGAACGGCGAAAGCCCGATACATGGGTTCCACCCTCAATCGTATTAATATTATTTACATAGCTGAAAATATGCTCCTGGAAGCTGGCATTGTAAATCATGGCAACTTCTACAATTACATTGCTTGCGGGGTCATGCGCTTCGCCGTAAATGGGCTTTGGGATCAGCGGCTGGCGATTACCGCTTTTATCAAGCATTTCTACAAATTCCACAATACCCCCTTCACTAAAAAACGTTTTGGCATATTCTTTACCGTTCTCGTCTTTTTCCCTTTTATCTATCAGCGTGATGGTAATACCCCTGTTCAGGTAGGCCAGCTCCCGGAGGCGTGCTTCCAGGGTGCCTTTGTTATAAACGGTTTCCGTAAAGATGCTGGCATCGGGCCAGAAGTGCTGATGGGTGCCGGTTTTATCGGAAACACCTATTTCCCTTACATTATATTGCGGCACACCAATATGGTACTCCTGTTCAAAGATCTTTCCTTCACGGTACACGGTAGTAACCATCCTGGTACTTAAAGCGTTCACACAGCTTACGCCCACACCATGCAATCCGCCGGAAACCTTATAGCTGTCTTTATCAAACTTGCCACCGGCGTGCAATACGGTCATTACGATTTCAAGCGCCGATTTATTTTCTTTTTTATTGATGCCGGTAGGAATACCGCGTCCATCGTCCTCTACGCTTATAGAGTTATCTTCGTAAATGGTAACGGTGATGTTTTTACAGTAACCTGCCAGCGCTTCATCAATGGAATTATCTACAACCTCATAAACAAGGTGGTGCAATCCTTTCGTACTGATATCGCCGATATACATCGCCGGCCGCTTGCGAACCGCTTCTAATCCTTCTAAAACCTGTATACTGTCTGCGCCGTAACCTGATGCGAGGGAGGGAGAGGACAAGGCCTGTGTGTCATTACTCATAAATCGTTCAAAATCTACTTTATCGTATCAAAAAATATATTCCTGCAAATGTACTGATTATAGCCTGTAAAGGCAATTTTAAGCGTTCAGTTTAAGTGAAAATTTTCCACAGCTACAGGGCGTCATTAACAGGTTTTGCCGGCATTCCGGGGTGGTTTCAGAATGCCTTATCCGGCAGCCATTTTTGTCATGGTTTTATCATATTTCACACCAGCCTGGCTTGTAACGCAGGCTTGTAAGGCGGTTTCCGGCACTACACTATCTTCGCGCGCCTCATACTGAGTTTTTGGAATGGCAAAGCATGTATATTTGCGCATATTTTTTTATGATCCTGGCACCCAACATAATGGATTTGGCGCAAAAGCATCCTACCATGCTTGAGGACCTGGAGCTATTGCAGGAAAAAGACCGGTTAACGCCCGGCTCGGTTCAATATACCATTAAACGCTATCGCAAACTATCTCAATGGTCTGTTGAAGACACGGGGATGATGGTATACCACTACAAAAAAAATGAGCCTTCGGCCAACTACCTGGAGCTAAGGTTTTGTGTTTCGGGAAACGTGTATTGCAATGGCAAAGGGTATGAGTGCGGAAGCTGTCATGCAAACGGCAAATACTGCAACAGCAGGCATGAAACCGTGGATATAATGAGCTTTACTTTTTTAGGAGAGCATTTGCAGCAGTTTGTAAAGAATACAAAATCTACCGACTTTGTAAACAGGGTGCTTTCGTTCAGGCATGTTTCCTCTTTTTCAAAAATCCTGTCTATTTGCAGCCGCACAAGAATGGCGCTGGAGGGGTTGCTGAACAATTCCTACGCCGAAAATCTTGAAAACATCTTTTTTAACGCTCAAACACAAATGTTGCTGTTATACAGCCTGGAGTGTATGCTGGGCGATAAGGAAGAAGAGGGCTTCAGTTGCAAATTTCTTGCAAACGAAAGCGACAGGGATAAGATATTGAGGGCAAGAGAAGTATTGCTGCAGCATATAGGCGAACCTATAACCATTAAAGACTTAAGCCGCAAGGTAGCTATTAACGAATGCTATCTTAAAAAAGGCTTTAAAGAAATGTTTGGTACTACCATATTCGATTTTTACCAAAGTCAGCGGATGGAGCACGCGAAATACCTGCTGTACGACAAAGGGCTGAGCGTAACCGAAGTTTCCCTGATGCTGGGCTATTCTTCCATCTCTCATTTTTCCACGGCGTTTAAGAAGCATACCGGCTTAAAACCCTGCGAACTGTTGCTCCGCTAACCGTACAACCTGTATTTATTTTTTGCCGTAAAATAATTTCTGTTACAACCCATACCTGATTTTAATCAGCCTGTTCCCTGATTTTTTGCGATTGATACAGAGATGACGATTTTATGACAAAACAGAGACGATTACTTGCTGGTTGTCTATTACATTTGCATCTCTCATATGACGCATTCTTCCACATACGATGTTTGCAGCGGACTTGATCATTTTGTGGTGATAGGCATCAACTATCATAAAGCAGATACTGCGACAAGAAGCAGTTTTGCTGTTTGCAGCAATAAGCAGGAGCTGATTACCGCGTTTGCCTTGGCTAAGGGTTTAAAGGACGTTATTGTATTATCAACCTGCAACAGGACAGAAATATATGGAATTGCCCACCCGGAAGTATTAACCGGTATTTTGTGCGATGCTACGGGCAACCAGCCCGGGGTTTTTCAACAACATGGTTACACATTGCTGGGTATGCAGGCGGTTGAACACCTCTTTAAGGTTTCAGCAGGGCTCGACTCCCAGATAGTGGGCGATTATGAAATATTGATGCAGTTGAAAAAGGCTGCCAAATACGCGAAGGAAAACGGGCTGCTCAGCTCGCTTACCGACAGGCTGGTTAATTTCGCACTCCAGGCGTCCAAGCGTATTAAGTCGGAAACAAAGCTGAGCACCGGAACAGTATCGGTAGCGTATGCAGCCATTGAGGTGATAAAGGAAAAGGTAACGGATATACAGCAAAAAAATATTTTACTGGTAGGAGCGGGAAAGTTTGGTTGCAATGTAGCAAAGAACATTTGCGAATATTTTCCGGGCGCTACAGTAAAAATTACCAACCGCACATTACAGAAAGCAAAAGATTTTGCCGAGTTACATGGGCTGGAATTTATACCCTTCGGAGATATTAAAGCAAAGGCGGCGGAAAGCGATATCCTGATTGCCAGCACTACTGCCGAAGACTTTACAATAACCCAGGATTTTTTTGAAGATCAAAAGCCCCGGCTGCTGTTGGATCTTTCTGTGCCTAAAAGCATTGATCCTGCAATAGCCGGCAAAAAAGGCGTTACGCTGATGGATGTAGACCAGATATCCTGTATACTTGACAGGACGCTGGCAATGCGCAAAGCGGAAGTTCCACAGGCTTTGGCTATTATTGAAGAAACGCTGGGTGAATTTGTGGAGTGGCATAAATTATTTATGCACCGTCACTTTTTGGGTGAAGTAAAATCGAAATTATATGAATTAAGCGCAAGCAACACCTGTCCTCAGGGTGGCGATGCTCAAAAAGAAGCGCGGATACAGAAAGCCGTTAAAACGTTGGCGGTAGATCTTCGCAGTCGTACTGCCAAAGGATGCCAGTACATTAATACCATGCACGAATATCTGCGCATGAACTGATGTTTTTATTTATTCCCCGTTTCCCTTTGTTTAATTTTTCTTTAAGTACATTCATGCCATGACACAGGTAATTAAGATAGGAACCCGCGAAAGTGAACTGGCAACCTGGCAGGCAAAAAAAGTGCAATTGCTGCTTGCCGAACAGGGTGTGCAGGCAGAATTGATTTTTTTAAAGAGCGAAGGTGATATTAACCTAACGGTACCCTTGTACGAAATGGGTGTTCAGGGAATTTTTACCAAAGCGCTTGATATTGCTTTGCTGAACAAGAAAATAGACCTGGCCGTTCATTCCTATAAAGATGTTCCTACCCAGCTCGCCAAAGGACTTACCAGGGCCGCTATACTTAAAAGAGATTCTTACAAAGATATTTTGGTGTATAAACCCGGTGCTGATTTGGAGGCGCTGGGTTTTAGAAATGGTAAATGGACAAATGATATTGATGTAAGCGCGGACTTTATGGTTGCTACCAGCAGCATCCGCCGGAAGGCACAATGGCTGCACAGGTATAAGCGGCATGGGATAGAAAATTTACGCGGCAATGTAAACAGCAGGTTAAAAAAGCTGGCGGAAAGCAACTGGCATGCTGCTATTTTTGCGGCAGCGGGACTGGAAAGAATAGGTGTGAGGCCGGCGAACAGCGTTGACCTGGACTGGATGCTGCCGGCGCCGGCGCAGGGAACCATTGCAGTAGCAGGAAGAGAAGATGACGAAAAGCTGTTACAGGTTTGCGCTGCTTTTAATGATCCGGATACAGATATCTGCACACAGGCCGAACGTGATTTTTTGCGGGCATTACAGGGAGGCTGCTCTATGCCTATCAGCGCTTTGGCACAGGTAAAGGATGGTATGCTGCATTTTAAGGGCAGCGTCATTTCGCCCGATGGAAAAGAAAAAATAGAAATACAGAAAACAGTGGCTGTTAGCGATGCGGGTTTGGCAGGTAAGGAAGCTGCCTTAGAGGTTCTTGCAAAAGGAGCAGACCAGATAATAGAATTGATCCGGAATGTTGGGAAATAAAATAAACATACTTTCTACGCGGATCCTGAAAAAGGAGCTGCTGCGCAGGGCTAACCTGCAGCATATAGAAGCGGATGCCGTAGCATTCATACAGAATATACCGGATATTTCGGATGTTACCATTCAAAAGCTGCATAAATTATCGTCTGAACCTATTGTAGCTGTATTTACAAGCATACACGCGGTTGAAGTAGTGAGGGGTGAATTGTCGGGGCACGTGCCTTCGTGGAAAATATTTTGCACAGGAGGCGCTACTAAAGAAGCGTTGCTGGAGTTTTTTGATGAATCCGCCATTGTAGCCACTGCAAAAAATGCAAGCGGTTTGGCAGACAAAATTTTACAAAGCGGTTTTGTAAAAGAGGTCTATTTCTTCTGTAGCAAACAACGCCTTAACGATTTACCGGAAACGCTATCGGCTGCCGGCATACAGGTAAACGAGGTTACCGTGTATCAAACGGTGGGCACACCGGTTACGATTGATACGCAATACCAGGGCATTTTGTTTTTTAGTCCGAGTGGAGTGCACAGTTTTTTTTCTGTAAATACAATACCTGTCAGCACCACTCTTTTCTCTATAGGTAAAACCACCACCGCTACCATAGAATCTTATTGCAGCAACGAAGTAATTACAAGCCAATGGCCGGGCGAAGCCAACCTGCTGGAACTGGTAATAGAATATTTTGGAAAAAAAGCAGGGCTGCAAAGCGAAAAATAAACGGCTTCACAGCTTACAATAATTATTATGAAGAACGATTTGTTATTAAAGGCATTACGCGGAGAAGTTACAAGCCGCCCGCCGGTGTGGATGATGCGCCAGGCTGGCCGCTATTTGCCGGAATATATGGTTTTAAGAGAAAAATACGGTTTTTTTGAAAGATGCCAAACGCCTGAGCTGGCCTGCGAAATTACCCTTCAGCCTGTGGATATTATTGGGGTAGACGCCGCGATCCTGTTTTCGGATATACTGGTTGTGCCGCAGGCGATGGGGCTTGAAGTACAACTGGTAGAAAGCAAAGGGCCTTTTTTGCCGGAACCCATTAAAACCGGTAACGACCTGGAACGCATACGTGTTCCGGATGTTCATGAAACGCTGCAATATGTTTTTGACGCGATCACTCTTATAAAAAAAGAGCTGAACAGGCGTGTGCCGCTGATTGGTTTTGCCGGGGCGCCGTGGACCATTTTGTGCTACATGGTGCAGGGTAAAGGAAGTAAAACCTTTGATGAAGCAAAAGCCTTTTGTTATACCCAACCTGTATTAGCGCACCGGTTGCTTCAAATGATAACAGATACTACGATCGCTTACCTGAAAGCACAGGTAAAGGCAGGGGCGGATACCGTACAGGTATTTGATAGCTGGGGCGGATTGCTGGGCCCGGAGGATTTTGAAAATATATCGTTGAAATACATACGCCAGATCGTACATGCTTTAAAAGAGGAAGTGCCCGTGATTATTTTTGCGAAGGGAGCCTGGTATGCATTGAAAGAAATGGCTGCAACCGGCGCAAGCGGATTGGGTATTGACTGGTGTATTAAACCTGGGCTGGCAAGAAGCATGGCAGGAAACAATATAACGTTACAGGGAAACTTTGATCCCGCAAAACTGTTATCGCCCATACCGGAGCTGAAAAAAGAAGTAAACAAAATGCTGAATGCCTTTGGCAATGGCAGGTATATCGCTAATCTCGGTCATGGTATATTACCCAATGTGCCGGTTGATCATGCAAGGGCGTTTGTAGATACGGTGAAGGAATGGGAGGGAACGTAAGGATAGCTACTACCCGCAATAACGTTATTGCCATCAGTATGTAGCACGTATACAACTTGTTGTATATACCCACCGGTGTACCAAAACATAGTTATAGCTTTGATAATGATTAAACATAACATCATTTTTTAGAAGATATCAATGGGTACAATCCGTTTTAATCTATGCTACAAAAACAATTTGCCGATATAATAGAACTCATAAAACGGTCAAGGGTTGCGGCTATAAAAGCTGTCAACACCGAACTGATAACCCTTTACTGGAATATTGGCGAACACATCAGTAAACAGGTGAAGATGGCAGAATGGGGGCAATCTGTTGTTCAGGAACTGGCTGATTATATTCGTCGAAATGAACCGGATTTAAAAGGGTTTTCCGATAAAAACCTCTGGCGAATGAAGCAGTTTTACGAAACCTATAAAGATTCTCCAAATCTCTCACCACTGGTGAGAGAAATTAGCTGGACAAATAATCTCACTATCTTGGGCAGAGCCAAGACCCCGCAGGAGAAGGAGTTTTATCTGAAACTGTGCATTCAGGAGAAATACAATAAACGGGAGCTGGAAAGGCAAATTGACAGTGGTATTTTTGAACGGGTAATGATAGGCAATCAAAAGCTCTCACCAATGCTGAGAGAAATACATCCTAACATTATCAACAGTTTTAAGGATAGCTATGTATTTGAATTTTTGAACCTGCCCAACCCTCACAGCGAAAGCGATTTACAAAAAGGCTTAATCCAGCAAATGAAAACATTTATCCTTGAACTGGGTAAGGACTTTCTGTTTATTGGTGAGGAATATAAAGTGCAGGTGGGCAACCGGGATTTTTATATTGACTTGTTATTTTACCACCGGGGCCTGCAGTGCCTTGTTGCCTTTGAATTGAAAAAGGAAAAATTTGAACCGGAGCATTTGGGTAAAGTAAATTTTTACTTAGAGGCACTGGATCGGGATGTAAAAAAGAAAAACGAAAATCCAAGCATTGGCGTTTTGCTTTGCAAAGATAAAGACAACGAAGTGGTGGAATATGCATTGAGCCGCAGCCTTTCTCCAACAATGGTTTCAGAATACAGAACACAATTGCCTGATAAAAAATTATTGCAACAAAAATTGCGTGAGCTATTTGAAAATAATAATGAAACAACGGAATGAAGAGTTTTACAACTGATACCTGGATACAATATATCCATTCTCTCCAGGATACCATCTGCACGGCTCTTGAGCAATCAGATGGCAAAGCTACATTTATTGAAGACAAATGGGAACGTGAAGGCGGTGGTGGCGGCAAAACAAGAGTGATTGCCAATGGCAATGTAATTGAAAAAGGAGGTGTAAACACTTCTGTTGTATTTGGTAAAGTAAGCGATGCGATGCGTTCACAACTTAAAATTGATGGAGATAGCTGGTTTGCCTGCGGATTAAGTTTGGTGATCCATCCACTGAATCCTTTTGTTCCTACCACGCATGCCAACTGGCGCTATTTTGAATTGTATGATGCTGGTAATAATGTTATTGACAGGTGGTTTGGCGGCGGCGCTGATCTTACACCCTATTATTTGTTTGATGAAGACGCGAAACATTTTCACCAAACATTATATAATACCATTACCCCGTTTGGCGCTGACTTGTATACACATTATAAAAAGAATTGTGATGTTTATTTCGCTAACAAGCATCGCGGCAATGAAACGCGTGGTATAGGCGGTGTTTTTTACGATTACCTGCGTCCCGCGGATGCAGCGGATGCGGAAAGGCTTTTCTCTTTTCAGCAGGCTAACGGCAATTGTTTTACAGAAGCATATATACCTATCGTGGAAAAAAGAAAGAACATCCCCTGGACTGAAGAACATAAATACTGGCAGGAGATACGCCGCGGCAGGTATGTGGAATTCAACCTTATCCACGACAGGGGAACTATATTCGGGCTTAAAACCAACGGCAGAACAGAAAGCATATTGATGAGTCTGCCGCCTACAGTGCGCTTTGATTATAACTATCAGCCCAAACCAGGTAGCGAAGAAGCGAGGTTACTGGATGCCTGCCTGCATCC
This sequence comes from Chitinophagaceae bacterium, assembly GCA_019638595.1. Lineage (GTDB taxonomy): Bacteria > Bacteroidota > Bacteroidia > Chitinophagales > Chitinophagaceae > Agriterribacter. The sequence continues at coordinate 68,806 of JAHBTJ010000027.1, forward strand.
TAGGGAGTGGGTTTAATCGTATAAATGGTAAATACCGGTTGTTCATAACGCCTCCCAATGGAACTCCTCCGCAGTTTTCCTCTTCCTGTACACAAAACTTCACACAGGGAAAAACTGCAGAGGATCCAATTTAAACAGGAGAAAACAAGGATCAGCTATTTATCACCCCTGGTATATTCTGCCACAGTTTCTGTTTCTCCATGTGTGTCCGCATTGATATGCGTATACTTTTTACCGTCCTTTAAAATAATGCCGTAATTAATGCCGGAGCTGTTGGTGGTTTCAACTACGCCGCATACCTCTTTTCCGGCGTATGTCTGCTTTACTTTATACAAAACATTTGAAGGCAGCCCGCTCTCGGTGTAATAGCGAATGGTTTGAACAAGGTGTCCCTTGCGATTAAACCAGGCGCGGGTTCTTACAGAGGCATTTACAAAAGACGCTTCATAATAATCACCGGAAACATTCCACGCCGGGGCACTTACATTCCTGAAAATCTCGTTAAATGTTTTCATTACTTTTTCATTTACCGGGTTTATCCTGGATGCAGCAGTTGCGGTAATGCTTAAAAATATGACTGCTGAAAAGATGATCTTTTTCATTTCTTTTATTTTTAGATGTTTAATATTTGGTTTGTAATTATTGCGCAAACATATACCGCAGTGGTATGCAGAACAAGCATATGTGGGCCAAAGGCACTAAAGTTGCCGGTGAACTGTAGTTTTTTAATCCTGAAAGGCACAACCAGCTACACCGGCTTTTAAAACCGGGATACCTGAACTGAAACGTAGCTTTTATCGGAAAATGACGATAACATGATAAATCACTTCCCGGAATAAGCGCAGGATAGGTTAATTTTGCGGCTCAAATCAGCCACTTCAGCTATGTATCTTCAAAAGCGTAATCGTATACTCCGCACCGGCTCTTCTGTTCGCAGCCTTGTTGCAGAAACTGTTTTAACACCAAACGATTTCATATTACCTGTTTTTGTTGACGAAGGCGAAAACGTTAAGCATGAAATTCCTTCCATGCCTGGTTATTACCGTTACTCGCTTGATCTTTTGGTAAAGGAAGTAAAAGAAGTGTGGGCAATGGGTATTAAGAGTGTGCTGCTTTTTGTAAAAGCAAAAGACGAAGCAAAAGATAATACGGGCAAAGAAGCCTGGAACCCGGATGGCTTAATGCAGCGCAGTATTAAAGCTATTAAAAATACGATACCTGAAATGGTGGTGATGACGGATGTTGCACTGGATCCTTATTCTATATACGGGCACGACGGCATTGTAAAGGATGGTGAAATTGTAAACGACGAAACGGTTGATGCGCTGGTGAAAATGAGCCTGAGTCATGCGGAAGCAGGTGCGGATTTTGTTGCGCCGAGCGATATGATGGATGGACGTATCGGCGCTATACGAAAAGCGCTTGAAGAAGCCCGTTTTACCCAAACAGGTATAATGGCATACAGCGCTAAATATGCGTCTTGTTTTTACGGGCCTTTTCGCGATGCGCTGGACAGCGCCCCTGGCTTTGGCAATAAAAAAACCTACCAGATGAATTATGCCAACCGGCGCGAAGCAATAAATGAAGTATTGCAGGATGTGGAGCAGGGCGCAGATATTGTAATGGTGAAACCGGCAATGGCTTATCTTGATATTATCCGTGAAGTAAAAAATAGTGTAACCGTTCCTGTTAGCGCCTACCATGTAAGCGGGGAATACGCTATGATAAAAGCCGCCGCTAAAATGGGCTGGCTCGATGAACAAAAGGCGATCATTGAAAGCCTTACTTCCATTAAGCGCGCAGGGGCTGATTTGATAGCTACGTATTTTGCCAGGGATGCAGTGAGGCTTTTGAACGGCTGATCTTATTGCTTTTTCTGTACAACATATTTTACTGAGAAGCTGGTTTCTTTGCCGGGAGGAAGTGTGATAAGTCCCATGCCATTGTTGAATGAATCGGGCGGCGCGCTCAGGTTTTCTATAGCGATGCTTTTGCGGTGAGGAGGAATGTAAACCTGTAAATAAGGATAGCTTTTTTCCGGGTAAAGCTCAAGCTGCCATTTGCTATCGGGGTCGCGTAATATGCACAAAGGTTGCGAAGCTGTAAAATCAAGTACAAAAGAATTATCCAGTTCGGTTGACCCGATAAGGGCTCCCGAAATAAAAGCCGGGTTGCTGAGTGTTTTCCCCGAAGGAATAAGGTTTACAAATTCCAGCATTTGTTCAGAAGCGAACTGTAATTCCAGCCCGTTTACAGGTTTTTCAAAAGTAAAATACGGGTGCCATCCATCCGCTACAGGCATAGGGGCGTTTCCGGTGTTAGTAACACTGGTTGTTACCGTAAGTGCATTTCCTCTTTGTAGGGTATATGTGACCAAACAATCATACGTGAATGGGTACCCCGGATCGGTAGCCGGATACCTGCATAGTAAATGCAGGGATGCTTCATTGCCTGTAACCGTTTCTTTCGTTACTGTAAAAGCCTCCCTGTATAACAAGCCATGTATTGCAGCATCGTTGGAAAGCCTTTTTTGGAAACGATATTCCTTTCCGTTAAAATGATAGCTTGCGTTTTGGATCCTGCAAGGGAAAGGCGAAAGCTTTAGTCCTTTGAATCCTGCCGGCTCGGCATTGTTATCAAATACGCTTTTGTCGTTGTAACTGTCAATAATATTTAATGTTCCTGTTGTATCGCTCACCTTAAAAGCATGCAGCATTGCGCCGAATGCCGGTACTATTTCAACCGTACAGTTGCCATCATCATCATTCAGCAATATTTTATCGAAACCGTTTTCCTGCCTCTTTTGTATTGAGAACATACTTTTTCATTAATTGGAGTACCAAGTTAAAACAGGTATTTGATACTTTTCCGGTATTAAAGCATTCAATCGTTTGCGTTATTTTTAAAGCAATTTTAAAATAAAAAAAGCCGGACTTTCACCCGGCTCTTTATAATTAAAAGCACGTATCAGTTCAGGTATTTGGATATTTCTTCACTCAACGGATTCACTTTGCTTGAAAATACGGTGATCAGCTTACCATTTTCGTCTACCAGGAATTTGGTAAAGTTCCATTTAATGGGGTCTTCTATTCCTTTTTTCTCTGCTTCTTCTGTAAGGTATTTGAACAGGGGATGAATATCATTGCCTTTTACAGACACTTTGGCGGCCATAGGAAAAGTTACTCCATAGTTTTTCTGGCAAAATTCTTTTATTTCGGCGTTGGTGCCCGGCTCCTGCCCCCTGAAATTATTAGCGGGAAATCCAATAATAACGAGCTGATCTTTTTTCTCCTCGTATAATTTTTCAAGGTCTTTGTATTGAGGAGTATATCCGCATTTTGAAGCCGTATTAACAATAAGTACTTTTTTGCCCTTGTATTTTGAAAGGTCCATTGAACCGCCTTCCAGCGACTCAACTTTGAAATCATAAATAGAAGATGCAACTGTTAAAACAATTGCCACGCACAGTAAACGTATCATAGTATATGTTTTTAGGTAATGGTAATACTACAAATTTGGTGCAAAAAAATGAATTTGTGTTGTTAGCTATCAGATTTCGGCTATGAGCTATCAGTTTTCAGCCGTCAGTATATATGAAAAAGGTTTCGGAGCAGCATCAGTCGAAAAGATTGCTCTTTACGCTGCAAAGAAGAAATTTGTAGAAACTAAAATCATTTTACAATGAAACAACAAACTTCTGCCGCACCCGAAACCGGCAACAAAGGTAAGCAACAACATTATGCAGGAAGCGTAATTTATGTAGGAATTGATGTTCACAAAAAAGACTGGCAGGTAGCAGCTGTTTATGAAGGTATGACCTTAGGTAATCACCGTATGGGAGCCGGGGCTGAAGGGCTGATTGCTCATTTAAGGAAGCGTTATCCCGGAGCTATCAGCATGACAAAGGTGTAAGGCATAAGGAATAGGGCGTAAGGTTACGCCATACACCTGAAATAATAAACAAACCTGTAACCTGCAACGAAGGTATAAGGTATAGGGTGTACTTGCAACCAGTAACCACAAACTATAAACTACAAACGGAAAACTCCCAACCTCATCTCCTCATATAACATCCCTGGTCGGGTATGCCTTCCCGTAGCCGCCCGTCGAGGTCGGTGGTTATGGAGGTAGCAGTACCTGCTCCAATAGCCGGTGAAGCTTTTTGCCCGATATGGAAATCAAAATACCGGCGCCCGGTATGAATGCTGTCGAATGCCGGATCCTGGTTAACAATGCTGTTAAGCATGGTTATTTCGGGTGAAATGCTTTTTGCTTTAAAAAGAGAATGATCCAGCAGCAGGTCAAAAGGTTCGCTCCCCGTTCGGGATGCCTGCAATTCATCTTCCACATTACCGGCATCGCCCCAAATAATACAATTGCGAAACAGCACGTTCAGCGCATGGCTGTTTTGCTGTTGCTCATCGGTATTGCTTACAGATACTACGGGCCGTTTATGTTCTATAAAAGTATTACCATAGCTGGCAATGGTGCAATGTGTAAAATCGTATGCTCCCCCCTGCTCCAGTAAAATATTTAAACCGCAATTGCTTACCAGGCAATTAACCGCGCTGATGCTGCTTGCTTTAGCCCATATGCCTATATCATATATATTATCAATAATGCACTCGTTTAATTGAAGTTTGGGCAAAGCGTTTCCGGAGGGTCCGGCGCATACAACAGACTGGTATGCGTTTTTAATGATGGCATAGGTAATAGTATTGCTATGGCTGCCCGTTCTGAAAATTAATCCCGGCCACGAAGCAGGTAAATCGCGGTAGCCTTTATCAAGCCGGTCTCCCTGGAAAGTAACACTGTCTGTTTTTGTTCCGTTTACGATCAGGGTGCCGTCAATAATAAGAGGAGCGTTGGCATGCATATAAATGCGGCAGCCTTTTTCAATCGTAAGGGTAACGCCTTCTTCCACCAGTATCCCTCCCGAAACAACATATGGCAGATCATTGTTCCAGGTCATATCCGCGTTAATGATATGGTTTTTTAAAAAATGCGCGTTTTGTCCGTATGCTTCCAGTTGTATATACCGCTGGTTGCCATTATAATTTACCTGTATGCTGTCTTTTACAAGAAAAGGCTGATTGTCCGAGCCGGGATCAACCGTTACAGATACAAAAACATACACGCTGTCTCCCGCTTCCATTTCGAGGTTTGTTATTTCCGTAGTGGCTATGCCGTTTATATTGATGCGATAGGGTGAGGTATTGCCCCCCATTAATTTTACAGAGCTCAGCCTGAGCTTTTGCAGGTTGTTGTTTACAATAGTAAAATATTGTGTTACCGATCCAACGGTTGAAAAAACAGTATCAAACCGAACGGAGTCCGCTAACAGGAGTTTTGCATCAGCAGACGTAATAAAAGTTTGCTTACGGCAGGATGAAATACCTGCCAGCATAAGTAATAATAATATGAAAGCTGAAAAGCGGTTCATTTTTTATAAAGCTGCATAAGCTAATGTGGCGATGCTGATCTTTACACCCGGCACATCTTCCAGTATGGCATTGCCACATGCTTCCATAGTGGCGCCGGTTGTAATTACATCGTCTACCAGCAGTATATGTTTATCTTTTATAGTATTGTTTGCAGAAGCTACAAAAACGCCTTCCACGTTTTGCCATCGTTCCATACGTGTTTTGTGTGTTTGCGTGGATGTATAACGAACCCGGCGAACAGCATCGTATACAACAGGCACATTGAGTATAGTTGCCATGCCTTCGCATAATAACGCCGCCTGGTTATAGCCTCTTTTACGTTCTTTATCGGGGAACAAGGGCAACGGTATGAGCGCGTCAGGCATAGTATCATGCCAGGCAGATCGTATGGTCGCTCCCATCAGCTTTCCAAAATAAATACCCAGCTCCCGGTTGCCTTTGTATTTAAACTGGTGAATGAGTTGCTGAAGCAGGGCGTTTTTAGAAAAATAATACTGGCTCATTGCCGCGCGAAAGCCGAGCCTTCCCCAAAGCGCTTTTTCCACCGGGTTACCGGGCAGCGATGCGAAGCCTGTTTCATGCAGGTGTTCCGTACACTGCAGGCACAGTAAATGGTGCTTATTAACCAGGTCGCTGCCGCAGCCGTTACAAAGCCAGGGAAACAGGATGTGGGAAACGCTATCTAAAACTGTTTTAAGCAATCGTTGTATTTTAAAAAAGGTATTTGTAAACCTCGTCTACCCGCGACATGGTAATTAATTCAATATTAAAGGATTGCTTACCCAACCCCTTTTGATTGTATTTACTGATAATGATCTTTTCAAAACCCAGCTTTTCGGCCTCGGCTATACGTTGTTCAATACGGTTAACCGCCCTTATTTCGCCGCTCAATCCTACTTCGCCGGCAAAAGCAATGTGCTGTGCCAGGGGAACATCTTCGTATGAGCTCAGCAGGGCGCTTACCATTGCCAGGTCAATGGAGGGATCTTCTACTTTTAAGCCGCCGGCTATATTTACAAAAACATCTTTCATCCCAAAATGAAAACCACCCCTTTTTTCCAGTACGGCCAACAGCAACTGCAGCCGGCGCAGGTCAAATCCGCTGCTGGTACGCTGGGGAGTTCCATACACAGACTGGGTAACCAGCGCCTGCACCTCAATTAATAAAGGGCGTTGTCCTTCCAGGGTGGCGGCAATGGCTATACCGCTTAATTGTTCTTCTTTTTGGGTGATCAATATTTCGGAGGGGTTGGACACCGGTCGCATACCCTTTCCCGTCATTTCGTATATTCCCAGTTCCGAAGTAGACCCAAATCGGTTTTTGAGTGTGCGCAAAATACGGTAGGCATAGTGCTGGTCTCCTTCAAACTGTAACACTGTATCTACCATATGCTCTAAAATTTTCGGACCCGCAATGTTGCCGTCTTTGGTAATGTGACCAATTAAAAAAACGGGGGTGTTCGATTCCTTGGCGAAACGTTGAAACTCCGAAGCGCATTCTCTTATTTGCGAAACGCTGCCCGCGGAAGATTCTATATAGGGCGAATGCAATGTTTGGATAGAATCAACAATGACCAGTTGCGGTTTTAGTTTTTTTATTTCCTGGAAGATGACCTGCGTAGAAGTTTCTGTAAGCAAATAAAAGCTATCGTTTACAATACCCAGGCGGTCAGCGCGCATTTTAATTTGCTGCTCGCTTTCTTCGCCGCTTATATAAAGTGTTGTAATATTTTGAAGCGATAAGCCATTCTGTAAAAACAAAGTAGACTTACCTATGCCTGGTTCGCCTGCTATTAATACAATGCTGCCCGGAACAATACCGTTGCCTAAAACCCTGTTCAGCTCTGCATCCGGCGTTAGTATTCTCTTTTCTTCCGAAGCGGTTACCTCTTGCAGCGCAATGATTTTTACATCTGTTGTTTTTCCATTGTATTCTTTCCAGCCTTTATTATTAGTCTTCCCGTTTTTTTCTATTACCTCTTCAACAAAAGTATTCCATTCACCACATGAAGGACATTTACCGGCCCACTTGGGAGATTCGTAACCACAGTTGCTGCAAAAAAATGCCGTCTTGATTTTGCTCATGCGTTAAAGATACGTGAGGATTGTGGTGATTAGTGATGAACAAAACGATCAGTGATTTATTTTGGCGGGTTGCGTATATGCTTAAAGCAGTGTGTTTGTTTTTTGCAACTAAAAAAATGTTGGATATAAATTTGATTGTAAAAAAATGGGGACACCCATTCGTTTGATTTTAAAAACAATGGCAGTTAAAAGATTTGTTTGCAAAGAACTGTTCCCATTCATGTCCTGAAAAAGCTAAAGGGTCAACTTTCGCTGACCCTTTAGTACTTACTAACCCATTAAATTCTTGCACTAAATTACAAATTGCTCAAACATAACAAAATTAATTTTGCCTCCTGTTAATAACTTTTTGGGGGTGTTTTTATGCGTATAATGGTTCATAAATAAATGATTATCAGGTAATTATTTTTTTTCTGGGCGGGGTTTAAAAAACAAGGATTTAGCCAATTTGGCAGCTATATTTTTTTAAAACTAATACAACCGTCAAAACGTCTGGGTAAAAAACGATATGCTGCAATTTTGGGCAAAATGAAAAAATGGACACTACTTTGATATAGTAAATGCGTAAAAAAATGCTTTAATTATGGGATCAATTTGGTTAGTGTCGTTAATTTTTGTTGGTATAAGTATGTTGGTAAGCATGCAGTTAAAAGGTAAGTTTGCCAGGTACAGTAAAATTCCATTATATACCGGGCTAACCGGTAAACAGGTAGCTGAAAAGATGTTAAAAGAAAATGGTATATATGATGTAACTGTAACCAGCTCAAACGGGTTTTTGTCCGATCACTATAACCCCGCGAACAAAACGGTAAATCTTAGTCCCGACGTGTATAATGGCATTTCGGTAGCCGCCGCTGCCGTGGCCGCCCATGAATGCGGGCATGCGGTACAGCACGCTACTGCATATAAGTGGTTGGCAATGAGGAGCAAACTTGTTCCTGTGGTACAGTTTAGCTCTTCAATAATACAATTTGTGCTGATAGGAGGGATATTGCTGATAAAAGTATTTCCGGCACTGCTGCTGGCAGGAATAGCACTTTTTGCCCTTACCACCCTTTTTTCGGTAATTACCCTGCCGGTAGAATTTGACGCAAGCAAAAGAGCGCTGGCCTGGTTACAGCACACCAATGTAACCAACAGCCAGGAATATCCGATGGCTAAAGACGCGCTTAAATGGGCCGCTATGACTTACGTGGTTGCTGCGGTAGCTTCTATAGTTACGCTCGCCCAGTATATACTTATTTACGCCACTAATTCCAGGAGGGAATAATTTGAGCTGTAAATGCTATGATAAGCCATGCAATAAGCATGGCTTTTTTATTTTATAAATCCGTTTTACAATCCTTTACCTTTGTATGTGGATTTGACCTCCACACTATCAAAATCACTATTTATGAGAAAATTGTTGAAATTATGCCTGCTCACAGGTGTGAGCCTGCTATTTTATTTGAGTGCAACCTATGCACAAACCAGGAGCCTGAAGGGGCGCATAACCGATTCAAAAGACAGGAGCCCGATAGCCGGCGCTACTGTGGAAGCAAAAAACAATCCCCGGTCCTCTGCGGTAACAGATAGCGATGGTTCTTTTGCATTGTCTGTTCCCGAAAATACTACAACACTGGTCATTAGTTTCATAGGGTTTCAAACCATTGAAATGCCGGTAAACGGAAATCTCGCCGATATTCAATTAACCGCTACATCCCGGTCGCTGAATGAAGTAGTGGTGGTAGGGTTTGGTACCCGCATAAAAAAAGACCTTACAGGCAATATTGCCAAAGTAAAAGGCTCGGAGGTTCAGAATATGCCGGTATCCAACTTTAACCAGGCCCTCCAGGGAAGAGCCGCGGGCGTTTTTGTAGAAGGCAACAGCGGTAAAGTAGGCGAAGGGGTAAAAGTACTGATCAGGGGAGTCGGATCTATTTCAGCATCTACCAGCCCCTTGTATGTTATTGACGGGGTGCCTGTCAATAACTCATCATATTCCGGTAATCCAATGGCAGATATCAACTTTAATGATATCGAGTCGTTTGATATTTTAAAAGATGCGTCAGCAGCGGCCATTTATGGATCGAGGGCTGCCAATGGAGTGGTATTGATCACTACAAAAAGAGGGAAGGCAGGAAAAACCAATTTCCAGGTAAATACACAGTATGGTTTTAATAAGCCTACGCGGCTGCGTAAATTTTTGAATGCGCAGCAATATGTAGACCTGCTGAGAGAAGCAGCGATTAACAGTGATCATATAGATGGGATTGATCCCCTGGATCCTGATCAGTATGAAGATTCCTGGCTGGAAGCAGCGGAAGGAAGGCTGGATCGCTATTCGGGCTGGGCAGACTGGAAAACCGGCGAGATCAATACCGATTGGCAGAAACATGCTTTTAATGACAATGCCCGTAATTCAGCGATAGATATTTCGGCTTCGGGCGGAACAGAAAAAACTAAATTCTATATCAGCGCTTCCTATAACAACCAGGATGGGATTTTAATTGGCAACAAATTCAAAAGGCTTTCCACAAGGATCAACCTGGATCAAACAGTAAGCGATCAATTTAAAATAGGTATTAACCTCAGTCTTGCACAAACCAATGCGGGCAGAGTACAAACAGATAATGAGTTTTCAACGCCTATGCAAATAGTGGCGCTTACGCCTGTAACGCCCTTCCGCGACCTGGATGGCGTGGTATATAATTCGCCCACCACCACCTACTCTAACCCTTATGTTGATTATGAGAACGGTAAATTTAAGTCGCTGATATACCGCAACATCGGGAATATATATGGACAATATAATTTCTCGTCTTCATTGTATTTCCGCACGGAACTAGGTGCAGATATTCAAAATCAAAACGACGATCAATTTTATGGTTTCAATACCGATTTTGGCAGCGGCTCAAACGGGTATGGCGAATCAGGCTGGTATCGTTCTCTTGATTACAATATCAACAACTATTTTAATTACAAAAAAACGTTTGCAGACCTGCACGATCTTGAAGCGGTTGCCGGCATGTCGTACCAGCGATACAATTCGGAATATGCCAATGTTTACGGAGAGCAGTTTCCTGTAGAATCTTTACAAAAGCTCGAAAGCGCTGCCCTGATAAAAGGCGGTACATCTGTTGAAAACAACAGCTCTTTTCTCTCTTATTTTATAAGAGCCAATTACAAGTTCAACAATAAATACCTGTTCACCTTCAGTAGCCGCATTGACGGGTCTTCTGTTTTTGGCAACGATGAAAAATACGGCTTCTTTCCGGCTGTTTCTGCCGGATGGATAGTAAGCGAAGAGCGTTTCCTCCATAATTCAGATGTTATCAGCTTTTTGAAGCTTCGCGGTAGCTGGGGCTTAACCGGTAATGCGGATGGGTTTGGAAGCTTTTCGCATATGGGACTTTGGAGTGGAGCGTCGTATAACGCTGTAGGAGCACTAAGTCCCACACAATTGGCCAACAGGCACCTGCGTTGGGAAAAATCAAACCAGGTGGATATAGGACTTGATTTCGGACTGTTCAACAACAGGATCAGCGGCGAAATAGACCTGTATAACCGCAAAACACAGGATCTTATTTTTGAAGTGCCGGTGCCGGGCAATTCCGGCTTTTCAACCCAAACGGTTAACATCGGCTCCATGCAAAACAAAGGGGTTGAGTTCGTGATCAATTCAGAAAATATCAGCAACAAGCTTTTCAGGTGGAGCTCTACGTTAAATATTTCGATGAATAAAAATAAAATAGTAAAGCTGGACGGGCTGCAAACGATCATCCCGGGAAATGATGGAAGGTATTTGAATTCGCTGATGGTAGGACAATCCATAGGTATTTTTTACGGGCCGAAATACGCGGGTGTTGATCCGCAGAACGGAGACGCCTTGTATTATAAGGCAGATGGAAAAACCACCACCAACGATTACAATGAAGCCGGTGATTTTATAGTGGGGAATCCTAACCCGAAGCTGATAGCGGGATTGGGTAACACGTTGTCTTTCGGGAATATTCAATTGTCGTTTTTATTCCAGGGAGTGTTTGGCAACCAGGTAATGAATGGTGCGGGCACATTCATGACCTCCGGCTTTAACGGTTATGATAATCAAACAACAGACCAGCTAAACCGTTGGCAAAAGCCCGGTGATATTACCGATGTGCCGCAATTAAGATTAAGGGGCGCGAATGGAAACGGCGCCTCCAGCAGGTATATTTATGACGCCGATTATGTACGGTTAAAAAACCTTACGATCTCGTATAGCCTTTCTGCAGCGGTTGTAAAAAAGCTGCGTTTAGCCAGTGCAAAATTTTATGTAACAGGTGTGAACCTGCTCACCTTTACAGGTTACCCGGGCTGGGATCCTGAAGTGAATACAGATGCGAGAACAAGCTCCAACCGGAACCAGGGCAGCGATTTTTATGCCGCGCCTCAAATAAAAAATATATCGGTGGGATTAAATATTGGATTCTGATAACCTGTAAAAAACGAATGAAGATGAAAAAGATCATAACAATAATATATAGTTCTTTATTGATAGTGGGTTGTTCAAAAGAGCTGGATTTAAAACCAACCCAAAGTATTGATGAAGCGGATGTATTTACGAGCGATGCAAATATTAAAGCGGCTTTGAATGGCGCGTACGATGTGGTGAGCAATGCGAGCTTTATGGGCGGAGATATCCAGTTGTATGCCGAGCTGCTTGGCGCGGATAAAGAAATTGAATGGGTTGGTACTTATAATGAGCCGGATGAAGTATACAGGAAAGCGATGTTAACAAACAACGTGTACATAAGGGATACCTGGTTATATGGATACAAGGCGGTTAACATTTGCAATAATATACTTGAGGCAATAAATATTGTAGACGAAAATGACAGGGACAGGGTGCAGGGAGAAGCGCTTTTTTTGAGAGGACAGGTTTATTTTGAGCTGGTAAAGTTGTTTGCGAAACCGTATAGCGCCGGAAATACTGCTGCTAACCCGGGATTGCAACTGATCAGCGAACCTACGGTGGGCGACATATCGGATGCGAACCGGGTACCCCGCAGCTCGCTGGAAGATACGTATGCATTTATACTGGATGACTTAAAGCAGGCGAAGGAATTATTGCCCGAACCGGATCTTGATGAACCTACTGTATATGCCAATAAATATGTGGCGGCGGCAGTATTATCAAGAGTATACCTGCAAATGGGCGACTATCCGAATGCAAGGCAGGAAGCCAACGAAGTGATCGAAAGCGGTTATTACAGCCTTACGGCTAACTATACAGATGAGTTCAATAATACTTCCAATACCTCTGAAGATATTTTCGCTTTGCAGGTATCGGCCCAGCATGATGAAAATGATATGCATTTGTTTTGGTCCATTATAGATTATGGCGCCAGGGAGGGTGATGTGGCCATCCTTCAAAAGCACCTTAATTTGTATACCGCGCAGGATAAAAGACGCGCGCTTTTTTATATAGACGACCAGGATATTTACCGCAGCGGCAAATGGAAATTACAGTATAAAAACATTCCCTTTATACGCCTGGCGGAAATGTACCTTACACGGGCAGAATGTAATTTTCGTTTGGGCGGCGACCTTGGCGCTACTCCCGATGAAGATATGAATGAAACCATACGCGCGCGCGTGGGTGCAGATCCCATAGCTGTTACATTGAGCAACATCCTGATGGAAAGGAGGCTGGAGCTGGCTCATGAAGGGCAGCGCATCCACGATATTAAACGTTTGAAACAGCCGGTAGATGGGTTTGAATATGATGCCAATAAGTTAGTAATGCCCATACCCATCAGGGAAATAAACGCTGTTGGCGAAAACATATTGAAACAGAACGACGGCTATTGAGTATAAGGAATACATTTTTAAAATATCCATCGCCGAAAAAGCCCGGGCTCCATGAAGCTCGGGCTTTTTGCTTTGATACCCCACGCCGGCTTATAAAAGAAGGGATGAATGTTGATAATAGTACCCGGCTACAGTTGTTGGTGTTGTGCCTAGCCAGACCTGCTGCCCTGTATTTATTTATCTTAATTTTTTGCAAGCAAATTATTTGTAAGCGCGGTACAAAATTATAAACTATTGGCGTTGCAAAATAAGTAATGCTCAGGCAGCAGGTCAGCTATTATACAACGCCCCTGCTGTAGGCTTGCGCCAGTGCGGTGACCTTATTTCTCCGCCTGCCGCAGAGTTCTGCTAACGCACTTGGCCGGGAGGAGAAACGCGGAGAATTAAAGGGGCATAGCAGCCGGTTGTTCTTATCGGGCTTTAAGCCGTAGTGCTGTAGTATCTGAGTGATGGTAAGCCGGGATTTGATTTCTTTAACCTCCATTGAAAAAAAGTTTTTGACTACATATCTGTTGCAAACCAGGTAGATAAATCCTAATAAGCCAAAACTTTTATGCCTTTGTTACGATAATTATATTGTGTAAATTCGCAGTATCGTTTATTTAACTGTATTATTTGATACACATATGAAGTCAACTACGTTCGGAAAACGCCTCGGTGAAGTAAGAAAAATGAAGAAGATGAGCCAGGACGAGCTGGCAAAAAACTCAATGTGCATGGGGCTGTTATCGGGCGCTATGAACGAGATGAAGTAAAACCATCCATTGAAGTAGCTGCTGCCATTGCCGATGCACTGGAAGTATCTTTGGATTACCTGGTGGGCAACACTGATTTGCTGCTGGAAAAAAATGTAGTGAATAAAATTATTGATATTCAAAAGCTGGGGCAGGAAGATAAAGCACATGTGTTTGCAATGCTGGATGCTTTTCTGCAATCGCATAAAGCGAAAAAAGTCTTTGCCTCCTAAAAATTTATTTTATGCCCGATACATTACACCTGCGCATTAAAAAACAATATGCCGCAGCTTTGATTGAAGATCTTATTAAAGTGGATGCGGTAGAATCAGTGGAAGAAGATGCCATTGAGCTTACGCCGGTTCAGAAAGCTGCACTGGATAAAGAACTGGATGCCATTAAAAACAATCCCGGCTATTTATTAAAGTGGGATGATGTAAAATACCGGTATAAAAAACCATAATGTCGCCCTATACCATTTACATTACCCCAACTGCAGACCACGATTTAACCCACGCTGTTGAGTATTATAACCTCCAGGCTGAAAACCTGGGATACCGATTTGCTGACCTGGTTGAAGCATATTTTAAACCGCATTGCCCTTATGCCCACCGCTTCGGCTGTCCGGTACCGTAATGTCCGGTGTAAGCCTATGGCCACGTTCCCTTACCTCATCATGTTCACCATTGATGAACCCAACCACGCCGTTCATATCCTCCCGGTTCTTCCACACCAGTCAGCAACCGCTCTGGTAACAAATAAGCAGCCTACTATTTTTATAGAACTCTACGGTTAGCTGAGGTGTATTATCTTTTGTTTTTGTAATACCAACGAACAAGGAAGAGCATTGGAATCACAAACGATATAAATAACACAACGATCTGTAGAATGATAATACTCCCTGTTTTTAGACTCGGATCCTTTTGGGTCCGCGGCTTCAAATACTGTCCGCAGCCTGCCTTCGGGCTGGCTGATGAACAATAGCCTGTCAGGATAGTCCGGTCTGTCAGGGTCAGCGGGACTGATCGTGCGGCTTTCGAACACCGCCCCGTTGATGTATTTGGTGGTGGTTTATCTGGAATGAAATAGCCTCATTTATCCACCTGCCGCAGAGTTCTGCAACGCACTTGGCCGGGAGGAGAAACGCTGCGGAGAACGAAAGCACCGAGGGGTGGTTTACAGCCTCCGCTTGCACAGCGACTATGGTAGACCTACTAGCTTCTTCTATACAACTTCCACGGTACACCTTGCGCCAGTATAGTGCTAATTAAATTGAGGCTAACATTTTGAAATCAAATTCAGACTGTATTAAATTTAATATTCTTTCTATATCGTCAGCCTCTTTAATCTCTTTGCGAAAACTGTTGGGTTCAATATACGAATAAAATCTGTAAGACTTTTTAGTAGATATTTCAAAGCATACAAATGAAGAAAATCCCGTCGAATACCCATATTCAGGAATTGTATAGCAATCAGGCAAATCAAGAATGTTTAACTCAATAGATGTTTTTAAAAAGTTCTCCCAGCCGCTTTTGGGTGCTTTTTTTTCTATTATCTTCGACATGGCCCATTCAGATCTTTCATCTTTAGGACGCATATAACGTATTGTAAACAACTCTCCCTGCCATACATCTCTTTCGTAAAAAAATCGAAGGCAATGTTGTTTGCCTCCGTAGTTCAACCAAATTCGTATTTCCATGGAATCAACCCCTGCGGTTAAAGGTTTTAATTCTAAACGTTGAGTAGACTTTGCTGTCAATCTATAAGTGCTTATATAGGAATCAGTACCTCTAATTCTTGGAATGTCTAAAACAAAGGTGTCTGATTTCAAATTTTCTACAGCATATTGAAAAGAATGACCTTTATTGGCAGTAGTAATTTCTCCATAAATAACTTTAAAACAAGAGAGCATTGTAATAAGTAAAATAGTATGACTCATAAAGCTTCTTTTAATTAAGTTAATTCATATAACAGAAATTATTTCAATCGAAAAAATTAATTCTCAGCACCATAAAAATTGCCAATCTCGTTTTCCTCTTCATTATAAACACCTCCAGATTTATCTGGCGGCGGCAATTGTGTGGGATTGGGTCCTACTTTAGGGTCACGGTAAAAACCGCGTACCATCACTCTAGATCCGTGGTGAGATAGGTTACTATTCCCTCGTCTCCATACCCTCAATTCTCCAAGTGGGTTTGCTAAATAAAAATTTAAATCTGGATTCATTTCTTTCAAATCCTGATCTAATATAAATGATTCATTTTTTATAATATCGTGATTTGAAAAATCATGATCGAAGCTTTCCGTATTTCTTTTTCCATGTGAATGAATAAAGCCAACCAGCTTTTGGACTTTTTCAAGTAATTTCTCAGCGCTTTTCCTATCAAATGGAGACTTACTCCGAGGATCCTTTGCAGGGTTACCCAGTTCAGTGTCAGGATATCTTTGAGGATTTTGCCAGTTAAATCTTCTATCAGCGGTTCGGTATATAAAAGAAGACAATTCCCGATTGTCATCGATTGATTTTTTCCCATACATTATTGTCCATCCTACTGCTGCTGCATCTTTGGTTTCATAGTCCTCTTTTTTAGAACTTGCTACAAAACTTGACAAAAAAGCTCTTGCATCCTGGCCTGTAAATTGCCACCCCCCATCTATCGCAACTACATCCATTCCATCCGGATCAACAAATCTCAATGGATTATTAATTGCATAATTGTAAGGTGACCACTTGCGATACTTATTTGCCAACGGATCCACCACATGCCATCTTCCGATCTGTGCATCATACATCCTCGCACCATAATCCAACCATTCCAACCCACTACCATCGCTGAACTCCTTCCGCTGTTCTTCCTTACCATTGTACTTAAATTTATTCTCCGCTATTCCATTCAGCGCCTTAGAGCTTATCCCCGCCATGGTGAGTCCGAACGGATAATAATGCGATTCTTCAAGTATAGCACCCCTGGTGTGCACTACCTGCAAGTTGTCAAAGAACACATCAACCTGGCTCTGGTTGCTCACGTAAATATACACATATCCGTTCTTGGGTGCTGCAATGCCGGATAATTGGTGTGATTTTACCACATCCTTATCACCTGCCGGATCAAACCCGCTGCCTACACTTTTAAACTGCTCATCAAAGAAAATGTAGTTGATAAATGCCCTCGGCTTTGAGGAACTGTTGGGCACTTCATCCAACTGGTCATCGAACAAAGACAGGATGCCACCGGTTGTATTGCCAATGCCATTGAGCTGTGTGCCGGTCACTCCGCCGTGTGCTGCGGCAGCAGTGCCGCCTGTGGGTCCGCCCAGTAAACCGATCAATATGCTGAGCGTAGTGATGTTTTTATTATTGGTTGCGCCATTGGTTACTGCAGTAAAATAATAGCTCTTGCCAAAGATATCCAGCTTATCGCCTGCCATTACTTTTACTCTCCGCCTACCGCAGAGTCGCCAGCTAACACACAAGGCCAATCACAGGCAGACGCTGCGGAGAACCTCACTCTGTGGAGAACAAAGAAGTAGCTTTCACAACCTCCTCATCTAACCAAACATCTTCTTCTTTAAAATCCTTGTAAAATCTGTAGCCAAATGGCAAAGCCATAAACTTAGCTAAATCAGGTCTCTTTTTCAGAAGGTGGTATAAGTGATCAACCGATAGAGATTTTATGTCTCCCTTGTAGGAATTAGAAGTTAAATACCATCCCGTCATGTGGCTTGGAGATTTATATCTTACACCATTTACTTCACTACCTTCATAAATCTCCTTCGAAACTGCAACTTTCTGACCTATTAGAGGAATATCAGGTTTAGCTCCGTGTCTATTGCAAATCTCCAATTGCCCCTTGAGAAAACTAATTGATAAAGTGAGGTCAAAATCATATTTATTATGTCCATCTATTACATCTTTAAGTTCATGTAGCTCAATGTACATTCCTTTAAAAATGAATTGAAGCATCCAAGAACCGCATCCAAAAGTCTGTAGGCTCTGCAGTTCCCTACCTTCCGCCTCAAAATAAAGTACTACACGGTCAGTAACAACTTTTACATCCTCTCCGGAATAACCCATTTTGTTAATGGCAAATTCTCTTCCTAATAAATTTTTTAATCCGTTTGTAACGAATATATCATGCAACTCAATTAATGAATAACTAATCATTTTTTTTATTGACGGTTATACCCTTTCTTTTTCAAACCTGATGAAGTACCTCCCTGTGAGGCAGCACATGATGCACAATGGGGATACAATCTCTGCGGAGTACCTTCTTGAACTAGTGAACTCACTGGTTGATGATCTGGCGTGAAATTTCCAGAAGGTCTGCCTGATGTTGTCGCACCACAAGTGTGGCATCCATCCGTTGCTCCAAACTCGTTTATCACATTTCTCTCACCCACTTGGAAGGACTGGCTAGTACTTCGTGCCGGTATGGATCTATTAGCATAGGGTCCTGGCTCTAAAGTTGCAGTATTTACTTCTGGGTTAACACGAGTCGCTTCGACTTGAATCCTTTCAAATACAGTTGACTCGCCTGCTGCAGGTGTTCCGGTTTTCTTTGAACCTGCCTTATGAGCTACTGCGATCACTATTGCATTTCCTACAACTTTCCCTAATGCTTTAGGGTCTCCTTCGACGGCAGACTTTATGGTACTTATGGCACCCGGAATGCCAGTTGCTTCAATATATTGTTTTCCTGCACCTTTTAAATCCCCCTTCGCCACACTGGTAACCAAGTCTTTAGCTAAATTCAACTGCCCCAAAACCTGGTTGTGTAGTTGCGCCCCTTCTGCAATATCTAAAATTGTCGAACCTGCTGATTTTGCAAATGTCTTTACATCTGACCATGACGGCCAAGGCCACATTCCATCAGGATCAATAAATCTAATTGGGTTATTAAATGCATAGTTATAAACACTCCATCTTCTTCCTTTTTCCGACAAGGGATCAACCACATGCCATCTCCCAATCTGTGCATCATACATCCTGGCACCGTAGTCATACCATTCGGTAACCCACTGCCATCAGAAAATTCTTTATTGGCTAATTCTGTCCCATCATTAAACTTATACCTATTAATCGGTGCGTTGTTAAGCGCTTTGGAGCTTATCCCCGCCATGGTAAGTCCGAACGGGTAATAATGCGTTTCTTCAAGTATAGCACCCCTGGTGTGCACTACCTGCAAGTTGTCAAAGAACACATTTACCGGGCTTTCGTTGCTCACGTAAATATACACATATCCGCTCTTTAATGCCGTTTTTCCGGTAATGGTATGAGATTTAACAACACTGTTTGTCCCTACCTTATCGCCTGCCGCCTGTATATTACCGAGTGCATCTTTTACTACCTTGAACTGCTTCCCGCAAAGCGGGACAAGCTATCGAAAAATATGTAGTTGATGTAAGCTTTCGGAACTGTGGGCGCTCCTGCAGCATCGGTAGCCTGGTTGCCCAGCAATGTGCTGATGCCTCCCGTGGTGCCGGTTAAGTTATTGAGCTGCGAAGCGGTCACTCCACCGTGAGTAGCCGCTGCCGTGCCACCGGTGGGTCCGCCCAACAGCCCTGTTAAAATGTCTATGATGGGGATGGCGCTGTTGGCTCCCGTTCCACCCGTGTTGTTCTCAAAATAATAGCTCCTGCCAAAAATATCTATCTTATCGCCCGCCATTACTTTTAGGGTAATGCCCAACCCGGTCACTCCTTCGGTTGCAGTGGCTTTAAGCTTGTAGAGCTTTTGGTGATTACTATTATTGCGTTGATCAAGTAACGTTCAGGCACCAGGTCTGGCTATACACAATACCAACGCTACAAGACCTTCAGCCAGATACAGCCCGGCATTCAACGGGCTACTTACAATACCCAGCCACCGACACAGTCCCTTGCCTAACCACACTACCCGCCCACAAGGAGACTGTGCGGAGAAGGAAGAACTATCCTTACTTTCGGGACACACCGCTGCGGAGAACGAAATGGTAAACTTTGCAACGAAACAACTGGTAAGGTTTACTCCGAAATAACTGGTAAACTATGGTGCGAAATATCCAAACATAGCAAGTAACGAAGTCTGAAGACTTCGTACAGCAGGGCTGGTGGCTAAACAAAAATTAAAACAATCGCTTTCTTCAGCACTTAATCTTGCCTCATAAAATACAAAAACCCGGCTTTACACCGGGCTTATTTTTGTAAATGCATTTTAAAACAAGTAATCGATTAGCACTGGTCTGGCTACGCTCAATTGCCCTGCATACCCAGGGCTGGACGTTTACTTTTTAATTGATTCAATAAGTGTTCCTTAAGAAAAAGAGCATAAGTATCAAAAGATGTTCTGTTTAAATTACTGCTACTGCCTGTCTTAAATGCGTATGATAAAAAATAATGCGGACAATCATAACAAGCCTCATTATTTTTGTGAGTAGAATCATTAGCTGTCATGGCAGGAGATATTTCAGATGTTATGAGATTCCAACTACTATCACTAATCTGAAAACTATAACCTTGAAAATAAATGAGCTTCATATTTTGATCCAAATAATGATCAACACTCTTGTGGTATTCAGGTAAAACTTCATAGTAAACTCCATAGATGGCTGTATCTCTTTTCTGAATGTTAATCAAATATGAAGTGTCAAAGTATTTCGACTTATAGAAAATAAGAGTATTGCTATCAACCACCAAATTTCTGTCATAAGGGAGACTAAACTTTCTTATAAACCAATCCATTTGAAGTAATTCTTCATTACCAGTTGTTTTTATGTTCTCTGGTCCTTTATCATTTTTACATGAAGAGACAAAGAGCAGGAAAATCAAAACTGTAAAAAAAACTCTCATCTTATTGTTTTAATCTTCTATATAAAATATAACTATCGTTTGTTGGAATAGCCCTGTTGGGATAACCATACGTTCCATTCGGTCTTCGGTCTGCATTTGTCGCTGTTCCATATATAGTGACACCATTGGGTGTCGTTACAAGAGCAGGAGATTGACCTCTTTGCGAAGCGGAAGGGTTTCTGTAAAGTGCCGGAGCATAGTCATCATTTGACGGTTCTCCTAAAAATTCATGTATCTCACTAGGACTTCTACCTCCCGCGTAGAAAGGACCTAACGTTTTACCATGGTGAACATGTCCAACAAGAAAAAAACCTGACTGTTGTTCCTTTGAATAATTTTTATCAAGTTGACGATCAATATTTATATGCTTAAAAAAATTATGCTCATCTATGGGCATTGCTGTCAACCTTATCTCTCTGTCTTTTCCAACTGTTCCAACAAATCCAATTTCTTTTCCAGCTTCAGTGGACTTATCTGATATTGCCTTCATGTCACTGGCGGTTTTACTACCCATAAAAGCCATTGAAGTTTTTCTAACAGCACTAGCCATTGCCTTAGATTGCTTAGCTGTCAGTTTGCTTCCATCAAATGTACCTTTGCCATCATTATCCATAAAATGAACTTGATTCCTCATCTTGTCATTGATTACGCCCATCAAAGAACCATTCCGGCCATAAACCCAGGTTGTATCACCTAATGGATCGCTATATAAAATTGGATTATTTGCCATAGCAGCGTAAGGGCTTAGTACTTCATTAGGCCTTGGATCTACTTGCCAAAACCTTCCTGTTTGCGGATCAAGATTGCGATAAAACGCATCATACATGTTAATGTCCAGGGCACTATTAAACTCGATACCGTTGAACTTGTTTCTATTCTCCGCTATTCCATTCAGTGCCTTAGAGCTTATCCCCGCCATAGTAAGTCCGAACGGATAGTAGTGTGATTCCTCAAGTATAGCTCCCCTGGTGTGCACTACCTGTAAGTTGTCAAAGAACATCCCTCCTTCGTCGGGACAGGCTACCCGCGCTACACTGGTTGCTCACGTAAATATACACATATCCGTTCTTTAATGCCGTTTTTCCGGTAATGGTATGAGATTTAACAACACTGTTTGTACCTACCTTATCGCCTGCCGCCTGTATATTACCAGATGCATCTTTTACTACCTTGAACTGCTTCCCGCAAAGCGGGACAAGCTATCAAAAAATATGTAATTGATATATGCCTTTGGTACTGTGGGCGCTCCTGCCGCATCGGTGGTCTGGTTGCCCAGCAACGTGCTGATGCCTCCCGTGGTGCCGGTTAAGTTATTGAGCTGCGAAGCGGTCACTCCACCGTGAGTAGCCGCTGCTGTACCTCCTGTAGGTCCGCCCAACAGCCCCGTTAATATGTCTATGATGGGGATGGCGCTATTGGCTCCCGTTTCCACCCGTGTTGTTGGTAAAATAATAGCTTTCCTGGCTGTTGTTGGTACGCCACCCACATTACCTGCCCTGCATACCGAACAACGGCGGGGCTGCGGAACACCAACGCGTGCAGAAAAAGCTTATGCGTATATATAAAAGTCCGGCTATTTAGGGGCTTTTGCTTTGTTGACCTTCTTAGAATTATATTCAATGCTATCTTGCGCAATGCTCTTCTTAAACTCTTGCAATTCCCTCTGCTTAGTGCTTACTGCCAATACAAGATATAGGTAAACAATTGCTATTATGACTACCAATATTAGTGTAATCTTTATGACTGTTTTTTTCATTCGACTTAGTTAAAATTCATACTCGCATCAGCTTTTAACTTCTCGATACTGCTATTCTGCTGTTTATAAGCCCGTTGTTCGGGTGTCATGCTCCTAACCTTAATAGTCTCTTTAACTTGCGCATGCGTACTTTGGGGAGCTCCGGTTACAGGCAATTTAAGTCTCGTATTAGCATTAAGCACTTTCATTGTATTGTGAGTACTATTATAGCTCCCCTGGTGTGCACTACCTGCAAGTTGTCAAAGAACATCCCTCCTTCGTCGGGACAGGCTACCCGCGCTACACTGGTTGCTCATCATGCTTTACAGGGTAAACTGCAATATACATATATCCGTTCTTGGGGGCAATTTTCTCCGTAAGGTCTGTGTGGTCTTTAACAACACTATTGCTGCCCACTTTGCTGAACCCGGAGTTCGCTGTTTTAAACTGCTCGTCGAACAAGATGTAGTTGAACTTTTGGCGATTATCACATTGTTGCGGTCGCCGTTGTGCTGGTGGGTGGGTGACACCCACCAGTAAGGGAAGAGACTTTAGAGCGAAACAGGCTTATGCCTCTTAAAATGCAACAGCCCGACACAGCGCCGGGCTTATTTTTTTGTAGTATTATTTTGTTAACTCGCAGCACAAACGGAATGCTTACAATTTCTTTCGCAACGAAAGAAATTCATTCTATAGAAAGGTGCTGTATTTCTTTTCTAACAGGAGGAGGTATACGATTCAACATTATTCCATTATCTTCTTGTATTTTAAATAGCAAGGTTGCTATTTGCAAATAGTCTTGACTTTCATTATTAGGCTGCAACACCTTTGCCGACCGCCAAGTATCTGATCTACTTAATAAAAATCCAAATTCGGAACTAAAAAAGACAGAAAAAGAACCATCTGTTAAATCTTTGTCTCCCGTTAGTTTTACAACTTTATAATTATTGCTATTTATTGAATAATAAATTGTCGTGTCTGTATAGAAATGAACAGTATCTCTCGTTCCAAAGCTCCCCATATAATTCTCTTTTAAAGAATCATAAAACAATGAAAATGTATCACGCAGATTGTTATAATCAAATGCAACAACTCTCCCCGTTTTGCTCTTCTCAACTTTATAATTAGCTAAATGGGAAGTCCCCTTCTCAATAAGCAAAATTGAGACAGAATCTTTGCCTGATTTAAAAGATGAGCCATCTTTATCAGATACTCTCTTTGTTTCACATGAGATAAGCAATAAATTAAAAAAAAATAAAAATGTCAATAATGAAATTCGCATAAACTAATTTCTAAAATCATTCACTTTCGATTTAATATATTCTGCTTCATCCTTTACTTTTCCCTGGGATTTTTGCCTTTCATAATCAGCACGCCACATCGTTCTATTTTCAATGTAGAAATTAAACCTTTCTTTATACCAGTCAGAGGTGACCGGTTTCATATAATAATAATGCTGCTGGGCAGGAGTAGCCATTTCATTAATTAGACTTAGTGATTGCTGATCAATACGGACATGTTGTGTTTCATGTAAAACTGTTTCGCTTCCTTCCAATTGATTTTCAGGTGAGCTCAAATCATCTCCCTCCCTCAAGCTAACTTCAAACTTTAGATAATTGGTTGAACTTTTACCCTCAGCCACCTTATCTATTCCCTTATATTCAGTACCTGTTTTTAATTCCGTAGAAGTGCCAGTTTTTCGACTGACATTATACACTTTCGTATTCCCTTGAGCAGAATTATCTGAATTTGTCTTGCCGACTTTAAACACCACTGTAGTCGTACCATACTTACCTCCTGGGCTATACAACTTTACAAACCGTTTACCGGCTTTAGAGTTAAGCCATGTGTTATATGCTTTACTCCAATTCTTGTCAGCCTTAATATGTGCATCAACGATTGTATCGCCTAAAGGGTCATTAAATCGTATGGGATTGTTACTCATTGAAGCGTATGGGCTTTCGCTTTCACTTGCTTTGGGGTCTATCTGCCACCATCTTCCAAGTTGTGGATCAAGCATTCTAAACTGTGTAGAATACATTTCTAATCCGCTACCATCACTAAATTCTTTGTTCTGTAATTCGGATCCTTTGTTGTATTTGTACTTATTCTCAGCAATACCGTTGAGTGCTTTAGATGATATCCCCGCCATAGTCAGCCCGAACGGATAGTAATGCGATTCTTCAAGTATAGCACCCCTGGTGTGCACTACCTGTAAGTTGTCAAAGAACAGGTCAACCTGGCTCTGGTTGCTC
>JAHBTJ010000028.1 GCA_019638595.1 Chitinophagaceae bacterium
GGCCGCTTTTAAAAGCGGATCGTTTTTTTTGCGGGGGCTGGTATTATCATGGCCAGGTATAGCTTTTTTGTTCACAGCATGGGTGTTTTACTTTGTATAACAGGTCAAATGTAGGCCCTTTTTCTACAGGTGGTTCTACCCCCAATAGGAAAATCACCTTTTTATTTAAGCGGCGCTTCTTTCCAGCGGTTGCCAACCCGTTGCGCCGGGTTGCCCCTGTAAATGCTGTTATGCGCGGCGGATTTCGTAAGCACCGATCCCGCGCTAATTACCGTATCCACGCCTACCTCTACACCCGGCCCTACAAAGCAGCCCGCTCCCACCCAGCTCCCGTCTTCCAGGGTAATGGGGCCGTTCCTGTAGGCCATAGAAGGATCGCGGTAGTCGTGGTTGCCCCCGCATAAAAAAGCCCGCTGACTTATACAAACATTGTTGCCGATAGTGCAGTGCTCGAAGTTGAGGATAAACACTTCCTCGCCTATCCATACATTGTCGCCTATACTTAATTTCCAGGGCATGTGTATGTTAACCCTCGGTTTTATTATAAGTCCCTTGCCTGTTTTAGCCCCGTACAGGCGAAGCAGCCATGCTTTGAAGCGGTAAGGAAAGGGAAAGGTGGTAAGAAAAAAGCACATTTTTGTAAGATACCAGCAAAGTTCTTTTACCCGGCCCGCTTCCCGGTCATATCCTCGGGAACCATTAAAATCGGCTAACCGTACGCGTGAGTTATTTGATATGGTATTCATTTAAAAAGCAAGCGGAGTACGATGCCGGGAATATCTTATTTAGTACAAAGCGGTGCCCGAAAAAATCACGATAGCATTACTGCTCGTTAAACGCTTTATCCAGCCAGTCTATTCTTTGTGATATCCAGTTTTTCAGGTAAATAACTTCGTTGTCGTACGATCCCCAGATCTCGTAATTGGGCCAGGTATAGTTGTAAAGCGTTCCCCATTTATTGTTATTTTCAATAACCGACCATTTTAACGTGGAAGACTGGCGGTTTATAAAATCCAGGATCTCATTTTTTTTAGATTTGAAGTAACCAAACCGCTCTGTCACCTTTTCTTTAAACGCCGGATCCAGGAACAATCGTTTCATCCATTGGGACCGATTTACCCAAAGCCCTTCCGGTGTGGAATTACCATTGTAATTGATGTTTCCAAACGCGATATCAAAATCCCATAGCGGACCCATTTTTAATTTACCGCCGGGAGCCAGGTTCATATAGCAGCTTGAATAAAAAACAGCATCATTGTTCCTCGCAATTTCATTAATAAGATACCAGTCCACAAAGCTGTTTACATCCAGGTATTTGGCATACCCGTTCTCAGGATCAGTAAAATCATTCCCGAAAAGCGTATTTTCTGCTTCCGTTAAATACTCTTTAATAAAATTGTATTTAGCGTCATCTTTTTCCAGGTCGGGCTCTTTAATATTCACCAGCATCCTGGCTGTTTTGAAAAATACATCTCCTGGATCAAGACGACTTTCCTGATCAACCTCAAGCACATATCCATCGTCTGTTACATTCACCCGCTGGTCTGCTGTTTTAATACTTTCACACACCTGGTAAGTGCCTACATATTCTTCATTTAAAAACAGCTCCACAAAAATTGAGTGAGGCGTCCAGTCAAGATCACTCAGCTGCCCTAACTGAAATGCCAGCTTGTTCCTCAATTGGGTTTTATCAGTATAGTTGGCCAATAGTAGCCATTCCTTATCCTTTGGCAGGCCGAACAGGGACTCCTTGCCTGCAAACTTAAATTTATAGGGTTTTTTAGGAAGGCTCCATGTTGTGTTGCCCCGGCCTTTGATCGTTATATCACTATTTATATTATCATATAACCCGGCGCCGTCAACCACGATCTTCGCATTTACATAGTTTTCCTTGGAGGTTACAGGCTGGTTATTTTCCGTATTGATCCTGATAACAGGCAATCCCGTAAAGTTGAAGAGCTTTACAGTGTATTCCTGTGCAATCCCGTTATCTCCTGACAATTTATATATTACTTCACGGCTGAAATCCTGTTTGGAAACACCGCTTTGCTGCACAGCGCTGTTTACCGCTGCCGTAGCTCCGTTGGTTTCAAAAAACGGCGCCAGGGATGTAATACTGGTATAATAAGGAATTCTTCCTGTTATTGTATTTCCTGTAATGTCCAAATCAATGGAATCATTCAAAAACTCAATATTGTCTGACGCCTTAAATCCAAAGCGCTCAAACCTGTATTTCGTGGTTTCCGGCGGAGCCTGGGTGATGATCTGCTCGGTAATGTATTCCTTTTTACAGGAGGAAACAGCTAATATAAAGGCCGGGCATAAAAAGATGATAGCCTTAGGAAATAGGGGAGTCATATTTTCTGTCTTGAGATTTTAAAGGGATCAACTACAAATATAAAGGAACAATATTAATTCTTTTTGCATTGTCAGCACGATAGCAAACCGCCAACAAAATGTCTGGATATTTGCCTGCCTACTTTCATAACACAACATTCAGCATAGGTGATAACACAATTAATGAATAATAAAATTAGTTGTGTCACTTCCGTTTTTGGTATTCAGGTATTTAATTTTTACATTCTCAAATATTGAATTGCTGATATAGTTTACATAGCTGTGAACATCAGCATTTCTTAGTGTATCCAAATAGGGATATGTTCTAAAATATATATTATCAGCAGAGTTAATTTTATTATTCGCGGTATTAAGATTAAACTGCCTGTTGACGTTTTCTTTCAATTTCTTGTATACAAAATCAAGATTGACCGAATAAGCATTGTTGCAATTGATAAAATGATTATTCGCCATCTGGTTAAAAGCACCACCCCCAATCATAATTGCGCCAAATCCTCTTCCTGGTTTTTGAGAACCGCAGTTAATAAATGTGTTTGAGCTTATTTTTATACCACAAGTCCCTCCGTCAATATATATTGCAGCAATGGCATTGCTATATTTATTATATATATTGGTAAAATAATTCTTCTCAATTACAGTACCTACGGCGAATAAGTCATTATATGAGTATGCGTATATTGCACCCATATCGTGATAAAACTGGCATACCTTTTCAATCCTATTATTACTTATTACATGGTCATTTCCTCCGAATAAAATTGCCTGATCTGCAGCATCATGAATATAACAGCCTTCGATTATATTACCTACGCCATTAAGACGTACTGCCGGTGAATATGTTTTATAGCGGGTTGCATAATTTGTAAACTCACAGTTTAATATTTTGTTATTTCCTGATGTTAAGTTTCTTCTATTGCCACCATCCAAATAAACACCTCCCGCACCTAATGCATTAAAATAGCAATTAGAAATTATTGCATTGGTTAATTGTTGACAATGTAGCCCTCTCAACCCTGCATTGCTAAAGCTACAATTTGTTATAGTAATACTATCTGATTGACTTATCGTCAAAAGACCGCTTCTGCTGCCCATGAAATTCAAATATTCTAATTTAATCTGTTTTCCTCCCTGGATATTAAATAAAGGCTCGCTTGCCAGGCTGATCCAAATTGTATTTGCACTGGCTACCGGCCATACATATAGCATCCCTGTTTTTCTATCCAGGTACCATTCTCCTGACCGGTTTAAAAAAGCAATGCTGTTATAAAAATAGAACCCTCTTACATTATTAGCACCCTGCACCTGCTTGTCTTCATCGCTATACAGACCGCGATTCGGAATTTTATCCAATTGAATACTCCTTCGCATGGGATCAAAAGCATATACCGGTACATTATCAGATGCCCACCCTACAGAAAACTGCCCTTCTACCCAACAATCCGTCCCAAAGTTATTTTTTTCGATAAGGCTTGTATATTTTTTTCCCAACTGGGCAGGATAGTTAAATATAAAGGCAGGTTTATTTGTATCACCTGTTACTATCTTAGCAATCCTTAATAAGGGCTCGTCAGGCTCAGGCCATCTCGCAAGTTCGTAATCATCTTTGCCTTTTTCGTCAAAAATAGCTAGCCCAGACGGTTTAAGTGGGTTTGCGTAGAATGTAGAAATAATCTGACCATAATCAATAATACCATATTTTCTAAGATTTATTGCATACACTTGTCCAACAGCAACAGTAGGAAGGTCTTTATAAGCCTTACTGTTTGTTATCAAATCATGGGCAGAAAGCTTTATTGATTTTGCCCCAGTAAGAACCACTTTTTCATGATTGTATGCAATAATAGATATACCAGAATCATTTATCAGCACAGGTTTATCTAAGAAATAAATACCGGCCCGCAGGTTGATAGTTAATGATGCCCCTACCTTTTTAACCGAAACCGCTTTGTAAATTGTTTTGAAAGGATAATGTTTCGTACCAGTGTTTTGATCGTTACCAGTTGGAGACACAAATACTACTTGGGAATATACAACCGGGCAGTATAATATAAGCAATACTCCGACAGTTACAATTGTTTGTTTTTTAAATATTTGGTATTTCATTCTAACTTTCTAATTCGGAGGCTTGTATTATAAACACGCTTGAGTCACAAAAATCGCCTGAGTCATTTTTTTTACAGCATTTTCATTTGTAAACTCCTGCATATATGTTTTTCTTGCATTAATACTATACTCCTGCTTTATTTTTTCAGAAAACGAAATCCATTGTATTAATAATTTTAAAACCCCATCTAGCGTGTCACTTTCAACCAGTCCACTTTTTCCTCTCTCAATTTCTTTATAGATATTTACCTTGTTTGAAATCAGTACAGGTTTACCACACGCCATTGCTTCTACGACTGCAATTCCAAAATTTTCCTGATGACTTGGTAGAATAAAACATTCACAACCATAAAAAGCACTCCATTTGACATCGCCAGTAAGCATACCGATAAAATGAATGTTTTCGGATGCAGAGGCTAGCTTCTCTATTTCTTTGCCATAAGCTGTGTTTAATCCGGGGCCTGCTATTATTAATTGCGGTAATACAACATTTTCTTTTTCTAATTGCTGATATGCCTTTACTAGCAGATCAATCCCTTTTTTGGGATGAATCCGACTCAGAGACAAAATAAAAGGTTTTCCGTTCCATTTAGAAACTTTTTCAGAAAACTTCTGCTTCATCATTGGCAAACAAGGCGGCGGTGATTGTATACCATAACCAACGTTTATTTCGCTCTTAGGACGGTATGGAGCAAACGTCGTTCTTGCAAGTAAAAGCTCTTCTTCACAAGTAAATAAAAGACCATCTGCATTGTTAATTACAGCAGATTCTATTAGTTTCCAGTATATCCTATTTCGAATTGCCTTAAATATTCTGTCTTTTGCTTTTTGAAAATATGGGTCCAGCATCCCATGTGGCATTACATAAAGTTTAGGATATCTTTTGTGTGATTTTTTATATATAGCTAATGCCTTATAGGCTGCATAACTATGATATGACCAGATTCCATGAATGATGACTACATCAAATCTCTCAAAATTATTCTGTAACCACAATATTAAACCTTTATGATATGCCCAAGGTCCTCTAGCTCTTCCAAGAGCATGAATAAAGAAGTTATCCTTACCTAAATAATTTGAATCTTGTACATCCATACAAACCACTTCATTCACTATCCCCAGCTTCTGCATTTCAGGAATAGAATTACGAATTCCCTGACAAGGTCCTCCATACTTAGGGTTCATGCTGGGTATTATCCTAAGAATCTTCATAATTCAAAGTTTATCATGATACCGATCGCCAAAAATTAACGTAATTATATTATCCGGCAGCAAATTAATAAGGTGGAGATATACCCAATAAAAGCCAGCATTAAGAATGCCAAAGTGCTTCTTGCGAAAATAAAAATTTATGTTGGGATTGGATCCTAATGGTGAATACAATTTTTGCATTCTTGTACTTAGATTAGCCTCCCACTTTCTTACTCTACAAAAATTATTGCAATACCCTAACGCGATTGCCTTTCTTGTAGAAAAAACTTTTATCCCTCCACGAATGGCTCTTAATCCGTAATCAACATCACCTAAATCATGATGAAACGTGGGATCTAGCACTCCTATACGTGAAACAACGTTATCCGGAACTAATACAACGTTACCATTCATAAAAACTATTTCCTGTGGACTTCCCGCTGTCTGCAATTTTTTTTTAGAACGATCTACACCACCATAAATAATATTTCGTTCTTTATCTTCCACTAACCCAGAAATAATACAATTTCCATTCTTCATAGTATTACATTCCAATAATTCATCAAAAAAGAAGGGGTATAATTCTACATCATCATTGAGCCATAGGTAATACTTATAATTTCCTCCTTCTAAAGCGTAAGTCCAAGCTTTATACATTCCTCGATTCCAAAAAAGATTACCATCACCTTTTAAAACATTTACATCAGGAAATCTTTTTTTTACTTCTTCCTCTGTCCCGTCAGTAGAAGCATCATCAACAAGATACACATCGCAATTCGGGATAATATTAAGTAAAGAAGAAAGGCATTTTATTGTTTTTTCTTTACGATTAAAGCAAGTTATTAAAACTGCTAACTTATTCATTATGTCTTTATTTTATCACCTTGGCGGGATTACCTGCTGCAATACAATCAGCAGGGATATTTTTAGTTACTACACTACCGCTACCTATGATTGCCCGATCTCCAATAGTCACCCCTTTCAATATTATACATCTTGTACCTATAAGAACATCTTCTCCGATCTTTATTCCCTTTCTTTGTGCATTAGGTCTATCTGTGACAAAGCTTCTTCTCTGATAATAATCTAAAGAATGAGCGTCAGAATCCAAGATTATGCAATCAGCTCCAATTTTAGTCCTTGAACCAACTCTCAGAGAATCATAAATCCATAAACAGGAAGAGCTTATACCAACATTGTCTTCAATAAAAAGTTTGGCATTTTCCTCTAATTCAATAGCCCCAAGTATGTTACGAGATAATGGATTAAATCCATTACCACTAGAAAAGACAAAGTTGGCTCCAATGGTAGCTTGTGCATTTCTTCCTATTTTTAGGTACAACATATTAAAGATCTGCATGTTTTTACCGAAACTTATTTTTTGTTGTTTGAATCTAAGCCTGTTGCGAATAATCCAATATCTTTTTAATATCTTTCTTTTCATAATTAAATAACTCAGTTTAATGGTGATAATACAGCTCTTTTTGTGTTGAAGGGACTGATCCCTTTTTTTGTCCTTAATTTATTTTGATTCTTGGTATAGTAAACTACAAAACCACAAACCAGACCTGTTATGATAGCTTTGTCAAACCTAAAAAAAGCCCCATTAAAGTTTAACGAAATAAATATATATAGAATTAGTAAAGTATGTTTATAATAAGCGCTTATCATTAGAACTATACAAATGGATAATATGCCATATTGTAATACTAATCCCCACGCCGCATTATCTATTTGCAATTCTCCATAATTACTTACTCCAAATAATTGACCATTTCTCAGCATTTCTTCATAGTAATTAGCCGGCAAGTTCAATCTTATGTTAGAGGAGACATCTTCATTATTTAGTATAGATACTAATCTAACGCCTATGCTATTTTTAGTAGTTAGAACAAAATAAATTATTAATATACCAACGATTAAGGTAGCCAGTATAACTAATGGATTAAGGTTCTTATTCTGAGAAATTAGATACCAAATAATGCAAAAAACAAAGATCCCTAAAATTCCTGCCATTGTTAAAGACAAAAGTACAATTGATATAGCCAGTAATATGGAAACTATTTTTCGTTCGATAGACACCTTAGGGTTATTTAATATAATACATAAAATTGAGAGACATATCCAACCTGTATATGAAGGTTCTCCATAGAAGCTAGTAGGGCGGACAATTATTCCGAAAGTCATAGCATGAATCAAGCCTTCTATTGTATCTTTATTAAATACAAAATATTTAAGAGGGATACCTATGTATATTCCCCTGATAATAAAAAAATATTGAATCAGAACTAAAAGGAATATTATCAATAACAAAATAAAACACACATTAAATAATTGTTTTTCATTAATTAAGACTTTTGTTCCTATAAAGTTTGAAATAAGTAATATCCCTATATAACATATCATTTCCCTACAAGGAATAAGAATGTTTCTTAAATCAGTTGCATAAGTAAGTAAGGATACCGATTTGAATATGAAAAAAAAAGAGCCCAAAAAAAGCATTAAGAGTAACGTACTGGAATATCTTATTGAAATGCCTGATTTGATTATAACAAGTAAGAAAGCTAAAAAGCTGACAGATAGATAATAAGAGAAGCCCAACTGAAGAAAAGGGATCATTAAAAACAAAAAGAATACTATATGTCGATTTTTGTATTTTACAAACTCCTTCATCTATAATTAGTTAGCGAAATTAATTTTTTATATTATATACTAAGATTTAAGAAAATTTATTCCTCAGATATTCATGGCAAATCTTATTATAAAAACTATATGTTTCTTCAAGATTCTTGGTAAAATTAAATTTTTTAATTGCGTGCTGATATCCCGCTTTTCCAAGCTTATTCCTCAACTCTTCATTATTCGCTAGCCTCAGAGCGTATTCTAAAAACTCTTTTCTTGAGCTATATAAATATCCAGTCTTTCCGTGAACTATTAACTCATTTACACCACCAATGTCTGCACCAATAACAGGTAATGAAAAGGCGGATGCTTCTATTACCCCTCTTGCAAAATGCGGCTCAGTAAAAGGGCAAACAAAAATATCTGCTCCACGTAATAAGCTATTTATTTCCGCTTGAAAAGGGATGATGTGTATATTATTTGTTCTATATTTATTAACATCTATTGAATCGTTGGATCCAGCTAAAACAAAATGTAATTTAGGATTATTCA
Source organism: Chitinophagaceae bacterium (assembly GCA_019638595.1). GTDB lineage: Bacteria > Bacteroidota > Bacteroidia > Chitinophagales > Chitinophagaceae > Agriterribacter. The sequence goes on from JAHBTJ010000028.1 coordinate 8,827, forward strand.
ATGTTAAATGTTTCGCCATATGAATAAGCTCTTTCCATCCATTTCCTTTTGCAAATCTTGCTAAGTACAAAAAGACAACATTATCAGGATTAATTCCTAAACTTTGTTTAAGCTCACCCTGACGGTATCCATCATAAAATTCATCCACAAAATTATAGATAACCGTTTGGTAGATCATTGAATTCGGTAAATTCAGTGACCGCAAATCATATTTAGAAATAGCAATTATCCCATTTACTGTCTTCTTCGTAAAAAACCTGAGGGGCGCGCCCCAAAAGCCTTTTCTTAGTGGCTCCCTCACGTGGACTATTACCGGGATATGGAGCATCTTTGCCGCTATTGAAAAAACAAACAAACAAGTAGAATTTAGATGAATTAAATCCGGTTTTTCTTTTTTTATTATTTTATATGCATTAAATAAACTTGGGAATAGATAAAGATAATTTCTTATCAAGAGTTTGAAACCTTTAGGTGCAACAGTAGAACCATGAAATGGTTTTACCCCTTTCACCACATGCAATGAAATTGACAGCTCCTTTCTAAAGAAATCGTTTATCGGTCCTTCTGATATGTTTATCAACTTTGACTCAAATTCATTCTTATTCAAGTGTTGAATAATATAGGACATACTTTTAGGGGCTCCGCCCCAAGCACCAGAATGATGAATGTAAAGTATTTTTTTTCTTTGTTCCTTTTTTGGTAAATTCATGTATTTCAGTACGAGTATCAGTAAAATAATAAGATATAAACTTTCAATCTCTATGTCAGCTATCTATGATAAAATATAATAATACACCAACTTCCCAAGGGACACAACTGTATCCGGCTATTATTCATTAGTAATCTTTCACTACATACTGCAATAAATAGTTATAAGGAAAATTTCGAGATTTCTTTAATCATTTATAAATATTCGGCATCTTGATAGCTTCTATCTAAGGTTTCTAGTAGTAGCTACCGTACATTTTCAATTATTTTGCTATCCTCGAATTTCATTCATCACAATATATTTCAATTAATGCAGGTTGCTATTCAATCGGTAAGGTTACTTAATGTAAAAGCCAGTATAAACAGCACCAGTTTTAGCAGTCTCCCTTTTAATGGTAACTACGTGTATCTTTCTTAGAAGCAATGCTTCTCTTTTAGTAAAGAGAAAATTTCTATTCCTTTTCTCATTTACTCTTTGATGAACCGCCCCCTAAGATTCATCAGACCTTTTGGAGTTTTTACGCTGAATCGTTAACTCAACCAGTTCCCCTTCTCACATGTCATCTTCCAACTGATAATCTGTATAGGCAGCATCACTATATATCTTACTTTCTGCTGCTACAGTCAATGGTAATTTTTCAATCCCTACATAATGTTCAAAGGCAGCTCATTTATCTGGTGCAGATGTTGGTATTCTCAATATTTTTTCAATAATGATAATATCTATTTCTTCTTGGCTACGAATAACAAATACTCCTTTAAGACGCTATGATGAGTAATATTTAGCATTAACCCGTATACGCTTATGAATACTACAAAGGAAGCTACAATTTGATAACTAGAAGATAACTTAAAAATCATAGGAATGAATGCCAGACCAGAAGCGATAGATGCTAAAACCAAAGGCTTTCCTATACTCACAAAATATTCTCCAAAGTTAGCGTTACATAATGGTCTTACAAAGAAATACCATGCGGGGACTTGCAGGATCAGTTTCAAAATAGCAATGCTGTATGCTACACCAATAATGCCTTGCGAACTTCCAATATACATAGATAGTGGCATCAACGTAAACAGCACTAAGTTCCAATAGAATCCTAAATCTGCTCTTCCCCGCGCCAGTTGTAAAGACCCCACAGGATTACCAATGCTATTCATTAATGCTGATACAGAGAGTAGCTGTAGGATTGGAATGGCAGCAAGCCATTCACTACCGAAAAATACTTTAATTATAGGCTCAGAAAAAACAATTAAGCAACCATATATTGGTGCATTTAAAATGGTTAACGACTCTATCATCCTTAAATAGCTTGCTCTTAGCTTTGCAATATCATTTTGAAATTTTGCAAAAACCGGAAACGCAACTTTTGTAATGATAGGATTTAGCATTTGATATGGTCGAAATGCGAGTGTCTTGGCAACATTGTAAATACCTAAAGCCTCCATGCCCAACAACTTACCGATAAGAACCGTATCGAACTGTGAATTGAAATAATTCACAAATTGCTCTCCGATTTGGAATAACCCAAATGAAAAAAAACCCTTTTTGCTCAAACTGCGCCAGGAAAAAATAAATTGAGGCCTAAAGGCTTTAAAGCCAGATATAATTAATAAGGCCGTTGAAATAACGGCTGAAGCCAAATTACCATAAACCAGTGAATAAACACCAAAATGCGATATCGCTAAAATCACTGACACAAAGAAACCAACAACTTTTCCTAAAATATCCCTGCTAGATAAAGCCTGAAATTTAAGATCACGCCGTAATAAGGTTCCAAAGATCTGCCCAAACGGAATAATTAGGAAAGTAACTCCAATTGTACGTAATACACCTTTTAGCGAAGGTGTATTATAAAATTTAGCTATTAGTGGAGCAAAAGATGAGATTAAACCGTAAATACAAACACCAAAAACAATATTAAGCCAAAATAAAGTGTTTAATTGAAACTTATTTACTCTTTGCTTATGTATAATTGCATTGGAAATCCCCATGTCTACAAAAATTTGGGAAATGCCGATAACAAATAATGCCAATGCCATTAATCCAAAATCAGATTTGTTCAAATAGCGAGATAAAATTGCAATTTGAGCCAACTGTATTATTGCTGAGAAAATTGAAGCCACTGCCGTCCACTTCACTCCCCCAATAACCTCTTTTTTAAGTGCCATTAATTATAAATTGCATTAATCAATTTTTTATAATCATTTTCAACTTTTTCTTTTGAAAAATGCATTAAAAGTATTTCTCGATTATGTGCTACCTCACTTTGGGAAAGAAGGTTATTGCCGTATTGGTCAAAATCTTTGTCCAGGCTAAAAATAATTATTCCGATACCTTGAAGATATTGAAAAGCAGGACTTTTTGACGCCATATAAATTCGCGCACCAATCCAAAGCATTGCAATTATATTTCCCATTGCCTGCTGACGGTAATGATAAAATATACCCACTCCACACGAAAGTTGAATTTTCAAATAGTCATTCAGGCTAAGGAAATCAAGCAACGGCATAAAGGCATTTCCTAAATCTTTTCTTCCCTCTTCTAAAATCATTTTTTTATAATATTCATCTTCACCATAACTAAGTGGTACATAAACCTTCTCATCTCCTTTTAATTTGTGCTTCAGAAAACAAAAAACATCCAAGTGATTAGATGCTAGAGTATTAGAATTACCAATTAAAATATTGTTACCACAAATTTCCTTATCGAGAAAGGTGTGATCCAGATATTGGTTAAGATTCAAAAATCTCACTTCAAAAAAATCCGCTTTATAATGTGGATATGCTAATCTGAAAAAGTCATAATCATTTTTAATATAGCTTACGCAATAATCAACCATTTGATGAGCTTTTACGACTATATCACCATCAGTCTTTTTATTTATTATTCGAAAGTAAACAGGAAGAAAAATTTTTTTTCTCAGTACGTCCAGTACGTCCCATTTAATAATTTTTTTTACTCTTGTTTTATATATATACTTCTTTGTAATTGGCGCATATATATTGGGTTTTATTTTAGGCAAATTATAAAGATCAAATCCCCAAATAAACCAAAATATCTTTAGTGGCTTCTTGATTTTTGTTATCTCTTTAGCAGAATCAACTCCAAGACCATGACATATAATAGCCTTAATTTCAGGAAACTGCTTAATTATCCTATTTATATCATCAGTCTCACCATAAAATGGTTTTACTTTTTCCACTTTTTTGATATGTTTATATCCTTGAGTGGAAGAGCTATTAATATTATATACCAAGAATATATTACCAGATGGATTAGCGTATTCAAAGTTATCAATAAGATGATCAGTTATTTTTTCATCGTACAATAAATGAAGTATCATAAACTATTTCGAGTAAAATTCCTTAATTAGTTGAGTAATTGTCTGTATATCACTATCTTCTAATTCAAAGTAGAATGGTAATCTTAAAAGACAGTCTGAGTAATTATCAGCATTAGGCAACCTCCGCCCATCATGTTTATCTATATAATATGGAGACTTATGCAACGATAAATAATGAAATACCGATAGGATACCTTGCTCCTTTAATTTTGCTATTAATCTTGATCGTTCCTCAATATTATTACAAATCAGATAAAACATATGTGCATTATTGGTTGCGTAATCCGGAATAAACGGAAGCCTAACTCCGAACTTTTCCAAAGTAATTAGTTCATCATAATACCATCTCCAAATTTTCTTACGCTTTTGTTGAATAATATCGATGTTTTCCAATTGAGCATATAAAAATGCGGCAATAATATCGGAGGGCAGAAATGAAGATCCGACATCCACCCAGCCATATTTGTCGACCTCGCCCCTAAAGAATTGAGAACGATTCGTCCCTTTTTCCCGAATTACTTCAGCCCTGTTAAGAAAGCGGTCATCATTTATTGCTAATAATCCACCCTCGCCTGCAATGACATTCTTTGTTTCGTGAAAAGAAAAAGCCGCTAAATGACCAATTCCACCTAGAGGACGATTCTTATGATAAGATTCGATAGCCTGAGCAGCATCTTCTATAACAAACAGGTTATGCCTTTTTGCGATGTCCATTATGAAATCCATATCACATGCCACACCTGCGTAATGCACTGGAACAATTGCTTTTGTTCTGTCAGTTATCAGGTTTTCAATAAGGTTTACATCAATATTGGGCGTAGTTGCTTCACTATCAACAAAAACAATCTTTGCGCCTCTTAAAACAAAAGCGTTAACGGTGGAAACAAATGTATAAGACGGTGCAATAATTTCATCACCTGGTTGTATATTTATTAGTATCGCAGCCATTTCCAAAGCATCAGTGCATGAAGTAGTCAATAGCACTTTTTTGAAATCATAGCGATTCTCGAAAAATTGATGACACTTTTTTGTGAAAATACCATCGCCAGATATTTTGCCAGATAAAACTGCTTGATATAAGTAGTGCGCTTCTTTACCAGTTAGGTAGGGTTTGTTAAATGGAATCATTTAAATGCTTTTTCCAGTAATGATATATATGAACCTTATTTTTAAGTGTGTATCCAAATTTTTCATATAATTTGCAAGCAGCAAGATTGTCACTTTGAGTAACCACCTCAAGTCGTTCAGCACCTCTCTCTTTGCACCAATTATAAACTTTGGTTAACAACGAAGTTCCAACCTTTTTTCCTCTTTCTGAATGATGAACAGCAATAAGACCGATACTACCAACCTTTTCTTTCATCTTGCAGGTAATAAATCCTATCACAATATTTTGCATATTTTTTGCTATGAAAACCTGATCGGCAAGCCGACCATTCAGAGACTTATCTATCCACAGTTTGTATAAAGGTTCAAATTTATGAGATAACAAAATATCCCTTTTGAACCGTGAATATATACCACTTTCGTAGGTTAGATTTTCGAGATCTTTCGTCAGGACATTAGTAGGTTCCAGATTAAGGCTGAAATTTGTATCCTCAATATTCCTATTGTCAATCACTATCTCAAATGTAACTTTTATATCAACCAAATTAGCCCCCAATGATTCTAGCATTATTATAGAATCGTCTGTAGGATTGTTAACAAAGCAATAAGCGAGATCGGTGTCAAGATTTTGTAAAGCTTCGAGCTCATATTGAGATATCATATCCGGAAAATCAACCTTGGACACTTTCATGCAAAAAAAATCCGAATCCCATTTCAAAGACTCAATTTTCATAATTATTTATTAATTCTTTCTCTACAAGTAGGTGTCACTTCCCCACCTCATTAGCGTTACATTTTTCGATGGACATATATACCACCGATAGGGAAAATCTGCCTAGCATTTGTATTACGGCTCAACATTGCACTAGTGTTCAACAAATTACCTTCAGTGAGAAGAGTTCTCACCCGCTGCAATATGCCTTTAATTTAATGTAACACGCAGGCAGAGCCGTCAGCTATCAGCTTTCAGCAATCAGCGAAGGAGTTGTTGCCGATAGCTGATTTATGGTTTGTTGTTTATAGTTTGTAGTAAAGGAATTTACCCGCTGCCAACAGGTATTTTACTACCTGTTCTTAGCTTTTCTTAGCGGAGGCGCGTATCTTTTTTACAAAGGCTTCGGTAACATTAGCTAATACAGCTACTTTGGCAATGGTAAAACCGGTATTGGAGAGCAGGTTTTTTACAAACGGCTCTTTGCCTTTTTCTTACCGGAAGTGCGTACTTTTTCTATATAGTCATCTGTAATATTAGCCAATGCCGCTTTTTTTGCAATAATAAAATCAGTATTGGAAAGCATGTTTTTTCCAAATTGCTTTTTACCTATTTTAATACTTTCTTTCCAGCCTTCTTCAAATCCCTCTTCAAATCCTTCTTTAAATCCTATTTTGAATCCCTCCTCCTGCACTACTTTTATTAGTGTTTCAAAAATATCCATAGTAATTGTTTCTTCTGCTAATTGTTCAATTTGCGTATCAAAAAAATTACGGTTTATTTCCTCTATCCCTTTTTCTTAACAGTGGCGCGTATCTTTTTTACAAAGGCAACCGATACACCGGCAATATCAGCAGCCCGGGCATCTGATAAACCTAATTTTGTAATGAGGTTATATATAACTTCAGCTTTTCCCTTCTCAATATATATCTAAAGTATTCATAACGGTTTTTCTTATGGGGCTTGGTAACGGCACAGGGAGATAATTTATGGTTTGTTGTTTATAGTTTGTAGTTTTCATCTCATAGCCCACAGCCGATTGCTGATAGCTCATAACCCACAGCCGATCGCCGGCTTCAATCCACCATAAACCCCAAACCTCAAACCTTTGTCCTGCTCCTTCTTTTCTCCTGCTTTTCTTCTGTATAACCATAGCCATACCCGTAACCATACCCGTAACCATATCTTCCGCCGCCGGTCCTGATGCCGTTGAACACGATCGCCATATTCTTCAGCGGCTTTATCTTCAACTGCTCATCCATTCTCTTTAAATAATAACGGGGGGTTATGCCCTGCCGTATAACATATAAGGTAGCATCGCACAACGGTGAAATAATATAGGCGTCGGTAACCGGGCTAACGGGGCAGGTATCTATCAATATATGGTCAAAATGCGCGTCCAGATAAGCCAGCAGTTCCTGCAACCTGCCATTCATGATCAGCTCGGAAGGATTGGGAGGAATGGGACCCGAAGGAATGATGAACAGGCCCGGCTGGTCGGGCACCGGTTTTATAATGGCTTCCGCTTCTTTTTCATGGATAAAATACTGGGTGATCCCCTGCTCCCTGGATACATTGAAAACATTGCTCAGCTTCGGCTTGCGCAGGTCGAGCTCAAGCAATACCACTTTTTTACCGGTCAAAGCCAGGCTGATGCCCAGGTTGGCGCAGATAAAGCTCTTGCCTTCGCCTGAAACGGAAGAGGTGAGCAACACCCGTTTTTTACGCGAGCTGATGCCCAGGTAACCGAGGGAGGTACGCAACTGCCGGAACTGTTCGGCCGCCAGGCTGCGCCGGCCCTGGCCGATCACGATGGCGCTGTCGCCCAGCTTTTCCTGCACCAGCTCGCCCAGTATGGGAATCTTCGTATGTTTTTCAATCTCTTCACGGCTCTTCACGGTACGGCTGGTCATTTCCCGGATCTCCACGATCAGAATGCCCAGGAACAAAAAGGCAAGCACAAACCCCAGCCATATTATTTTTCTTTTGGGGCTTACCGGGAACTTGCCGGCAAAGGCCTTATCCACCAGGCGGCTGTCCGCGATCGTGGAAGAGAAACTCAAAGCAGTTTCTTCCCGTTTTTGCAGCAAAAAGGTAAAGATATTGTTCTTGATGGCCTGCTGCCGGCTGATATTGAACAGCTCCCTTTCTTTTTGCGGCATGGTTTGCAGCACACCGGCATACCGGCTGTTGCTTTGCTCCAGGTTGCGGATACCCGCCCGCAGGTTCTGCCGCTGGTTGCGGATGTTTTCCAGCACCCGCGGCTTGGTATTCGAAATCTGCTCAAGCAGAGTTGTCATCATCACACTGTTTGCTCCGGTAACCGCGGCTATCTGTAGGCGTTTGGACTCCAACTCATACAATGCCTGCAGCGACTGCAGCAGTACCGGGTCGGTAATACCCAGGCTGGCGGGCGCGATGGCGCTGTCGCGGCTGGCCCGGTTGCTTACATAGTCTTCCACCTTGTCAAGCACCGCCAGTTGCATGTTCATTTCGGTGATCTTCTGGTCGGTAGCGCCCATATTGCTCAAAAACAATTTGCCCTGCTCGCTCAGGTCCACGATCTTGTTTTTGGTGCGGAAATCCTGCAGGTCGTGCTCCACCGAATCCAGTTCCCCTAACACGTGCCCCAGGCGGTCTTCCACGAATTTAAGCGTATTGGCCGCCAACTGGTTCTTATCGTCCACCGCCGCCTGGTTGTATACCGCTATCCAGGTATCCAGTATATCCTTGGCCCGCCGGGGCACCGCGTCTGTATAGGTAAAATTGATCACCGTAGCCTGTTTGCTTACCGGGCTTACCTCCAGGTTATTCAGCAACATCAGGGCCGCGTCTTCCAGCGACATCAGGGAGAAATAAAACTCGTCGGACGAGGGCGGCTTGTTACCCAGCCTGGGGTTGAGCAAAAAGCTCAGCCTGCCCCAGGGCGTTACAGTTTGCATCCCCACCGGGTATTCCTGCTTATCTATTACCACCACCGCTTTTGCGGAATCATAGATGAAGGGTATTCCTTTTTCAACGGTTGGCAGCGAATCGGGGTTGGCAGTCTCAATAATAATGGGTGCATCCGCATATACGGCAACATCGCGTACAGCGCCCTTATGCATTACCGGCGCATAGAGATTAAGCTTTTGGGCTACTTCCATGGCCAGGGTGCGCGATTTGATCACCTGTATCTCGTTCTCTACATTCTTACTATCATCGAACAGGTTCAGCGATTCCAGTATCTGCGATTTCCCGCTACCGCTCTTATCGTCTTTTAACAAAATGGTAGCCTGCGCCTCATACAGCGGCGTGGTATACCGCAGATACAGCCAGGCGCCGGCAATACCCAGCAGCAGCAGCAAGGCAAACAGGGGCCACCAGGGCAGGTAGCGCATCACAAGCTGTTGCAGGCGGTCGCCCAGGCTCACCTGCTCTTCTTCTTTTTCAATAAGATATTCTTCGGTTTGTGACATCCGGCAAATTTAAGAATGATTGACGATTGGGGAGGGGTACAAGTTGCAAGTTGCAGGTTTCGGGTTTGTGGTTTAACGAAATCGGCTGTGAGCTATGGGCTGTCGGCTATCAGCCTTTAGCGTTTATAGTTTATGGTTTTTTGTTTATAGTTGACAAACCAATCCGAGACTACAAACAACAAACTATCCTCTGTGCAACTTCGTGTCTTTGTGGTTCCAGGTTACAAGTTGCAGGTTTCTGGTTGATCTACAAACTATAAACTCCCTTACCTGGTAATTTTCTTAATAACCTTCTGGAAAGGCAGGATCTCTATAAAAGAGAGCTTCTTCGAAAAAAAATAAAAAAGAATGACCGCGCTTATGCCGCACAAGCCATAAGATATCAATAATATTAAAAGGTCGGGCAAAGCGGTAACCCGCACCAAAAAGATAATCGCCAGGAACAGCACACTTAAAAACAGGGAAATGTACAGCTCCGATAATGTTCTTTTCAAAAGGTAAGCCCAGTTGATCTGTAAGATGGTGATACTTAAATGTATCATCAAAATATAATTTACCGTAATGGCAAACAGGGTGCCGACAGAAACGCCTGTTACTCCCCAGTTGGAGCCGAAGTAACAGCCTGCAATAACACATAAAGCGTACACAAACTGGCGCTTTGCCCGGCTGTATACATTACCCGTGGCCCTGCTCAGCGAATCGCCCATTTTATAGCCCATCCTGAAAACCAATCCTATGGTCAATACCTGCAGGGGAATGATCACCTCCGTCCATTTATCGCCTAACATAACACTCACGATCTCCTTAGCGCTGAAAATGATGACACAGGAAATAGGAATGCATAAAAAATTGATCATTTTCAAACCGTTAATAAACGCTTCAACCAACTTATCTCGTTGGTTTTGGCGGGCGGCCATGGCGGGGAATACGGCGTTATCTATAGAAGTGCCAATTAAGGTTACCGGGTTCACCATAATAGAATAAGCCCTGCTGTAAACGCCCAAAGCGGCAGCGCCCAGGTATCTCCCGGCAATGATATTGTCGCCCTGGTTGGCAAGGTAATTGAAAAGCTTCGCAAGCGTAAATCCTCCTCCAAAATACAACAGGTCTTTCGCTTCTTTTTTCCCAAAAAAGGGAGTGATAGAATGCCTGCTTTTTACATAAGACAGTATACACTTCAACAACGATTGCAAAAGCTGCCCGTATACCAATGACCATAACCCGTATCCGTAATAGGCCAGGATGATCGTAAAAACCCCAAATCCGATAGTATAAGAAATAATATCAATCCGCACCAGTATCCTTTGTTTCATTTCTCTCAGCAACAGCGATTGAGATACGGTGCTGATCCCTTCCAGGATAAAAACAAGGGAAACGACTTTCAGTACATCCTTTAATTCAGGCATTTTAAAGAAACCCGCTAATAAGCCCGAAGTAAGAAAAACGATTATAAAAAAGAAGATGCTTAAAATAAAAGTAAGGGTGGCGCCGGTCCTGATATGAAGCTCCGTTAGATTGCTTTTTTGTACCAAAGCCGGACCTACTCCCATCTGGCTCACTAACTGGGCAAGGCCGATAACGATCAAAGCCGATTGTACGATCCCAAATTCGGCTTTTGAAATCAGTCGGGCAAGAACAAATAAAACCGCAAGCTGAATGACTGTTTTGAAAATAGCTCCTCCAAATTGCCAAAAAAAACCTTTAAATGTTTTTTGCGTTAAATTATCTTTCATATCGGGAATGACGGATAAGGGTGTAGGTTACAAGTCACAGGTTTAGGGTTGCTGTCGGCTATGGGCTGTGGGCTATGAGCTGTCAGCGTTTATGGTTTTTTGTTTCTGGTTGAGAAACCAATCCAAAACTTCAAACTACAAACAACAAACTATCCTCCGTGTCTTTGTAGCTGTATGGTTCTGTTCAAAAAATCAGAAATTAAACTGTATCCCTGCTCCTGCTATTGACAATAATATCTTTCCTTTCATATGTGCGGGCCAGGCGCCGGTGTAGGAGGCGATGATGTCGAGCCGTTTGCTTACCGAGTATCCCGCTACTCCTGAAAAAGTAGGCGCCCAGGTGCGCTTGGTCTTATATCTTAACGGCGTTTCATTATCTGTTGAAGCCGTGTAATGATAATCATCAATATGGTGCGTATAGGAAGCGCCGATATTCATTTCAATAAAAGCGCCGCCGATGGCGTCAATATCCGTACTCAGATGACGCGGCAGTCCGAAGTTGATGCGATAGCCCGCCAGCGCCGTCAGCGAGCTGATATTGTTGTATTTTTTACCGTCGAAGGCCGAAAAGAACCCGCCGCCGTTGATAGAAGGCGTATGGGTGGCTTTACCGGTGATCACAAATTCGTTGTATACGTCTTTATTGGCATTGGCACGGAACATCAGCTTACCATCCACACTTACGCCGAACCGGCCCGGGTAGGTAAAATATCCCTGCACTGCCGCCGCCAGCCTGGGGCTTTTTCCTGGAAATTCCGACTGTACGGCATTGTTGTTTTGCGAAAAAACGGGTACTGCTATAACCATAGCAAGCAAGCCCTGGAAAAACATGCGCTTCATTCCTGGGAGGGGTTTAGGTGAAAACTACTGCAAGATTACGTAATTCTACCAAAACCACATAGGAACCGGAATAGACTTATGGTAAATAAAGCTGTAGGCTGTCAGCTATGGGCTGTGAGCCGTCAGCTATCAGCGGTCAGCAAACAGACCATAAACAACAAACTATAAATCAGCAATTTCTTTCTACCCTGCCAAATGCTCCCACTGGGTTTTGCTTTCGCGGCGGAAGAGCTCTATATCGCAGGCTACCATCTCCTTTGCCAGCCCTTCCAGGTTGTATTCGGGTTCCCAGCCCAGCTTTGTCTTTGACTTGGTGGGATCGCCTATCAGCAGGTCTACTTCCGTTGGTCGGAAATAAGCCGGATCTACCGCCAGCACTTCTTTGCCGGTTTCTAACTGGAAATCGGGATGGCTGCAGCCCGTTACACAGGCTTTTTCCTGTACTCCCGTGCCTTTAAACTCAAGCGATATGCCTACTTCGGCGAAGGCCATTTTTACAAAATCACGTACCGGCGTGGTAACGCCTGTGGCAATTACATAATCCTCCGGCTTGTCCTGCTGTAATATCAGCCACATGGCCTTTACATAGTCTTTCGCATGCCCCCAGTCGCGCCGGGCATCAAGGTTACCCAAATGCAGCTTATCCTGCAACCCCAGGGCTATGGCAGCCACCGCGCGGGTAATTTTACGGGTCACAAAGGTTTCACCCCTCAAAGGACTTTCGTGGTTGAACAATATGCCATTGCAGGCATACATGTTATAGGCTTCCCGATAGTTCACCGTAATCCAGTACCCATACAATTTTGCAACGGCATAGGGACTGCGGGGGTAAAACGGTGTTGTTTCTTTTTGCGGCACTTCCTGCACCAGTCCGTACAGCTCAGAAGTAGAAGCCTGGTAGATGCGTGTTTTATTTTCGAGGCCCAGTATACGAACTGCTTCCAGTATACGAAGCGTGCCGATGGCATCGGCGTTGGCGGTATACTCGGGTGTGTCGAAGCTCACTTTAACATGGCTCATGGCAGCCAGGTTGTATATTTCATCGGGCTGTGTTTCCTGTATAATGCGGATGAGATTGGTGCTGTCGGTCATATCGCCGTAATGCAACCGGAAGCGCACATTATTGCTGTGCGGATCCTGGTACAGGTGATCAATACGGTCGGTATTGATAAGCGATGAACGGCGTTTGATGCCATGCACCATATATCCTTTTTCAAGTAATAATTCAGAGAGATAGGCGCCGTCTTGTCCGTTAACGCCTGTAATGAGTGCTGTTTTCAATATATGAGATTTGAAATTTGAAATTTGAAATTTGATTGCTGTTCCAGGTTTCGGGTTACAGGTTTCGGGTTTGTACACCCACCTATAGCCGATTGCTCATGGCTGACAACTGATCGCCGACTGCAATTTTTTGAGGAAATCGGCGTAGGCTAATGCGATACCTTCTTTGAGCTCCACCGTGTGGCGCCAGCCCAGGTTATGAAGCCTGGTTACATCCATCAGCTTACGGGGCGTGCCATCGGGCTGGGTGGCATCGTATACGATATCACCCTCAAATCCTGTCACGTCTTTTACCAGTTGTGCCAGTTCCGCTATGCTTACGTCGTGGCCGGTACCGATGTTCAGCAATGCCTTATCGTTGTAGTGCTGCATTAAGAATACACAGGCATTACCAAGGTCTGCTGAAAATAAAAATTCCCTTTTAGGTGTGCCGCTGCCCCACACGGTTACCTGCCGCGCTCCCTGCTCCCTGGCTTCGTGAAACCTGCGGATGAGCGCCGGCAGCACATGCGAATGCTGCGGGTGGTAGTTATCGTTGATGCCATACAGGTTGGTAGGCATTACGCTGATAAAGTTGCAGCCATACTGGTCGCGGTACGCTTCGCATAGCTTAATGCCCGCTATTTTAGCGATGGCATACGGTTCATTGGTTGGTTCCAGTTCCCCCGTCAGCAGGTATTCTTCTTTCAAAGGCTGGGGCGCCAATTTGGGATAGATACAGGAACTGCCGAGGAACAATAGCTTTTTAACTCCGTATACCGCAGACGAATGAATAATATTACTTTCTATAGCAAGGTTATCGTATATAAAATCGGCACGGTAGGTATTGTTGGCAGCTATACCGCCTACTTTGGCGGCCGCCAGGAAAACATATTCCGGTTTTTCCTGTTCAAAAAAAGCTTCTACCGCTTCCTGCCTGCGCAGGTCCAGCTCGGCGGAACTGCGGGTTACGAGATTATGGTATCCCTGCTTCGTCAACTCTGCCGCAATGGCGCTTCCTACCATACCCTTGTGGCCTGCTATGTATATTTTACTGTTTTTTTCCATGTGGGGAAGGGGGTTTGAGATTGGATATCTGAGATTTGAAATATACGATGTTTCGGGTTTGTGGTTTATGGTTACAAAACTTCAAACAATAAACTAATAACCTTCAAATTTACGGCTTATGATTTGTCGAATGCCCGTATATCTCTTTCAAACGCAAAAAATTATCTTCCAGCTTTGCATCTCCGAACAATGTAACTTTATTACTGCATTTAGCGCTTTCAAATAAATCTTTAAGCAATTCGCTGTAAGTCATCAGGTTATTTATCCTGGTGTCGTAATTCATTTTATCAAACCGGCTGGTCTCATTCCTTTTACCGATCCTCAGGGCCGCTTTTTCTTCCACCAGGGAAAAGTAGATAAGCAGGTCAACATCGAGGAACAATTTATGTGCGAACTTTAACAGGTTCCGGCTATTCTTATTGGAAAAAAGCGTAGCCGACCAGATTATCTGGATACTCCATTGGTCTAATAATACAAGGTCGGGTTTTTTTTTATGAATATAGCTTGCCAGCACCTTGTGATGAAATAAATACTTGGGATACTCGGTTATATTACGCCGTTGTATAAATCCATAGCGCAATAAAAAGTAGTAGTAAGTAAGCAGTTTGCCGATGTCCTTAAAAAGCAATTTAATTCCCCAAAGAACTTTCGTAGACAAGCTCAGCCGTTTCCTGTAATCGTGAATTTCGTTTGACAGTGCGACTTTTTTTCCCTCCGATTCCAGCGCCTGCTTAAAGAACCTGCAACTGGTGCTTTTCCCGCTTCCGGGAAGCCCCACGCATTCTATAACCAACGTATCTTTCATACAGCGTACAATCTATTAAAGGGTTATCTTTTAATCATCTTCTTCTGCAACACTTTCCCGCCAGCGCCTTTTTCGCTTCAGGTTCCGGTCAGGCACACGATTCACCGGAAAGCTTGTTCCATGTTTCTGTAAGAATGGTCTTCCTCACCGTTTCCCTGTCATTTTCCCCGGTATTGATGACATAAGTATCTTTCTCCTGCCATTCACCGCTCCATACCTGCCCCGACCTGATCAGTAATTCCTCCGGGTTATCTTCAGGACGGCGTTGCAACGCAATGGAAGGATTGAGCTTTAATACAAAAGTCACATCCACATCTTCCATTGCCGCGTATATCTTTTTCTCCTTATCGGAAAAATATGTGAACCTGCCGGAAGCCAGTAAATGGATCCTTGGACAATCCATGGCCGTTATTTCAGCGGAATGCTTCCTGTCCTGTATTACAACCCCTCCATTGCGCCTGATCTTACGGGCCAATTCATATGTTCTTTTCCGGTCCAATGTTCTGCCATACAGAAAAAACATCTGGGAACGATCCTTTAAAGAAAGAAGAGAGAAAAACACGGAGATCCCTTTCATTATCAGCCCCGGGAAACCATGTTTAGGTGTTCCAAAATGTATTTTTTTACAATATAAATGCCTGGAAACAGCCTTATACAAAGCATCCACGTTGGTTGATTTCCCGGCGCCATCGCCTCCCACAAACGCTATTATTTTTCCCCCGGTTGAAATCTTTTTTTCTTTTTCTTTTTTGCCGGAAATCTTAGCTAAAAGCTTTTTTGCCTTGAGTCCATACATTCTCGAAAAAGATACCGCCAGTGATTTCCCGAAATTGTTCTTAGAAAAAGGCTGTATTTTACTTTCCAGCTTTTTTGATGCACGCAGGAAAACGGATACCCCTTTATTTTTTATAAGCACGCTTTCAAAAGAAAGAAACTCTTCGTAAGAACATATTTTGAATTCGTTTTCTATGATCTCTTTTATTCTGGATTGTTTGCTTCTTGACCGCAGATCCTCCAATTCCCTCCAACCGCCTCCCGTAATAACATTGGGATTAAAAAGCAAACGCTTTAACTGCCGGTGAGGCGGTAACAGTAAAAAGGGAATACGGCCATTTTTGAGCAAAAGCCTTATCACTAAAATTATATATTCCTTTTCCGGCTCCGGCAAAAAAACATTTTTATATTTAACTGCGCCCGACAGGTACGCGTCTACAAGGGGCAAATTAAAATTCTTATCATAGTCGTATCCCAAAACCAGGGCGTAATGCACATGAATGTGAACCAGCTCACCGGCTTCAATATCCATTCCATAATAATGATATATATGGTCCTGCCACTTGTCTTTGGCTGAAACCGCCCTGATGATCTTTAACTCTCCGAAAATATGTTCCGCTGTTTCCCTGTCGCCGGGATGAATGAGGATATCCAGGTCGTCTTTATTGGCCAGGGCGGCATCTATATTGGTGTTACTTTTCCAATGAACGTACCGTATGTTATTCTCATTCAGTTTTTCTAAAAAATGATCTATAAAGCTGTTGGTCATGATTTAGTTAAGCTTGCGCGTTAAACAACTGCCATCCGTATCAGCCGGCTGGCAATTATTTTTCCCGGAGCGGGTTAGCGGCTATTTTTTTTGAAATGATAATACGGTTGTTTGTTATGCTGAATGAAGCCAATCGGAGTTACAGGGTGCAGGTTACAGGTGGCAGGTTTATGGTTAACGAAACCTCATAAACTGCAGATCTCAAACTGTTTTTTCCTAATTGGCCCTGGCTATCTTGTCTTCCGCCGCAAAGGTCAGCACGGAAGCGCCGGGCGCTTTTTCACTAATTTGTATATGAGCCCTGTGTACTTTAGCTATCAACGCATAGCCCATAGAGGGCAGCTCTACTTTAACGCTGTTATTGCTTACCTGGATGATCTTTCCTTCCTGGTGCATCAGCGGACCACGGATGATCCTTACCGTATCGTGCAGGTTTACATCTATTTTTTGAAGCTCTACATCAGAATGCTCCGATAAAAAGTCTTTTATGGCCTGTATCTCTTCGGGACGTACAACGGCAGGCTTACCCAGCCAGTGAATAAAATTAACAATGCCGGGAATGGCCTGTATATAAGTGTGCTGCTGCGGAGTAACTCTTACAAAAACATAAGAAGTGAAAAGCGGCTCCATCACCGTTTTCTTACGGTCGTGCCACTGCTTTTTTACTTTGTTCAGCGGACAATAATGTTCATAATTCTTCTTTCCCAACAATTCAGCTACTTTCTTTTCCCACCTGGGCTTGGTATATACTACATACCAATTAAATTTCGACAAATTATTCATCCTATAGAATTATAAATAATATAACATTTTCCATGCTGGCATAGCTTCGCTCTTCCCAGTAACATTCATGGGCTTCAATTCCAGGTGGCAAAGCGGATACCCGCTGCCTTAATACAATCGCTGTAAGCGTCATGACTCAACCGGGATAGGGACTTGTTATTTATGTAGCGTTCGGGCATGCATAAATAACCTTTACCAGGGCTTACAAGCCAAACAACTATTTTAAAAAAAGAAACCGGACACACATTCCCTGGCAAACAATGGCATTGTAGGATATAGGGGGCTTAGCATTAAAGACCAGGTTTAGCAGGATTGGAATAAGGATTACTTTCCAGAATCGCTGCGAAGATACATCTATTTCAAAATACGATCATGATTTCTTAACCAAAAGATGACATTTTTTTAAAAATCATCTAAATAAAAAATGATACCTGATTATTATCCGTCCTATAAACTTTTCAATGCTCCTTCTTATTCAATACATTATAAAACAGGCAGTTGATTAACTGTCGCCAAAAATAGTTTCATGCGGTCTTATTCAGAAAGTATACGATAAGTAGAAATACGTAGTAGTATTGCTGGGTTGCTGTCGGCTGTGAGCCGTTGGCTATCAGCAATGGGCAATCAGCTATCAGCAATTTATGGTTTATGGTTTTTTGTTTGTAGTTGATACAAACCACAAACCTGTGCAACTTGAAACCTGCAACCACAAACCCGAAACTATAAACCCCAAACCTATAACCTGCAACAGCCATCAAATCTCAAATCTTCCTTACACCAGTTCCGTATCGTACCGTTCTACGGCTTCAATTCCCGGTAGCTTTTTAAGGCGGCTTACCAGCTCATCCAGTTCTTCCTTATCGTGCACAAATAATTTTACATTGCCCTCAAATACGCCTTCCTTCGCTTCCACGGTAAGCGCGGCTATGTTTATTTTCATTTCGCCCGATACCAGGTTGGTTATTTTGTGTATAACACCTACATCATCCAGCCCCAATATTTTAACGCCGGTGAGGAAGGAAATTTCCTTGTTCTTCGCCCACTTTGTTTTTACCACCCTGTGGCCAAAGTTCGACAGCAGCCGGGCAGCATTGGGACAATTGGTGCGGTGTATGATCAATCCCTTACCGGTACTTACAAAACCAAATACATCATCGCCCGGTATGGGTTTGCAGCAATTGGCAAGGGTATACACTATTTTGTCGCTGCTTTCACCAAATATTATCAGCTCGTTATCTTTTTTCTGGCTGGTTCTAACTGGTTCGGCTTCTGCTCTGCTGTCGGACTCTGCAGGCTTTACCGGTTTAGGAACTACCAGCTTATCGCCGGCTACCTGGAACTCATCCTTCAGCTCTTTCAGGTCAATATTTTTTACCGCTACCTGGTAAAACAGGTCAAGTTGCGAAGGCTGCTTATAAAAATCGGCCACCTCATCTATATTCCCCTGGCTGAACGCGGCGCCCATCGCTTCCAGCTTGCGCTGCAATATGTATTTCCCGTCCTCGCCTATCTTTCTTTTCTCTTCTTTGAGCGCATCCTTGATTTTTGTTTTTGCCTTGGTAGTTACAACAAAATTCAGCCAGTCTTCATTGGGCTTTTGCTTATTGCTGGTAATGATCTCTATCTGGTCGCCGCTGCGCAGCTTATGGCTGATGGGCACCAGCTTGTGATTGACCTTGGCGCCGATACACTTAGATCCTACAACGCTGTGCACGGAAAAGGCAAAGTCAAGCGCGGTTGCTCCCACCGGCAACATTTTTACATCGCCCTTGGGCGTATATACATATATCTCCTCGGCAAGAAAAGAAGTCTTGAAATCCTGCAGGAAATCAATAGAGCTTACATCCTGCGACAGCACTTCCCGTATCTGGGTGAGCCATTTGTCGAACCGGTTTTCATCATGAGCTCCTTCCTTATACTTCCAGTGAGCCGCCAGCCCTTTTTCGGCAATTTCATTCATTCTTTTTGTCCTGATCTGCACTTCCACCCATTTCCCCTGGGGGCCCATTACGGTGGTGTGCAGGGCCTCATACCCGTTCGATTTGGGATTGCTGAGCCAGTCGCGTAACCGCTCGGGTGAGGGAATATACATATCGGTGATCATGGAATACGCCTTCCAGCAATCTTCCTTTTCTTTTTCAGGGCTGGAATCGAGTATCACCCGGATGGCAAAGAGATCGTATACTTCTTCAAAAGCCACCCCTTTTTTCTTCATCTTGTTCCATATAGAGTGTATGGATTTAGGCCTGCCGTATACTTCCACCTTTAAGCCGGCCTTTACAAGTCCCTCTTTAATGGGTCGTATGAATTCGTTGATGTACCTGGTTCGCTCCCGTTTCGTTTCCGCAAGCCTTTTCGCAATTTCGTGGTAAGTGTCCGGCTCCAGGTATTTCATCGCCAGGTCTTCCATTTCGGTTTTTATGGAATACAACCCCATACGGTGCGCCAGCGGCGCGTATACATATACCGTTTCGCTTGAAATTTTTAACTGCTTTTCACGCTTCATGCTGTCGAGCGTGCGCATATTGTGCAACCTGTCTGCCAGCTTGATAAGGATCACGCGCGGATCGTCGGTAAGTGTAAGTAATATCTTCTTAAAATTTTCCGCCTGCTGGCTGGAGTTGGTATCCACCACATTGGCTATTTTGGTAAGCCCGTCTATGATCCTGGCGATTTCGCTCCCAAATGCTCTTTCAACGTCCTGAAGGGTTAGATCGGTATCTTCTACCGTATCATGCAAAAGGGCGCAAATGGTAGAGCGCACGCCCAGGCCTATTTCCTCGGCACAAATACGGGCTACGGCTATGGGATGAAGGATATAAGGCTCCCCGCTTTTCCGGCGCATGGTTTTGTGCGCTTCGGCAGCCATTTCAAAAGCCAGCCTCAGCAACTCCCGGTCTCCCTGCTTCAGCTTAGGCTTAAGGCAACGCAAAAGGGCACGGTATTGCCGCACGATCTCCTTTTTCTCTTCTTCCTCGGTAAGGTTATATTTTGGCGTTTTAACATCAATCTCCATATAAATCCAAATTTAAGTAAAATCTACTACCTTTGCCCTCCCAAAAAAGGGAACCTGTGTTAGCCGCCGGTTAATAAAGGTTCATTATCAAGCGGGTGTGGCGAAATTGGCAGACGTATCAGACTTAGGATCTGACGCCGCGAGGCATGGGGGTTCGAGTCCCTCCACCCGCACAAACAGGTTTAACAAATATTCTAACAATTTATGGCAACGGTTACCAGGGAAAACATTGGCTTACTGAACGATAAAATAACAGTTACAGTATCCAAAGAGGATTATCTGCCAACATTTGAAAAGGCATTGAAGCAATATGCGAAGTCGGCTAATATTCCCGGCTTCCGTAAGGGAATGGTACCCGCGGGTATGATCAAAAAAATGCACGGCCCGGCAGTATATACGGAAGAAGTGCTGAGAAGCATTGAAAAGGGATTGATAGACTACCTTGACCAGGAAAAGCTCGACATATTCGCCCAGCCTTTACCTGGCGCAGATAATGACGCCCGTAACATTGATATGAACAATCCCGCTGATTATTCTTTCAATTTTGAAGTGGGGCTGAAACCAAACTTTGAATTACCTGACCTGAACGCCGCTAACGTGGTTCGCTATAAAATAAATGTGGAGCCCTCTATGATAGATGAAGAGGCAGACCGTTTAAGAACGCGCTATGGTAAAATGACTGAGCCGGAAACCGTGGCTACTGATGAAGATGTACTGAACGTACGATTTGAAGAATCGGACGCGGAAGGAAATGTAGTGGAAGGGGGCATCAGCAAGGACAACTCGCTGCTGGTAAAATATTTTAACGCTGCTTTTAAGCCCAATTTAATGGGTAAAAAGAAAGATGACAGCGTGGTGCTGCAGCTTTCGGCCGCTTTTGATGAAAAGGAAAGGGACTGGCTGGTAAGCGACCTGGGACTGGATAAGAATGATGCGGATGCATTAAATAAGTATTTTAAAGTAACCATTACAAAAACAGGACTGGTAGAAAAGCGGGAGCTGGATGAAGCGTTCTTTAAGGAAGTATTCCCAAACAAAGAGAACATTACTACCGAAGAAGCTTTCCGGGAGGAAATTAAAGCCGATATCCAGAAAGGACTGGATGCGCAAAGCCGCAATCATCTTCATCACGAACTGTACCATGTATTGCTGGATAATACCAACATTGAGTTTCCGGAAAGCTTTTTAAAGCGCTGGATGGAAACGGGCACCGAGCAACGCAAAACGCCCGGGCAGGTGGAAGAAGAATTTCCCACTTTTAAAAACCAGCTAAAGTGGACCCTGATCACAGACAAGATCGTAAAAGATAACAGCATCGAAGTTTCTCCTGACGAGATCCGCGACCATATTGCACAGGAAGTGCTGAACTATTTCGGCGCTTCGGGACTGCAGGGCGATATGAGCTGGCTGGGCAGCTATGTTGACCGCCTGGCGCAGGATAAACAACAGGTTGAAAATACCTATCGCCGGATCATTTCTCAAAAAGTATTCGAAAAAGCAGAAAGCAGCTTTACTCCCGCTGAAAAAGAAATAAGCCTGGACGATTTCCGTAAATTACAGGAAGAGCACCAGCACCATCACCATTAGAGGATTTGAGATTAGACAGCTGATTTATTGTTTGTGGTTTATTGTTTATAGTTTGTATAGCTCACGGCTGATAGCTAATTGCTGATAGCTCACAGCTCATAGCCGACAGCAACCATAAGCCACAAACCTGCAACCAGAACCTTGTGACCCGCAACCTGTAACCTCCCTTACCATACATCAAAATCAGCTGCAAATGCTTATATCGTCATGGCATTTTGTCTGTTTTTTTCTTTCGCATGATATTTGGGTTCATAAATGCCATATATTGCTTCTCTAAATCAGAAACCATTGATAATATGAACATTGGAAAAGAATTTGAAAAATATGCGGTTAAGCACAAGGGCATTTCCAGCAGCAAGCTGGATAGCTATACAAAACACGTGATCACCAATCTTACTCCTAATATTATTGAAGAACGTCCTATGAACATAGCTGTAATGGATGTATACAGCAGGCTGATGATGGATCGCATCATTTTCCTGGGATACCCGATTACAGAAGAAGTAGGGAATATCGTTACAGCCCAGTTGCTGTTCCTTGAAAGTACCGACCGCACCCGCGATATACAGATGTATATCAACAGCCCGGGCGGATCAGTATATGCCGGAATGGGCGTATACGATACCATGCAGTACATTAACCCCGATATTGCTACTATCTGCACGGGCATGGCGGCCAGCATGGGCGCTGTATTAATGTGCGCAGGGGCCAAAGGCAAACGTACCGCGCTTAAACATTCGCGTATTATGATGCACCAGCCCAGCGCCGGAGCGGCAGGACAGGCGAGCGATGTATTGATCACCGTGAACGAAGTGCGTAAAATGAAGAAAGAACTGTACGAGGTAGTGGCATATCACAGCGGGCAGGAGGTTGACAGGATAGCGAAAGATTTTGACCGCGACTTCTGGATGACCGCCCCGGAAGCGAAAGAATACGGGCTGGTTGACGAAGTATTGCTCATTAACCCTAAAAAACAAAAAGAAAGCTAAACAGGCATTATTGCAACCGGCAATCAAACCCAATTAAAAGAATTACAGATATGCAAATACATAGTGTACAAAAGCCGTTCAGGCTGGATGACGAAGAAAATCCCGAAACACCGGAATTTCCTTCGATGGAAAAAATGCTGAGCGGATGGCAGTTTGACAAAAAATTCATTGAGCAGCGTAAGATATTTTTGTGGGGCGCAGTAGACGATAAAAGCTCAAAAGACATTACTTCAAGACTTTTATACCTCGATGCTATAGAGCCAGGGAAAGAAATTACATTTTACATCAACAGTCCCGGGGGTATTGTAACCAGCGGTATGGTGGTGTATGATACCATGCAAATGATAAAATCGCCGGTGGCTACCGTTTGTATGGGTATGGCAGCCTCTATGGGCTCACTGCTGTTAAGCGGCGGCAAAAAAGGGAAGCGCTATATCTTTCCTCACGGCGAGGTAATGATCCACCAGCCGAGCGGCGGCGGGCAGGGAACCTCGGCAGACCTGGAGATAATGGCAGTGCAGATAGAAAAGGTAAAACAGATAAGCGCCCGGATACTGGCAGACAATTGCGGGCAGCCATTGGAGAAGATATTGAAGGATTTTGACAGGGATCACTGGATGGACGCCAAAGAATCTATTGCATACGGCATTGTAGATAAACTGGTTGATAAACTGTAAGCTACTTACAATCAGCTCATTGAAGGCCGCTTTAACAGGAGCGGCTTTTTCATGCAGCGGAATTTGATATATGCAAGTCCTTAAATATTGGATTTTACAGAAAAAGTTTCGGACTTTTGTGACTACCCTATCCTATTTATCCCGGAAATCCATCTAATTCATATCCCTTGCAGGCCAATTAAATAATTGACATTAAATTTTTATTGTATTTACGATGGCTAAATCAATTTTGCATTGTTCTTTTTGTGGCAGGAGCCGCGACGAGGTTAAGATCCTTATAGCGGGACAGGAAGGGCATATCTGCGAAAACTGTGTGGAACATGCGCGTGAAATTATTGAGCAGGAACTGGTTTTAAAGCATGAATCTTCTCATCCGCAATTTAAATTAACGGTTAAAAAGCCTGTTGAAATCAAAAAGTTCCTGGATGAGTATGTGATCGGGCAGGACGATGCTAAAAAAGTACTGAGTGTTGCGGTATATAATCACTATAAGCGCCTGCAGCACAAAACAGGCGAAAACGAGGTAGAGATAGAAAAGAGCAATATAGTAATGGTGGGCGAAACGGGAACCGGTAAAACATTACTGGCCAAAACCATTGCCCGCATGTTAAATGTTCCTTTTGCTATTGTTGACGCCACTGTTTTTACAGAAGCCGGTTATGTGGGTGAAGATGTGGAAAGCATTCTTACACGCCTGCTACAGGTTTGTAATTACGATGTAGCTGCCGCAGAAAAAGGAATAGTATACATTGATGAGATAGACAAAATTGCCCGCAAAGGCGATAATCCTTCCATTACGCGCGATGTAAGTGGTGAGGGCGTACAGCAGGGATTGCTGAAGTTGCTGGAAGGCACTGAAGTATTGGTACCCCCGCAAGGCGGCAGGAAACACCCCGAGCAAAAGCTGATAAAAGTGAATACGCAGAATATATTGTTTATTTGCGGAGGCGCGTTCGACGGCATTGACAAAGTGATAGCCCGCAGGGTAAATACCAACTCCATTGGCTTTAATGTGAATAAAGACCAGCAGGAGCATATGAAGAAAAACCTGCTGCAATATGTAAACGCGCAGGATCTGAAATCGTTTGGGCTGATACCGGAATTGCTGGGAAGGCTGCCTGTGGTAACCTTCCTGAACCCGCTGGATGCAGAAACGCTCCGTTCCATTTTAACAGAGCCGAAAAACGCGCTGATCAAACAATATGCGCGCCTGTTTGAGCTGGAAGGCATTAAGCTGAAGGTGGATGACGCCGTACTTGATTTTATGGTAACCAAAGCCATGGAATATAAGCTCGGCGCCCGCGGATTGCGCAGCATTTGCGAAAATATCCTTACCGATGCTATGTTTGAACTGCCTACTTCGGGCGAAAAACAATTCCATCTTACCCTCGACTATGCACAGCATAAGTTCAACAACAGTAAGATGAGCATGCTGAAGGTTGCATAAGCATAATAACATCTTCCATAACTTATATAAAGCCTGGCCAATGCCGGGCTTTTTTGTATAATGCAAAGTAGCCGTCTCGGGTTGCAGGTTTGGGGTTTGATGTTTTCACAGCTCACTGTGTGCTATCAGCCATTTATAGTTTATGGTTTGACTAGCTATCGGCGGTCAGCTATCAGCAATTTATGGTTTTTTGTTTGTAGTTGATACAAACCACAAACCTGTAACCTGCAACAGTCATCCAATCTCAAATTTCAAATCTCAAATAATAATTCCTAGTTTTATACACGGGTCATTCCATATGAAAAGTAAACGGCGAACATTTATTAAAACGGCCGGGTTAACCGGTATGAGTATAGCGGGTGGCGGCATATTCAACAGCTTCGCATCCGGCGTCTTTCTTGAAAACGATCAACATATACCAGCAGCCATGGACTATTTTAAAGATACCACCGAACTTAACCTCATAGGTACCTATGGCCCCTGGGCGGTTTCGCTTACGGAAAACAAAATACCTTCCTTATCGTTCAGGAACGCACAATGGGATAAGCAAAATATAGAGGACTGGCGCAAAACAGCCAAACAACGCCTTGCAGAACGTATGGGTATACCGAACATAGGCGGGCTGCCGGAAGTAAAAGTAAAAAAGCGATACAATTACGATGGACTTCAGATTGAAGAGCTGAGCTGGCAACTGCCCTATGGCCGCCCTGCCGATGCCATACTGCTTAAACCGGCGCAAGCAAAGGGTCAGCTTCCCGGCATACTTGCCTTTCACGATCATGGAGGCAACAAATACCTGGGTACACGTAAAATAACCCTTACTTCAAACACACCGGCCCAGGTAGTGATTGACCATCAACAGGAATCGTACGAAGGCACAGCCTGGGCAAACGAAATAGCAAAGCGTGGCTACGTGGTACTGGTTGCCGACGCCTTTCCCTTTGCCAGCAGGAGGGTAATGCTGCAGGACGTTAATGAACGCTTCAGGAACGGATTGAACGATAACGATCCCGAGAACCCTGACAATATTGAAAAGTATAATCAATGGGCGGCCGAACATGAGCATATAATGGCAAAATCGCTGTTCAGCGCGGGCACCACCTGGCCGGGTGTATTTTTTGCCGAAGACCGCAAAGCGCTGGATATTTTATGTGCACGGCCTGATGTGGATGCAAACAGGATCGGCTGTGGCGGATTATCGGGCGGAGGCATGCGCACGGTATTCATGGGCGGACTGGACGACAGGATCAAATGCGCGGTATGCGTGGGCTTTATGACCACCTGGAAAGATTTTGTTTTGTATAAATCATTCACCCATACCTGGATGACCTATGTTCCTATACTGCCCAATGAACTCAACTTCCCGGAGATACTGGGACTAAGGGTTCCCTTACCTACCCTGGTGCTCAATGATTCGGAAGACCAGCTATATACATTGCCGGAAATGAAACAGGCGGATGCCATACTGCGGCAGGTATTTGAAAAAGCGGGTGTGCCAGACCGTTACCAATGCTCATATTACCCCGGTCCGCATAAGTTCGATAAGCCCATGCAGCAGGAAGCATTCAACTGGTTTGACAGGTGGTTGAAAAAATAGGTTAACTTCAGGTTGCTTATGCCGCTTTATTACACAAGGATGAAAATTATTTACCTTTTTATTTTTTGCCTTTTTTATTTTCCGGGATTAGCGAATGCCCGGGAAAATGATACCACCGGATACCTGGGTACTATAATTGCCGGCCTGCAGCAACAGTGGCCGGACAATCGCACTATTAACCTGGTATTTCACGGGCATTCTGTTCCCGCCGGGTATTTTAAAACGCCGGATGTACAAACACTGAACGCTTATCCCCAACAGGTGCTAAAGCAACTGAAGCAGCAGTATCCTTATGCCGTGATCAATTGCATTGTTACTGCCATAGGAGGCGAAAATTCCGAAAGCGGCGCCCAACGTTTTGAACGGGATGTTTTAATACAACGCCCGGATGTACTGATGATTGATTACGCTTTGAACGACCGGGGACCAGGACTGGAAAAAGCGAAAAAAGCATGGAGCAGCATGATTGAAAAAGCGCTCCGCGAGGGAATAAAAGTGATTTTGCTTACGCCTTCGCCGGATACATCGGTTGATATTTTGCAGGAGAACAATATACTGGAACAGCATAGCCGGCAAATAAGACAGCTCGCCGCAAAATACAAAGTAGGATTGGCGGATAGCTATGCCGCTTTTAAATCCATAGCTATGTCGGGACAAAAAACAGAAGATTATATGTCGCAGGTAAATCACCCCAACACAAAAGGACATATATTGATAGCTGAAGAAATTATGAAATATTTTCAACCGGGAACGAAATAATAATATTGTAACCGATCTCAGGCATAAAATCAAAACATAATCATCAAAGCATATGTTGAAACTGGATATTTCGGATAACGCGGAACAACTGGGTACAAAGGCTGGAACACTCGCCGCAAAAAAAATAAAGGAAACTATCAAAGAAAAAGGATTTGCCAATATCATATTGGCTACCGGCGCCAGCCAGTTTGAAACGCTGCGGCAGCTGGTAACCGACAAAGATATTGACTGGAGCAGGGTTTCGATGTTTCACCTGGATGAATATATAGGGCTGCCGGTAACGCATAAGGCCAGCTTTCGCAAATATCTTACAGAACGTTTTATACAAAAAGTAAGTCCGCTGAAAGCGGTTTATCTTATTGATGGAGAAAAAGATCCCGCGGCTGAATGCAACCGGTTGAATACGATCATATCGCAACATCCTGTGGATGTTGCCCTGGTTGGCATAGGCGAAAACGGGCATCTTGCCTTTAACGATCCCCCGGCGGATTTTAAAACGGACATACCCTATATAATAGTGGAGCTGGACGAGCCCTGCCGCACCCAGCAACTAAATGAAGGCTGGTTCAAAACTTTTGACGAAGTGCCGAAGCAGGCTATCAGCATGTCGGTAAAACAGATCCTGAAGTCCGGGGTAATTATATGCTCGGTGCCCGATCAACGGAAAGCTGTTGCGGTAAAAAATAGTATAGAGCAGGATATCAGCCATCTTTTCCCGGCAAGCATATTGCAATCGCACCCCGGTTGCACGTTCTTTCTCGACCAACAATCCGCGTCACTTCTTTCCCAAAACCCTTAAATAAAAATGGCAAAATCCCTGCAACCTGTTACGGCAAGCTCATTGAGCAAACAGCAAACATTTATTTCATTGCTTATTATTGCCGTGTTGTTTTTCATTTTCGGCTTTGTGTCGTGGGCCAATGCTATTTTAATACCCTATTTTAAAATTGCCTGCGAGCTGAATCACTCCCAGTCATACCTGGTAACGTTCGCGTTTTACATTGCGTACCTGGTCATGTCTGTGCCCTCCTCGTACCTGTTAAAAGCCATTGGTTTTAAAAAAGGCATTATGGCAGGTTTTTGGGTGATGGCTGTGGGTGCACTGGTATTTATACCGGCAGCGTATATGCGCACTTATGGTATTTTCCTTACCGGCTTATTTACAATAGGCTGCGGCCTCGCTATTTTGCAAACCGCGGCCAATCCGTACGTAACCATCCTCGGCCCTAAAGAACATGCCGCCCAGCGTATCAGCTTCATGGGTATTTGTAATAAAGGCGCCGGTATACTTGCCCCCCTTGTATTAGGCGCTGTTATTTTAAAAGTTACCGACAGCGGCTTAACAGAGCAGTTGGCTACAATGACAGAAGCCGAAAAAAACACCGCCCTGAATGAATTTATCAGGCGGGTAATAACGCCATACGGGGTAATGGGGGTCATCTTAATATTATTAGGACTGGCTGTACGGTTTTCGCCGCTGCCCGAAATCACTACCGATGAGGAAGCCAAAGAACAGTTGGAACATAAAGACGGAAAAACAAGCATTTTTCAATTCCCGCACCTTATTCTGGGAGCTGTAGCTATTTTTTTACATGTAGGAACACAGGTTATCGCTATTGATACTATCATTCCATACGCCTTATCCATGAATATTTCCTTGTACGAGGCTAAGGTTTTTCCTTCCTACACTTTAACAGCTACCATCGTAGGGTATATTGCCGGCATTGTTTTAATACCCCGTTACATCCGCCAGGGAACAGTTTTAAAAATATGCACGATTCTTGGTATCATATTCAGCTCGCTTATATTGCTTACTTCGGGGTCGGTAACAATACTCGGGCATACAGCAGATACTTCCATATGGTTTGTTGTTTTACTGGGGCTCGCCAACTCGCTGGTGTGGGCAGGCATATGGCCACTGGCGCTCGACGGGCTGGGGCGCTTTACCAAGCTGGGCGCATCGGTAATGATCATGGGGCTTTGCGGGAATGCCATCCTTCCTATGCTGTACGGCTACTTTGCAGACTCCCCGGATTTCACTTTAAAAACGGCATACTGGGTATTGCTCCCCTGTTATGCTTACCTGCTGTTCTATGCTTTTAAAGGGTATCGCCTGCGAAGCTGGAGCTAGTATCGTCTGCCGGTATCTTTTTTTTAAAGCTGATCAAAAAATGAAAAAATATTTTTTACAATCGCTGTTCCTTTCCTGTATAGCATACCAGTTGAATGCGCAAGGCACGGCTATACTAAAGCTGCCCCCGGGATTGAATGAGATATCAGGGATGGCTTTATCTTCTTCCCCAAACCTGTTCGCGTTTGTTCATAACGATAGTGGAGACAGCAGCCGTTTTTTTGGAATTGATAAAAACGGGCAATTAAAATGTACCTTCTATTTCCAGGGCGTTTCCGGCAAAAAAGGCGTTACCGATTGCGAAGACATTGCGATCGGGAAAAGCGATACCGGTGAAAAAAAGTTCCTTTATATAGCGGATATCGGCGATAACAAAGCGAAAAGAAATTCCATCGCCATTTACCGGGTAGCAGAGCCGGTTCAGGTGGAGTATCCTGTACAAACCGTATCAGCCATCCCGGTATTTTTTAAATACCCGGATGGAGCAAGAGATGCCGAAACGCTGATGATAGACAATGCAGAAAGGCTGCTGTATATTGTTTCAAAAAGAGAGGATACCGTGAACATATATTCAGCGCCTTTGCTGTGGAAAGAAAAAGATACGGTTACCCTGCAGTTCAGGGAGCGCCTTTATTTTGAAGGATCCCGCCCCGGCAAATGGATCACTTCCGGCGATATTTCGTGGGATGGCAGGCAGATACTGCTGAAAAGCCTGCAGAAAATATATTACTGGAAGCGAAAGGATAATGATGAACCTGTATGGAAGGCTTTGCA
Organism: Chitinophagaceae bacterium; assembly: GCA_019638595.1. Taxonomy (GTDB): domain Bacteria; phylum Bacteroidota; class Bacteroidia; order Chitinophagales; family Chitinophagaceae; genus Agriterribacter. Next base: position 39,165 of record JAHBTJ010000028.1, read on the forward strand.
GCGCACGCCTGAAGAATTGCCTTACCGGCAGGAACCACAGGGAGAAGCGATTTGTTTTGCCCCTGATGGCAACGGTTTTTACACGGTAAGCGAAGGAGAAAAGGAGCCGGTGTATTATTACAAAATCACAGAGTAAATATTAGTTATTCTATTAAAAAAACGGTTTGATGTCCATCACTAAAATTCATAACGGCAGGATCATAACCCCGCAAGGCATTATTGCGGGAGGCGTATTGCTCGTTTCCGGCCAAACCATCACTGCTGTAAGCAGCTCCAATATAGAGGTACCCGATGCCAGTCATATTGACGCGAAGGGGCTGTATATTTCGCCCGGCTTTATAGACATTCATGTTCATGGAGGAGGCGGGCACGATTTTATGGACAATGACGTGGATGCCTTCCTCGAAATTGCGGCTATACATGCCCGGTATGGCACCACTGCCATGTGGCCCACTACGCTTACCGGATCTAAAGAAGGCATTATACAAACACTGCATACGTACGAAAAGGCAAAAGAAAAAAACAAATCAGGGGCGCAATTTCTCGGGTTACATCTCGAAGGTCCCTACCTTGCCATGAGCCAGCGGGGCGCACAGGATCCCCGGTATATCCGTGATCCTGATCCCCGAGAATATAAGGAAATCATTGCCGCCTCCCATTCCATCAAACGCTGGAGCGCCGCTCCTGAACTGAAGGGCGCGCTTGCATTCGGGCAATACTTACGCGCCAATGGCATATTGCCTGCTATGGCGCATACCGACGCGATATACGAAGAAGCGGAAGCAGCCTATAACGAAGGCTATACATTAGCCACTCATTTTTATTCTGCCATGTCGGGCGTAACGCGCCGTAGCGCATACCGGTACGCGGGTGTTGTGGAGGCAGGTTATCTGATTGACGGGATGGATGTGGAGATCATTGCCGATGGCGCTCATTTACCGGCTCCCCTGCTCAAGCTGATCTATAAGATCAAAGGTCCGGACAGGACAGCGTTGATCACCGATGCTATACGGGCCGCCGGAACGCAGGCAACGGAAAGTGTGCTGGGCAATAAAGAAAACGGCTTACAGGTGATCATTGAAGACGGCGTTGCCAAGCTTCCCGACCGTTTATCTTTTGCAGGCAGCGTTGCCACTGCAGACCGGCTTGTACGTACTATGATCACCCTGGCCGGTATACCCCTGGAAGAAGCGGTTAAAATGATAACAGCAACGCCTGCACGCATTGCAGGGGTGGCCGATACAAAAGGAAGCTTATCGGCAGGGAAAGACGCGGATATTGTTTTGTTTGACGATCATATCAATATCGCCATGACGATGATAAAAGGAAAAATAGTGGTGAACAGGTTATGAGCCCCCCGCGTTCTTCCGGTCGAGCAATACAGCGCCTACAATAATTACCCCTTTAATGATCTGCTGGTAATAAGAGCTTACGTTCAGCAGATCCAGCCCGTTATTGATTACCCCGATGATCAGCACACCAATAACGGTACCGGCTACACTACCCCTGCCGCCCAGCAGGCTGGTGCCCCCGATGACCACAGCGGCTATCGCGTCCAGTTCGTAAGCAATACCCGCGTTTGGCTGACCTGTAGTTATCCGTGCGGCCAGTACTATGCCCGCCAGCCCCGCCAGTCCGCTGCACATGATGTATGCAAACAGCTTTACGCGGTTGACCCTGATACCGGATGCCGCTGCCGCGTTTTCATTACCACCCACCGCGTAAATATACCTGCCGATACGGGTATACTTTAAAATGATACCGGAAACAACGATCACCAGCGCAAATAAAAGAATAGGAACAGGAATATACAGAATATCACCACCCCCTATAAAATTGAAATCTGGCGACAAATTGGTTACCGGCCGCCCCTTGCTTAATACCAATGCCAGGCCGCGGGCTATCGTCATCATACCTAAAGTAACGATAAAGGGCGCCACTTTTCCTTTTGTGATCGTAAGCCCGTTCAACGCGCCCACAGCCACTCCGGTTAGCAATCCCAGCAATACAGGAACAAGCAACGGATAGGTGTTGGGGTGTGCAAAGCTTGCAGCCACCACGCCGGTAAGCGCTATCACCGATCCCAGCGAAAGGTCAATGCCTCCCGCAATGATCACATACGTTACGCCTATAGCCAGTATACCGTTAATGGATACCTGCCGTAATACGATCAGCATGTTTTGCGCGGTAAAAAAGTTAGGGGTGGCGATAGAAAGCACGATGCAGATCACTATAAGCGCCATAAAAATTCCATACCTGGAAAAAAGATCAGCCGGAGATTTGATACCTGCGAAACTCATTGAAAAATATTAGATCGTTATGTATACTTAATGTCAGTCAGGCCATTGCATGTTTCATGATCAGCTCCTGGGTAGCTTCTCCTCTATCCAGCTCCTTTACCAGCCTGCCATTCCTTACTACCAGTACCCGGTCGCTCAAACCGAGTATTTCAGGCAGCTCAGACGATATCATGATAATGGCTTTCCCTTTTTCCGCCAGCGCTGTGATCATTTTGTATATTTCTGTTTTCGCACCAATGTCAATACCTCTTGTAGGTTCATCAAAAATAATAATGTCCGGGTCGTTCAACAGCACTTTTGCCAGCACTACCTTCTGCTGGTTACCGCCGCTCAGGTAATTGACCGGCTGGTTGACCGACGCAGTTTTGATATTGAACGCTTTCACCTTCGCATCGGCCAGCGCTTTTTCTTTGTTAAGATGCAGGAATATTCCTTTGTTGTTCCGCCGCAATGAAGCCAGCGTAATATTGTGCTTTACCGGAGACGACAGCACCAGCCCCGTTTGTTTGCGATCTTCACTGATAAGGCCTATACCATAACGGATTGCCTGCCTCGGCGAACGGATATTTACCTTGTTGCCTTTTATATGAACAGTTCCCGATTTGATCTTACGCAGTCCGAACAATGCTTCCATTATTTCAGTCCTCCCCGCGCCCATTAATCCTGCCACTCCCAGAATTTCTCCGCGCTTCAGCTCAAAGCTCACTCCAGAAAACGTTTCACCCTCCAGGTTTTCAACCGACAGTATGGTATCTCCCATACGCGTATCCTTTTTTTCGAAAATAGTACTCAGCTCCCGGCCCACAATCAGGTTGATCAATCGTTCATTGGTCAGTTCTTTGGCCGGATGACTGGCTATATATTTCCCGTCGCGCATAACGGTAATGGTATCCGCTACCTGCAGTATCTCGTCCATTTTGTGGGAAATATAAATAACCGCGATGCCCCGGCTGGTCAAATCGCGTATGATATTGAACAGCGCCTGCACCTCTTTACCCGATATAGCCGAAGTGGGCTCATCCATAATGATGACCTCCGCATTGTTGGAAATGGCTTTTGCTATTTCCACCATCTGCATTTCGGCGATGCTCAGCTCTTTCATCCGGCGGTCAGCCTTAATCGTTACTCCTAACCTGTTCATCAGCAGCCGCGCGTCGCTATACATTCGTTTCCTGTCTATCCACCCCGCAAAACCCTTCACCGGCTCCCTGCCCATAAATATATTTTCGGCAACCGTAAGCTCCGGGAAGGGCAGCAGCTCCTGGTGTATCATCGAAAAGCCCGCTTTAATGGCATCGTGAACCGAATGAAACACCACCTTCTTCCCGTTCATTATAACAGATCCTTCATCGGGCTGTATCATACCTATAAGTATCTTCATCAGGGTAGATTTACCGGCCCCGTTCTCGCCCATTACCGCATGCACTTTCCCTTTTTCAATATGCAACTGCACTTTGTTAAGCGCCTGTACACCCGGGAAAGATTTTGATATGTTTTCTGCACGAAGCAGGCATGGAACATTCATAGCAATAATCGCAATAATTTGCACACAAGATAATGAGCTTCCTCCGAAATGTTTTACTTCAAAAAAATAAATACACCGCCAACAAAAGTGAGCGCGATAATTATTTTCCGGTAGCTTTCTTCCCTGATCATTCCAACGATCTTTACCCCTACGTAAAAGCCAACCAACAACGCGGGTAAAACAATTAAATCGGTATATAAAGTGTGGCTGTTGATATTATTCCAGAAAATGACCTGGAAGGGCAGCTTAAAAAAATTAATGACGAGGAAAACCCAGGCCGCCGTTCCAATGAAAGCGTTCTTAGGTAAACGCAGCGCCAGGAAATAGATATTACTGAAAGGACCCGCGAGATTACCCAGCATGGTGGTAAACCCACATATCAAACCCATTAAAGCGCCAAAAGAACGACTGGCGGGGATCACGATGTTCTTTTTTATTTCCAGCAGCAACATTACGGTTACAATAACAATGATGATCAGCGCCATGATCTTCCTGAACAGTACTTCGTTCATGCCCATTCCGGCATATACCCCCATAAAAATGCCGATCACCATCCATGGCAGCAGGTTGAAGAAATATTTCCATTGCGCATGCCGGTTATAATACTTTACGGCCATTATATCGGCAAAGCATAAAAGGGGCAGCACCACTCCCGTAGATTGTTTGCTACCCAATACAATAGCCATGATGGTTACATTCAGCAATTCCGTTCCTTTGAGCCCCCCTTTTGAAACACCCAGGCAAAAAGCAGCGATATACAACAGCAGCCATTCTGTAACCGTGTGATATCCCAATATCCCCATCGGGTAAATATACGATAGAACAATACAGGGATAATTGCCGATTTGAAATTTGAGATTTCTAATATTTATTGTTTTCTATGGGCTGTGAGCCGTGGGCTATGGGCTGTTGGCAGTGAGCTGTCGGTTATCAGCCGTCAGTGTCAAACTACAAACCACAAACTACAAACCCGAAATCCTTCCTCTATAAAATAATATTACTGGTATATGTTTGAATATGCTTTATCCACACTAACAAAACAGTAACAGTAAAGGCAGATAATATTGCAGCGTAACCATAGGCACATATGTTTGTATTGTTGAAGACCCCCTATAAGATACTGCTTTTGATATATGCTGTTATTACCCTGGTTTTGCCGGCAGGTTGCAAAAAAGCGGATATACAATTCGGGGACCAGTTTGTTGACGGCAATTATACCAATATTGTATTGATTGACACTATATCACCTGTTATCTCTACTGTTTTCAGGGATTCAACCGTTACTTCCGAAACCGGTAAATTATTATTAGGCAGCTACCAGGATCCGCTGTTCGGACATATAAGCGCTTCGTCTTTCTTTGTAATGAGCAACCCTTCTGCAACACCAGATTTTCATATTTCGGCAGCCTTCGACTCCATTGTGTTGAGAATGGTGGGAGACAGTACTTTTTACGGAGATACCACCGTAAGCCAGCAGTTGCAGGTGCAACAGCTCAACGAAGTCATCTATTTCCCCGAGGGGCAAACATCGTTGTACGACAGAAGTGACTTTTCCGTTAGCAATGCCGTATTGGGCTCGACGGGTATTTTTCTTCAGCCCTCCCGCAAAGACACGGTTACCATCAGGCTCAACGATGCAAAGGGCCTGGAAATATGGGATCTTATAAAGGATAAAGCGCTGGAAGTAAGTACAGCAACGGATTTTGAACAATATTTCAAAGGCTTAAAAATTTCCCCTCAAAACCCGGGAGCTAACGCGGCTGTTTACGGATTTTCGGATACCGTTACCATGAGGTTATACTACCATGAATCAAACCCTGACGTACTGCAAAAGTTCATAGATTTTACACTTACCAGCCGCAACAAGCAATTCAACCAAATTAAGTATAACCGAACAGGCACTGCACTTGATGTTCCCATTCCGGAAGACAAGGAAATAGCAGCAGCGTTGCTTAACAATGCCGCATATATCCAGCCGCTCACCGGCGCCATTATGAAAGTTCGTTTTCCCAACATACGCGAAACCATATTGCAGCGGCCGGATTATTTGCAGCTAATGAGCGCGGAGCTGATCCTGCCTCCCGCAGGCGGCTCGTATAGCTATAATTATATGCTTCCGCCGCAATTACAGGGTTATAGCACCGACATTAATAATACCCTCGGAGGGGCGCTTGATATCAACGGGTCTGTGAACTCCTCGAGTGCGCAAACAGGAGATCTTATCATTGACTGGCTTTACGGAGAAAATACATATTACCGGTACAATGTAACAGGATTTATATACACACAACTGGCAATAAGCGGGGCAAACAACAATGGATTATTGTTTTTACCTCCTTCCCCGGCATATAATACCGCGTTCAACAGGGTGGCTTTCGGTAATAATCAATCAGCTAAACCGGTTTCTTTAAAAATATATTACATATCGGTTCAGCAGAATCAATGATTCCAGGCAAATGAAACAAAATATAAGATACCATATTTCAGTATTAATAGCAGCAGCATTAGCGTTGAACGGGTTTTCTCAAAACACAAGCTCGCCCTATTCCATTCTTGGCATTGGCGATATAGAGGAAAGTTTTTTTAACCGTACCTCCGGCATGGCTAATACGGGAATAGCTTACCGGAGCACTCATTTTTTGATTAGCAATAACCCGGCTTCCTATTCGGCTTTACAGGATCAGTTTTTTATGGCGGAAGGCTCCGCACGGGGCAAATTCGTGAGCTATTATTCAAATATGCTTGATAAGAGTACCAGGTCTCAATCGAGAGATTTCAGCGTGAACAGGTTTGCGGTAGGTATAAAAGTAAACAAATGGTGGGGCAGCAGCGTGGGGCTTACTCCCTTCAGCACCGCCAACTATTCCTTTTCGGGAAAAAAAGTGATACAGGGCACCGATATTACTACCGCCGCGGCATATGCCGGAACGGGTGGCGTTAACAAAGCATACTGGGACAATGGGATTAAGCTGGGAAAACATTTTTCCGTAGGGGTGAGCACCGCATTTTTATTTGGTTCGCTTAACCAAACGGAAACCCTGGCCGGAACCGATGTAACTGAAAGTATTGTAACCACTAAAAACATATTTCTACGAAATCTTTATATGAACTACGGGGCCCAGTTTTTTACCAAACTTGGCTCCAAGTGGGATCTGACACTCGGCGCCGTGTATGCCGGCCAAACCGACCTGCTTGCAGAGTACAGCGTGGATATTACCAGCGGATCAACCTCTATCAAAAATGAAGTAACGGATAATGATTATTTCAGGCTGCCCCGCTCAGTGGGTATGGGCTTATCGCTCAGCAAAAATAAAAAGCTTACCATGCTGGCAGATTATCGCTACCAGGACTGGGCTACCCTAAAATATCGCGGCGCGGGATATTCCCTGCAAAACAGCAACAGGGCCTCCGTAGGCGTAGAACTGGTTGACTTCAGGCAGGTATGGCCGGTACTGGTTGAAAAAGTATTTTACCAGGCAGGTATATTCTACAGCAATTCATACCTGAGCATCCGTAACGAGCAGCTAAAAGATATGGGAATTTCGGTGGGAATAGGCTTTAATTCAAAGCGCAGCCTGTCAAACCCATTAAGCTCATTAAGCTACCTGGTAGGATTTGAATATGGCATCCGTGGTACAAAAGCACAGAACCTGATACAGGAACGCTACGGGAAAATAACGCTGACTTTGAGCTACAAGGATTTTTGGTTTACCAAAGGCATTAAATATTATTAGCCCGAAAATTTGTTTTTATAGATTAATAGAGGGTCTATAAGCGGGGGAATAGTCTTATTCCCCCTGATTTTTAAAGCTCATGGCTGATGTTATCAATCAAACATCAAGAAGCACATAATTCCTGAAAGTAAATATTTGCCTGCCATTCAGCACGTTTTTTTCAATGAACGAAAGCAGGCGGTTTTTAAACCGTTCATGCTTGTGCGGCTCGCGCGGGCTCCTCTCCCGCCATTGGTCCAGCTTTTCCTGCCAGTTGAACCTGCTGATCATACTGTTCATCACCGCAGGATGAGATTCTTTGAAAAGCGGGAGTTTACCAAGATCGCCGTAATCAAACTCCTCCGCTTTATATTCCGGGGTAAGATCGCCTTTATAATCGCGTGTAAACGACCTGTTCTTCTTCTGCATGTAGTGAGGCGGCCGCACCCATCCGTAATGATATACCTTCGCATCAACTTTAGCTACTTTTAGCTTACAACTACCTTCCTTCTGAAAAAAATCCTTTCCGTCAAAACCGGGTATGCGCCGGAAAGATTGCGCATCGCGCCAGGAGTGAATATCGGGCAGGTTGCGTATGATCCTTATTTCCCTTGCATACCATGAATGCGATTGCAGGAAATGCCCGTAATCTCCCCAGAAATGTACATAGTCGAACAACAGGCCTTCTACCCCGGTGTTATGTAATAATGCATGGCAACGTTCGCGGATAACGGGCAGATATTTTTCATGTATCACTTCGTCACTCTGCAGGTAAAACAGCCAGTCACCCTTGCAATGTTGTTTGGCAATATCGGTTTGCCGCGCATATTCACTACCGTTGGTATATAACTGCGTATTCCAGGTAGTATGTATGATCTTTATTTTGTCCGACTGAATGCTCTGGATCCCGGCTAAAGTATCATCATCCTCATCGCAATTGCCCAATGCTATAACAAATTCATCTACCAGCGGAAGAATAGACAATATTGATTCTTTTACAGGATAATAAAGCTTGGTGGCATTGCGCACCATTGTAAATCCGCTGATCGTCATGCAAAGTTCTTTCTTTTAATAAAGCTCCTATAGCCGTAATATACCGCTGTAATATAAATAGTTTTTCCGCTATCGGTTGGTGTCTGCCTGCCGGAAAATTTGTATGGAGCAAAAATCCCTGCTCAAAGCAAAGATAACCGGCAGCAAATTAACGTTCTGTAGTTTTGTGGCTTATCAAAATTCCTGTAGGTTTGCCAATCTTATTAAAGGCAACACTCATATGAATTTCAACAAGATCAACAACATTACAGGATGGATCGTTTGTGTAATTGCTTGCGCCGTTTACATACTTACCGCTGAGCTAAGCGGAAGCCTTTGGGATTGTGGCGAATTTGTGGCCAGTTGCTTTAAGCTTCAGATCCCGCATCCGCCGGGAGCGCCGTTGTTCGTGATCATGGGGCGGATATTTATCGTATTATTCGGCGATAACCCGCTTACAGCCGCAAAAGCGGTTAATGTTATGAGTGCCCTTGCCAGCGGCTTCACTATTCTCTTTCTTTTCTGGACCATTACCCACTTTGCCAGGAAGATATATCAAAAAGGAAATACCGCGCTGGTATTGACCGGCGAACAGATATTTGCCGTTATGGCCGCCGGTGTAATAGGCGGGCTTGCGTTCACTTTCAGCGATTCTATGTGGTACAGCGCTGTTGAGGGCGAGGTATACGCGGCATCATCCTTCCTTACCGCCCTGGTATTTTGGATGATCTTAAAATGGGAGCATGCGGCCGACGAAGCCGGCGCCGACAGGTGGATCGTGCTGATCTTTTATGTTATAGGCCTTTCTATTGGCATACACCTGCTGAACCTGCTAACCATTCCCGCCATTGTAATGGTATATTATTTTAAAAGATACAAAACCACCGGCTGGGGTATGTTCTGGGCGTTTATAGTAGGCTGCATCCTTACAGGTTTTGTGCAAAAGTTCGTTATTCAATATACCATTACCGGCTCGGGCATTTTCGACCGCTGGTTTGTTAACGAGCTGGGAATGCCGTTCTTTTCGGGCTTTACCAGTTATTTTATACTGTTGGCAGCCGTAATTGTAATAGGCATTACCCGCGCCGATAAATTGATAAATAAGTTTACAGGGTTTGCCATTTGGCTAACAGTTTTCATTTTCCTGTTCGCGTTCCCGTTCATTACCTCCTTCTTCACCTTCATTTTGTTTGCAGGTGGTACCGCGCTGGCGGTATATGGCGCTTATAACTACCGGGCCAGGATATTAAGCTTCCTTAAGCTGGGGTTGTGGTGCTTTGCCTTTATGCTGATAGGATATTCCACCTACCTTACTACCATGATCCGCTCGGCGGCCAACCCATCGGTGGATATGTATAATGTAGACAACCCGATGAGCCTGGTGGGCTACCTCGGGCGCGAACAATATGGCGATTTTCCTTTAATATACGGACAAACATTTGCCGCCGACATCAAAAGAAATGCTGACGGCACGCCCGACGTTAAAGAAAAAGGCTTCCGCTGGCAAAAGGGTGAAAAAAAATACATCAACATCGGTAAAAATTTCGAGTTCCAGTACGATGCTGAAGACATGATGTTCCTTCCCCGCATCTGGGATGCCAGTAACGACCAGGGACATGCGAACTTTTACCGGAGCTGGCTGGGGCTTGACAAAGATGAAAAACCCACCTATATAGACAATATTAAATGGGCCATAGGCTACCAGATCGGCTGGATGTACCTGCGGTATTTCGGCTGGAACTTTGTAGGTAAGCAAAACGATTTGCAGGGTATTGCCGGCGTACGCGATGGCAATACCCTTACCGGCATTTCCTTTATTGATAATGCTTTCCTGGGCGACCAGAGCAAAATGCCCGAAAGCCTGAAAAAGAACAAAGCCAATAATAAGCTTTTCGCACTGCCGCTTATCCTGGGGCTGATCGGCTTATTCTATCATTATAGAAAGCACCGCGAAGACTTTATCGTGAACTTCCTGCTGTTCTTCTTTACTGGATTTGCCATCGTGTTTTACCTGAATGCGGCAGGCCCCCAGCCACGCGAGCGCGATTACGCTTACGCGGGATCATATTACGCTTTTGCCGTGTGGATAGGCATTGGTGTAATGATGGTAAAAGAATGGCTGTCGAAAGCAATGAGCACCAGGCTGGCAGGATATGCCGCAGCGCTGGTATGCATGCTGGCTGTACCGGTCATTATGGGCTTCCAGGAGTGGGATGACCACGACAGGAGCAGGAAAAGACTGGCTCCCGACCTGGCTAAGGATTACCTTGAAAGCTGCGCGCCGAATGCTATCTTATTCACCTTTGGAGATAACGATACCTATCCTTTGTGGTATGCGCAGGAGGTAGAAGGCGTTCGTCCTGATATCCGCGTGATCAACTATAGCCTGTTGGGCATTGACTGGTATATTAATGAGCTTCGTTACAAAATAAACAACAGCGATCCCGTAGACCTGCTTTGGGGGCGTGAAAAAACAGAAGGCGATAAACGAAACGTGGTTTATTTTAACGCCAATCCCAATATTCCTCAAAATCAATATATCTATCTCGACGAGGTACTTACTAAAATAATTGGAAGCGATGATCCCGCAAATATGTTCAATTATGGGCCGGACAACTCGTATAACACTTTCCCCACCCGGAAATTCAGCATACCGGTAGACACTGCACTGGTACGTTCGAACGGAACAGTAAATGCGAATGACGTCGTTGTAAGCGAACTGCGTTTTGATCTGTCGCCCAACAAAACCGCGATGATGAAAAACGACCTGGCCGTACTGAATGTAATAGCCGCTAATAAATGGAAGCGCCCTATTTATTTTACATCGCCTTTCAGCGAGCTGGGTTTTTCACAATACCTGCGTTCCGACGGGTTAAGTTACAGGCTGGTTCCTGTGCAGCCCCGGCAGCAACAGGGCCCGGGAGGAAATAATATAAATGATGATGTGGCATTTGATAATATGATGAAGAAATTCGCTTTTGGCAATGCTGATATTCCCGGTGTGTATTTTGATGAAGAGAACCGCCGTCATTTACTGACCATCCGCCAGGCATATGCCGCGGCAGCGGAAAGCATGGCCGACGATGGCAGGAAAGAACAGGCAAAGCAACTGCTCGAAAAATGCGATAAAGGAATGGATACCGGCAATATGCCCTATGGCATGGTAAGCCGCAATAACCAGCATAATATCGTAAGTATCTCAATGATGGAAGCGGCTTATAAGGCCGATTACAATGAACTTGGCGACAGGCTTTTAAAAGCTGTAAAGAAAGATCTTGAAGAACAAATACGCTATTACGCCGCGTTGGGTAATATGTCGGTTCAGGAAATGATGCAACATATGCAGGATGGCAGCGGCGATGGCTTAAGCAATAAGCAACGAGGCATATATGGTGAAATTGACCAGGCTTTCCGTGTGCAGAACTATCTCGCGTTTCTGGAGTCGAGATACAAACCCGCTGCCGCTACACCTGAAACGCCTGCTATTATTAATACAGACAGCCCTGGAGCAAAACCAGACAGCGCTGCCGCAAAATAAGGAACTATTGGATTATGCTCGCCGGACTGCAGGATGTTACGTTTGAATTTGGAGCAAGAATCATTGTAGAAAATGCTACCTGGCATATACAACCCAATGAACGGATTGGTTTAATTGGATATAACGGAACAGGAAAGTCTACATTGCTAAAGGTACTGGTAGGAGAATACCTGCCTTCTGCCGGCAGTGTGGAAAGGGGCAGAGGAATCAGCATCGGGTATCTTCACCAGGATCTGCTGAGCTTTGATACCAATGAGTCTATCTTCCAGGTAGCTTTAAGCGCTTTTGAAAAAATACTGGCGCTTGAAAAGCAAATTGAAGACCTGGGCAAACGGCTTGAAAAAGAGCACGAGAATGAGGCGCTGGTGCACGAATATTCAGACAAGCTGCATGAGCTGGATACGCTTGGCGGATACAATATCCATCACCAGACAGAAGAAGTATTACAGGGGCTTGGTTTTGCCAATGCCGACCTGCAACGCCCGTACAAAGAATTCAGCGGAGGCTGGCGCATGCGGGTATTGCTGGCTAAAATGATATTGCAGCAACCCGACCTGCTGCTACTGGATGAGCCTACCAACCACCTTGATCTTCCCTCTATAGAATGGCTGGAGAAATACCTGGCGCATTATAAAGGTGCGGTTGTAATAGTAAGTCACGATAAGTACTTTCTCAACCGCATGGTTACCAAAATAGTGGAGCTGTACCAGCAGCAACTGCATTTTTATAACGGCAACTTCGATTTTTATGAAGTAGAGAAAGCCATGCGCCTTGAATTGCAGCAAAGGGCTTTCGAAAACCAGCAGGAATATATCCGCCAGCAGGAGCGGTTCATAGAACGTTTCCGGGCCAAAGCCACCAAAGCCGCTGCCGCGCAAAGCGCCATGAAAAGACTCGACAAGCTGGAAAGGATTGAAGATGTGTCTGTAGACCGCCCGGAGATCAGGATCAATTTCCAGGTGGATAAAATACCGGGCAAAGTGATCTGTACATTAAAACATGTTACTAAAAAGTTCGGCAATATCAGGATAGTAGAAAATACCGGGGCCGAAATAAACCGGGGCGATAAGATAGCATTGATAGGCGCTAACGGTAAGGGTAAATCCACGCTGCTGCGTATTGTTGCGGGCACCGAGCCTTTTGAAGGAGAAAGAATATGGGGGCATAATGTAGATGAAAGCTTTTACGCACAGCACCAGCTGGAAGCGCTGAATGTACAGCAAACACTGCTGGAAGAAATGAAAAATTGCGGCAGCCAGAAAACAGAGCAGGAATTGCGTACTTTACTGGGATGCTTTTTATTCAGCGGCGAAGATGTAGATAAAAAAATAAAAGTATTAAGCGGCGGTGAAAAGGCCAGGGTTGCTTTAGCCAAAACCATTGTAAGCAAGGCTAATTTTCTTATATTGGATGAGCCTACTAACCACCTCGACCTGTTGTCTATAGACCTTTTAATTGAGGCGTTGAATAAATACCAGGGCAGCCTGATACTGGTAAGTCACGACCGTCATTTTATTTCGAAAACCGCCAATCGTATATGGGAGATTGACAATTATGAAATAAAGGACTTTGCCGGTGGATATGATGAATGGATGGAGTGGAAAGAAAGAAAAAAATCGGAGGCTGCCAGGCAAAACCAGGCTCAGGCAAAGCCGGAAAAAAAGCAACCGGAGCAAAAGCCTGCTGAAGAAATTAAGCCGCAACCTGCTGCCAAGCCCAATGCCCCGATAGATAAAGAATTAAAAAAAGAATTACAAAAGCAGCAACGCAACCTGCAACTGCTGGAGGAAAAGTTAGCAACCCTCACACAACAAAAAAAGAACCTGGAATCGCAACTGGCATTACCTGAAATATATTCCGATAAAAACAAATTTCTTACAACCGAAGCGGAATATAAAAAGATCAGCACTACGCTTGAGGCCACCAACAACGAATACGAAGCGGTGTTTGAAAAGCTGATGGAACTGGAAGAGAGGGGTAAGTAAGGGGCGGGCGATGGGCTGTCGGCTATCAGCGATGAGCTGTGGGCTGTGGGGCATCCAAGTCCCCGGAGTAATTTTACAAATTCCCCGTAGAAAATAGTAATGATGCTAAAGTTTGAAAAGCTGTATTTTTCCTTTAGTTCATAGTATTAGAATGTTAAAGCACTGCATTGTAATAGAAACCCGGGATTGTTCGTATTTAATTCACTGCACATCAAAATACCCTTATAAATGTCAGTGAATTGAAATTGTAGATTTTTTTGATGATTTCAAAAGGGAGTATGATCTTCTTTCAACCAAAATGTAGATTTCATCTGCAGGTCAATTAAAACCTACTCCAAAGAATTAGTATCTATATTCTTTTTGCAGATAACTCCGTCCTGGTTTACAAGAAATGTAGTTGGGAAAGATTTTATAAACAATTTTTCAGAGGAATCGCCAGAAAAATCAACAAACTGCGGCCAGCATAACTCATTAGTATTTATAACTGACTTTAATTGTTGAAGCTGAGTCTTTGCATCAACAGATATTCCAATAATTTCAAAACCGTAAATTTTATATTTATCATAAAGCCTTTTATAAGCTGGAAAAGCTTTTAAACAGGGAGTACAGTCACTAAACCAGTAATCAATAAGAATATATTTTTTGCCATACTTAGAAACGTCAAATAATGTAGCCATACTTGAAGTATCGCTTAACTTCAAAATCGGAAATGGCGAGTTGACTGACAATGATTTTGCCCGTTCAAGTATTTTTTGAAATTGTCTTCCTGTTTCTGTGTTCTTAAGCTTATTGCTTAAAGAGTTAAATGCCACTAAGTATTCTGATTTATATCCCCAAGATTCAAATCTTTCTATAAGTTTCCATAATGCCACATAAGAGTTTGGCTTTCTCTTACAATATTCTACCAGGAGAGAATCACCTTCGAATACCAACTTAGATCGTAACAACTCAAACTTTTTCATGGAGTCAGCAGGTGGTGATTCATTGAATTTTTCATAGAGTTCATCTGTTTTGTCGTCAAGTTTCAAACCGGAAGTTATTAATGATTTAAAAAACGGCATGTAGAGGTTTCGAATTTCATCTTGAATCGTAGAATGGGAAATTATGGGCGATACATAACCACTTATAGAGTCTACAAATACTTCCTGATTTTTTGGTTCAATAATTAAAACTCCTGTCTCATTGCTAAATCTGGGGCCCACTATCAACAATCTGTAAGCGAAAGGTTCTTTATAGCGGGAGTTTATGCTAAGCGAAAATTTTCCATTATGAACTTCAGAAGAGTCAAGTTGGTTTTTTGATTCTTCGAATTCTTTGCTGACCGGGACTAAAAACACTTTGCCAGAATCCATACCATTGATCCTTCCTTTAATAAAATAAAAACCTTGCCCCGATGATATACCGGTTGCTAATAAAGCAACTACTATAAGAAAGTATTTCATTAATACTGTTATTAGAATAGTTAGGATAGGTTAATAGCAAATATTAGCCTACCCTAACTATGTTAGATACTAATAGTTCTAAAGTTTGCGATCTTCTCTTACAAAACTGCCCCTATGCATAATATCTTTTTGCACATACTTTTCCATATCCCACACAAGAAGGAGATTCTCTACATTCTTGCGTAGAGCGACAACTGTCATCACTAGAGCATCGAATACATACAGCGGAAGCGGAGCTACCACTGCCATCGTCGCCACCCATATTTTTTTTAACTGCTCTCTCGACAACACTTCTGTGCTGTCATAATCCAGAAAGTTTAATTTTAACTTTTTCATGTCATAAAGTTTTTTGCTTAAAAAATACAATTACAACACAAAATTGAATTTCTTCAATGCACTATAAGTGCATTGAAAAAAAAGTTATTTATTTCACAAATTTCAAAAACAGCCACTTTCGAAAAGCATAAATTTTCTGCCTGGTTACCAATGCCGGCGGCTTCCTGTCGTGTCAATACTTCTCCCTGCTTTATAAACAGGCATTTAACCATTTCTCCTTCTTCCTCGTAATAGTAGCTGTTCAATTGTCTGCTGTACTTAACCGGGAACCCCATCTCTTTCATTTCCTGTAGTATGGCTGCCAGCCCTCTTTTGCTCAGCCTGTTTTTTCCTGCAAAAGTTTCTAAATTCCCCGTGGCTTTCCGCCTGATAATATAATCAATATACTGAAGTCTTTTGACATGACGTAAAATACCCATATTATTGAATTTTATAACCCGGTTAAAAGAAATTTCAGATCAGATATATTATATGTATCCGGCAACTGAAAGCCATTTATAAAAAAAGTGGGCGTAAAGCTGATCTGTTCAGCATCGCACCAGGCTTTCATTGTCCGGACTTTTTCTTTTTGCTCATATAAAGCTGTATTCTCAACTGCATATTTTTCAGCCAAAATCCTGTAGTCTTTTACGGGAGCGTTGTACCAGTCGTCGAGCGCTTGCTTTGTTAATAACTCATTGTTTCCCGAAGCAATTGCCAGGAAATGTTGTACCGGCGCTGTACTAGCATCGGTATCTTCCCCGGAAGCCGTAAAAATAATTTGTAACTGTATGTCAGAGTTGTAACTGATCAATTCCTCCACCACCGGGTGGACCTTTGCGCATGGGCCGCAGTAAGGATTACAAACTTTAATGATCTTCCATTTTGCGTCAGGGTTGCCCAGTGTAATGCCTAAGCCATCCGTAGCACGTTGAATTTTTCTTTGCCTGCCTGATACGGCATCAAATACCTGCCCGTTATTTTTAAAACGTTGCAGTGTATAATAGTGTTCCCTCCCTTCTTTTACTTTTTTTAAAGCCGGGATCATAATATACAGTATTGCCGGTGGCAGGAGAAAGCAAAGCAGTAGCTGTATGTAAGTAATAACAGGCATTGCAATAAAAGAGAAAGTATACAAACCACCTGTAGCAGAAACGAGAAACGGCAACGCTAGTATCGCCTGAATAGCGAGACATAATACACACCATTGTTTTACTATCTTCCATTGATAATACACGGAAAATAAGATATATGGCAGAGATAGCAGGTTCAGAAAGCTTAGCCATGTTGCTACTGAAGCGTTATAAGCGCCGGGTAATACCTGGGATAGTAACATTCCTGCAAAATAGCAAAAGCCAATACTGCTCCAGCTTATTCCCATTATGCCCGATGCCTTTGACTGTAATACCGCCTGGCAATTCACCTTTTTGCTGCTTTGGCATATTTCTTTTACCAGTGGATTGTGGTTGTCAATTTCAAATAATAAAAGCAGGAAGCTTATGGCAGTACCGGCAAGTGATAGTAATAAAAATAAAGCAGGAAAAATGACCGTATTAAAAGACTGTGTTATAAACAATGCAATAATATATCCCACTATAATGGCTGGCAACAGCAATAGTGCTGCAATATCAATGTTGTTTTTTAATTTTTCTTTCCGGCGCTTTTTAATGTAATCTTTTTCCGCTCCTGCTTCCGAGCTGTCTACCAGTAAAGCATAACCTGCAAATTTTTGTTTAAAATAACTGATGTCTTCTTCAACCAATTTGCTTTTTGCGGGGCTTTCGTATACGATCGTATTGTTTTTTGTTGCATGGACGAGTGTAAATACTTTTTCACCCGTTTCCGGAACAGTTATCTGCGCTATGAAAGGAACCGGAAATGCTGAAAAGTTATCAACTTTTGTTTTTAAGGCAATATTTTCAATATTGTAATTGTGCAGGAAGTCTGAAATGCTAAGCAGGCTGGGATAATCAGGATGGCTTGCAAGCGATGTCTTGATCGTGGTATCAGTGACCCTGACTTTCCGGTGATGTATCAGCCGGATAGCAGTTTTTTCACAGTTGTAGAGTGGTGTAGTAAGGTTCATGGCAAGTAGTTAAACAGGTGCTTTTTAAGTTAAATACCACTTCCTAAGTTAGTGTATTTTTTATATCAGACAATTTTTATTTTATATTTCTTCGCCAATGCCACTCGTTGCAAGACAACGGCGCTTTAGCATTTTTATAACAAAACAATTATAATTGTTAATATTGTAACGTATATAGTTTGCTACAATGAAAAGCTCAGGTCAGTTCGTATTTTACAAGCAGCTCAACGCTATGGATTGCGGCCCCACCTGCCTTAAAATGATCTCCAGATTTTATGGCACTTACTTTAATACGGATACATTGCGACATAGATCCGGTTTTAGTAAAGCCGGCGTTTCGTTGCTGGGAATAAGCGAAACCGCAGAGGAGTTAGGTTTCAGAACAAGAGGCGTAAAAATTTCCTTTCAGCAATTACAGCAGGCGGTAACGCCCTGCATTCTCCATTGGGATCAAAATCATTTTGTAGTATTAATTTCAATACGCAAGAATAACATCCGGGTTGCCGATCCGGGTAAGGGAAAGATAGCCTATACACAACAGGAATTTTTAGCACATTGGACTGCCTCCAAAAACGATTCGGGAAACGATACGGGTATAGCGTTACTACTTCAACCTACTCCTCTGTTTTATCGGCAGGCAGGAAATAAAGAACATACGCTGAGCTGGCAACTGGTATTGCAATATCTCGTTACAGGCAAGTGGCAAATTGCACAGGTATTCATAGCGTTCCTGATAACCTCATTATTACAACTCATTTTCCCGTTTTTAACACAAAGCGTGGTAGATAATGGTATCAATCTTCAAAACCTGAATTTTGTAACGGTGGTGCTGGCGGCGCAGTTAATGCTGACGTTCAGCAGAACCATTGTTGATTTTATAAGGAACAGGTTGTTGTTAAGAATATCCAATATGCTTAACATCCAGATATTATCCGATTTCTGGATAAAGCTTACCCGTTTGCCGGTTTCGTATTTTGATGTTCATCACACAGGAGATACATTGCAAAGAATTGGAGATCACAGGCAGATACAGGGGTTTTTAACAGGTACGGCTCTTTCTACGTTATTCTCCGTTTTCAGCTTTGCTATCTATGCCATTGTGCTGATCATATACAATGTGCAGTTGTTTTTTGTGTTTTGTATCGGTAGTATTATCTATTTTTTATGGGTGAGCCTGTTTCTCCGTATCAGGCGAAAGCTGAATTATGAGAATTTTCATCTTTCTGCAAAAGAAAACGATGCCACACTCCAGTTAATACAGGGCATGCAGGAGCTGAGACTGAATAACGCTCAAAAGAAAAAAAGATGGCAATGGGAAAATATACAGGCTGGTATTTTTAAACTGAACTTCAAAACTTTAAACTACAGCCAGTGGCAGGAAGCGGGGGCCACATTCATTAACCAAACGCAGGGCATCGTAATCAGCTTTATTGTGGCGGCTTTTGTGATAGAAGGTAAGCTCTCGCTCGGAGCCATGCTGGCGGTTCAATATATCATCGGGCAAATAAGCGCTCCTGTGCAGCAATGGATCGGTTTTGTGCAAAGCGCCCAGGATGCCAAAATAAGCATGGAACGGTTGAATGAAATTCACCGGTTGGAAGATGAAGAAAAACCTGATAAAATATATATTAAGCAATTGCCGGAAGAAAAAGGCATTACATTAAATGAGGTGAGCTTTACATACCCGGGCGCCGGAAATGATCCTGTTTTAGATAATATAAACCTGCATATTCCTGCAAATAAAGTAACCGCTATTGTTGGCGCAAGCGGCAGCGGAAAAACAACGCTTATAAAAATATTGCTGAAGATATATGATACATATAATGGAAAAATAAAAATCGGGGCACAACAGAACGATTCGGAAGGTACAAAATTTGACTTTATCAGTCACTCTTTTTGGCGCACAAAATGCGGAGCCGTGCTGCAGGACGGGTATATTTTTAATGATACCATAGCCGGTAATATTGCTGTAGGAGAAGGCGATATTGATTACGATAAGCTGCTCCGTAGCTGCAGGGTAGCAAATATTGATACTTTTATTGAATCCCTGCCCAATGGTTATTATACAAAGCTGGGAGCAGATGGTACGGGAGTAAGCCAGGGACAGCGGCAGAGATTGCTCATTGCAAGGGCTGTTTACAAAGACCCTGAATATATTCTTTTTGACGAAGCGACCAATGCATTGGATGCTAATAACGAAAAGGTGATCGTAGAAAACCTTGATCGCTTTTTTAAAGGCAGAACCGTGATAATTGTTGCGCACAGGCTGAGCACAGTAAAGAATGCGGATAAAATTGTAGTGCTGGAAAAAGGTAAGATAGTTGAAGAAGGTACACACAAAGAGTTAACTGACCTTAAAGGGAAGTATTTTGAATTAGTGAAAAATCAATTAGAACTTGGAAACTGATCAGCTATGAAAAATGAAATCACAGATTTGACGCCGCTTACTGAAACAGATATGACATCTGTTTCGATAAATAAAAATTTTGCGCTACGCTCAGAGGAAACGCAGGAAATTATAAGCCGGAAGCCCGGTCTTTTTGAAAAATGGGCGTTGCTTATCTTTCTTTTTGTTATAGTAACTGTAATTGCAGGTGCTTCATTTGTAAAATATCCCGATACAATAGAAGGAAGCGCTGTGCTCACCGGTAAAAATGCACCTAAAGAAATACTTCCCAGGCAAAGCGGCCGCTTAACAGGATTGCTGCTTGAAAATAACCGGCAGGTAAAAGCCAACCAGGTAATAGGCTGGATAGAAAGCACTGCCGATCCTGAAGAAATTATGAAACTCTCTGAAATGCTTGATAAAGGTATACAGTTGTTATCGGGTAACAAGCCAGAAGAGTTATCGGGCTTATTTAAAGAAAGAATGGAACATTTGGGTGAGCTACAGGGAAGTTACCAGACATTTGTTACGGCATGGCAGCAGTTCAATGACTACCTGGTGAACGGATATTATTCAAACAGGAAGCGCTTATTGCTGACCGATATCCTTTCCCTTCAGCATATCACGGAAAAGATGATGGAAGAAAAGAAATTGAAGCTCTCTGACAATGAACTGGCAAAAAGCACTTTTGAGATGAATGAATATTTGTTCAACGAAAAAGTTATTTCCAAAGAAGAATACCGGGCAGCAAAGAGCATTTATATGAATAAGTTGTCGGCAATACCTCAATTGGAATCCGGTATAATTTCGCAGGAAAACCAGGTTAGAGAGAAACGGAAGGAAATAGACCAGTTGGAGCACGACATTTTACAGCAAAAGGAATTGTTTGAGCAGGCCCTGTATACTTTGAAAAGCGGAACGGAGGATTGGATCATAAGATTTGTAATACGGAGCCCTGTTGACGGGAAACTGACATTTGTTTTGCCGCTGCAAAAAAATCAATTTTTGGAACAGGGCAAACTGATAGGTTATGTTAGCCCGGCAGATGCAAGCTATTACGCCGAGATAAAACTGGCGCAGCATAATTTCGGAAAGGTAGATACAGGCATGGATGTACAGTTGAGGTTTGATGCATACCCTTACCAGGAAGTTGGATTTATTTCGGGCAGGCTGAATTATATATCTGATATATCGGTTGACAGTAACTTTTTAGGAAAGGTGGATCTGCCGGAAGGATTAATGACCACCCGCCAAAAAAATTTACCGTTCAGGAGCGGCTTAAAGGCACGGGCGCTTGTTATTACAAAGGATATGACCCTGCTGCAAAGGATATATTATGGTATTACAAAATCGCTGGAGATGAATAACTAAAGGATGTGATTTGTTTTGTTGATGATAAAAACAAGACCTTCATTTACTCCGTTTCAGCAATGCTTATTAAGCCAAACTTTACCTCCAAAACCACCTTTTGTTCCGGCACATGCTCTTTGCCGGTAATGTACCTCTCAATTTAACTACCCAAACAGTTAATCACGCCCAACACTCTTATTACCGCATAACATTTCCGGTTAAAAGGGCATGATACTTGATTTACCTACCTGTGCCCACCTAAAATAAGATCTATGAGAAAATCAGTATTGTACACATGGTTACTGTCAGCATGCATGTTATTCAGCGGGTTGTTTGTAACGGCCCAGGAACAGCAGGTAAACCCGTTACAAACCTCCAAACAACAGGAAGAAATTCTTAAGACTCAAAAGAAGATAGCAGACAAAAAACAGCAGCTAGCGGATACGAGAGAAGAGCGGGATAAGCTGGAGCAGAAAAAAAATAAAAAGATAGAGGATGCTGAAGAATCGGTCAGGAGTAATGAAAAAGCTGCCAAACGTTTAAATGACGACGCTTTTGATAAGCGTAAAGCGCGTCGTGCGAAAAAAGCCGCCAAAGCAGCCGAAAAGGATTCCAAGAACGCACGCAAAGCAGCCTCCCGCCTGGAAAAGGTAGAAAAGCAAATTACAAAACTGGAAAAACAAATTACAAAAGAAGAAGAAAAGCTCACCAGGCTGGAAGAAGCTACAAGCAGGGAGCATTGACCCTTAAAAGTTAAAACTCTTCGTCAAAATAAAGCTTGTAGAATTTTTTCCCCGTCATTTCATCCACTCCCTTCTCAATAAGGTCGCGCCGCCCGTGAATATAGATATGAAAGTTTTTATCGAGCTTTAAAACACTCTTAAAAACTTTCTGTTGTTTTTTAACCGCCGAAAGATGAATATCAAATTCATCTTCTATTTCATAATTGCGCGACGCTTCAAAGTTTCGCTTGTAATCCATGAATGTATCTACTACTTCGGGATGGTGAATAACTTCTTCCGTAAATTCCTTCAGGCTGAATTGTTCCCTGGTTTTAAAATATTCCATCGAACGGCTTAGCATATCAATCTGGTCGCCTTTGGAAATATCGAATTTTTCGGCATATTCGTTTGTAACAAAGCTTTTACAAAGACTCAGGTATTTGTCTGTATGATGGTAGCTGTCGGCCCGCGGGATCACCTGCAGAAAATCATTTACCCAGTATTGTGTATCGCCCTGTTTATTAACGGCATCTACCACACACACTTTATATCCTTCGTCTGCAGCGGTTTTAAAAACCAGGCAGCCTTTATCAAGCTTATGGATGTTAATACCCTCTTCCTGTGTCAGCTCCCACTGGTCGGCAAGAGGCTTTATTTTCAGGAAGGTTTCTTTGGTTTCCGATTTAAAAATACCCAGGGCTTTTACATGATCATTCTCAAAAGGAACTTCCTCAAATAATGCTACGTACAATTCTCCTTCTTTTACTTTTACATGTGTAGATCTTCCGTATAAAAATGTAGCCAGCAACGCGGAAACAGTAACAAATTTTTCAGGCGCTTCAAAAACCTGGCTCACATAGTTATATACTTCATTCAGCTTAAGATCGCTGAGGTGGGCAAACCTGTACTGTTCATTTTCGTTGAACGCTCCCAGCAGGTAGCGCGTAAGCAGCTTGCTTACCATTTCATCGTTCAACGCTACCGGCGCCGGCGAAAGCTTTAGCTCTTCTCCACGACTGGGATTACCTACTTTATGAATGATCACCTGCTTTAGCAGCACACTGTCAATACCTGTCATATGCCCATTATTAATGGCGGCGAAGATAAGGTGCAATCAGCTATCAGCCTTCAGCTATCAGCTTCCTGGCTGTGAGCAAAAATTTGTCTACGCCTTGGCAAGCAGATCCATCACCGGCTTCCCCTTTCCATCAGGTGTGGTATAAAAAGGTCGTTCTTCTATATCGTATTGCGTGTCTTCGGGTATACCTAACGCGTGGTAGATCGTCTGGTGTATCTGATCAATCTTCACCGGGTTTTCAATAGACTTACAGGGACGCTCATCCGCGGTTTTACCATACACAAACCCTCTTTTAATACCGCCACCAAACATCAATATGGAACAACCATCGGTAAAATGCCGGTGCATACCATAAAACTTCAGATCCGAAAGAATATCAGGCTGGTTTACCTGCTCTTTAACTGTAGCATCCGGGCGTCCTTCCACCATCATATCGCGGCTGAACTCGCTGGCAAGTATAATAAGGGTGCGGTCGAGCAAGCCTGATTTATCCAGGTCTTTTACAAGCTGCGCCACAGGCCCGTCTATCTGCTTTTTCATACCCACCATCCGGGTATGCCCGTTTTCGTGCGTATCAAAGCCCATGAACGGTTCATATTCGGTAGTAACGCTTATAAAGCGTGCACCCTGCTCGGTAAGCCTTCTTGCCATTAAGCAACCCAGTCCAAAACGGCCGGTATTATAAATATCATAAATTTCTTTGGGTTCCTGGCTCAGGTCAAACGCTTTCGCTTCAGGAGAATTCAGGAGCATGTACGCCTGCTCCATGGAACGGCGCAACGACTCTTTCTGGTAATCGCTGCCAAATTCACCCATAGGGCTTTTGCTGATCAGGTCGTTGTATAGCTGGTTCCTTTTTTCAAAACGTTTGTTGTCCATACCTACCGGCGGACGGACGCTTTCCAATCCCTGGCTGGGATCGGGGATAAAGAACGGGCCAAACTCGTTGCCCAGGAATCCTGCTGTATGAAACGCTTTCAATTCTTCTGCTTCGCCTACTGTGAACCGTTGCCCTATATCTACAAACGCCGGTATTACCGGGTTTTTAGGCCCCAGCTCTTTGGCGATCCATGCGCCCATATGCGGAGCGGCCACGGTTTGCGGCGGCTCGTAGCAGGTATGCCAGTGATACTGGTGCCTTGAATGGAGTATATGCCCCATGTCGGCAGCTACATACGACCGTATTAAGGTGCCCTTGTCCATTACATCGCCGATAGACTGCAAGCCTTCCGAAAAGTGAATACCATCCAGCTTGGTGGGCAGCGACTTAAATGTGCTCAACACCCGGTCGCCCTGCATATCTTTTTCGAACGGTGTGTACCTTTTGGGATCGAAGGTTTCGGTATGCGCCATTCCGCCTGCCATCCACAACAATATTACGGTATCGGCGGTAGCATTGCCGCCCGCTTTTGCAGCAGGTTTGCCGCAACCGCTCAACATACTGGCTACCGGCGCCCCGGCTGCCATAGCGGCAAGCATGGATGCTCCCGATTGCCTGATAAAATCTCTCCTGTTCCAATTGCGTTTCATACAACTTATGTTTTATAAGGTGTTATACATACTATGCAGTCACTCAAAGCAGTTCTGGCATATCCTAAAGTTACAACCTTCTAATAAATCAATTGAAACTCGGGATGCAGCGCCATCGCCCACATAAAATCCTGTACGGCCGCTGCCGTGGGTTTTTCGCCCAGCATCTTTTCAGCTACCGACTCTTCATTGGGTTGCGGCAGCCGCCCCAAAGCGCTCCTGTAAATCTCCTTCACCATAGTGTTTGTTTGAGGATATTTATTGATCCATTGCGAAGCTCCCCGCTTTACTGCTTCGTTGAACAATGTTCCGTTGGTAAACTCCAATGCCTGTAGCAAATTAGCCTGCGATGTACGGCTTGTAGACACCGTTTCACGATTGGGACGCCCTAAAGCAGTGAGGAACGGGTCATTCTTCACCACGGCGGCTCTTGCGAACGGAAGCGTGGCTTTGATATCCTCCGGCAGTAATTTATATACTATAGCGCTGTCGCCATATACAGGTGATATCGCCTTGCTCACCGCATCGGAAAACTGTTCTGCACTCATCCTCCTGCGCACCATGCCTTTAAACACATAATCAGGCGCCAGGATCTCTTCCGGCTCTTTTACGCCGGTTGAGGGCAACTGGTAAGTGCGTGAAACAAGTATATTATAGATAAGCTTTTTAATATCAGATCCGTTGGTAACAAAATCAGATGCCATCCAGTCCAGCAGATCCTGGCTCCAGGGAGCGTTATCCATCACATCTACCGGCTCTACAATACCACGTCCCATCAACTGGGCCCATATCCTGTTTACCAGTGTGCGGTATAATCTTCCATCTTTAGGCTGCACCAGGTATTCTGCCAGTTGCTTCAGCTTTTCCGCAGTAGGAGCCACAGGATCAACGGTTCCAAGCTCTTTATATAAAATAGCCGTTCCCGCCATCGTACCCGTAGGCTTGTCACAACGGTTGATCTCAAGCGTGGTATCGCTGAAGATATTCGCGAAAGCGTATGCGTCCGCCAGCTTCCAGTCGTTAATAAAGCTGTCGTGGCAGGAAGCGCATTTTAAATTCAATCCTAAAAATACCTGCGATACATTTTGCGCCGCCTGCATTTCGGTACGCTGGCTGGAGTTTACCTCTCCTCTCCATTCAATGCCTCGTATAAAACCTCTCGATTCTTTTGAGGGACTGATCAGCTCTTTTACAAATTCATTATACGGTTTATTGTTGCGGAGCGCATCATACAACCATCTTGTAATATCCGAACGGCCGCCGGTAATATAACCGGTTCCCGTATAATCATTTCTCAGGGCGTCGTTCCAGAATGTAAGCCAATGCTGTGCGTAATCATCATTACGGCTCAGCAGGTTCGCCACCAATGCTTCTCTCTTCCCGGGGTTTGTATCTTTTACAAACGCGTCTACCGAATCGGGCGACGGAAGCAATCCTATAACGTCGAGGTATACACGACGGATATATAAATGGTCATCTACCGGCTTAGCCCATTTGATCTTATTTTTGTCAAAATAAACATTCACAAACCTGTCTACGGGCAGGCTGATATCTCCTGAAGCTGCGGGCATTTCTGGCATACGCGGCGCCAGCTCCGCCACACGGAACAGGCTTTTCAGCTCGCCGGTGGGCCAGGGCGTTCCCTGCTTTATCCAGTAGTCCAGTATAGCTATTTCGTCTTTCGTTAATCCTTTTCCTTTCGAGGGCATCGCTTCCTTATGGCTGCGCGGCAGCAATATCCGCCGTATCAATTCGCTGTTTTCGGGGTGCCCGGGGTTAACAACAGCACCATTTTCACCGCCTTTTTCTATGAACTCTTTGGAATCAAGCCTTAGCCCGCCTTTTACTTTTGCAGCGCCATGGCAATTGTTACAGTTGTGCGCCAGTATGGTACGAACCTGCAGGTTGAGCTCCTGTACTTGTGCTTCGTTCAATGGGCCCTTATGCGCAGCAAGTGTAAACTGGGTTGTACCCGCTCCTTCGGGGCTTGTACTTTCGGAGGAAGGTAATACACCGGTAAGATAATCCTCACCGTGGGTAAGCGAAGCGCCGTAATGCCCGGCTATGGTTACACCTGCAACAGTAACCGTTAGCAGCAGCTTTTGCAGTTGTCGCGACTTTTTATAATAGGCGTAAGCAGTAATGCCTGCAAAGATCATGGTAGCTATACCTGTCCACTGGTGTATATCCAGTAAATCGCCACCGTATTCTTCCGTTTTAGATAGTATTAATCCAAACACCACGGAAAACAGGGCCGAAACAGCGCCTATTACCACCAGGATCTGTATGGCAGGCTGATAGCTTTTCTTTTTCTTCCAGGCAATCACTTCCATAATAAGCGCTACACATAACAGTCCTATAGGAAAGTGCACGATCATAGGGTGCAGCCTGCCCAGCAGGGCCCATAGCCAGAAAGTACTTTCTGTAGTAACGGTTTCGGCGGTTTGAGCGCCGGAAGGAACAGATAGGATCAGCGCCGCAACCGTAGCGGAAAAAAAAGCGAAATGCCTGCGGGGTATTTTATACACAGCTTTCAAAAATTTTAGTATAACGCAAATAGCAATACACAACATCACAATTATATATGCAAAGCCTGGAAGCATCGTTTAGCTGTTAAGTGGTACAAACCGTAATTATCAAATAATGTAACGGGCAATTTAGCCCAATTACCTTATACTACTATCCTGCACAATCCTTTTATATAATTAACAAAAATCTTCATGTTTTTTTGTTCGCCGGTTTATGACTGCCATAGGGTTGACAGTAGCAGGTGCTTCTTTTGTGTTATCAACAAAAACAATTACTATGTCAATGATCACAATGCTCCTGAAAGAAATGGATGCCGAAGCGGCTACTACCCGCAAAATGTTACAGCGCATACCAAACGATAAGTACGACTGGAAGCCGCACGAAAAAAGTATGAGCGTACGCCAGTTGGCAACCCATATTGCGGAATTACCTACCTGGGTTAGCATGGCGCTTACCACCGATGGGCTGGACTTTGCCACCACGCCGTATAATCCCGTAAACATTGATAACACAAAAGACCTGATGGAATATGTGGAAGCATCATTACAAAATGGCAGGGCAGAACTGGAAAAGGCAACCGATGATCAACTGGAAAAAAGATGGGTATTGCGCAACGGTAGCGAAATATATGCCGATAATACAAAAGGCGAAACCATCCGCATGACCTATTCGCAAATTGTTCATCACAGGGCGCAAATGGGCGTTTACCTGCGGCTGCTGAATATTCCCATACCTGGCAGCTACGGTCCCAGCGCCGATGAAAAATAATTTTAACCGATCTCCTGGTATTTGTTCCTGCCGGCCTTAAAAAGATACCGCGCTTATATAAGCACGGTATCTTTTTAACATTTCCGAAATGTTTCGTATATCAAAAAAACTCTTTACTTTTGATCTACTAAATCTTTCGTAATTAAAAACTGTTTGTATGAATACGTCCTTTTATAAACTAACGGCCGCACTGCTGCTGATCCCGTCCGCATTCCTTATTCAGCAGGAAAGCTTTGCGCAAAAACCATCAACGCAGGAGGAAATTATCATTAAAAAGAAAGCCGGCACTGATGAAAAAACAACAATTGTAATTGATGGAGATAAAGTAACCATTAACGGGAAGCCTGTAACAGAACTGAACAGTGAAAACATCCTTATTAAAAAAAGGAATATACATGCACCGGGTGCGGCGAGGCCTGTACCAGACATGGATATAGTGGCACCCGTTGCACCTGTAATGCCCTTTGCGTGGGCTGTTCCACCGGCACCGGCTAAAGTAAAATTATTTACAGGTGGGAACGAAAAAGAAATTTTTGTAACCGGTGAGCCCAAGGCCATGTTGGGCGTATATACCGAAAAAGATGAAAAGGGTGCAAAAATAAGTGAAGTGGTAAAGGACAGTCCTGCTGAAAAAGCCGGGTTACAGAAAGGCGATATTATTACAAAAGCGGGTGGCAAAACTATTACTGATCCGATCTCTTTGTCTGAGGCTGTAGAAGCGTTAAAGCCGGGCGATGAAATTGACATTGTTTACCTGCGCGATAAAAAAGAACGTAAGATGAAAGTAAAGCTGGGCGAACGCAAACAAAGCTTTGCAAAAAACTTTCATTTTGAAGCACCCGAATGGAATGAAGACATGTTAAAAGAATTCAAATTCCGCGGACCGTTTGAATGGGAAGCCAGGCCTAAGCTGGGCATCCGTATACAGGATACAGAAGAAGGGAACGGAGTAAAAGTATTAGATGTGCAGGATGCATCGGCTGCCGAAAAATCAGGCATTAAAAAAGATGATATCATTACTTCCATTGACGGAAAGGAAATTAAAACCGCCGATGAGGCCAAAGAAAAGATCGCGGAGCTGAAAGATAAGGCCGCTTATCGCGTTAAGGTGCTGCGCAACGGCGCAACGGTGGAAATAAATATAAAGATCCCGAAAAAGCTGAAAACAACCGACCTGTAGCAGGATCGGGGCGCATTAAAATTGTTGCTGCATATAGTGCTTTTATTAAAAGGCGGGTGCGTAAGCAGTCGCCTTTTTACTGTACAATTGTTGAATGTTGAATATCTTGCAAGCCGAAAATCGTCATTAATTGTATGAAAGGCAGGATCGTTTTGTTAGTAATAATAACGGGGTTACAGGCCGCGTGCAACCAGCAGCAGGAAAGCATGCAGGTCAACGTCCATATCACCCATAATCCACAAAGCCAGGTGCTGTCGCTGGTGGTAAAGGAATATGGCTCTTCTCCCGTTATACTGGATACCGCGCTTGCCACGCCGGGCAACGCTTCCTTACACTATGAAGTATTAGCCGGCGAACCTGCCATATACCGCCTGCAGTTCGAAAATGAAAACCGTTTTCTTTTATTTACCAATGATGCCAGGCAGATAGACATAAGTGTTGACTGGGATAACTTCCCGGCTTATACAGTCAGCTCTCCCGGCTCTTTATCTTTAAAAAAATTACTGACAGGCATCAACGATCATCTTTCGGGTACAGATTCCCTGCAACGCAATTTATCCCTGCCGGGATTAAACGACAGCCTGAAGCACCTGCAGCAAACAGCCCTGGATGCAAAGAAGAAGGAATACCACGACTTTATTACACAATATGCCGATACGGCACGCAGCGCTCCCGTAGCTTTGTTTGCCGCGGGCGTGCTGCGGCAGGGTGAAGTTGATTCAACTGCATTGAAGCCTGTTATGACAAGGCTGACACAACGTTTTCCAGATGACGCTACGGTAAAAAAAACAAGCTCCGAATACCTGGATATGATCGCCAGGCAAAGCAGGGAGCCCGCTATTGGTAAAATGGCGCCCGGTTTTTCCCTGCCCGATACCAGCGGGCAAAGTATTGCCCTCCATTCGCTGGCAGGAAAATACGTGCTGGTTGATTTTTGGGCAAGCTGGTGCGGGCCCTGCCGGAAGGAAAACCCTAATATAGTGGCGGCATATCATAAGTATAAAGACCGCAATTTTACAGTATTCGGTGTATCGCTCGACAAGGATAAAGCTGCCTGGCTGAACGCAATACATACAGACGGGTTGACCTGGCAGCATGTGAGCGATTTAACAGAGTGGAACAGCAGCGTTGTGGAACTGTACAATATCAATGCTATTCCTTTTAATGTATTGCTGGATCCGCAGGGGAAAATAGTAGCGATGAATTTAAGGGAAAGCGGGCTTGATCAAAAGCTGGCGTCGGTACTTCCTCCAGCCGAAACACCTAATCCATAAAGCCGTTATTGGTGAAATACAGGAGGATGTGATCTTTCATGAAATTCTCCTGCTCCATCAGGTTCATTACCGGCAGTGATTTTACCTGCCTGAAATGCGGCCATCCATCTTCATCCACTTTTTCCATTTCGTAATACCCGCTTTGCGCCAGCAGCGTGCAGGTAGCAACATGCATCAGGTCCTGCTTTTGCTCTTTGGTGAATTTATTCCGGACGTCGCCCAATTCCTGTATACCTATCAGGAACAGGATGGTTTCCATATCGGGCTTTTTTTCAAACCGCTCCACCAGCCTGGCTTCCAGGTTCCACCAACGGGTTTGCAGATCGCTCTCTATATTATTCATCCGGCAAAATTAAGAAAGCAAAGGTTTTGTTTTATCTTCCTTTCACAAATCATGCTCATGCCTGAAAAAAAATTTCAGCCTTTTATAGCTCCGGAAACAAAAATGGCGGAGTTTACCATAAAAGCTGTAGTAACCGGATCCATCTTTGGAATCATATTTGGTGCAGCCACCGTGTATCTCGCATTAAAAGCAGGTTTAACTGTTTCGGCTTCTATTCCTATTGCCGTAATGGCTATTACGTTGAGCCGGGTTTTTCTAAAAACCACTATTCTTGAAAACAATATTATTCAAACAACAGGATCGGCAGGTGAAAGCATTGCCGCGGGCGTGGTATTTACACTTCCCGGGTTTTTGTTTTTGAGCGATAAAGCCAATGAAGATTATTTCAGCTATGTAACCATTCTTACACTCGCTATACTGGGCGGCATGCTGGGTACATTCATGATGATACCGCTACGCCGCCCGTTGATCGTAAAAGAACACGATACATTGCCTTACCCGGAAGGAACCGCCTGCGCTTCGGTATTGAAGGCCGGCGAAAAAGGCGGAGACATAGCGAAAACAGCATTTATTGGTTTAGGCTTCGCGCTGGCATACGCATTCCTTCAAAAGATATTTCATGTTATAGCCGAAACGCCTACGTTCGTGACCAAACAGGTAAATAAATACCTGCCGAGTGCAAAGCTAAGCGGGGAGATCACTCCTGAATACCTGGGTGTGGGATATATCATTGGCCCCAAAATAGGTGGGGTGCTTGTAGCGGGAAGCGTGCTGGCATCGTTCGCGCTGGTGCCCCTGCTGGCAACACTCGTGCCTGCCGAGGCAATTGCCAGTCAACTGGTAAAGCTGGGCAGCCTGGCGGATATTACAAAACCCGGTGGCAGAGGAGGATGGAATCCAGAAACACAAACTTTCTCCGATTATTCTACCGCTATTTACTGGGCGTATATACGGCAGATAGGAGCCGGCGCTGTTGCCGCGGGCGGCTTCATTACGCTGCTAAAAACATTACCCACCATCGTGGCATCTGTTAAAGGCAGCATTGGTTCGCTGAACAATAATAAAGGCGGAGAAGACACTACGCTTCGAACCGAAAAAGATCTGAGTTTGAAAGTAGTGGGATTGGGAAGCCTGGGATTGATATTAATCGTATCGGTATTACCTTTTATCCCGGGCGAAAATATTTTCAGCCGCCTGCTGGTAGGTATACTGATTGTAGTATTCGGAGCGCTGTTCGTTACTGTATCATCGCGCATAGTAGGTCTGATCGGTTCATCCAACAACCCTATTTCCGGTATGACCATTGCCACTATACTGGGCACCTGCCTGATCTTTATCGCCGCCGGCTGGACGGGCAGCGCATACGAACCCATGGTGCTGGTGGTAGGCGGCATGATATGTATAGCAGCCGCCAATGCAGGCGCTACTTCGCAGGACCTTAAAACGGGATATATTGTGGGCGCCACACCTAAATACCAGCAACTGGCTTTGTTCATCGGCGCTATAGTATCATCTCTTGCTATAGGGCTCACCATTAAAGTGCTGGATACACCTACCCCCGAAATGGTACAGCAGGGAATCCATCACGCCATCGGGCAAACCACTTACGCGGCGCCGCAGGCTACACTAATGGCTACACTCATTAAAGGCGTTTTATCGTTTAACCTGGATTGGCAGTATGTGCTGGCGGGTGTTTTTATTGCCATTGCGGTAGAGCTTTGCGGTATTAAGGCCTTGTCGTTCGCTATAGGATTATACCTGCCGCTGGCTACCACCCTGCCTATTTTTATAGGCGGCGTGATAAGAGGTATTGTAGACTGGCAGCAAAAAAGAAAGGGGATATATACCGCACCTGATGAAGAAGACCTGGGCAAAGGCAATTTGTTTGCAACCGGACTGGTGGCAGGTGGCGCTATAGCCGGAGTAATTGTCGCTTTTCTTTCTGCTAATGATACCATTGCCAAAAGCCTGCAAAAGCTCAACCTGGAGCATGGTATCAGTAATGTAGTGGGCGGAACACTGGGCTATGAAATACTGGGGGTGATATTTTTTGCAATACTGGGAGGTATACTGTACAAAACAGCAAGATCTAAATAGCATTGTACCAGTTTGTACTATTAGCAGAAAGACATCTCGAAAAAAATTTGACAGCTACGGGAACACAAAATACCATTAACCCACAATGGTATTTACGTCATAGCAACAGGCTGTTTTTGCACGGAAAGGGTAGCGCCTATGGCGCATAAGACCCTATTGCTATTATTTTCTACCAGCGGGTTGCCTCTATGAGGCATAACAAGCGAGAGAGGAATCCCGCCCTTCGTGAAAGTAATCTCATTGAATGATATAGGTTTATAGGTTTAAGTACTTGAGATTGCTGTGAGCTCAGCAATAGAACCCTGATGCGTTTGCTGATAACTCAGCCGGCTTAGGATACTTACAAATCGGAAAGCTGTAACAAACAGATGCAACATGTCGCGGCTCAATGATTGAGCCCCTTAATTGTTGCCAATGACGACCTTTTCGTACCGACTATTTATTATGTGATTTAGTTCTTATTGATGTGCTATGCTCATAGCTGTACTGCAGATGAAGTGTGCGACGCAACGAAGCCTCATAGCAGCATACAGCTAAGTTCATTATAAAAAACAGCCGTAGGTGCAACCCTCTTTTGCATGACCTGAAGAACATCGGGTGCATTCCAAATTGTCGCGATCGTCATGCCGACTGTAAGGAGGCATCTCCTGAATATAGTAAGAGATCCCTCGCTTTGCTCGGGATGACGGTCAACAAGTATATTTATTTCGTGCGACAATTTGGAATGCATCCAGAACATATGGCAGGCGAAGCTGTCGCTTCGTGCAATCAATTATTCATTCATACATGTAAACTCTTAAGCCCGGCAATGTGCATATCTTTTACTTACGATCCGGGCAATATTCATAACTCACACCGTTAAAATAATACCAACTAAAAAATATCCTGTGAGTAAAGTGAGTAAAAACAATACAAATACTGAAATAGATTTGCCCGTGACGCTCCTTA
Source organism: Chitinophagaceae bacterium (assembly GCA_019638595.1). Classification (GTDB taxonomy): domain Bacteria; phylum Bacteroidota; class Bacteroidia; order Chitinophagales; family Chitinophagaceae; genus Agriterribacter. The sequence goes on from JAHBTJ010000028.1 coordinate 73,306, forward strand.
TTTTTATAGTAGGTATGCTGGCGATAGTGTACGTATTTATAAAAAATCAGCCCGGCTTATAGCTGCATTTTTAATTTGCAAAAAGGTAATACCACCCGAGGAAAATGGTAAGCAGAATGATGCAGACCATCACCCATGCGCCCAGGTATTCTGTACGCCACGATAGGGTATGCTCAACCGGTTGTGCAGTAAATTTCTTCTTTAAAAAATGGAGAAAGTCATAAAACCCGGCGTATATAACCCGTTTTTGCCCTGTATTTCCTTCAGGTTGTATTGCTTCTACAAATATAGCCGTGCTGCTGTCAGATTCTTTTACAAGCTTCACCTTAATAGGCGTTATTGAAAAAGAATTGACCCACCCGAATGAAAACGAATTTTTCTTTTGTATATCATCCGGCACATCTTTCCTACCCTTCAGCATTGAACTGAACACCTGCCGCACAGTATCAAACCGGTAGTCTACCTTCAGTACTGTTTTAATATGATAAGTGTCAGGCTGCTTCATTACTCAAGCCTTTACCCGTTGTTATGCAATCATCCTGCCATTTAATGGTTGTTACAGCATAATTTATTCACTATCGTATTAATAGAAAATATGACATTACGTATTTGCCTGTTATACAATGCCATGCTATCCTAACAGCTATTAATACTGTTCCAGCAAATACCTGATCACATCGGTTGTGGTAACAATTCCTTTCAGCTCACCATCGTCCACTACCGGCAATGAATGATATTCGGCCTCACTGAAAATTTCGGCAACATCCTTAATAGTATCTTCACTTGTAACGGTACGCGGATTACTGCTCATTACCTGGGGAATGGTAAGCAGTTGAAATATCGCTTCATCTGCGCCTTCCTGGTTATCGAATAAATTGCCGAATGTAAGCCTGTTAATATCGTTCCTGCTGATAATGCCTGTAATTTTTTTACCGCTGGTAACAGGCAGGTGACGGATGCTTTTTGTCCGGAATATTTCTACTACTTTTTCCAGCTTTTCATTTTCAGGAATAGAAATAACATCTTTGGTCATAATAGCAGAGACCGATTTGCGCTTTTTCATTTTGTTTCACTTTTAATGATCTCAAATCTATTACATGGAACTTGCAAAAGAGTTGAGCAAGATCAATCCTGAAAAAGACTTTTGTCAAAGGTCCGTTTTTCCTGTTCCCTCGTCATTCGCTTTCAATCCAAATTCCGCGGACAATAATTCAAAAGATCTTCGCCTCGCTTCCGTATCATCGGCCATAACAGTGATCATGATTTCATCCACATCAAATTCAGTTGCCAGTTGTGTGAGCCGTTCTTTTACGTAATCCGGCGTGCCTGAAACCACCCGCCCGCTGTTGTATTGAATACGTTCCAACTCGGCAGGCGAGAAACGGTATTTCCGGATTGCATCATAATCACCAAAATGCTGAAAATTTCCTTTTTCAAACTGTATATGTACAAAATCAATGAACTTCCTCATCTCCTTTGCTTTGGCTTCTGTTTCGGCGCATAACACCGCTATTGCCAGCAAGGCCCGGGGAGTGGATTGATGCATATCGGGCTTAAAATTATTACGGTAGCTTTCTATCATTTCAGGTGTTGCGAATCCATTAATAAATTTTGCCACTGCCAGTCCCATTCCAAAGCGGGCGGCTATTGCGCTGCTGCCACCGCTGGAGCTTAATATCCATTGCTGCGGGATTGTTTGCGCCTGCGGAGCCGCTATTACCGGCCCATGCTGCGTGCCGGCCGTATCATTGAAAAAATGCTGCAGGTGCTCCAGTTGCGTGAGGTAGCTTTCTTCGCTAAAGGTATTGGACGGGTTGAGGATCGCCGCTGTAATGCGATCTCCGCCCGGAGCTCTTCCCATACCTAAATCTATCCGCCCCGGGAACAGCGCTTCAAGTGTACGGAAATTTTCAGCTACTTTAAACGCGCTGTGGTTGGGCAGCATGACTCCCCCGGAACCTATTCGTATCTGTTGTGTTTCATCCGCCAGCTTTACCATTAATACTTCAGGTGCGGTGCCTGCTATAAAAGCAGAATTGTGATGCTCTGAAATCCAAAACCTTGTATATCCCAGCCTTTCTGCAAGTTTTACCGTATCAATTGTTTCCAGCAGCGCTTCTCTTGCCGTTTTATTATGATGTACGATAGATTGATCCAGTACGCTCAGCTTTATGTTCTCCATATCAACCAGTTTATACTGCAAAATTACCGGTATACACCCGATTACCGCAGAAGGTTTACCCGATGATAGGAAGTATATCCTTTAAGCAGTTGTCATGTATTCATTGTTCAATAACTATTGCCCCATAGCAACACAGAAAAGGTAGCACCTTCAAAGAATGACAACTCCATAATGCAAGAACGACTCCCCAATGTAGAGGCCAGCCCCGCAAGGTAAGGTCACTATCGCTTTCATTGCCCTGCGGGAGCAACAAAAGCAATGTTACCGGTGGCATAGTTTAACCTGTTCAATTAATTACCTGCTATTTCATTTACAGTAATCACATAACTACTGCTCAAATGTATGTCCTTAATCGTTCTTAAGTGCATATCTCTTTCCTGTGCATTATCAATTTCATCAAGATCCATCAATTGGTCAAGTCTTTTAAGGGCTGGTAAATAGGAGATATGTATCCTGTATTCCTCCAAGCTATCATCTTTGTCAACTCTAAGTTTATCTTCAATTTCAAAAGCAACATCATATAAGAATTTTCTCCACCAGCCGTATAAAAAACAATTGCATTGTTGTAGTGTTTCGAAAATGTTAGATGAGGATTGCTAAAATAAATTACCGTCAACGTTTAAGCATTTGTGTTTGTGGCGAAATTGAAATCCATTATCCGGGGACAAATGCTAAATAAAGATATGGTGTTCACTGTTAATTCTATAGCTCAATTTATAATGTACTGCCGGAACTATAGATAATAGACACATGAAGCTGTGGTGATATTGGCATTGTATAAAAAGCCGCCAACTCAAACTGAACTGACGGCTTTTTTGCTTACTGTTCATCCAGCCGGATAATGAGTAATTTGTTCATGGTAGTGACTATTACCCTGCGTTCGGGAGTAAAGCCTAACCTGTCGAGCCAAAGCCCGCTTAGCTTGATTACAGGAATAGTAATCTGGCTGCATTCGTTAAACCTGGTGTCTGGTTGGAGTTTCAGACTACGCACATCGGGTCGCCTCCATTTCAAGCAGGGGACAAATTGTCCCCCGGTTGGCATCTAACGGCATCACGCTTTTTCATCTTTTTGATGTAATCCTTTACATCTTGCTTTAGCGTTGGCTTGTGTTGATCCGTTTTTGTAACTTGGTCAATCGTTTTATGAGTTCGTCAAAAGGTAAAGGATTGTCGTAAATCATTGTCTGTGCCATTATTTCGTAATCCTGTTGCCAATCTTTTAAAATTACATCGGGTGGAATAAAGCAGATCTTGTCAGGCGAATGATTAGTATAGTCAATGCCCGAAATTGGTGTAAACCTTTCTCTATGTTTTACAATGGTGTTGTAAAGTCCTGTGTCTTGCAAAGCAATTTCCGTGTATTCTGTCCGACTTAGTTTTTCAATGTCGTAAAGATGTCGGCTTAGGCGTTCCACCCGTATTTTACCTTGTGGTTTCTGAAATTCTTCGTGTAGCAAAAATATCTTTTCTAAAAAAGTCCGTTCGGGATTTACAACAGGAATGGTTATCGCTTTGTCTGCAAATGGTCTGTTTGCAAAAATCTCTGAAATGATTGTTCCGAAACTTCTTTGTGTGAACGGTTCTTTTAATGAACGACTGCCTACTTCCACTAAAACCGCAGGTTTTAAATAACTGTCTTTGTTGGTAAGCGCAGGATAATATATTTCAATCATTAAAGGATCCTGGTCGTGATTTTCTACTTCACGATATTTTACTGTTACGTTTTCAAAACCCAATTCAGCAAACTTGTTTTTCAGCTCTTCAGTAAAAATTTCCGTGATGAATTGATATGATTTTCTTCTTAATTTCCTGATGTCGCCTTTCGTAAGCTCGCCAGTGAAACCAAGAAATTCTCTGTCCAAAGCCAGATCAATATCTTCCGAAAATCGTTGTATCAGGTTCCAACCTTTGCTTAATGATGTGCCACCCTTAAAAATTAAGGTATTGGCGTATTCCATTGAGAAAATAATGGACAAAGTTTGGACTACCCACCAATCTTTTTCTATTGATACTTCGTGCAGTTCTTTTTGTTTTGCAGTTTCCAGAAAGATGTTCAATCGGTTTTGGTCGGTCAGTTTAAACCATTCTTGTAACACCACTTTATTCATGGCCCATTGATTTTAAAGCAGGGTTCATAATTTCTCTGATCCAGGCGGGTGCAAGCCTTATGTCGTGTTCCAACCGTGTTGTTTTTTCCTTTTTCAATAAATCCTGAATGTGTTTTACTTCCTTGTCAAGCACTTTGTCTTTGCCGATTGCTCTTAATGCCTGAATTACCAAACCGCTTATTCCGCCAACGGTGGCAACATTTTTGGGACTTGCTTTTTTGAATAATATACTTCGTTTCCCAATTTTTATTTTTCGTGCTGAACCGTCTGTAAGAAAAACAACATTCATCGGAATTTGTGTAGATAACCCCAAACGATTGAGGGCATATGCACCTGTAGGAACAATCCTTGCCTTATCTCGTTTGGCAATGGCTTTGGCAATATCTTCAATACCTGGCGAAACTTTACCGATAACGCTGTCAATCACAGGACGAACATAAATGCCTGTGGCAACTCTATCCAATTCGCCCGAGTTAGTAAGCCGTTGCAGGGCTTTTTTTACCGCTTCCGTGCTTCCGTAGGAAACAAAACTCTCGTTAAAGAATAGCACACCCCTCCCTGCTTTCTTTACTCTATTAAGTATTTGTATTTCAATACTTTTTGACACTTTTGACTATATTTTCGTCCCAAATTTAGTAAATATTAGGGACAAATAAAGTTGATTTAAAAACTATACTTGCAAATTCTTTGTTCTCATAAAAGTTCCTGGTTTTGATTGCTTTGGCCCAATTTATAACTCTGACCGGAACTACAGATGATAGATGAGTGAAGCTAAAATAAAGCCTAACCTGTCGAGCCAAAATCTGCTTAGCCTGATTACAGGAACTGTGGTTTGGCTCCGGCGATTACGTTTGAGATCTGGTTGGAGTTTCAGGCTACGCACATCAGGTCGCCTGATTGTTGGGGGTTCGTAATTATTGAGTTTGAAGTTTCTTTGTTTTTCTTGCGGTTTTTGTCTGTCGGGGTTTTTTCTTGCGATTTTTCAAAAATTCACTAAATGCTTTGTCCTCTTTATCACTCAAAGGTTTGCTGATGAAAACAAAGTCTTTTTCGTCCATTTTTTTGAAGTTTATCATAGCCTGAATAATAGTCGGGTCACTTACTATACCCCAAAATGCGACCAACTAAATTGTCGTGATAGAGTAACGACAATTTGCAAATCGGGAAAAAATTCGGAGAACTGTATCATCCGCCTTACGTTTTCTCTGTAAAATTCCGCCCGTAGTAACTTTCCTGTTTTGGAAATGCACCTGTTAGGCGATTGCCTGCTTGTCTACCAAAGCACGGGTACTTGGTAAGAAGAAAAATGTTGGTCTTTTGATAAAATAGTCAAATTATTATTCATTGCCTGTGCAATGATCAATCGGTCAAATGGGTCTCTGTGAACGAACGGTAAGCCTGAAACAATAAGCGTGTCCTCAAAAGTGATTGGCAGAAGTTCAAATCCGTTGTCAATGAGTTGGTCATATATTTTGGAGTACGTTGTCTTAAGCTCCAACTTCCCCAAACTTACCTTAACGGCTATCTCCCAAAGGCTGGCAATGCTCACAAAATTAACTGCGTCATGAGCTTCGATTGCCTGGCGTACTTTGTTAGATAAAGTTGTATTGCCATTGATGAACCAGATTAATGTATGGGTATCAAGAAGGTTGCGTTGCATTATTAAGACATGTATTCTTTAAAATCATCTAAAGGTTCGTCGAAATCAGCAGCCATTTTAAACATGCCTTTTCCACTGCCAAAACGCGGTTTTTTGGTTTTATCGCTTCCTTTTGCCTTTTTTGACTTAAGGAAATCAATAAAATCCTCTACCTCCGATTTTAGATTGTCGGGGAGTGATGCCAGTTTGTTATATAAAAGAATATTGTCCACTTGCATTAAAGTATTTGCAGATACGAATTTAGTAAAATTTGCGTAATTATAAAACCCATTGGGGCGTATTTCAATTTTTCGCAGGCGGGTGGGTACCCCTAGAACCCGCTACCGGCCGGTGTCTCACCATAGCTGTTAACTGAAGCCCGGAGGGCTTGAATTTGAATAGCCCCCAACAAAGTTGGGGGACAAAAATGTCGAAGTTTTTGTTGAACCCCGTAGGGGTTCAAT
>JAHBTJ010000029.1 GCA_019638595.1 Chitinophagaceae bacterium
CATGGGTATTATAGAAGCCATAAAGAAAATAGAGCGGGAAGAAGGGATTGAAATAGGTATGGAGAAAGGTAAACAGGAGGTTATTGAAAACCTGATTACAGAACTTGGACTTCCGGATAAGCAGGCTGCCCGTATTGCCAGAGTGCCCGAAGCCTTTGTAAAAAAGATCCGCGCTTCGCTGAAAAAGAAAAAATAAATATTTTTTAATACTGTAAAAAGGCTTCTCTCATAAGACGGGAAGCCTTTTTATAAGCCATCCCTATAGAGGGACGGCTCCTTTTAAAACACCCATTGATACTCCATAAGGTACTATTACAAACAATCCCAAAGATTATACATCAGGTTACGGTAAGAACATTATTATTAATGCTAACGGTATATTTTGTAAGGGCTGCCGCTGCAGGTCCCTGGTTTACAGCTCCCGTTATGCTGTACTGGCTGCCATGACAGGGACATTTAAAATCGTTGTCGGCAGCATCGTAATTAACAATGCACTGCTCATGTGTACATACAAGGCTCAGCGCTACGAACGAAGATGCCGTATTGCCCGCCGCCGTTCTAACCACAATTGTATTTCCGTTTATTTTAGAACTGCCTACGGCAGCTAACTCGGAATTTAAATTGGCAGTAAGCTTTGCACTACCACCGCTGCCGCCACCGGGGCCAGGGCCGGGATTGTCGTCCGACTTTGAGCAGGAAGCCAGCAATCTTCCCGCGCAGAGAAATGCCGTCGCCTGTCCTACATTGTTTAAAAAATCCCTGCGTTCCATATTGGTAGTTTTAGTAATTGAAGCGTTAGTGTTTCTTTTGAGCTATATTGAATGAACGGGAAATATTGAATCCAAAATAAATATCGCCCTTACCCCAGTTCCCTGTAGTCCGCCCAATGAACAAAGGCTCCACCATGCCTTGTGAATTGGTAACATGCAACTGGAAAACATGTCCTCCGGTTTCTATATCGAACCCTGCAGAAAATGACTGATATACTTTAAAAGAGCTTGCGGGGTTAACAGGCAGGTAATTATATTCCAGGTTAACGCTTACCCTGCGCGTAATTTTCATCCTGCCGCCAATACCCAGGGCAAATACATCATTTTTGTCGGCGATTGCCGGCACCAGGTTATAATGCAACCAGGTAGGCGCCAATTGCAATGAAAGATCCCGGGTCAGCTTCCTGGCCAGCAGCAACTGCAATGTATAGCTGGTCCGGTAGGTAGCATTCAGGTATTCCTTGCCGGCATATTTTAAAGTAGTATAAGCAAGTCCTCCGAATGCGGTTACCGAAACAGGCATTTTACCGGCAGATTCCGCCTGGCGTAATAATTTAAATTTCAGGTATCCATCGTATGTTTTTTCAAACGTGCTTCTGCCAATGCCTGCTGTCAGCCTGCCGGTAATGCCGTAATCAAACCCCATGCGCATAGTGGCGTTATCAAGTCCGAAAAGCTGGTACCCTCCGTCATTTATTTTCCCAAACCGGTGCATGATCATGAACAGCAATACTCCCTGTGCAGGTGTTTCAACAGAATGCAGGTTGATAATATGGGTTCCTTTAAAAGTGCCTGTTACATACCGGCTTTGCTGATTTACCGCCATTGAATCGTCGAGCATTTTCAACAGGCCGGTATCCTGCGCTTTTACATGCGTTGCATATAAAAGACCAGACAATAATACCAGCAGCAGTCCTTTCCTGTTCTTCTTCCACCAGTTATATCCTACAACCGCGTTGCTCCTGTTTTTTGCACCGGCTATTGTAACATTATGCATATCTTGAAATTATTTTACAGGTTTACAATCAACCATTACCTGCACCTCTATCTGCCTGGCTATTTTGTCTCTGACTATGCCGGGGATTTTAATGTTGAAGTCTTCGGGAGTTAACCGGAATTTTGACAATCCATACAAGCCATCCTCCTTTAACTCGATGGTTGCGTTTGCGGAGAACTCCTTTTCAACACCGTGCAGCGATAATACACCCTGTACCTGCACCGTATTTATTTTACCGGGGATCACCTCTCCTGTAAAAGCTCCCTTAAAGGTTGATTTAGGGAATTTGTCGCTTTCCACGTAGTTATCATTAAAATGTTCCTGCATAAGCTCTTTCCGGAACAGAAAGCTTTTTAACAACATTGAAAACGCGATTGTTTTTTTCGAAAGATCCACTGCTGCAAACACCTGCCTGTTCTCCGCTTTTATATCTTCCAGCGGTGTTTTTGAAAAAAAGCTTACTGATCCTGTTCTTGTGATATATACCTGCGCCACAGCATGCGTCCACACCATGCAGCACAGTATCATTACTATCCACTTTGTCATAGCCTGTCATTTAAATGATTATGCGTGTAATGATCACGGGCTTTGAATTAATTATTGGGCGCCCCATCGCGTATCCACGCTTTTATTTTATTAATATCACAGTCAGACAGCTTTGGCAGGTTATAGGGCATGGGCGTGTACCCGGCAGCGTGAGTAACGGCTCCCAACAGATCCCCGTTATCTGCCCGGGCTTTAAGGTTGGCATACCCGTCAAGATCAACTCCCTCCGTAACAGTACCATTACCATGGCAGCTATAACAATTAGTGCTGATGATCGGAAGAATATCGGCGCTGTAACGCATGTTATCGGTATCGCATGGTGGCGCCAGTTCTTCTTCCGATGCTTTGGAGCAGGCCCCGGCGGCAATTACCAGCAAAACAATCCATCCTGAACGGCAAAAACATCTTCGCATAATAAACAGTTTATAAAATAATTTCACAGTCTGTGAGGTTCACATCCATATTAAAACCTGTGCATCGTCCTTTGATCACAGCGGGCGCGCCCCTGCTAATGGTAGCGGTATCCGGCATTGCTGCAGGCGAAAACCTGCAACTGATCCCGCCGCCTCCCGGCTGCATACTTAATATTACAACAGCGCCATCAGCGTTTACCTGTATGTCCTCTACAATGCCCTTTACTTCAATAACGGCATTTAAAAAATTTTGATCCGCCGCCTGTTCATTATCGTTGTAAGCGTTGTACAGCTCCATTGCAGTCACCTGCCAGTCTGCCGGTTTACCTCCCACACCCTGCCGGGGTTTAGTATACCAATACAAGGCTGCAGCAAGGGCAATACCAGCCAGCGCCAAAAAAAATCCTGTTTTTTTAGCCATACTTTTTTTAAAGAAAATGAATGCATTAAAATCTTCTTCCTATGCCAATGTATATACCGGCGCTGGTTAACGGCAGCTTACCGGTTCCTGCTCCCGAAACGGGTATTCTTATATAAGGCTCAACCCTTACATTCAACGATCTCCATATAGTGGACTGATAGCCTGCGCCCACATTCACTGTAGCCAGCCAGCTCTCCGGCGCGTTCTTATAGGCATAGCCTTTTGTACGTGCGCTTCCGTAGTAATCATAGGTAATATCATAATACTCCTTCTGCATTAAATAGGCAGCCATTCCACCGGTAACAAACCAATCGCTGTTTTTTTTACTAATAAAATTGTACCGAAGGTTCACGGGAATAGTGATCATGTTACAATCACCATCTACATTGTATATTTCATGATTGTTTAAATAGGGCAGTCCGCTTTTGTCAAAATACACGCCTTTGGTATAGTACACTTTTTTTTCCCAATAGCCCGCTGCTTCCACATGCAGGCGTTTGTTAAACCTGTATCCCAGCAACAATCCAATGCTACTACCGGCTCCGGATATGCGCTGGAATTTTACGGTGGTCAGGTCCGGCGCTGCCACTACCTGGGCATACATATAACGATCGGGAGATGGAGTAACCGGTCCTGCTGCTTTCCCGGCAGGGCTGTCTGCAGATTTAGCTATTCCCGGTGAATGCGCACTCATTTCAACCGGTATATGTTTTATACCGCTAAGCTCCGGTAATGCATAGCCACGTTCATCTACCATTTGCAGTACGGCTGTCAAAGCCTGCAGTGGTGCTGCCGCAGCCAGTGAAGGAAATATACCAGGGGTTTTACCGGGATCCGTATTTTTCACTTTTTCCCTTGCACTATTGTTCTTAACCGCAACAGCATTGCCTGTAATAACAACTGCTTTACCTGTCGCTGCTATCTGCCCTGTTTCTCTTTCCGGCAGGTCATTCGCCTGTTCGGTTGTTTGAACCGGCGGCACTGTGTTATCATTCGGCCTTATTATGTCGTTTGCAGGCTGATAAGGGCTAACTAAAGGAGGAGTTACCGGCTGTATATGCTGCTGTTGCATTACCGGCGCTTTTTGAAGAACGTGCTTTCCTATTTTATCCCAGGTATTATGTGCCATCCACCCCGCAGGAAAAAGCAGGAACCACCAAAAGATAAATTTTCGTTTCTTCTTTTTCTTTTCATCTTCTCCGGCAGCATTGTTATTGATCACACTTAACTTCCTGGATATGCTTTCCCAATCAGATGCCCTGCCGGTATCCAGCTCATAATTTTCCGCCGCCTTGCGGAAAAGCTTCTCCATATCATCATTCTTCAGGTAAAACATAGCACATTATCCTTATTATCTTTTACAAGGTATTTTTGCAAAAAGGCCCTGGCCCTCGCAAGGTTTGATTTAGATGTACCCACCGAAATACCCAGCGTTTCCGCTATTTCCTGGTGACTATATCCATCAATTACATACATGTTGAATACGGCACGGTACGAAGGACTCAGCTTTCGTATCAGCTCAATCATTTCTTTATACAACAGTTGATCATCCGACCTGGTTTCGGGTTCTCTGCCTTCCCATATTTCTTCAGTTATAGGATAATGATTTTTTTGCGCCTGCGCTAACCGTATATGATCAATAGCCGTATTGATCACTATACGCCGCATCCAGGCCATCAGCAACATTTCGGGGTTCGAAGCATGTTGGTAATCAAATTTGCTGAAGGCTTTAAAAATTTTTACAAAAGCATCGTTCGAAACTTCCGCCGCTGCTTCATAGGAGCTCATATACCGATACACTGTCTTTAACACAAATCCCAGGTATTTTTCATACAAAAATTTCTGGCATTTGGCCTCATTGGCTATACAGCCCTTAATCAGATGTATCAATGGTTCCAAAATATGTACTGCATCCTTTTCAACAATAATTACGGGTAGTGAAATTAAAAGGTTGCGCAGGAAACCGGATTTTTTATAAAGGTAGATACAACCGGAATATTATAGACCAATGCTGCATTTTTAACTGACATTCACCTCAAAAACAACGACTGTTATCACAGCTAAATACCAGGGCAATATTCTTCTACATCAATCGTTATGCATTCACAATCAAATGTTAACCTTATTTAACGTCTATCGGCTTTGCTTTATTAATCTTCGGTCTACTTTTGAAGTCTGTAATAAACCAATCAGCCCTTTTATTACAGGTAATGCTGTTTAAATTATGAAACCCATACATTTACTTTTATTTATTCTTCTCAGCTCTGTTTCAACAGCATTTGCACAAGTGCCGGCAACCGTAAGAGGTAAGGTATACGACAGCAGCCATACAGCATTGCGGGGAGCATCGGTAATGCTTATTAAGCCGGGAACAAAAGATACATTACAAACAGTAACCGCGAGAGACGGACAGTTCCAGTTCAGCAATGTTACTACCCGCTCTTTCAGGCTCAGGGTCTCCAATGTTGGTATGGAAGATGCAGAGCAGGATTTTGACTTTGAAGCCGGGAAAACAGACCTGAATACAGGCAGCATAACAATGCAGCCTGCTATTAAAACTTTACAGGAAATAGTAATTAGTCCCCCGCCAATTGTAATTAAGGAAGATACGGTGGAGTTCAAAGCCGATTCCTTTAAGGTTCGCCCTAACTCGAATGTAGAAGACCTTTTAAAAAAGATACCCGGACTGCAGGTAGACAAGGATGGCAATATAACAGCGCAGGGCAAAACCGTTACTAAGATCAAAGTAAATGGTAAGGACTTTTTTGGAGGCGACCCTAAAACCGCCACCCGTGAGCTGCCTGCTGAAATTATAGACAAAGTACAGGTAGTGGACGACTATGGCGAGCTGGCGCAGGCATCGGGCATTAAAGATGGCGACCCCGATATAGTGATAAACCTTCAATTAAAAAAAGACAAAAACCAGGGTGTATTTGGAAGAGCCTCTGCGGGGTATGGTACGGATGACCGTTACCAGGCTACGCTGAACGCGAACGTGTTTAAAGAAAGCACCCAACTATCTGTACTGGGCAACCTGAATAATATTAACCAGAACCTTTTTGATTTCAGCAATGCCAATAACCGGCGTGGCGGAGGTGGCGCGATGCGTTCCATAAGAGGCGGGGGCGGTAACTCCGGCGATGGCGCTACTTCCGATACCAATGCGGATCAAAACGGCATTACCGATAACAAATCAATCGGCGTTAATTTCCGTACAGATTTCGTTAATAAAAAAGGATCTTTTTACGGCAACTACAGCTTTGCTAACCGTAACACTATGATTGATCGTGCTACCTCGCGGCAGAATATATCGGGTAATATTTTTACCAACAATCAAGATAGCTACTCCGATAATCTCCGCAATAACCACAGGGTAAACCTGAATTTGGAATATAACTTCGATTCATCCAATTACCTCAAAATAATACCCAATTTTTCTTACGCATATTCCGACAACCTGGGACGGGGATTGTTCGAGTATTTCAATAATGAACAGTTTAAAACACAGGATGGATACAGTGGAGATACGGTCAGCAGCAGGTCGCCTAATTTCAGCGCGTCGGTAAACTATAATCACCGCTTTCAAAAAAGAGGGAGAAATGTATCGCTTACCGCCAACCTCGGCACTTCCTATTCGCTGAGCGATGATGATAAAATAAATTTCACCCGTGAATATTTAAAGGCCGGCGGCTATTCAGATACGTTTTTAGATCAGTTGATCGCGCAGGATAACAGCAACCGTAACTATGGGTTCAGGGTTACGTATACAGAGCCCGTAAGCAAAAACCGTTTCCTGGATCTGAGCTATGGCTACAACTATTCGTATGCTAAAAACGACCGGGGTACTTATAGTAAAGATTCCCTTACAGGCAATACCAATTTCCTGGACAGCCTGAGCAATGCTTACGAAAATACTTTCGTTAACCAGCAGGTGGGTGTTAGCTTAAGAACGGTTCAAAAAAAATATAACTATAGTGTGGGAGTTAATTTGCAACCCGCTTACCTGAGCGGCTACTCCATATCAAAAGACAGCGCTTACACTCCCCAACGGCGGCTGAATGTAGCTCCTTCGGCCAGGTTCTCTTATAATTTTTCGAGAACCAAAAGGCTGAACATGAATTACAACGCCAACTTCAACCAGCCCAGCTATAACCAGTTGCAGCCGGTAAAAGATGTATCCAATCGACAATACCAAACGCAGGGCAACCCCGACCTGAAACCGGAATTCAGTCATAACCTGCGGGTATTCTTTAACAATTTCAACTTTACTTCAGGCAGGGCAATGTTTGTGGGCCTCAATGCCAACACTATACAAAACAGGATCGTAAACAACAATATTAACCTCGACAGCAGCGGGGCGCAATTGAGCATACCAGAAAATATGAACGGCTATTATAACCTCGCAGGCTTCTACACCTACTCCGTTCCATTTCAAAACAGGAGGTATGTGGTTAGCTTTAATGGCAATGTAAACTACAACCATGATGTTGGATTGGTGGACAGTGAGAAAAACACCGGTAACAACTGGGTAACCACACAACGCCTGAATTTTGATTTCAATTACAAAGAATGGCTTGAATGGGGCGCCAGTGGCGCATACAGCCTTAACTCAACAAAATATACGCTTTCGCAAAACGGGGAACGCTTAAGCTCCAACGCCTGGACGCTTGGCAGCAACATGCGGATGGATATCCCGGGAGGACTGATAGTACGCTATGATATCAACTACGTCATTAATAACGGGCTGGCTTCATCCGTAAATGGTAACCCTACCCTGTTCAATGCTTCCATTGAAAAAACATTGTTCAAAAAGAAAAACGGGTTCATCCGCCTGTCCGGGTTTGACATTTTTAACCAGAATACCAATATCTCGCGCCAGGTTAGCGGCAATGCGATCATTGATAGCCGTACAAACAGGTTAACACGTTATTTCATGCTCACGTTCACTTACAGGCTCATGCAGTTCAAAGGGGGGCAGCAAGCAGGCGGGCAGCCGCAGGAAGGACGAAGCGGGGGCGGCAACCGCATGAGAATGATGAATTAAAAACGACATTCCACACATTAATTATCTTATATCAACCTGTTTCTTCCCTGTGTAAAGCGATGAGGTACCTGCCGCTATACCAAGCTCCAACTTATTGAACTATTTTTGCAGCGTTATACAGATAGTTTATGGTTGCAGAAAAAAAAGAAGCGCTGGCAGGCTGGGGCAATTATCCCGTAGTTGAATCTTTGGTAAGTCACCCGCGCGACAAAAAAGACTGGAAAGAAATAATCAGTACCGGCCCGCTGATACCGAGAGGACTGGGCAGAAGCTACGGAGACCAGGCGATCAATAGCGGTCAGCATGTTGCTGTCAGCACCAGGATGAACCACTTTCTTGCCTGGAACGAACAGGAAGGAATATTAACCTGCGAAGCGGGAGCCAGCCTTGAAGAGATCATTACAACGTTCGCACCAAGAGGCTGGTTGCCTATGATATGCCCCGGAACAAAATTTGTAACTATTGGCGGGGCTATTGCCAACGATATACATGGTAAAGCCCATCATGTGGACGGATCGTTCATTAACTGTGTTATATCTTTTACCATATTGCTGGCAGACGGGCGCATTGTAACTGCGTCGAGGGAAGAAAATGCGGACCTGTTCATAGCCAATTTTGGAGGATTAGGCTTATTGGGTGTGATCCTAACGGCAACGATCAGGTTAAGAAAAATTGAAACCACTTATTTCAGGCAACAATCCATAAAAGTAAACAACCTGGAAGAAATGCTGGAAGCACTGGAAAAAAACCAGCATTATAATTATTCTGTTGCCTGGGTAGACACATTGGCGAAAGGGAAAAAACTGGGAAGCGGCGTATTAACGGTGGGAGATGCCGCTGTATTCAAAGACCTGCCTGCCTCCCTGCAAAAGGATCCGCTGAAGGTTCATACAATTTCAAAGCTCACCGTTCCATTTTTTATGCCGGGCTTTGTGCTCAATAATGTAACAGTGCGGGTGCTGAACCGGCTCATCGCGTTTGTACAAAACTCACCCAAAGAATTTGTTCATTACGAAAAATTCTTTTTCCCGCTGGATATGATCAATAACTGGAACAGGGGATATGGTAAAAGAGGGTTTATCCAGTACCAGTTCGTTATTCCTGAAAAAGGAGGTGAACAGGTTTTACGGGAAATCATGGAAATGATCGCTGCCAGCGGATGCACTCCTTTCTTAAATGTATTTAAAAAAATGGGAGAAGGACAGGGTATTTTATCATTTCCTTTTGCAGGATATACGTTAGCGATAGATTTTCCTGTTACTAAAGGGTTGAAAGATTTTACCCGCAGGCTGGACCAAAAAGTGCTGGAAGCGGGCGGCAGGCTGTACCTGGGCAAAGATTCGATGATGGAAAAAGAAATGTTTCAAAAAATGTACCCGCAGTATGCAGAATGGCTTGCCATAAAACAAAAGTATGATCCCCAAAATACTTTCACATCCGATATTGCGAAAAGGCTTGGGCTAGGGGTTTAAAAGAATAAGACGCTGTAACTCATACAAACAATCAACCGGTGTTTATCTTCTCCATAGTATGTATAGTAGGTATCGCCTTCCTTACGGGGAGGATCATCCGCAGCATGCAGGAAAGCCCTATACCCGTTCCTGAAGAAGGATCAAAAAAAGGCGCGCTCGTATACCCCGGTAACGAGCTCAGCTTTACCGGCACCATACTTACGGAAGTGCTTGTAAAAAGATTTACTTATTTCACCGCGCTTTCCAGCGAAGAACAGGAACGGTTTCTTAGCCGCTTAAAAAAGTTCATCGCGTCAAAAACATTTATCATTCACGACAGCAGCGGGTTTCGGGAGATGCCTATCTTAATAAGCGCTTCGGCTGTACAATTAAGCTTCGGGCTTAAAGAATACCTGCTTCCGTTCTTCCGGTTCATCCATATTTTTCCCGCGGAGTTTGTGGGAGTGCAGCCCAGCATACGGGTGCTGGCCGGCAATGTATCGGGTAACCGCATTCATGTATCGTGGAAACATTTTTTGGAGGGATTTCAATACCCCCACGATGGGGAAAATGTGGGCTTACACGAAATGGCGCATGCCTATTACTTCCAGAATTTTGAAACCGGGGCAAATGGCGATCCCACCTTTGTCAGTCATTTCCCTTCTTTCAATAATTGCGGTAACAAAATTTTTGAGCAGGAAAAACTACCGGGCAACGATTTTTTTTCGGAATACGCTTTAACCAGCTTCCAGGAATTTTGGGCAGAAAGCATTGAGCGCTTTTTCGAAAAGCCTGCCGCGTTGAAAGCAGCTTATCCTCAACTTTATTCCACAATGGCAGCTTTGCTTAACCAGGATCCGCTGGATCATCCCGGTCATTTGTTTCAGCAGCAATAGCTTTATTTTACCGGAGCCGGGGAGCATGGGCTCACAAAGCCAGGAGACTTCGTAACAATTTATGGTTTATGGTTTGTAGTTTATGAACTACAAATCTGAAACTTCAAACTATAAACTTGCAGCCTGAAACCATCAACTCCAAACTCATTTCTCCGCCAGCGCGTCCATTGCTTTTTTCACACTGCCATGCTGTAATAAAATCGCTTTTGCTTCGTCGTAGTTACTGATCGCAGCTTTGTCCATTAATATCTTCACAGCCCTGTCGGTAATTTTATCGTTGATCAGCAGCACGTTCACCATGCTATTATCCTCTACCCGCCCCAGTTGTATCATGGTAGTGGTGCTGATCATATCAAAGATCATTTTTTGAGCTGTACCGCATTTCATGCGCGTGCTGCCTGTAACAAATTCGGGGCCCGTAATTACTTCTACAGGAATGGCGGCAGCAGCGGCTATCGGCGAGCCGGGGTTACTTACAATACAGCCGGCGGTAATATTGTGAGCCTTACACTGCTTTAAAGCGCCCAGTACAAAAGGCGTTGTACCACTGGCTGAAATGCCCACTACAATATCATTTGATGAAATGTTATGCTCCTGCAACGCTTCCCAACCGGCATTTATTTCATCTTCCTTTTCTTCGGGGGCTTCTATTAAATGTTTCAGTCCGCCGGCCAAAATCACATTTACCTTACCTTTTTCAATGCCATAGGTAGTAGGCAGCTCAATGGCATCCAGTACCGATAAACGCCCGCCGCTTCCGGCGCCGAGGTAAAACATACGCCCGCCCGCTTTCAGCTTTTCTACGATCGCCTTTATTAACACATTAATCTGGGGCAAAGCCTTTTCAATGGCAATCGCTACTTTTTTATCTTCTTTGTTAATGCAGGCAGTCAGCTCTTCCACCGGCATTTTTTCAAGATGCCTGTACAGGGAGGGTTGTTCGGTTATCCGGGGCATATATACATTTGAGATTTGAAATTTAAAATTGGAGATCCGCCAGGGTCATAGACGTCAGGGTAAGGAATATGCCCCTAACGGGGTTTAACTGAAAAGAGAAGATACAGGCGCCTGTATACTGCTTTTCATCCTCAAAATAATTCCGGCTGGTTATTATCTTCCGTTTTCCTCACCTCCCACTCCATTGTGGTGCTTTTTGAATAGTCTGCCAGCTTGGCTCCCACCGCTTTCCACCCCATCACTTCCACCACTTTTACTACTTTTATTTTAGCCTTCCGCACCTGCGCTCCCCTGCCGCTTTGCATCACCAGTATAGGCTCATCAGCCGTGGTTACCACTTCCAGTTGATTCCCCTCTCCTTCTTTAATAAAGAAAAATTTATTGCGAAGAGTGGTAGTTTCTATCTTAAAACGCTTGATGTTATACTGCAGCTTTTCATTATCAAGGTAAACCGCCGTAATGATCTTTTCGGGGTTGAACTTTTCTATCAGCAGCACTTTATCTGCATCAAACTTTTGCGTCAGCTCGGTATCGGTTATTTCATAATTACCGTTGCTGTAAATAACCAGCAGCTTATCTTCCGCATCAAACATGCCCAGGTATTGCCCTTTTTCTTCCGTACTCAGCCTGCCGAAAGTTTCATCAAACCATAATTTTCTTCCGCTAAGCGTTGAGCGGCCCGCTTCCTTGAACTTAACAGATTTAACGGGGTATTTTGTTACCTGGTTCCCCATGCTGCCTCTGCCCTTGATCTCCAGCTCTTCAAAATAAAACTCCAGTTCCTTGTTCCTTGCCGAGCTGCCCGGGCTCAGGGTAATTTTCACTACTTCCGCCTCCCCATTAGGGTTCACTGAAAAATAATGCACCTTACTTTTGTCCGATCCCTTTGTAAGAACGTATTCCTTATCCCTGGTTACACCTGTAACATTAAACCGTTTGGCGTAGCTCACCCCTGTTTTACCATCCACGTAAATCATATTGTAGGTAGTACGCTCATCTCCTTTTTTAAATACCGCCACGTGTATAATGTCCTTTCCTATAAATGCTTTATCGGCCGCCTTCACCACTTTCATAATACCCGTTTTTGTAAAAGCAATAATATCATCCAGGTCAGAACAATCTTCCACAAATTCGTCTTTCTTTAAACCGGTACCTATAAAACCTTCTGCACGGTTAACATACAATTTGGCATTAGCTATAGCTACCTGCTTAGCCTGTATGGCTTCAAAAAGTTTTATTTCTGTTTTACGTTCCCTGTCTTTTCCATATTTTTTCAGGAGGTTTTCATAATACGCCACGGCAAAATCCACCAGGTTATTCAAATCGTATTTCACCTGTTTGATCTCCGCTTCTATTCCTTTTATCTGGTCGTTCAGCTCATCAATATCCAGCTTATAAATACGGCGCACAGGCTTTTCCGTTAGCTTAACAATATCCTCCCGGCTTATATCGCGCCTCAGTTGCTTTTTAAACGGTACGAACGCCTTGTCTATCGCCTGCAATACCTTATCCCATGTTTCATGTTTCTTCTCCAGCTCTTTATATATCTTTTCTTCAAAGAAGATCTTTTCCAGCGAGGTATAATGCCATTTTTCCTGCAGCTCCGCCAGCTTTATTTCCAGTTCCCGCTTCAGGAGGTCTTTAGTGAGATCGGCCGAAGTTCTCAGCAGTTCATGAACACCCATGAACATCGGCTTGTTACTTACTATAACACAGGCATTGGGCGAAATGCTTACTTCACAATCGGTAAAAGCGTACAACGCGTCAATGGTAATATCAGGAGAAATACCGGGAGCCAGGTCTACCTGTATTTCCACTTCCGCGGCGGTGTTATCCGTTACCTTTTTTATTTTGATCTTTCCCTGGTCGTTGGCCTTTACAATAGAATCCATCAACTGCGCGGTAGTAACCCCATAAGGAACATCGCGTATTACCAGCGTTTTTTTATCCAGCTCTTCTATTCTTGCCCTTACTCTTACTTTACCGCCGCGTTTACCTTCGTTATAATTGGTAACGTCAATCATCCCAGCGGTTTGAAAATCGGGGTAAAGCTCAAATTTTTTGCCACGCAGGTATTTGACCGAAGCTTCAATAAGCTCGCAAAAATTATGTGGCAATATTTTGGTAGAAAGCCCCACCGCAATGCCTTCCGCTCCCTGCGCCAGCAGCAGGGGGAATTTCATCGGCAATGTAACAGGCTCATTTTTCCTGCCGTCATAGCTCAACTGCCATTCGGTGGTTTTGGCATTAAAAGCTACTTCAAGCGCAAACTTGCTCAATCTCGCTTCTATATATCTGGCAGCCGCCGCGTCGTCGCCAGTGCGTACATCACCCCAGTTGCCCTGCGTTTCAATCAACAGGTCTTTCTGCCCCATGTTTACCAGCGCATCGCCTATAGACGCGTCGCCATGCGGGTGATATTGCATAGACTGCCCGATGATATTGGCCACCTTATTGAAACGCCCGTCGTCCATTTCCTTCATGGCATGAAGGATGCGGCGTTGTACCGGCTTTAATCCGTCTTCTATGGCAGGTACCGCGCGTTCCAGTATTACATAAGAGGCATAATCGAGGAACCAGGTTTTGTATTGCCCCTGTATGCCCGACTCATTTCCTGTAAAATTCTCTTTGCTCATATTAGTAATTTCATCGCCTGCAAGCGATAGCTCATGCTAAAAATTCAAATTCACTGAAGCATTCACTCACACACTATTCATTTACCGTTTCCGTTACGGATGCTTTTGTTTTCACCTCAAAGTCCTTCATACCCCCTACATCGCCCTGCACATCATACGCTCCGCCGGCAATCAGTAATTTAAGGCGCCATAGTAAATACATATCGCCCGTGGTATGTTTATTTTTGGACAGGAACTGTGAAATGATCTTACCCGCTTTCTGCCAGTCCTTTGTTATATATTTTTTCAGATCCGCGTCGTAAAAATCATAATCGTACTGCACCAGCTTTTTACCGCCTTCCAGTATACGCACTCCCTTATGCTCATTGCTTAACCTGGTCCATTCATCAGGATCTACTTCAAACTCACTCAAAGTAACAAGGCGCGCCAGTTTTTTCGCCTTCAAAAATTCTTTGGGCTGAATGGTATGCAGCCAGGTAGGATAAAATATCTGCCCCTTTTCATTAATAAAAGGCAGGTTATTGAGATACAGGATAAATACCCTTCCCTGGAATTCTTTCATGTAATATAACAGCCAGTAGTAACCGCTTACATCATGTTTGTTCTGCGCGGCCCATATCCAGATGATCTCATCGGGGTTCCTGCGCATTGTTCCCACCAGCCCGGCAACAGTTGTATAATCATCAACCGATCCGTCATTTACTTTTCCGTCCTGGCCGCCGCCACTCAGCACTTCCTGCCACCAGGTTTTGCGCGCCTCTATTCCCTCTCCCACATACAGGTTTACCAAAGGCCCTACCGCGTAATCATCCCTGATCTGCACTACTTCGCCCTGCAGGCTTTCATCCAGCTCAATCGCTTTCCGTAATACTTCCACATCCGCTTCATTAAAAACAATATGTATCATCGGTCGTTTATTGTTTGTAGTTTATTGTTTGGCGTTTCAGGTTACAGGTTTCACGGCACAATACCCCTGTATCTTTTTAACCCGGAGCCTGCAACTTTATAAAACGCGTTCTTCTGCCAAATCAATTTCCACCCGCAGGTTATCAATAATAAATTCCTGGCGCTCCTGTGTATTTTTACCCATATAATATTCGAGCAACTGGTGCAAATGCGTTTCAGGCATTACTTTTACAGGCTGTGTACGCATATCGGAACTGATGAATTTCACAAACTCTTCAGGCGATATTTCTCCCAATCCTTTAAATCGTGTGATCTCTGGTTTGGCGCCCAGCTTTTTCGCTGCCGCCTGCTTCTCGGCCTCGTCGTAACAATAAATGGTTTCCTGCCTGTTCCGCACCCTGAACAAAGGCGTTTCTAAAATGAATACATGCCCGTTCTTCACCAGGTCGGGAAAAAACTGCAGGAAGAATGTAAGCAACAGTAAGCGGATGTGCATACCGTCCACATCCGCATCTGTAGCTATAATTACATTATTGTACCTCAATCCTTCAATGCCTTCTTCAATATTTAAGGCGTGCTGCAGCAGGTTGAACTCTTCATTTTCGTACACCACTTTTTTAGTAAGCCCAAAACAGTTCAGCGGCTTACCCCTCAGGCTGAACACGGCCTGCGTTTCCACATTGCGGGCTTTAGTAATGGAACCGCTGGCAGAATCCCCTTCTGTAATAAATATGGAGCTTTCCAACTGCTTTGAATGAAACTCTTCCTTGCCCTTGTTAGGAGGATCATCGTTGAGGTGTATCCGGCAGTCGCGTAATTTCCTGTTATGCAGATTGGCCTTTTTAGCTCTTTCGTTGGCCAGTTTTTTTATTCCTGCCAGTTCTTTTCTTTCCCGCTCACTCTGTTCGATCCGCTTTTTAAGCGCCTCCGCTGTTGCCGGGTTTTTATGCAGGAAATTATCCAGTTCCTTAGCCAGGAAGTCGTACACGAAATTCTTCATACTCACCCCGCCTTCCTCCACATATTGAGAGCCCAGCTTTGTTTTCGTCTGGCTTTCAAATACCGGTTCTACCACCCGCACCGCCACAGCGGCTACTATGCTCTGCCTGATATCTGTAAAATCGTAATCTTTTTTATAGAAGTCGCGCACCACTTTCACAAACGCTTCCCTGAATGCCTGCTGATGTGTACCGCCCTGCGTGGTATACTGCCCATTCACAAAGCTGAATATCTCCTCGCCGTAATCACTGTTATGCGTAATGGCTATTTCAATATCTTCACCTTTGAGGTGAATGATATTATACCGCAGCTCATCTTCATTTGTTTTGCGCTGCAGCAAGTCCAGCAAGCCGTTTTTGCTGACATATTTTTTACCATTCAGTGTAATTACCAGTCCTGCGTTGAGATAGCAGTAATTCCACAAAAGATCTTCTATATAATCAGTACGGAACTGGAAATTCCTGAAAACCGAATCATCGGGTATAAAAGTTACCAGGGTGCCGTTGCCTTCATCCGACTTTGCCTCTTTGTATTCCTTTGTCAATACTCCCCTTTCAAATTCAGCGGCTTTTTGTTTTCCCTCCCTGAAGGCGGTCACTTTAAAATAATTGCTCAGCGCGTTCACAGCTTTTGTACCCACACCGTTCAAACCCACCGATTTCTGGAAGGCTTTACTATCATATTTAGCCCCTGTATTTATTTTACTTACCACGTCTACCACCTTACCCAAAGGAATACCCCTCCCATAATCTCTTACGGTCACCGTCTTTCCTTCTACGGTAATATCAATCTGCCTGCCATAGCCCATCATATGCTCGTCTATGCAGTTATCAAGCACTTCTTTTAATAATACATATATACCATCGTCGGCACTGCTTCCATCGCCTAATTTGCCAATATACATACCCGGACGAAGCCGGATATGCTCCCGCCAGTCGAGCGATTTAATGGAGTCTTCGGTATAATCGAACAGGTTTTGCTTTGCTTCAGCCATAATTTTTTGAATAAACTGTTTTTCCCAGGATCATTTTCCCTGCAAATATGCTAATTATTTTAGTATTTGCAGAACGCCGCAAATATAGGAAAACGAAAGCACAGAAGAAATGAGGAATATGCACGGGTGTGAATAAGCGTATTTCTTTCCTTAAAATACAGTAAATACACACAGTGAAGAGCGCCTGCAGACCGGCCGTTTGGAAGCGCGACGCCGGTATTTTTTCCTGCAATTATAAAGCATGCCGTACACACTAACTCTAACGTGTACCCTAATTTATAGCTGGCGCACAGCAGCCGGCATGTGAAAAAAAAGTAGCTCATTAAGACTATTTTAACAGCCGGCTCATAAATTTCTGGCATAGTCCTTGTCTATATTCAGGTATCCTTACCAAACTCTCTCTGGAATTAGTTTCTCACTTCCCTGAAAGATGTAAAAGCGTAATCAATTACATAATAAACAAAATTCCAGAATTATGAAAAAAGCAAGGCTTACATTGACAGCATTAAGCGTAGCTGTCGCAGGATTATTTGCATTTAATGTGATGGTAGACGGTTCCGTTAAAGGTACAGTAACACCCGCCGACGGTGCGGTAAGAGCATGGGCTATATCCGGTACGGATACTTTGAAGGCCGATGTTACCGACGGAGCATTTGAAATAGGCGCCGTAAAGCCGGGCACATACCAGGTGATCATTGAAGCAAAGGCCCCTTACAAGAATGCCTCCAAAGAAGGAGTTGAAGTTAAGGAAGGGGAAGCAACGGATATAGGCGAAATTACACTTGAGCAATAGTAACAGGTGGCTTAATAAAGAATAGCTTATTATTCATTATTGCAAACAGTTCAACGTATTACCTATGTTGAACATAAATAACAAAAGCAGTATAATTATACTGCTTTTGTTATTAGTAAAAGATACAATACCAATGATTCATTAAACCTTTTCGAATCCTTTTCTGCACGGAGTAAATAATTTTTATTTCATCCTGAAATCATTTACATCATCATAGTCCCAGTAAAAATGCGTTGTCGCTATTTCATGCTTTTCATTTGGGGCGGATTGCTCTTTTCCGATATTGTGCGCTTCGAGGAAATCAAGCAGCCATTCTTTTATCGTTTTTCTTGATAACAGCTCACCTGGTTTGGCATCGCTGTTAAACAAGGCAAAAAGAAAATTCACTACAGCCTCCATATCGCCGGGCAAAGGCAATACACTGTTCATACCGTTTAAATAAGGTTTGTATACGGATAACATAATCCTTCTTTTTTGTTTTTGCAAAAGATTAATTTTTTGCAAACCAAGCAAAATTGAGTGAACTGTGTATAAAGAAAATATTAATAATTGATTAAAAAAGTTGTCATCACTCCCACAGGCAGGCGGCGCCTACCAGGGCAGCGTCTTCGCCCAGCCTGGCCGGCAACAGCTCACATACAAAACCATTTTCTTGCAATTGAGCTGAAGCATGAGGTTGAAATAAATTCCAGGCTTTTGAAATATTTCCACCTACAACAATACGCCGCGGAAATTTTTTTGAGAACCGTTTGATCAATACTTCTGCCAGGGTATACCCGAAGTCTTTAAATATATCTGCCACCATTGTATCCTCCATAGCTTTTACAACCAATTCTTTTACGCCCTTTATATTGTGGCCTGTACGTTGCCTGTAAGCCGCCGTAAACCAACGCGAGCTTAAATATTCCTCCGCTCTGCTATCACGGAACGGGAAGTTCCACAGGTCACCGTCTTCAAAACACCCATCCAGGTACATGGCGGAACCCAGTCCCGTTCCCAGCGTTATGCCCACTACATGTTTGCAATCTCTCCCTGCCCAGCTTTTTGTTTCCCCTGCTAAAAACGCCGTAGCGTCATTCATCATGCGGATATTGGCTGCAGGTATCTGCAACGCAGCGGCCAGTAATTCTTTTACATTCACTCCATACAGGCATTCGTATTTATGCAAGCCGCTTATGAAGCTTATTCCCTGTTCGTAATCAAAAGGACCGGGCATAGCAATACCTATACGTTGTACGAGGTTGCCTGACCGCCCGGCGCATGCGGCAATATTGTCTGCCCATGAACGGATCACCTGCTCGCGGTTTTGCAACGGGTCTATATCACCCCGTATACGCGTATCTTCCATTACTGCCGCAGTTGCAATATCCACTACACAGCTTGTAATATGCGTACCACCAATATCAACACCGATCACGGTACTTCTCATCGTTTGTTTTTTAATCAGGTTTACAGGCAGGCGGTAGTTCTCCGGTTCCCCATTCTTTGTTCGGCAACTCTCCCATCCATAGCTCAAGAGTGCCGCCTTTTGTAAAGGTATCGTGACTGAACCAAAAGTTATGATGAGGCGCGTTGTTGAGCTTCGCGGATTGTATATAACAGTTCCGCCTGCTGTTGTTATGGGTTTTTATCACAAACCTTTCGCCTTTGTAATACCTTTTATCCAGCCGGATGGTTATTTCATCAAAAACAGGCGAAGTAATTTCATATACCGGCTGCTGTGCCTGGTTGCCCATGATGTCGAACAAGCCAATCGCCATCAGGGCGCTTACACCTCCCATCTGTCCCTGGTCTTCATCGTGCCCGCCATAGCCCAGATCCGGGGTTACGCCGCCATAAGCCTGCTCCTGTACCTTACGCACCCAATACTGGGTAAGCCAGGGCTTGCCTCCATAGCTGAACACGTGCGCGTTGGAGCAACCCGGCTGATTGGCGTAACTCACATAACCGCTTGTATAGCCATACACAAAATCGTCGGGCTGCGACTGCTCAAAAGCGTAATTCAGCCGGTTGCAAAAGCTATCTGTTCCTCCCATTATACCCACCAGTTGAGGTATAGCATGCGATACTCCCCAGGTAGCCTGCCATGCATTCGCTTCTACCCATCCCCTGCCACTTAACGGATCTTTATGCACAAAGGCGCCCTCTTTATTTTTAGGAAATAACAGCTTTTGGTCAGTATCAAAACACAACTCCCACCCCGTTGATCTTTTTTTGAAAAAAGCGCGATCTTTTTTCTTTCCCAGCCTGGCAGCCATCTGCGCTATACCCCAGTCCTGGAAAGCAGCTTCTATTGTAATGCCGGCATTGTTAGGCCACCAGCCCTTTTGAGTATAAAAATCAATATCTTCTTTGCTACCCAGCATGCCGCCGGGCAGGTGATTTCGCTTTACTACTTCATACGCATGGTTTGCATTCACTTTGGTCAGCAACCCTTTCATATAGGTACTTACAACCAGGTTCGATGCAGGACTACCGGTCATAATGTAAGAGTATCCCCCGCCGGAAGGACCACGTGGCAACAGGTAACCATTGTTAGCATATTCGATCATTGACGAAGACATTTCATCCATCACTTCCGGCCAGGCGAGCCCCCACAGTATATTGAGGTTCCATTGGGTAAGCCACCATGCATCTGAATTGTACATATTAAACTTAGGTTTGCCCGAAGCATCTTTGGGAAGTGTTTTGATCTTAAATACGGCGTCCGTAAAACTTCCCTCCCGTTTGCCCGTGGTGCGGTCGGGATAATCGCCTGAAAGATCGTTGAGCTTCTGGCGCCCCAGCAATATATGCCACAGATCTGTATAAAACTTCGTTTTCTGATCTGCGGTACCACCTTTTACATCTATCCTGCCCAACCAGTCATTCCATGTTTTTTGCGCCTGTTCCTTTACCGCGTTAAAATCCCAGGTACTGCATTCCTGCTCCAGGTTACGCCTCGCATTTTCAACCGTGGTATACGACAGCCCAATCTTTACCTGCAGTTCTTCTCCTTTCTCCAAATCGTAGGCCGCAGCAAGGGTAAGGCTGTCTCCTCCTGCCTTACTGATGTTCATTGCTGTTGTATTACCCTGCCATGCATCCAACGATTTAAAAGGCTTGTCGAACCGTATCACAAAAAATATACGTACATCTTTTGGACCACCCCAATACCGTTTAACAGAACTGAAAGAGCCTTCAATAGCAGTATCACTGATACGGGTAATATCCGCATCCGCCATGGTGCTGTTCGATACATGCCCTCCCAGGTTAATGATGATCCTTCCTTTGGCTGCCCGGGTATACCGGAAACGGTAGAAGTTAACCCTTTCGGTAGCCGTTTGCTCTACCCATATTTTATTGTTTTGCAGCATTACACGATGATATCCCGGCTGTACGATCTCATCAGCGTGGCTAAACGAAGATTTCCAGCCCTGCTGCCCTTTGGCGGGATCTTCATTTTCCGACGCGGGCATCAGTTCAATACCGGAGATCATCCAGGTATGTATCTGCTCAAAACCCAGTATCTCCGTTTCATTATAATTGTAACCACCGCCATATTGATTTTTATTACGTGTAAGCGGCGCTGAGCTCGCCATTCCAAACGGAAGACTGCCGGTAATAAAAAAGAAATACCTTCCCCGGTTGGTTTCTATATAAGGATCTACCCGCGACACATAATCTTCCGGCTCGCCAAACACTTCTATTTCAGAAAACCCCACTTCACTCCCTGTGGCATCATGCGTTACAAACTTTACCCATTTGGTGCTGCGTGCCGGAAATGTAACGGCAATACCGCTGCCATCTGCAGGTATCTGGTTCACCCATACCACGCTTCCATCGCTGAACATTAATTTTCCACCGGCAATATTTTCATTGCGGGAAGGACGATCGTATAATATCACTTTATGAATGGTTACAGGGGCTTCCCATTCCAGTTGTATCCAGGGTAACCGGATATATCCCCAATCGGTTGTCCGTCCCTCGCATGCCCACTCGCCAATACCATCCACACCTATAATACCGTCTATAACATTTTTGGCAGCAAATTTTTCACCGGCTATGGTAGAAGCAGTCACTTTTGCAAGCGGAGCTATATTACCCGGGCCTGCATGGAGGTACTGTACGCCACACAGCCAGGTCACTAAAACAAAAAACAATTTTCTTTTCATAGCCATCGTATGTATGATTGAATTAAAAGAGTGCTCACTTTATTTATATACAAGCCTGATAAACCTTGGCCGGTAGAGATGGGGAAGCTTCCTGATATCATTATTAAAGTCGAACGAATTGATGTTATAGCTGATCAGCAATTCACCCGGCTGTGAAAGCACAGGGTGCGCTTTGGCGTTGTAAGAAAACAGGTTTGGAGAAGCTGCAAGATCAGGTTTGGTATCAAACACATCCTGTACAGGACCGAAAGGGCCAACCGGCGAAGTACCTACCCTCAGCCCGATCTGCGTGCCGATAGCGTCTTTTTGAAAAACCATGACATACCTGCCGCCTTCTATAGGTGTAACACTCAGCTCGTTCGAAGCGTGGTCTGCAACAGGCTGTATAGTCTCCACATCGGGTGTCCAGCTTTTACCGTTCCAGAATGTCCATTTTGAAAACTGCTCAATATCTTCAGCCTTTACACGGGCAGCTATTACCTCTTTATTTTTTCCGCGAACGCCGTATACATAAACATACCCGTCGGCATTGGGCGCACCGGCTTTTTGGGTGTTTACCAATACGCCTGCGCCGAACGATCCCACAGAATCGGCATCTTTATCTGCCAGGAACGGGATGTCGAACTGTACTGTGTGAGTATAGGGAGGTTGTGAGCCTGAAAGACTTTTTATAAGCGTACTACCGGTTTGCTTAAACCCGAACACCGCTACACCGGGAATATTTTTGACGCGATATCCAAAAATATAGATATCGTTATTCAATTCAGTATTTACAAAACCATCGCCCAGCCAGTAATATTCCCCCTGTTGCGAGGCTGGTGTTTGTGGTATAAACACAGATTTCGGATGACCCTTACCGGTAGTATCCCAATAAAAATCAATGGCGGCGCTGTCGGGCTTCCCTCCTTTCAGTACGGCCACCGTATTGTTGATCATGGTATATCCCGGTTGCAGCGAATCATTTACAATATCGCCCAGCATGGAATCGCTGAACCAGATCACCACATCTTCTTTACCGGCTGCCCCCTGCTGTTCGTTACCGCCGGGCACAAACGCAAAAATACCGTCGCCTCCAAACCAGCCATGATCCCGTTTAAACAAATTAGTCCATTCCGGTGCAGGCTCTACGTGAAATGACAGGCTATCCCGGTGGTCATCCCGGGAGCCGGTATTACAGGCATGCACTGAGATCAATACAACCGTAAGCAGGCATATTCGTTTCACCGGCTTAAGCAGCCATACTGCTGTAAATAAAGTATTCACGGATGACCGCATGATCGTTGTTTTATTGTAGTTGTCTCAAACAGTTCAGCAATCCGTTCTGTCCCGCTACTTCTGCTTCCACATTTCCTGTATCTGCTCCAGCGTTTTCGCTTTGGTTTCAGGCACAGCGCTCCATATAAAAAAGAATGCCAGCAGGGAGGTGACCATGTATATCCAAAAAGTATATGCCTCCCCGATACCTTCTACCAGCATAGGAAAGGTTTGGGAAACGATGTATACCGACAACCATAAAAAGAATATGGCCACACTCATAGCCCTGCCTCTTATGTTGGTTGGGAATATTTCAGATATTACCACGAACGTAAGGGGCCCGAGGGATATAGCGAAGAATGAAATGTATAACAGGATGCCGGCCAATACCCAGTATCCTGCGGTATTGCCGGTAAAAAAAGCATACCCTACCAGGGAAAGGCAAATGGCCATGCCACCCGCCCCGATAAGAAGTAATTTTTTACGCCCCAGGAGATCAACGTATTTAATGGCAACGATCGTCATGAGCAGGTTAATGCTTCCTACCCAAACGGTTTGCATGAGCGCGGATGATGAACCGCTACCGGTTGCCTTGAATATTTCAGGCGCATAGTACATAATGGCATTGATACCTGTAACCTGCGAAAAAATGGCCAGCACTATTCCTATTACAAGTGGTTTGCGTAATGCCGGTTTCAGCAATTCCGAGAACGGCGCCTCCGTTTCGGACAATGAGCCGCGGATAACGTTTATTTCCGCCAGGGCGTTCTCCTTACCATTCACTTTTTCCAGTATTGCGGCCGCTTCCTCCCACCTGTTCTGCGCACCTAACCAGCGCGGACTTTCCGGCGTGGGTATCAGCAACAGTATAAAAACCAGCGAAGGAATTAATCCTGAACCAAACATCCATCTCCAGCCTGCTTCAACATTCCAGGAATGATCGTACAGTCCTGCTATACCCGCATTCACAAAATAGATCAGCAAAATACCGGTAACAATCCCCAACTGGTAAATGGATATCAGCCTTCCCCTGATATGCGCCGGGGCTATTTCGGAAATATACATAGGCGATAATATGGACGCAATGCCAATGCCTATACCGCCTATTAAGCGAAAAATAATGAACGATCCTATACCCGACGGAAGAAGGATACCTATGGAAGAAACAGCAAATGCAAAAGCCGAGATCATCAATACTTTTTTACGGCCCAGCCGGTCGCTTAGTACGCCGGAAAGCATAGCGCCCACCATACAGCCTATAATAGCGCAGGAAGCCGCCCAGCCTTTCATGGCAGGCGAAAGCATGTATTTCTCTTCAATAAATCCTATGGCTCCTGCCACCACAGCAGTATCATAACCAAACAGCAATCCTCCTATTGCCGCCACTACGGTATAGCGGTATACATATGTCAAGCTATTATTCTGCATACATTAATTGCTATGATAATCGCTGAGGTTTTGAATATTTACAAAAGCCTTCATGGTAGCACAGGGAGTGCCGGCACTATCCCCATAAGGCGTAACAGTATAAGCACCTATTCCTGCAGGCACAATAAAGGTTTCAGCATAATGCACAATAAAAGGCTCAAAAGCATGTTCCGGACTTTCTACAATTACCTCGCGCCCTTCCACAAGGTTCAGGATGTTTACAACGCTATGGGTATGATGAGGTACTTTTCCTGTAAACCAATGCCTTCGTGTTTCTATGAACGACCCATCATGCAACCCTGTTCTTTCTTCCATCCATCCCTCTCCTTCAGCTACTTTCTCAAACCTGTTCAGGATATTTTCCTTTGTCCATTGCGTGGTACGATCCCATTGAATTGAGTTTCCGCCATGCTTCAGCGATATCGGGCGGGGTTTGCCATCCAGCCCCATTCTGCCCCAGTCCCACAGCTTAAATGTAAAAATGTAAGGAGTGGCGCTTATTTCGAGCACCACGCTGTTAGCGCCGGAACAATGTACCGTTCCCGCGGGAATAAGCGCGTGGTCGTGTTTCCTGATGGGCCATTTCTCCACGTATTTATCGGCGTCAAATTCTTTACCGTTTTCCTGGGCGGCTTCAAGGTCATTGAGCATATTTTCAGGCACTATATCTTCCTTTAATCCAAGGTATACGAACGAATCCTGCTGCGCTTCCAGGAAATAATAACTTTCATCCTGCGTATAGCCCATACCAAACTGCTCGCGTATGTATTCTTTAAGCGGGTGTACCTGCAGGCTTAAATTACCTCCTTCCATGGTATCCAAAAAATCAAACCGGATGGGGAATTCAGCTCCAAACGCGTTGAACACTTCTACACCCAACAGCTCTTCCGGCTGAAAAAAAACAAGATTAACAGAAGGCGTTTCAAACAGAATATGATCGAATCTTATCAGCAGGCTGTTCTCTTCGGGCACACAATCAAAGCCCCATGCAAAATTTTTTTCGGTTCTTTCCAGGTCACAAACTTCTTTCAGCCATTGCCCGCCCCAGGGCCCGGGATCAAAAAACGGCACTACACGGAAAGGTTGCCGCACCACTTCTTTCAGCGCGTTCATCAAAGCCGGCCCGGATACCATTTTAGGCTCATCCGGATGCGTGGTGTCCAATACATAATCGGCCGCCGGCAATATTACTTTTTTCAACCTGTCGCATACCCGCCAGTCTACAAAAAAAGCTCTTTTATATTGATAAGAAAAAGTATCTGTAAAATTTACCGAACCCACATTTCCTACTTCATTCCTCCTGAACCGCAATTGAATTTCCCACCGTGGCATATCGGCATATATCAACACATCCGGGTTTGCGCAAGCCAATGAAGCGCCCGTTCCGTATACGCAAATAATACTTTCACCGCAGGTGGCTATTTCCTCTTTCAGGCTGCCCAGGCGCTCTTTATCAAAGAAGTCTTCCATCTCCAGCGAAGTGATATACCCGAATACAGGATCGTCTGTAACAAACGGATACACCATTTCTTCTATATCTGGGCTATCTTTTAAAGCCATATCCACCGGTAAAAAGCGGGTATCTTCTTTTATATATTCCTTTACGTCCAACACCAGCTTATCCGCCAACACCCCATGATAACATTCAATTACAATAACAAAAGGCTTCTTTGCTTTTTGCCGCATGCGATGCTGCAACTCATCTGCGATCTCGCGCCATCCGGTGTAACCATTATACCCTTTCATTTCAACTTCCGGGAACTTATCAAAATTTGAGTTATACAATTTTTTTCTTTTATAGTGATACATAAGGTTTAAGTGATTTTCAGCAGGAAAGGTTTTTGCACCAGCCGGCTTGTTACATGCCAGCCGGTTTTGAAGATGCGATGGCGCTGTCCTTACTATTTATTTCCACGCATAAGACAAACAGGAGTAGTATATACTCTCCTTTTTGGATTAATTTTTATTCAACGCACATAGGCATGGAAGATAAAGCAGACACACACCTGGAACAGTATAAGCATTTAGCCGGAAAATAACACCAAAAGTAACTTCACCGGCAATCGCTTTTCATGATCCTGATCATGCAGGCAACACGCAACCCGGGCACGGAAAAATACACAAAAGCGATAGAATGTTTATATGTCTATACATATCAAATGTATGGCATTTTTAACTGATTCCAAATTTTTGAGGTGTATTTACCTCCGGTGAGAAAACCCAACCGTTTGAACACCCATGTTTTGCCGGTATACCTGCTTCGCGGATATGAAATACCTGTTTTTTTAGCCCGTGTTACATAAAATCCTGCTATTATACTTTATATTCACCATTCGAAACATTTGCTTTTTACCCAGGCATTAATATTTATTATTATGAAAAAGTTTATCACAGCTATCATCATGCTGGCTATTATCGGCACTATTTCTTCATGCGCAAACAACAACGAAACTAAAATGTTAAGACACGTAGTTCTATTTAAGTTCAAAGACGACGCAACCCCCGGGCAGGTAAAGCAGGTAGAAGACGCTTTCAGGGCGCTTCCATCCAAAATAAAAGAGATCAAAGCATTTGAATGGGGCACCAATAACAGCCCCGAAGGGCTTAGCCAGGGACTTACGCATTGCTTTTTTGTAAGCTTTGCCAGCGAAAAAGACAGGGAAGTATATTTACCGCATCCCGAGCACAAGGCGTTTGTATCGCTTTTACAGCCTTATCTTGATAAAGCCACCGTGGTAGACTACTGGGCCCAGGACTAACAGCGCGATACTATTCCATATATAAATATTCCTTGGCATGCCTGTAAATATTGAACACAGTAAGAATGAAGATGTAATGAAGCTCGCCCTCAGCCAGGTAAAAACACGACTACAGAAAATTTATGAGGGCGGGGGAAAGAAATCGCTTGAAAAACAAAGAGAAAAAAACAAGCTTACCGCCAGGGAGCGGATAGCCTATCTTACAGATCCCGGTAAGCCCTTTATTGAAACAGGGGCCTTTGCGGGGTACAACATGTATGCGGAACAGGGGGGATGCCCTGCGGGAGGAACGGTGGCCGGTATAGGTTACATCAGCGGCAGGCAATGTGTTATAGTTGCCAACGACCAAACGGTAAAAGCCGGCGCCTGGTTTCCCATTACCGGTAAAAAAAACCTGCGTATGCAGGAAATAGCCATGGAAAACAACCTGCCCATTATTTACCTGGTAGACAGCGCAGGCGTATTTCTTCCGTTACAGGATGAAATATTTCCCGACAAGGAACATTTTGGCAGGATATTCCGGAACAACGCCCGCATGAGCGCGATGGGCATTACGCAAATCGCCGCCGTAATGGGCGCCTGCGTGGCAGGCGGGGCCTACCTGCCCATTATGAGCGATGAGACTTTAATGGTAAAAAACAACGGCTCCATTTTTTTGGCCGGACCTTATCTTGTAAAAGCAGCTATTGGGGAAGATGCTGATACAGAAACCCTGGGAGGAGCCGTTACGCATACCGAGATCAGCGGTATTGCCGATTATAAATTCGACACTGAACAGGAATGCCTGGACGAAATAAAGCGCATTTGCGGTAAGCTGGGTGAAAAAGAGTCTGCCGGCTTCAGCAGGATAAAAAGCCGCCCGCCGGTTAAAAACCCCGAAGAACTGTATGGTATTGTGCCGGCAGACAGCAGCAAGCCTTACGATATGCTGGATATTATTGAGCGGCTGGTGGACAATTCGGAATTTGACCAGTTTAAAAAAGATTACGGACAAACCATTGTTTGCGGTTACGCACGTATTGATGGCTGGGCGGCAGGCATTGTGGCCAACCAGCGAAAGATCATTAAAACCAAAAAAGGCGAAATGCAGATGGGCGGTGTTATTTACAACGACAGCGCCGACAAGGCCGCCCGGTTTATCATGAACTGCAATCAAAAAAACATACCGCTGGTTTTTTTGCAGGATGTTACCGGCTTTATGGTAGGAAGCCGCAGCGAGCACAGCGGGATCATTAAGGACGGCGCCAAAATGGTAAACGCGGTTGCCAATTCGGTGGTTCCCAAGATCACTGTTATCATCGGCAATTCTTTTGGGGCAGGCAACTATGCCATGTGCGGCAAGGCTTACGATCCCCGGTTCATATATGCATGGCCTTCCGCCAAAATAGCCGTAATGGGGGGCGAGCAGGCCGCAAAAACTTTACTGCAGATACAGGTAAGCGCGCTGAAAGCAAAGGGACTGGAAACAGATCCTGCCGCGGAAAAAAAGCTGCTGGACGATATAAAATCGAAATACGAAGAACAAACCACACCTTACTATGCGGCTGCCCGGTTGTGGGTAGACGATATTATAGACCCTATTGACACAAGAAAACTTATTTCAGAAGGACTGGCTGCCGCCAACCACAAAAAGCCCGACAGGAACTTCAGCCTGGGAGTGTTCCAGGTTTGAAAATTTGAAATTCGAAATTTGAGATTTGATGGCTGTTGCAAGTTCCAGGTTGCAGGTAGGATTGCTGAATTTTTGATTTCGAATACTGATAGCCCAAAGCCCACAGCCCATAGCTCAAGGCTGATGGCTGACTGCTGATAGCTGATTAGCTCATTTCAAATCCGTCATCCTGCTACCCGAAACTTTTTACCCTGCAACTTGTAACTCAGCATGGTTTTTTCGATCAATTCAAATACCTTTGCGGTCATTTTGGGAAGGCTGCTGCAGAAAGGCAGGGTATCCTTAAATAATTAGCTGTCAATCAAATACTTAATTTAACTCTCACATATGCCCGGTGCATTAAAAGAAGTACGCAACCGTATTAAATCGGTTCAAAGTACCCAGCAAATTACCAAGGCCATGAAAATGGTGAGTGCTGCCAAATTGCGCAAAGCACAGGAAGCCATTGTTCAAATGCGCCCGTATGCAAAAAAATTGCAGGAAATGCTGAGCAATATAGTGAGCAATATGGAAGGAGAAACCGGCGCGGAGCTGGCGGTGGAGCGTCCTGTAGAAAAAGTGCTTATCATTACTGTTTCTTCCGACCGCGGCTTGTGCGGCGCCTATAATGCCAACATTATTAAGCTCGCGCGTACATTGGCATTGGATAAATACGCGCAGCAGTCCGCAAAAGGCAATGTAACCATTTGGCCCATCGGCAAAAAAGCGTTCGACGCCTTCCAGAAATCAAAATTAAAACTCAACACTACCTATAAGGATCTTTTCCTGTCCCTGTCGTTTGAGCATGTGCAGGAAATAGCACAGGCTGCGATAGAGAGCTTCAGGAAAAATGAATTTGATGTAGTGGAGGTAGTATACAGCGAATTCCGCAACGCGGCAACACAACGTTTTACAGTAGAAAGATTTTTACCCATTCCTAAAGTAGAGCCTAAGGAAGGTAAAGCTACCAAGGCCGATTTTATTTTTGAGCCCGACCAGGAAACCCTGATCGCCGAGCTGATGCCCAAAATACTGAATACGCAGCTATATAAAGCCGTACTGGATGCCAATGCCAGTGAGCATGGCGCCCGCATGACGGCAATGGATAAGGCCAGCGAGAACGCCAACGAGCTGTTAAAAACACTGAGGATAACATACAACAGGGCACGCCAGGCAGCTATTACCACCGAGCTTACCGAAATTGTAAGCGGCGCGGCTGCTTTGCAGGGCTAATCGTTGCCGGCCGATAATATTGAATTTCAAGTTTTCCGTTAGATTGCTATACATGGAAATTTCACAGATCATTCCACATATTGAAGCGCTCATTTTTGCAAGTGAAAAGCCTTTGACCAGCATTGAGCTGGTTGACCTTGTAAACAATGCGTTGGGATTCATTGAAGACCGCGCCACGCTTGAACAGATAGAAGCGGCAGTGGATGGCATTCGTGAAAAATACGCTACCGAATTTTATCCCTTTGAAGTGAGGCAAAGCGGTGGCGGCTGGCAATTTTTAACCAAAGGCGTTTTTCATAAAACCATTGCCCAGCTAAATGGCGACAAGTTCTTAAAAAGGCTGTCGGCTGCCGCCATGGAAACCCTGGCGATCATTGCCTATAAACAGCCCATTACAAAGGGAGAAGTGGAATCTATACGCGGCGTGAACTGCGATTATGTGATACAAAAGCTGCTGGAAAAAGAGCTGGTAGTAATTACGGGCAGGAACGAAGAAATGCCCGGCAAGCCGCTGGTATATGCTACTTCTAAATCGTTCATGGATTATTTCGGCATTAACTCGCCCGACGACCTTCCGAAAATAAAAGAAGTATTAGCCGACCAGATAGTAGCACCCACCCTTGTAAATGCGGAACATTTTGAAGTGGAAGGTGAAAGTACGCTGATAGTGGCGGAAAACGGAGAACTGCTGCAAACAGGCGCTGAAGAAGAAAATACAGCAGCCACTTCAAGCGAAGACAGTGCTTTGCCTGAAAATGAAGAAACCCAACATTCCGGTGAACACCAACAACATCCTTCTGATACGGATGACGACAGGGAAGATGCTGACAATGATACGGATATCAGCCAAACGCCTCCGGGCACGGAGCAGGAGTAACCATCTTCTTATTATCTCATCATTACTGCATCCGTTTAGCCGGCCAATACTTTACAGCGTCTGGAATTCATCTGGCCATATACCTGCCGGTAGTTTTCATTTTTTCCACTGCCCACCCTGCAAAATCAAAGTACTTGAGCAGTTGTCTTTCGAACCGGTCACGATGCAAGCCACTGATCTCACTGATCATATTTTGAACCTGGAGCTTTCCTGCCGGTTTCCTGTTCGTGTTCATCATAATATACTTAAATAAAAGCAGCTCCGACTTCAACAACTGCCTGTCGCCAAAAAATCTTTTGTACGTTTTTATTTCATACTCCAAATAATCCCTTTCACCCCGCTCATAATATATAATAATATTCAGCAGTCTTACCGCTTTACAAACAAGCCAGTGCTTATAGCAGCGATGCTGCTGCAGCACATCATTGATCCACTGATGCGCTTTCTTATAATTTTTTAATCTCAAAAAAGATATTGCCATATAAAAGCTCAGCTCCCATTGTTTTTCTTCATCTACCATATCGTATTCATTTATCCAGTCTTTTCCCAACGAGCTGGTATAAGCTGTTGCTCCGGCATGATCGTTTTCCGAGATCAGCAGTATCAGCCGGTATAATACCGCTGTTTTTTGTACCTGGCTTCTGAAATATTCCGGGTATACTGTTTGGTTCAGTTGTTCAACCTTACTTATATAAAAGTTCATTTGTTCAAACAGCCCAAGCATGTGCAGGCTGTCTAATGTTCCGTTGAGGGCGGAAAGATAGTCAAGTGGAGGATGATCCAGCAGTTGCATATGCCCTTCAAAGAGCCTGTTAAGCGATGCAAAAGTTTTTAAAGCGGTGGTATGTTCCCCGGTATAGGTAAAGAAAAACGACTGGAACAATAAATGTAATTTTTTCGCAACAAAGCTGTTGGCAGGCTTATGGGTTACCAGGCCCATTTCACTCAATACAAGATCATCCAGCATTTTCATCTGCTCCTGCGACGATATTTTCCCGGCATGAACCACCCGGTATTTCAGCAGTTCAAAAAGAGAATGATGATCGTGTATGCTGTTCATATCGCGCAATAGGCCTTTTGCCTTCATTTGCAGCTCAACGAGTTGCCTGTCTGTTATGCCCGGAAAGTTAATATCCACGAGGTAGTTCAGCTCTTCGCGATAGCTGAGATATTCCACCAGCGGATGCTGAACAGCATCCGCTTTACCACGCACTTTAAGTATTTCCTGGTAACCCTCCTCCTGTAGCGACCTCTCCTGTAAAATCCTTATCCTCATTATACTTTGCAACAACCCGAATAAAGGGTCTTTTTCCGTTTTGAGCTGGATCAGGCAATCGGTAAGTATTTTAACGAGATATCTTGCCGTATTATGAACAGATGCGCCGGGATGCTTTTTGCTGAAAGCAGTATCTATTACTGCTGCAGTACCATGCTTTGCGGCGTCTATGATATGAAACAGATCAAGATAAACCCTGCCCACAGACTGCCGCTTCACATACAGCTTAAAAAAACGCTTTTCAGATCCCGACAAAGATTTGACCAGCCGTACTGCCGCTATTTTGGACATAGCTACAAAATTGAAGAGGTTATTAAATCATAATTCATAGAATAACAAGGGAATTAATATCATAAATATATAATAATCAAACTATTATAATAAAAAAATTATAAAAATGCTGCTCTTACAGTTATTAAAAATTGAAATTAATGATTTTTATTTAGCAGGCTGGAAGGCTAGCTTTGAAACAACGATCAAAGAAAATTCCGGTAAACAGTTTGCTATATGGGCATAAAAAAAATAGTAGTTGCAGGCAGTTCCAATATGGACATGGTAGTTAAAACGGCGCATATCCCGGTGCCCGGGGAGACTGTTCTTTCAGGATCTTTTTTTATGAACCCCGGCGGAAAAGGGGCCAACCAGGCAGTTGCCGCTTCCCGGCTGGGCGCCGAAGTAATATTCATCTCCAAATTAGGCAACGATGTTTTCGGTAAGCAATTTTCACAACTGTTCAGCGAGGAAAATATTGATACTTCTTTCCTGGTGTCGGACGATGCGCTCCCGAGCGGTGTGGCGCTGATCACCGTAGACCAGGAGGGAGAGAACAGCATTGTGGTAGCTTCCGGCGCCAATGCCAGCCTGTCAATTGAAGATATAAAAGATGCGCTCCCGGCAATTGCTGAAGCAGGAACCGTTTTAATGCAATTGGAAACTCCTATGGAAGTAGTAGAATACATTGCCGCCTATGCCGCTTCCCAAAAAGTAAAAGTGATCCTGAACCCGGCCCCCGCGGCCTCCCTGTCGGGAACATTACTAAGCCATATTGATATTTTAACGCCCAATGAAACAGAAGCGGCTATGATAGCCGGCATACCGGTTAACAATGCAGACGATGCCGGGAAAGCGGCTATGCTGATCTGTGAAAAAGGGGTAAACACCGTGATCGTAACGCTGGGCGCAAAGGGCGCTTTGATCTGCGAAGGAAGCCGGTGTTCGATGGTGGAAGCCAGGAAAGTACAGCCTGTTGACAGCACTGCCGCGGGCGATGTGTTCAACGGGGCGCTGGCAGTAGCGCTCTCTGAAGGAAAGGACATGCGGAACGCAGTACGGTTTGCCTGTGATGCCGCGGCTATATCCGTTACGCGGCTGGGGGCGCAGTCCTCCATTCCTTACCGCAACGAACTTGTTGCACAAACATTAAATATTCCGGGATAGGAAGCCATAACAAAATCAGTTTACCAAAATCTCTGCCATATGTTTATTGTAGAAAGCTACTCCTTAGCGATCGTATTCTGCTTTATCACCATGCTGTGCTGGGGCTCCTGGGCCAATACACAAAAGCTGGTGCAACAAAAGTGGCGTTTCGAATTGTTTTACTGGGACTATGTGATCGGCATATTCTTACTTTCCCTGCTTGCCGCATTTACCCTGGGCAGCAACGGCGATGGCGGCAGGCCTTTTCTTGCCGATATCAGCCAGGCAGAAGGCGTTAACATCCGCAATGCGCTGGTGGGTGGCGTGGTGTTTAACCTGGCCAACATTTTACTTACCGCTGCCATTGCAGGTGCGGGCATGGCGGTAGCCTTTCCTGTAGGGATCGGGCTGGCGCTGATCATAGGTGTTATTATCAACTATATACTTTTAAGCAAAGGCAACCCTGTCCTGTTATTCACCGGGGTATTGCTTGTAACCGCAGCAATAATCGTAAACGCCCTTGCGTACGGAAAACATGCGGGCGGTTCAGGTAAAAAAGGAGCAGGCAAATGGATCGTTGTCTCCATCATTGCAGGCATCCTCATGTCTACCTTTTATCCTTTTGTGGCTTCGGGGATGGATCTTGAAAATTTTGTATCGCCTGCCGCAGGCAAAATGACGCCCTATACGGCTTTTGTAGTTTTTGCTGCAGGCATCCTGCTAAGCAATATTGTTTTCAACACCCTGTTGATGAAAAAACCGTTTGAGGGTAGCCCTGTCCGTTATGCTGATTATTTTAAAGGCAGGGGTGTGCATTGGGTAGGTATCCTGGGAGGCTTCATCTGGGGTACAGGTAATTTATTCAACCTGGTTGCCGCGGGTAAAGCCGGCCCCGCCATTTCCTATGGTTTGGGGCAGGGCGCCACGCTTGTAGCAGCATTGTGGGGGGTGTTTATCTGGAAGGAATTTAAAGGCGCCACAAACGCTGTGAACAAAATGACAGCTTTTATGTTCGTCCTGTTTGTTGTCGGACTGGGTCTTATCATTAAAGCGGGAACCTGAAGCCATTTTACTTTTACATGGATTGTACGATCTGTTTAACTATTACTTACTTAAAATAGCACAATGAGATTTACAGCATGCCGCTTTTTACCTCGCCGGACAGGAGCATCAGCTTCTCTGATTTGCTCCATGGCATTGCTGCTGTTGTCCGGATGTGCTCAACAGCAATCAAAAAGTATCCCCATCCCTGTAATTTTTGATACCGATATCGGCAATGACATAGATGATGTATTGGCGCTCCAGATGCTGTTCAACTATGAAAAAGAAGGGACAGTGAATATACTGGGAATTACCATCAGCAAAAGCAATCCGCGGGTAATAGAATATGCAGATGGTTATTGCCTGTTCAATGGCAGGAAAAACATGCCGCTAGGGTACGCATACAACGGTGTAAATCCTGAACCTTACCGGTATGTTCCCGCTACTTTGGATACGCTTGTTAACGGGGAGAAAGTATTGTTTCCACAACGCAGCATGGCAAACGATATTCCCGAAGGATATGTGTTGCAGCGTCAGTTACTGGCAGCACAGCCCGATCATTCTGTTGTTATGATCGTAGTAGGGCCCCAGACGAATATTCAACGGCTGCTGGAATCGGAACCGGATGAATACAGCGATTTAAATGGCGTGGAACTGGTCAGCAAAAAAATTCGCCTGCTTTCCGTCATGGGAGGATTATATACGAAAGGTTCCAATCTTTTGGACTGGAATATTGTTCAGGATCTAAAGGCTGCAAAAACGCTTTTTGAAAAATGGCCCGGTGAGATCGTAGTCAGCGGGCCCGAAGTTGGGAATGATCTGCCTTATCCGCACCAGAGCATTATAAATGATTTTACAGAGGGTCATAAGCATCCTTTATGCATATCGTATAAGCTGTATGCCCCTATGCCCTATGACCGTCCCACCTGGGATCTCACATCGGTGCTGTATGCGATTGAGCCGGACGCAGGTTATTTTGATTTATCGGGGTTCGGAACTATCGCTATTGACAGCGTGGGCAATGGTATCTTCACAGACCATCCCAACGGGAAGCACCGTTATTTAAAAGTGTCCGAAAACAAAAAAAAGGTGATATTACAAAAGATGGTAAACCAGGTTACGGGAAAGCCTGAGTCAACGTATCAATAGAGCCATCATGAAACATATACAAAAAACAACGGAAAACTGAGGTGCGAAACCCTTTGATGATCTTAAAATACCATAATTATGCAAAAAAATTTTCTGCTTTTAGTTGTGTTGTTAAGTACCGGTTTTTATGGTGCTTTTGTACAGGCCCAATCCAAATCCCAAAAGCCGGTTCCCATTATTCTTGACACCGATATTGGCCCCGATTATGACGACGTGGGCGCCGTGGCGGTATTGCATGCCCTGGCCGATAAAGGAGAAGCAAAGCCGCTTGCCATTATTGCCAGCAATAAAAATAAATTAGTAGCTCCCACCATCAATATCCTGAATATTTATTTTGGAAGACCCGATCTGCCGGTTGGCGCTCCCAAGGGAGAGCATGACCCGGACCACGGCGCTGTGCAGCAATGGCCGGAACTGCTGGTAAGCAAATACCCACACACGATCAAAAGCACAGACGAAGTGCCCGATGCTGTAGAACTGTACAGAAAACTGCTGGCTGCCCAGCCCGATAAAAGTGTAACGATCGTTACGGTTGGCTTTTTAACCAACCTGGCAAACCTCCTGCATTCCCAACCCGATCAATATTCAAAATTAGATGGCAAGGCGCTCATAGCTAAAAAGGTAAAGCAACTGGTATCTATGGCCGGAAAGTTCCCGGAAGGAAGAGAATATAACGTGCTGATTGATTCCATTGCATCTGAAAAAGTATTTACCAATTGGCCGACACCTGTTCTGTTTAGTGGTTTTGAGATTGGCGAAAAAGTAATTACCGGCAAAGAGCTGATCAATAACGCGGCTATTCAAAACAGCCCGGTAAAAGATGCGTATGCAAAAGCAATGCTCCATTATGAAAGCGATCGCAACGGCCGCAATAGCTGGGATCAAACAGCAGTACTGGTAGCTGTAAGGGGTATTGCCCCTTATTATACCACACAAAGAGGACAGATCGTGCTGAAAGGCGGCAACAACGAATGGAAGAACGATACCAACGGCAGGCAGTCCTATCTTATAGCGATCCTGCCACCCGAAAAAGTAAGCGCGGAAATTGAAGCGCTCATGATGCATCAGCCGGGTACGAAATAAGGGAAGACGCATTCTACGGCTAATCAGGAACAAAAATCGCGGTGAAGAGCAGCAGGAATGTTCTCTTTGTTGCTTTCGCTACTATACGAATATTTACGTCGCCTGAGGCGACAAGAGACCCGTGCGCGGCGAAGACGCCACACACAGCAAGAAACGCACGGCAAGAAACGCCATGCACAGCAAGACTTAGCACAGCGGGAAAAACTATTTATGTATTAATGCAGGGTAAATATCATCTCCGGTCCAATGGGTAAGTGGTGTCTGGTTGCTGCCGTCAGCGCGCATACTATAGATTTCAGCACCCATATTCAAATCCCTGTTAGACGAAAAGAAAATAAAATTCCCATCCTTGCTCCAATAGGGATCTTCATCGCGTATCGGAGAATCTGTCAATCGTTTATTTCCGCTGCCATCAGCATTCATTACAAATATGTCGGGGCTTCCGTTCGCAAAGGAAACATAGGCTATTTTATCTCCCCCTGGCGACCAGACCGGGTTACTGTTCCCGTCCCTGGGATAACCGGGAAACGCAATGGGAGAGCTGCTAAAGGTCAGTTGCTTTATTG
This sequence comes from Chitinophagaceae bacterium, assembly GCA_019638595.1. GTDB lineage: Bacteria > Bacteroidota > Bacteroidia > Chitinophagales > Chitinophagaceae > Agriterribacter. Next base: position 37,711 of record JAHBTJ010000029.1, read on the forward strand.
CCCCTGTAGAGAGATTGAGCATGTGTAATTGCGCAGGCTCATTTCCTCCGGATACTAATGCCATCAGGCTACCATCAGGACTTAACGCTGCGCCACCGAATGACTTGTTCGCAGGGCTTATTCTTTTTTTGTTTGTACCATCGGCATGTATTGAGTAAACACCGGGCTGGTAGTTAGTAACTTCTGTAAAGTATATGCGTTTCCCGTCGTGAAACCATTGTGGCTGATAGCTCGACACATTTGTGCCTGTAATCACTTTCCTGTCGCTCCCATCGCTGTTCATGATATTAATTACCGGCGTGAAATCATCAGATACTGTGGTTACAAAAGCTATTTGCGTATCATCCGGAGACCATTGCGCTCCTCCGCAGGCATCTTCACCGGAAATCAAAAGCTGTTTATTATCTCCTGTTGCATTGACCTTATACAAAGAATATTTTGTTCCCTCGTAAACAGTATACAGTATGCTCTTGCCATCATGCGAAGGCACAGGAGGCGCACAACGAACCAATTGATCTGTTACTATTACCTGCTCTTCACCTCCCGGTGTCATTCTTACCATTGTCCAGTCAGCGCTGTTCAGGTCTCTTCGGGAAATAAACAGGACCGCGCTATTTTCATCCGTAAACAGTGCCTGTAATGGCGGTTGGGGGATGGTATTAATTAAATCTCCCTTCTTATCGCAGGCTGTAAAAAAGAGGATCAGCAATGTAATACAGGTATAACTTTTCATATCATGGCTGGCTTTAGTACTCAAAAAATATATAAATTGACAACAGAAAGCTATTAACCGTTGCACTTTGCTATAGTCTGAGACGATATAGAAGTGCGCTAAAAACTATAAGGTTTCCCCACTCTCGTACTTCGGCGTGACAAGCGGGGTGAATGCCCGGCAATACAGCGCTCCTGAACTTCCCTCTCACAGGCCGCAGTAATACCACAATATTTGCGCATATTTACGTCGCCGGAGGCGAAGACGCCTCGCACAGCGGGAAGATAGTATTTCCGAAGCGTGGAGAAACATCCTGTTATACGAGTATATAAAACCTCCGGCTTTGCTCTCACCAGAGGAACAACAGTACCCGCGTTAAAACCCTGATATGAACAAACGCAATAATTCAAAAAGAGCACAAGGATTTTTCAGGCATCTGCCGCAGTTCAGACCTGCTTTTACGTTCATAATGATCGGTCTGCTGTTCGCCGGTTGTAAAAATGAGGTGCCGGTCAGTGAATTACACGGCATACAGGTACCCAATGGATTTACCATTGAGGAGGTCGTGGATCCGGCTTTGATCTCCTACCCGATGTTTGCTTCTTTTGATCACCAGGGGAGGCTTTTTTTGTGCGAGTCAACAGGAGAAACTTTTTCCACGGAAGATCATCTCAAAAAACCACCCTATCACATCCGTCTTTTAGAAGACAGGAATGGAGATGGCAGATTTGAGAAGAGCACCATCTTCGCCGATTCGCTTACTTATCCCAAAGGTGCGGTGTTTTTTCAGGGCAGTCTCTATGTAGCTTCTGCCCCGGATCTTTTAAAGCTGACCGATAGCGATGGCGACGGTGTTGCGGATAAAAGAGAAGTATTGCTTTCAGGATGGGTATTGCATGCCAATGCCGCTGCTTTCGGAGGTCCGTTCATGGGTCCCGACGGATGGCTGTACCTTACAGATGCACGGCGGGGGTTTGATATCACCACTAAAGAAGGAAAAGAACTGAAAGGCAGGGGAGCCCGGATATGGCGCTGCCGGCCTGACGGGAGCGGGCTGGAGTCTTTTAGCGGGGGAGGATTTGACAATGCGGTGGAACTGGTTTTTATGCCCGGCGGGGAAACCATTGGTACCATGACTTATTTCACGGATCCGATGAATGGCTTTCGCGATGCGCTGATGCACTGGGTATATGGCGGCGTTTACCCCAAGCCCGAACAGGCGATAGAAGCCGACCGCCTGAAACTAACCGGCGACCTGATGCCGGTAATGACAAAGCTGCCCCGTATAGCGCATTCAGGCCTGATGCGATACGAAGGCCCGGCATGGGGCGACTCTTTTAACGGCAATCTTTTCAGCGCGCAATTCAATACAGGACGTATCCTGCGGCATATTGTTACGCCCGAAGGCGCTACCTATCAAACGAAAGAGGAGCCGTTCATGACTTCTTCCAATCCTGATATACATCTCACAGATGTGCTGGAAGATGCTGATGGCAGCCTGCTGGTAGTAAACACGGGAGGATGGTTCATTGCCGGATGCCCGCTTTCGGTGGTAGCAAAAAAGGAAGTGAAAGCCGGGATTTACCGCATCAGAAAGTCCGATGCGAAGGTGATGGAAGATCCCCGGGGGCGGAAATTGAATTTTACAAATATGGCAGCAAAAGACCTGTTGCAATATGTAACAGACGCCCGGCATGCGGTGCGCAGCCGGGCAATTGAACAACTGGTGATAAAAGGAGCATCTGCCGTAGAGGAAATTAAACATATGCTTCTGTCTTCGGAAAATGAAGAGGCGCGTACAGCCGCTGTATTTATGCTTTACAGGATCAATACACCCGAAGCGACCATGGATGCCATACGTACAGCGTTGGATGATAAAAACGCCATGGTACGAACAGCGGCGGCGCGGGTATTGGGACTATCCAAAGACCAATTGTCTGTTACAAAACTGATGGAACTGGTGCAAACAGATGAAGCGCCTGTGCGGCGCCAGGCTGCTACCGCCCTCGGGCAGATCGGCAATAGCCAGGCCATCAGTGCACTCATAAAAGCCTCTTCCAATCCCAATGACCGTTTTGTGGAACATGCTGTTATTTATGCACTCATTACGCTCGGGTCACCTGAACTGCTTGTTCAGGCTTTAGGTGATACGTCTGCTAATACCCGGAAAGCGGCGCTGATAGCGCTTGACCAGATGGATGGCGCGCCGCTAAGGAAAGATCAGTTAGCGTCCTTTTTAAACAGTGGCAATGAGCTACTGCAAAAGGCAGGTATATGGGTGGCGCTGCATCATCTTAACTGGGCCGATGTGGTGGTGGATTTTTTGAAGCATCATCTCAATTCCCCAAACCTTACTGCCGATATCCGCAACCTGATGATCAGATTCAGCGCCAATGTGCCAATGCAGCAATTCATTACTGCGCAGTTAGATAATAAAGAACCGGCTTCGTCCAAAAGAAAATTATTACTGGATGTTATCCGGCACGCGGATGTTGAAAAGCTGCCGGCCACCTGGATACAGCAACTTGGTTCTTTATTGCGCAGTAACGATCATGAGGCCCGTTCGGAGGTGTTGAATGTGATCAAATCAAGAAGGATATCTTCATTGAACAATGAGTTGAACCAGATCACCCGGGATGCAGCAATGCCGGCCGGTTCCAGGCTGAAAGCGTTGAGCGCGCGACTCATGTCTGATCCTGATTTGACTGCTGCAGAGTTTGAGATGATCTCCTCTTATTTAGGATCCAACAATGAAGCGCCTGTAAGGCAGGAAGCCTCGCGTCTTTTAACGCAGGCTACCCTGAACGAAGCTCAGTTAGTTACGCTTGCTAATGAACAGGTAGCTACAGCAGATGCTTTTCTTTTACCGGCTCTTGTAAGCGCATATAAAAACGGGAAAAGTGAGGCAGCAGGAAAAGCCCTGATCAGCGCGTTGGAGGCCTCCGAAAACCGCCTGGACAATCTTTCTGTTCCCGATATGCAAAAATTGTTTACCACCTATCCGCAACCGGTGCAGGCTGCCTCCGGATCATTGATACAACTATTGCAGGAAAAACAGGCGTCAAGGCTTGAGGAGCTGGAAAACCTGCAGTTGCAGCTTACCAGAGGAGATGTAGCCGAGGGAAGGCAGCTTTTCTTTGGCAAAGCCACCTGTTTTAGCTGTCATGCCGTAGAGGGAAAGGGCGGCGAATTTGGCCCGGACCTGTCCAACATCGGGGAGATCCGTTCGCGCCACGATATACTTGAAGCGATATTGTATCCGAGCGCCAGCTTCGCCAGGGAATATGAGACATCTAAAATAGTAACAAAAACAGGCTCCTATACTGGTGTTATTAAAGAGCAGTTGCCGGATGTGATCCTCATAGCTACCGGGCCGGGATCTATAGTGCGGGTTCCCCGCAATGAGATCACGTCTGTGGAACCGGAAACCGTTTCTTTGATGCCGCCGGGCTTGCTGAAGCAGCTCAATATGCAGGAAATATCAGACCTGGCAGCTTATCTTGAATCGCTGCCCAGCGGGCTGGGACAAATAAAAAGTCATTAAGTGAGGCTTTGAGCTGTCAGCAATCAGCAATCAGCTATCGGCGATGGGCGGTGGGCAAAAAAAAAGATGAGATTCACCATACATAAAACAACAAAAGATGAAAAAAATCATTCTGATCCTTGTTATTGCTGTTTTATTCACAAATGGAAAAACGGAGAAAACCTTTGCCCGGGCAGCTTCGGATCAGCAGCCAACAATCCGGCTCTTTAACGGGAAAAATCTCGATGGATGGTATACTTTCATTAAAGACCGGGGGCGTAATAGCGATCCTAAAAAAGTATTTACCGTAAAAGACGGGGTAATGCGTATATCCGGCGAGGAATGGGGCTGCATCACCACCCATGGAGAATTCAAAAATTATAAGCTGGTGGTGGAGTACAAATGGGGTGATAAAACCTACGGTTCACGGTTGAACAATGCCCGCGACAATGGACTGCTTTTTCATTCCAAAGGCGCTGATGGCGGGTATTCAGGCACCTGGATGCATTCTATAGAATGTAATATTATTGAAGGTGGCACCGGTGATTTTATTGTTGTGGGCGACAAAAGCAACGATTTTTTACTCACCTGCCTGGTAGCTCCTGAAAAACAGAACGGGTCTTATATCTACCAGCCCGGCGGCGATCCCGTAACCGTCAACAGCGGGCGTATCAACTGGCCTGGTCGTGATCCGGACTGGAAGGACGAGAAAGGCTTCAGAGGGAAAAATGACGTAGAGCATCCTGTAGGAGAATGGAACAGGCTGGAATGCATAGCAAGAGGGAGCGAGCTTTTTATTTATCTTAACGGTACCCTTGTAAATCATGCAATACACTCCAAACCTGATGAAGGCCGCATACAAATCCAATCGGAAGGGGCGGAAATATTTTACAGGCGGGTAGATCTGACCTCCATCAGTCCCTGCCCGCCGCCTGGTGCCGGGGAGTAGCATAGGTTTTTACGCTGAAAAACAGCAATCCGTTAATAATTCCCGGGGGAATACAAGCAATTGTAAAAATCAACTTTTCCTCCCCCCTTTGCCTTCATTCCCGTAATTTCGCTGGCAAATTTTTAACCCGGACAGAAAGAAGTGTGAAACGGGAGAGCAAATGAAGACAGGGGTACACGGAATACTTACTACTTAACTACTCACCACTTACCACACTTTCGGTTCCATAGTTTATCCATATATGCCCCAGGTTTTATCGCAGCAACAATTAAGGGATATAGCCAAGGAATTCGGCACACCTGTGTATGTATATCACGCGGAAAGAATTACCGAACAGTACGAACAGTTGAAGAATGCTTTTAAAAGTATAGATGCCAGCTTTTTCTATGCCAGTAAAGCACTTACCAATATCAATATATTAAAGCATATTAAAAGCATTGGCTGTAATGTAGACTGCAGCTCCATCAATGAAGCGCGGCTGGCTTTGCTGGCTGGCTTTGCCCCTCAACAGGTGCTGTATACGTCCAATAATATTTCGTTCGCCGAAATTGAAGCAGCAGTGGAATTGGGCATCCATATCAATATTGACAGTCTTTCCAACCTCGAAAAATTCGGGAAAAAGTTCGGTCATTCATACCCGGTAGGTATCCGCCTTCGCCCGAATATCATGGCTGGAGGCAATCTGAAAATTTCCACGGGACATAATAAAAGCAAATTCGGTATACCGGTTGAAGATACAGGCAAAGTACTGCAGATCATGAAAAACACAGGTCTTTATATACGAACCCTGCACATACATACCGGCAGCGAGATAAAGGATGTGGAAGTATTCGCGAAGGGCATTGAAGTATTGCTGGAGCTGGTAAACCATTTTCCCGAGCTGGAAGTAATTGACCTGGGTGGAGGTTTTAAAGTGCCTTATGCCTCCGGCGAAGAAGGAACGGATATACCTTTAGCAGGTAAGAGGGTAGCAGAAGAGCTGGAAACTTTTGAACAAAAACACGGCCGCAAGCTGAAAGTGTGGTTCGAACCGGGAAAATTCATGGTGAGCGAAGCCGGTTACTTCATAACACAGGTAACTGTGTTAAAACATTCGGGCGATATTCGTTTTGCGGGGGTAGATTCAGGGCTCAATCATCTTATCCGCCCTATGTTCTACGGGTCATATCATCATATTGAAAATATTTCGAACCCGGGAGATACGGAACTGCCATATACAGTAGTGGGTAATATCTGCGAAACCGATACATTTGCAGAAGACAGAATGATCAATACAATAAGAGAGGGAGATTACCTTGTGTTTTATAATGCGGGCGCCTATGGATTTGAAATGGCATCTAATTATAATTCACGGTTCAAACCCGCGGAAGTGCTGGTAAAAAATAACGTGCCGCAACTGATACGTCGCCGCGATACGATGGAAGACCTGTTGAAAACCCAGATTGTTCATTCCTGATCATTACCCTGATCTCAACCCATCAATTGACCTGAAAATGAAACGATTTATTTGTGCCTTGCTTGCCACCTGCTGCTGCCTGTTCGCATTGGCTCAAAAACCTGTGGCAAGCATTGAACTGAAGGTAAAGGATATTGATGAGGGTATCATTACAGTTAATTTACCGGTCAATCATACTGTTTTTTGGGCGGCTTCACGTACAGATACCATTAAAAAAAACAAACCCCACATTATAGGCTTATCTGAAGGCCAGACAGGATACGTGTATATTGACGTATTGGGAAGAGCGATCAGGCTGTTTGTTCAAAAGAACAATAATATACGGGTAACGATAGACGAAGAAAATACAGAAAAGCCGGTACAGATAGAAGGCGACAATCATGCTGGACAAATGCTGCTCACCAGCTCGGAGCTTCCTTATGCCGGCAATATGATCGTACGGTTTAAACATGATACAACCGCTGCCCTTTTGCTGAACCATGTGGAGCAGGATAAAAAGGTGAGGCAGCAGGTGTACACCCTGTTATATGAACAAAAGAAAATAGATAAGCCCTTTTACGATTTTATATTGCTTACGCTTGATTATTATCACGCTTCTCTTATTTCGGAAGTAATATACGGCAAATACAACCTTACACAGCTTCCCAAAGAACATCCCCAGCATAAGCCTGTATTTCCGGCAGACTTTGCCACGCTGTGGGAAAAGATATACAAACAATACCCGGTAAATAACCCGGCGGCTCTGCAAAGCCCGGGATACAACGATGGCTTTAATACGTATGCCGGCAACTATATAAGCGGTTATGTTGGCTGGTTAAAGAACAAATTTGGAACCGCCTCCGCTACCGCTAACTGGAGCGCCGAAATGAAAGAAACACTGCAACGCATACAAAACAACCTGCAGGATCAGGTTGCGGAATATGTTGAAGCAGGAATACTATGTACAGAGCTGAGCCTGGAAAAAAATTATGGCGAATTGATCAAAATGGCTTCGGACTTTACAAAAAAATACCCCGGCAGCGCTTATACCCCCTACATGGAACCGCTGCTAGTTAAAGCAAATGCCTATTATAACAAAGTAAAAGGTGTATTTACAAGCGAGCAAAAGATCATACCCGATTACGCGCGTATCAATTCTTTCAGGGAACTGATGGCTTTGTTTAAAGGCAAACCCGTGTTCATCGAATTCTGGGCTACGTGGTGCATTACCTGCAAAGACCAGTTCGACCACGAAAAAGAGCTGCACCAGCTACTGCAATCCAAAAATGCAGAGCATCTTTTTATTTCTTTAGATCACCAGGTTGAAACAGAAGAATGGAAAGAGCTGATCAAATACTACAATTTACGGGGCAGCCATATACGCGCCAACCCTTCACTGATCAAAGACCTTACAAGAATATTCTGGAACGGAAAATCTTACGCGCTTCCATTGTATGTTTTGATGGGCGCCTCGGGAAATATCGTGGAAGAAGATGCGTTCCGCCCGGGCGATAAAAAAAGGCTGTACCAGCAAATAAACAGGCATTTCGAATAAGAATAATTTTTTACGCTGCAACGATACCTGTAACAGCCCTCCGTTACCGGTATGAAGAACATTTATCAGCAGCGCCTGTTACCAGTGGCTGTTTTGTATTGAATAATATATCTGAACAGTAGCAACCGTTGCATTTTTTGCACTGTCGCGTTAACCTTTCATATATGCTCCCGATAGATAAATGTTATAAAACATTCTGTTATCTTAAAAAAGTTATATGAATAAAAAAAGCTGCCTGGTTGCTATACTGGCGATGAGCCTGTTGGTAGCATGTAAAAAGGAAAAAAACAACGAACCTGCGGGATCTAAAGAAACAAAGATCAGCACCATAGAGCTTGCTTCAGCCGTATCTGCCACTGTATATGGTTCCGAAATTACCTTTAAAGTAAAGTTTGATGAACTTGCAGGCGAAGACAAAGCTGTTGATCAATACGGGATACTTTTTATTGCATGGATATCAAGCGTGAGCGATAAAACGCCCGTCAATGGAAATTCTGCTATTATCCTTTTTAACGGCGCCCCGGCAAAAGGTACTGTCATCGAAAAAAAGGAAACGCTTACTTATGCACAGTTTAACGATGCCAATTACAGGGCATTTGCCAGGTTAAAAGATGGTACCTACATCTATGGCGAGGTAAAATATTTCGGAAAATCGTAACCACCTGCCGTACGTAGTCTCCTGACACATAAGTGTTCGAAACGTTATTTTGAAAGCTGCCATATCAACAATTTTATAGCGTCATAGACGCGAAAGTTTGGTGGCAATTATAAAGTAACGTATTGACAAAGCTCCGTAGGAGCGGCATTTTCGCAGGTTTCGAACGTTTAGGGTCTCCTGACTGCGTACAGCTTATGTTCTCCGAAGCATAAATATTACATTATACAACCCAACAGGGTTAACGATATTCTATATAAAATAATTAAAATACAACAACAAGGTTAATGAACAGGTTCCTTCCCATCCTCGGAACACGGTTCCAGTCTGAAAAAGTAGTATAGTTGTTATCCAATATATTTTCCACTCCGGCTTTTATTTGCAGGGATGTTTTAGCAAGCCTTACCCTTTGAGATGCCATTACATTAAATACCGTATATGCCGGCAAGGCACGTTCTCCAAAATCGCTGTTATACTTATTGTGCCTGGCCGCTCCGTTCATGGAAAGCTCCGCGGAAAAAGCTTTTACTTTAAAATTAATAGCCGAAGCATAGGTAAAAGGTTGTATCAACGGAAGGTTCCCTATTCCATAACCGGTTCCACGACGATAACCGAGTTTATTTGTCCAGTACCATTTTTCCGTGAGCTGGTAATTTACATCCAGCGATGTATTAAAGATAGCAGCGCTTTTCAATTGCCCGTATACTTTCACCCCCGATGCACCGATGGTCATTACACTCAACCCATTATCAGGCATGCCGATTATATAATCGGTTAAGTAAAAAAAAGAGCCCGATAACTTAGCCATAAAAGCTTTGTTTTCGAATGCCGCTGCCCCGTTCACCGAAACAGATTTTTCATTTTTCATGCCCGGGTTACCGATATAGTCAAACCGGTCGAAGCTGTTGAAAAGATAAAAGCCGTATCCCTCAGAAACAGATGGAGCTCTGTCGCCATAAGCTATACCCGCATCCAGCAGCCAGTGATTTTTATTATACTGCATAGTTGCAGAAAACCGTTTTAACAGGCGGGTTTTACTCCGGGACATATCAGGATAAAAAATCTTCAGGCTTTCCAGCCCGGATTCCTTACTTATCAAATTATTGTGCAGTGCCAGACCTGCGCTCAGCACAGCTTTGAGGTTGTGCCCAACAGGCAGGGACGCTTCCCCATACAGGTCGCCATAATTGGTTTGCACACCCGGCCAGGTAAGCATAAACATATCTTTTTCATCCGGCGTATTGGAAAACATGGTCATTTCCGCCAGCGAATAATTGTGATGCCCGCTGATATTGAGCTTCCAGTTATTGCCGCCTGTGGTTCCTTCTACCCGGGAATAAAATCCTGCCGTTTTGCTCCAGCCGGGCATATCCATACGAATAGGCACCACCGGGCGTTTGCTGTCGTCCATAACATGCGTAACATCATTGAAATACAGCTTTGTCTGCCACTGATGAACAGACGAAGAAATATGATGCCTTACATATTCCACGGAGCCTATATATGCCCTGGCTAATGAAACATCCATCGGAAGCGCCGGATAACCAATATCCACCGCATGATCATATATCAGCGACGCCTCTATATGCTGGTGTTCATCTATTTTAAATCCTGCTATGGCAGACATATTATATTTTGTAAACTGCGAATACAACACTTCTTCTCCCCCGCCTGCTTTGTAATTATCAGCATCCCTGAAGGTGAGGTCTATGCTGCTGTATGTTTTGGGGGATTGCCAGTTGATCCCCGTACCCAGTATTTTTTGCCGGTTATTAAGCTCAAAGCCGGCAAAAGCAATCCCCTTCAGGCTTTTGGCGCCGAAAGTATTTTTCTTTCGCACCAGGTCAAGGCTCCCGGCAATGGTAGCGCCTCCTGCCGATCCTGCCTGGCCGCTGTGAACATTCGCCTTCTCCAGGTTGGTGATCTCAACATAGGAAGTCACAGGATCCATCTTATCGGTGCAGGCGCCGTATATGCGCATTCCATCTATTGTTATCACGCTGCGCTCTGTAGCCATGCCGTTGATCAGCGGCTCCCAGGCATAGCCGCCACGGCGGATCATATTTACCGCATTCGCCTTTTCAAGGTACTGCTCAAGATTTGCCAACGGCTTGTTGGTTTTATTCCTCAACGGGCGATCGCCTACTATAATTACCTCTTCCAGCAACACTGCTTTTACTGTATCACGGTGATGGGTACTGTCTGACTGCGCATAGCCCCCGGCGCAGCATAACAACAAAAAAATAAAACAAAAACGAAACATCTTACTGAAATTTGCAGGAAGAAAATACTTTTCCTGTAACAACAGGAAAAGGTTACTCATGGCCGTTATATAAATTAAAATTCCAGCTCGAAGTAAATACTGCTGCCCTCATTGCCCTCTGTAACAGGCTCTCCTTTTACAACCGTACCGCTGCCATTCTCCAACTGAAGGTTTATCTTCCAGTACCCGGTCATTGTAAGGCTGAGCTTGCCGTGATACAGCTTATCCGTTCCCTGGGTAAGATCTATATTATTGGGAGAACTATGGTTACCCATGCCCGGCATCCTCGGGTCAATCTTTACCGTATAGCCATCAACCGGTACAAAGCTCATCATAGATTCCATCCGGTACAATACCGCTGTCATATCATTTACGGCTACTTTTGGTTCCGAAGGCGCAACAAGCGCCAATACATACCGCTTTTCATCAGATCCCAAAAACGATTGTACCACTTTTTTGGACGCTTCCAGCACCTGGATATTTCCTTTTGCTTCATAGGCAGTACCTCCTACACTATAGTCAATCGTCAGCTCCCAATATTCCATGTCGCTGCCGGCCATCTGGAAAACAACAAAACCCTTATACAACGAACGGGTATTTTCTTTTTTTGAAATGGAAGAAGCCGGGCAGGAATGGCTCATGGAAGACATATGCATAACAGGCATCCACTCAAGCTGCAGCGCATTGTCAACCAGGTTTCCACCTGCGTCTTTTACCTGGAAAAATATTTCATTATAACCCGTCTGCAGCTTTCCGCTTTTTGTATAGATATTGACTTTATGATTGTCATTACTCAATGTTGTTACCAACTGAAGCCCTTCTGTTTCATTTATAGGATCAGGATCTTTATCCTTTGAACAACCGGCAGAAAACAAAACAATTACCAATCCTAACAGGAATACATTTAATAATTTCATTGCTTGAAAAATTTCAATTTTAAATACGATACGAGCAGCCAAATACACAGCACCTTATCCGGCTATTGAATGCTATGCGCACATAGCTATGAAGCCCGGGTGTGTTAATAAAATCCAGCAGGAAAAAACTAAACGGTTTGCGGAGGCTTATTGATGTGGCCGGAATGCAAAAAATGGTATAAGTTGTTGTAAACGCTACCGAAAACCTTTTTGGGTGTAAGCGGCAGCCTGTGAGCCAGATCAGGGTTTTTGCAGTACTGGAAAACAAGTGTTTCCGTTTGGAGCTGTTTAAGCATACTAGCAGCTTTTTCTTCCTGCTGCTCTTTTTGAATTTTTGCCATTGCGCACTGCCCGTTGCATTTCAGCTCCGGACGGTCTGTATTTTCACAAAATATAGCGATGAACAAATCCCTGTCACATTCAAATACCACGTACAACAGATTATTCTTCATGATGCTGACCATCATGAGACAAACAATAACGGGCGTTAATATTTTGGCTGCTGATCTCAATTGTGCAGGTTATAAATATTCCGCAAAAGTAGGAATTATCCGGATTCACAGCTAACAAAGATTGTATTTACCTTCGGTTTGGTGGATAAACCTATAAGATTTGCAGCGCCGCAATGCTGCCCGGCAAACCTTATAGGTTTTGTTAACGCTGCCCAACAAGTTTACGAGACGTAGGTGCAGCCCTTTTTTACCGTGGTAAGTATCATGCATCAGGAATTTCCGGCTCTACTAATTTCTTCAGCTTCTCCAGCGATTCCTGCCATCCCAGGTAGCACATCTCAGCGGGAATTGCCGCAGGGATCCCTTCCTGGATAATTTTAAGTTCGGTACCACAGGAAACTTTATTAAGCCACACGGAAGTGATCATTTCACCGGGCAGGTTGGGGTCATCGAATTGATCCGTCATTTTGATGAATTCGTTTGGTTTGATCTCTACAAATTTTCCGCCGAAAGAATGCCCGTTACTGGTGGAGAAGTTAATGAACGACATTTTATAATCCCCTCCCACCTTAAAATCCATTTGATGAACAACACCCAGGAATCCGTAAGGAGGGATCCATGTTGCGTAAGCCCTTGAATCAGCAAAAGCACGGAATACTTTTTCCGGCGATGCTGTTAATACACGATGTAATGTTACACTGTTAGTACTCATAAAAATTGTTTTTGTAGTGAATGATGAATGGTGAATAATCACAGGCCTGGTTAAGCTATCAGCTTTGAGCCATGAGCTATCGGCTATCAGCTACGGGCAGTGAGCTATGGGCTATCAAATGCCAATCCTTCTATCTTTAACCTTTCGCTTTTATCCTTTCTTTTGAGCAGTTAAGCAGCCACTGATTGCCATACCTGTCTGTAATGGAACCAAACAATATGCCGTAAAAATTATGCTGTACCGGGTATGTTTGTTGTGCTCTATAAGACAGCTTTTTATAACAGTTCCTGAATGCCCTCTCGGAAAAGAAGCTTATGGAAACCGAAACAGCATTTCCTTTTATCAAACCCTGGTCATCTGTCATATCGGATGCCATGAGTATAAAGCTATCAGAGGTTAGCAAAGCATGTACAACGATCTTCTTCATTTTCGCTGGCATTTTTTCCGATACCGGGGATTCGCCTGCCGTTTGAAAATACAGCTTTCCGCCAAGGCATTTTTGGTAGAATTTCATTGCTTCCCGGCAATTACCATTGAACGTAAAATAGGGATTCAGTTTTTTCATCAGGTATGAGACAATTGAAGGAACGAGGATTTGTTTTTTCCGGCGATGAGAGGAACATCTTTGATCTTATTATAGTAAAAATAAGAGGCAGCCAGGACTGCTAACGCCACCAAAGGAAAAGCAGATTGCATGCCCATACCGTCTACAACCATATGAGAAACGAATGCGCTTATAAAATTGAAAGTAAACCCTGCGTATGCCCATTCTTTTATTCTTCCTTTAAAAAAAGGCAATATTAAAATCAAAGCGCCTGACACTTTGAAGAAAGTAAGCAGCACGCGAAAATAATCCGGGTATCCCAGGTGACTGACACCCTGTTTTGCCAGCTCGGTATTGAATGTAAGAGCAGGCATCACTCCGTCCAGCAAAACGATCAGTGATGTAAAGATCCAGTAGATGGCTTTATTCTTTTTCATTGTAATGACGTTGATATTTGAATAATGACGTTGACCATACAAAGATGATAGCAATGCTTTAAAAACAAACTGTGAGGAAACGCCAATTTAAAGGGGTGATTACGCCAATATTATTTTGTAGCTTTACTAAAATGTACCAATGAAAAAAATATCTGTATATGTTCCTGAAAATGCCACAATAGAGGCTATTACGCCGGCCTACCGTACATTTAAAACAGCGAATGAGTTTTTAAGCGCTTCCGGGAAAAAACCTTTATTTGATGTGGAATATGTGGCGTTAAAGAAAACAGTAAACGCAAACGATGGAGAATACGCCATAAAGATTGACAGGATATTAAAGGATGTAAATAAAACAGATGTGGTGATCCTTCCTGCGCTGTATGGGGATATTGATCATGCTATTAAAGCAAACGCGCAGGCAATTCCATGGATACAACAGATGTACAAAAAAGGAAGTGAAGTAGCAAGCTTATGTATCGGTGCGTTCCTGCTGGCCGAAACCGGTTTGGCAGATGGCAAAAAATGCTCCACGCACTGGGCATATTATAACCTGTTCCGCGAAAAATTTCCGGCAGTGGAAATTGTTGATGGCGCCGTGATCACAGACGAGGGGCGCTTGTATTCAAGCGGCGGCGCCAATTCGTTGTGGAACCTGCTGCTCTACCTGCTGGAAAAATATACCGACCGCGGCACGGCTATTATGACCGCAAAATATTTTGCCATTGATATAGACAGGAACAGCCAGGCGGCATTCACCATTTTTACCGGGCAAAAAGATCATAACGATAAAGATATTCTACGTGTACAAAAGTTTATTGAAGAAAACTTCCAGGAAAGAATTACGGTGGATGAGCTGGCGGATATGGTAAATATAAGTAGAAGGAGCTTTGAAAGAAAGTTTAAGCAGGCTACCAATAATACGCCGGTTGAATATATGCAAAGGGTAAGAATTGAGGCTGCCAAGCGGAGCTTTGAAGCAAGCCGCAAAAATGTAGCCGAGGTAATGTATGATGTGGGATATACCGACACAAAGGCTTTCAGAGACCTCTTTAAAAAAATAACCGGGCTTACCCCTATAGAATACAGGAATAAATATAACAAGATGAGTATTCCGGAGGAGTGAGGAGTACAAGTTGCAGGGGGCAGGTTGGCCTTGTAAGATGGTAAGAGATGTTTGGAGCTTTCTGATTTGCTCCTTATCTTACTGTCCTGATTAAATTTCTTTGGAGTATTCAATGAAAGTTGAATGTTGAATTAAGCGCAGAAACCACATTATATCCTAAGAAAAAATAAGTACATCAACCAATGAATTACAAGGGAACATTACGAACATACCTGTCTTTAGTCCTTTTATTTATCCCCGCTGTTTTATTCGGCTCTCTTCTTTTGATCTACAGGAACCATTCAAAGCTCCATATCAGTTATAAATTTCCTTACATACCGTGGCAGTTCCTCGTGATCGCGGTATTTGGTATTATTGCCACAATCGGCGGCGTACTTGACTGGAAGTTTCACCGAAATCCCCTCAATATGAAAATACCCAAAAAGGAAAGGGATGCTGAAGCTAAAGCACTGGGACTTGGAGGATTGCCGATGTTTGTACTGATGTGGCTGGCAATGATAAGCGTCACGCCTTCCAGCTATCTCATTCCTATTCTGCTTGTTTTAATATATACCGTAGTTGCCATTAGCTATGATGAGTTTGTATTCCATATTAAAAGATGTGGTAAAGTTGAAAACAGGTATCATAGAATGTTGGTTTTCGGCAATGGTATAGCATGGCTGGCATGGTTTCATTTTATTTATTGCAAATGAAGTACAAAGAATTACTTGCACAAAGCAGGCGAAATATAGGAACTGGTTTTCCTGCAGGCAGCCAGGCAATATCTTTCCAGGTATTTGAAGTTGGATGCAGGTGGATGCACCAAAAATTAAATGATGATATTGGGGAAAAGCGCCAGCACTTTAACAGCTCAATCAATTACCTGAAGTATGGCATGATTAAATATGGTATTGCATTTTTTGTATTCATCTTTTCCTTATGGCAATTTTCCAGGATCAGCTTGTTCATAGCTCCTTTATCAATCGTTTTATTTTACCTGACCGAAATACATTTCCTGTTTTTATTCCCTCTTATCCTTGATGGCATAAAATCCCCGTTATGGGTAAGCTTAAAACAAACATATAAAACGGGAATAGTAACGGCATTAACAACCGTTATTCCTATCAGCTTATTTATGCTCTATGGATTATTAAACACCAGGAACCCTTTCCGTAATTGGTATATTGGCTGCTTTGCAATTATAATCTGGTATCAAAATGAAGTTAGAGATCGGCTATAATCAACCTTTTGAAATCCGGAAAGAAATACATTTGTCTGAACACCCCGGATGTTTTGACATACTTTATCTTTCCGATCTGCATTTTAATGGATTTACAGGTGGAATGATCTCTACAATCATTTCGACCGTTCATAATTTAAACCCGGCAATGATATTATTTGGGGGAGACTATATAGATACCCGGAAAGGATTAGGGTACCTGAATGAGCTGCTGTCATCTATATCACACAGAAAGCATGTATTTGCCATAGGTGGTAACCACGATTATTATTTTGGAATCAGGAAAGTAGAAAAAGCTTTCGTTAATAACAATGCAAGCTGGATTGAAAAGCAATCAATTTACGTAAATATAGAAAACACGAAAATCAGGATTGACGGGAACATGGTAGTTGAGCAAAAGCAGGATGCGGATCTTTCCATTTTATTATTACATAAACCATTGCCATTAGTGAAATTCAGCAGCTATTATAATATAGCCTTCGCGGGACATTTGCACGGTTGTCAGTTTGTATTATGGCAATCGGGCAACAACCTTTATCCCGGCAAACTCTTTTACCCCTGCAATTTTTTAAAAAGCCGGCAGGAAAAATGTAACTATTTTATAAGCAAGGGAGCCGGCGACGCCTTACCCATCAGGTATAATTGCAGGAGAGACGTGGTATTGGTACAGGTAAGAAAAAACAACCCATCATACATACATTAATCATGAAAACATCTTTCGCGGTTTGCTTTGCAACAATTTATGGTATAACACTTCGCATTGCTTTCGGCTTTTTGGGAGAAGTGCTACAGGTAATGAGCATAGTATTTCTTTTTCTATCGCCTGTTATTATAGGATTCCTGACCGTGTGGCTATGGCCCAAAAAATATTACCTGAGCGGTGTACAGGCATTCTTTATTCCCTGGCTTACCAGCCTGGTAATTTTGGTAATTACTATGGCTTTTGATGTGGAAGGGTCTATTTGCTGGATAATGATCTTTCCATTTTTTGCCATAGCAGCCGGCATAGGCGGCATCATGGCCCGAAGATTCAGGAAACCTGACCCCGATCAAATTATTGAATTTGACTTTGAGAAAAAAGACACCCTGAAAATATCTCTTCTTTTATTAACCCCGTTATTTGCGGGATTGATAGAGGGCGACAGAACCTCCAGCCGGGAAGACATGAACATTTCAAGAACAGTTATTATTAACGCGTCCATTAGTAAAGTGTGGCACGAGCTCATCAACATAAACGATATATCAGCAAAAGAAAAGGATTATTCATTAGCAACATTTATGGGATTTCCCCCGCATATAAAAACAACGCTCGACAGCCCGTATGTTGGAGGTAAAAGAAAAGCTATTTATGAAAAGGGGCTTTACTTCGATGAAACAATTACACAACTTGAAAAAGAAAAATTATTAGTGCTCGATATCAAAACCGATCCTGCTAAAATTCCTCCCACGGTGATGGATGAACATATTATAATCGGGGGCAAGCACCTGGATATTTTACAGGACACTTACACCCTGGAAAAGCTATCTGAAACCAGTTGCCGCATTACACTTTCCAGCCATTTTTACATAAATACACCTATAAACTGGTATGCAGGTATATGGGCAAAGTATATGATGAAAGACATTTTACAAAGTGAATTAAACTTAATTGAAAAAAGATCGGCAGGAAAACTATAACGGTTTAACACCGTTAGTGGACATTGAGCGGCAGGGAATGCATCAGGCTTTTCCAACTGCGCATGAGCCTTTAAATGACACCTGCCATAGCCGATGTTGTTAGCGAGTTAACCTATTAATATAACATTGGTTCCGATCAGCAATATTGGGATCAATAACTTATAGCAGGCGATCAAAAATCAAAGTCGCCCTGGCTGTTTACGGTACTCTTTGTTGTAGAAATCAAAATGCCGTCTCTGTATACTTTTAACATTTTCATTGATGCAACAAACAATAAAAAATGTATAACGGTAAGATTTTAATTTATAGCAGCTTATAAATTATGATTATTACATGTTATAGCATAAATTTATGCGTTGCCCGCTATACAGAACGACCTTACTAATGACAGACATTCGCAATATACTTATTGACACTTCACATAGACCTTTCAAACTTCCTCATGGACAATGGAAATATTATCAAGAGTGGATTAATGCGTTGTTCCTGCATTGGACAATTCCTTTTGACATTTTACGAAAACACGTTCCCAAAAATTTAAACATTGACACGTTTGACGGCGATTGTTACGTTTCATTGGTAGCTTTTACAATGCAAAAAATCAGACCTAAATATTTGCCTTCAATTTCATTCATTTCCGACTTTGACGAAATCAATTTGCGGACATACATTAACAATGACAACAAACAAGGTGTTTATTTCTTAAACATTGAAGCAGCAAAATCTCTATCTACATTTGTGGCAAAACTTTTATCAGGGCTTCCTTATGAAAAAGCCGACATTAAGCGGACGGACAAAATATTTGTATCCACAAATACTCAAAAAGAATTTCATCTTGACACAGAATTTATAGTTAAAGAAAAATTGCAGAACAAATCAGAGTTGGACAAATGGTTGACAGAACGATACTGTTTATTTCTTGACAAAGACAATGAACTTTATCGCTATGACATTCATCATAAAGAATGGGAAATTAAAACTGTTGAACTCAAGCGACTGAATTTGCACTATAAAGTTGGCGACATAGATTTAACTGAACGACAACCCCGCTTGACACATTATTCTGACGGAGTAAAAGTAATAGCTTGGCAACGACAAAAAATATAAAAAGTACAGCAGGCAACAAACGGTTTGACGGCAGTCGGGGGGGCAAGAATATCTCCTCATCTTACACCAGCAGTAGTTCCGGGCCAGACGTTTTCCATCCCGAAAATCCGGGACTGCTGAACGTTATAGATTATTGTATTGACAGCTTTCAAGTATGTAACGACACAACCGATTGCATCTTATCTTAAAGTTTATGACACGACCATTGTTGACACTTTCAGCTTTTGTTCTTACTGTTTTTAGCGGACTAGCTCAAACCGACAGTTTAAAATTTCCTAACAATGCTAAACTCCCTGGTAAATTTCAAAAAGCTATAAAAGAGCAAGCAAAAGAATATGACTACCTTTTTTATAGAGACAGTGCGACAACTAAACATTATTCAGTTCCATTCATGCTTGAAAAAATTGACAACGACAGCAACTATCACTACATTTTGTTAGCAGAATATTGGATTGCATTTCACTACAAAGACATCATTCCCGACCTAATCAAGCGGTTGACAAATAAAAAAGAAGTTGGTCTTGCCAACTCTGCAGATTTAATAATTTGGGAAAGAGTTCAAGCTAAACAAATGCAATTCTATGGACACGGTGGCATCTCTAACGATGACCTCTTTACAATTGCAGGACGAGCAAACAGGCTATTAACAAAAATAACAGGAGAGGATTTTGGTCGTGTTTCAATGTATTCAACGCAAGAACAATTAGCGACGCTTCAAAAAAAGTGGACTAAGTGGTTAAAGCGCTTATAGTGCCACCCCCAACAGGCCGGCTTAGCTATATGGCAGGTCGGCGAATATATACTCTCCCGATAGCAATCGGGACGTTTGCGATTAGGCTTCAGTTCCAGCAGGCGAATAACGCCGGGCAATAAAACAAACAATAAACTTTTATTTATAAATTTAGCATCGGTTACGGGCAGACGAATCACGTTCCGAACTTTCGGAACCGCCACATCGTCCATCCGTACCGTTAGTGGCAAGTTTTACAGACAGCATTTACAATTTTATAAACTAAAAAATGAGTTTTTTCAAAAAATTAAACCAGACTACACTTGGCCGTTATCCAGAAAATTCAAAAGGCGACTTTTATGTTGAAGACGGGGTTTGTACATCTTGTGGTGCACCCGAAGCAGAAGCACCTGACTTAATCGAACATTCAAAATTTGAATATGGGCATTGCTATTTTAAGAAACAACCAGAGACAGACGATGAAATCGAAAGAGCAATAAATGCAATTGCAGTTTCTTGTATTTCAGGATTAAGATACAGTGGAACAGACGAAAAAATATTAAAACGGCTTTATGAAATTGGTGAAGGCGAACAGTGCGACCACAAACCAAAGGGTAGTTATAAAACACTGATTTTTGACAACGTAACATTTCTATTCAATGGTTCAATCCACGAAATATCAGAACTTATCACAACCCAACTTATTTTGGGACAAACACATCTAAATAAGCACATTGTCAATTTCAAAATAGCAAATGACAAGTATTTTGAATTTGTTTACAGGTGGACAAACGGAGCAACAGGAAATATTTTTAGATGTCATTACTTTGGTGATAATCGCTTTCGTGTTGAAATTGGACTAGAAGAAAACGGACACGAAATTTCGATTAGAGAAAGCTCTATGACTTTAAACTCCATTCTCAGGTTAGACAATCGTGTTTCAGAAATACTTTGGGTTGACAAAGACTATAACACTTACAATGAAACAGAACTTCGATAACCCTGCCACCAATAACTAAGCTTTCGTCCGCAGGACGAGAAATGAAAGCGAGGTTGAATGAAACCAACGGAAGCCGCTCCTGCATTATGGAGATGCCGTTCTTTGATTTGGAGGTATTTTGCAGACCGCTCAAGGTCTGCTGTTGTGTTGAGGCAACCCAGGGGTGCGTACGTTTGTCATTTTCTTTCGTCCCGGCACATAAAGTCTCTTTTACCTCTGGTCGATGTTGTCACCGACCAGCAGCTGCCTGACAAAGCTGTGCGTGGCGTCTTCGCCACACATAATCCTCTTGTCGCCTACCGGCGACTATAACACCTTATCACACTCTTTCTCTTTTAATTTATTTTTACTACAAATATTGTTTTTATAAGAATATTTACTACATTTATTGTAAATATTCTTATATAGATGGAAACGCTGGGCGAATTTGAAGAACTGGTATTGCTTACCGTTACTATATTGAATGGTGAGGGATATGGACTGAGCGTCATCCGGGAAATGGAGTCCAGGCTGAACCGTAAGGCAAGCCTGGGCGCTATACAAACGGTTTTGAAACGACTGGAAGATAAGGGTATGGTAAGCTCCAGGTTTGGAGAGGCAACACAGGTTCGTGGCGGCAAAAGAAAAAGGTTGTATAAAGTAACGGGTATGGGCATAAAGGTGCTGCGGCATATCAAAGAACAGCGGATAAATCTTTGGCAGGCCATTCCAAAATTGTCTGTAGTATGAATGGTCATATACAACCGCCCCGGGTTTTGCTTGCCATTATCAGGTATGCTATACACCCTGATTTCAGGGAAGAGATCGAAGGGGATTTAACAGAACAGTATCATGCAAATATTTTATCAAAAGGGAAAACTGCCGCAACGGTAAATATGGTTGCCGAAATAGTATGCCTGATGAAGCCGCGACTACTGAATCTGCCACTAAAAAACAATCACATTATGAACAAAAAGCAGGTAATAATAATGCTGTTGCTATGCGTTGTCATATTACTAATGACCGCACTCCCTTATATTCAAGGCAGGTTTAGCAGGCCCGCCGTAGTGCTTTCTACTGCTGTACAGGTTTTGGGATTTATATCAACCATACTGATTCCTGTTGGTGTATTGGGAATATCCATACCTAAATCCGGAAACTCATCATGGTATAAAGTTGTAACTGTAATGGCCGTACTGTTCTATGTATCTATATTAATACTGCTGGCTATACGCGGCGATAGCAAAGCCCTGATCATAAGTACAACAATGGGGTTGTTATTGCTTCTGCCATTTTATTTCTATAGAAAAAACACAAAGCTGATCGCTCATCGCACGTTGTTCCTGTATTGTATATTTCTGCCTTTGGTCGCCATGTTTGGCCGCAGGTACATGGCCGTACAACTGGCAACTCAAAGCAGGAACAATACTATACAGCTTGCCGGCAAATGGGTAACGAGCATTGAAGATCACAAAGCAAAACATGGCGAATACCCACAGAAGATTACAGATATAAAAAATGAATTGCCTGAACCTGCATATATAGGCATAAAAAGTATAGTATATGAAAGAATATCCGGCGGATACCATTTACAGTTTACACAATGGGTAGATATGGGAGCAGCACAGGAAGTGGTAGTTTATAGTAAGAACGGCAACTATTACAGAAAAGGACATATTGCCAGTTTTGATACAGGTATACCAGGCTGGAAATACTACTGGTACGATTAGCTTTTGTGCCTCTGATCGGTGACAACACCGACCGCAGGCACAATATTCCCCGGGGTATCAATCCCAAAGATAACGAAGCAGGTATTGAGCAATCACTTGAAAAGCTGGCCCCTATGTTGAAGGCAACTGAACCGACAGGCTTTATAAAAAACCTTCATCCGCCATCTGGCAAAAGCTTAACTTGCAAGAGCTAAACTATACACCAATGAAATTTGACGATTCGCTATGGAAAGCCATACTTGAAGACCTTTTTGCAGACTTTCTCCGTTTCTTTTTCACCGATGCCGATAATATCTTCGATATGAAAAAGGGGTTCACCTACCTTGACAAGGAGATGGCACAAATAGCGGTTGATGGTGAACCCGAATCACCCAAATATGTTGACCTGCCTGCCGGCAGGCAGGTAAGCTGGTAAAAGTGTATACCCGCGAAGGCATTGAGCAATGGGTGCTTGTGCATGTGGAAGTGCAGGGATACGTGGATAAGCACTTTGAACAACGGATGTATATGTATAATTACCGCATTTTCGACCGCTATCGCAAACAAATTACGGCAATAGCTTTGTTAACAGACAAAGACAAACAATTTCACCCGGCAGAATACCGTTCTGAATTCCTGGGAACATCTATCCGTTATAGTTTCAACAGCTATAAGATCATTGCACAGGATGAAGCCGCTTTACTGCAAAGCAACAATCCTTTTGCATTTGTAGTGCTTACTGTTTTGCTGGCGCTGCGGCGTGGCAAACTAACTGACAAAGCCTTGTTTGATCTTAAGGTGGAGCTTGTGCGGAAACTGCTGGAGCAAAAGTTTGCCAGGGCAACCATCAGGGGCATATTCTATTTTATCCGGAACTATGTAGTTTTTGCAGATCTGGAAAATGACAGTAAATTTCTCTTGAATATTTATTATTGTTTTTTAGCCAAGAGGAACTCCCATAAAATTTTTCATTCATCCTTTGTGTATTTTATGAATGAAAAATTTATGTACGTTTGATAGCAAAATTGATTCAATTACTCAAAAAAGCAGGCACATGGGCATTGTTGAAATGTTAAAGGAAAGAGAAGCCCAAAGAATTCTTGAGAAGGGCGAGAAGGCTGGTTTGAAAAAAGGCATGGAGAGAGGCTTGGAAAAAGGAAAAGCCGAGGGTAAGACAGAGGAAGTTTATAACCTGATCACAAGACTTGCTTTATCCGATGCCCAGGCTGCTGATGTTGCCGGGATGCCTGTGGCTTTTGTGAAAAAAGTACGCGCTTCTCTGAAAAAGAAGAAATAGACTATTCCATTACTCAAAAAAGCAGGCACATAAACATTGTTGAGGTGTTAAACTATCCTTCTTGCTTTGCATCAGGGGTTGAAGAATAATATCTCCTCACCATTCCAAGGATTTCATCTTTATTATGATCTAATCCTGATATTTTTATTTTTTGCTCCTTCCCGTTTGTGCAAACAAGCATCAAATATTCAGGTTGCATTTCATGATCAAAAGGATAAGTATAATTATAGTAAGACGCGACAGATGCCCATGAAATAAATTTGAGTTTAGTAAACGACCAGGGTCTATTTTTAAAACTAATGCCATTTGTATCAATAATAAGCCAGGGAGATTTATGATACACTAACCACATACAATAAACAATACCCAAAAATGATAATGCGGTTATCAGCGAAATGTACCAAACCTTCCAATCGCTCAAAAACGAGATTCCCAATGTTACCAGGAAAGCAAAAACAAAAGATGCAAAATACCCGGAAACCCCATCAAAAGTTAGTTTGCAACTCATAATAATTACTTTTTCTCTTTGTCATTGATGAGCGGCACCTTAAATACAATAGATGTTCCCCCATTGTTTATGATAGTGCAGGTGCCTCCAATCGTATTGAGACGTTCTTCCATGTTATGCAATCCGTTGCCATGGTTCTTGTCAGGCGCAGGATTAAATCCTACACCATTATCGGTTATGATTATGGAAAAAAAATCGTTCACTACAAACCTTATATTTACTTCTGTAGCCTGTGAGTGTTTTACAATATTATGAAGCGCTTCTTTAACAGACAGCAAAATATTACGACGTGTTTTCCCGTTGATTGATATTTCACTGATCACATCAGGCACCGACAGCGTAATCTGTATGTTCAGAGATTCAAAATATTCTACTATGTAATGTCTTAAATAAGCAATCAGGCTGGGCAAAGCATCATTTCGTAAATTAAGCGTCCAGATGATCTCATTCATTTTTTCTATCAGCACATTGGCAGTAACCGATATTTTTTCCAGTTCCTTTTTATCCGTTCCTCCTTCTTTGGCTTTTGCTATTTCACTTAACAGTCTGATAGATGTAAGACCCGACCCGATATCATCGTGTATTTCCTGCGAAATACGGCTGCGCTCATTTTCCCTGGTATCAATGATGGCCTTATACTTTTCGAGCTCCTTCCTGTCATTTTCGAGCTGCAGCTTTTCCACTGCCCTTATCCGTAATATCTCTTCTGATCTTTTTCTATAGGAAAGCGCCTTCATAAAAAAAAGCATCTCTATTACGATACCCGTCATAAAGCCCACTACTGCAATGCTGGAATGTTCAAGAAAGTGGTGCTTATAATCGCCTCTTCCGTCTATATAAAGCGCCACACCCCATGTTATTATGCCGGTTACAGAACCGATTCCTATATACCTGACCGCTTTATCATTCTTGTATTTCAGCAGAGAAAAGATCAGGTATACGAAATAGGGTACCACGATCCCTCTTATGGCATCAAAAGCAATATTTCCGATATAATTGTACCGGTTGGTATAGGTAAGGGGCAGGTTAATGATCAAAAAAATGAGCTGTGCAAATGTAATGATCCGTACATGTGTATGCAGTCGGGGCGCTATGGTCTTCAGCTTTAAGAAAGAAGATACAAAAAGCAGGGCTAATGTGGATTCGCCCAATTGCAGCACCTGGTATCGGAAATCATAGAAAAAAAAGTAGCTGCTGCCGAACACGAAATTATTGAGCAAACGGAGGAAAAAGTAGATAATAAAACCGAGCATGGCAAGCGCATAGTACAGGTATTCGTATTTGAAATCCTGTAAAAATACGGCAAGGGTATAAGCAAGCATGCTGAGCATGATCCCAAGCAGCAGCAGCGTAACATATATATACAGTTTGTTGGGTTGCAGGAAGTGGTCGAAAGCAAAACTGGTTTGTGCATTGGGCAGCACAATGATCGGGTCAAACTGGTGCCAGTTGTAAAAATTGATATCCGCCTCAATATAAAAGTCTTTGTATTGCCCTGCTTTTACTATAATAAAAGCATACGGAACATGATTAAATATTGTATGAGAGAAGGAAGTGAACTGGTTGTTCAGTGCTTTCATTTTACCGATGCTGCTGTCGTATTCATACATGGTATAATGCTGTGCTCTTCCCATATACAGCCAGAAAGTATCCTGCCGGCTACTGTTGGTAGCCGACAACTTTATAAAATAGCTCGCGTCAAGCTTTCTTTTATCAAACGGGAAATTTTTGCCGGTGTAAGAAAATGTTGCCTGTGCGGCATCGTCAATGGTAGCTTTTTTGCTGTAATCTATAAAATAAGAGAGCCGCTTTAACACGGTATCGTATTCTTTGAGTTTTCCGAGGTCAATGAAGTCAGCAGTTTGTGCGGCCACAACGCACATACACAACAGTGAGGTAACGGTTATGATAGTTCTTTTTAGCAACAGCAGGTCAGTTTAATAAAAATTGGCTGTATTGTAATTTAAGTGATTTATCTCACATTGTTCATGCTTCAGATGGGAATATAAAGTATGTATTCAAAAACCTATAAGGTTTGCAGCGCTGCCTGCCTACCCGGCAATCTTATAGGTTTAGCCGCTTACCCATCTTATATCCCGATAGGGAAAAGTAAAAGGGAATATACATAGAACGGGATCAATAACCAGTAAGCTGATTGCGGGTTCACTGCATCGCTCATCATACCTACAACATCGGTACAACGGCTCCACCTGCTACACCGGCTATGCGTGGCGTCTTCGCCACGCATAGCCCTGTTATCGCCTCCGGCGATGATACTACATCATCTACTTAAAAATATCATCGCTCACATACCCCGCGTTGGTATAAGGCCGTAAATAAACAGTATCCTTATTCATATTGTTCATCCAAAGCTCATTATCATCTAATTCTTCCGGGGGATATTGGGATACGTTACAACGCATGGCTTCCCTGGCAATTTTGTTTTCCTCTTTGCTGCACCATATGCGTACAGGTAAGTATTTTTTTTCTACCGGCTTATATTGCCTGTGATAACTGGTCTGCGGCTCAGACTTATAGGGAGGCTCATCTCTCCAGTGTTCCGTGGGGATGGCGGTATAAAATAATTTTCCAAACCCTGCTGACTGCCCTGCCTGGTAGATCTCGGTAACCACCGCACCTACCATCCGGTGATCAGGATGCCCGGAACCGCCTTCAGCGCCCCAGGTAACAACGATATCCGGCTTATAGATGGCAAAAACGCTGTCTAATCTTTTCCTCAAAACCGCCAATGCATTCCAGTTGGTTAGTTTACCATCTCCCAGTCCGAGCATAACTGGAGGGTTTATACCTAAAGCCTTGCAGGTACATTCCGTTTCCCGCGCCCTCACGTGGGTAAGCGAATCTCCTGCCGGTATTTTGGCGTGCTCGCGAATACCCATATCACCGTTGGTAGCAATGGTTAAGTATACTTTGTGACCCTGTGATGCAAGTTTTGTGAGCAATGGGCTTACATCTATCTCATCGTCAGGGTGAGCAAATACAGCCATCACTGTTTTGGGTGATGCGCTGTTTTTTGTTGTAGTTTCCGAGGGTGATGGTTGCTTGTTGCTACAGCTAAAAAGTAAAATGCATACCGCATACAGGAAATAATGTTTCATTTGCTTTAGTTTTTTGTCATTTTTTTACTACAGGTTCACAGGCTGGCTTTAATGTATGGAAGCATAAAGCATAGATTCCTCCAAAGTCGGAATGACAAACTGTGGTACTACTATGATCTGCAACGAAAAAGTTCAACAGTATTATATTGCTGAGCTTTTCTCCCACGGTTCAATCATCATCCTGCTGCCTGTCACCCCGAGGCACGAGGGGGCTATACGCTGATATTTATTGTTGTATGTTTTTTATGCATGTTTATGTTATTGCAAAATTGCATATCCCGTCACCTGCCGGTATTAATAATACCGGTATAATAGTCCCTTGCCTGCCGATAATGCTTATGCACATCAACAAGCGTTTCAGGAAAATACTTTTTCCACTTTCCGCCGTCAGCAATATTGGTTAATATATTATCTATCCACTGCACAAAATACAATGCATCCTCTTTACCTGCCATAATATTTTTACCGCCGATATATACATATACCGGCGAAGTATGTGTATGGTATTCATTACCGCTTACCCGCCTTGCCGCGATCCAGGAGCTTTGATCAACCTCAAAGCTTGTTTTGAATACAAACGGTTTACCGGGAGTGGCCGAATCGCCTGCTTTGGCTATCACTTTTCCGTTGCACAATATTTCAATTTCTCCTGTTGCATTATTCTCCGCATTCCATATCACTTCGATATTTATTTTTTGCTTTTCGGGCAACTGAATGGATGAACCGGGTATTTCATTGCCGTTCACTTTTAAATCAAGAAATTCTTTATCCCCCAATCGTGATATGACCGTTTTACCTTCGCGTATCGCTTCGATCCAGTTGTCATACGAGAGACCTTCACTAACATGAGCATAGGTTCGTACCGTTCCCAGCGGCTCAAAATTATTACACGGAAAATCCGTGCCTGCAGCCAGCGGAAGCTTAATGCCGCAGTTGAGCATCTTATAATATACATCAAGCGACTGTTTACCAAAATACGATCCGTAATTCGGGGAATAAGAGCCAAAAACATCTGTTGAAACAAAATCAATATTTTTTAATGCCGCTTCCACCGGCAGGTCAACAGGAATACAACAATTCAGTTCTGTGGGTATGTTCTCGTTCAGGTATTCCATGTGAGCAAAACCCCGTACCGCGTTTTGTTTTTTTGCCCATTCTAATACTGTATAAGGAGATTCTGCCCATATTTGCTCCGCCTGTTTTAACCCGAGCAATACAAGATGTCCGCCCAACGCCTGCTTTGCAAAATTGGTATAGGTCGCATCCCAGTGCCATTCAGCATCCCAGCGAACAATCGCTTCGGGAGTAGATTGTGCCGCATCTTTTCCTGTTACCAGTTTCAGGTCTGTTTCTGCATTATATACTTCGCCGTTACCCATATCTGCCAGCACGGAAATCACCGAGAGCCCGTTCTTCTTCATGGCAGATGCAAGGGTATCCACTGAATATATGGGTGTGCCTTCACCGCAGTTCCTGTGCACATGTATGTCACCGGCATACCATCCCTTCTTCTTTAACCTGTCGTTCAACGATCCTGCATTTACGGGAACACCGGTATCAGCAACAAGCGTGTATATACAATTTGCCGGAACCTGGATCGTAAATTTTCCCTTCTTATCAGGAAAATATGTTTTCTGCTTTTTGAGATCGTTGAGACTGTCCGTATAAATCAATTGTACGGATGTAATATCCGGAAGATTATTCAATGACAGGTTAATCTGCACAGCTTTGTTATAAGGATTAAGCCCAACAATTACAGGAGCATTACCGGAGGAATTAAAAAAAGCCAATGCCTTGGCGTTGCTATCACTACTCTGTGATTCTACCATCCACGAGCCCGGCGTTACATATTTTGATATTTGAGAGATGGCATAAAAATGCTTTCGCGGAGTATAGGTTTTATTTTCTTTATTGTACCCCAATATTCCCCAGTAGCTGAACAGGCTTGGCGCATGATGATCATAATAGCTGTCGTATCCTTCCCATACCATTGCTGCTGCAGCGCCGTTCTTCAGCAGTTCCAGCAGGTAACCCATACATTGCGCCGCGAACTGGTAATTATAAGCCGTCATAATACCATCATCCAGGCCGTCCCGCCAGGCATTCCATTCGGTTACCCAGAATTTCAAGCCGGGAAATGCGGAATGTTTGATAAGAGAATCTACAGGCGCATAATAGCCTCCATAGCTGTGCACGGCAAAACGGCTGATGTGAGACATGATGAGCGGATCCTTCATCATTTCCGGGATATAGCGGCTCACGGCATTGTTCATGCCGGCAGCATCCGGGCCAACAAAGCGGATATCATTCATTCCGCTTTGCTTTGTGCGGATCATAATTTTTTTCAGGATCGCCACATACCGGGACTCATTGAGCCGCGGGCCCTCTTTTTGAATATCAGGTTCGTTAAACGGCGCTACCAGCCCGAATTTCAAATGCTGCTTAAACCGGGCATATTGCAAAAAAGAAACAAACATCTCCACAAACTCATCTTCCTGCTCAGGGGCTACCGTCTCCCCTCCCATCCATTCGGGCAGGTATCCCATCAGGTTGATCATGATATTGTGAGAGATACCTTTTTGATTGAGATACGCGATGGTTTTCCATACGCTGGTAAATTTTGGCGTGGCATACAGGCTGTCGTAATATTTCCAGTTGTATACAAAAGGGTCGTCATTATCATTACTATCTTCCCATTCTTTTGGGGTCTCCACGATCACCCGGAAAATCTTTGCCTGCATGGAATCCGCCAGCAGGTCAATTGCAGGCTTCAGCTCATCGTCTTTCCAGCTACGGGTATTGATATTGACGCCAATGCCGTCTATAGTCTGCAAGCGGTTAAGCCCATTAACGGACAGTTTAATGGCAGGCTGCGAATAAGCATATATACCGGAAATAAAACAGGCAATAAACACAAAAATTTTTACAGGCATACAGAAACGGCTTTGATAGATTCAATTTTGTATTTGTAAAAACCGGAATGGTATAGCACTACAAACCTCAGCAAAATACTTTGCTACGCCAACCAAAATTAAAGGCATGTCTATAACAACGGTTCATCAATTTGGGTAAAGTAGTAACCTATTTTGTCTTTACTATATCGCGAGGAGCATTAATCAAAGCGTATATCACCCATCACTTTACCCAATCCCAAACTTCGGTTATTTATTCATCCCTTAGAAAAGCTACAGGATTGGATAAAACAGTTTTTAAGCTTTGCAGTGTAACAGTAACAAAAGTAATCACAATCAAAATCAACGGTGGGAAAATGAAAACAAACAGGTTTAATTGCGTATGGAATGCAAAATTGTTCAACCATTTGCTTCCGGCATAGTAAATAACCGGCAACGCAAATAATGTAGCAAGGATAATTAATCTGAAGAAGCTTGTAAAAAATAAAAACAGTATGCTGCGAACTGATGCGCCCAGTACTCTTCTGATTCCAATCTCTTTATTACGTATCCTGATGATAAAACTTAACAATCCTAATAATCCCAGGCAGGAAACAAAAATGGACAGGGCCGTAAACACATTGAATATTTTAGCAAATTGCCGGTCCGATTTATATTGTTCATTGAAAAAATCGTCTTGAAAAAAATAGTCGAAAGGATTTGCTGCAAACAGTCCTTTGTAGGTATCCTGTATAAAAGAAATCGTTCTCTCTAAATTATTTGAATTCAGGCTTATTGAAAAATATTTCCATTCCACCCGCGATGGGAAAATGTACAATGTAGGTTGGATTGGATCCTTTAAGGAAGTCTGATGGTAATCTTTAATAATTCCGATGATTTCTCCTTTCAATTCGTTTTCACCTAAACTAAATGTAATTAATTTGCTGACAGCAGCTTCATTGGTCTTAAAGTCTAACTTCCTTACGAGCGATTCATTGACAATGACTGGAACCTTACCAGGGAATGATACTCCATCAAGCGGGAAAACATCTGCACTATCCCGGGGTTCAAAATTTCTACCTGCAGATACAGGAATGTGATATGCCGTTAAAAAATAATTATCAATTTGTGTAACAGAAACGCCTGCATTTCGGATCAAAGCTTCCCCTGATATCCCTATGCTTTTCCCCCGGCCAATAGATTCTCCGGGAATTGCAGTTGAAAGACCAACTCCGTTTATCGAAGCATTTTGCAATAATGCTCTCTGAAACCTATTTATTTTGGGGTACTCTTTTTCCTCGTATATACCTGGTGTTTTTACCACGAGCATATGATCACTATTATAACCCAGGTATTGATTTCTCATATAAGTTAACTGGTAGAAAACGATTAAGGAGCCTGCAATCAATATAATAGACAATACAAATTGAAAAGTTCCCAATATCTTTCTTACTTTAACCCCGCCTTGCGAACTATAAAATCTCCCCTTCAAAACATCAATCGGATTATACTTTGACATGAGTAATGCCGGGTATATGCCAACAAGAAAAGAACCGCCTGTTAGTATTAACAATAATGCTGTCCAGAACTTTGGCTCACTTAATAAACCCGATGTCCAAAATTGGCTATTTACGGTTTTACCAATAAGGTCTTTATAAAATGGCGCTAAGCACCATACAATTAAGGCAGCCAAAACAATCGCTA
The DNA here is from genome assembly GCA_019638595.1 of Chitinophagaceae bacterium. Lineage (GTDB taxonomy): Bacteria > Bacteroidota > Bacteroidia > Chitinophagales > Chitinophagaceae > Agriterribacter. The sequence goes on from JAHBTJ010000029.1 coordinate 69,928, forward strand.
AGCAATTAACTATAAATGATTCCATCAGGAACTGCCATATCAGTTGAAATTTCGATGCCCCGATTACTTTTCTCAATCCCACCTCGCTGGCTCTTTCCATAACCTTTGCCGTGGATAAATTGATATAATTGATATAGGCTATCAGCAAGACAAAAAAACTTAGTATTGAAAGAAACCAAATATCTCTGCTATTACCGTTTGGTTCGAGTTCTTTTTGGTAATGCGAATTGAGATGAATATCTTTTATAGGTTGCAGGGAAATCTGGTTTTTAAAGTTTTGTTGTTTGGTTTTTGACCCTGAATATCGTTCCATGAAGTCTGCAAACTTATTTTCCAAAGTACGCGGATTAATACCCGGAGATAGCATTACATAAGTATAAAACCCAGACCATCCCCAGTTGTCCGATTGGAATTTTTCATCAGGAAAAGAAATGAGCATATCGAACTTAAGGTGTGAGTTTTCAGGAATATCTTTGAAAACACCAGTCACCGTCATAGGTAAACTCCCGTTCAGAAAAAGCGTTTTGTTCATTGGATCTTCTGTACCAAAATATTTCTTTGCATCAGATTCAGATATTACAATAGCCCTTATTTGGGTGAGCGCTGCCGAATCATTCCCATAAATCATTGGAACAGAAAACATCCTTAGTATTGCAGGGTCAGAAAAAAAAGCTCTTTTTTCATTACTGGAAAATTTCGTAACACCATGTTCTATTCTTGAAATTGTTGCTGTTGCTAACATGGCAGTCGCGGGAATCAGCCTGGCAAAAGAAGTTATTTCCGGAAAATTTGCCTTCAATGCAGGGCCAACCGCTGGGTAATTTGTTGCTTCGGTGAAGTCATCATCAGACGTTGTATGATATTGGAGCGGTATGCGGTAAACATTATCCGCATTAACATTATATTTTTCATAGCCCCGTTCAAAGTGAGCGTATTGAAAAATCAAAAAACAGGTAACCATCCCAATAGCAAGACCGGCAATGTTTATTAAAGAAAATACTTTATTCTTTAAAAGTTTACGATGGGTTGTTTTAAAAAAGGTGGCTATCATGACTTATTGATAAAATCGCTTAAAAGATTTATTTATTTCTCTGCCAAGTCTCAGAACCCGGCGAATATTGATAACGCTGCCTGTACCAATGCACAAATTATGTGGAAGCTCGGATTTGTTTTATTCTATCCCCAAGGTGAAGATACACACCAATAGGTAAATATAAAACGATCACCCAAATGATAGAGGTAGCAGTTTTGATAGCATACAATCCATCAGAGAATCTCTTCCTCTCACCTGCATAAAATACGTTTAAAAAAACTCTAAAATGCCATTTTTTTCTCTTTTCATCTATTTACCCTATTTTTGTCAGAAAATTGGTAAACATGAAAAAAACTACAACAATAGAGATAGACATTGACGTTTATAAAGCGATCATTCAAAACAGCGAATATATAAATGAGGCCCCCAATGATGTTTTGAGGAGGATGTTATTGGTAGACAATCCTTTTGCCATTGCAGGCCATGACACTATTGCCGATGACGGGGGCATGTCAGTAAAAAACGTATTTCTCCCTAATGGCATGAAGCTGAGAAAACAGTATAAAGGAAAAGTACATAAAGCTTTGGTAAAGGACGGTTTTATAGCGCTCAATGAACATCAATTCACTTCCCCATCCGGAGCAGCCGTATTTGTTGCTAAAAACCAGGTGAACGGATGGAAATTCTGGGAGTATTTTGATTCCAGGGACAAGAAGTGGAAGATGTTAGAAACACTTAGAGAGAAAAGCTATGACTAAATAAATCTTTCTTCAGCGAATAGTTTTTTGCCGGGCATTCCTTTTCCTCGCAGCAGATCGAATACATTAATCATGCTGGTACAACCAGATGTTCAGGAACATTTTTTAAATTTGTAAAAACAGTTTATATGTCGGCAACATTAACAGCCAATCCCACAATTAAAAAAATTGTCAGCGTTATAAAATCACTAAGTGATGAAGAACAGAAGATTTTATTGGCTCAATTAAAGGCCAAACAATTGCTGAAAAAAGGAGTGCCTTCATTAACTAAAAAGCCGGCAAACGTTTCTATGATTTTAATTGATAAATGGAAACACGAAAGCCGTAAAAATGCGAAGTAAAAAATTTGTATTAGACGCAAACATTTGGGTTAGTTATTTTATTTCAGAACAAACAACATTTTTGGTAAATGCTGTTTCAGCAAAAAGAATAGTCATTTTTTATTGTGCCGAATTAATTACCGAGATAAAAAGAGTTTTAAATTATCCACATTTAAAAAAGTACGGCATCAATATCAAAGAAGCTGTGAAAATTATAAAGTCTATTTCAGTCGAATATACGCTCATTTACCCTATCAAGCGTTATATACCCTCTGATATTGATGATGATTATGTCATTGCCCTTGCTCTGCAAACAAACTCGGGTTTTGTCACAAGCGGCGACAGAAATATTTTAGATGAAAAAGAAAATTTAGAAAAAAAATACGCTAAACTCAAAATACTTACTAAAGCGGAGTTTGAAAACAGGTTCTTATAAAAAGGAGCCTCTTATTACCCGCAATCAATTATACACCACTTTATTGTTAAGGCAACTACTGTAGCTTAATACATTAGATTTTTTAAAGAACAGTCCGCTTGCTTACCTGCTTTTTCTCATCCAATCCAAGCACCTCACGGTAAGGCAGAAGATCAAACTCCTTCAGTATATCTTTCACTTTCACATCCGGCGATAAGCTTTCTATAACAGACAGCTCTTCTTCATGCAGGGAATAACAAATTACTTTTCTCCCGTATTTTTTTTGAATGCCCGCGAACTTTTCAAAATCCGGCCAGCTATGCAGAACGACCTTTTCAAGATTAACCGGTGCACAAACACCCCACCGGCTCCAGATGCCACTCACTATAATATCGTTTCCGAGCGGGTCGCATATTTTCGTGGTTCCCTTCCATGTGCTGGATACTATGGCAACCTGGTTGGTCCAGGCACGCATGTTCACCTTTTTACCACCGCCAAAAGCGGAGGGCCAGAAAATGAGCTCAGCGCCCTTCTCCACGAGCTTTTGCCATCCGTCCGGCCATTCAATATCATAGCATATCTGTATCCCGATAGTGCCAAAATCGGTGTGAAAAACAGGTGGGTCAAGCGGCCCGGGACTGACGCCCTTACCCATTTCAGAAACCGTAGTATGTGTTTTACGATATTCTCCCATCACTTTTCCCTGCCTGTCAATCAATATGGCGGCATTATAATAATTACCGTTCTCCACGGTGAAAACAGGACATACCACATAGCAGCGGTGAAGCTTTGCAAAAGCCTGCACCGGGGCGATCACCCGGCCTGAACCATCTTCAGCCGCATCTTTAACCGCAGATTTTTCGCCGGAGAGCTGGGCAACATGGAACATTTCCGGGAAACAATAAATGTCCGGGCTGAACGGGAGCGCATTTTCCGCCTGCTTAATGGCTGCCTGCACAGCTTCTTTCCAATCTTTACCTGCTATACCTTCCTGTGCAATAGACGCAACCCATACATTCCTGCCACCATCATATAACGGATAACCTGACTGAAGCATTGATGCAGCGTTTCCTGTAACACTCCCTATATTAATTGCAGCAGCCCCGAGTAATGAGTTTCTTAAAAAATCTCTTCTGCCGGATTTTTCCATATACTTTATTTTATATGATTATCATAAACATTTTGCATCAGTCGAAAATACAGGATAGTTCATCATACCATATCACAAAACATCACAATAAACAAGATAAGGTAATAAATGAACAGAATAGGTTAAGAACGGCTTTTGCATTACCAATAGATTTGGAAAGACCTGAGCTAAATATGGTTCCTGTTAGTAAGCCCGGTTGCTGACAAAAGAAATTGTAATTTCATACCTTATTGGTTGATATGAATAGTCCCTGGATAGCTGATAACGACCAGAAGCTGCTTGATGCCTCTAAAAACGGGGATGAGAAGGCATTTGGCCTGTTATTCAATAAATACTGGGATGATCTTTTCAGGATTGCTTACCGGCGGCTGCATGCTGCAGAAGATGCCAAAGACATTGTTCAGGATGTATTTCTTTCTCTATGGAATAATATCGGCAGCATTACTATTGAAGATTCACTCGGCGGATATTTATATACCGCGCTCCGGAACAAAATCTTCAATCATTTTGAAAAAAACAATAACCGCCTGCAAAAATTAATGCAGCGGCAGTTTGTTCCCGCCGAACATGAGGAAACAGTTTTCAGCAATTATTGCACAAAAGAGCTGCAGCAATTCATAACGCAGCAGGTAGCGACGATGCCCGAAAAAATGCGGCAGATCTATCTTTTAAGCAGGGAAGAACATCTCACCCATGCAGAGATATCCACACTGCTGAGCCTTTCCAATCAAACCGTTAAAAACCAGTTGTACAACGCGGTAAGCCGGTTAAGAAAAGCGGTTCTGAAAGAGCATTTCCCGGCTATAGTTATATGTTATGAAGTTCTATCAGCGGTTACCCATCAGCCATCAGTTATCAATACATACTAAATACTCAGAGCTGGCTGACAGCTAACTGCTAATAGCTGACAGCCATTCAAAAAAATTTCGGATCTCCTGGTACTTTCCCCCATCTCACCTGTTGGTAACAAAAAAACATAGTGGAAACACACCAACTTGAATTACTTATAAAAAAATACAATGCAGGTGAGTGCACACCGGAGGAAAAGCAATGGCTTGAGCAATGGTATCTTTCCTTTGAATGGAGTGATGCTGAAGCACTGCCGGATGCGGTAATGAACGAGCTTAAAGCTGCAGCATGGAACAGGCTGCGGCAATACAGGAACGAGCAACCGGCTATACCAATGTTGCCAGTATCAGTACCGGTAAAGCCATCCGTAAAAAGATGGTGGTATTATATTGCTGCCGCGGCTGTCGTTTCTGTCGCATTCATCGGCTTCAGGTTTTTGTATGCTCCCGGAGAAAAGGCTGCAAGAACTCCTGCCAATACCATTGCTGAAGCGCAAACACCAAAAGATATTCTGCCAGGCACCAGCAAAGCGTCACTGGTACTGGGAGACGGATCAGTGATTGCACTTGATGCCGTGGCTGTGTCGCAGATAGAAGAAGGAGACGGCACTACCATTAACAAGCAGCATGGCAAAATCATATACGACAATACTTCAGGCAACAGCACCAAAGTGGTTTACAATACACTGAACATTCCCCGCGGCGCAGAATATGAGCTGGTATTACCTGATGGAAGTAAAGTATGGCTGAATGCGGCTTCTTATTTAAGGTTTCCCACCCGCTTCCTAGAAAAAGAAAGAACCGTATACCTGTCGGGGGAGGCCTATTTTGAAATAGCAAAAAATGCCGCGCAGCCTTTTAAGGTAATTACACGTGGAAATATGGAAGTGGAAGTTACCGGTACCCATTTCAATGTGATGGCATATGACGATGAAGAATTCATAAAAACAACACTTACGGAAGGTAAGGTAAACATCCGGAACGGAAAGAGCATAACGCCCCTGACGCCGATGCAGCAGGCCGCTTTGGAAAAAAGCTCAGGACAGGTGGATGTTAAAAAAGTGGATATAGACAAAGAGATCGCCTGGAAAAATGGAATGATCGGGTTCAACGACGATAAGCTCCCGTACATCATGCGGCAGCTATCCAGGTGGTACGATGTAGACGTACGTTTCGAGGGCAGTATTCCACAGGGAGGATATAACGGCTCAATTCCACGAAAGGCAACCTTATCGGAAGTAATGGAAATACTGAAAATAGCAGGGGTTCAATACCGGCTGGACAACAGAACGGTTGTAATTACAGGAGGATAAATATGAACATATTATTATACCCAACAACGGATAAATTAATGAATATCATAATTATTGCCCGATAGTGAAAAAGTGTTGAAGCGTGCGACGCAACCGGGGCTCAATAGCAGCCCAGTTGCCGGGTACATAAAATGGATTCACTTTTTCATTTTTTATGAAGCATATAAAGGAAGTGTCTTGCCTGTAAAAAACGGGAGTGCTGGAACACCCCCGTAAACAGTAATGGCAAACAAGTAAACATACATTGATCACGAACGCTTATTGTTTAACCAAAAACTTGTACAAAATTATGCAAATTAACCAAACCCGCAGGCGGGTCAGATTTCTGTATCCGCCTGTATTAATATGCAGGGTTATGAAATTAACTGCGATCTTACTATTTGCCTTTTGCCTGCATTCCGGAGCCACCGGCTTTGCACAAAGTATCACACTTTCCCTACGAAATGCCCCCGTTGAAAAAGTATTGAAGGAGATACGAAAGCAAACGGGATACAGCTTTTTTTATAAAACAGACCTGTTACGTAATGCCTCCCGGATCACCATTTCCGTAAAAGATGCCGATATTCAGCAAGCCCTCGACCTTTGCTTTGCGAAGGCGCCTGTTGAATATTCCATCGTTGCGCAAACCGTGGTCATATCCCCCCAAAAAATAAAACCTGACCCGGCTGAACCCGACATAAAACTCATAGAGATCCGGGGGACGGTTACGAGCAATGCGGGAGAACCTTTGCCCGGCGCTTCTGTAACGCTTAAGGGTACCAACACGGGTACGACTACCGATGCCGGGGGAAACTTCAGCCTGAATATCCCGGATAACCAGGGGGTGCTGGTGATCTCCTTTGTAGGATACATTACACAGGAAATAAATATAGCCGGAAAAACAGATATTAAAGTGGTATTGACCCCGCAGGATACCCAGGCAGATGAAGTGGTAGTAACTGCCCTGGGCATCACCAGGCAGGCAAAGTCGCTTGTGTATGCTGCACAAACTGTTAAGCCTTCGGAATTAACAGGGGTAAGAGACCCGAACAATGTAATGAATTCGCTGCAGGGCAAGGTAGCGAATGCACTCATAACCCAGGGGTCAGGCGGCCCCGGCAGCGGTGCGCGAATCGTATTAAGGGGAAACCGGTCCATTCAGCGCAGCAACAATGCGCTTATTGTGGTAGACGGCGTACCCATTATTAACGGGACCAACGGTACGGTAGGCAGCGACTTTGGAGGTGTGCAGGGTTCTGACGGTGCTTCCAACATCAATCCTGACGATATAGAATCCATGACGGTTTTACGCGGCGCTTCCGCTGCGGCTTTATATGGCAGCGAGGCAGGGAACGGCGTTATAGTCATCACCACTAAAAAAGGGTCAAAAGACCGTTTATCTGTAAACGTGAATTCAGGCTTTGCAACAGAAAATGTATTTGCATTACCCAAAGTACAAAATGCATACGGGCAGGGCAATGGTGGAAACCTGAATGGAAATGTGGGTGAAAGCTGGGGTGCAAAAATGACCGGGCAAAGTTTTACCAACCACCTCGGCGAAGAAGGCAGCTACAGTTCCCAACCCAATAATATCAAAGATTTTTTCAGAACCGGAACCAGCTTAAATAATTCTATCGGGCTTTCATCGGGCAACGAAAAAATGCAGACCTATCTTTCTTATACCAATAACAATACAAAAGGCATCATAGAGAAGAACGACCTGATGAGACATACCATCAATCTTCGTCTCACCAACCAGTTCGGAAAATGGTTTTCTACCGACGCAAAAGTGACTTATATCCGGCAATCTATTGACAACAAGCCCCGGGCAGGTGAGCAAAACGCACCTGTTATCAATATTTACCAAATTCCCAGGAATGTAAGCATTGCAACGGCTCAAAATTTTGAAACCATCAATAACGTCGGTATCCCGGAGGCGGTACGATGGCCTTCCACGCTCAGCTCAATATACCAGAATCCATACTGGCTTATCAACAGGACGGGCATCAACGAAAAGCGGGACAGGCTGACGGGCTTTATTACCGCCAAATTAAAAATTACAGATTGGCTGAGCCTGCAGGGAAGAGCTAACCTGGATAAAGTATTTGACCACACCGAAACCATCTACTCGCAGGGTACGCTTCTCTGGGCAAGGCAATTGGGCGGATACTACGCCAATAATGATATGGTGACCACCAAACAATGGTATGATGTAATGCTGGAGGGCAATAACAATATTACAAGTGATCTTAAAATTGATTACAGGGCAGGCGCCATATTCCAGGATAATAAATACAACGCACTGTCTACTGTGGCCAGTGGCTTAAATGTGACCAACAAATTCAGCCTGAACTTTGCCACCAATCCTGCCATAAGCTCCACCTCCATACAAACACAGATACAATCCGTTTTCGGGCAGGTGAATTTTTCTTTTAAGAACGCATTGTTTATAGACGCGAGTATTCGCAATGACTGGGATTCAAGGCTCGGACCCCCGCACAGCTATTCCTATCCGTCCGTCGGGGCCTCAGCCGTATTATCAGATCTTATTAATTTGCCTGAGCCCGTCTCCTTCCTGAAGCTGAGCGCCAATTATGCCTCTGTGGGCAATGGAGGTCAACCGCAGCTGCTGAATGCAACTTACAGTTATTCGCAGGGTTCCGGGAACGGCTTTTTACACAGGGGAACTACCCTGCCGTTTCCCGATTTAAAACCCGAAATAGTGAGGAACATTGAGGCCGGTTTAGAAGCGAGATTTGCAGCCAACCGGATAGGGTTTACTTTTACTTACTATAAAAGCAACTCGTATAACCAATTGCTTGAGTTAAGCATGCCGGCGGCAACCGGGTATACCAGCAAATACATCAATGCAGGCAATATACAGAACCAGGGAATAGAGCTGGTAGTGAACGGAACCCCGGTTCAAAGCAAAAACTTTACCTGGGAAGTTACCTTTAACCTGGGTATGAACCGGAACAAGATCAAAAGCCTTGACCAGGATGTTTCTGCAGTATATCTTTCCGGAGAAGGACGGTCGGGCACACCGATCGTAAAGGTAGGTGGAAGTTACGGGGACCTGCTGGCCTATCAATGGGAAAGAAATGACAAAGGACAGTTCGTGCTGCTGCCCAACGGAAGGCCGCTCACCACTGATATAACCGTCGGGGAACAGGGTTATGTCGGTAACTTCAATCCCAAAGCTACCCTTGGTTTCACAAATACTTTTGAATACAAAAGATTGTTTGCAAAAATATTACTCGATGGCAGGGCTGGTGGTGTAATTATTTCGGGTACGGAAATGAACCTTGCTTTCAGCGGCATTACCGAGGCCACCGCGCAATATCGGGATGATGAATCATGGAACCTTGGCGGAGTAGATGCCGACGGGAATGCTGTAAACGCAAAAATCAACGCACAGCAATTCTGGCAAACGGCCTCCGGCAAACGTTATGGAGTAGGTGAATTTTTTACATATGACGCAACCAACTTCAGGATCAGGGAAGTTTCGCTGGGTTATAATATTCCCGTAAGTGCAAAAATGTTTATCAAAAATGCAAAACTATCATTTGTAGCAAGAAACCTTGCATGGATATATCGCGGAAAATCTACGCTTGATATACCCGGATTAGGCAAACG
>JAHBTJ010000003.1 GCA_019638595.1 Chitinophagaceae bacterium
GGCTGCTTTTAAAAGCGGATCATTTTTTTTGCGGGGGCTGGTATTATCATGGTCAGCTATAGTTTTTTTGTTCACAGCGGGGGTGTTTTACTTTGTATAAGGTGCAATATATATAGCAGGTTAAATGTAAGATATTTTCCCATACAACTACCTGCCCGATGGGCTTGGGTATATGGACGAACGTGACAGCCCGTTACTGGAAACGGCAAATCGGCAATTGCTCCTTATTTTTGCGCTCAAATTTCATCAACCGGGGCATTGATATGCAAAAAAGTGTATTGGTAATAAAATTGGGTACGGCAGTAATTACAGACGGGGAAGGCAAAATTGACCAGGCTGTAATAAAAAAAGTAGTATCGGAAATTGTAGCCCTGGGGCGCCAATACCATATTGTACTGGTTTCCAGCGGCGCGGTGGGAAGCGGAAAATCCTTTTTTAAAAAATACAAAGGTACCATTACGGAGCGTAAGGCTGCCGCGGCTGTGGGAAATCCCATGCTGATACAGTTATACCACAAATACTTTTCAAAACATGGAATTACCGTGGCGCAGGCATTGTGCGAAAGGCATCATTTTTCTAACCGCCGCCAGTTTTTACAGCTTAAAGAAACGTTTGGCGAATTTTGGGCAAATGATATTTTGCCGGTAGTGAATGAAAATGACCTGGTGAGCAATATAGAACTAAAGTTTTCGGATAATGATGAGCTGGCAACGCTTATTGCCATTGGGTTTGATGCCGATAAGCTGATTATCTGCACTTCCGCGGGCGGTTTGCTGGATCACGAAAGAAAGATCATTCCCCTCGTTGAAAAGATAGATACAAGCGTTTTGGGGTACGTGAATAAGGAAAAGTCAGGGGTTGGATTGGGCGGAATGCTTTCCAAGCTCACTTCAACCAAGCTTGCCGCTTCATTGGGTATACATGTAATTATTTGCGGACTTAACGGCAAACATCCGTTTCGGGAAGCGCTGGAAGGAAAATCGGGTACCACGTTCCGCGCGCAGTCTTCCAATTTAAAGGCCCGGCAAAAATGGCTGGCCAGCGGCTCTATTACCATAGGAGGTGTGTATATAGATAAGGGAGCGTCGAAAGCATTGCTTGCGCGTAAAAGCCTGCTTACCGTAGGTATTAAAAAAGTAAAGGGTACTTTTGTCGCCGGCGAGGTAATACAGCTGATTGATGAGGATGAAATAATTATAGGCGTTGCTAAAGCCAGGCTGGGCAGCGCTGATATAAATAAAGAAATAGCGCATAAAAATATTATTGCCGCGCATGCGGACGATATCGTTACTTTTTAAAGATATGATTCATGAGTGCAGTTTTATCACTGATTAAAAAAACGTATAATGCGGCGCCTGCATTAAGGGCTGCCGGCGATGCAAAGCTGAAAAAGGTGCTGAATAGGATAGCCGCTGAAATGCTGGAGCAATCCGCCGTTATTCTCAGGGCTAATAAAAAAGATGTGGCGAAGCAGGATCCCAACAACCCGCGTACAGACAGGCTGCGTCTTACAGATGCACGTTTGAAAGCCATTGCCCAAAGCTTGCGTAAGGTAAGCAGGTTGCCTAATCCTTCGGGTAAGGTGCTGGAGCAAAGAAGGCTGCCTAACGGATTGTTATTGCAAAAGCTTGCGGTGCCGTTGGGGGTAGTGGGCGCGGTGTACGAGTCGAGGCCGAATGTAACCTTCGATATTGCGGCGCTTTGCATTCGCAGCGGCAACGCCTGTGTATTAAAGGGTAGCAGTGAAGCCGATCATTCCAATAAAGCCGCGGTAAAGATCATACGCGATGTATTAAAGAAGAACGGTCTTCCCGCGGAGATCGTTACGCTGCTTCCGGCGGCGCGCGAAACAGTGCAGGAATTGTTTACAGCTACACAATATGTAGATGTTATTATCCCGAGGGGCTCTGCCGGGCTTATCAATTTTGTACGGAAAAACAGTTTGGTACCTGTTATAGAAACAGGCGCAGGGGTATGCCACGTATATGTTGAAAAAGGAGCAGCGCAGCAAAAGGCGGTGGATATTGTGGTGAATGCAAAAGTATCCCGCCCTTCTGTATGCAATGCCATGGATACTTTGCTGGTAGACAATTCTATCGCGGCGGGCTTTCTGCCTAAGCTTCGGGCGGGTTTTGAAAAATACAAAGTGGAGGTATTGGCGGATGCTTCCGCATACAAAATACTCAAAGGATATCCTTATCTCGGCAAAGCCGCTGCTGCAGACTTTGACCGTGAGTTCCAGGATTATAAATGCGCGGTAAGAGTAGTGAAAGATACGGAGGAAGCGCTTGCCCATATACGTGAGCATTCAACAAAACACTCTGAGGCGATCGTAACCGAAGACAGGAAAAAGGCGGAGCTTTTTTTACATGAAGTAGACGCGGCAGCGGTATACCACAATGCTTCCACACGGTTTACAGACGGGGAAGAATTTGGATTAGGTGCGGAGATAGGAATATCAACACAAAAGCTTCATGCGCGCGGCCCCTTTGCCCTGGAAAAGCTGGTAACCGAAAAATGGGTAGTAAGAGGCAACGGACAGGTGAGGTGATTGAGGTTTGTAATTTATAGTTTGCGGTTAGCTATTTGAAATTCGATATTTGATATTTGAAATTGACTGTCGCTCATAGCTGATAGCCGAAAGCTGATGGCTTACAGCTCACAGCCCATCGCTGACTGCTCAATAGTTAAATCTTATTTTTATGATGATATTAAACAAAGCAAACCTCGGTTCCATAGCAGATGCATTTGTTTCGAAACCTTCACAGGCTGTGTTTGAGCTTCCTGAAAAAGTATTGCAGTTTGGTACCGGTGTGCTGTTGCGCGGCCTGCCGGATTATTTTATAGATAAAGCAAACCGGAAAGGCATTTTCAATGGAAGGGTTGTGGTGGTAAAATCAACCGATTCCGGAGGAACAGACGCGTTTGAAGCGCAGGATGGGCTGTATACACTTTGTGTGCGGGGTATTACACAGGGGGTGAAAGCGGAGGAAAACATCATCTGCTCCGCTATCAGCAGGGTATTGTCTGCCAAAAAAGAATGGGATAAGATACTTGCCTGCGCTGCTGATCCTCAAATGCAGATCATTATTTCCAATACCACGGAGGTAGGAATACAATATGTGGAAGAAAAGATAGATCAGCAGCCACCCGCTTCATTTCCTGCCAAATTGCTGGCTTTTTTGCATACGCGTTATAAAGCATTAGGCGCCGGCAATCCGGGGATGATCATTGTTCCCACGGAGCTGATCGTTGGGAATGGCGACAGGCTGAAGTCTATTGTATTACAGCTTGCGGCATACAACAAGCTGGATCATTCATTTATTGAATGGCTGAAAGCTGAAAACCGTTTTTGCAATTCGCTGGTAGACAGGATTGTGCCGGGTAAGCCGGAAGAAGTGATGTTGCAGCAGGTAAAGGAGCAACTGGCATATGAAGACGGGTTGCTTATTATGAGTGAAGTGTACCGCTTGTGGGCAATTGAAGGGGATGAAAAGGTAAAACAGGCTTTGAGTTTTGCACAGGCAGACGAAGGAGTGATCATAACCCCGGATATTGAAAAATACAGGGAACTGAAACTGCGGTTACTGAATGGCACGCATACCCTAAGTTGTGGTTTGGCATTCCTGTCGGGGTTTGTTACGGTAAAAGAAGCAATGGCTGACAAGGTGTTCGGGAATTTTGTAGAAGCGTTAATGCTGCATAATATAGCGCCTGCTATACCGGGCAGGGTGTCGCCTGCCGAAGCGGAAAATTTTGGACAGCAGGTGCTCGACAGGTTCAGGAATCCCTATATCAATCATCAGTGGATCAGCATTACCATGCAGTATACTTCTAAAATGAAAATGCGCGTGGTGCCGGTATTGATGAAATATATACAGGAACAAAAGGCTGTGCCGCAGCACATGGCTACAGGTTTCGCCGCTTACCTGTTGTTTATGAAAGCGGTTGAAAAAAACGGCGATAAATATACAGGTATCTATAACGGGAAAGCATACCCTATTAACGATGATAAGGCGGCATATTTTTATGATGCCTGGCAACAATACCAGCCGGCAGAGCTGGCAGACAGGGTATTGAGCGATATGGATTTATGGGATACCGATCTTGCAGCCTTGCCGCAATGGAGTGAAGCGGTTAAAAGCAGGTTGAATGCGTTGATCAGCAAGGGGCCTGCAACCGTGATCGCGGATTAAAAAATGAATTACGGTTGCAATGCCGCGCTGTAACCGTTCGTCTTATCCCTCCGTTTCCGTTACATAGCCATAAAAGGTTACAGGCTGCCTGTCGTTGCCATTTACCTGCAATGTGGCATAACCGCTTTCCGTAATGCTCAGGTTGAACTCACGAACCGAGCGTACATCTTTAGGCTTAATAGAAATTTGCCAGCCGCCTTTTTTGCCGGGTTGTATATTGTATTCAAAATCGCTTGAAGTAAAACGCAACGGCCCCTGTGCAGGATCTATGGGCGCTGTATATAAACGGCCCATATAAGGCAAAAAGCTGATGATCTTATCGCTTGAAACCGTAAGGTCATAACTGGCGTTCAGTTGACGCGACATGCCGTTCATAGGCACGATCGTCTGCGCTTTGAATACAAAATTTTTAGAGTCTACCGCTTCTCTGAGGATCGCTTCTTCCTGCGTCTCTTTTTCCCTGCCCGGGGTTTGGGCGTGCAATGGTGCGGTATAAGCCAGTGCTGTTAGTAATACGGCAGTCAGTGCCATATGCTTATAAATAATATGTTGAATGTTCATAAAATAAATTTTAGTGCAGGATATTAGATGCATGGTCATGTTCAATCGTTTAAGCCGTATACGTAAATGAATAGTTAAAGAGTGGTTGCAAAGGATTGTTAAAAGTGAGGATTTGATTTCTTTGCAGGATGGTTGTCATGCCATAGCTACCTTTGCTGTCTTATTTTTTAACTATTGAAAGGATATATAACGATGAACAAGCTATTTTTCAGTGTACTTTCTTTTTTGAGTGTTTTTATTTCTTTTGCCGGCGCGCAATCTTATACCACTCTTTCGGGTACTGTTACCGGTGGTGATGCCAAAGCATTAGCAGGTGCTTCCATAATAGTGTTAAACACCAACAGGGGTACAGTGAGCGATGCAAACGGTTTTTTTCATCTTGATAAAATATTCCCCGGAAAATATACAGTGCAGGTTTCTGCCGTAGGATATGCTGCTGTAAGCAAAGAAGTAGACCTGCTGGCGGACAGTAAGAACGAAACGGCATTTGTGTTGAACGAAACGGATACCAGGCTGGATGCCGTAGTGGTTACTGCTCAAAAAAAGGATGAGCAATTACAGCAGATCCCATTCAGCATAAGCGCGCTGTCGGCCAGGCAGGTTAAAGAATACAGGCTGTGGAACGCGAAGGATATTACTGCCATTGTTCCCAATCTTAATTCCACCAATGGCGGCGATGAAAGAAATGTAACTTCTATCAGGGGAATTACTACCACTTCTTACGACCCTGCAATAGCCACCTATGTTGACGGCGTAAACCAGTTTACGCTCGACTCTTATTCCTCGCAGTTACTTGATATTGAGCGCATAGAAGTATTGAGAGGTCCGCAGGGTACATTATACGGAAGGAACGCGATGGGAGGAGTAATTAATATCATTACAAAGCAGCCTGGCGATAAAGCCACTGTGTTCGCGGAAGTTAACTTTGGAAATTATAACCAGCAGCGCTATGAACTGGGCTTTAAAACCCCGCTTATAAAAAATAAGCTCTATTTGGGTGCGGCAGGTATGTATTCAAAGCGCGATGGATATTATACCAATACATTTAACAACCGCTCCTTTGATGACCAGAAAATAGCAGCCGGCAATTATTATTTGAAATACAAGCCTGCGGAAAAATGGATGATTTCATTTAACCTGCGTCACCAGGCACATCGTAATAATGGTGCCTACCCGTTGGTAATGGGAGTGGAAGATGCTTTTGAAAAGCCTTATGAGCTGTCGCAGAATGCCGTTGGAGAAATGGTTGACAATACCATGTTCAGCTCACTGGTTATAAATTATGCGGGGCGTGGCTTTAATTTCAGCTCCCAAACGGCTTATCAAAACAATTACCGGTATTATAAAAACGCTATAGACGGGGATTTTTCTCCCGCCGATATTGTAACCATCGGGAATAATTACGGGAAGCCCTGGAATAAAGTAAAAACATGGACACAGGAGTTCAGGTTTACTTCACCCGCCGCTTCCGCAAGCCGCCTGCAATGGACTGCAGGAACTTACCTGTTTTCGGATGACCGCCCTACCAGGCAGGCAACCCATTATGGAGAAGATGCAGGCTTGTATGGCATTCCTGATATTAATTTTTCCACTATTAACAGCAGCAAAGGAAAAGGTGAAGGAATTGCGTTTTATGGGCAGGCAACATACCGTATACTCGAAAAGCTGGATTTTACCGCAGGCATCCGGTACGACTATGAACACAAAAAGTACCATATGATGGGCGAATACCAGCCTGATGGAGCGGAAGCTATTATTATCCGGCCCGATACATCCTCCGCGGTGCATTCCGGCGCTTTTTCTCCCAGGGCCGGACTAACATGGAGGATCTCTGATAAAAGCAACGTATATGGCATCTACAGCAGGGGATTCCGCACGGGCGGACTTACCCAGCTTTCTGACGACCCTTCCCAACCGCCATTGTACCGGTATGATCCCGAGTATAGCAATAATTTTGAAGCAGGCATAAAGAACAGCTTCCTGCAAAACAGGCTGTATTTGAATGTAGCTGTTTTCTATACAAATATTACGGGTGTTCAGGTGCCTACGCTGGTTTTACCGGATGCGATCACCATTATACGCAACGCGGGGAAGCTGAACAGCAAAGGATTTGAAATAGAAGCTACCGCCACGCCGGTAAAAGGCTTGCAGTTGAATTACAATTTCGGGTATACAAATGCGTCGTATGCCGATCTGAAGCTTTCTCAAAATGGCGCTTCGGTTGACCTTGAGGGTAAGAAGCAGATATACACTCCTGAGTTTACATCCATGCTGTCGGCGCAATACAGTTATACCATTATTCCCCGGCAGCAGTTAAAAGCGATAGTGCGTGGTGAGTGGATGTATCTGGGCAGGCAATATTTCGATCTTAATAATTCAATCAGTCAATCGCCTTACAGCCTGCTGAATGCAAGAGCGGGCGTATCGTCCAAAAACGCCGACCTGATGTTCTGGATAAGAAATCTCGGCGCTAAAAAATACATCGCGTATGCGTACGATTTTGGTGCGGTACACCTGGGCAATCCTCAAACTTTGGGTGTAACGTTGGGTGTAAGGATCTAATTTTAAAATACTTCGCCAAAAAATCATAATTTAATCTTTACTCCCGGCTTTATGAAAAGCAGGATGAACGGATCGTTATGGTTAATTTTTTATTGATTGGCATATGTTTGCTGGCAGGCGTTTTTGCGCGGAGGTTTACGGTGCTTCCCCCGGATGCTCATAAAGGATTGAATGCTTTTATTATTCATCTTGCGCTGCCGGCCGTCTCTTTTAAATACCTGCCTTATATACAATGGAACAGCACTCTTTTAATACCTGCGCTGATGCCGGTTGTATTGTGGTTATGCGCGTGGGTATACATCAGGATATACGCGGGCGCAACCGGTATTGATAAAAAAACGGAAAACGGGCTGAAGCTTACCACGGGATTAAGCAATACTTCCTTTATCGGGTTCCCGATGGTAATAGCCTATTTTGGCGAGCACGCGTTGGGCATAGCGGTAATATGCGACCAGGTATCGTTTTTGCTGCTATCCACTGCAGGCATCGTGGTGGCGTTGAATGCTGCGGATGGTCATCAACTTTCAGCATCGGCTGTGGTGAAAAAGGTAGTACGGTTTACCCCGTTCATAGCCTGCATACTGGCGCTCACCATACCGCGGTTTATGGATATTTCTTCTTTAAATCCCTTATTTGATAAGCTGGCGGCTACTATCGGACCATTGGCATTGTTCTCTACCGGCTTACAGTTAAAGTTCAGCGGCTGGATGAAAGAAATAAAGCATATCAGCGTGGCCCTGTTATACAAGCTTGTGCTGGCTCCGCTGCTGATAGTGGGCATCCTGTTTTTTATGAATGCCAAAGGACTGGCTGCCCAGGTAACAGCATTCGAATCGGCTATGCCCTCCTTTCTTACGGCAGGAGTTATAGCAAGCGAATACGGGCTCAACCCCCGCCTGTCTAACCTGGTGGTAGGCGCCGGCATATTGGTGGCATTTATAACAAGCGCAGCATGGTATCTGCTTATTGCTCAATTACTATAAAAAATATAATTAAAAAGGTTATGCAAAGAAGACAATTAGGGAAAACAGGTCTGCATGTTATGCCACTGGCATTTGGAGGCAATGTATTTGGCTGGACGCTGGATGAAAAAAAGTCGTTTGAAATACTCGACGCTTTTGTGGACGCCGGGTTTAATTTTATAGATACCGCCGACTCCTATTCAACATGGGTGCCTGACAATAAGGGCGGCGAAAGCGAAACTATTATTGGAAAGTGGATGAAATCAAGAGCTAACAAGGATAAGGTAATTGTAGCCACCAAGGTAGGTTCCGATATGGGGCAGGGGCATAAGGATCTTTCGAAAAAATATATTTTAAAAGCGGCAGAGGATTCTTTAAGGCGGCTGCAGACAGATGTAATTGATCTGTACCAAACACACTGGGATGATAATATTACACCGGTGGAAGAAACGCTGGAAGCGTATGCGCAACTGGTACGGCAGGGTAAGGTAAAATGGATCGGTGCATCTAATTTGTCGCCCGAACGGCTGAAGGCTTCACTGAATGCCGGCAAACAATTGGGTTTCCCGCTTTATCAAACATTTCAGCCTGAATACAATTTGTATGCCCGGCGTGGTTTTGAAACCGAAATACAGCCTGTATGCCTGGAGAATGGCTTAAGCGTGATCAGCTATTATTCCCTGGCCTCGGGATTTTTGACCGGGAAGTACAGGAACGAAGACGATTTAGGCAAAAGTGCCAGGGGTGGTGGGATAAAGAAATATATGAATGACCGGGGGTTTAAAATTTTGAAAGCATTAGACAAAATTTCCGCGGACTATCATTCAACTCCCGCTGCTATAGCAATAGCATGGCTGCTTACCCGGCCCACAGTGGCTGCGCCTATTGCCAGCGCCACTACTACCGAACAATTAAAGGCGCTTACGGAAGGGGCAGGCCTGGTTCTTCATGCAGACGCTTTACAACTGCTGAACGAAGCTTCTGCGTATTAGGGCTCTACGGGTGCATTTCAAATTTTCCTGTAGCACCGCCGTGGGCGGTGTTTTCACCGCCCACCCGGAGAGAAAATTTGAAATGCACCGGCTCTGCGGGCACAAGCTTTATACTGTTATAAAAGCTTAACTTTGATAAGGCGATTGATTCCATCACTCAAAAAAGCAGGCATATGGGCATCGTAGAAATGATAAAGGAAAGAGAAACTCAAAAAATCCTTCAACAAGGCAAAACCGAGGTAATTCGCAATCTGATAACCAGGATGGGGCTCTCCGATGTACAGGCTGCCGATGTTGCAGCAGTGCCTGTTACCTTTGTAAAAAAGGTACGCGCTTCGCTGAAAAAGAAGAAATAGGGAAATCGTCCATTGTCAACCATTCTCTCTTAAACATAACCTGATTTTCAAAGAACTTATCGCTAACGGATTTGAGCTGTCGTTGCCTGCTTTTGGTCATGTCGCAGCCTAAGTTTATTTTAGCGCAATGAGTACTTTCCAGTTCCCCGGGCAAACCGCTTTTTACAGAGGAAAAGTAAGAGATGTATATACCATTGGTGAAACGCTGGTGATGATTGCCAGCGACAGGATATCCGCTTTCGACGTAATACTTCCGCGGCCTATTCCTTTTAAAGGACAGGTGCTGAACCAGATAGCGGCACAGATGCTCCGGGCTACCGATGATATTTGTCCCAACTGGTTGCAGGCAGTGCCGGCGCCCAATGTTTCTATAGGTAAAAAATGCATTCCTTTTAAGCTGGAGATGGTAGTGCGCGGCCACCTGGTAGGGCATGCGTGGCGTACCTACAGCAGCGGAAAAAGGGTTTTATGCGGAGTATCGCTGCCGGAGGGCTTAAAGGAAAACGATGCATTTTCAACTCCCATCATTACGCCTGCTACCAAAGCGGAACAGGGCCACGATGAAGATATTTCTAAAGAAGAAATTATTGCAAAAGGACTGGCTACCGCAGAAGAATGGGAGGTGCTGGCAGATTATACGCAACGACTTTTTGAAAGAGGGCAGTCCATAGCTCAAAAACATGGATTGATCCTTGCAGATACCAAGTATGAGTTTGGCAAGATAGGAGATACGATTTACCTGATGGATGAGATCCATACCCCTGATTCATCAAGGTATTTTTATGCGGACGGGTTTAGCGAAAGACAACAAAAGGGAGAACGCCAGAAACAATTAAGTAAAGAGTTTGTGCGGGAATGGCTGATCGCAAACAACTTTATGGGCAGGGAAGGACAAACAGTGCCTGTAATGAGCGATGAATGGGTGCAAACGATCAGTAACCGGTATGTAGAGTTGTATGAAAAAGTAACAGGCAACCGGTTTGTGCCCGAACCGCTTGGGGAGCAGGAAACATACGACAGGATCGTGGCGGCGCTTGAAAAACTGAAATCATAGCATTATGAAAATAGCAGGCTTTTTTTACACACTTACTTTATGTGTTACATCATTACTCGTTATGGCACAACAACAGGAAGATAAATACTTAGTTACCGGCACTTATACAGGAGGCAGGAGTGAAGGCATATATGTATATACTTTTAATACCAATACAGGTGCGTATAAGGAAGTCAGTCATGTAAAATCTTCCAACCCTTCTTTCATAGCGGTTTCTCCCGATGAAAAATACGTGTATGCGGTGAATGAAAATAGCGATAATGATAACGGGGGAGAAGTAAGCGCTTTTTCGTTCGATAAAAAAAACGGCACGCTCACTTTTCTTAATAAACAATTATCCGGGGGAGATCATCCCTGTTATGTTGAGGTAGATAAAACAGGCAAATGGGTAATTGCGGGCAACTACAGCAGCGGCACGCTTTCCGTATTGCCTGTACAACCCGATGGAAGCGTCGGCGAAGCGGTTACTACCATCCGGCATACCGGCTCCGGTGTAAATAAAGACAGGCAGGAAAAACCGCATGTGCATTGCACCATTCTTTCAGCAGATAACAGGTGGCTTTTTGTTCCCGACCTGGGTATAGACAAGGTAATGATCTATGCTTTTGATGCTGCTACAGGTGGGCTTACACCCGCGCCTCAACCCTTTGCAAAGGTGGCGGATGGTGTGGGTCCCCGTCATCTTACCTTTCACCCTAATAATAAATACGCTTACCTGATGGAAGAGATGGGCGGGGCTGTTACCGTATTTGATCATATTGGCGGCAGGCTGCATGCCGTGCAGCATATTAAATCTGTTCAGGATAGCGATAAGGAGTTTATAGGAAGCGCGGATATTCATGTATCTGAAGATGGAAGGTTTTTATACGCGTCTAACCGGGGCGGTTTTAATACCATAGCCATTTTCAGCATTGATCAGCAGAACGGTAAACTCACGCTCACGGGGCACCAGCCTTCAGGCGGGCAAATTCCGCGTAACTTTACTGTAAGCCCCGGCGGAAATTTTTTATTGGCAGCCAACCAGGATTCTGACAACATAGCGATATTTAAAATAAATAAAAAAACAGGAGCGCTTACGGATACGGGTAAGCGAATGGAAGTGGGTAAGCCCGTTTGCCTTAAATGGATCAATAAATAAAGCAGGATGGTTCCCGTTTGCTGAAACCGCACCCGGTGGCTCATATAAAAGCATGTAATATCAAAAGCATCGCTTATTTTCGCCGCAGTAACACTACAATCAATATGCAGGCAATCAACCTGAGGTCGTTCAGGCAAAAAGTAAAACGTCATAAAAGGAGCTTCAAAGGTTTTTTAACAAGGCTCGAAAATAATCCGCCCCGCAAGCTCGACGATCTTGCCATACGGGTTGATAAAGAAGTATGGCATGAAACAGATTGCCTGAGCTGCGCCAATTGCTGTAAAACCATGAGTCCTACATTCAATACCAGGGACTTAAAACGTATTTCAGCTCACCTGAACATGACCGTAAAAGAGTTTAAAGAAAAGTGGCTGTATTACGATAAAAAGGATAAGGATTGGATGAACACGCAGCAGCCCTGCCAGTTCCTTGACCTGGATACTAATATGTGCAGCATTTATGAGGTAAGACCCGATGATTGTGCAGGCTTTCCCCATCTTACCAAGAAAAAAATGGTGGATTATATGCATGTGCACAGGCAGAACATAGAATACTGCCCTGCTACCTACAAAATGGTGGAAAAAATGAAACACCTGCTGGCTACCGCGAAACGTCTTCAATAAAAAAATATTCGGCAGGCTGCCGGTAGCGGAGCAAAATAGAAAGAATATCATATTGTATTCTCTTCCATTCGGGATGCTGATATAAAAAGGCCTCACCCGCTTTCATCAGCTTTTCAATCTTGGCATCCGTTACACTTTCTTCTGGTAATCCAAATGTTGTTGAGCGCCGGGTTTTTACTTCTATAAAGTGGAGAATGTTATCTTTTTCGGCAATGATGTCTATTTCGTAATAAGAGTATCGCCAGTTGGTATGGAGTATTATAAAAGAATGGCGCTCCAAATACAGGAGCGCGAGCGTTTCGCCCAGTTTACCTGTTTGATTGTGGTTAGCCATACGAAACACTTTCATAACTACCGTTATGAAAGATAGTGTTGTTTAAATGTTATGAAATGCTGTGCAATGCTTATGCTTTGTTGGTTTTGGGCATGTACTGCTTCAGCAGGTAATATCCGCCAAATAATACAACACTGAAGAACAGGGTGCCGTACAATGAATTTTTATAGAAGGGCAGCCCGTCTGCAAAGCTCATCATCAGTCCGTCCCATGTTTTGGGGCGTTGTAAGCCGCTGCCGTTCAGCCATACTAAAAAGTTTGACAAAAGAAAGTACAGGGTAGGAGCCACCAGCGATGTTGCAGCCACATTTAATACCGTAGGTTTTTTTATAAAGAAGCCAACAACGGTAATGAGCGCAAAAAGTACATAGTTGGTAAACTGCCCTTCGTAAAAGCCCTGCATTTGCGAATACCCCAGGTGGTATAATGCTTCGTATATCACATCAGACAAAACCATAGAAAACAAAGGCAATGCAAAAGCCCATTTCCGGTCTTTAATAACAGCGCCGGCAAACAATGCCATAGCAATTTGTGGTGCAAAGCCATAAGGCCTGCCGGGTATTATGCGGTACAATGCTGCCATTGCTATTAAAGCAATAAAAATGATCAGGAAAGTTTTGCTGAATTTCATATCCGGGTATTAATGCTGTCAAAAGTAGGGAAATTTAGCGTAATGGCTGCCTAAATGCTCTCCAGCCTAAACAGGTCTTTGGCACGGATGCCCTTCTCCGTCATGGTAAGTGTGCAGCACTCGTATTGTGGGTCGTGCTCGAAAAAGATGATATAATTATTCTGCAGCACTTCCTGCAAAAAAGCCTTTTTTTCCTGCAGGGTTGTTAGCGGAAACATATCGTATGCCATTACGTAAGGCAGTGGGATATGACCTACAGAAGGCAAAAGGTCTGCGGCATATATAATGGTTTTTCCTTTGTAATGATTGATCTGCGGCAACATCATTGCCTGGGTATGCCCGTTCACAAAACGGATAGTAATATGTTCGGTAAAAGAAATATCTTCTTTTACAGGAATGAACTTCAGCTTGCCGCTATCCTGCAAAGGCTGAATGTTTTCTTTTAGAAAAGAAGCTTTTTCCCGGTCGTTGGGTTTAATGGCCCACTGCCAGTGCTCTTCATTGCTCCAGTATATGGCATTTTTAAAAGCCGGCACCATTTTATTGTTTTCGATTACAATAGCACCGCCTACGTGGTCGAAGTGAAGATGTGTTAGCAATACATCCGTAATATCATCTTTGTGGAATCCGTATTTTGCCAGCGATTTATCCAGCGTATCATCTCCGTGCAGGTAATAGTGGCTCATGAATTTAGCATCCTGCTTGTTGCCCATGCCTGTATCTACCAGTATCAGGCGGTCCCCGTCTTCTATCAGCAAACTCCGCATTGCCCAGGAGCAAAGATTGTTTTCATCGGCAGGATTGAGCTTATTCCAGATGCTTTTGGGTACCACCCCAAACATTGCTCCTCCGTCTAATTTAAAATAGCCTGTATTAACCGTGTATAATTTCATACTATAAAAATATATTCAGGCTACTAAATTAAGCAGTTATATTATTGCAAAGCACGGATAGTTAAATCAGGGGAGGATTCAAGATATGCAGGTAATATCTTACCCAGCTTTTTTACCGCTATAGCCAGTTGATTGCGAACCGTTAGCTCAGAAATGTTAAGAATAGAAGCTACTTCTTTATAGCGTAATCCATCTTCTTTTACCAGTTGTAGTATCAGCCTGCATTTGGGAGGCAGCTCGTTGACTGCAGCCTTGATCCTTTTCATAATGTCGGAAGAAATATACAACTCCTCCGGTGTGTTGAAGTCTATAGTAGTTTCAAAGGTAATTTCGTCAAGATCGGTAACAGGATTTTTATACTGGCGCGTAATATATTTTAAACAAAGGTTTTTGGTTACCGTATACAAATAAACACTTAAATTTTCTACCTGCGCCAGCTTCACCCTCATTTGCCAAACCTTGATAAAAACATCTGAAACAATTTCTTCAGCGGGTTCTTTTGATTTTATAAACGCATAGGCTGTCCGGTACAGCCTGTGATAGAAAAGGTCGCACAAACTCTTGTACGCCTTCATATCATCATACAAGGCAATTTTTTGTTGTAGTTCTGGTATACAAGCAAATCGGTTCAATAGAGGTATTTATTCTTTGGCTTTTCATTGTAAAGTTGAAGGGAAAAAGAGTTTTAAAAAAAATTTTTTTTGTTTGGTACATTCTTATTCAAAAAGGCCTCCTGTTGTATTGAGACATACTATATGGATGAAACTACATTCTGGTTGCTGTTAAGCGCTAAGCTTTCTGGCGAGGCAACACCCGAAGAGCTTTCGGAGCTGGAAGCTATTATAAAACAGCATCCGGAATTAAGCTGGAAAGTGCAATTGCTTTCGCAAATGTGGGCTCCCAAACCAGAAGAAACAGATTCGGGCGATTTTTTTAATAAGCATCTTCAGAGGCTCAGCAATTTGCCGGATGCAGAGATGAGCACGCTTATAGGAAAAGCGCGGGAAATGGATCTTTTTGAAGAAAGTGATGGAAAAAAACGCAGGTACAGTTGGTTACTGCCTTTTTCGGGCATTGCAGCGGCTGTGGCGATAGGAATATTTTTTTTTCTTAACAATACATCGGCGCCGGAGAATAAGGCAAAGCAGCCTGCCGCAAAAAATACGGTAACAACACGTAAAGGCTCTAAATCGAACATACAGTTACCGGATGGCACGGTGGTTTGGCTGAATGCAGATAGCAAACTTACGTATGATGAAAATTTCAGGGACGATCTGCGGGAGGCCGTGTTGGAAGGGGAAGCCTTTTTTGATGTGGCAAAAGATGAGCAGAAACCTTTCATCATTCATACAAAAACCATTGATATTAAAGTGCTCGGTACTGCATTTAATGTGAAGGCATATGAAACGGAGCCTAATACGGAAACCTCTTTAATAAGAGGTTCGGTAGAAATTACGCTGCACAACAGCCCCGAAAAGAAAATTATCCTTAAGCCCAATGAAAAGCTTCGTGTAAATAACAAAAGCCTGGAATACAGCACCGGGCTTAATGAAGTAAAAGCGAAATCCAGGCCCGATGATGTGGATATTGTAGTGGGTAAAATTCATTTTCAGAAAAAAGACAGCTCAGCATTAGAAACGCTGTGGATAAAGAATAAACTGGCATTTGATGCGGAAACGCTGGAAGAAGTAATGCGCAAAATAGAAAGATGGTATAATGTAAAAGTATTGATGGACGTGGATGAGAGCGCCAGGGCTACTCAGTACAGCGCCATATTTGAAAATGAAAGTCTTGCGCAGGTAATGGAAGCATTGAAGATCACAGGCAATTTTTCATACACGATAAACAGGGATACAATAACCGTAAAATAGTATTAATAACCAAACCAGCTATTCATTAACCACTAAAACTGATTGCGTATGAACAGAAAAAAAAGTTAAATATAAACGGAGAATGCTTGTAACATTCTCCGCGATTACGACAAGCCGCCTTGCCGGGCGGATTATCATTGTTTAAAATCAAAACCAAGATATGAAAAAAAATGAATGCGGCGCAACCGTAGGCCAGCGTCGTTTATTAATCAAAAGCCTGCTTATGACGAAAATGGCGATATTGCTTGTGCTCGCTTTTTCTATGCAAACCTATGCTCATAGTTACGGGCAGGGCATAAGTCTTAAACTTGAAAATGTTAAACTCAAAAAAGTTCTGCAATCTATTGAGGATCAGGGAGATTTCCGTTTTGTTTATAAAGACCAGCTTTTAAGGCAGGCCAGGTTGGTAAGCATTGATGTAAAAAATGTAAGCCTGCCTGAAGTAATGGACAGGATCTTACAGAATACCAATCTTACTTATCGCAGGCTAAGCGACCAGTTGATTGTAATTGTGGGTGATAAGGTAACCGAGTACGACCTTGCAGTTAAGGCAATACCGGTAACAGGTAAGGTGATCAGTGAAAAGGGGGAGCCTTTACCGGGGGTAAGCGTGCAGGAGAAAGGTACCAATAACGGTACTACCACAAAGGCAGACGGCAGCTTTACGCTGGATGTTAGCAGCAGCAGCGCGATATTGGTATTCAGTTATGTGGGCTTTAAAAAAGTGGAAGTGGCAGCCAACAAGGCCGGCGAATTATCAAACTTAATACTGCTTGCAGACGATAACAGCCTTAGCGACATTGTTGTGATAGGGTATGGTACCGTTAAAAAATCAGACTTAACAGGATCTGTTGCGGTGGTAAAGGCCGACAAGCTGATGGATATGCCGGTGCCCAATATTACCCAGGCGTTGCAGGGTAAGGTAGCAGGTGTGGAGGTAAGTGTAAACAGCAATGCTCCGGGCGCAGGCGCTAAAGTAAGGGTGCGCGGTCTCGGTTCAATCAACTCAAGTCTTGATCCGTTATATGTGGTGGATGGAGTAGCAGGTGTTGACGGTAATAGCCTGAACCCTAATGATATCGCTTCGATCGAGGTTTTAAAAGATGCATCTTCCACGGCTATTTATGGAGCAAGAGGCGCGAATGGCGTGATAATGATAACCACCAAACGCGGCAGGAGCGGTGGCGCTAAAGTTACTTATGACGGCAATGTGAATGTTGCCCAGTTATACAGGCATGTACCTGCCCTCAATTCTGAAGAATTTATAAAAGTGTTTAATGAATCTTTTGCTAACGGACAAAAATATGATCCTGCCGGGGGAGTATGGGCGCCAGCGAAAGCACTGAACCATACCAATTATCCGTTACTGTTTGATGCGAATGACAAACCTCTTTATAATACTAACTGGGAAGCAGAAGTATACAAGCCGGCATTATCGCATAACCACCAGGTGAATGTTCAGGGCGGTAGTGATAAAACCTTATACAGTGTTTCATTGGGCTACCTTAACCAGGATGGTATAATGACCACCTCTAACTTTAACCGTTATTCCGCAAGATTTACATTGGATACGGATGTAAAAAGCTGGTTAAAGGTAGGCGGGAACCTATCTGTGATCAAATCCCTGCAACGTATGGTTTCAGACGGTAACGGTGGTTTGAACGTACCCCGCATGGTTTCGGAAGCGGTACCTATCATCCCTATAAAATACCCCGACGGAACATGGGCAGGTAATAGTGATATTGCAGGCTTGGAAGGCGGGGCCAACCCGGTACATATTGCCAACAACAGGTATTCTCTGAACAATACTTTCCAGACTTTAGGTAACACTTACCTCCTGTTTAAGCTGGCAAAAGGGTTGGAATTTAAATCTGATTTTGGATTTAATCTTAACAACCAGAAAAACAATTTCTATTCTGCCGGCGACCTGCACAACCTGTCAAAAGACCAGGGTGGGGTGGCTAACTTGAACACCTATCAGAACTCTTACTGGCAGTCAGAAAATTACCTGACTTACAATACTGAGCTTTCTAACGGTCATAAAATGACAGCATTGCTGGGAGCTTCATGGCAGGAATACAACCAGGAAAGGGTGAGAGCGGAAACACAGAATTTTATTGACGATATATTTCAGTGGCATTACCTGCAGGCGGGTACGCTAAGAAGTCAATCCCAATCGCAGGATTATAAATGGGCGATGAACTCTTACTTTGCCCGTGTTACCTATAATATTGCTGATAAGTATTTGTTTACCGCCACCGGCAGGTACGACGGTTCGTCTAAATTCGGAAAGAATAACAAATATGCGTTCTTCCCTTCAGTAGGCGCCGCATGGAGAATATCTGAAGAGGATTTCATGAAGAACAACATGAATTCGCCCATCAGCGATCTGAAGATTCGTGCAAGCTATGGCGGATCGGGTAACCAGGAAATTGGTCAATACCAGTCTATTGCCCAAATACAACCAAGCAGCGGCGTGTTGAACGGAGCTGCAAGTGCAACATTAATTCCAAGCTATCTGGGCAATCCGGATTTAAAGTGGGAAGTATCTATGCAGGCGGATGTGGGACTTGAATTAGGCTTGTTTAATAACCGTATTAACCTGAATGTGGATTACTATAACCGTGTTACCAAAGATCTGTTGTTACAGGCGCCCATTCCCTGGTCTGCCGGGTTGAACAACAACTTTGTGTATATTAATGTGGGCTCGGTAAGAAATGCCGGCTTCGAAGTAAATCTTAATACGGTAAACATTCAGTCAAGGGATTTTACATGGTCAACCAATTTCATCTTCTCAACGAACAAAAACAAGATTTTAAAACTGAAAGATGGAAATGCCGATATCTTTCCTGGTCCTAACTTTTTGGGGCAAACCAATATTCTGCGCGTGGGAGAGCCGATTGGTTCATTCTGGGGAAGAACACGTTTAGGCACTTATGGTGAACACGAAGCTGATCTTGCTGCCAGCCGTAATCTGAAGCCCGGAGATAGAAAATACCTGTATAATGATGATGGTAGTGAAAATTACAGCATTATCGGCCGTGCTTATCCAAAATGGACAGGAACTTTCTCCAGCACTATGAATTATAAGAACTGGGATTTCTCATTCGATATCCGTTTTGTGCAGGGGGTTAATACTGCTGCTACATTCAAGCATTCTGCTGAAGACAGGCAGACGATCGCCAACAGTATTAAAACCGTGCTTGATGGCTGGACCCCTTCTAACCAAAATACCATGATATCACAGGTTAGAAACTTTCGTTTTGCGCAGGATTCCAAATTCGATACATGGTGGGTAGAAGACGGATCCTTCATCAGGGGACAGAATTTTATTGTAGGTTACTCGCTCCCGTCTTCAACGCTCGACAGGATGCGCATCAGCAAACTGCGTTTTTATGCGAGTGTACAAAACCTGTTTATCATTACAAAATATACAGGTTACGATCCTGAAGTTGATACTTACTTCAGCAGTTATGGAGCAAATGGATCCTTCTCGCAAAACCTTGATTTCTTCTCTTACCCACGCCCGCGGGTATGGAATTTAGGTGTAACGCTTAGTTTCTAATTTCAAAAATGAGAATCATGAAAAAATTAAAATATCATATAGCTGCGTTGGTCGGTGCACTAGTCCTGACCACTTCGTGCAAAAAATTTCTTGAAGAAGAGCCTACTAATTTTATAACGCCCGACTCAAAGTTGTCAAGTGAAAAAGTGGCCCGCGCCTTAACGAATGCCTGTTACCAGTTCCTGCAGGCTTCCATGCTGGGAGGCCAGGCATCCTCTTACGGCGGAAATACCTGGAACCTGATGGAGTTCATGACAGGAAAAGCAGATAGTGACCTGGGACAAACAGGCTATATCAACTTTCAAAATCTCAGCTATAATGCCACTTCTTTTTATGTGGATACATGGTGGCAGAATTTGTACAAAGGCATAGGCGCCTGTAACCAGGCAATTGAACAAATTCCCGGTATTACTGCGCTTGGTTTAACCGAAGAAAAAAAGACGAACATGCTTGCGGAAGCCCGTACCATGCGAGCGCTGTTTTATTTTTACCTGGCGCGTATGTATGGCGCGGTACCTGCCGTAACGGAGGTTCCTAAAAGCGTGAGCGGATTGAATTTGCCCCGCACCTCTGCAAAGGAGATCTACGATAATATCATCATCCCCGACTTACTGCTTGCCGAGCAAGCTACGCTGCCCTGGCAGGATAATACCGGACTGATTTCTAAAGGCGCGGTAAAATCAATTCTGGCAGATGTGTATCTTACGTATGCAGGAGCTGCTATTAACGGCGGGCAACAGTATTATGCAGAGTCTGCGAAACGTTCTCTGGAAGTGGTGCAAAACGGGGGGTATACGCTTTTCCCGGAGTATAGAGATATGAGGTTGCCTGCCAATAAAAACAAAGGAGAATTTATTTTCCAGGTACAATATGCGGCGAGCATCCCGTCTAATAACCCGCTCACTCCTTTAAATGTTCCAAACTATTCCCGTATTTCAAAATATTCTGATGAGTACGGTTCCGTAGTACCTACAGATGAATTTATCGCATCCTTTCCTGCAGGTGATAAACGTGTGAAGGAGCAACAATACTTCTATTCCACCTATCCCAACGCAAGTACAGGTGTGCCGGTGAATTTTGGGCACCATTACATATTTAAATGGTTCGATTCAACGGCTGCATTAAGTACATTAAGGTCTGATCTTAACTATGCATTGTATCGTTTACCGGATGTAATGTTGTTGTATGCGGAGGCCTCCAACCGTGCTGAAGGAACGCCTAATTCAACGGCTATCAGTTATGTAAATCAAATCAGAGAAAGAGCTGAGCTTGATCCTATCGGTGCTATGAGCCAGGACGCTTTTGAAAAAGAAGTGTGGTCGCAGCGCTATTTTGAGCTATGCTACGAAAATAAAATGTGGTTTGATATGTTGCGGACACGCAAGGTTAGAAACGATATTACCGGTAACTGGGATGATTTTATTGGCCATAAAACAGTATTTAACGGTACGTTTAGCGAAAAGCAATTACTCTTCCCTGTTCCAAAGCAGGAGATAGATGTAAATCCGAATCTTTTACCGAACAATACCGGGTTCTAAGATCATTTTCGGTTGAGTTGATAAAAGCAGGGCTGTTATAAAAAGCAGCCCCTGCTTTGTTTATTGCATACAGCCCCTGTATGTAAATCCTTATTTTACCTCTATATGTATATGATCATCGTGCCGTACGGAATGACAACCGTGAAACCTGATTTTGTTGTCGCTGAGGTTCATCCTGGTTTGCAGGTGTGGTTCAATAAATATTTTTTCTATCTTTTTTTCTGCAGCAAGGTTCCGGATAAGCGCTTTGGTTTGCTCCTCATCCAGTTTATAGTTTGCTTTATTTTCCTGCGGTATATACCGTTGTAAAGCTGAGTATTGCCGGTAGCCTTTCATCTGGCAATACACGGTGGTATTAATTTCACCAGGCAACGGTTCTTCGCATATTCCATAACCCAGCCACGAAGGGCTGCCGTTTACAGGGCCTCCTGTTTTACTGTTTGTATAACGGAAAGCGATATCCAGCTTTTTGCCATCGTGATGACTGAGATGCGGCAGGAGCGGAAATCCGTTGATGAAAGGAAATCCCGCATCCAGGTAATTAACAACACTGCCGGGAAATTTTTTGTTAAGCGCTGTAGCGGCGTTCGTTACCGCTGTTTTTACATCTTCGCGTATATAATGCCTGTTTAAAAGAGGCGTTAATATAGTAAGAGGTTTTAAATGATTGTTTTCAAATACAGGCAAAGGTATTTTTCCATACGATTTCGCTGTAGGAGGTATAATAAGCCATGAACAAATGATATATACCAGCAGGAATATGCCTGTCTTTGCTCCGGTCCTTGCCCACCAGCTATCAATTCTTTTATTGAGTTGGGAAGATATAAGCAGGGAAAGCAGGTAAATAATTCCTCCCACCTGGGTTAAAATAGTAAGTACAATAAAAACGGCCAGTGAAATAAAAAATCTGAAAACTTTCAAGGTAAAAGGTTTAGTTACTTGTTGGTAATGTTATTTTGGGGAATTGCCAGCCCAACCACCATATCCATCACGTTGGTTTGGGTAGGTCCTGTAATAACCAGTCCTCCTGTTTGTTTGAAAAAATGATAGGCGTCATTATTCCTGAGAAAAGAGCGCGGATCAAGATGAAGCGATTTGGCCTTTTCCAGGATAGAGCGGTCGGCTATGGCGCCGGTAGCATCGGTAGGTCCGTCTGTACCATCGGTTCCGCCGCACAGTATGCTTATCTTTTTTTCATTACTGTTTTTATTATCGTGCATGGTATTGAGTGCGGCCAATGCAAATTGCTGGTTGCGACCACCTTTTCCTTTTCCCCTGATGGTAACAGTTGTTTCCCCTCCCCATAAAAGGCAGTAAGGCTTATCCGTTGGTTGCACAACCATTTTTTCCATAAAAGCTGTTGCCTGTTCTTCCGCCTCACCGGTAAGTGGGGGAGATATGATCTCTGCAACGTACCCCAGCTTTTCCGCTTTTAGCTTAGCGGCTCCCAGGGCAATGTTGTTGGTTGCCACCAGCCTGTTGTATACTTTATTGAATACCGGGTCATTTTCATCAGGAGTATCAGGTATTTCCCCGTGCAGTCCTTTTGTCAGCCAGGCTTTTACGGGGGAAGTGATCTTTTCCTGTAATCCATATTTTTCAATCACTTTCCATGCATCTGTAAAGCTGCTGTTATCCGGTACCGTTAGTCCGCTGGCTATTACGGAAAGATCATCACCCGGCACATCGCTCAGGATCAGCGCGATCACTGTTGCGGAAGTATGCCGCATCAATTGCCCGCCCTTAATGAGCGAAAGATGCTTGCGTATGCAGTTGATCTCGTTGATGGCGGCGCCACAATCAAGCAGCAATGCAGAAATATGTTGTAAGTCGCTCAGCGCGCAGCCCGGCGGCAGATCGGATAGCAGGGCAGAAGCGCCCCCGCTTATCAGCATGATAATGGTATCTTCCGCTTTTGTTCCTGTAAGCAATTGAACAACCGCCTTCCCACCTGCTATGCTTTTTTCATCAGGCACGGGGTGACCGGCTTCAATGGTTTTACATATTTTCAACGGAAGCGCGTGTTGATATTTGGTAACTACTATTCCCTTCGCTATATGGCTGCCCAAAATTTTTTCGGTTTCTGCGGCCATGGCTGCCGCGGCTTTACCAACCGATACTATATATACCTTTCCCCGGGCGATATTGAATTCTTTTGTTCCGGCAATAATGCTGCCATTATTGTAGGTCAGGTTCAACGGGATAAATACCGCTGGTTTCACCGCGCTTACGCCTGCTAAAAAAATATCTTTTAAATGCTGTAGGGCCATGAACGAAATTAAAGAAAGTATATGGCTTTCAGCTATGAGCCGTGAGCTATGAGCAATCAGCTTTCAGCTATGTATGTGGTTTATGGTTTTTTGTTTGTAGTTGATAACCACAAATAGCTATCAGCAATCGGCTATGAGCCTTCTGCTATCAGGGGCTTATTGAAATGCTACAAATCCGGAATGCACCCTGGAACTTGCAAATAGCTTTGAGCAGTCAGCTATGGGCTATGAGAAAACAAACTACAAACCCGAAACTATAAACCACAAACCCGAAACTTGCAACCTGTAACTTGTAACCTGCCCCCCAACCTGCAACAGCCATCAAATCTCAAATTTCAAATCTCAAATCCATCATCCCTAAACCCCAAACAATAAACTAATTTATATTACCTTCGGTATATAAATTAGTTGTTTAGCTAACTAATTTCATGAAACAGGATTTTCAGCCATTGAAAAGACCATCCAACCAATAAAAAGCAAAAAGATATTCGGATGAAAAGGATCATCAAAAAAGTAGCGGTATTAGGTTCAGGTGTTATGGGGTCGCGTATTGCCTGTCATTTTGCCGGAGTAGGTATCCCGGTATTGCTGCTTGATATCGCACCTAAAGAGCTGAACGATGCTGAAAAAGCAAAAGGGCTGTCACTGGATAGTCCTGCGGTAAAAAACCGTATAGTAAATGAAGCGCTGTCGGCAGCCGTTAAATCCAATCCGTCGCCGGTATATACCAAAGAGGCGGTGAATAAGATCAAAACAGGCAACTTCACTGATAACATGAAGGATATTACCGGCTATGACTGGATAATAGAAGTAGTGGTAGAAAGGCTGGATATAAAACAATCTGTTTTAAGCGAGGTAGATAAATACCGCAAGCCCGGCACGTTGATCACTTCCAACACATCCGGCATTCCTATTCATTTTATGGCGGAAGGAAGAAGTGATGATTTTAAAAAACATTTTTGCGGAACGCACTTTTTTAATCCGCCCCGTTATCTGCGCCTGCTGGAAATTATCCCCACTTCGTATACCGATAAAGGAGTAATAGATTTCCTGTTGTATTTTGGAGATTTGCACCTGGGAAAAACTACAGTGCTGTGTAAAGATACTCCCGCATTTATCGCCAACAGGATAGGGGTATACAGCATGGCTGCCATTTTTAAGCTGCTTGAAAAATTGCAATTAACCATTGATGAAGTAGAGGCGTTGACAGGGCCTGTTATTGGCAGGCCTAAATCTGCTACGTTCCGCACGGCCGATGTGGTGGGCATTGATACTTTGGTGAAAGTAGCGAAAGGGGTATACGATAATTGCCCCGACGACGAAGCCCGCGACACTTTTATAATGCCGGCATGGGTGGAAAAATTAGTAGAGAATAAATGGCTGGGCGATAAAACCGGGCAGGGGTTTTTTAAAAAAACAAAATCCAAAGATGGTGCTTCAGAAATACTCGTGCTTAATCTTTCTACGTTTGAATACGAAGCAAGAAAGAAGCCCCGGTTTGCCACTATAGAAGCTGCCAAACCGATAGATGATCTGAAGCAGCGTATTAAAATGCTGATGACCGGCCAGGATAAAGCAGGCGAGTTTTACCGGCTGTTTCATTATTCGTTGTTTTCTTATATATCACATCGTATTCCCGAAATATCGGATGAGGTATATAGAATAGACGATGCCATGAAAGCCGGCTTTGGCTGGGAGATAGGGGCTTTTGAAACCTGGGATGCGCTGGGTGTGGAAAGAACGGCGAAAGCCATGAAGGAAGCTGGTTTTACAGTGGCAGAATGGGTGGAAAAAATGCTTTCAGATGGAAATACATCTTTCTACAAAATTGAAAATGGCAGGAAGTTGTGTTATTCTCCCGTATCGGGCAGCTATGTTTCTGTTGTTACTGAAGAAACAGCCAATGCGTTCATTGTGATGAAGAATTTTGCTGGGCAAACTGTTTGGAAGAACAGTGCGGCCAATGTGTATCATTTGGGGGATGATGTATTAGGACTGGAATGGAATACCAAAATGGGAACCATTGGCGGGGAGGTGCTGGAAGGCATACAGAAGGGGATAGCGCTGGCTGAGGAAAAATACAAAGGCATAGTAATCGCCAATGATTCACAGAATTTTTCTGCTGGCGCCAACGTGGGCATGATCTTCATGTTTGCGGTAGAGCAGGAATACGATGAGCTGGACATGGCAGTTCGTGCTTTTCAGAATACCATGATGCGCGCCAGGTATTCGAGTATACCGGTAGTAGTAGCACCACACGCCCTTACCCTGGGCGGCGCTTGTGAACTGAGCCTGCACAGCGATAAAGTTTTTCCGGCGGCCGAGTCGTATATTGGATTAGTAGAGCTGGGTGTAGGGTTGATCCCCGGTGGTGGTGGCACCAAAGAGTTTGTATTGCGCGCGGCCGATGAGCTGCATGAAGGAGAGCCGGATAACAATACTTTAAAGAACCGTTTCCTCACTATTGCAACGGCAAAAGTATCTACCAGCGCTTTTGAAGCATTTGATCTGGGCATATTAAGGAAAGGGCATGATGAGGTGATCATCAATCCTGACCGGAGGATAGCGGCAGGTAAAGCGAGTGTAATTGAAATGTATGACAATGGGTATGTAACGCCCGTACAACGTACCGATATAAGGGTATTAGGGCGTTCCGGACTGGGCGCGTTATACGCCGGCATCAACAGTATGTGGCGTGCTAACTATGCTACTGATCACGATGTGGTAGTGGCTAAAAAGCTCGCGTATGTAATGTGTGGAGGAGATTTAAGTGAACCTTCGCTGGTGAGTGAGCAATACCTGCTCGATCTGGAGCGGGAAGCTTTTTTAAGCTTGTGTGGCGAGAAAAAAACACTTGAGCGTATACAAAGTGTGTTGAAGGGAGGTAAGCCGGTAAGGAATTAGGAAAGATCACAGCAGGTTCTGCCTGTATTTTTTCGCGTACGCTTTTGCTGTTAAACCGGTTATAAGCTTAAACTGCCGGTTAAAGTGAGAAATATTGTTGTAGCCGGTTTCATAACATATTTGCGTGATGGTCATTTCTTTTTTTACGAGTAGTTTACAAGCGTTCAGGATACGGACTTCATTTAAAAATTCAGAGAATGTTTTTTGCGTTCTGGATTTAAAATAACGGCAGAAGGAAGATACGGTCAGGTTCGACAGGCTGGCAATTTCCTCCACTGTAATATCGTCTGCAAAATGCTGCATAATGTAATTCATCACCACATTAATGCGCTCTGTGTCTGAAGTATTTACGGTGCTGGTGTAGCCTGCGCTGGAAAGCAACTCATAATCTTTTGTAAGTGCTATTGTTTCCAGCGTTTTTAGAAAGAGGAGTAATCTTTCCATGCCGGTTGCGGCTACAACATCCTTAACAAGTCCCGATATTTTCCGGTGATCGGCACCCTGTATTAAAACGCCCTGTTGCCCTCTTTCGAATAGTTTTTTGATATGCATGCATTCCGGTAAGTCAAAAAATCCGTTACCCAGCACATCATCCCGGAAATGTATAACATACACATCAACAAACAACGCTTTATTTCCCTGGTAAAAATCATTATCGTTTTTCCAAACATGGGGCAGGTTCGAGCTGATGAACATCAGGTCGCCATCGGAAAAATTCCCGATATGATTTCCCATAAAACGGATGCCGTAGCTCTTTTCCACAAAGATGATCTCATGCTCAGGATGATAATGCCAGGGGTAATCCATGTACGGTGTGATCTCTCTTTTCACCGTAATGGATGATGCATGCTGAACAGGAATTTTTTCCAGCTTAGGCTGCATTGAAATGCGTTTGTATTGTTAATAAAAGTGCAGTATAGGATTTTTTGATGAAAAAATAGTGTTATAAATGGAAAAGTCAGTCGTATTCCTTCGATAAAAAGAGCAATAATTTCGAACTGTCAATAAGGCTCCTGCTGGTTGTAATGAAGCAGCTATTCGTTCATACGAATCTTTAAGTAATTGGTATATGGATGAAAGAAACAGTCCGGGTAAAAAGAACAGGTACATATTCGGTGTCACGCTGGTAGCATCAGTGGGTGGCTTCTTATTCGGGTTCGACCTGGTAATTATTGCCGGAGCGCTTCCTTTTCTTGAAACGGATTTCCATTTATCTCCGGCTATGAAGGGTGCTGCGGTGAGTAGCGCTATCCTGGGCGCCATTGCGGGGCCTTTGTTTGGACTGTGGTTTGCCGACAGGTTGGGACGAAGAAAAACAATGATGATCGCAGCTTTTTTCTTCCTGGTTTCTACTATCGGAACCGCGGTTGCAGGCAGTATATGGGATTTCAATATATGGCGTTTTGTAGGTGGATTGGGTATTGGCCTGGCAATGATGTCTTCTCCCATCTATATTGCGGAGCTATCGCCGCCGCATAAGCGCGGAGTGCTTGTAAATGTAAACCAGCTCTCTAATGTAATCGGTATTAACCTTGCGGTTATTGTAAGTTATTTTTTTTCGTTTGATGGCTGGGGCTGGCGGTGGATGTTCGCCTCCCAGGCGGTTCCTGTATTGTTTTTAATGGTGGGACTGATGTTAATTCCTGAAAGCCCGCGATGGCTGGCGTCGAAAGGCCGGATGGAAGAAGCGCTTGCCATTCTTAAAAAAGTAAATGTTGCGAAAATGGCTGGGCAGGAGCTGAGTAATATTCAAAAAGCATTAGGTTCGGCTAACGGCGGCTTCAAAGAATTGATGCGGCCGGGTATACGCAACGCTTTGATAGTTGGAATTATTTTGATGATCTTTTCGCAGATCAATGGTGTAAATATGATGTTGCTCTATGCACCCAGTATACTGGCAGAAGCGGGTGTATCTGTAGGATCAAATGCTATTTTAAGTTCCATACCGGTGTATGTTTTTATTTTTATCTGCACCGTAGCCGCATTCGGTCTGATAAAACGGTTTAGCAGGCGAAGCCTGTTGATCGCCAGTGTTTGCGGAATGGCAGTGGCTCACCTGCTAATGGCGTTTATCCTGCACCGTCACTGGCCGCCCATTGCTACATTAATACCCATGCTGCTGGGTACGGGTTCCTTTACATTAGGACTGGCTCCTTTAAGCTGGGTCATCATATCCGAAATATTTCCTAACCGCATCCGTGGGAAAGCGTTGGCAATAGTTTGCTTTTTTCTCTACCTGTCGTCTTTTATCACCGCCCAGTTTTTCCCGGTGCTTACCCACTGGTTCACCGAACAATATAATGACCCGGCAGGAGTGTATATTCTCTTTGCTTTGATATGTACCGCTTGTGTTATTTTTTCATGGAAGATGATACCGGAAACAAAAGGATTAAGCCTCGAAGATATTGCTTCATTATGGGCAGATAAACCTGTAAATAAGGAAAGCCACAGCAGCGCTTTTGTATAAACTTAATAATGACCGGCAGCAGCGATTTTTTAAGATTACCGGCAGGCAAGTATTTCTTTAATGTTTTAAAAAGGATTTGAATGAAAATAGGTTTTGTTGGATTTGGAGAGGTTAATTCCCCGGTTGAATTGATTAAAGCTAAATGCGAGGTGGCAAGAGCAGAGATCGCATCGCTTGGTTTCCCACTTGTTACAACGGCGGTTGTAACAGACGATGCGGAAGGGAAAGACGTAGCGCGGGCAATAACGGATATGAAGGAGGATGAGTTTGATGTGCTGATCGTATGTCTTGCGGGCTGGATACCTTCTCATGCCGTGATCGCTATCACCCATGGGTATGCGCACAAACCGATCATTTTGTGGGGACTTGCAGGAGATATGGAAAACGGACGTATTGTTACTGCAGCCGCCCAGGCAGGTACTACAGCTTTAAGAAAAGTTTTTGCAGACCTGGGATACAAATTCAGGTACGTGTATAACATTATTGGTCAACCGTCGCCCCTTCATAAAATAGAGTGTTTTATTAAAGCTGCATTTGCTCAACAATCAATTGCAGGTAGCCGGGTGGGTATGATGGGATTCCGGGATATGAAATTATATAACACCTTGTATGAAGGTCTGTCGCTTAAAAAAGATTACGGCATTGATGTGGAGTTCTTCGAAATGCTGGAGTTGTTGCAGGAGGCTGAGCAGGTTGATGAAGCCGGCATTGAACCGCTGCTGCATAAGATCAGGTCTGAGTGGCATTTTGTGCAGCCTGTAGATGAAGGCTTCCTCAGGAAGGGCATTCGTTACTACATGGCTTTGCAAAAAATTGCCAGGGCCAACGGCTATAACGCCCTTTCTCTCAAAGATGTGGATGGAATGAAGAAGCTGCTGCATTTTCCGCCGGCATTCCTGTTCATGCTTTTGTCTGATGAAGCGGATCTGTGCACCATTCCCGAGAATGATGTAATGGGTGCGGTTACGCAATTGATCGTAAAGCAGCTTACCGGCCAGTGTGGCGCTTATTTTGAATTTTACGAATTTTTTGAAGAGGGGGTATTGATGGGGGTGCCGGATTATGTGCCTGCCGAAGTAGTAAAAGGCAAAGTGAAGGTAACCCGCGCTGCTTTTGGAGGTATAAGCGGTGGTTTGCTGAATATCTCCGAGGTAAAAACTGGAAAGATGACGCTGGCACGGCTTTCGAATACGGGCAGCCGTTATACCATGCATATTATAACCGGTACCGCGAAGCCTGTGAGGTGGGAGGAAGCCGGGTGGGAGCAGCCGGCCCCGCAATTGCCGAGCTTTGAGCTGGCGCTTGATCAGCCTGTTGACGATTTTTCCGAAAAGGTTTCGGGCCAGCATTATATTGTTGCCTATGGCGACCAGACCGCCTTGCTGAAGGATTTCTGCTACCTGAAAAATATAAACGTGATTTAAAGTATCCTCATGAAAAGATACGATGCGGTAATAGCCGGATATATTTGTATAGACCTGATCCCTTCGTTTAAAAAAGACGTTATGGTAAATGAGGTATACGATGTGCTCCGCCCGGGCAGGCTGGTTGAGATTGACGGTATGGAATCCACCCTTGGTGGTGTAGTAGCCAACACCGGCATGGCTATGAAAAAATTTTCAAAACGGGTTTTTCTGAATGGGTTGCTGGGTACTGATTTTATCGGCAAAATAGCGAGGGAGTCTTTAGAGAAATACGAATTGTCGGAAGGGATACGGACGGTTAAGGATAAAGGAACCGCATTCGGTTTGGTGATAGCGCCGCCGGCCGTAGACCGTATTTTTCTTGAATCGCCGGGATGCAGCGAACTGTTCGACCTTCACCATATAGATTATGATGCGGTAGCGGGCAGCCGGGTGTTCCATTTCGGCTACCCGCCACTGTTAAAGAAATTTTACCGGCAAAAAGGAAAACAACTGGTGGCGCTTTTTAAAAAAGTGAGTGACATGGGAGTGGTTA
This sequence comes from Chitinophagaceae bacterium, assembly GCA_019638595.1. Classification (GTDB taxonomy): domain Bacteria; phylum Bacteroidota; class Bacteroidia; order Chitinophagales; family Chitinophagaceae; genus Agriterribacter. Next base: position 30,877 of record JAHBTJ010000003.1, read on the forward strand.
CTTCGCTCGACTTTAGTTTGCCGGATGCAGAAAGTGAATCGGGAAAAGTGAATTGGACAGATATCTTAAAAGTTACCCTGCCATATACCGACATTTTTGTACCCAGCCTGGAAGAGGCTTTAAAAATGGTTTTTCCTTATGAGTATGCTATGCTGGAAGCCGCAGGAGGTGATATTGTAGATAATGCTCCGGCAGATCTTATAAAGGAATTGGGTGAAACATTGGTTGCCTGGGGCGCTAACATTGTTTTGATCAAAGCGGCTCACAAAGGTCTGTTTTTATGGACAGGAGACGTAGCTGCTGTTAACAATAAGCAAACCGTATGCCTCTCCGGGGCAGAATGGAACAACAGGCAATTATGGTGCGAAGCCTATCCTGCAATCCGGGAAAAAATAATCAATGCGTCGGGCGCCGGTGATACTTCCGCCGCTGCATTTCTCACTGCCATTTTAAACGGGGAGCCGCCTGGTATTGCGATGAAATATGCCGCTATTGCCGGCAAAAACAATTTGTATTGCAACAATATATTCGAGGATATGCCGGGCTGGACAATGATGACGAAAGAGTTACAGGAAGCTTTGGTTGAAGTAAGAGATATAAAAGAACTGCCTGTGAATGCAGCAAACAACGGCAAGCTATAATTTTTTTACAGACGGGTGCCTACCGGACAGGCAGGCACTCATCTGTAAAGGCTGCTACCGGTCGGTGAAGACACTATAGCCGTCAACTTAAGCCCAAAGGGCCCGTCCGTACCGGCACGGGCGGACTTGAACCGTGCCTGCGGCAGGCAGGTTTGAATAGCCGTGAGAGAAACTCACGGTAAAAATGTCGAAATTTTTGTTGAACCCTGCAAGGGTTCAATATCAAAACTGTTTCATTTATCCACCGGTTGCACCGATGGCTATTCAAATTAGACCCCATTCGGGGCGTTTTATTGCTCATGTTTCTTAAGTTGACGTATGGTGAAGACACCGGCCGGAAAGGTGTAAGAAACGAAAATTGAAATGCGCTCATTTGAAAAGTCCAGGTATTAATATTAAATAAACCTAAAAATATTCAGTATAACATGAAGCATTCCGCAACCATTGATGCAGGTTGGTGGCGCAGCAGCGCCGAAGGCATTCCACGTTTGATAACAGAATTGCCCGGTCCGCGTTCAAAGCAGATGCATGACAATACGGCGCGGTATATGAAAGGATTAAGCTCGCAGGTAAAATTATTCCCGGTTTGTTTTGAAGAAGGCAGCGGGATAACGCTCACAGATGTAGACGGCAATAAGTACCTCGATTTCTCTTCCGGCATTTATGTTACCTCGCTGGGACATTGCCATCCGAAAATATCGGAAGCGATCGCTTACTGGGCAAAAAAGCTGATGAATGCACATGACTTTACAACACCTGTAAAAGAGAAGCTGCTGGAGAAAATGGCTGAGATATTGCCCGGTAAGCTGAATGCAGTGCAATTGTATTCCGATGGCGCCACGGCTGTGGAAGCAGCCATACGGGCAGCAAGAGCCATTACCAATAAGCATGAATTTATTTCCGCTTACCGCGATTTTCATGGCAAAAGCATGGGAGCGGTAAGCTGCGCACAGATGTACAGGAGCGAAACCTTTAGCTATGGTCCCACCAGGGCGCCGGGTTTTTATATGGTACCCCGGCCGGATCCCTATCGCCCGTTATGGAAAAAAGCGGATGGCACTATTGATACCGACGCGTATATCAGCTTTTATGAAAATTTTTTAAAGGAAGGTACAGTAGGCAATGTGGCAGCGTTTGTGCTGGAGCCGGCGCAGGGCTGGGCGGGAAGCATCTTTCCACCCGGCGATTTCTTTCCGAAGCTCAAAAGCTTATGCGAAAAACATAATATACTGCTGTATGATGATGAAGTATTGGCTGGCATGGGAAGAACAGGAGAATGGCTCACACTCAGCCACTGGAACGTAATACCGGATATTGTAACATTCGGAAAGTCGTTTGGCAATGGGTTCCCGGTAACCGCAATGGTAGTGAGTGAGGAAAATGGCGAAGCGCTGGAAAAAATTTCTGCTTCTTCCAGCTATGGCGGCAACCCGATGGCTTGCGCGGCGGCACTGGCTTCTATTGAAGTGATCGAAGAAGAAAATATACTGGAGAATGTGAGAAGCGTGGGCAGTTATTTCATGAAACGGATGCAGCAAATGAAAGCGGAACATCCCATTATAGGCGATGTGAAAGGAAAAGGTTTTTTGCTGGGAATAGAGCTGGTGAAAGATAAGACAACTAAAGAGCCTTTTGCAGAAGCCGGCGTAGCAGTATACCAGAAAGCTTTTAGAAAAGGGCTGGCATGGATACCTGCAGGTCATATTCTCCGGATGTCGCCTCCATTGATCATGGATGAAAAATATGCAGCAATGGGTATGGATATCATAGAAGATGCGATCACTGAAACAGAGAAGCAGTTTGGGTACAGGTAACAGTAATGATGGATGCTGAAAATTTATAATTATGGCAAATAGCTCCCAACATCAGTTAAAAGACGGTGGCTTACGCATTGGCTGGGCTGCTGAAGATGTAACGCCGGAAGGCCCGGTGTCGCTGTACGGTCAATACTATGAGCGGATCTCCGGATATGTGCAGAGCCCTTTAACTGTAACGGCATGTGCCATGGAAAAGATCATGGATGGCGGGCGTTCAGAGCAGGCGGTATTGGTTTCGATGGATGTGATCTATACTTTAAAGGAAATGCAGGATGCCGTTCGTGCACACCTGCAGGGAACAATGCCGGACCTGGACCTGAACAAAATTTTTTTGAATGCCACTCATACGCATTCTGCGCCTTACCCGGATGTTGAAAGTAATTTTGGAGAGCTGTTGTTAAATGGTATTTGCAAGGCTGTGATCAATGCATGGAAATATCGTAGACCGGCCGCTGTTAGTACTGGCTTTGATTATGCTGTCATAGGGCATAACCGCAGGGTGATGTATGCCGGCGGAACTGCGGAGATGTATGGCGATACGGAGCGGGAAGATTTTTTGGCTATAGAGGGGCCCACGGATCCCGGGATTGATCTGCTGTTTACATGGGACCTTGATAAGAAACTAACAGGTATATGGATAAATGTTGCCTGCCCTGCACAGGTTACCGAATCTAAGTATTATGTATCCTCCGACTTCTGGAGCGAGGTACGGAAAAGAATAGCAGAACGATTTGGAGAAGCTGTTTTTGTTCTTCCGCAATGCAGCGCAGCCGGCGACATTGCACCGAGAGATCTTACCACCCGTTACAGGGCCGGTGAGCCGGATATGTGGGATGTTCCGGGTATTGTAGAAATTGGTAAGAGAATAGATCGTGTAATACAGAATGTGTACCCGTTTGCATTGGAAAAAATCACTTCTGATGTTGTTTTCTATCACCAGTCCAGGCAAATTCAAATACCCACGCGTGTTATTGCTGACGAAGAATACAAAAAAGCTTTAGCTGTTGTCAATGCGATCAAAGCTACCGAACCTGCAGATCCGTTTTCCCCGCTTACCGCCTGGAACCGGTTTTTGAAGGAGATCAAAGACAACGAAAAAATAAAGACGCACGGTCCCTGGGATAGCAAAACCTCCGATTATGGTTGGCTGCGTCCTATGGAAATTGTAGTGCAGCAATATGAAGACAGGCAAAGAGCAAGTCAATACCAATATGAACTGCATGTATTACGCATTGGAGATATCGCCCTTGCCACCAATCCTTTTGAACTGTTTGTAGACTTTGGTTTTGCTATTACGGCAAGAAGCAAAGCCAGACAAACATTTATTGTACAGTTTGCCGGAGATTCCGGCGGATACCTGCCTACTCAAAGGGCGCTTGACGGCGGCGGCTACAGTGCTATGGCGAACAATATCGGTCCTGATGGAGGTAAGGCATTGGTAGAAGAAACAGTTGCGATGATCAATGCGATGTGGGACGATTGCCACTAATGCACGAATAAAATATTAAGGTTTTATGGCTGAAGCTACAGTAGCACAAAAGTTTAATCAAGGCACCTACCCGAAATCGGGCCGTAATCGATTTCGGGCGGCTTTTTGGTTACTTTTTTCCGCAAAAAAGTAACAAAGAAGAAAATAACGGTTTTGTAGCTAGTGACTGTTCTCTGTTGTCAGTCCGCTTGCGAACCGTCGGAGTAAGTGGCTTGAGATATAATTGTTATTAAGGAAGTTCAAGATAATACTCACAATACAATGAAAACCTACAGACTGAACAGGCTTTTCCATCCGGTATCAAAAAAATGTTTTGATGTAGCCATTGACCATGGTTTCTTTAATGAATATGCTTTCCTGGAAGGCATAGAAAATATACAGGCGGCTGTTGAGGCAATTGTTAAGGCTGCGCCTGATGCCATACAGTTAACGGTGGGGCAGGCAAAATATTTGCAGCAAATACCCGGTAAACAAAAACCGGCGTTGGTATTGAGAACGGATGTGGCCAATGTATATGGCAGATCGTTGCCGGCTGCTTCGTTCAGCAAAATAATAGCGCAGGCTGCATTGCAGGCGGTAAGGCTTGACGCTGCCTGTATGTGCATCAACCTGTTTTCCATCCCGGGAGCGCCGGAGGTTACGGCTCAGTGTATAGATAACATTATAAAATTGAAGCTGGAAGCAGATCATTACCAGATGCCGCTGATGATAGAGCCGCTGGTGTTTCAGCCCAATGCGGAAAAAGGTGGTTATATGGTGGATGGCAATATAAAAAAGATCATTCCCCTGGTAAGGCAGGCAGTGGAGCTGGGCGCGGATATTATTAAAGCAGACCCCTGTGCCAATGTACAGGAATATAACAAAGTTGTGGAAGTGACAGGCAACGTTCCGGTACTGGTGAGAGGCGGAGGAAAAACAAATGATGAAGAGATCATACAAAGAACTATCGAACTGATGCGGCAGGGCGTTGCAGGTATTGTGTATGGGAGGAATATTATACAGCATAAAAGTCCGGTGAAAATCACCCGGGCATTGATGAATGTGGTGCATGCCGGATTGTCTGCACAAGAAGCGATTCGATTTTTGAATGACTAAACCCCGGAATAATAAATAAAAGTGATCGCATATATGCTCTTCTACTTCGTTGATTTTTTGTTAGGATAATATTTGTGCAGTGATTTGTCCAGGTATACTATGGAAGAAAAATGTATCATGCAAATGAAGTGTCATAATTTGAAAATGCAGATGTTTCTTTAGAGATTTCCTGATAGTAATTTTAAGGTATCAATAAATATCAAGAATGTTTCGATAAGCCCTCCGATAATAAATCTTTTTAGACTAAAACTAAAATGCAATGTTAAACGATTATTTACCATTACGGTATCTGAGCAGGCTATTGCCCATACTCATAGTTATATTAAGTTGCTGTTTGTATGCATCGGCGCAACAGCAGGTTACTATTACAGGAAAAGTAGGAAATACAAAAGGTGAACCGCTTGTGGGTGCAAGTATAACTATTAAAGGCACCCACACAGGAGTATTGTCTGATACGAAAGGAGAGTTCAGTATTACTTGCAAAAGCAATGATGTGCTGGTTTTTACATATAGCGGTTTCGATCCGCAGGAAAAGCTTGTTAATATAACTACCGGTTGGACTATAGCGCTGGAAGAAACACGATCGGTTCTCAGCGAAGTAGTGGTAGCCGCTTTAGGAATTCAGAGGCAAACTAAAGGGTTGACTTATGCAACACAGAAAGTAGCAGGTACAGAGCTCACCAAAGTTCCGCAAACGAATATGATTAATGCGCTTTCCGGTAAAGTAGCGGGAATGACCATTAGCAGGAGCGCAGCAGGGTTGGGCGGCTCCGCTAAGGTGCTGTTGCGGGGTAGTAAATCCGCTGCAGGTAATAACCAGCCGTTGTATGTGATTGATGGTGTACCTCTTATCAATTTTACCCGCGAATCCGCCAATGCATCATTTTCAATGGCCGATCAGGGCGATGGTATTTCCAATCTTAATCCTGACGATATTGAAAGCATGAGTGTTTTAAAAGGCGCTTCAGCGGCATCGTTATATGGCAGCCAGGCAGCCAACGGCGTTATTTTGATTACTACCAAAAAGGGGAAGGCGGGAGTTTCTAAAATTGATGTTTCCTCAGGACTTACAGTAGACGCTGTAGCTTATACACCCAAACTGCAGAATAATTACGGACAGACGGCTCCGGGCTCTCCGGAGAGCTGGGGCGCACCGGTCGGCTCATCATACGATAATGTTTCAGATTTTTTTCAAAAAGGAAATACCTGGATCAACTCGGTCGGCTTTTCCTCCGGAACGGAGAAGATGCAAACCTATCTTTCTTATGCCAATACGAGCGCCAAAGGTATTGTGGAGGGCAATACCATGGGGCGGCATAATTTTAATTTCAGGCAGTCGGCGCAATTCCTGAACAATAAGCTAAAGCTGGAAGGAAATGTAAACATGATAACACAAACGGTAAACAACAATCCGGTATTCGGTTTCCAGAGTGGCCCGTTGTTTGGATTGTATACATTCCCGACGGGGCAGGATCTGTCGCCGTACAAAGAAAATTTTGAGGTACTTGACCCTGTACGCAACTTATATGTACAGAACTGGCCATTTATTACTGCAGATAATCAAAATCCCTATTGGGTAATTAACAGAAATCTTTATAAGAATAAAAGATTCAGGACGGTAACCAATATCACTGCACGGTATGATATTACCGAATGGATGAATATTCAGCTCCGTGGTAATATGGACAGGACAAACGATTACAATACAGCCAAATATTATGTGGGAACGGCTGCAGTATATGCTGGCTTGAACGGACGATACAACGTATCTGATATTACTACCACACAGTTATATGGTGATGCCTTGCTGAATATCAATAAAGATTTTAATGATATTCAGTTGACTGCGACTTTGGGGTCAAGCATTACAGATAGCCGTAACGCAGGAGAAAGTCTGGGTTCAAATGAAATGTATATTCCTAATGTATTTACAATACAGAATATGAGCAGGGGGGTAGGAACTTCTTTTGGAGCGGCGTCTGCGCAGCACCAGCAGTTGCAGGCGGTATTTGGCAACATCAGCCTCTCCTATAAAAATTGGTTGTACATGGATGTTACCGGCAGAAATGACTGGTCATCTAACCTGAGCTATACACCTAATGGTTCTTATTTTTATCCGTCGGGTGGCTTAACAGTATTATTGGATCAGTTATTAAGCCTGCCTCAATCCATCAACCTGCTTAAGGTACGGGGATCCTATGCTGTGGTTGGAAATACGGTACCCATATATGTTACCAATCCACTCAATTATCTTACAGGAATTGGAGACATTACTTTTAATAATACCGCTCCCTTTACTGATCTCAAGCCCGAAAAGACCCGTTCGCTTGAATTGGGTGCCGAATTCCGGTTGTTGCAAAACCGGTTAAGCGGTGATGTAACCTGGTACAAAACCAATTCTATCAACCAGTTCTTTTCTGTAGCGGTTCCGCCCGGTACAGGATATAGCCGGAGATTCATTAACGGAGGTGATATTCAAAACTCAGGTGTGGAAGCCTCTTTGAATGTCAGGTCTGTTAGCGGACGAAATTTTTCATGGAATACAGGATTGAACTTTGCCCGTAATAGAAATGTGATCAAAAGGCTGACCGATGAAGTGGACCAGTTCGTGCTTTCCGATGATATCAACAATTATTCTTCCATCCTGAAAGTGGGAGGGTCATATGGAGATATATATGCGCAGGTACTGAGGCGGGATGAAAAAACAGGGCAGGTTTATATCAACGATGATGGTACTCCTGTGGTACAGGGTGGCGCCAGGCAACTGGTAGGAAATGCCAACCCTGATTTCAGGTTAGGATGGAACAATAACATAAGTTATAAATGGATAAGCCTCGACTTTTTAGTGGATGGTTCTTTCGGCGGGGAAGTGATGTCGCTTACTGAGCAGATACTGGATGGCTATGGTGTATCAGCAGCCAGTGGTAAAGCAAGAGATGAAGGGGGACTTACGGTGGATGGTATACGCCTGTCAGACAATACGCCTGTTACCAAAGTAGATGCTGACAAATGGTATAAAACAGTAGGTGGCAGGCAACATGTTACCGGAGAGTATATGTATGACGCCACTACAGTGAGGATAAGAGAGATGTCTCTTGGCTTCACGCTTCCGAAATCGTTGTTAAAAACGGATGTTATCAAAAATATCCGGTTGTCGCTGATTGGCAGGAACCTGGTGTACCTGTATAAAAAGGCGCCTTACGATCCCGAACTTACCTACTCTACCGGTAACGGATACTCCGGTATTGATGTGTTCAGTTTACCTGCAACACGCAGCTTTGGCTGCAGCCTGAATGTATCATTTTAATTACCGAAGAAAACTCAATTACAATGAAACTCAGAACAAACATACATATTGCGCTTTTAATTATATCAGGGTACACTGTACTGGTATTCTGTGCCTGTACAAAAAATTTTGAATCGTATAATAGGGATCCCAACGGCATAACAGATGAGCAACTGCAGGCGGATTTTAACAGCATAGGCGCTTTCTTCCCGGATATACAGAACTCGATTTACCCCAGTAATGGCGCCAACGTCATATCCGCCGATGTGGTAGAAATTATTTCCTGCGGTAGTTGGGGCGGTTATTTTATGGTCACTTTACCTGGTGTGTGGAATCCGAATTATTTCCTTTTTGCAGGCTGGGAATCCTATAGTTTTTTTGGGGTGGGATATAATTCCATTATGTCTCCCATTAATGAAATCAAAAGGCGTGGTGCAGAAACGCTGGCTCCTGATTTTTGGGCGGTTGCGCAGATATTGCGGGTGGCAGGCATGCATAAGGTTACCGACATATATGGGCCTGCGCCTTACAGTCAGTTTGGAACGGGAGGTACTTCGGTGGCGTATGATAGCCAGCCTGATCTCTACAATGCTTTTTTTACCGAGCTGGATGCGGCAGTTACGGCACTGGGGCAATATGTATCCGGCCATCCCGGTGCTACGCCGTTTAAAAAGTTCGACAGGGTCTACAACGGTGATTATACAAAGTGGATTAAGTATGCTAACTCACTGAGGCTCCGGCTGGCTATGCGGATCGTAAAAGTTGATCCGGAAAGGGCGCGAACAGAAGCTGAAAAGTCATTGGATCCTTCGAGGGGTGGCGTATTTACAGGCAGTAGTGATAATGCCTATGTTTCAGGCGGATTAAATACCATTTATGTATCCTGCAGGGAGTGGAGAGACGGAACTGTAGGAGCTGCGATCATTTCTTACATGAATGGTTATAATGATCCCAGGAGAGCAAAATATTTTGAAACTTCAACAGTAATCCCCGGAGAATATGTAGGCGTACGGGTAGGGAGTGATATAAAAGCCCAGGCGGATTATCTGCCATTTTCAAATGTTTCTGCTACTGCATTTAGCCGGACTTCACCCACGCAGTTGATGAATGCTGCAGAAGTATGCTTTCTGCGTGCAGAAGGAGCTTTAAGAGGATGGGCGATGGGAGGCACAGCGCAGGAACTGTATGAGGCTGGCATTAAGGCTTCCTTTGAGCAATGGGGGTTAGCGGCAGAAGCAGCTGCTTATACCGGGGATAACGTGAGTGTGCCGGCTGATTATGTAGACCCTGTTACTCCTGCCAATAATATTACAGCGCTTTCGGATGTTAAGATCAGGTGGGATGAAAGTGCAGGCAATGAAGAAAAGCTGGAACGGATTGTTACCCAACAGTGGATTGCTAATTTTGGTAGTGGAACAGAGGCCTGGTCTACATTCCGCCGCACAGGTTATCCTAAATTGTTTCCGGTGGTTGTCAATAATAGTGGGGGGACTATCAGCACTGATACACAGATCAGGAGAATGAACTACCCCGGTTCTGAATACGTAACCAACCAGGCCGAGGTAGAAAAAGGAGTTACTTTGCTTGGGGGACCCGATCACGGTGGCACCAGGCTTTGGTGGGATGTTGCCGTCCCCAACTTCTAATAAAAACAGAAAATCGTATTACAAAGAATAAAGAATATAAAGCATGGCACCCTTTCAATTAAATCAACAACAGATTGATTCATTTAACGCAGACGGATATCTTATCGTTAGGGAGTTTCTTTCTGCTGAGGAAACCAAGAAATTATCCGGTATCGCATTGAAAGATGATGTGATCAAAAACAATGCATTGGATCTGAACGATAAGTCGGGTAAAAAAACCAGGTTGACTTCCTGGTATATACCAGGTAATGATGTGTATGGATTGTTGACCAGGAGCGAAAGAATTGTTAAATCGGTGGACAAACTATTGGATGGCAGTGCTCCTGTTTGCCACTTTCACAGCAAGCTGATGCAGAAGGAACCCAAAGTGGGCGGAGCCTGGGAATGGCACCAGGACTATGGTTACTGGTATAAGAATGAGTTCCTGTTCCCCGATCAAATGATATCGGTGATGATCGCCATTACAAAAGCTAATAAAGAGAACGGGTGCCTGCAGGTTATTAAAGGATCGCATAAGATGGGACGTGTGGAACATGGCTTTTCCGGCGAACAGATTGGCGCTTCTCTACACTATGTGGAACTTGCATTAAAAACTATGGAGCTGGTATATGTTGAATTAAAACCGGGAGATGCGCTGTTTTTTCATAGCAATATCCTGCACCGTTCAGAAGCCAATCTCTCCGATTCAGCCCGCTGGTCGTTGATATCCTGCTATAACCGGGCTTCTAACAAAGCTTATAATGAGTTTTCAGATTCGCACATGATACCTATAGAAGCAGTGCCGGATGAGGCGTTGTTGAACCGGAATACCGGGATGATTGATGACGGTGTTGGTTTTGTAGGTAAAGAGCAGATCCATAAAGAAGAAATGGGATAAGCATATCGAAAAAGAAATATTTTTAGGTTTGTTAAGAACATATTATAGCATGAAAAACTACAACAGGATTTGTTTGAACAGCACTACCGCTATTGTAATACTATTGCTGATAATAATGGCAGGTTGCGGGGATGGGACACAAGTATCGAAAGACAGGGCGATAGAACGATCCGTGCAAATACCTCTTAGCCACCAGGACAGCAACGTTATTAAAACATCCTGGCCTTCAATAGGCTGCTGGTTCTGGCAGAAGGAAGAATTTACGGGTGATGGGTATAAGCGATTCATTGACCTCCATGAGCAATTCTCTCCTTTTAAATTACTTACTACCAGTCTCCGGTATCCCGGGGACCTGACGGATCCGGAGGTCTATAAGCAGATAAAAGCAGCTTCGTTGTATGCCCGCGAAAAAGGTATGGCAATCGTTATGGACCTGGATATACGTTTGGCGCGCGACAGCTTCCGGGCAAAATATCCTGATGAGCTGCAGCAGATCGTTTTCATAAAGGAGTTCCCGTTAAATAAAAAAGATCCGCCTTCCATTGGAGTAAAGGGGCGTGCTTTCGGAGATCATTATACCTACGGACGAACACCCTATGATGTGGTAAGCGCAAAGCTGTTGAGGGTGTATAGCTATCAAAAAAAAGATGGTATGGTAAAACCAGGAACCGTAAAAGATATCAGCGGTCGGGCTGTTGCTGTTGAAACCAAAGATAGTGTACATGTCAATATTAAAGGAGCAATGGAAGATGAAGCAACCACTGCCTGTGCATTGGTAGCTTTTACTGTAAATACGCCCGACGTGTTTGCTCCCCACCTGTTATCTTACCAGCGTGAAATATTGCAACAGTATGCGGATGCATTGTTGGCAGGAGCTTGTAAGGATGAATGGGGATTTCCCGGCAGGTTCACAACTCCTGAAGACGAGCTTTGGTATTCTGCCGGTATGGCAAAAGCGTATGCGCAACGAAGTGCCGGCAGGGACTTGCTGAGGGATATGCTTTTGATGAGCGTAGGTGAAACAGGACATGAAGCAGAAAGAATTGCGGCAGTTAATAACTATATGGAGATGTGCAGTATACGCAATGGAGAAATAGAAACAGACTACTATCATGCCATAAAGGAAATATTGGGTAAAGATGCCATGTCAGGAACTCATCCAACCTGGTTCCCTTATCCGGACAACAGGGAAATATTTAAGAACGGGTTGAGCTGGTGGACTTCTAAAAGAGACCTCGCACAAACCGACGAAGCAACACCATTCAGTGTACGGACAGCCCTGTCAAAAAAAATGTACAGCCCGCTGTGGTTTAATATGTACTATGATAAAACGATCGAACCCTATTACAAAGATATCTGGCGGGCTGCGCTGGCTGGCGGGCGATTAAATTATCACCCATTGTGGCCCGTACCCATAGAACAGATGCCGGCATCGCTGTTAAAAGACAGTATAATGCTTGCCGAAAGCAGGGTAAGTTTACTGAATTATATTTCAGAAGCGCCCCCCGATTGCCCGGTGGCTGTTGTTTTCGGGCACCCGGCAGCGCTTAACTGGACAGACAAAAAAGTTTTTGCAGATGTGGGATTGAATGTGGCTAATACATTGTGGAAAGCCGGTTATTATACAGACCTTATTCCCAGCAGCGAAATTGTGAACGGTTCACTGACCATCAATGAAAACGGTAAGGTTCAGTATGGCCCCCAGCAATATGAAGCGGTCATTTTTTATCATCCTGAATACGATAAACAGGCTGTTGCAGCATTTTTCAGGAAGGCAGGAGCATCCGGCAAAACGGCATTGTTCAGGGTGGGCAACTGGACTGTGGATTTTAATGCTACACCTTTTGATGGCAATGGCACAATGGGAATGGCTGTCAGGAATACCGATACCTTATCTGTAGTACAGCTTGTAATGGATGCACTAAAATCCAAAAACATTCCGGTGCAAACGGAAGGAGAAGAACATACGGTATCCGGATTTCCTGCTTCTGTAATGCCTAAAGCTGCAGGACAACTTAAATTAATAGACGGCACTCATATATTTATTTCAGGAGAACATAATTTGCTGGGAGATACTATTGTACAAAAAATAAATATTGCCGGGCAACAGGTGGATATGGATGCCATTGGCCTTGCCGGCGTCCGGATGAATAAAAAGGGGGAAGTGGAGGCGCTTGCCTGCGGAGGATTGAAAACGTTTCAGTCGGCAGGTTTGAATATTCAGTTGGATAACCGTGCAGACATAGCACTGATCAAACAGTCGGGAAAATGGAAGGGCATCCTACACAGTAACAGTACAGAGATACCTGCCCCGTTATTGAATATTACCGGAGATTGGACACGGGTCCGGGTGCCATTGGTATTAAAAGAGTAGATTTTTTCAAAGAAAATATTGTTGTATTTCACTGACCACTCAACTATAAACAACAGACCATAAACTATAAATTACTGATAGCTGACTGCCCACAGCCGATGGCTCATCCCCCCTTTCACTCCTTTTCCAGTATTTCAAAAGCCCTGCTGATCCGCTGTCCTGTTTCATCTACCAGTGTAATAAAATGTTTTCCCGGCGCGGGGTTTAGGGCCATCTGGTGGAACCGTTCTGTGCTGCCGATAAATTCATCATCAAGATGCCAGAATATTTTGGCATCGGGCCTTTGGTGCGTAGCGGTAAAAATAGTTTTGCCTTTTTCACCCGTTAGTTCAACGGGTACATAAATTTTCGCGTTGGCTTCGGGATAGATCATATCCATCACCTTTCGTTCTTCTGCAAAACAACCTGGTTTAAAAGGAGGAGGTATTTTGTAGTCAAGATGCTTTTTTGCATAATACCATTCCATGGTGGGTGGAAGAATAAACCAGCTTTTATGTATCATGCTGGATGGTGTAACGCAGTTCTCGGTTACCCTGTACTGTTGCGTTTCATCCAGGTGGATAATATGATGATAATTGCACAATGACACATTCATTCCGTTGGGCGGAGAGGCTATGGAGTCTACATCCGGACAATCAATGTTGGCCCTCAAATGGCTTTGCCTGCATACGGCTACCATAATATCGCTGCCGGGTTTTTCAAACCATTCCGTGGCGGGAAGCGCTTTCGCGATGTCGAACATGATAGGGGCTGCTGTTTGTACGCCAATCAGCCCCGGCCGCCCTTCACCGGTTCCGTTGCCTGCCCAAACTACAATTACATGCCTGGGGGTAACGCCTACGGCCCATGCATCCCGGAACCCAAAGCTGGTACCTGTTTTCCAGGCAACACGTTGCGAGGAGCTGAATTGTTTCCACAAGCCTTCTTCTCCCGGTCGCATTACATCTTCCATGGCATTGAACATATACCATATAGAAGTGGCGTCCAGGAAATTAAGATGATTGGTTACCGTAGCAGCGGCTTGCGCATTTTGCAGGTACCGGGGTGCGTGAAATTCTTTTGCAGGAATTTTACCTTTATTTTTTTTCGCGTGCAGCAACGAACGCGCCATGCCTGCGTACATACCTGCAAGATCCCAGGGGGTTACTTCACATCCTCCCAGTATGAGTGATAAACCATAGTGATCTGCCGGCCGGTTTAGGGTGGTAATGCCGGTTCTTTTCAGGGTTTCATAAAACCGTGGATACTTATAATCACGCAGCATTCTTACTGCCGGTACATTTAACGACCTGGAGATTGCCGATGAGGCAGTAACCGCTCCATCGTAATCCCTGTCAAAGTTCTGCGGTGTATATCCTCCTATTTGTGTGGGGATATCCGGCACCAGTGAATGTGGCAGCAGCATTCCGTCACTTAACATACAGGCATACAGCAAAGGCTTTAACGTGCTGCCGGGGCTGCGTGGAGCGGTAATGATATCTACGTGACTTTGAAGCTCCGGGTTTTCAGGATGATATGCATTGCCTGTATATGCCAGTGCTGATCCGGTTTCCACATCCAGCACCAGCGCGCATGCGTTGTTGATGCTATTGCCTTTCAGAAAACGGTGATGTTGCTCAACAATTTGTGTTACGGTTTTCTGCAGGTTAAGCTGGATGGTTGTTTGTGCACGATGACTTGCCCCGGAACGAGACTCTTTTTTGAATCGTTGCAACAGGTGTGGCGCCCATTGCGGCAGAGGCTTGGGTTCATCGGGCAGCGGTTCAAGTTTAGAAAGCTGACAGGTAGCAGTATCTATTTCTTTTTGAGAGAGCAGCTTATCCAGCAGCAGGTTTCTCTTTCTTAATAAACCCTGCCTGTTTTTACCCGGGTGTACCAACGCCGGAGCATTGGGCAACACTGCCAGTGCGGCCATTTCACCCCAGCTCAGTTTATCGGCACTTCTTCCATAATAGCGCCAGGCGGCAGCATCCAGTCCCACTACATTACTGCCGAACGGAGCATGTGATGCATACAACGCCAAAATGCTTTTTTTTGAGTAAGCCAGCTCAAGCCTTACCGCGATGATACTTTCTATGAGCTTATAAAAAATATTTCTTTTTCGTTTGCCGGAAAGCCGTATTACCTGCATGGTAATGGTACTACCGCCGCTTACTGTTCTGGAATACCGGATATTCTGTTGTATAGCCCTGGCCATGGCGATCGGATCCACACCGGGATGATACAGGAACCGGTTGTCTTCAAATGCGATAATGCAGGTCTTAAATTTATCGGGAACTTCCGGGTTAAAAGGAAAGCGCCACTGCCCGTCGCCGGCAATGGTAGCGCCCAGGAGTTCCCCCTTGCTGTCTTCCAGCACATAAGAGTCGGGTTCGTTAAACAAAGGATTGGGAAGGGAGTTCCAGAACCATACGAAGAAAATGATCAAAAATGCCAGTAAGATTTTTGTTCTTCGTTTGAGTTTTTTAATACGGTTGTATATGAATGAAAAGCTTTTTTTCATTGAAATATTTGTCAGCCTGTAAAGTTTACAGTCGACAAATATTCAAAAGAATTCAATATGCCTGCGAAAGAAACCTGAAAAGTTTTGTCAAAGTAGCCAAACCTGCCGGGCTAAACTTTGCTGTGTGCATTTTGCTATGCGAAATTTTGCTATGCGAAGCGTCCTCGCTTCGCATCACTGTATTATCGCCTCCGGCGATTAAAGCTGTAGCCGGAGGCTACATTATTTAGGTGTGAAGCGAGGACGCTTCACACAGCAGGTTCATTAGTAACCCATAGATATTCATGGCAACAGAAAAGAAAAGCCGGAAACTTCACTGAAGCTCCCGGCGATAAAGGATCGTAAAATCCAGGTTTTATTTCACCAGCAACAGTTTCTTTTTTATGTTCAAACCTTTGTTGCCCCTTGCGTGCACAAAATAGATACCGCTGCTGAGCTGGTAGAGCGTTTTCGAAATTTTCAACTGACCGTTTATGGTACCGTTGTACAGCTCTGCCACTCTTTGTCCGGATGCAGAATATACACTGATCAGCAATTGTTGTGCCTCGGGTATATTCAGTTCAAGATTTACAGTGCCGTTGGAAGGAATGGGATAGAGGTAAAGCTGCGATTCATCACTTGTATTATTATTCTCCGGGGCCAGCTTTACATTGGCTTCTGAAATACTGTTTTTATTTTCCCAATTGCCCACCGCATCTACCGCTATCACATAAAAGTCATATGTATTTCCGGAAATTCCCGTAACGATGGCAGAATCTTTTACAACTCCTATATAAGTGTAAGATGAGCCATTTTCTGATGCATAGAGGCGGTATTTCTTTACTCCGCTTGCGGGGTCATTCCCGTTTATCTTTACCACCATCGTACTGTCTGTAAGCTTAAGTGCTTCTGTTACCCTGGAAGAGGGCAGGTTCCTGTCTATGGTATTGCTCCATACATCCGTAAGTATAGGCTCATTGCTGTCGAAAATAATAGAGGCCCTGTTCGCGATAACTGTGCCATCCGGTAGTCCGTTTTTCATTTCAATAGAGAAGCTTACATGCCCATCTCCTTCGGGAGCATTGATATTGGGAGGTAAAAATCCTGCTAAGGGGTCTTCGGTTATTACGCCGGTAGCTTTGTCTATAGTTTTAAAGGTGGCTTTTACAATGCCGGTTTCCTTATCCAGCTTTATGTAGAACCTTACCGCCAGGTTGTTATCATAATCTACATCTTCTACATATTCGCTTGCTCCAATAGGAATATTAAAGGAACGGGTGCCGAATCCAAAGCTGTTAGCGCTGAATGTAGAAAGGTCGTATACATTTTTATCGAGCGTATCCAGAATCATCACTTCCTGGGCAGGTAACGTTGCGGTGGACGTATTTTCGAAGAAAATCGTATAGCTTAACCTTTTGTTGTTTCCGCTGATGTACCGTGCTGCGCCAAAGCCCGAAGGGCCGGACTTGGCATTGGGATCCCAGGAGGTTCTGACATCAACAGGTTTTTCCTTCTCATCCTCCAACTCCTCGCAGTCAGCTCTTATCTGCTGTATGTTTACATCAAGGTCAGACAATAATATCGCTACATCCGCAGTCATATCCGCGTATTCAACTGCCGGCGAAATGGTTGTTGCTACTCCTGAAACTGCTGCTATTTCCCCGGCGCAATCTTTTGCAAAACCGGCCACGGTTTTACCAAATGATGCGGATGCGGCTTTTCCTGAGCTCCTTCCCGTAAAATAGTTAAAGGCATTGTACAAAGCGGAGCCTACAGCCTTGACTCCTCCACCCAGGCAGTCCAGTCCGGGTATAACACTAACGCCATCAAACATTAAATCCCCGAGGAGCTTCAATTTGGCATTAAAGCAGTCATCACCCTTGGTTGTAAAAGGCGATCCTGAATAAGGGCCTTTTACCCACAGGTATATTTTATCTAATCCTTCTGTTCCTTTTATATTAAATCGAAGATCGGTGTAGCCGCCCACCGGTATGCCGGAAAGCAGGTAGGGCCTTAGCTCACCATCTATGGGATATCCTTTGGATTTAAATACAGGAATAACCTCCGGCAGCGTATCCTGGCTTACGGTTTTGAAAGTAAGCTCCATCAGGCTGTCCAGCCGGGTCACTTCCAGGTTTTTGGGGGTAAGCAGATACACTTCCGTATGTCCCGCCATTACATTGCCCTCATTGTGGATCCTGATGGTATATACGCTGTTGGTATTGGCACGGATAATATCGCTGCCTATTATTTCACCCGACACCTTATATACGGCCTCATGACATACAAACCCACCCGGAATATTATAGGTAGTATCATTGGTAATAATAGATACATCATATACTCCCGCCGGCGCATTATGCATATCCACCAATGCACCAAACACGCTGCCTCTTTCATCAATCCAGGTAACGGAATCCTTATATACAGTACCTCCCTGTTTCAGTTGAATACTCATGCCGTTGTGAAAGCCGCCGCCATAAGCGGTGAATACAATATTACCTGCACCGCCTGTTTCAGGTGTATACCTGTCCAGCCCGTTAACTACCAGCGAAAGCAGGGCGGTATCCCTCAACCTGCACAATTCATTTTCAACAATTAACCGCACATCATAGCCTCCGGGCTTATAGGTGATCAATGGCGGCGCTACTGTCGTGTACTGCTCTCCGTTGCCCATGCTCCAGGTATATTTTGTAGCGAGGGTTGACTGATTGGTAAATTCATAAGTACCGCCGGCCCTGCTGTAACCGATCTTTGCTTCCGGCTGCTGATCTTTAAACGCAAATTGCAGATTGTAAGTGAATGACCGGGCTGCGGATGGCTGATAAACCAGCACATATACCGAATCGGAGCTGATACAGTTAACGGTGAGTGTGTCTTTTAAAACATCACCCGTACCAACAGCCTTTAAAGTTTTAAACCCTACCTGCCTTCGGTCTCTGGTATAAACATACAGGGAGAAGCCTGCGTTGTCCACACCTGTATTCTGACCCTCAGCAAAAATGGTAAGGTTTCCGTTTGCGGGAATGGCGGCTGTGTAGTAATCATTGGCGTCGTTCACTCCGTTGGCCACATACCCTATCAATCCTTTTAAGGTATCTGCAATACGGAACGGCGTTGCTTCATTAAATGTATTATTCGGCTCGGGGTCGCCCTCCAGCGCATCAGGCATGGTGTACCGTATTTTATAGCTGTATGACCGGGTGCTGCCCTGGTACACCAGGAAGTACAGGCTGTCTGCCCCGCGGGAAGTTATCTCAATGGTATCCCGCACGATGTCGCCCTGCGCTGCTGAGCCACTGCCTATGGTTCCTTTGTATGCAATCTGGCGGCGGCTTCTGTCGTAGGCGTAGAAAGAGAAAGAACCGGTGTTGCCACCCGTATGCGTTCCTTCAAAATATACGGTAACCGTACCATCGGCAGGCAACAGCGTTTTGTAATAATCATAACGGTCGGTTACACCATCCGCTATATACCCCAGGTGGCCGGCGGCGGTAACATTGTGCGCTATCTCAACGGCTTCTCCAAAGCTGTCGTTAGGTTCAGGATCGTTGGCGCTCTGGTCAATTACTTCATAGTGCATCTTGTAGCTGTACGAGCGGCTACTGCCCTGGTATAAAACCAGGTAAATACTGTCTGCCCCGCGGGAAGTTATCTCAATGGTATCCCGCACGATGTCGCCCTGCGCTGCTGAGCCATTGCCTATGATTCCTTTGTATGCGATCTGGCGGCGGCTTTTGTCGTAAGCGTAAAGAGAAAAAGAACCGGCGCTGCCACCTGTATGCGTACCTTCAAGATATACTTTCACCGTACCATCAACATGAAGCAGGGTTTTGTAGTAGTCATACCGGTCGGTTACTCCATCCGCCTCATAACCCAGGTGACCGGCAACCGGAACATTATGCTCAATATTCACTGCTTCACCATAGCTGCCGTTAGGTTCCGGATCGTTAGGGCTCTGGTCAATCACTTCGTAACGCAGTGTATAACTGTATGACCGGGCGCTGCCTTGGTACACCATCAGGTAAATGCTGTCCGCTGCACGGGAAGTAATGTAGATCGTATCAGAAACCGTATCACCTTGCGTCGCGGAACCATTCCCTATAGTTCCTTTGTATGCGATCTGGCGGCGGCTTTTGTCGTAAGCGTAAAAGGAAAAAGAACCGGTATTGCCACCTGTATGCATACCTTCAAGATATACTTTTACCGTACCATTGGCGGGAAGCAGGGTTTTGTAGTAATCATAACGGTCGGTCACACCATCCGCTTCATAGCCCAGGTGTCCGAATGAAGCAACATTTTGTCCAACCTCCGTTGCTTCTCCAAAGCTGCCGTTGGGCTCCGGGTCGTTGACGCTCTGATCAACTACTTCATAACGCATCTTATAGGTGTAGGAGCGGCTGCTGCCCTGGTATAGTACCAGGTAAATACTGTCTGCCGCACGGGAGGTAATGTAGATGGTATCATGCACCGTATTCCCCAATGTTGCTGTACTATTCCCTATAACTCCTTTGTATGCTATCTGACGCCGGCTTTTGTCGTAGGCATAGAAAGAAAAGGAGCCTGTGCTGCCGCCTGTATGGGTTCCTTCAAGATACACTTTTACGGTACCATCGGCGGGCAACAGCGTTTTATAATAATCATAGTTATCTGTTACTCCATCCGCTACCTGGCCCAGTTGCCCTTCCATTACTTCATCCATGTTCAGGGGAGATGCCGTTGCATAGCTGTTGTTCGGTTCCGGGTCGTTGGGGTTCCTGTCTGTTATCGTGTACCGCAACCCATAGCTGTAAGATCGGCTACTTCCCTGGTACAGTACTATATAGATGCTGTCTGCCGCACGGGAATGCACCGTAAGCGAATCGCTGACTGTTTCACCCTTTAAGGCCGACGAATTTCCTATTACGGATTTATAGGCGATCTGCCTTCTTGATTTGTCGTAAACATATACTGAAAAAGAACCGGCGCTGCCGCCTGTATGCGTCCCCTGAAGATAAATTTTCACCGTACCGTCGTCAGGGAGCAGGGTTCGATAATAATCATACCGGTCGGTTACGCCATCCGCCTCATAGCCCAGGTGGCCGGAGGCCGTAACATTGTATCCGATAGCACGCGCTTCTCCAAAACTGCCGTTGGGTTCTGCATCGTTGGTACTCTGGTCGGTTACTTCATAGCGGATATTGACGTTGTAGTACCGGCTGCTGCCCTGGTATAACAACAGGTAAATGCTATCCGCCGCACGGGAATGTATTTCAATGGTATCCTTTACCGTATCGCCCTGTACTGCTGAGCCATTGCCTATCGTTCCTTTGTATGCAATCTGGCGCCGGCTTTTATCGTAAGCATAAAAGGAAAAAGAACCGGCACTACCGCCGGCGTGTATTCCTTCAAGATATACTTTCACTGTGCCGTCGGCCGGCAACAGGGTTTTGTAATAATAATATCGCTGGTTATTACTGACAGCGCCTGTTTTTGGATTTCCCGCATCAATTGCTTCCGCGGTTGCAAAGTCAGATTGAGCCGCCAGGCCATTGCACAGCAGCAAAGCCAGCAAAAAAAGTAAAGTTACTCGCATGCGATAAAAATTTTAAGAAATAAACTATGATACATACAGGTATACAGATCAGCGGTTGTTGGTGTTCCAGTTCAGCAGCAGCGAAAAACGCATGGTATTGGAAAGTGGGTTCTGGTTGATACCGTTGCCTGATGGTACCAGGTATGAGAAATTGAATCCCAGTATGTTATAACGTGCACCAACACCCGCTGTAAAATACTGCCTGTTGCCTCTTGCTGCAGATTCAAAAAAGTAGCCGGTGCGTACAGCAAAAAGCTGGTCATACCAGTATTCCAGCCCGGCGGATATACCTAGTTGTCCCGGCAGATCGGAGAAAGAGTTGCCCCAGCTTTCTACAACATTCTTTTGGCGGTATACCCTGATCTCTTCGGGTGAATCACCCTTTAATACCGGCACCAGGAGTTTATTGACATCAACAGCTATTGAAACGGCATGTACTTCATTTAATACCTTGTTCCATGAAGCGCCGATACCCAGGTTAGCAGGCAGGAAATCTTTTTCCGAAGCGTTTTGTATGTAAGAAATTTTTGAACCGAGGTTGCTGAGAGCGGCGCCATAGGTAAATCCATCTCCTTCATTCCGGCTGTCATAGTACAGTCCAATGTCT
Organism: Chitinophagaceae bacterium; assembly: GCA_019638595.1. GTDB lineage: Bacteria > Bacteroidota > Bacteroidia > Chitinophagales > Chitinophagaceae > Agriterribacter. Next base: position 52,766 of record JAHBTJ010000003.1, read on the forward strand.
GCGGCAACGGCAGATCCGTTTTGATAGTTATAGCCTGAAACAGATACATTGTTTACAATTGCAGAATGTATGTATTTTGCCGTGATACCGAGGCCGAGTTTGTCTGATAGCTTCCTTGAGTAGCTTATATCAATACTCATTTCGCGGGGGCGGCTGCTGCCTAAGTTATCATGTCCGTCAGAAGTAAACTGAATATCTCCCAGGCTGAAATACCTTACGCCGATACCTATCGCATGGTTATCACCGGGCTTGTAAAAGCCTGCTGCGGAGGCTAAGTATGTATCGTTGCTGATCTTTTTTAACCAGGGAATATAGGAAACTATTGCCCCGCCTTCGTCTTCATTAAATACAATTTTACCCGCGTTCCAGAATATAGATCCGGCATCTGGTAAAGCAGCGATTCCCACATCGCCCATTCCGCCAGCTCTGGCATCGGGCGACACACGCAGGAAGGGTACAGGAGTGGTAGCAATGTTGATTGATTTTTGAGCGAAGGCAGATATAAACAAGAGGCTGGCTGAGCATAGCATTGATATCTTTCTCAAAAGTTGTTTGGTTTTCATGTTGAAGTGTTGTACACTTCCTATCGCATAAATGTGATCAAGGTAATCAACCGGAGCAGGTTTTTTAGAAAAAGCTTATCGTTTTCTTTTAGACCGCACAAACCATACTATACCGCTGAGCAAAGCAAGCGCAGCAGCGATTGTCCATATTTTAGAATATGAAGTTTCAAATACGGGCTTTTCGTTTCCTACCAGCGTCATGCCTGCCCAGAAGTAAGGATGTGCGGATGAAAGATCAGATGCCTTTATATGTTCCAGCTTGGCAAGGCGGAGCGCTTCGCTTTTGGTTTTGCCCTCCGACAGGTATTTATAAAATCCGGCAATGATGCCGGCGCTGGCTTTTTCATCAATCTTCCATAAGCTCATTATTACCGATGGACAACCGGCATACATAAAGCTATGCGCCAGCGATATTACTCCTTCGCCCTGCGTTAAGCTTCCGGAGCCGGTTTCGCAGGCGGTCAATACTGCCAGCTCCGCCTGCAGGTGCATACCATAAATTTCGTACGCATGCAGATAGCCGTCTTCATTTGTTACCGAGTCTGCTGACAATTGTTTGGCCAGGAAAAAACGGGATTGCAACGGAGCCTGGTTATTGATCTCGGCATGTGTGCCTAAATGAAGAATGTTGTATAGCCCGGCAGTCCGTTTAAATACGGCTTCTTCGGCGTCCTGTTCAGCATACAGGTCGTTTTTAATATACCTGCTTATCTGCTGCACAGCTTTCATTGCAAAAGGCTGGCGAAGTAAGCTAAAGTATTGTTTGTCCGCAGCCAAAGAATCTCCCATGAACTGCAGGTAAGCTTTCTTCATGTTGTCCGTGAATACGGGAGTAAGCAACATCGCCTTTTGTTCTTTTGCCTGGCTTGCAGGCGTTTGCACCGCGTTGGTGGCCGATAGCTGGTACGAAATTTCATAGCGATGGATCAGGTAATTCATCTGCGCGAAATCCTTTTGCTGGTCATCAAGCAGCAGTAGCTCAAAGTTCAGGTAAAACAGGTCTCCATCGGGTACAATGATCAGCTTACCGGATGTGAAATGTTTTTGCGCCGGTTTTATCAGCCCATTATACAGGGGATACGCCGCATTACGGAATTTTTCGGGAGTAACGCTGTAAAGCTGCTTTAGTTCAGAAACCTTGCTTAAAATATGTACAGGCAGGCGGTAGGCAAAAAAATCTTTATCCGTTAAAACAAAAAGAAAAATATGATCGTCTGTTATTGCATATTCCAGCAGGGTTTGCTTTTCGGTTAGCAGCCCGGCCTGTATTTCGGGTATGCTGATCGGGCGAAGGGAATACCTGGATTTGAGCATACTGTTTTCCGCGGAATGCAGCACACTGTCCTGGAACCTGTAATAAGCTTCTATAGAAGCGGTCAGCAAGGTAAGCAGGGAGTCGTTTTTTCTGCCTTCATCCATGTACCGGGCATTCAGCGAGCTGATCGTTTTTCGCCAGTACAGGTCTCTTTTCTCCGTTTCCGTATGAGATCCCTGGCTGGCATCAATCAGTATATTGTTCGATGCCAGGCGTAGTATCAGGGCTTTGCTTCTTTCGGAAAAAGAGAAAGCCCTGTCAAGAAAACGCCTGTCATTTTTTTGCTCAAATAGTACCCAGCATGCTTCTATAGCGGTATTGTATATTGCTTTGTGCTGCTTTGCCAGTTGCATCAGGCTTGCCTGTGTGCGCAAAGCAGGCAGGCTTTTTTCCAGGTACCCGCTGTAATGATCTGCAACAGCTATCAGTGCTTCCAGCGCTGATAGCCGGCCGGTACGCTTATGTATCGCGGCTTCAATGGCAGCGCGGTTTTGCAGGTATTGAATGATCTGATAACTATAAGGGAGGTTTTTGACCCAGTCGCCATCGGGCAAAGACGATACCTGCAATAATTCCATGAATACACTGTCGGAGTATAAAAGCGCTTTTTCGGGCTGGTTACTGAGCATCCATACTTCACTGATCTTATTGTATTGCCCGGCAATGCTGATATCTCCGGGAGCACGAATTTCCCTGTACCTTTTCAGGATGGCTTCCAGTATAGGAAAAGCGAGCTCCGTGCGGCCCGACCGGGCATAAGTTTGAGCCAGCGTATTCCTGGTTTCTTCAACGATCGTGGTATTGGATATTCCCGCTTTTTTATAATTGGTTAAAGCTTTTTTGTAATAATCCTCCGCCTGTGTAAAGTTGTCCTCTCCCAAAAAAAGATCACCATACTGCGATTGTACATAAGCCATATTGATCCGGTCCGAAGGATCTACCTGCTGCTGCAGTGAATAGGCGCGGGCGTACAGCTTTTCGGCTTCGGCAAATTTGCCTGATTCCCTTTTGGCATTTGCAAGGTGGGTCAATGGACGTACAAAGCCCGCTCCATCCGCGCCAAAATTAATTTCGTGCAGTTGCGCGGCTTTTTCATAATATTCTTCTGCCAGGTGAAATTCGCCCGTAGCGTCATAAAGCTTGCCCATGTTATTGTAAGCGATCGCCAGCAACTGTGGGTTTTTATGTTTGGCATAATCTTTCTGAATGATCCTTACCATTGCCTGCCGGTGAAACAGGGCTTCATCGTAGCGGTGCAGGGTTTCGTATAACGAGCCCAGGTCATTATGCACCAACCCCATTTTAGGATGATCGGGACTGAAGTTCAGTTGTGCGAGCCGGTACATTTCCAGTCCGTACTGCTCAGCCTGGTTGTATTGTTCTGCATCGTGCGTAATATACATCAGCGATTGATAGATGCTGATCAACTGGCGGGCGTCTTTACCATATAATTCTTCATTGATTTTTTTTGCCTGTTCTGCGTATTGCAGCGCCGGGGTAAAATCCTGCAGGTTGAGGTATAGCCACGAAACATTGTTGTATAAGGAGCTGTAAATGCTGTTAGCTTTTGCGTGTGGCGGCACCTGTTTCAACGCTTCAAAAAAATACTTTTTCGCGGTTGCTGTTTCAGCGTTGTGTACATGAATTTGCGCTTTTTTGTTAAGAAAAGCTACCAGCGCTATACTGCCTGCCGGCAGGCTACGGGCTATGTTAAGTGTTTCATCCAAAATTTTTAGCGCGGCCCGGTTGCCTGTTTGTTCCCAAACCATATCTGCCTTGTGCGTATACGATAGTACAAGGCTGTCTGTTTTTTTCTCTTTCCTGAAAAGATCAATTGCCTTGTTAATGTACAAAAATGCGCTGTCTGTTTTTTGATTGCGGTTGGCTTCTACCGATTGAATATACCAGTTGTCCTGGGTATAGCCTGCGGTATATACAGTCAAAAAATAAATGATGATCAGCCAACGCATCAGAAATAAATTAGGGAAGTGTCTTTTGGATGTCGTGTATAAGCTGTTTCGCTTGTTCGTTATTCGTAAGTTTGCTCAGCCAGTCAATTGCCTTTTCTTTTTCATTCATTTTTAAATAGGCGAGCGACAGGTACCATATTGCTTTGGATTGCCAGGCGCTTTTGTCATCCTGCGCTACCGCTACCAGGTACTCCGTTGATGCGGCAGGGTTTTCATTGTTGAGGTTGGCTGCCCCTATAAAATACGACACCGTATCGGAAGGCAACGCAATGTTTTTCCATATTTCAATTGCCTTGCTGTATTCTCCTTCTTTATAGCTTACCATCCCGTTATAAAAATCATACCTGTCATGCTCGCCGCTCATTACAACAGGCAGGCCCGCATCGGGCACAAAATAGCTGGCATATAATTGTTCATCTTTGCCTGTATTGCTCCTGAAAAACCACGTAACCAAAATAATGGCAACAGTCGCAGCAGCGGCATACAACCAGGTACTGTTGAGCTTTTTTACAGGCGCCTTTTGACCGGTCATGCTTTTTACGGGTTCTTTCCTGTTATGTGAAAAAACCTCTACCGATGCCATTAACCGGCGCTGGAGATCTACCTCGTTCCTGAGCGCTTCATCAGATCCCATTTCTTTTTCAAAGGCTATGCGGGTATTAACATCCATCCTGTTGTGAATGTATGCTTCTATTTTTTCGAAGAGGTCTTTATCAATATGGTCGTTATATTCCATCATCCGTTTTTCATTCAATTTTTTGTTTCAGTCACATCAGGTCCGTTTCATTTCCTCCAGGAATAGCTTCCTCAATTGCATCATACAACGGTATTTGATCGTTTTAATGCTCTCTTCGGTATTCTGTGCCTCGTGTGCTATCTCTGCCAGCGATTTCTTTTTATAATAAAACAATCCTACCACCTTTTGACATTTTTCTCCAAGCTGCGAAAAACATTTCTTTAAAGCGGCGCTCTGTTGCAGGCTGTCGTTGAACGAATCGTTCTCTTCGTTGTTTCTTTCAGGAACCACGTCGGTATACGAAATGTTTTTCCTGTTGCCCGACCTGAGCTCATCAATCCATTTAAACTTGCATATCTGCCGCACATAGGCGTTAAAGCGATCCCGGGTACCCGAAAATTTTCCGGATTGCAGGTTTATCCAGGCTGCGGCAATGCCTTCCTGGAAAATATCCCGCGCGTCGTCGCTGTTGCCGGAGTTTTGCAGCACATACGTTTCAAACCAGCTAAAATTATCTGAATATATGCGGCTTAAGGTTTTTTCAGGGTTTTCCTGAAGCCAATCAGTCAGGGTTTCCAATTAAAACTATCTTTTTTTGAAAGATACGGCTTTTGAAAAAAAACAGTTCAATTTTTGGTAATAATATGGTTCCCTGTGAAAAACTGTATGACCGGCATACCTAAAACCAGCTTATACTCATTGTTTTATAGTATATCGTCTCCAGGTTAAAAAGGTCAACAAAAAATAAATTGTGTGCAGTTTACTGTTGAATCCAATGGCATTTTGTATAGTGTAGCAACTGAACTACGTTTAGTTCAGTTGCCTGGGGATACATATCTGAAACAAGTCGAATAGCGATTACTGCTTGTAGAAAACATGCAGGACGTTTCATTCGCCTGCTGCGGCGGACTACCCTGTAAAGGATAATACAGGCGGCTGAGCTACCGCACCACTTCTATCCATTTACCGCTTACTCCCGCGCTGATGGTGTTGTCATACATGGCATCGCAGTATACGCCCGGCAGGAAATACCTGCCAAGGTAGGCCGCGTTCAGCATTACATAATATGTATGTGTTTCTCCCTCCCGTATGTCAAAATGCGTATATACCCTGTCGTCGCGGATATCCTGGTAGGTAAAGGCAGAAGGTTTAAAGCCGCCTTCGTTATCCAGCAGTCGCGTGTTTAATATCTCCCACCCGCCGGGGAATATCTGCGATAAGGTCATATTGTTATAACGGCCGCGTATACCCGGGTTTTTAATGGTTACTTTCGCTACAAAATCGGTACCCTGCGTTAAGCTTTCCACATTGCCCACGGGTTTTCCGTCCAGCGTTACATAGCTTACGCTCAGCGACAACACGTCGGGATTATTGGTATACTGTACATTTTCGCCTGTTACCGGGCGCCCCTGCGTTACAAGCCGTACATACAAAATATTGTTTCCCTTGTTCCGGATGCTGATATTTTTATCGGGTTCCGTTACACTTACAGGCGTGAGCGATACATACGATTTTGAGTTGATAGCCGCTTTTTTACCATTAACGGTTACATCCGCAACAATTTTCTCTCCGCCGGGATTAGCGCCACAGTAGGCGGCAATGGCAATTAAGCTATACGCAGTAGTTTGTGTGCTGTACCAGCGCTCGCCTGCCAGGTCTGCCGATATGGATTGAAGCAACTCGCCCGCTTCTTTTCGTTTGCCCATGAGCGTAAGTGTTTCCAGTACCATTGCCTGGTCGCGCAGGCTGGAGCCGTATGTTATACCGGGCGATTTTCTTTTTTCAAATGTAACGGGCAGCCCGGCTATCAGCGATTCGGCGGTTTTGCTTTGACCCGCCAACTGGTATGCCGCGGCTAAACGCCATTTGGCTTCGGGCGACAGGAACTTAAACTCCTTCAGCCTGTTCATTGCGCCCATTTCGGGCGATTTAGCCAACGCCAGTAAATACAGCCGGTACGACTGGGTAAGATCCCCGCCGTAAAAATTAGTGGTGGAAGGAGCCCAGTTACCAGCCTTGTTGCGCTGGTAGGTAATCCATTGCTGTATCATATCTGCAGGAACAATATAGCCTTTCTCCTGCGCCTTTAAAAGGAAATGGCCTGCGTAGTTAGTGCCCCAGTCATCGCTTTCGGTTAGCCCCGGCCAATAGCTGAATCCCCCGTCGGGGCGCTGAAAATTTTTATAGCGCTCAATACCCGAACGGATATTTTTTTCGGTTTCAGCTTTTTTTCTTTCACTCAATTCCGTAAGCTGGCTCAATACCAGTTGGGGAAATACAGCCGAAGTGGTTTGCTCAATACAGCCGTGCGGGTATTGGATCAGGTAGTCGAGCCGTTTTTCGAGGTTGATGGGAGGTATGCTGGATATTTCCAGTGTGGCTTTACTGTTTGCCGGTATACCTATGGGAGCGGCCAACTGGTTCCACGACTGCCCGGCATGCACTACTTCTGCCATTACATTGGTAATAACGGGGTTGGGATTTCTTATATCCAGCTCAACCTCGTAGTCGGCTTTTTCATTTCCGCTGCTGGCAACGAGCTTTACTTTTCCAATACCGGTGGTTTCTTTCACTCTTACATCAAAATAAACCATTTCTTCACCGGATGCAGTAAAGCTGACCTGCTGAGAAGCGCTTCCTGTTGTTTCGAGATACGCGTTGTTTTGCAAGGTTACCGTTACGTTTTTTATGTTATTGTCCATTGCAAAAACGGTTACCGGCAATTTGATGGTTTCGGCAGGCCCCAAAACCCTGGGCAGTGTGCCTAATAACATCAATGGTTTTTTTACGGCAACCGCTTTTTCAGCAAACCCGTAAGCGCCATCACTGGCAGCTACTACCATTGTTCTTACAGAGCCGATATAGGGAGGCAATTGAAATTTGTGTGTTTGTTTGTCGCCTTTCTTAAGGTGAAAAGGACCCAGGTATTTTACAACCGGCTTAAACCGGTTGGCTCTTTTTTCCTTAGCGCCGCCACTTGCCGCTTCATCGCCGCCAATGGTCAGGATTCTTTCCAGTCCCCCGCCCCAGGCGCCGATCACGTTGTCGAACAGATCCCAGCTTTTTACACCCAGTGCTTCACGTGCGTAGAAAGCAGCGTGCGGATCGGGTGTTTTAAAACGGGTAAGATCCAGCAAGCCTTCGTCTACGATCGCAACGCAATAGGTCATGGCTTTACCCGATGTTTCAGATACGGTTACCGACGATGCCTGTTCCGGCCGTATTACATCCGGCATGCTGATCACAGGCTTCAACAGGGTATTTTTGTCTTCGATCAGTATAGGAATAACGCCGTACATGCGGATGGGCAGATCGTTCGCTGTTTGCGCGTGCGGCTGCAGCAGGCTTACATTGGCATACAGGTTAGGGGCCATTCCCGGTTCGGCTTTAAACCTGTAAATGGTTTGTCCCTGTTCCGTTTCAATCCAGTCGGTTTTAACAATACGGCTGCCCGACTCAATGCTGATCAATGCCCTGCCGCCTTTGCTGCTGGGAATATTTAAAGTGATTTCCTCGCCTACATTGTATTTTTCCCTGCCGGCGGTAAACGACAGCATCGCTGCTGCCGAAGGATCGTTGGCGTTGTTGCGGGTTTGCCACCAGGGATCGTCAAAATATACAACCTGCCCGGTGGTATGCTTACTAACGCGGTCGCGCACCAGTACAAGATACCGCCCCCATTCGCCGCCCGGCGCCGAAAGCTGCCATTTACCAACGCCATTGGTTAAACGAAGTGTATCTTTCTTTAGTAATTTGTTATACGTGTTCTGTGTAAAATTGCTGAAACCGTCGCCGGTATTATCCCACCACCAGCGCCAGCTTACCCGGTACAGCTCTACTTCCACCTGTTGGGCTCCCTGCAGGGCGTTTCCTGCGGCATCCACATTCACTATTGGTAAATCATATGTTTTGTCGGTTTGCAGGAATTTCCACGGTTTGGGGCCTTCCGGCATGTTCATGCCCACATAGGTTTTGTAGGGACTGTATGGCAACACTACATGATCAACACTAAACGCGCCGCCGGGTTCAAATACTTTAACCAGCATGCTGGCATTTAACATTCCCGGGGCGTTATGCTCCAGGTTGAATTTTGTATGGATCGCAGCAGTTCCCTCGGCGCTTAATGTTCCTTCAAACAGTGTTTTTGTTTCAGGCGAATATCCTGCGGTAGGATCGTCAAAATGGTATGTGGCAAATTTTTTAAAGCTTGTTTTGCGCGCATACAACAAGGCATCAATTTTGGCTTTAAGGTTTTTTGCCGGGGCGCCAAACAACCATTTTGAGCTGAGCGTTCCTGAGCTGACCCCGTCTTTGCCTAGCACAGGATCTTTACCAAAATCAAGATCTATTTTCAGCCTGTTGGGCATTACTGTTTCTACTTTCAGTCTTTTTTCAAAAACGGCGCCTCCTATTTTAATGCGTGCCAGCCAGTTACCGGTAGGAGAGGAGGCGTCTGTTGAAGTAGTAAAGAGATAAAATCCATTGTCGTTTTTGGTTTCAATCGCTTTTTTATATAGCTGTCCCTGGGGTGTAAGCAGGTTAAATTCAACAGGGTGATCTTTGGGAAGCTTACCCGATTTGTCTTCCACTATAAAGTTCAGGTACATGGTATCTCCCGGCCGCCAAACACCTCTTTCGCCGAAAATAAAACCCTTTAACCCGTTTTTTACTTCCTCGCCCGACACGTCAAATCGGCTAAGCATGAGTGAATTTCCATCGTCGAGCTTCAGGTACCCGCGCTCGTTTCCTTTTTTGGCTACCAGCAGGTAAGGTTTTTTCTTCAGGTCAAAAACAGCAAAGCCATCCTGGTTGCTTTTAGCCGTATGCAACAGTTGCTGCTGGTAATCCAGCAATTGTAACTCCACATCGGCCATGGGGGTTGTGGTAAGAATATCGGTAACCGCTATCAGCATATTGTTGTTGCCGGCCCTTTTGGCTGTTAAGCCAATATTGGAAGCAAGAATGTTCCTGCTCGCCCACCTTTCTTTATTATAGTAGGAAGGATGGCAGGGATTATCGCGCTGGTTCCAGCGGTATCCGTAAGGGTAATAAGTGTTATAAACTTTCCAGAAGCCATCGTTGTCATCGGGCCCCTCGGTATCTTCTGTTTCGTAGTCATACCAGTCATTATAATAATCATCTTCATCGTCATTTCTGTTGGTTTTGTCGGATGCATGACAGGTGTACAATGAATATTCGGGACGAAAACCAATGGTTACATGATAGATTGCACCCGGCTCAGCTTTGAGATACTTATCAATGTTGAGCGAAAATTTTTGTCTTTTGTGCAGGTCAATGGTCTTATCGTTATCGAGCCGTAAGGTTTGCTGCACTACCGGGGTGGCTACCCTGCGCAGGTCCGACTCGCCGTCAAAATTGTTAACCTGCAGAAACTGGGGGATATTATGCTCGTAAACTTTAATAATGCTGATATCTACAGCGTTGAGATTAATGCTTTCAAAAGGCAATACTAATTTTCCGGCATTGGGTAGTATAACACCACGTCCCTGTATATTCACCGAGGGCAAACGGTTCTCAAAAAACACATTCGCGCTAAAAGTCTTGTCAAGCTTTGCCGACCAAACATTCTGTATTCCTTCGTTCACAGATACCGTATAGTTCCCGTCGAACTGATCCGGTACAAATATTTTTACTTCGCTTCCGTCAATACTATAGCTGATATCGGCCTTATTGCTTATTGTAAGCAAGCCATTCAGTTGCTGGTTGGTTGCCAGCGCGTCAGAGAATTGTACCAGCACATAGTTATCGGCTTCCTGCATTGCCCGTACGCCCATTACTTTAAAATCTCCTATTGCCGGCACATCCAACTGCTTTTCATTCTTTTCTTTGATGTTCAGGGGAGCGCCATCCCAGCTCAGGTGCAGCGCCGCGGTATTAGCGCCTCTTTTTATATCTTCAACAGTAAATTTATGAATACGCGCTGTTTCATTATGCTCCCATTTTACAGGCAATGTTTTCGATTGAAAAGATGCCGACAATACTTTTTCAATAGCTGCGGATGCTTCCATATCTGCTGTTTCAACAGCACCCTGTAAAACCATCATTTCTTTTGAGTTGCCCACCACTTTCAACCCGTATTCCTGTACTACAAACGCGGGTTTTACAGCCTGCGCGTTAAACGTAAAGGTTTTATATTCATCCGGCACAGCCGTAGCCTTGTTAAGCCTGAAATTGATGGTATACAGTTGACCGGGTGTAAGATGTTCATCCGGCTTAAATTCAATGGTTCTTGCATCCACCCAATACGCTTTACCTTTTACCGAGGGAGAAAATGAAAACAGCTCTTCTTTTACAGGTTCATTGAGGGTATGGGCGGTGGGTGCTTCCGCGGCCAGCCGTACACGTATAGCTGCTGTTTTAGAAACGACTCCCGAGGTATACGATTCTACATATTTACTGAAAGCCGGGTCAACCGTTTTTACTTTTTCTTTTTTATTACAGGAAGCATGGATGAAAATGAGCGGTAAAACCAGGAAAAGCAAATACGTTTTTATTGTAAAGCCGGTAAAAGTATTGTTCATATAGAAAGGCATTTATGCTGGTGTAAAGCAATAGAAATTTTATCAATAACACTATGGCAAGCATCATAGGTTTGGTTAAATGTTTTATAAATCAATATAAACGAAAAGAGATGCATTTATTGTAACCCTTTGTTTGGCGGGAAAAAGCACGTAACTACGGCTGATCCATCTTTTTTGAAGATAAGCACAAAAAACGGTAGTTATTAGTCAGGACTAAGCGGGTGCATAACAATCCTGTGCATTATTTGGTTAGAGTCTTTGCTTTTCGTTATCAATTTGTCTGGTAGAAACTCTGCTGTTACGGATTTCTTCAATAATTTCTTCAGCAGATTTGGGGGAATCAAATGCCCCGAAAGCTTTTTTGAAAGATGACTTTTTAGCGGTCAGATCTGTTTTTACCGAAGCTGTTAACTTCGATATAAGATCAAGTTTGTTAGTTGTACTTAAATTATCCAAAAGTTCTACATATCCGTCAATAAGTGTAGTATTTATTTCCGCTGTTCCCATACTGTCAAATTTAATGAAAAGAATTGAATATTATTAATGGAAGCCGTTACTCTCATGTAACGACCCACACGAGGCAAAGCCGGTCGAATAACCTGAAGGGTAAGCGGAGGTGTATGGGCGCCTGCTTTAAAAATGAAGCATCTATTATTCCTTCCCCCGATATCATCAACTGTTCGGTTTGCAAACGGATATGTTCACTGAAATCTATTTCTCCGTTACCATACCATTTAAAAACTGCTTCCTTGGCGCTCCATAAAAGGGTCAGCTTTTTCATCCGCTCACCGGCAGCATCGTACAGACTGCTTTTTTCCACTCCTTCCCATTCTACCGCATGTAAAAATTTATGGCGCACCCTTTCAACTTTGGATGTTGGTATTTCTATATCAATGCCCACCCGGCGGCTGGTGCTTACTATAGCTGCCGCATAGTCGCCGCAATGCGATATGGAGAAATGGTACATTTCGTTGGGCAGGTAGGGCTTGCGGGTGCCGGCGATCTCTATAAGTTCATGAGGAAAGCCGGGGAAAAGGAATTTCAGCAAATAACGTCCTGCAAGATGTTGCAGCCGTTTGTGCGGATGGGTAATTTCGCGTTGCAGGGAAACCTGTTGCAGGAAAAAAATTTCCGGCTCTTCAATGCGCCATACTCCCAGTTTTGTGCTTTCGTTGATATTATGTTGATAAAATAAAGGCATTCCCCGAAACGAAATACGAAATTCGCCGCCTGGCAGCAGGTGCTGATGAAGGCAGGCAGGCAAAGGTACGGATTAATATCCCGGGCTGATCTGTGATTGAACCGGCAAACATCAGAAATTTGAAATCAATATAAAACAACGGTGTATGATATTGTCTGATAAAAGGATACTGGAAGAAATAGAAAAAGGTACCATCAAGCTTGAACCCTACGACCGGGATTGCCTGGGCAGCAATTCGTACGACGTACACCTGGGCAAATGGCTGGCTACCTATCGCGATCATATACTGGATGCCAAAAAGCACAACGAGATAGAGTATTTTGAAATACCTGACGAAGGCTTTGTGCTGTATCCACATGTTTTTTACCTGGGCGTAACGCTGGAGTATACCGAAACACATGCCCATGTGCCTTTCCTGGAGGGGAAATCGTCTACCGGCCGGCTGGGTATAGATATACACGCCACTGCCGGTAAAGGCGATGTAGGCTTTTGTGGTAACTGGACGCTGGAAATATCCGTAAAACAACCGGTGCGTATTTATAAAGGAATGCCGGTTGGGCAGTTGATCTATTTTCCGGTAGAAGGTGAAATTGAGGTAAAATACAATCAAAAGAAAAATGCCAAATACAGCGGGCAACCCGACAAGCCGATTGAAAGCATGATGTGGAAGAACAGGTTTTAATGTGGCTATGGGCTATCAGCTATCGGCAGTGAGCTGTGGGGCTAAAATCAGGAATCCCAAAATCAAAAACCAGTAATTTTCCCATCCTGGTCTATTTGCCAGCGTTTGCCGGATTGGCTGATAGTGATCACTGCTTTGAATTCCTTTTGGGACAGGGAATGTAGTTCCAGCGTAGCGGTTTCGCCTCCTTCGGTAACGGTTTCGGGAAGCTTTAATTCCGGCAGCCCGGTAGCATACTGCCTGTTTTGCCGGGCATACGCTTTTTGCTTATAGTATACCAGCCACAGGTACTTTTTAAATGACTCGCCTTCGGGTAATACAAAAGGTACCGGCTTTTTACCCGCTTTCCGGCCAGAGAACTGCAGGTAACCCCACCGTTCGGGAAAATGCATATTGATCACTCCCTGCGGAGACCATACCCAATTGTTTTCAGGCAGGCTTTTGCCGGTTTCAGGGTTGGTTTTTTTTACATAATCGCCGTCTTTCACTTTTGTGTGCCACTGCACGCGGGAGAAGTTGATCCGCCAGGTATCTCCATCTGCCGGCTTTTTAGCCGCATAATCTTCCAGTGTAAGCGCATCAAAAGGAATGGCGATCTCGATCGTCCATTTTTTGTCTGTATCCAGCGCGTTGTTGGTCGTGCCTTCCGTATATACAGCCGATCGTAAACCCTTTGCATTCCAGTCCATACGCAAGTGCCCCCTGTTGCGGTAAGGTTTGGATAAATAAAGGTCAAAAACAGTATTTAAAGCATTGAATTCCAGCTCAAAGTAATGATGTGTGTCATTATCAGGATCAATAAATACTTCAAAGTCGTTATCCTGGTAAATGATCTGGTCGTGCTTTGTAAGCTTTCCCCAAATATGCGGTTCTTCCAATTCCGCTGCTATATAGAGGTGCTTTTCATCCCAAAGCATTTTGCACCTGGTTTTTAAAGCGGGAGCGGGTTGTTTGCTGCCTTCTATATCTGTATAGTATTCCGACCAGGGAGCTTTTCGCCATGCTTTTTCATTTATTTTCCCATCAATGTTCAGCCCGGTTTTTACCTGGTATGCAGTATAATGGCGGGGCAGGGTAAACAGGTGCTCATATTCATTGAAGATATCCTGCTGGGCTATTGCCAGCCTGCCGGGCAGGCATAATAATACCAACAAAAAACCTTTATAGAACATGGTCGGCCCCATTTAAAAATAGTTAAATAGTAAGCTGTTACTAAAGTGTGGCTGCGTGCGGGATAAAAGGAAAAAAAATGCATTCCCCGCGGGAATGCAATCTTACAATATTATTATGGAATGAGTATATTAAGCCAGCGCGGTTACCTTTTTGGCAAGCTTGCTTTTTAAGTTCGCGGCTTTATTCTTATGAATAACCCCACGTTTAGCCAGCTTGTCAATCATGCTTTCTACAGAAGGAAGCTTTTCCAAAGCGCCTTTTTTGTCGCTTATCGCTTTCAGGTCACGGATGGCATTACGGGTAGTTTTGCCATTATAGCGATTCCTTTCCCTGCGTTTGGCAGCCTGGCGCACATCCTTTTTTGTAGCTTTATGATTAGCCATGTATTCAAATTTTTAGGACGGCAAAGGTAATACCCTGTTTGATCAATTCCAAATTTTATCAGCCGTTTATTGTTTTAAATGGAAGGACGGTGAAAAATTATTATTGAAAATCTGCGTTATACAAAAGTTTTAAAGTTTTATTAATGATGCATAACTGCCTGCTTTTGATGCCGTTTTTGCAGCCTGATATCGTCAAAATCCCGTAGGTTTGTGTCTCTTTTCAAAAATAGCTCCATGAAGGATTTTTCGTATATAACCAACTCAGATCCTGCATACATTGAAAATTTGTACAAGGATTTTGTGAAAGACCCCGAAAGCGTTGACCCGGAATTTAAAAAATTTTTTGAGGGATTTGATTTCGCGGTCTCAAGTAATAAAGTTACTACTAATGGCAACGTAATAAATGGCGCTGCCGACAAAGCAGCTTCTTCTTCAGCCACCTATAAAACAACAGATGGCGTTGACTGGAAAAAAGAGTTAGGCGCTTACCGGCTTATATTGGGCTATCGTAATAAGGGGCATCTCATCGCTACTACCAATCCTATCCGTACACGGAAAGACAGGGGAGCCAACCTCAATTTGAACTTTTTTGGATTTACCGAAGAAGATATGGACAAAAACTTCTTTGCCGGTAATCTTATAGGGCTTGGCACTACTTCTTTAAAAAATATCCTGAACCACCTCAAGGCTTGTTACGCTTCCAAAGTGGGTATTGAGTTTAAGTACATCAGCGATCAAAAAAAGGTAGACTGGCTTACCAACGAAATGGAACGGAACTTTATACTGCCGCTGGATCTGAAGAAGAAAGAAAGGATACTGGAAAAGCTGAACCAGGGAGTAATGTTCGAAAAATTCCTGCATACCAAATACATCGGTCAAAAAAGGTTTTCCCTGGAAGGCGGTGAAACTACTATACCCGCGCTGGATGCTATTATTAACAAGGCTGCGGGATTTGGAGTGCAGGAAGTGGTGATAGGCATGGCGCATCGCGGCAGGCTGAATGTGCTTGCCAATATTATGGGCAAAACCTATAACCAGATATTCAGTGAGTTTGAAGGAACCGGTAAGGTAGACCAAACGATGGGCAGCGGCGATGTAAAATATCACCTGGGCTTTGGCAGCGAAGTAAAAACAGCGGATGGACAGGTAATGTACCTGAAGCTGATGCCCAACCCATCGCACCTGGAAGCCGTAGATCCTGTAGTAGTGGGTTTTGCCAGGGGCAGGGCTAATATATTGCACGAGGCGAATTATGAAAAAGTATTGCCGATCCTCATTCACGGAGATGCGTCTATTGCGGGGCAGGGAATTGTATATGAAGTGTTGCAGATGTGTAAGCTGAAAGGATATTATACCGGCGGCACCATTCATTTTGTGATCAATAACCAGATAGGGTTTACAACAGATTTTGATGATGCCCGCAGCTCCGATTACTGTACATCGTTAGCCGCTATGGTGCAGGCGCCTGTAATGCATGTAAATGGCGATGATCCTGAAGCTGTGGTTAAATGCGCGGAAATTGCCGCACGTTACCGGAAAGAGTTCCAGTCGGATGTTTTTATTGATATGGTATGTTACCGGAAGCACGGGCACAACGAAGGCGATGATCCCAAGTTTACCCAGCCAACCTTATACGCACTGATTGATAAGCATCCTAACCCGCGCGAGGTATACGTAAAATACCTGCTGGAGCATGGAGAGCCGGAAGCGCGGGAACTGGCCAAAGGAATGGAGAAAAAATTCTGGGACGACCTGCAGGACAGGCTTGACGAGATTAAGCAAAATCCATTGCCTTATACCTACCAGCAACCCGATAAATGGTGGAGCCAGTTGCGTAAAGCCACGGATAAGGATTTTGAACAATCGCCCGGTACTGCTATCAGCAGGGAGAACTTTGATGCGGTGTTTGAAGCTATGATGAAGTGGCCGAACGACTTTACGCCGTTGAAGAAAATTGAAAAGATAATACAGGATAAAATAAAATTGTTCAACACAGAAGGAAAGCTGGATTGGGCAACGGGAGAACTGATGGCATACGGAAGCATGTTACTGGATGGAAAAGATGTGCGTATGAGCGGGCAGGATGTGTGCCGCGGCACTTTTTCGCACAGGCATGCCGTGTTAAGCGATGAAAGGACAGATGAAGAATACAACAGGCTTAGCCGTATACCCGGGGCAACAGGGCATTACAGGATATTTAATTCCTTTTTGAGCGAATACGGTGTTTTAGGATTTGAATACGGGTATGGATTGGCTAATCCTAACGCACTGGTTGTATGGGAGGCGCAGTTTGGTGATTTTTGTAATGTGGCCCAGCCTATGATAGACCAGTTTATTGCGGCGGGAGAAGAGAAGTGGAACAGGATGAACGGCCTGGTAATGCTTTTACCGCATGGCTACGAAGGGCAGGGACCCGAGCATAGTTCCGGGAGAATGGAGCGCTTTTTACAAATGTGCGCTGAGTTAAATATGGTTGTAACCAATATTACCATTGCTTCCAATTTTTTTCACGCGCTGCGCAGGCAACTGGCATGGCCGTTCCGCAAGCCCCTGATTAACTTTTCGCCTAAAGCCAACCTGCGGCACCCGGGTTCGTATTCCCCTATCGGCGAATTTACCAGTGGCGCCTTCAGGGAAATAATAGACGACCCGTATATAGATAACCCTGCTACGGTTAAAAAAGTGTTGTTCTGTTCCGGTAAAGTATATTTCGACCTGGCAGAACAACAGCAGAAAGACAACCGGAAAGATGTTGCGCTGATACGTATTGAGCAATTATATCCTTTGCCTTACCAGCAACTGTCTGCGTTGTATAGTAAATATGGCAAAGCCATCTGGTATTGGGTACAGGAAGAGCCGCTGAATATGGGGGCGGCATCGTTCCTGCAAATGAATCTTAACAGCGGATTGCGCCAGTTAGGCCTGCCCGAAATTAATTACGGGGTCATCAGCCGTGAAAGCAGCGCCGCCCCCGCTACCGGGTTCGCTAAAATACATGGCCAGGAGCAGAAAGAAATTGTAGAAACAGCATTTTCCATTTAATTTTATCAGGCAAGAAACATATCTGTATAAACAACTGCAAACAACATGATTGACATAAAGGTTCCGACAGTAGGAGAATCAATTAGTGAAGTTACATTACTGAAATGGGTAAAATCTAACGGGCAATATGTAGAAAGAGACGAAGTAATTGCGGAACTGGAAAGTGAAAAGGCGACTTTTGAAGTAAATGCTGAAAAAGCCGGCATTCTTACAACAGTGGCGAACGAGGGCGATACACTGGCTATTGGGGCAGTATTGGCCCGTATAGATGAAACGGCCGCAAAGCCACAGGAAAATACACCCGCAAAGGCACCTGCACCTGCAACACAGCAACCCGTGCAACAACCTGCTCCTGCGCTGGCTCCCGTGCAGGAAGCCCGGGCGGTGGGAAAGGGCAGATTGGAAGTAAAAGTGCCCACTATCGGAGAATCCATAAGCGAGGTAACGCTTTTAAAATGGGCGAAAAAAGAGGGCGACCTTGTAAAAAGGGATGAAGTGATTGCGGAGCTCGAAAGTGAGAAGGCGACTTTTGAACTGAATGCAGTTGAATCGGGGAAGCTTTCGCTAGCTGCCAAAGAAGGAGATGTAATAAAAATAGGAGATGTAGTAGCAATTATAGATACGGATGTTGCGGTGCCCGATAAGGAAACTGCCCCGGCAGCTACTGCTCCGGTAGAAGCAAAACAGGCAACCACTCCTCCCGCTGTAGCTGAAGGTAAAGCATCAGCCGATGTAAAGGCTACTCCTGTAGCGGCAGCTATTATAGCCGACAAAAAAATTGATCCTAAAGACATAACAGCCAGTGGTAGCGCGGGCCGTATAGTGAAAGAAGATGTATTGGCAGCATTGGCAAATCCGGGTAAAAAAGCGTTTAAAGGGCAGGATTTACTTTCGAGAAATGAACGCAAAGAAAAAATGACCAACCTGCGTAAAACCATCAGCAGGCGTTTAGTGGAGTCGAAAAATACCACAGCTATGCTTACCACTTTCAATGAGGTGGATATGACGGCTGTAATGGAAATACGAAAAATATACAAGGATAAATTTAAAGAGGCGCATGGTGTAGGGCTTGGGTTTATGAGCTTTTTTGCCAAAGC
Organism: Chitinophagaceae bacterium; assembly: GCA_019638595.1. Taxonomy (GTDB): domain Bacteria; phylum Bacteroidota; class Bacteroidia; order Chitinophagales; family Chitinophagaceae; genus Agriterribacter. The sequence continues at coordinate 71,470 of JAHBTJ010000003.1, forward strand.
CTGCGCGATAGCTCTCGGTGAATGGCCCTCCGTGAATGCGTATATTGACGGTGATGAGCTGGTGTACCACAACTATGCCGATATAAGCATAGCGGTAAGTACTCCGAGAGGACTTACGGTGCCGGTTATACGCAATGTGGAAAGCCTGGGTATGGCCGATATTGAGAAGAAAGTAATTGAGCTGGCTAATAAAGCCCGGGATAATAAGCTCACGATGGAAGAGCTGCAGGGGGGTACTTTTACCATTACCAACGGGGGGGTATTCGGATCGTTGATGAGCACACCGATTATTAACCTGCCTCAAAGCGCCATACTGGGCATGCATAAAATACAGGACCGCCCTATGGCGGTTAACGGGCAGGTGGTGATCAAACCTATGATGTATATAGCTTTAAGTTACGACCATCGCATTATAGATGGCCGGGAGTCTGTAAGCTTTTTGGTTCGGGTGAAAGAATTGCTTGAAAACCCGGCTTTGCTGCTAATGGGTAAAGATCCTGTAAAAACCTTACTGGAGTTATAAAATAGCTTCAGGTTTATTCTTCATTTTTACATTCCATGCCGTATGAAGTATTATTGCAGGATCGCGCCGGTAATATGGGTAATTGTTGTAACGCTGTTTACTTCATGTCAGAAAGAGCTCAGCATTGAGGGCGCCGATATTCCCATTTCAGGATTATTGATCAGGTCTGTTGCTGTTTCCCGGGGAGACAGCCTTGTAACCATATATGCTTATGACGATAAAGGGCGCCTGGAAACGGAAACGACCGATGGCATACTTTCGGGGCAGCCTTATCACAGCTTCAGGAAATACATAAGAGATGAAAACGGCAGGCTGGCGAACCTGTTGTTTACTGAAGTGCATGCCGGAACAGTGCAGGATACCGCCAGGACAGCAATCCATTATCCCGACCCCACGAGTATGGAATTTGATTACAGCGTTACCGTGCAGGATGTATATGGCTTCCAGGTTGCTGATAGCGTTGTTTATGCCTATTCGGGAGGTAATATGGCGCAGATAGAGACATTTACGGATATTGGAATGGGGTACGATCTGTCTGAAAGGGAAGAGCTGGTATTTAACGGGCAGGGCAATGTATCGGTCATTAATTTTTATTCGTCTGTATCTTCTCCCGATGGTTCGCTGATGCATACTTCCGTATTGGAGTATACCTATGGAACCGGGCCTGATTATATGTGGGCCAGTCCGTACGCGGCGCAGAATTACTGGTTTACAGGGTTGCCGAATGCCGAAAACATATATGTTGAGCAGTTGGAGGTAAAAGATCAGACGGGAGTAGGAACAGATGCGAAAGTACTGACCTCCCTCGATTTGGGAAGCAACGGGAAGCCAGAAACAGGAGAGCGAACTATATTGCCTTACAACAATGTAACCAGCTATACTTTTTATTATCAGTAATATTTTGTTTTCCCTGCTATGAAACAGTTCCTTTTTTTAATCCTTACGCTTTTGTCCCTTTTTTTTACAGCCTGTCAAAAAGAGGTTTCTACAGAACTGCCCGGAGAGCCACAATTACCGGATGATGATATACCCGATCCCGTGCAAACCCGGTTGCCTGAAAGAATCGTTACCGTATATGGGGCAGAAGATTCTGTAGTATTGCGTTTTTTTTATGATTCCAATGGAAAGCTCGTTAAAATCACGGATGAATCTCTGGGAAATGATTTAATAAATGTGCGTTACAATAATTCGGAGTTGAGGTTATACCGGAACAGCGAGGGAATTATTGAACGCCTGGTGCCGGTATCGTTTCATTATGAGGGATTTGACCTGCAACGGACAGACAGCTCCGTTTACCATGTTTTTTATGACCCGCTGAACAAGCAGTATACGCACAGCATTCATTATGTTATCCTGGACCCGTACTATCCATCCGGGGTTACGAGGGATAGCATTGCTTACAGTTACAACAATAAAGGACAGCTAAACCTGCAGCAGGTGTTTCGCAAGGATCTGTCTGCAAACAATTACTTTGAAGCGGAAAGACTGGAATATACCTATAACAATGCGGATAACATTATAAAAATACGTGGCAATGAAAACTATGATAATACCGGGGACCCGTTAACGGACTATTTCATTGATGAGTATGATAATAAGCTGAATCCTTTGAACTTTGGGTATGAATGTCTTTTAATGGGAATAGACAGATACGGATGGCCATCCACCAACAATTACATAAAAACCCATGCTGAAAATTACCAGGATGAATATGTTTATACATATAACGAGTTTGATCTTCCCGAAACGATGGTTTTCTGGGAAGGTGGGGTGCAACACTATATAACCAAATTTTATTACAGGTAGCCGCACTATGCGTTACTAATTTCTTTTTTATTCCTTATTTACTGTATACATTTGGTGTAATGCCGGCGAAATAAAATAATATGAAATCATTGTTAATCATGCTTTTGGGAACTTTGCTGTTGTTTTCCTGTTCAAAAGAGGGGTCGTTTGAGCGTGATACGGATGATCCTGTTGTGCCAGAAGGAGGGTTGCTTACTAAAACAATTACAAAAGAAGACGGAAGTACCGACTCAATAGTAACCACTTTTTTTTATGACAGTGAAAAGCGAATAAGAAAAATAAATACCCTGCATGTCAGCACCGATGATCTGAACATAGAAGCCGAATACCGTTACTACAGGAATAGCAGCGGGTTGGTGGAACGGTATGTGGAATTTGCAAGATTCCTGGATAACGGGGTTCCTTTATATGAAGACAGTGTAATAGGCATTGTTCACAACAATGGTACGCAATATACCTATTCGATATTTAAAGGGTTGAATTTAAGCGGTGATCCGTTTAGCGACAGCGCTGTATACGCTTATAATAACAAAGGTCAGCTATCTGATTATAAATTATACGATATTGATTACGATAACAGGGAGTTTGTTTCGCATCATACCACCTATAGCTACGATGCGAAAGACAATATCAGCATCATAAGAATGGAATTTAAAGACGACAGCCAGTCAAACGACCCTCCGCAGATCATTTCGCTTCAGTACGATGATAAAGTTTCCGCGATGAATTTCGGTTCCGATATGTTGCTGACCGGGTTCTATTCGCTTGGGCTATGTAATCCTTCTAATGAAACCCGTTACGAAGATCCGTCTCAATCCAGTTCAATCAACATGTCTTACGAGTACAATAATATAAATAAACCCGTAAAGTCCATTCAAACAGACGTATCGGGCGGCAGGAAGGCAACCATGAATTATTATTACCAATAATAAAAGTGAGCAGGCATCATTCCTGGCTGAATACAGCCACTGATATCATCAGGCAATATAAGGGAGAGCAGCCGCTTGCAGCCCATCTTAAAACCTTTTTCGCTTCCGGCAGGAAGTATGGCTCCAACGACAGGAGGCAGATCGGGCAGATGTGCTACTGTTATTACCGGCTGGGTAAATTGACCTGGAATTGCTCTTTGCCGGTACAGGATCTGATCATCGCGGGCTTATTCCTCTGCACATCGGGCGAGAGCGAGCTTTTAAGAACACTAAAGCCCGAATGGCATTCTTTTTTAAATGAAAGCGCGGATGCTAAGCTGCAGTTGATAAACCGGTGCCATAAGAACAGCAATATAGATCTTACCGCCGGCAATATTTTTCCCTGGCACGACTTATTAAGTGAAGGAGTAGACCCTGATGCCTTTTGCCGCTCATTTCTTGTACAGCCCGATGTTTTTCTTCGTATAAGACCCGGTTTTGAAAAACCGGTCAGGCAAAAGTTACAAAATGCAGGCATTCCTTTTCGCGATACGGATAAGGGAGATTGTATTGCCTTGAACAGCCTGACCAGGATGGAAGAAGTAATTGTGTTGAACAAAGAGGCAGTAGTGCAGGATTATAATTCACAGCGTGTATTCTATGCCGTTAGTAAAATAGCTGCTCAACAATTAAATGTGTGGGATTGTTGCGCGGCCAGCGGCGGAAAGTCTATTCTTGCTTTCGATGTATTGGGGCGAGTGAATTTAACAGTATCCGATATTCGGCCGTCCATACTCGCTAACTTGCGAAAAAGGCTTGCCACCGCGGGTATCAGCTTACAGCAAATGTTGCAGTTAGATCTCACGCAAAAGCAGCCGCTTTCATCACTGGCGCTTTCGCCCTTCGACCTGGTAATATGCGATGCTCCCTGCTCCGGCTCCGGCACCTGGAGCCGCACACCGGAGCCTGTTCATTTTTTTGACCGGCAGCAAGTTGAGCACTACCGGCAATTGCAGCAAAAAATTGTTACCAATGTAACGCCACATGTTAAGCCTGGCGGATACCTGCTTTATATAACCTGCTCTGCATTTAAAGCAGAAAATGAAATGATGGCGGACTACCTGTTAAAAAATGAGCCGTTCAGCCTGGTGGAAATGAAATTACTGGAAGGGTATTTTCGTAAAGCGGATACCATGTTTACAGCCCTGTTCAGGAAAAAATAATAATCGCTTCATTAAATACCGCAAGCCTGTTCGCCATAGGCAGATGCGTAGATCTAATCCGCGCATCTGCGGCTAACGGCCCGGTAATCTTCCCTATCCGGTATATACCTGTTTCTTCAAAATGTATTATTGGTTGGTATCGTTGCCTGTGTCTTTATTTAAAGTAGTATCTGCCGGCGATAAGTTAGATGTATCCTGAGTAGCAGGTGGTGAGCTGATTTCAGAATTACTATCTGTAGTTGAATCTCCGGCGTTATTGCATGATGTTATAGATAAGCCAACCAGTAAAATGCCTAATAAGAATTTCATAACAAAAGTTTTAAGTACGATAATAAGTATCGTATGGTTTTATACAAGAATGTTGCCATCAATACCGGTTTGTATAAAAAATTAGTGAGGAATCTTTACCCCATTGCTGCCAGGTATTTCAAAACTGTTAAATTTTGCTGCAACACTGCCCGGCTAATCTGGCATAACCGGTTATTTTATTTTACATATGATAATAAATGAACAGGCTCATTGATCTGCGGGGGAATTAGCGTGATGTTATTGTATTTTTGGATCTACCCTCACCCTAAGAATACTATAATGAACAGACTTCTTATAATATTGAATACTTATAAAAGTCTGGGTGTAATTCCCGATCCTGATAATTTTGAAGCGATCGTAAGCATCCTGGAAGAGCTGAATTTCAAAAAGGATGAATCGTCGGTAACCAGGATGACAAGAAAAGAATTATCGGAATGGCTGATACAATTCATCAGGAAAAACAGGGGTACAACTGGAACAAAACTCCCCAATACTTCTACACGGTTGCTGAAGTTGAATAATAAAGCCACCGACAAATTACTGAAGCTTCGGTTTGGAACAAATGGCGATATCAGGAATTTTGAAGATGACTTTGATGATCTCCACAATGACTAATGCACGGCTCAGTCCGCAAGCGGTTGAGCGATTTTCTATTTTCTTCCCAATAAATATTCACTTACATCTGCCAGTTGCTGTTCTGTTACGCCTGCTACAGCCGGCTCGGGCATAAGACTGTTATCCTGTTTTTTCCGTGAGCTTATATTATCAATAGCAATGGTATGCTTCTGTCCAGCAACATCTTTCACGGTGATCGTTTGTTTGTTTTCACTTACAATAAACCCAAAGAATGATCCGCCGTCTTTGGTGTTGATGAGCCAGGGCTCATACCCCAAAAGAATAGCTGCGCTTGGATGAATGATCGCATCCAGCAGCGCAGTTTTGTCGAATTTTTTACCAATATTACTTAGCTCGGGTCCAATATCATTGCCATTGCCATTTATTTTATGGCAGGACGCGCAGTAGCTGGCAAAAACATTTTTACCATTCGCGGCATCTCCTTTCAGCGCCTCGATCTCGGTAATGGAATATTGCTTGCTTACACCAGGCTGCTTAAAATATTTACCTGCCTGCACTCTTACCGCGATATCGGGATTTTTAAAGATCAGCTCTTCCATAGCAGGCACCAGCTCTTTGGGAAATTTATTTTCAGATGCCAGGCCCATTAGCAATTGCCCGCCCAGGGAATCCCTTGTCATTTGTTCTAACCTGCTCCTGCGTGCGTTTAATGCAAGATGTTCATCAAGCACGCCCAGCAGCCTGGCTTTCATATTGGCGAGCTTGCGCTCGTAGGCGGTATTGAGTTTAATGTTTTTCCAGTTCAGCAGTGAATACCAGTCGTTGCCCTGCCTGAACGATAGCCAGTAAGAAGCCTGTTCGGTTACATCCTGCAAAGCGCTCCTGTTCAGCTCTACCATGGCTTCGGCGGCTTTTTTATCCTTTATGAACGCAATAGCCGTAATAGCCGATCTTCTTTCTTTAGCAGGCAGCGATGCATCTGTTGCGCGTTGCATAAGATCATTTAACGCCGCAACGGGGTGAAGCTCCCATGCGAAATCAACCATTTTGGAATTCCATTGTAAAGGCGTTTCTCCGGCGGCTAATATGTTTTTTATTTCCGGGTAAATTTCTTCTTCATGTCCGGATAACGCGGCAGATACCGCATTCAGGTACCATTTGTCATCTCCGGGGTATTGTTTAACCAGTTCCAGCAATACTGGTTTGGATTGTTCATAAGGAATACCGGTCAATGCCAGGGCTACTTCCCGGCGTACATACGGGGAGGGATCGTTTTGTAACTGTACGGCATAGGGCAATATATCGGCAACGGATACACGTAAAGCCCGCAGCGCAGTAGCTCTTATATTTTCATGCTCGTTTTTAAGAAGGGATACAACGACAGCTTTGCCCTGCTCGCCCAGTTGAGCCAGCAGCCAGATCGCCCTTGCCTGTATATAGGGGTTTTTGTCTTTCAGTAAAGCGCTTACCGCTTCTACCACCGCGTCACCCTGCTTTTTAAGCGCTTCAAAAGCAAGATACCGAACATTGATGGCGGGATTTTTCAATGCTTCTACCTGGCCGGCTGTATTACTAAGGTCAATTTTAGGCGCGGTTAGCTTTTTGTTTTTAGGAGATATCCGGTATATTCTTCCAAAGTTCAGGGTATCCTGCATCTGGTGACCGCCTACTACCGGGTCGTACCAGTCTGCTACATAAATAGCGCCATCCGTTCCTATAGTAACATCGCTCGGGCGAAACCATTTTTCTTTTAATTTGTTTGCAGCAGTATCGTTCCAAACATACATGGCATTGTCCTGGCTGAGCGAGGTAATAAAGTTTGTTTTGTCTGCAGGTATCCAGCCCGATTTTTCTTGCCGGGAGTGATAACCGAAAATCACGTTCCTGCCGGCATCGGCGCTTAATACCATGCCAAGATATTTTTCTCCCAGCGCGCCACCTTCGTTTACAGTTATACCGGTAGGGGCACCGGCGCCGCTCCTGTCTCCCACGGGCATCACTCCGGGATCTTCCTGGTGCCAGTGTGCCGTAAAAATATCCTGGTCAGGGCGCTGATCAGCCTGCCAGGAGCGTGTGCCATCAGCGCTGAAAAACCCGGCATTCCCTCCTTCCGCGAGCCACGATACACGGCAAGCCGCCACCTCATCATCATTGTCATTCTGCCAGAAATTGCCATAAGAATCTACTGTAAGCTCGTATGCATTGCGGAAGTTATGTCCTTTTACACCCAGGCCTGTTCCATCGGGATTTACTGTGAGCGCCAGTCCTCCCACCCAAACCTTACCATCATCACTTTTCATATTGCCCTCATTTTGGGTATTGTATGGCGATCCTCCTTTATATATGCTGCCTGAACGCAATGTCCACCCGTTTTTGTCTGTAACAATGTGGGGGCCTGCGTTACCGGTATTAAAATACCATTTACCATCGGGCCCGCCAATAACAGCGTGTAAAGAGTGATCATGATCCAGTCCCCCAAAACCGGTGAGGAAAATTTCTTTTTTATCCGGATGGTCATCGCCATCCTCATCGGTATATACAATAATATTGGGGGCACAGGAAACAATTACCTTATTGCCTATAACGGCAATGCCTACCGGCGCAAGCAAACTTGTATCCTGCACAAATACTTTGACAGAATCGGCAACGCCATCCTGGTCGGTATCTTCCAGTATTACGATACGGTCGCCCTTATCCCGGTGATGGAATTTTACGGGATCATTGTTGAAGTTCCTGTAGTTTACAGCTTCGGTTACCCACACTCTTCCTTTAGCGTCAATATCCATGTTAGTGGGGTTATAAAGCATTGGCGAAGAAGCCCACAGGGTAACTTCCAGGTCATCGGGCACATAAATATCAATATCTGTTTTAGCTTTGGTAGAGGGTTGTTTGCACGAAGCGATAATAAGAATGATAGCCGATAAAATACTAAGCAACCGTGTCATCTTTATTTTTTATTTATTAAATAGTGTACGTAAGTATGATAAATTGTGTTTGTAGCTTTCAATGATGTCTCCCCCTTTGGGTATAGCCCCTTCAATCTGCATCCAGCCATCACCGCGGTATCCTTTTTCATAAATCGCCTCACTTACTTTTTTCCAGTCAACACTTCCTTCATCCAGCAGGAAGCCATTTTCTTTCATATGCAGCTCGCACACCATATCCTTGTCCAGCTTTTTAAATTCGGCTACGGTATCGTGCCCCGCATCGGCGGTATTGCGAAAGTCGTAATATACTTTAAGGTTTTTAGAGCCTACCTTGTTGATTATTTCCATGTGCTCCTTAGCGTCCAGGTACGATTCTATACCCAATATTACTCCCTGCTTTTCGGCCCGCGGAGTAAGAGAGCGAAGCAGGCGAACGGCAGCGGCTTTCCGCGCGTCGTCGTTCCGCAAATCGCTGGCGTTAAAAAATGCCAGTAATAATACAGTTACACCCAGGTTTTTGGTAGCGTCTATGGATTCACTCACCCATTGTTCCGTATTGGGGTCGGAATGAAAGGGGATGCGGTTATATACACCCATTGCAAGGCTGGAAATGGCAATGCCGGTTTCCGCCGATTTTTTCAGATAGGCCTGTTGTAATTCTTTTTGCCTGATATGAAGCTTGTTCTCTACCGAACCCATATCCACCATAATACCATCGAGCCCGATCGTTTTCGCAACTTCAAAGGCTTCTATATTACTGTGCTTTCCGATAGACCAATCGCAAGCCCCGATTTTAAAAGAAGAGGCCGGTGTGGCGGCCATTAGCTTTTTGAATGCGCCTGTATGCATTAATGTGGAAAGCAGCAGCGATTGTTTCAACAGTTTTCTTCTTGTGATCATATCAGGTATTTAAGAAAAATACTAAATATATTGATTTTTTGCTTGTTTTGTAAACTTGTAAAAATTTTGTGTAATGGCAACAGACATAAAATGTCCCAATTGCGGTCATAAATTCCAGATGGAGGATGCGGTTTCTGAAGAATATAAGCAACAGTTGAGAGACCAGATGAAGAAGTTTGTGCTGCAAAAAGAGGAGGAAATGCAGAAACGGCAGGAAGAGCTCCTTAAAAAAGAGCAGTTGCTGCAACAGCAGGTGCAACAAAAAGAGCTGGAGTTTGCTAAAAAGCTGTCGGATGAAAAAGTGAAGCTGCAGCAATCTGTAGAGGAAAACCTGCGTAAAAATATTAGCGCCGATTTTGAGAACCAGTTAAAGATGTTGCAGCAATCCAATAAAGACAACGAGGAGAAGCTTAGGGAGGCTCGCGTAAAAGAGCTTGATTTTTTGCGAAGAGAGCAGGAGCTAAAGAACCGCGAGCAGGAAATGGATATACAGGTGCAGAAAAAGCTGCTGGAAGAACGGGAACGGATATCGGAAGAAGTGAGAAAAATAGAAGAACAGAAAATAGCGAACAGGGAAACGGAGCATCAGCTTAGAATGAAGGAAATGGAAAAGCAACTGGAGGATCAGAAAAAGCTGATAGACCAGATGAAACGAAAAGCGGAGCAGGGCTCGATGCAGATGCAGGGAGAAGTGCAGGAACTGCTGCTGGAAGATTTACTGCGGGGCAGCTTTCCGTTTGACCAGGTAACAGAAGTAGGTAAAGGCGCGAAAGGCGCCGATTGTATACAAACGGTGCGCAACCAGTACGGGCAGGAATGCGGTAAAATTATTTATGAGAGCAAGCGTACGCAAAACTTTACGGCCGACTGGATTGAAAAGCTGAAAGTAGATATGCGTGGGCAGGGAGCTGATATTGCGGTTATTGTTACGCAGGCCATGCCCAGGGATATGGATCAGTTTGGAGAACGCAATGGGGTATGGATCTGTACTTTTTCGGAGGTAAGAGCATTGGCTCATATTTTGCGTGATGGGATCATTAAAGTGTATAACGCCGCCAAAAGCCAGGAGAATAAAGGGGATAAAATGCATCTTTTATATGATTATTTAACCGGCCGCGAATTTGGGGAACAATGGAAAGCCATACGGGAAGGGTTTTTAGCTATGAAAACGTCTATTCAAAAAGAGCGCGACGCTATGGAAAAACTATGGAAGGCGAGGGAAAAGAACCTGGAAAAGGTTTTGTTAAACGCGGCTCATATCCGGGGATCTATTGAAGGAATTGCAGGCCAGGACACGATTGACCTGAATTTGCTGGAAGACGGGGACGAAGATAATTTATTAGGGGGCTGATACGTTATACACTATCCGAAGCACTTTTTTGTGTAATGATAACCTGGATAGTTGTAATCATATTAGTTATTGTATTAATCTGGCATCTTACCCGGCAACGAAGACAAACCCTGGTAGATTCTACGGATTATACCGGCCATGATAAAAAAGCCCCGGACGAAGCGCATATTACCTGCCCCCTTGTATACAATGGTAATGACCTTGAGTTTTCGGATGAAGTGCTGCAAACCGTGCTGACCAGGCACTTTCCTTACTATAATAAGCTGCTGGATATAGACCGCGAAAGATTTATCAGCAGGCTAAAAAAATTTATTGATACCAAAATATTCATCATTCACGATAAAAAAGGGTATCGCGAAATGCCTATCCTGATCAGCGCGTCGGCAGTGCAGCTTACTTTCGGGTTAAAGAAATTCCTGCTGTCTCATTTCAATATCATCCAAATATTTCCCGAGGCGTTTGTAGGGTTAGAGCCTTTTCGCATCCTGATAGGCAATGTAACCGGCAATACCATCAATATAGCCTGGAAACAATTCCTGGAAGGATACAAAAACAAATACGACCTGCAGAATGTTGGTTTGCATGAAATGGCGCACGCGTTGTACTACCAGAATTTTGAAACGGAACTGAGTGTTGATAAAGATTTCAGGGATTCGTTCCGTAAGTTCAATTCCATTGGCGATAAAATTTATCATGTAGAAAAGATCCTGACCATCGGGCTTTATTCAGAATATGCTATTAAAGATTTCCAGGAATTTTGGGCGGAAAGCATTGAAATATACTTTAAAAGCCCCGACAGGCTGCAACTGCATTATCCCGAGCTTTACCAGGCGTTGTGCGATATCCTCAACCAGGATCCGTTGAATTACCCGAACCATTTGTTTCAGCAGTAATAGTTTTGTTTTACCGGAGACTGAAGTCTCCGGAGAACATAGGGAGTACGAAGTCGGAGACTTCGTACAGCAGTCCGGAGACTTCATGCAGCGTAAGCAGCAATGATCATTTTATTTATTCCCCAAGCTCATCTGACGAAGGTATAAACCGTGCCGACAAATCCGGGTCAGTCATTTCTTTATCAAGCGGAAACATAGGTCGTTTAATTCTTTTATAAGGCAGCCTTTCCAGGTCCTGGTCTACGCCGCCGGGCGTAAGCGCCAGTAACCAGTCTGCCCGCATATTGTATAGCTCCGGTTCCAGGTAACCGATCTTTACCACTACAATAGCTGCCTTGCGGGGCTCGAGCTTTAACCGTGTAAAATCAATTTCCTTGTGGTATGGCTTACGCTTTTTAGTAACAATTACCGAAACGCTCCCCATTTTAATTACTACTTCTGTCTCTGCGTTTTTATCTCCATGTTCAATAGCGGTAACGGTGCCTGCTATCTTTACCGGGGGCGCATAGCGGGCGTCAACCACGGCTCCTGCAAAGCCATCTACCTTACCGCCAACACCTGCCGCAACAGCCTGCTGTACCAGTTCCGGCCCGGGAATGGAGGCATAGATCAGCGTGGGACCATTGGGTGATTTGAACTCGGTGCGTGCCAGTATCTCCCGGAGTGTCCAGGTAACATCGCCTGCACCTCCTGCTGTCGGGTTATCTCCCGAATCGCTGATGAAAAAAGGGCGCTTATCGCTTGCGACAGCTTTATCAAGGCATTCTTTCAGCGTGCCTGTGGGCGCTACGAACGAAAAGCCTGAACGGGCATCCCAAAAATGCTGCGCCAGTTGTTCTGCGGTACGCTTCACCGTTAGCTGGTCATCGCCCGTTACCATTACCACGGCATGGTTCCTCGGCTCATCTGCCCACGCGTAGCCTACCCATATAGCCGCGTCAATAACGCCTGGTTGAGAGGCTGCGGGCGCCACTGCCTTATACAATGTTTTTGCCGGTTCAATCCTGGTGCTTGTTTTTTCGCCGGGTAATAAAATGGGCACAGGTATCCAGGCTTTATATGCCGGCTTACCCTTGCCGCTTTCAATGCGTTCAATCAATTGACGAACAGAACGCTCTTTGGTTTCCATAGCATCCTCGTGGGGCGCCATGCGATAGCAGGTGATGAGGTCGGTGTTTGCTGCCAGCCGCTCCGATACATTGCCATGCAGGTCCATAGAAGTTGAGATGATCGTTTTAGTACCGGTCACTTGTCTTATACGCGTAATAAGATCTCCCTCCGGGTCATCCAGCCCCACTACGCTCATCGCGCCATGAATGTCAAAGAACAACCCGTCATAAGGCCCATTTTTTTTAAGAGAATCCAGTATTTTGGTTACAAGCGATTCATAGGCTTCGCGGGTAACGGCGCCGCCGGGCAACGATTTTCCTGTGAGCGCGGGTATCCATACGGCGCGTTTACGCAATGGAGAATCAACCGCAAGAAAAGGGTAATAGGCCAAAACTTCCGCTCCGTATCTTGCATGAAAAGCTTCTTCGTTCGTTAATGCCGGAGAAAAGGTGCTGGATTCAATGCCCAGTCCTGCAATGGCAATACGCGGAGGTTGCTGTTGGTTGGCAGCAGGTCCGGTACAAGATTGCAATACAACAAAAATACATACGCTTAACAGCGCTGATCTTCTTTTTATAAAGCGGGAAAGGGATTGTATATTCAGCATAAGCGGTAACAATAATAAGGATGAGCAATGGCGACGGAAGCGCGTTACAGGCTAAATTATCACAATCTCGCGATATTTCCGGTAAAGAGGGATACAGAGACGTATTTACCTTCGTGAGAAGAGTTCTCCTTCGCGTAAAAACAATTAAAGTATAGCGCTCTCGTTGATCCGGTTGAAATGATGAAACCCACGACCGTCATTGGCAGCAGTAGTGCAGAAGATGAACATTAGTACTACTGTCATTGGCAGCCGGTGTTTTACGCACACCCGCTTTTTACCCTTGCACGGTAACTCCGCTATTGCAATCCCGCCTGCGGTTTACTTCCCGTAAGCTTCCCTGAACTTTGCAATGTCCAGCTTTTTCATCCGGAACATGGCTTGCGAAACGCGGCTTACTTTAACCGGGTCAGCATCCTGCAGCATATCTACTACTTCTGTGGGCACTACCTGCCACGATACCCCGAACTTATCCTTCAGCCACCCGCACGCCTGCGCCTTTGCATCACCTCCTTCGGTCAGCTTGTCCCAGTAATAATCCGTTTCTTCCTGGTTGGCAGTATTAATAATAAACGAAATGGCTTCGCTGAACTGAAAATGCGGACCACCATTTAATGCCACATATTCCTGTCCTTCAATAATAAATTCAATGGTCATTACGGTTCCTTCCGGCATCTGGTGAAATTCAAAGCCGTCCTTTGTATAGCGGGTCACCCTTCCGATCCTGGAATTTTTAAAGACGCCCATGTAAAAGTTCACCGCCTCTTCCGCATTCCTGTTGAACCAAAGATTCGTTGTTATTTTTTGGTTGGATATTCTTGTACTCATCATAAATAAGTTTTTAATGGTCATTAATTATTGAACAACAAAACTAAAAGGTTATTTTGATGGCGGCGATGGGTATAAATGCCAATAACGGGGGTAAAATGCGACAGAACAGCGGGAAAGGATTCTTTTTAAAACGAACCGGAATACAATACAGGACCGGCCCAACAGGTTGTTGCTGGTGTTCCTTTTACCAAAACGTTCAACAACCTTTTGATCAGTCCTGTATGAATGCAATCGTATTATTGTTGCTGCGTTGTGTCTGGCTGCAGGTCGGTATTTGTATCAACCTGGTTCATGGTAGTGCTGTCGGTTGTTGACGGCTCCGTGGCTGTTGGTTCAGGCGTACTGCAACTAATGGCAATGGCGCTCAATACGGCTATTACTGCTACAAACTTTTTCATATAATATTAATTTTAAGTGATGAGATATGTGGTATGCATGCAAGAATGCTACCATCATGGATTATTCCTTTAAAAAGAATGTTAAGGAAGGAGCAAGGGAGTAAAATCCTGCTGTAACAGGGAAGATATTCCCCGCATGGGAAATTCTTTCTTTATGATCTTCCTGGTATTCATTTTTGTAAATCCTTCTCCATTTTGTATAATTTTATAACATGAAATGTTTACTGGCGCTGTGCTGTTTGCTGGTTACCTGTGCGGCTGTTTACGCCCAGGCATGGCGCGGTAGTGTAGCAGTAAACAGGGTATATGTTCCCGATTCAGCTACATACTCAGCACAGGCATTTGCCGGTTACCTGCAACATAATTACCGTTCAAAGGAAGAACGCTTAAAGGCTGCATATGCCTGGATTACCGCGAATATCAGGTACGATAAGGACAGCTCCTATTATTATAACTGGGCAGTTGATCCTGATACTAAAGTGAATGCCACATTAAGGCGCAGGAAGGGCGTGTGTGAAAATTTCGCGTCCCTGTTCACCGATATTGCTAACCGCCTGGACATACCATCGTATACTGTGCATGGGTATGCGTTGGGCAGTGGTAGCGGAAGGGATGTGGCGCATAGCTGGTGTGCCGTGCAACTGGATCAGGAGTGGTACCTGTGTGATCCTACCTGGGACGCAGGCCTGCAGAACGGCTATCAGTATTTTTTGGCCGACCCGCTGATGTTTGCTCAAACCCATGTTCCTTTTGATCCTGTTTGGCAGTTGCTGGATCACCCCCAGGGTTATACAGGGTCCCACGATAAAAACAACCTGGTGTTTAATTTTCGTGATTCCATCAAAGCGTTCCTGGCAGCCGACAGCCTGCAACGGTTCCTTTCGATAGAAAGACGCATGAAGCAGTTGGGAAGAAATAAAGAAATGTTCAGGTTGTGGCAATCGTATAATCGTATGAATATTGCTATAATAGCAGGAGAAAACGATATGGAGCTTTACAACGGGGCTGTGGATGATCTGAATAAAGCAACAGATGTGCTGAATGAGTATATTCATTTTCGCAATAATGGCTTCATACCCTATAAAACAGATGGAGATATTGCATTGATGCTGGAACCTGTTGACGCGTATATCGGCGCTGCCAGGAAAAAAATAGGTGGCATAGGTTTGCTGACAGAGAATTTTCAATACGATACCGAAGGGTTGAAAAAAAGGCTGGATACACTGGAGCAAAAGTGTAAAGAACAAATACTCTTTCTTAAAAAATACCTGGTTGCCGGCAATGCCGAGCGGCAACAGATGATGTACAAATAAAGCCTTGCCGAACAGCGGGAATGAATGTTATATAGCTTGCTGGCGCCGGCAGATGTACAGGTTTAAGGCGATATTACAATGACTCCAGGAATTTAACCAGCGCTGAGCGTTCTTCCGCTGTCATGTTTTTTACTTTCTGGCGGGCGCTGTCTGCTTCTCCTCCATGCCACATAATGGCTTCCAATAAACTTCTCGCCCTGCCATCATGCAAAAAATTATTATGGCCGTTTACTTTTTGTGTTAATCCAATTCCCCATAGTGGCGCTGTTCTCCACTCGTTGCCGGTGGCAAGAAAATCGGGCCGGCTGTCTGCCAGTTCCTCTCCCATATCGTGTAACAATAAGTCTGTATAGGGGTGGATCAGTTGGTTGCTGACCGGTGGAAATGCAACGTTAACGGCAGTACGTATATCGGGGATATGACATTTTCCACAGCCGGCATCTAAAAATAATTGTTTGCCCTTAAGTACGATGGGATCGGTTGCATTGCGCCTGCCGGGAACGGCCAGTGTCTTTACATAAAACGCTACGCTGTGAAGTATGCTGTCTGTTATTTCAGGATCATCCGCAAGCCCATCGTATTGCGGTTGATCAAAGCTGCTTTCCCGTGGGAAAATGGAGGATGTAATGCCTATGTCCTGGTTATAAGCAGCGGCTACCTGCTGCAGCAAATCAGGTTGATTGGCCTTCCAGCCAAACCTGCCAAGCATGGTTTGTTTTTGTGCGTAATTCCAAACATAATTAGGTCTGCCGCTTATACCGTCGCCATCAGCATCCAGTTCATCGGCACGGGATAGTATCTCGCTTTCGGCTACGGCTTCCAGTAAACCCAGTCCAAAAGCCGGCGCTGCTACGCGTGGCGACAGCATGGCATTGCCCGGGAAGCTGGTATATGTATTGGTAACAGTGTAAGTGGGGAACCTGAGTTTGTAAGTAGTGCCGTCGCCCCATTCAAATGTTTTTTCTTCGTAGGTAATAGTTACATCCGCCTCCTTTGTTTTACCCAGGTTGGCCCTGTTCTGTAACTGGTCGCCAAAACCCGGAACCGGCAAAGGTTCTCCAAAAGTGCCGGTGCCGGGCAGGCTGACCCTGAACAACATCAGTACCGTGGTCTCTCCCGCGCCGGGTACTTTTCCGCGCCCATCGCCTATATGGCAGGAGGCGCATCCAACGCTGTTAAAAATGGGCCCCAGCCCGGGATTTACCGGTGCCGGCGCCGAAACAAATGTGGCATTGAATTGTACATCCCCGATTTCGTGTACACGTTCAAGATGTTCGGGCAAAACCGGGAACATATGTCCAAACGCTTTACTGCTCTGGTCAAACACTGTTTGCTGCCCGCCACTGCGCCATTCATCATCGGGATTGCTGTACCCTGCATCAAACTTGTTACATGCAACCAGCACAATTATTATAACGGTTACCAGCAGCATGCAAACTTTATAGGTGGCAGGGATCTTCATTTAACCGGGATTGATCTTTTAAGGTTGAGGAGCAACTGCAATAATAACAGCAAAGAGCGTATGTATAACCCTTTGCTGTAGCTGAATGTATTTTATTGTCCGTACTGTTGTAAAAAAGGTTTCAGTTTGCTTTCCAGCGTTTCAGCCAGTTCATTAATTTTTGTCATTGCATTTTGTACTTGTGTAGGTTGATTGATGATAGCTTCACCAAAAGGTAAAGTGATGGCTTCAAGCGAAGTGATGGCTGTAGCATGTTTCTGCTTGATTTCATTGTCGAGCGAAAGATTGTGCACCCGAACAAGGTCTTCCAACCCTTCACCGTCCTGATTAAATTTTCCCTGGTACATATCCATTATGCCTTTAATGTTGTTGGTAAAATCAGTAATGGAGTTTTGTGCAAAGGGACTTTCTTCGAGATCGGGATCCTGCGCTTCAAAAGGGTCTTTTATTTTTCCATTTGCAACCTCATCACATATGCCGGCCATTGCATCTACTATGGTTTCGAAGGCTACCCGCTTACTCGGGAATTCGGTATTCCCGCTATTGCCGGCTGTTTCCAAAGCAATGGCATACCCGCCAGACCAACTGGTTTTTACTTCATTGGCAAGTTTGGCCAGGTTTTGTGCCAGTGCAATAAGGTATTCTTTTTCCCTGCTTGTCAGGTCCGCTGCTTTTTTCTTACCATCAGTACCCCAGAGTAAATATTCAATCGGGTGAAAGCCTTTCAGGGCGTCATGCTCTTCATCTAACGCATCAATATATGCTTCATCCAACACATCTGCACTTGCCAAAACTGCATTAAGGTCATTAAAGTCAACCGGCCATGTGTCAATTCTCGGATCAATTTTATCTACGTCTACCGGGCCAAACAACCATGCTTCGGAACGCTCCCAGGTTTCGCGTGAACTTTTCCAGGCAGCCCGGCATTTATTAAGATTATCATCAGTAGCTGATGTTGTTAAATCATTTACAGCATGTAATAAGTCGTTGGTTTTCGACCATAAATCCTGGTAGCTATCAAGGCATACCCGGTTAGCTACATTTTGTAGAATTAAACTTTTTAAAGCTGTAGTGTCGGTATTGCCGTTGTTATCATTCTTTTTACAGGAAGATGCCATAATGCCTGCGAATGCAAGCAATACCAGTGCTGTGTTGGTCGTTTTTTTCATGATGTGTGTTTTATGTTAAACTAATAATCAGGTTATTGTCAATAACAGATGTTTTAAATTTCTTGAGAGGTTTCAATGCCGGCTCTTTCAATACATTTCCGTCAAAATCAAATACACTGCCGTGCGCGGTACAAACAATTTTTTGAGATGTTGGCGTTAATCCTACTCCTTCGTGTGTGCATTGCAGGTATATAGCATGATAGTTATCTTCTTTTTTTATTATAAGAATATCATTTTCAAGCTGCGCGGTTCTTACCACCAGCATCGTCTTTCCTTCCGCGAAAGAAGAAAGCGGGATGCCGATTTTTTCGTCCTTTGCAGTGGCCTTAATTATTGGCATAGCGGTTCCACAGCCATGTAGTACTAAACCTGCAGTCATTAATCCTGCACAGCTCATACACCCGCTTCGTATAAATGATCTTCTTGTTATCATCTTTAAAAATTATAGGCAAGCCCTATATTCACAAATCCATTGCTGGTATAATAGGGTACTATCTGCGGGAACGGAGTTACGATGAGCGCAGGGTTTGGTGTTCCGGTAACCCGTTGCATATAATCTGCTTTTACTGCAATACCGCGTATGGGCTTGTACGTGATACCTGCAATGATATAGTGCTGGTTATTGGCATCATTCTTTACACCATTCCCCGGGATTTCTGCGCTCAGGTTCATATATTCATACCTGCCAAATACGGCAAACACTTTATCGTCTTTATGCTTGTTGTACAAAAGATTGTAAGCGCCTTCGGCATACGATCCGTAAATAGTTTGGGGAGTATTGTTGGCATATGCCTGGTTGATGTTAGCGGCGTTGGGTATTTTAATGCCGGCCGCGATCGCCTTAAAGCTCCATCCCCGGTTGTTGTACTGTCCATTGATTTCGCCCAGCATTACAGGATTGCCAAAAGGCCCCGAATTAAGATGAAGGCTGTCTGCTACTCTTTTTTCTACAGCAGTGGAGCCACCTGTATAAGCCGATACCTGGAACCGGAAATTATTGATGTAATACAGCAGCGATCCCGATACTCCCAGTCCCATACCCGTGGCTGCCGATCCTAATTGCCTCCCGCTGCGTATACCCGTACCGTTGCTGAAGCCTGCTGAATTTAAGCCGTTGGAAATTGAAAAGCTGTAGTTCAGTCCCGGTATACTGCTGATGCCGCCATATATTCCTACCCCTATTTCACGCCAGGTAGAGGGAATAATAAATTCTTCCAGGAAAGGGCGGTCAACGCCGTTAAAAGTAGTAGGCAAATGGTTTTCATTGATAATGCCCAGGCGTGGAATGAACAGCCCTGCCACCAGGTAGGTAGTGGGAGTAAAGTTGAATTTTACAAAAGCCTGTTCCATACTGATGCCTCCTTTGCCAATGCCGGCCTCATCGCCTGCTTCGCCTATTACAAGCGCGTCTTCCAACTCCAGTTCGGTAAACAGCGATATTTTATTATTGAATTTATGCCCCACGAACAGCACGACCCTTTTTAAGGTGGCTTCCGAATTTTTTCTTTTTGTATCGAAAGAATATTTGGCTTCTCCATAGCCGGAAAGAATAGTTGCCTGCTGTCTTGAGACCAGCCCTGCATACAGGCTGTCTTCCCCTGTAAGGATCTGGGCATGAGAGATTAGTGAGGTGAGGACATAGATTGCAAGGGTAAATAGGTAAGGAACGATCTTTTTAGCATTCATACTACAATTGTTATAACAAAGTTGACTTTACAAAAGGCTTTTTATTTACGAGGAACGGAAATGTGTTTTCGAAATGCGGAAACGAAGGTGCTATAAATTTTGCTGTTATCGCTATTGTGTTATTGAGTTGTTAACGGGGTGTAATAATTTTGAATACTGCGAATACAATAGTAAGGAGTATTGCAGGGCTTAGCCGCCGTACATGCTTTGTTTCACGGTACTGCATTTATTTCTGTTTGCGCTATTGGGAAAACTACCCCGCCATAGCCGGAAAAGTAATGAGGAATAAAAAAGCAAGAGGAATGCTTATTTTGTGCCGGTAACCTTTTAAAACAAGATAAACAGCCGTATGAAAAAAACATTCTTTTCTATTTTTTTTGTAATGATATTTTTAAGTGCAGGCGCCCAGGAGGATCATTCGTTGGAAAATATTGCTGATTCTGTTGTGGCTGATGCAAGATTGTTGTACAGGTCGGAGATGGCATCCTGGTATGGAACGGATGTATTTATGGAACGGGCTAAAGATAAGGAACGGGCGAAAGGATATTTTTCGTATTCCATACCCGGTATGGTGCGATGTATCTTTTTTACTGCGGACGAAATACCCAAAGTGATTGCTGCAATTGATTTTGACAGCACCTATAATGTAAATACTGCTGTAGCTGATTTTAAGGAAAGAAATTTTACCGAAACCGAGCAGGAGATATTCGCCTTTCGTTCAAAGGCGCTGGATGTAATCAATAGCGATACGTTTTTCCTGCACTATAAAAACACTAATTATAACATTATACCGGTCATTATGAATGGAGAAAAGAGGGTATATGTGCTTACAGGCACTACACAGAACGGTGAAGTAATTTTCGGTAACGATTACCTGCTTTGTTTTGATGCCCAAAACAATCTTACCTGCAAAAAAAGACTGCACAACAGCATCATACGAACGAATTTTGGCAAACAGGCAGATGGGCAGGAGATAGTAGGAGGCATGCATTCGCATGTGATTGATGACTTTATTACTCCTACCGATATCTGCACCCTGATGTTATACAACCCGTTAATGAAATGGACCCAATACACGGTGATGTCTAAAAAATTCTTTTCAATATGGAATTGCCGAACCAATCAACTGGTTATACTTACAAAGGAGGTTATTGAAAGAATAAATAAGGATCAGAAGAAACGGAAAAAGAAGGACAGGAATAAGAACGATTAAACGTGCCTTCCCCGTCCCGTTCGGGAAGCCAAAGTTACTATATCCTTTGTTTTTCTTCACTCTCCTTAATATTAAAACTAGTTATCTTCACCAACTGAACAAGGTGTAAAAGATGAGTAATACTACAGCGCCGCTCCGCACGGTAAATGTAATGCGTTATGTAACTCCTTTGCGCGAAGGAGGTTCTTTACCTGCTATAGCCGAAGCCGACGACGGATTCATGTATGTACTTAAATTCCGTGGTGCGGGGCAGGGGGTAAAGGCATTAATAGCAGACCTGGTAGGTGGCGAAATAGCAAGGGCGCTGGACTTAAAGGTACCTGAAATTGTATTTGCAAACCTGGATGCGGCCTTCGGCCGAACGGAGCCCGATGAAGAGATCCAGGATCTTCTTAAAGCCAGCACGGGACTTAACCTGGGGCTTCATTATTTATCGGGGGCTATTACGTACGACCCTGCTGTTACAAAATTAAATGCGGAGCTGGCCTCGCAGATCGTTTGGCTGGACTGCCTGCTAATGAATGTTGACCGAACGGCACGCAATACGAATATGCTGATGTGGCATAGGGAATTATGGCTGATAGACCACGGAGCATCGTTGTATTTTCACCATTCATGGACAAATTGGGAAGAACAGGCCAAACGGCCTTTTGCGCTGGTGAAGGATCATGTGCTGCTGCCCCAGGCTACTCAACTGGAGGAAGCCGACAGGAAAGGAAAGCTTATGCTTACACCCGAGCGTGTAAAGCGCATCGTAGCATTGATCCCCGACGACTGGTTGCAGGATACTAAAAATGGCACACCCGATGAGCAGCGGGAAGTATATACACGGTTTTTACTAACAAGGATAATGCATTCGGAAATTTTTGTAAAAGAAGCGCAACATGCAGCAGCAACATCTGTTTGAGTACGCAGTCATACGTTTTGTGCCGCGCGTTGAGCGGGAGGAGTTCCTGAATATAGGGCTTGTTTTGTATTGCAAACAGCAACAATTTTTAAAAACCCGCTTTACTGTTAATGAAGACAGGATACGCTGTTTTGCACCGGATACGGATATACAGGAAATAAAGCAACACCTCGATGCTTTCCGGAAAATAGCTGATGCCGATCTCAATGGAGGACCTATTGCAAAGCTGGATATTGCATCCCGGTTCCGGTGGCTTACAGCAACCCGCAGCACTATTATTCAATCCTCTAAAGTACATACAGGCTTTTGCAGCAACCTGGAACCGGCGCTTGAAAAGCTGCATAAACAACTGGTAGGGTGAAGGGGATTTGTAGTGTATAGTTTCGGGTTTATAGCTTTGGGTTTATGGTTTGAACCACAAATCATAAACAAATTTAGCTGATACCTGATAGCTGAAAGCCTATAGCTCCTACAAAAAATGGCTGCCAGCGAGTGACAGCCATTATATAAAACATACTGTAAACAAGTTTAGTGCGCCGCTACTACTTTAGCATCCGAACGGGGCGCCGCTTTCTTCTGCCAGAAGAAAAAGATCAGGAACAATACGATCAATATTGCCGGGAAAGCCACCATTTTAGCCAGTGTAGCCTGTCCTGCCATCAGTTCCAACTGATCGCCGGTTACGCCTGTGGCCGCGGTGGCAGCTTTATCGCTGTCAATCCAGTTTCCTATAATAGGCTGCCAGATGGCGGTAGAAAACATACCTACGCCACCAATGATGGACATACCGAGCGCGCCGCTTAATGGCACTCTTTGTGCTGCAGCGCCCACCATGGTAGGCCAGAAGAAGCAAACGCCTATCGCGAAAAATATAGCTGCCAGGTAAGCCATTCCACCGGTAACCGTACTGAACATATATATGCCTATAGCTGTAAAAATAGCTCCCATCAGTAATACCCCTGTTTGACCTAATGTATGTGTAACCGGGCCACCAAAGAACCTGCCAACTGCCATTAAGCCTGTTACCAGCGCCAGTATCAGCATGGGGCTGGCGCCACTCTTGCTCATGATCAATCCTACCCATTGCTGCGGACCAAATTCAGAGATGGCTGTAAGCGCCATGCAGATGAACAGGAAGATAAAGGTGGGCGATGCCATCGCTTTAAGATTTTCGGCAATAGAGGTAGAGCTTTGTAATTTGGGTTTGGGAAAGGCTTTTCCAAAAAACAATACAGCATAGATAATAGTTGGAACCATGGTTACCCACATTTGAGCCTGCCAGCTCATACCATTATCCGTCATGAACTTCGAGATCAAACTGCCGATTACGATACCGCCGGGGAACCACATGTGGAACCTGTTCAGCATCTTGCTCATTTTATCGCCGGAATACATATCGGCGATCATAGGATTACAGGCAGCTTCTGTACAGCCATTACCAAAGCCAATGAATAATGTGGAGATCAGCAAAGTAGTATAGTTGCTGGCGTAAATGGTGGTTAAAATACCTATAGTGTGTGTTACAAAGGCAATTTGCATAATGAGCTTAGGTCCGATCTTGTAATACAATAATCCTCCGAGTATCATTGAAATCGGGAAACCTAAAAAAAACATCTGGTTAATGAATCCCAGTTGTGTTGCGGTCAGTCCAAATCTTTCGCCTACCTGCGACAGGATACCTGCACGGATAGAAAAGGTAAAAGCAGTCGTGATGAGGGCAAAGCAGCTACCGTTAAAAAGGGCAGACTTGTTTACGTTTTCGTTCATTAATATTGAGTTTAGATGTAAAAAATAAGATTTACTTTCTCAAAACAGATTGGAAATATAATGAAAAAATTGACGGCCGCTATCCTGTTCCGTTTTTTTTACTAACATCCCTATATATAATGTCAATTGGCTGACATTTTTGAAGATCGCGCGGTGCAGTAATACCTTATTTATGATGGTACTTTTCGTTTTTTATGATGGTACAGGCACGATATAGTTGCTCTGCCAGCAGCAGCCGTACCAGCATATGCGGAAATACGAGCTTCGAAAGGCTCCAGGTAAAATCCGCCCGTTTAAAGATGAGCTCATCTGCCCCGTATGCCCCGCCAATAAGGAATACCAGCCTCTTTTTGCTTTCCGTTGCTTTTTGGGCTATGAAATCAGCCAGTTCTACCGACGACAACTGTTTCCCCCTTTCATCCAGCAATACCAGGAAATCATCGGTTTGCAGCAGGGCCAGCACCAGCTTTGCCTCCTGTTTTTTCAGATCATTTTCCGGTAAGGAAGCTGCATTTTTCGGGGGAAGGATCAACTGCCATTCGCAGGGGTAGTACCTGGTAAGCCGGCGGGTGAACTCTTCCACCCCCTGCTGTATATAGGTGTCGTTTGATTTGCCAACGGAAAGAAGCAGGATTTTCATTGCGCGTATATTCCTGCAAAAATAACCGGGTAGCAATGAATATCTTTTGCGTATAAAAAATATATTTAGCTAAAAACCGGGCGGTTTTGCCGGAGTATTAATTATATTAGTTCCATACTGGAGGGCATACATCGTTCAGCCTTATTACATTTATACATCAAAATTTTATGACAGCATGAAAAATTATCATCGGCGGGATTTTATTAAAACCTCTGTTACTGCCGGTATCGGGCTATCTCTTACGGGTACGGTATCTTCGTTGTTCGCAGGCAGCCTGCCTGCTGCAGGAAAACGGGTCGGCATTATCGGACTGGATACTTCGCACAGTGTGGAATTTACAAAAGTATTGAATTCCGAAGCGGGCGCGTCCATATATAATGGTTACAGGGTAGTGGCTGCATATCCTAAAGGCAGTCCTGATATCGAATCTTCCGTAAGCCGCGTACCGGGCTATATAGAAAAAGTGCAGGGTATGGGCGTGGAAATTGTAGAAAGTATTGACGATCTGTTAAGAAAGGTGGATGTAGTATTGCTTGAAACCAACGACGGGCGCGTTCACCTGGAACAGGCGATCCCGGTGCTTAAAGCGGGAAAAACTGTTTTTATTGACAAGCCTGTTACGGCTTCGCTGGCCGATGCCATTATTGTTTTTGAGATAGCCAAACACCTGAACGTGCCTGTTTTTTCTTCTTCTTCGCTCAGGTTCATGTCTACCGCTCAGGATGTGGCAAAAGGAAAGATCGGTAAGGTGTTGGGTGCAGATACCTACACTCCCAGCGTAATAGAAAAAACACATCCCGACTTTTTCTGGTATGGAATTCACGGCGTGGAGATGTTGTATACTGTAATGGGAACGGGATGTAAAGAAGTGGTGCGCATTCATTCAGAAGGTACCGATATTGCGGTAGGGCGATGGGCTGATGGACGGATAGGTACTTTCAGGGGCACACGCACCGGTAAGCATTTGTATGGCGGAACCGCCTATGGTGAAAACGGGAATACTGTGCTGGGGCCTTTTGACGGGTATGAAGGATTACTGAAACAGATCGTACTGTTTTTTGAAACAGGTAACCCGCCGGTGCAGGCAGAAGAAACGCTGGAGCTGATAACGTTTATGGAAGCGGCGGACGAAAGTAAAAAAAGAAAGGGCGCTCCCGTGGCATTAGAGCAGGTGCGGCAAAAAGCGCGAAAAGATGCGATGCGCCGGTTAAAAACAATAGCGGCCGATAATGGTATCCGGATATAGTACACAAATATTAAACTCATGGTATGAAAAATTCCAGAAGAAGATTTATAAAAAGATCTGTTGCTGCTTCCGCCGCTGTTAGCTTTGGTGCTGTGCTGCCGGGCTTCAGCGCTAAAAGTTATGCGAATATTATGGGAGCGAATGATCGTATTAAAGTAGGCGTAATGGGGGTGAACGCCCGGGGACT
This sequence comes from Chitinophagaceae bacterium, assembly GCA_019638595.1. Taxonomy (GTDB): domain Bacteria; phylum Bacteroidota; class Bacteroidia; order Chitinophagales; family Chitinophagaceae; genus Agriterribacter. Next base: position 97,419 of record JAHBTJ010000003.1, read on the forward strand.
GGCACTGGCTCAAAATTTCGCGTATCAGAAAAATTGTGAAGTCATTTATATATCCGATGTAGACAGCCGCGCGATGGACAAATGCGTGGATGCGGTAAAAAAAATACAGGATAGCGCACCCTCCGGAGTAGCCGATTTCAGGAAAGTCCTGGAAGACAAAGCGCTTGACGCGATGATCATTGCAACGCCGGATCACTGGCACGCCCCCGCAGCTATCCTTTCGTGCAAGGCAGGTAAGCATGTGTATGTGGAAAAGCCCTGCTCTCACAATCCGCACGAGGGCGAATTATTAGTAGCCGCCGCCAGGAAATATAACCGCAAGGTTCAGATGGGCTCGCAACGCCGGTCGTGGCCTAATATCATTACGGCCATACAGGAGTTAAAAGAGGGAGTGATAGGGCGCGCGTATTATGGCAAGGGCTGGTATGCCAATAACCGTCCATCCATCGGCAATGGAAAAAAAGCGGAAGTGCCCTCGTGGCTCAACTATGATCTCTGGCAGGGGCCCGCGCCCAGGGAAGCTTTCCGCGATAATATGCTTCATTATAACTGGCATTGGTTCTGGAACTGGGGTACCGGTGAAGGAGGAAACAACGGAACGCATACGGTAGATATGCTGCGCTGGGGTATGGGAGTGGAATATCCCATCAGCGTAAACTCTTCGGGTGGGCGTTACCGGTATACCGACGATTGGGAAACGCCCGATACCCAGGTGGTAACCTGGAACTTTTCGAATAACAGCATGATGGAGTGGGAGGGAAGAAGCTGTAATAACCGGAATATTGAAGAGGAAGCTGTTGGCGTGGTATTTTACGGGGAAAAAGGATCGCTGGTGATCGGCGCCGGGAATACGTATAAGATATATGATCTGCAGAATAAATTAATAAAAGACGTAAAAGACACGGTTTCGGTAGACGCACGGAATACGGTAGATCCATCAAAAAATCTCGATGCCCTGCATATTCAGAATTTTTTTGATGGTATCCGTAAAGGAGCTTCATTGAATGCCGATATAGAAATTGGCCATACAAGTACTTTGCTGACCCACCTGGGCAATATTGCGCTTCGCACGGCAAGCGTCTTGAAAATTGATGAAAGTAATGGAAGGATCATAGGCAATAAAGAAGCAAGCGCTTTTTGGAAGAGAAAATACGCCCCGGGCTGGGAGCCGGCGTTGTAGCATCGTCCAGGTTGATACAGCGCGAAAATTTGAAATGCCGTATCAACCGGGTACAATTTTAGGTAGATTTGATGCCGTAAGATTATTATTAGATCTGTTCATTTGTTTATAAGTATATAGCATGATGCGAACAACCAGATACAGTCATTGCATTGTTTTGTTTTTATTGCTTTGCTCCTGTTCTGAAAAACGTTACCGGGATGCCCTCTCGCCGGAGGAATCCATGAAAACATTTCAACTGGCGGAAGGGTTCAGTATTGAACCATTTGTTACCGAGCCCCTGGTTAAAACGCCTGTAAGTATGCTGTTTGACGAGCAGGGCGATGTGTATGTGGTGGAAATGGAAGATTATCCTTACAATGCAGAGCCCGGGCAGGGAAAGGGGGTGATCCGGGCCCTGTTTGATATGGACGGCGATGGCAGGATAGATAGTTCGGTTGTTTTTGCCGACCGGTTGCCGAGCGCTACCAGCATGCTGCCGTGGAAAGGCGGTCTTATTGTAGCTGCCGCCCCGGATATTCTTTATTTGAAAGACACTTCGGGCGATTATCGCGCCGATATAAAAGAAGTACTGTTTACAGGCTTTTTTGCCAGCAATTCCGAAGCGCAGATCACCAGCCTTACGTTTGGGGTGGACAACTGGATTTATGCCAATAACAACGGGCAACATGGTGAAGTAAGCTTTTTGAAGAAACCCGGCGACCCGCCGTTGAATATGAGCGGGAGTGATTTTCGTTTCCGGCTGGATCGCGGCCAGTTTGAAAAGGAATCCGGCTCCGGGCAGTTCGGGCTGGCCATGGACGATTGGGGAAACCGGTTTTATACACAAAATACCTTGCATATCCAGCAGTCGCCTGTTCCGTGGAGATACCTGCACCGGCACGATTTTCTTCCTTCCGGGTCTACGGGCGTAAATATTTCCGACCACGATCTGCTGATGTTCCAAAAAACACCTGCGCCCTATTGGCGCGCGGAACGCAGCGCGCAACGGCAAAAAGCTTTTGATGAGGCAAAGCTGGATCGTAAAGAATATGCCGACGGGCATTTTACCGGTGCTTCCGGTGGTACTTTTTATGGTGGCGACGCATTTCCCCCGGAGTATTATGGATCGGTGTTTACGGGTGATGTAGCCGGGAACCTGGTTCACAGGGATGTTATTGCTCCGCGTACGGATGATCTGCCTTTCGTTGCAAAACGCGGAACCGGCGGGGAGAGCCGGGAATTTCTTGCTTCAACAGATCCGTGGTTCCGGCCGGTTAATTTTTATTCGGCGCCCGATGGAAACTTATATATAGTGGATATGTATCGCCAGCATATTGAAACGCCTGTTTCCATTCCCGAAGAATTAAAGAAGGACATGGATTTTTCAAACGGTGATCAGATGGGCAGAATATACAGGGTAGCGTCCGCCGGGAAGAAAGTAAATACGGCTAAACCCGGTCTTAGAAATAAAACATCAGCCGCGCTTGTAGAGGTTTTATCTCAACCCAATCAATGGTGGCGATTACAGGCCCAGCGTTTATTGATAGAACGGCACGATAGTACGGTAATACCATTGCTGAAAACGTTGTTCAATACGCACCAGGATGCCCGCATACGGTTACACGCGCTGTATACGCTGGAAGGATTGGATGCGCTGGATTTTATGGTTGTAGGGCAGGCATTGAAAGATACAGAGCCGGGCGTGCGCAAACATGCGATGATGCTGGCTGAAAAGTATCCTCAAAGCATCGGGCAGTTGCTGCAAATGGTGAACGACCCGTCTGTACAGGTAGCGTTACAGGCAACGCTGAGCCTTGGTGAGTTTTCTTCGCCACAGGTCATGGGAGCTTTCGCCGATGTAATACAGCAACGGGGCAACAACCCATGGTTTCAAAAAGCAGTGTTAAGCTCTCATGCAGGCTCTTCACCCGCGCTGCTGAAAATACTGATAGATAAAAACATTTTCTCAGGGTCCGCGGAGGAATCCAGGCTTTCTTTTGTAAAAGATATGTGCTACGTAATAGCCGCGCGTGGAAAAAAGGATGAAGTACAGGAGGCGCTTGAATGGCTGGCTCACCATGCATCAAAAGTGGGGAGTGCATACAGGTTGGCAGGATTGGAAGGGCTGGCAGATGGGCTTAAGCAAAGTAAGAGTAAGGAAAAAAATGATCCCGGTTTTATCAAAAAGCTAAAAGACTACCGTGAAAGCGCACCCGAAGATGTGAAAACGGCTTTGCAAAAGATAAGTGCCGCGGCAGGCGATACGCTATAGCAATGTTTATATAAAATGATCATAAGTATGGAATGGCAAGGATCAAGGCGGCTTTTTTTGAAGCGGGGCATTGTGTTTGGATTAACGTTTGCCGGAGTGGGCGCTTTAATACAAGGTTGCGGACAGTCGCCTGCGGGGGGCGATGCACAAAAGGAAAACAAAGCTGCTTCCGCCGCCGATCCATGCAGCGATTATACCGGGCTTACGGAAGATGATATAAAGGCGAGACAGCATCTTGGGTATGTGGAGGTTTCCCCGGTTAGCGACAGGCAATGCAGCAACTGTAATTTATGGCTTCCGCCGCCAGCCGGCAACCCCTGTGGCAAATGCCAGTTGTTCAAAGGACCTGTAGAGCCGGGTGGTCATTGTACCTACTGGGCTCCGCTGGCGCAACAGGCCGGTTGATATTTATTCGTTTTCAACTTAATTTAATACTGGATGTACACCAGGAAACAAAATTCATATTCGGCTGCACTAAATCTGTTGTGGCTGATACTGATCTTAGGCAACGTTGCTCCATTATATGCGCAGCCTGTAAAAATAGGCGTGTTTAATGTGGATGTTACGCCTCCTGTAGGAACACCGGTGGCGTATGCCGTTGCCCGGTCTGTAATGGATCCGCTCAGCGCAAGAGGCGTTGTAATACTTTCGAATGAAAAGCCGGTGGTTTTGTGTGCCGTGGATTGGATAGGGATTGCCAATGAAGGGTTGGAGATATGGCAAAAGCAACTGGCAAAAGCCGCTAACACAACAACCGACCGGGTGTCGGTACACGCGCTCCACCAGCACGATGGGGTACACTGCGATTTTACGATGGCAAGGATCATGAGTGAATATGGTATAGCTGATCCTCCTTTTGATACGCTCTTCCAGCTTGCTGCCATTCAGCGGGTAGCCGATGCTGTTAGTATGGCTGTCGCCGCGGCGGAGCCTGTTACGCATGTGGGTTTTGGAGAAGCCAAAGTGGAAAAAGTAGCCTCGAACCGGAGGATACAGGGAGAGGATGGCAAAGTAAAAATTATCCGGTGGAGCAGAACAACGGATCCGGAAGCCATTGCGGCGCCCGAAGGATTGATAGACCCATGGTTGAAATGTGTAAGCTTCTGGAACCGGGAAAAGCCCGTGGCGGTTATGACCTACTATGCTACCCATCCTCAAAGCTATTATGGCAAAGGCGATGTAACCTGCGAGTTTGTTGGCATTGCACGCAACGACCGGGAATCGAAGACACAGGTGCCGCATATACATTTTAACGGCGCCGGTGGCGATGTAACAGCGGGGAAATACAATGATGGTTCGGAAGCGATGCGCCCGGTGCTTGCCGTCCGGATGGAGCAGGCAATGGCAGAGGCATGGCGGCAAACACAAAAAACCGCGCTTGCTGAAAAAGATATTTCCTGGAAAAATATGGAGGTGCGGCTCCCGTTAGGAAAAAATATTGTGGAGCAGCAGCTCCGGGATACCCTGGCCAGTAAAACGGCTTCGCGCCCGGACCTGTTAGCCGCTTCAGAAAAGCTGGCCTGGTACCAGCGCTCTGTTGCAGGTCAAAAGGTAAATATTTCCTCCCTGCGGCTGGGAAAAGTGTGGCTGCTGAATTTGCCGGGAGAACTGTTTGTGGATTACCAGTTGACCGCGCAGAAAATGCGTAAGAACGATCATGTTTGTACGGCGGCATACGAAGAATACGGGCCAGGATATATCGGAACAAAAGAATCCTACTCCCAGGGCGGATACGAAACAAGCGGCATTGTTTCCGGCGTTGACCCGGGTGTGGAAAAGCTGATAAAAAAGGCAATGAAGAAAGTATTGAAATGATCTTTCTTTCAAGCTTTCGCAAGGTTGCCAACCTTTAGTAAGATACTTTAATCTTACAGCACCCGTCTTCAGCGCATAGGCGTCAACTTAAGAAACATGAACCTCCCGTGCGGTATTCTTTATATAACCAGGGTAGCGCCTATGGCGCATAATTGAAAATTATCCTTTTTGTCTACAAACGGGTTGTGCCCATGGCACAGCAAATCTGATATGCCAACAGCATTTTATATAGTGGAGTAACTGACTACAAGTATTTCATTCACCTCTGGCTACGTACCTGCAATATGCCGCATAGCGGCCACCTGTTGGTAGGAACTCGTCCGTCATTCCGAAGGCTCCTTTTGCTGCATTGATCTAAAACGTTGCAGCATGCCTGATGAATCTGCCGGGCAGTAGTGCAAATGTTGAGCATTTGTAGCGGATAAACCTATAAGGTTTGCAGCGCTGCAATGCTACCCCGGCAAACCTTATAGGTTTTCTTAGCCCTGTCCAACAGATTTCTCACCCGCTGCGACATGCCTTTAATCCAATACAACTTGTGGGCGGGATCGAAATGACGAAACCCTGCTCCCCGCAAAAATGCTCAATGATTTTCAGGTCAATCCCTGCCGGAAGTACCTGTTTAATTTTGCACAGTAAGCAGGTAAGCCATTAAAGCGTTATAATCTTCCTGCGACAAAATAGTACCGAACTGGTCGGGCATCAAAGTATATTTCGATGCTTTGCGTTCTGCCACATCGCTTTTAGCTACAGAAAATTCTTTGCCGGAGGCGTCTGCATAAATAGTGGCAGCTCCTTCCTCGCGCCTGAAGAGCCCTGTCATTACCTTGCCGTCTTTTAATTTAATGGTATAGCTGCGGAACGACTCGGAAATATTCCGGTTGGGATCCAGTATCTTTTCCGATAATGACTGTACGCCCCATTTACCTACGCTGTTTAATTGAGGTCCGATCATGCCACCCCCATCATCGCCAATACTATGACAAGGGGAGCAGTTGCGGGTAAATACCGAACGCCCTTCGGATGGCGAAGGAGCAGGCTTGGCTGCATGAAAAGCGGATACTCTTTCGTTGATCAGCGCCTGCCTTTCCTTGCTAACATCTTCAAGGTTGGCGGTCAGCGCCTTCAATACTGCCTGTTGTTTGGGTGAAATATTCAATGTAAGCCGTTCTTCCACTTTAGGTTGTATCAGCACCCTCGCAAACATTTCCCCTTTTTTTACCTTGTCAAATATAATGTCTTTGCCCGCGCTGGTGCTGGCCAAAGCGATCGCTATGGTTTGCTGTAAGTCGGGTTCCGCATTTTTAATGCCGGCAAGTATCTTGGTAGTGGTTCCGCCGGGGAATTCTCCCAATGCCGAAACAATATCCCTCTTAAAATCGCCTGTTGCTTTTGGATCCAGTAACAGCTCCCCCGCAAGGGCCGCGTTCTTATTCATATCCAGCTTCAGCAATGTTCTCAGCGCTGTTGTCCTTACATCGCGCCCGTTGGCGGTATCTCTTGCAATGTCCAGTATTTTTGGGGCAACAGAAGCTACTTTATACCTGCCTGCTATATCCATCGCGAACTTTTGTTTGTCAATGTTTTTTTGATCACCTTCAATTTTGCTACCCTTATTAGCATCTATTACATCCATCGCCAGCTTTTTGCCCCAATCCTGGAACTGAGGTGTTTCTTTTCCTCCTCTCCTCACAATACCGTCCTGTATACTTTTAAAAATAGTATAGTCGAGATCCGCATCTTTGCTGCCTTTTTCCATCCCGGTTGTAATTACCCCGCTCAACTGCGCATCCGGAATGAACCGGGCAATGTGCATAAATACTTTGGGAAACTCTTCTTTTGAAACATCATTCGTTTTGAGATAATTGTACAGGAAAGTTGCCGACGCCGGCGTTTGAACGCCCACTAATACCGTAGCCAGTACGGCGGCATCTTCATTCTTCCATTGTTTACCCGCGATTTCATTCATTAAAAATTCATGGCGCAGCATATTACGCAGGGTCAAACGGATGGTATAGATCATATGGGTATCAAAATCCTCTACTTGTTTCCTGAATGCGATCAGCTTATTCACCGCGTTGGAGTTTACATACCTGCCCATCAGCTCTACAGCGGCTCTTCTTACATGCACGTCTTTATCGTTGAGCGCTGCCGCAGCGAGGGCGTACACCGCATCAGAAGTATCCTTTTGCTCACTCAGCACACGCATGGTATGCAGGCGTATTACAGGATCTGCGTGAGTAGCCGAAGCTTTTATAATATCATCCGTAAGTGCATTCAGGCGATGCAGCACCCATAAGCTATGAATATATTCGCGGGAGCCGGCGTCTTTTTTCAGCAATACCGCTTTAGCAGGTTCCGCAGCGGCATTCCCGATCCTGTTCACCAGTTGGTTGGCTGCTTCCATCCGTATTTTAATGTTATCGGCGTTCAATGCAGCAACCAGCTCCTGCACGGCAGCCGCGCTCAGGTCCTGCTTTTTGTTTGATTGGCCTTTATATGTAATACGCCAAATCCTGCCGCTTACCCTGTCGCGTTTGGGATGATCTAACGGTACTTCGTAGTGCCCGATAATGCTGTTATAAAAATCGGCAATATAAATAGCCCCGTCGGGTCCCAGCTTCACATCCACCGGTCTGAACCAGGGATCTTCGCTCAGCACAAAATCCGCTTCCCTTTTTCCTACAGGCGTAGAACCCTTAAAGGAAAAAGAGTTCCTGTATACTCTCGAGGCAACCACATCGCCGATGAATAAATTTTTCTGGTAGGCTTCCGGGTATTTAACATCCGCGTAATAGGCAAGTCCTGCCAGGGCGGTCGCTTCATTTTCAAAAGGTTTCATGTCCGGCGCAAACCCCATGCCTTCTTCCTTACCCCACTGTGAATAGTCGCCACCTTTTATTAACTGGTACAGGGGAGAGGTATGGCAGTCTGTAGAATACAGGTACCCCATCTCGTCGAACGCCAGCCCAAACGGGTTGATTCGTCCGGCGGTATGATGCTCGATGCGGCTGCCGTCTTCCCTGAAGCGGATCGTGTTCCCGGAGATCAGGTGAATACTGTCTCCGTCCGCTCCCGCAATATTCGAACGGTTGGTAAAACCATGACAACCGTAGATCCACCCGTCATATCCATCCGTAAAGTTATTTACCATGCCGTGCGTATCCTTGTATTCAAAAGGGCCATACAGCCGTTGCTGGCTTTCGGGCGTACCATCGCCATCGGCATCGGTAAAGTGCATTACATTGGGAATGGAAAAGGCAACAGCGCCGTCTTTTACAGGTAAGATGCCGATCGGGATATTTAAAGTATCGTCGAAGTGTATAAACTTATCAGCCTTGCCATCGCCATCGGTATCTTCCAGTATGCTTAACCGGTCTTTACCCTTTCCGGGAGAAGCGGCAAAAGGATATTCAAAAGATTGAGTGACCCATATACGCCCTTTCGCGTCAAAAGCAATATTGATGGGTTTGCCGATATCCGGTTCGGAAGCGTACAATTCTATCTCAAATCCTTCCGGCAGCTTAAACCCTTTCCGCTCCTCTTCGGGCGTGCGCGCTGAAGTGGAGCGAATATGCTCGTTGAACTTAGCGCCGCTGTATAAAGTATCTGATTGATTGTTCGCGTTTTCTTTTTCGCTGTTATTACAAGCTGTATGCAGCAACAGGCATGTTATGGCTGCTGCGATTATTCTTTTCATATTCATGGTAGATAAAATCCCTGCTTTTAGCAATCATTAGTGAATAAGCGCTGAATTTAAATGAAAAAAAGTAAGGACAAAATAATTGCAGGCCCAATCCATAAAAAAAGTAAAACAATAAACGGTCAGCCAGGCTTGCTTTTTACGGTTTTAATGGATCCCGACGGCTGAATGCTGCTATTGGCGCTGCTTTCAGGGCGATGGTACACTTTTACCGGTTGTTAACAAAACCAATAGCAAACCAGTACACTACGGGATGGTTTATGGCAGACTTTATTCAATACCTGCTGTAAACAAATACCTGCCCGAACCTGTTTCGATGACGGCATAGCCATTTTCGTTACGGAGCAACCGCATACCCGGTATATCTTTTATGGATCTGCCGTTCTCGGTCACGTCTTTTCCCTGCTGAACGGGCAGCCGGATCTCTGCGGTAGTGTTAGCCGGAATATCAACTTCGAGCTGTAGTAAATTATTTTCGATCTTCCATTTGCTGGTAATTTTTCCACGTACGCTTTCAAAGCTGCCGCCGGCAGCAGTAAGGTCTCCGGCCGGCTGCGGCTGTATGATGATCTTTTCAAACCCGGGAGCTGCTGCGTTTATACCTAACAGTGAGCGGTAAAACCATTCGTTGATAGAACCGAACATAGGATGATTCTGCGAATACACATTATCAGAGTAGGCCCATGTTTCCCACACGGTAGTGGCGCCTTTGCCGATCATGTATGCCCAGCCCGGAAAGCTTTTTTGACTGGCAATACGGTAGGCTATATCGTTCCGGTTTTCATTGCGCAATACATCAAACATCATTTTCGTGGAAAATATACCGGTGGCCACGTGCCAGTCTTTACGTTCAAATTCTTTCATGAGCCAGTCCAGGGCATTTTTCTTTTCTTTTTCATCAGCTATTTCATACCACAAGGCAAAGATCTGTGCCGATTGCGTGGCGTTGTCGAACCTCCCGGTGCCCCGCACTAAAAACTTATTCACGATATTAGCTTTGACCCCATTAGCCAGCTTTGTATATTTCATTGCATCTTCATTTTTATGTAAGATGCCTGCAAATTCAGCGATCAGCCTGGCATGATGATAATAAAACAAAGCGGCTGTAAAAGCTTCGGGTTTGGTATCCAGCGCTTCATGGTCGCTGATGTCAATATGGTGCAGCCCTTCTGTTGCAGTAGCCTGCAGGAAATCCATCTGCCTTACAAAAGCGTCATATTGCTGCTCTATGATTTGTTTGTCGCCGTAAAACTCATAGAGCTGTTTCACCAGGTATGGAAATGCCAGTTGCCAGCCCAAAGGCCCGGAGCCATCTCCGGGGCCACGATCGGCTATGCCGGCGAATGGAGCGGTTTCGGTTATGCCACCCCGGGGACGTTGATCGTTGGCAAAATCCTGTACGGCTTTCCGGTAAAACTGCGCCATATCATAATTGTACAGGAACGATTCGGCAGTACCTACTATATCGCCGCCGTATCCTAATTTTTCACGTGCCGGACAGTCGCTCTGTACGCTGAAAATATTGCTCAGGAATGTCCGGTGTATATTTTCATAAAGCTGGTTAAACATACTGTTGGAACTGGTAAAGCTTCCCGTTACCGGAACATCGGTGTTCATCCGTAATCCTTCTATATCCTGTAACGTGGGTTTGCCGGGCCAGCCTTTTACTTCCACATACCTGAAGCCATGAAAAGTAAAACGGGGCGACCATATTTCTGTACCTTTCCCTTTTAGTATATAACCGTCTTCCTGCCACGCAATTGTAGGAGCGCCCGGGCCTCCGTTGCCGTTTTTAATTTGTCCTGCTACAGAGGTCATTACATTTACCGATCCGTCCTGCAGCTTATCTTCCCCATAACGGAGCACAATATGCGTTCCCGCGGTACCCTGTACTTTAATGCGCGCTACGCCTGCAAAGTTTTGCCCCATATCAAATACAAATATTCCGGGAGCTGTTTCGGTTACGCTTATCGGTTGTATCACTTTGGTAACCCGTATGGGCGGCAGCATTTGTGGCTCCAGCCTGCCGGATGGGCCGCCGGTTTCAACGGCCGCCTTCCATGCCGCAGAACGGTAACCTGTTGTTGACCACCCTTCTTGTTCCCTGCCGGCGTCGTAATGTTCGCCCAGGTAAATATTGTTCCGCACAATGGGGCCGGGGGCGGTTTGCCAGCTTTTATCCGTTACAATGGTTTCGGCGCTGCCGTCTGCATATTGCAAACGTATTTGCGCTTTTACGCAGGGGCGGCCGGTTTCCTGCACATCGCGCAGTACAAACCGCCCGAACAGCCTTAGCGGAGCGGCATTGTACCAGCCATTGCCCAGCATAATGCCTACCGCGTTAGCGCCGTTGCGCATATGCTTCGTTATATCATATACTGCGTACAGGCACTGCTTGCTGTAATTTGTCCAACCCGGATCTAATACATGATCACCTGCTTTTTGCCCGTTGATATATGCTTCATAGTAACCCAGCCCGGAGATATAAAGCCTTGCGCTAACAATTTTCTTTTTGGTGGTGAACGATCTCCTGAAAAGAGGCATCGGGTCTTCTTTGAAAAAATCTTCGCTGTTGCTGAACTGTTTGCTGCCATCGCCTATCCAGCTTGCCAGCCAGTCGCCGGGAGCAAGCATGGCAGTTTCAAACCATGCGGGTTTGCTCCATTCAGAAACTGCACCTTCCTGGTTATATACACGTACCCGCCAGTAATACCGGGTAAATGATTGCAGGGGCGATCCGGCATAGCTTATATTCAGGGATTGCGGGGATGTTATCTTCCCCGTTGCCCATATAGTTCCTTTTGCTGCCTGTATATCTTTGATATTATCGCTCACTACCAGCTCGTACGCGCTTTGCCGCTGGTTGCGGAGATCAGATACCAGTGTCCAGCTCAACCGTGGTTCCCGGATGCCTATGCCCAGCGGGTTCTCAATATATTCGCAGGTAAGCTTGCCGGGGTTTATCGGCGCTCCGCTGGAAACGACCGGTGCCAGGAAGATGAGCAGGCATAACAATTGCCGGGCTGCGCTGTTGAGCGGGTAGTAAATGATTCGCATACAAAAGAATAAGTAATTCAAAAAACAAAGATCAGAACAGGTATTTTATTTTCAGCGATTTTTCAGGTCTTTGGAAGTAGCAAGGGCGATCACTCTTCCCTGGCTGCCCACGGCATTGTAAAAATGGTATACCACTCCATTCCATTTTATCATGCAGGGTTTGTGCGCGTATTGCTGATCGTAAGGCTCTGTTGGTTCAACCAGGTTCGGGCCTTCCCAGTCTGTCCAGTTTTTAAGATCGTACGAACAGGCGAACCTGTCGAATGCGCCGGTATATCCATCCTCCCAGTTGTATCCAAAATAAAACAGTACATAGAGGTCGTTCATCTTAACGATTTGCGCATCGCCGCAAATGCCTCTCCCTCTCGAAAGAACAGGCTTGTCGCCAAAACGTGTCCAGTGTTTCATGTCGTCAGACACTGCCATGGCTATACTTTCAAACTGGCGCCCTTTTTCATCGCCTTTTTTGCCTGCGGCATTGTAAAACATTACAAACGGGTACCCGGTATGTTTTTCGGAGTCGGTTATTACCGAGCTTTTGTAAATGGTTTTATTGTCGTACCATTTTGCCGTACTGTCATTGGCCGACAATACCGGATCCTTTAACCGTTCTGCTTCCACGGGCCTGGTTAAATCGCTGCTGTACGACATGCCCACGCCCAGCCTTCCTGCTTCATAGCCTTTATCGGCTCCGCCCAGGTACGACATCCAGTAGTATCCATCGTATTTCACAGGCTCGTAACTGCCTCCCCATGCAATGTCTATCAGCGAAACATACCCTGCTTTCTGGCTGGCATCCCAGGTATTTTCAGTGAACGACATCAGCCTGCCGGTCGTTGTCCATTGCAGGAGGTCGTCGCTTTCCGCCAGCCATGTTTCATAACCCCTTCCATCAAAAATTATATAGGTCATATACCATTTACCATTTAAACGGAAAATGCTTGGGCTGTCGGCCATTTTGGTAGAATCGGGTGCAGTAAGCACCACCCCATATTTATAAGGAGTTTTCACTTCCTCATATACTTCCTTCATTTTTTGTGGTGTAACAACAGCGGGAACATTGCTTTTACAGGAAAAAAAGAGGATCGCCGTAAAAAAAAGAAAAAACCGGATAGGCATAATTGATATTGTAAGCATTTAGACACGTATTTTATCTTCAGTGAAAAAGTTCCAATCTTCGCTCCGCATTTAGTTGCCCTCACCCCGAAGATACACGCGCCCGGTTACAGTCCGTATTTTTCTTTCAGTATTTTTTCGTGATGCAGCCAGTGCCCCACGATCATATAGGCATAGCTCAATACAGTTACAGGATGATTGCTTGCAATTCCTTTTTTTGCTAGATCGCTATCGTGGAGGTTCTCAAAAAAGATAAGCGATAATTTCCTGGTCAGCAGCATCTCTTCTTTCAATCCTTCCAGTGTTCTGCGGCTTACATCAACATTGGCCGCGTACCCATCCTGGTCGAACCCGGGCAGCGGCTGTTGTTCTCCCCTTGCAAAACACATGGCCCTGTACGCGAATACTTTTTCCGTATCAATGGCATGTTGCAATACTTCCTTCACCGTCCATTTGCCGGGGGCGTAGGTATGATCAGCCCTGTCTGCCGGTATACTGTCCAAAAAGTTCTTTAGCTGTATATATGAGTCGGGGAGGGCAGATCGTATATCATCTGATCCCACCAGTGAAATATAGGTTTCAGAAGAAGGAGCGTAATCTGAAGGAAGCGGTCGCATAAATAAAATATTTTACTGTAAAGCTACAGTAAAACCGGGTTGGTGATACTACCGGTAACAGATAAGCGATGAACAAGGTGCTCACTATACCGTACATCGTATTCCTGCGGCAATGATCAACACTGCTCCAGCGCCTGCAAGATATCATTGATGATATCCCCGGAGTATTCCAATCCCACGGAAATGCGGATAAGGCCGGGAGTAATGCCTACTTCCAGTTGTTCCGGGCCGGTAAGCTTGGAGTGCGTTGTAGAGGCGGGATGCGACGCGATGCTTCTGCTGTCGCCAAGATTAGAGGTAAGCGACAACATTTTTAACGCGTCCATAAATTTCTTACCGCTTTCCACTCCGCCTTTCAGGTCGAAAGTAACAAGTCCGCCGCCTCTTGTCATTTGTTTTTGCGCAATAGCGTACATGGGATGCGAAGGGTGAAAAGGATATCTTATCCAGTTTAATTTCGGATGTCCTTCTAATGCCTGAACAAGCGCTTCGGCATTGTCGCAATGCCTTTGTATGCGAACATCCAGCGTTTCCAGGCTTTTACTTAATACCCAGGCGTTAAAAGGAGAAAGAGATGGTCCCGTATTGCGGCAGAATAAATACAATTCGCGGATGAGCTTTTCTTTGCCTACTACAATACCGCCTAGCACCCGTCCCTGGCCATCGAGCCACTTGGTGGCGGAGTGTAATACCAGGTCAGCCCCATACTGAACAGGCTTTTGCAGCACCGGTGTTGCAAAGCAATTATCAACCACCAGTATGATATTATGTTTTTTAGACAGTTGCCCCAGCCATTCCATATCCACAATATCCAAACCGGGATTGGTAGGCGTTTCCACATATATCATTTTGGTGCTGGACCGGATGAGGGCCTCCCAGGTTTCAGGTTTCCTGATATCAGCATAGCTGTATTCAATATTCCAGCGTTTGAAATATTTGGTAATGATGGTATGGGTTGATCCGAAAACTGAGCTGCAGCTTAACAGGTGATCTCCGCTGTTTAAAAAAGCCATGAACGTGCCAAAAATGGCGCTCATGCCCGATGCGGTGGCAAACCCTGCTTCCGCTCCTTCCAGGGCGCACATTTTATCAATAAATTCCTGCACGGTGGGGTTGCTGAAACGGCTATAGATATTATTGTCGTTTTCTTCCGCAAATGCCGCACGCATTTCCTCAGCGTCGTTAAAACAAAAGCTTGAGGTAAGAAATAAGGGAGTGCTATGTTCTTTTTCGTTTGTTCGCTCCGTTTGAATACGCACAGCCTGCGTATTAGGGTGTACACTCATCTGCACAATGTATTTAATAAGCGCCCGGCTATCGCTGAGCGCTTATTTTTATAGAAAATATTTTTGATTACCGGGTGGTTACAGCTTTACTTCCGCCCCGTTCACTACAACTTTCCAGGTAAGCTCGGCGCCCGCCCGGCGAAGGGTTTCCGCAACTGAGCAATACTTGTTCATGGACAGTTCAACCGCCCTGTGGGCTTTAGCCGGGTCAATTTCGCCCGATAAATGGAACTCAATCTGGGCGTTTTGCCAAATGGAGGGCTCTTTTCCGGGTTCTCTCTCCCCATTAACGTCAATGGAAAAATCCTTTATATCCTGCTTCTGCTTTTTTAAAATGCTTACAATATCTACAGCGCTACAGCCACCTAAGCCGGCCAATAACAATTGCATCGGGCGAAAGCCTTCTCCGTTACCACCCTGTTCGGCGGGTATATCAATAGAGAGCGTATGCCCGCCTGAATCTGTAGCGGTAAATCCATAATCATTATGCGAGCGGTGTAAATGCATCAGGGACATCTGCAAAAATTTTGGGGGCAAAGATACGAAGCAATTGGCAAGATTGCGGAAGTGGTTTAAAATTTGAGAATAACCGCCTTCCGGGCGCCGCCATCTTCTTTAAATGGCGAAACCATAGAAAAATGGTATAAAAACATTTGAAATAAACAGCCGGGTTAATGATCTTGTATAAAATGCCATTATGAAATACCGGGTACTTTTTGCGAGGTTTTTTCCTGCTGTAATAGTAGCGATGATCTCATGCGCGGGTTACGCGCAACTGGATGTTGCGGCGGCTTTGTGCGACAACAGGGAGAATCCAACCGGCATACATGTACGGGATCTTTTCTTTTCCTGGGAACTTACCTCTTCTCAGAACGGTCAGCGCCAAACGGCTTACCAGGTAGTGCTGGCATCTTCAGAAAAGCTGTTGGCTGCACAGCAGTACGATGTATACAATTCGGGGCAGGTACGGGGTAGTGAAAGTATACAGGTATTATATAAAGGTAAAACGCTTTTGCCCGCACGAACTTATTACTGGCAGGTAAGGGTGTGGGATGCATATGGTAAGGCCTCCGCCTGGAGCAGGCCGCAACGGTTTATTACCGGCATATTTACTGCTGCAGAATGGAAGCAGGCGCGCTGGATAGGAATGGAGGATGCGCCGGCTTCGGCCAGGATAGTACCTTTTGTACACGGAAAGTTGAAAGAGAATGACCGGAGAATGCTACGCAACCCGGTTGCGCCCTTGCTTCGAAAGTCGTTTCCCGTTTCAAAAAAAATAACATCGGCCCTGTTGTTTATAACCGGGCTGGGTCACTATGAGGCAAGTTTGAATGGTGAAAAAGTGGGTAACGCGTTCCTGGCCCCCGGCTGGACGGATTACGACCAAACCGTATTGTACAATACGTATGATATAACAGGAAAAATAAAAACGGGTGAGAATGTTATAGGCGTATTGCTGGGGAATGGATTTTATCATGTTTCGCAGGAGCGTTATGTGAAAGGTACCGGTTCCTTTGGCTTGCCTAAAATGATAGCGCAGTTAAGAATAGCGTATGAAGATGGAAGCGAGGAATACATAGTGAGCGATCCAACCTGGAAAACAAAAGCGTCTCCCGTTGTTTTTAATAATATTTACGGGGGCGAAGATTTTGATGCCAGGCTTATTCAACAAGGCTGGAACAAGCCTGGTTATAATGATGCGGACTGGAAACCGGTGCTCCTTACTGCTATACCCAGGGGTAAATTATTGCCGGAGATAGATTACCCGGTGACGATCGCGGATTCGCTTAGCGTTAAAAGCGTTAAAAAGCCGGACAACAATATACTGGTATACGATTTTGGACAGAATGTTTCGGGCATACCTAAAATAAAGCTAAAGGGCAGGCCGGGGCAAACTGTAAAGCTGATCCCCGCAGAGCTGGTATTTACCGATGGAAAAGTAAACCAGGCAGACGGGGTAAGTCCTCATTATTATCAATATACCATCGGTAGTTACCAGGAAGAAACCTGGCAGCCTTCTTTTACTTACTTTGCTGCGCGGTATGTGCAGGTAGAAGGCGCAGTGCAGGCGGATGATACAAAGAATGTGGCTAACAAACCGGTTATTACAGGAATCAAACTGATGCACAACAGGAACAGCGCTCCATCTAACGGATCGTTTGTGTGCTCAGACAGCTTATTCAACCGCATTTATACCCTGATAGACCGGGCGGTGAAAAGTAATATCCAGAGCTATATAACCGATAACCCTCAACGTGAAAAGCTCAGTTGGCAGGGTGAACAGAATTTTATGCGTACTGCCATCAATTACAACTATAACATGTATGGCATGTACCGCAGCCTGGTTCAAAATATGATGGACGCGCAGCATGCCAATGGTTTAGTACCGGATATAGCGCCGGAATATATGCAGTTTGAAGGTCCGTTCGTTGATTCCCCCGAATGGGGCACCACGGCAATTCTTGACATGTGGTTCCTGTATACATTTTATGGCGACACAATGATAATCCGGAAGGCATACCCTATGATGAAGCGGTATGCGCAGTACCTGGAAAGCAGGTCGCAGGATCATTTGCTGCTGTACGGATTGGGCGATTGGCTGGATATTGGCAATGTAACGCCCAAAGGAATTACGGCCACCGCTTATTATTTTAAAGCGATTACCGCATTATCACAAATGGCAGCATTAACAGGTAAGCAGGCAGATGCGGAATACTATAAAAAATTATCGGTGGATATCAGGCAGGCCTTCAACAAAAAATATTTTAACGATGAAAGAAAAGTATACGCTACGGGCAGCCAAACGGCTATGGCAATGCCTTTAAGCCTGGGCATGGTAGATGAAAAAAATAAAGAAGCCGTATTGACGAACCTGGTGCATCAAATAAAAAATGTGGATTCAAACCGGCTTACTGCAGGAGATGTAGGGCATAAATTTTTAGTAAGGGCTTTATATGAAAACGGTCATTCCCGGGTATTATATGATATTACCAGGCGGGCGGATGCTCCCGGTTACGCGTACCAGTTAAACCTGGGCGCTACTGCCCTGATAGAGACCTGGGATGGTAAGGCATCGCAAAACCAACTGGCAATGGGCCATATACTGGAATGGTTTCACGAAGGCATAGCGGGCATCCGGCAGGATAGTAATTCAGTCGCGTTCAAAAATATTGTGATCCGGCCCCAGGTGGTGGGCGATATGCATGCTGCAGGCGGCAGCTTTCACTCCCCGTACGGATGGATTAAAAGTAACTGGAAGCTGGAGCGGCAAGGATTTACAATAGATATAGAAATACCGGTAAATACCAGGGCAAAAGTGATACTACCCGCCGCGAACGGCGCCAGGGTACTTCAAAATGGGAAACCTGTTAAAGATATTATGTATCAAAACAATACAGCCATTATGCATGTTCAACCAGGCACATATAGCATAACCGTTGCCGCCGGCGCTTACAGGTAACTGTAGCAGGTACGCTCCATCAGGCAGCAATGTTATAAAATCATATTTTTTGGGTATCTAACTATATGTTTAAGCGGAAGATACAGGCTAATTTCACTTTTATAAGCATATTGTATTTCCAGGATATCATGCTTACGGTTCCTGACGATTGTTTTGATCAGTCTGCTTTCGAAAAATACAATATTACATTGGAAGTAGAGGCTAAATGGTATAAGTTAGCGGTTTGAATTGTTTATATTGTACGTATCGATTGTTAAACTAATGCTATGATGAAATTTTTAAAGCAAACATTTTCTGCAGTATTTTTTTTGATTGCAAGCCTTGTTTTTCTTTCTTTCAGGCATTCCGATCCCCCGGCCTCTTTTCAAATCGTTAACCTTCGTTGTGAGTATCTTGTAAACCCGTTAGGAATAGATGTGCTGAATCCCCGCTTCAGTTGGGAGATGGTTTCGGCAGAAAGGGGCAAAAGCCAGAAAGCGTACCAGGTAATTGTGGCCGACAATGAAGAAATGATCGGCAAAAACGAAGGAAATACCTGGAACTCCGGTAAAGTAGCTTCCGGTGAAAGCTTTCACATCAGGTTTGATGGGAAGACTTTGCTATCGGGTAAAGACTATTACTGGAAAATAAAAATATGGGATGAGCAAAACGTAAAATCGGAGTGGAGCGAAGCGCAGCGTTTTTCAATGGGAATGCTGGATAAAAAAGACTGGAAAGCTAAATGGATAGGCGCTCCTTCGGTACAACCTGTAACCGTGCAGGATGAAAATATAATACCTCCTTCACCGCTGTTGCGCAAAGAGTTTGCGGTAAAAAAGCGGGTTAAAAAGGCAAAGCTGTATGCTACTGCCCTGGGAGTATATGAAATGTACCTGAACAACAAAAAAGTGGGCGACAGGATACTGGCCCCGGAATGGACGGACTATTTTACACGTGTGCAATACCAAACGTATGATGTAACCGATATGCTGCTGAACGGAGATAATGTGATAGGAGGAATGCTGGCGGATGGCTGGTATGCGGGTGTATTGTTTACGCATGGCAAACCGCAAAGGGGCAATTATGGTTTTGACAGGAGATTGCTGGCTCAATTGGAAATTGAATTTACGGACGGAACAAAAGATGTGGTAGTGACGGATGAGAGCTGGAAAATATTGTTGGACGGACCGATGAAGGAAGCTTCCATATTTGACGGGGAAGTTTTTGATGCAAGATATATTCCTGCCAACTGGCAAAAGCCGGGGTTAGACATACAGCGTTGGGATGATGTGGCAGTAGACAATACGGTAAAGCTTACGGTGAACGCGCAGATCAACGAGCCCATCAGGGTGGTGAAAGAGATCAGGCCCGTCCATGTTTTCAGGGCGCCCAACGGTAACTATATTTTTGATATGGGGCAAAATATGGCAGGATGGGTGCACATTAAATTGCCATACAATCCCGGCAAAAAGATCATAATGCGGCATGCGGAAATACTGATGGAAGACAGTACCCTGTATACGCAAAACCTGCGTACGGCCAAACAAACCGATATTTATATTCCCGCCCGCGAAACAACCATAGACTATGAGCCGCGGTTTACCTATCACGGCTTCAGGTTTGTGGAAGTGGCAGGACTCACGGAGCCGCCTACCCTTGATAATATTACCGGTAAGGTAGTGGCATCGGCTGCTTCGCTGGTATCCGGCTTTAATTCCTCGCATAAAGATGTTAACCAGCTATGGAAGAATATTATGTGGACGCAACTGAGCAATTTACACAGTATACCCGAAGATTGTCCGCAACGTGATGAACGGTGCGGATGGATGGGAGACGCGCAGATATTTTGCCAGACCGCTATTTATAATATGGACCTGGGCGCATTTTATACCAAGTGGTTCAAAGATATAAGAGACCGGCAGACGCCCGAAGGCAGGTATCCCAACTATGCGCCGCAGGTAGGAATGGTATTTTACGACGCTCCCGGCTGGACAGATGCCGGAATTATTATTCCCTGGAGGGCGTATTTGAATTATGGCGACAAAAGAATGATCGAACAGCATTACGGATCAATGAAAAGCTTTATTGATCATGTGCATAAGGAAAATCCTAACCTTATACGGGTAAACGCTGCAGGGCAGAATTATGGCGACTGGGTGAATGGTAATACCATCAAAGCGGAGGGCTACCCCACTGATAAAGGAGATGTAGCCAGGGACTTGTTCAATACGGCTTTTTTTGCGTATTCCACGCAAATACTGGCAGATGCGTCAAGAGTAATAGGAAAAAAGAAGGAATACGCTTACTATAGCGATCTCGCAAAAAAGATCAGGGAGGTTTTTGTAAAAGAGTTTGTAGGAAAGAACGGGGAGATAAAAGGAGGAACGCAGGCCGGGTATGCATTGGCGTTAGAATTTAACCTGGTACCTGAGCACCTGAGAGCGAAATCCGCTAAATTAATGGTAGATGCTATAGCGGAATATGACTACCGGGTATCCACCGGCATTCAAACCATTACCCGGATGATGAACCAGTTGAGCCGCAATGGTTATACCGAAGTGGCTTATCAGCTCCTGGAAAGCAGGAGGTTCCCATCCTGGATTTATTCTATTGACCAGGGCGCTACTACCATTTGGGAACGTTGGGATGGCTATGTAAAAGGCAGGGGATTCCAGCGCTGGCAAATGAATTCATTCAACCAGTATGCCATCGGCTCGGTAGGAGAATGGATGCATAATACCATTATCGGTATTAATTGCGATGAAACACAACCCGGCTACAGGCATTTCATGTTAAAGCCTACTCCCGGCGGGTCGCTCACATGGGCAACAGGAAGCTATAAAGCCATCACAGGCAGGGTGGAAGTATCCTGGAAAAAACAGGACGGGGAGCTGACCGTTGAGGTGGATATTCCGGCTAATACTACGGCAACGCTTGTACTGCCTTCAGGGAAAAATATTACGGAAAATGGCCGTCCGGTACCGGGCGATCAGCATATTAAAATATTGAAAAACCAAACCGAACAAACAACATTGAAGCTGGCATCGGGAAAGTACCGTTTTTCGATGCCCGGGTAAAACAACTGTATTTTTTATGAGAGGATTATTTGGAAAAATAGCGGTGGTAACCGGGGGGCTTGGCGATCTTGGCTATGCTACTGCGCAGCGGTTGCGCGAAGAAGGGTGTAAGGTTATACTGGTAGATGTTCAGCCTGATACGGAGGGAAAAGCAACATTGATCAATGCTTTTTTTGTGCAGGTGGATATCGGCAACGAAGCGGAAGTAAAAAAAGCTTGCGAAGGAATAGCCGCGCAGGTGGGGGATGCGCACATACTGGTAAATACCGCCGCCTGCTTTATATTTAAAGGAGTAGATGCTACTGAAGCCGATTGGGCTAAGATAAACGCGGTGAATATTGGCGGCACTTCGCTGGTGGCGAAATATATAGTGCCGCAAATGCGGAAAAATGGCGGCGGCAGCATCATCAATTTTTCGTCGGTAAGCGGTTTTGTAGGGCAGTCGAATTTTGCAACTTACAACGCCACCAAATTTGCTATACGGGGACTAACCAAATGCTGGGCGCAGGATCTGGCTCCCGATGGGATCAGGGTGAATACGTTGTGCCCCGGGTATATCTATACAAAAGCGTTTATTAACTCCTGCGAAAAGTTAGGACTTGATATAGAGGAAGAAAACAAAAGAGCTTCCGCTATGCATTTGCTGAACCGGCAGGGAACGGTGGAGGAGGTTGCTGCGGCTGCGGCTTTCCTTGCAAGCGACGATGCTTCTTTTATTACCGGCAGCGATTTACTGGTAGACGGTGGCTACCTGGCAAAATAAAAATTTACTGTATGCAACTCATTGATCTATCTCATCCGCTCGAACACGGACAACAAACTTTCCCAAGCGATCCTAAGCTGAGCATTATTCCTCACGGCAACACCAAAACGCTGAGGTATAATATCACCCAGATATCCATTGGGTCTCACCAGGGCACGCATCTTGATGCAATGTATCATTTCCTGGACGATGGAAAAACCCTTGATCAGATGCCATTGCATTGGTTTTACGGTGTAACCCATTTGCTGAGGATACCCAAGAAGGCAAATGAGGAAATAACGGTAGAAGATTTTCTTCCCTATGAAAGCCTGTTACAGCCCGAAGCTAAAATTATTTTTGAAACAGGCTGGCACCGGCATTTTGGAAAAGAAGATTTCTTTTCTGATTTTCCATCGCTCACTCAGGATGCCGCGAGGTTCCTGGCAGGCAAAAAGATCCGGCTATTGGGTATGGATATGCCAACGCCGGGTAAGGATTGGTATGAGCTGCATCATATTTTATTGCCGGCAGAAATTGTGGTGGTGGAAAGTTTGGCCAATTTAAATAATGTACCCGATCAGTTTACATTCATGGGATTTCCATTAAACTTTAAAGGACGGGATGGTTCACCTATCCGAGCTGTAGCAATGATTGATAACTAACTAAACAGATGCCGGCTATAAAGTAAACTGCGTGAACTTTTAATGTAGAACAATACCGGTTTCTCTTTGTGTATAAAAGAGAGCAGGTATTTTATGTGCTGCCTGCAAAAAATGATCGTATAAAAAATGAAAATGAAAGCTTTATATTATCCCGCCAATGATGAGCTTTTGCTAACGGAACTACCAGTGCCTGTATGCCAGCCGAACGAGGTTTTAATAGAAGTAAAAGCCTGCGGTATTTGCGGCAGTGAGCTTGAAACCTTTAAAACGAGGAGCTTGCGAAGAATTCCTCCTTTGATCATGGGACATGAATTTTGCGGTGTAATTGATAGAACGGGCGCTGATGTAAAGGGATGGAAACAAGGCGATGCGGTTGTAAGCAATTCTGTTGTGTTTTGCGGGGAGTGCAATAGTTGTAAAGAAGGCAAAACCAATTTGTGCAGCCGGCGGCAGGTATTTGGCATGCACCGTAACGGGGCGTTTGGCGCCTATGTTAATGTGCCTGCGTCTTCATTGATCGCTATGCCTTCCGGGGCAAGCTTCCGGGCTGCCTGCCTTACCGAGCCGATGGCCAACGGCGTTCACCTGGTAAAGCTTACAAAACATCTTTCCATTAAAAATACACTGGTAATTGGAGCGGGCCCTATAGGACTGGCAGCACAGCAGGCATTCAGCGCCATGCGTAATGTAGTTACCGTTGTTTCCGATATAAGGCCAGACAGGCTGGAAGTGGCTGAACGTATTGGCGCTACCGCTGTAATAAATCCTTTAAAGGAAGATGTTTTTGAATCAGTTAAAAGCATTACGCAGGGAGCTCCCCTCGACCTGGTAGTGGATGCAGTAGGCTCTGCGGAAACCAATAAGCTGGCGCTGGATATTGTAAAGCCCGGCGGAACGGTTCTGATGATCGGCTTATACAATAACAGCAAATCGTTGCTGAGCTACGATATCGTGCTTTCCGAAAAAACAGTGATGGGGAGCTATGCCGCTACCCAGCAGGATATGGAGGAGGCCCTCGCATTGATCACTGATGGAAAAGTAGATGTGACATCATGGATTCATTATTATACGCTTGAAAATGGAAGGCAGGCTTTTTTTGATATGATGGAGGCGAAGGATCATCATATCAAATCGGTGATCGTGTTTGAATAAAATGTTGATTATGGAAAAAGTTTTGATTACAGACTATGGATTTAAAAATGTTGACCAGGAAGAAAAGATCATAACCGCCGCAGGGTTTCTATTACAAACCGCTCAATGCAAAACAGAAGAAGAAGTGCTGAAGCACGGAAGGGATGCGGTGGCTTTGCTGGTACAATGGGCGCCTGTTACCGCGGCAGTAATAGATGGTTTGGAAAACTGCCGCCTGATCGTACGTTATGGAATTGGGATAGACAATCTTGACCTGGAAGCCGCGAAAAAGAAAGGGATTGTAGTTTGCAATGTTCCTGATTACTGCATTGCCGAAGTGGCCGATCATGCCTTGGCATTGGCGCTGGCGCTGGCGCGGCAGCTTGCTACTACCGATAGCCGTACCCGCAAGGGAGAGTGGAAAATTGTTCCCCCTCAGCCGGCTTTGCCTTTTTATGAAATGAATTTTGCCACCATAGGTTTTGGAAGAATTGCGACAGAAGTATTAAGGCGGGCGGAACCATTTGGTTTCAGGCGGATGGCGTATGATCCGTATGTAACTGCCGCACAAATGGCAGCACAGGGTGTTGATTATGCAGATTTTGAAACGGTAATAAGGGAGGCGGATATTATTTCTTTGCACCTGCCGCTTACGGCGCACACGCATCATATTATACATGCAGGCGTTTTGAATGTTATGAAAAAAGGCGCTATACTTATAAACACTTCCCGGGGAGGATTGATTGATACGGAAGCGTTGGCGGTAAAGCTGAATGAAGGGACTGTGGCTGCAGGGCTGGACGTATTTGAAAAAGAACCATTGCCAACAGATCATCCTTTGATGCGTTGTGGTGGCAATGTGATTCTTACTTCGCACACGGCATGGTATAGCGAGAGGAGCGTGCCTACCCTGCAACGTATGGCGGCAGAGGAACTGGTAAGAGGGCTGACCGCCGGCAGGCTGAATAACAGGATTATTTAATTTTTCCACTAAAACCCCGGTCATGTTTACAGTAGAAACCTATTTTCTCGCGGTTGTTTTATCGGTCATAACAATGATTTGCTGGGGTAGCTGGCCCAATATGCAAAAGCTGGTCAGCACCCGGTGGCGGTTTGAGCTTTTTTACTGGGATTATGTGCTGGGTATTGTTTTGGTAACGCTGTTGTTTGCCATAAGCCTGGGTTCGTTTGGGGCAACGGGTTGGTCATTCATGCACGACTTATCGCAGGCAGACACCGGTAATATCGTATCTGCCATAACAGGGGGAATAATATTTAACGCCGCCAATATTTTGTTTGTAGCGGCCATAGCGGTGGCGGGTATGTCCGTGGCATTTCCGGTAGGAGCGGGGTTTGGACTGGTGTTGGGGGTGGTAACAAATTATATTGCCCTTCCGCAGGGCAACCAAACGTATTTGTTCACCGGTGTGCTGATGGTGGCAGTAGCTATTATTTTGTCGGCAGTAGCATATAAAAGATTGTCTGATACAAAAAAAGAAATTTCCGTAAAAGGGATTTTGCTTTCTCTCCTTGCAGGTGTTCTATTCGGATTTTTCTACCGTTTTATTGCCGCTGCCATGTATCCTGATTTTGCAGCTCCCCAGCCGGGCAAAGTGGGGCCGTATACCGCCACCGTATTATTTGCTATAGGGGTATTATTAAGCAATTTTGTTTTTAACAGCATTTTAATGAAGCGTCCTGTAAAGGGATTGCCGGTGGGATATGCAGATTATTTCAAAGGAACTGCAAGGGATCATGCTATGGGAGTGCTGGGAGGAATGATATGGGGCGCCGGTTTGGTATTAAGTATTCTTTCCGCCGGGCAGGCGGGGTTTGCTATTTCTTTCGGGTTAGGACAGGGTAACGCAATGGTAGCCGCCGTGTGGGGCGTATTTGTGTGGAAAGAGTTTAAAGCGGCCCCGGCAGGAACCAACAGGTTGCTGTATGCCATGTTTTTATTCTATATCATCGGGCTTGCATTGGTCGTGTATGCCAGGATGTAAAGTATTAGCTGTACGATCGTTTTGTATCATTCAATGAAATTGCTTCGGGGGCTGCACCTACGGCGCAGAGAGAGGTAAAGGGCTGGTGGTTACAAACGGGTAGCACCTGCGGTGCAAAAAGCAAGCTGCTATAGAGGCTGCCCGTTTGTAGAAATAATAGCAATAAGGTCTTATGCGCCGTAGGTGCTACCTTTTTTTGATGAAAAATTCAAACCTGGTTGCTGCAGGAGAATGCATTTGCCGGCACTGGGTGCATTCCAAATTGTAGCACGAAATAAATATACTTGTTGAACGTCATACCGAGCAAAGCGAGGGATCTCCTGCTATATTCAGGAGATACCTCTTACAGTCAGCATGACGACCGCGACAGTTTGGAGTGCACCCCGGCGCTTTATTGCGGCAGTTGTTTTCATTAAATTTGTTAATGTTTCGGGGAGCTGTATACCTTAAGTATGGATTTTTCTTTACATTGATTTATTGGTTTATATTGAAGCCGATATTAGTATTATGCAGCCGCTTCTTATAAAAGTAAACGTTCCTCAAAAATCGTCATTCAGCATCAATCGTTATTCGTACAAGGATCACTTTCCGGGTATATGGCATTTTCACGAAGAATATGAGCTGACGCTTATTGAAAAAAGCTGTGGCAGCCGTATGGTAGGCGATCATATTGAGCGGTTTAAAGTAGGCGATCTCATTTTTATAGGAAAGAATATGCCTCATACCTGGCGGAATGACGAAGACGGCGCTGAAGGTGTTTCTGAAGCATTGGTGATCCATTTTTTAGAAGACTTCCTGGGAGACACTTTTTTTGGACTTCCTGAAATGTATAAGATCAGGCGTTTGCTGGAAAGAGCCAGAAGGGGACTGAAGATACCCGAACCGGTTTCCAGGAAAATAGCCGGCTTAATGAAAAAGGTGGAAGCTGCCGACGGGGCTCAAAAAGTATTGCTGTTGCTGGATGTCCTGCTATTGCTTTCAGAATCGGAACAACTGGAAGAATTAAGCTCCGAGGGGTTTACAAATTCAATGAACTACAACGATTCGGACCGGTTGAAACGTGTGTATGAATATATCATGAATAATTTCCAGGAAGATGTAAGTCTTTCGAAAGCCGCGTCGGTAGCCCACATGAGCCCTACCGCGTTCAGCCGTTATTTTAAGAGCAGAACCCGCAAGTCGTATACACAGTTTGTAATTGAAATGAAAATAGGGTATGCGTGCAAACTGCTGATCAATGAAAAAATGTCGGTGGCTGAAGTGTGCTATAAAAGCGGCTTTCAGAACCTGTCGAATTTTAACCAGCAGTTTAAATCCATTACCGGCCTTACCCCCAAAAAATATCAAACACTGCATGCTGTCAAGTAAGGATAGCTGGCGTACACGGAAGGATCGTTACGATTGCATATATACTTCAGGGTTTACAACCTGTGGCAAACGCTGCCCTTTCAGCCCTGCAACAATATTTTCCGCCGCCACCCGCGCCATTCCTTCGCGTGCTTCTTTTGTAGCGGAGCCTATATGAGGCAGCACAGCAACCGTTGGCATGTTAAGTAAAGGATTATCAGGGCGCATCGGCTCAGGATTGGTGACATCTAATCCTGCACCCCATATTTTACCCGATCGTAAGGCTTCCATCAGGTCATCTTCATTATGAACTGCCCCGCGGGATGTATTGATAAAGATAGCGCCGGCTTTCATTTTGTTGAAAGCGTCCGCGTTAAAAAGATTCCTGGTTTCGTTGCTAAGCTGCGAATGAACGGAAAGGATATCGCTCTGCTCCAGCAATTCAGTAAAAGAAACTTTGCGGGCGCCCAATTCTTTTTCTGCGGTGCTATTGTTTCCCCGGTTGTGATAAATTATGTTCATATCATACGCGCCTTTGCACCTGCGTGCCAGCTCCAGTCCAATGCTGCCGAGTCCAAATATACCCAGGGTTTTATGCTTAAGCTCAATGCCCAATCCAACTGAAGGATCAGGTAACTTCCATTGACCTTTTGCAATCGAATTATGAAGAAAAAAAGCTTTTCTTGCTACTGCCAGGATCAGCAGGAACGCTATATCAGCGGTAGCGTTGCTAAGTACGCCGGGCGTATTCCCGATGGGGATCTTTAATTCATTGGCAGCAGCCACATCCACCCTGTCGTAGCCGGCAGAATACAGCGCGATCACTTTCAGGTGCCGGCATTGCTGTAAAAAAGCAGCGTCAATTTTGTCGCTTACACCGGTCAGCAACGCGTCGTGCTGTTTACAGGCGGCTACCAGCTCATTAGCAGGCATTACAGTACGCACTGGCACAGACGTTGCCTCAAACCCATTTTTCAGGATGATTTGTGTAGCTATCGCAGGCACTTCTCCGGTAATCAAAACCTTCATCGCGTAGTGGTTTACTTGTAAATTCATTTCTGCTGAAGCAGCATTTTTTCTGCTTCCTCATCTTCATACAGCCTTGTTAGTTCCAGTAATTGTTTTTTTAGGGCGGCTGTTGTTTTTTTATAGCTACCGTTGTTATAAACGTTATTCATTTCTGCAGGATCTTTTTCAAGATCGTACAATTCCCAACCCTCTGTCCGCCTGTAGAAACGGATCAGTTTATATCGTTGGGTACGGATACCGAAATGTGGCGAAACAGAGTGTTCGCCGTTTTCATAGTAATGATAATACATTGCATCTCTGCCGGCTTTTTGTTTGCCGGCGAGCAAGGGCAAAAAAGACCTTCCCTGGATCTCCTGTGGGGGCTGTATGCCTGCAGCATCCAAAAGGGTCGGAGCAATATCAAGGTTCATTACAAAATCATTGCTTTGGCTGCCTGGTTTTATCATCCCGGGATAGCGCATCACCATAGGAGTACGGAAGGATTCCTCGTACATAAAGCGTTTGTCGAACCAGCCATGCTCGCCCAGGTAAAAGCCCTGGTCTGAAAGATAGATGACAATCGTATTTTTAGTAAGATCGTGTTTGTCAAGATAATCAAGCGTTCGCCCTATATTCCTGTCCAGGGAAGCGGCTGTACTGAAATAATCTTTCAGGTATCGCTGGAATTTCCATTCCGTAAGTGCGTTGCCGGAAAGATTTCGCTTCTTCAAATCCGCTTTTACCGTATTGTAATAATCATCGAACTTTTTCCGCTGAGCGGCATTCATGCGAACAACACTGCCCTCTTTTACTTCGCCGTCAAACATTTTAAGATCGTAACCCATGATCATTGTTTTGGCTATCGTCATATCCTGCACACGGGCAGCCTCACGTCCATGATAATCATCGTAAAAGTTGTTTGGCAGGGCGAAGTTCACGGAGTCAAACCTGCCCATATCCAAAGTATCGGGTATCCATACACGATGCGTAGCTTTATGCCCTATTACGAGACAAAAAGGTTTGCTCTTATCCCTGCTATCCAGCCATTGTTCGCTTATATCCTCTATAATATTGGTGGCATAGCCTTCTATTCTTTTACTACTTCCGTCCATCATCAAAAAATCAGGATTAAAATACTGTCCCTGCCCGGGTAATATTTGCCAGAAGCTGAATCCCTGCGGATGGCTGCCCAAATGCCATTTGCCGATCCAGGCTGTTTGGTAGCCTGCTGTGGTTAAAATTTTTATGAACGAGGATTGTGCACCGTTAAAGCTGGAGTTTTCATTGTCCTTAAACCCGTTTTTATGACTGTATTTACCGGTAAGCAGTACAGCCCTGCTTGGACCGCAAATGGAGTTGGTTACATACGCTTTTTTAAAAAGTACCCCTTCCTTCGCTATCCTGTCTATATGGGGTGTATTTGCCAGCGTATTGCCATAAGCGCTGATTGCCTGGTAAGCGTGATCGTCGGAAACAATTAAAACAATATTAGGTGGCTGTTGCGCGCTCAGAAAATGCGTACGGAACAGGCATAGTAATATGAGTGATACCGTTTTCATGCAATAATAAAACTGCAGCAAGTTATTGATTAAATGGAAAACAAAAGGAATGTTCTGCTTTCCCTGCAGTTCTTACCCAATCAGCTCCAGCAATTGTTCATCCTGTATGGTACAGGCGCATTTGAAATGCCCCAGCGGGCATTGCCTGTACCCGTGTAAGCCGCAAGGCCTGCATGCCAGGGGTTGCCTGGTTTCAACTATAAAGCTTTTATCGGAAAGCGGTCCGTAGCCAAAAGACGGTATGGTAGAACAATACACAGCGGCAACCGGGGCGTTCATGGCCGAAGCAAAGTGCATAGGCGCCGAATCGTTTACGTAGTTGAGCACTGCGTCGCGCATAAGAGCAGCCGACTGCAGGAAGCTGAGCCTGCCGGCAAGCACTTCCACGTTATTGGTGCGCTTGTTTTTTTGTGCGATCCCGTTGCACAGCGTTGCTTCTCCGGGCGCTCCCAGCAAGTATATTTTATAGTTGCCCGGCAATTGCTCAATAAGAGCGCTCCATTTTTCCGCAGGATATTGCTTGGTAAACCAAACGGAGGCGGGCGCTATACACACATAAGGCTGCTGTTTCATGGCAGCTACAAATTCAAAATCCGCGGCGGATGGATACAGCCTGGGTTTATAAACGGTGTTGTCGGTAAAATCATTTATCAATAAAAGGTTGCGTTCAGTTTCATGCGGCGAAGTATGGGCTTTGTCCATCCTGTGTTTCACCTTTTTAGTGAATGCCCAACTGAATGGATTTTTATCAAAGCCTATTTTTTCTCCGGCGGCCGAAAAAGCGGTTAAAAAGCCGGTGGAGGCAAAGCGCTGCACGTTGATCACCTTATCGTATCTTTTTTTACGGATAACGGAAAGCAATTGTAAAAGCGTTTTGTATTTCCCGGCTTTTTTATTCCATACCAGCACTTCCTGTAAATAAGGGTGACCCTGCAATAATCCTTCATTGCCTTTGCGCAATAAAAAATCAATTTGCGCATCGGGGAAAAAAGCGTGTATTTTTTCGATAATACAGGTTGCCAGTACCACATCGCCTGTAAAGGCTGTTTGTATGATCAGGAACTTTTGCATGTATTATGTTTGTATTCTTTCAATTTTTTGATGATCAGGCTGCTGCATTCTATTTTATTAGCTACGTATCACGGTCGCGGTTCCATCCGTGTTCCATTTTATGATAGAAGAGGGTTGAGCCGGGCGTTCATCATCGCGCCGGTATTGTACTACATAATCCACTGCGCTGATCATCTGCGGATCAATCGCCCTGAAATTTTCGGGGGTGGGCTGCCCCGATATATTGGCCGAAGTAGACACCAGTGGTTTTTGCAGTCGTTTAATGATGTGCCGGCAAAATTCATCTTTTACCAAACGTATGGCTATGCTGCCGTCTTCAGCAATCAAATTTTCAGCCATACCGATAGCGCCGTTATAAATAACAGTAGTTGGTTTAACCGTATTTTCCAGGTAATCCAGCACGGCAGGATCGGGATGCGCCACATATTGAAAAATATCCCGTTCATCGGTCAGCAGCACAATCATCGCTTTTGATTCCCGGCGTTGCTTGATATCATAAATTCTTTGTACCGCCTGCTCATTGGTGGCATCACATCCAATGCCCCAAACGGTATCTGTAGGATATAGTATTGTGCCTCCTGATTTCAGTACCCGTAAGCAATTTTCAACATCGTCTGCAAAATTCATTCAGCAAAAATAGTAATGCATCGGATACACAAACTGATTATGTTTGCAGAAAATATGAAGTAATATGGATATGCAATCTTTAATTGAACAGGCCTGGCAGAACAGGGAACTACTAAAAGACGAAGAATACATTGAAGCCGTAAAATCTGTAATTGAAGACGTTGACAAGGGCAGGCTTCGCACCGCCTCGCCTACCGCGGATGGATGGGTTGTGAATGAGTGGGTAAAACAGGCTATATTAATGTATTTTGCCATTCAGCCCATGCAAACCTGGAGTATCAATCCTTTTGAATTTCACGATAAAATGCTGCTGAAGAGCGGTTACAGGGAACTGGGAGTTCGTGCAGTGCCGCATGCCGTGGCAAGATACGGCGCTTTTGTGGCACGTAATGTAGTATTAATGCCCTCGTATGTGAATATAGGCGCTTACGTTGACGAAGGTACGATGGTGGATACCTGGGCTACTGTGGGAAGCTGCGCCCAGATTGGAAAAGGAGTGCATTTAAGCGGTGGCGTAGGTATAGGCGGAGTGCTGGAACCTTTGCAGGCAAGCCCGGTAATTGTTGAAGACGGTTGTTTTATCGGCAGCCGCTGTATTGTGGTGGAAGGTGTTATTGTAGAGAAGGAAGCTGTGCTGGGAGCAAATGTTGTATTAACGAAAAGCACAAAGATCATTGATGTGAGCGGCAGCGAGCCTGTAGAATACAAAGGCAGGATACCTGCACGCAGTGTGGTCATTCCCGGCACCTATAATAAAAAATTCCCGGCGGGCGAATATGCCGTAAGCTGCGCGCTGATCATTGGCCAGCGCAAAGCAAGTACCGATCTTAAAACCAGCCTGAACGACGCGTTGCGCGATTTTAATGTAAGCGTATAAGAATTTTGTAAGAAGCCCCGGCGAGCCCGGGGTTTTTCTGTAAAAATGCAACAACATAAAAATACAACCCTGTTCCTTGTTGGTTTTCTGCTGGCGCTTACGGGGGCTGTATTGTTTTCTACCAAGGCGATCATTGTAAAAGTAGCATTTTCGCATATACGGGTAGACGCCCTTTCGCTGCTTACCCTGCGTATGTTTTTTTCGCTGCCTTTTTATATAAGCGCTGCCTGGTTTGCGGCGCGCAATGAACCCAATGCGCTTACTAAAAAGCAATGGTCATATATTTTTATATTGGGCGTATTTGGTTATTACCTCAGCAGCCTGTTTGATTTTACAGGGCTGCAGTATGTAACTGCGGGTTTGGAAAGACTGATCCTTTTTTTATATCCTACGTTTGTAGTGCTCATCAATATGCTCCTGTTCGGGCAAAAAATAACTGCCACGCAAAAAAAAGCGTTGTTGCTTACTTATGCCGGTATCGCCATTGCTTATTGGGGCGAGCTGAATATGGAGAACAACCATGAAAATTTTTTGTGGGGCAGCCTGCTGATCTTTCTTTGTGCGATCACGTTTTCCATATATATAGCGGGCAGCGGCAGGCTGATACCCGCCGTAGGCGCCACCAGGTTTACCTCCTATGCTATGCTTGCCGCTACTGTAGGTATTTTTATTCATTATGCTTTTGCAGGCAAAACGCCCGTTGCGGATTTTTCAACCGTACATGCAGGGTACGGCGTGCTGCTGGCCATTATAGCTACCGTGTTACCTACGTTTATGATGTCGAACGCCATGAAACGCATTGGCTCCAATAATGTAGCGATCATTTCGGCTATAGGACCAGTGTCAACAATAGTGCAGGCGCACTTTATATTACACGAGCACATGGCCGCGGCCCAATGGGCAGGCACATTGCTTGTAATAGGCGGCGTATTGCTTATTGGCTGGAAAAGCAACAGAAATTTGCGCGAGAATCAATAATCCTCTTATATTTGCACCCCCAAACAGCCCAGATGGCGAAATTGGTAGACGCACCGTCTTCAGGTGGCGGCGCCGCGAGGTGTGCAGGTTCGAATCCTGTTCTGGGCACTATAAAAGCTTTGTAAGTCTTTGATTTGCAAAGCTTTTATTTTTTCTATGAATCGCTTAATAAAAAGAAATGACAACTTTAGAACAGATCAGGCAGATTGCCATGGACTTACCTGCTGTTACGGAAACCCTTCATTTCCGGTTGCCCTGCTTTAAAATTGGCGACAGGGGGGTTATAACAGTTCAAAAAGGAGCCGCTATTATTTCGATGGCAGAAGATATGTGCAAGGCTTTGGCTGATAGTGAGCCGGATAAATACGAACTGGTAATAAGAAATAAAAAATATTTTATTGGCTTAAAGATTAACCTGAACCTTGTAACACCTGCAGAGATCAAGCCGCTCATTGCAACTGCATGGGAGTTCCAAAAAAACAAAATGAAATAAAGGAGCTTATTATAAAAGCTCCAGTTCGGCTATGCTTAACCTGCTGTCGCCACCGGCAATTTGAGTAGATTCGATGCGTATATACTTTGTTGTAACGGCGGCGGGTAAGTTAAACCTGCGTGGTGTGGGATCATTTACCAGGTTCCCGAATGTAAACTCGGCCGCAGTTTTCCAGTTCACACCGTCGTCGCTTACTTTTAGCACGCCTTTTTCCATCATACCATTTCCGTTACGTGTTTGAGGTGTATACACAAATGCTTTTATAGTAATGGCCGATCCCGCATCTATGGCAATAAAATGCGAGGCGCCTGTTGAATCCGATTGCCAGTACGTGGCGGCATTCGCGTCAAAAGCAAGTGTTGCTTTATTCCTGCCCTGTTCACTATCTGCACCCAGCAATTTCCATTTGCCGGATGGTATTCCAAATTGCCGGCTGGCTATACTTCCGGTTTGCGCTTTCAGCTTAGATACTGCCTTTACTTCTCCTTTCTCCAGCATAAAAGGAGCCGTGTAACGCCTGCCTGCTTTATCGGGCGCGGATCCATTGGTTGTATAGTATATTTCAGCTCCTGCGTTCAGGTTTTTAGCGGCATTTTGCCCGTGCGGGTTCCAGCCGAAGGCATTGCGCAACGGTTCAATGGTAACCATCCCGTTTTTGTCGCGGGTAATTTGCAACTGGGGCGGGCGGGTTTTATAGTAGTGGGCTGTAATATTACTGATAGCGGGCGCATAACGGGCGGCAAGTATCCTTACCCGGAATTTGCCGGCACGCACTTCCGGAAAACGCAATATCCTTTTATAGCCTATATTGGTAGCAGTGGCTATTTCTTTCCAGTTGTTGTCTATCCATGCATCTACCGCATGTTGCTCCACCCGTTCTCCATTGGTGGCTATGGCTTCCTGTATCACCAGCCTGTTGATCGTTACCGGCGCCGGGGTGGTAATAACAATTTCACCGGGGTGCTGTATTACTGCATAGGTTACTTCGCTGTTGTCCAGTACATCTATAGGACCTCCGGCGTTTGCGAACAGGTTAACATCATAGGTTTCGCGTATCCGCTTTCCTGTTTCATTCAGCACACTTACATCTTCGGGAGAAAATTTACCTTCGCGGTTGGGAGGGATATTGAGCAGGAAAGTAGAATTGCCTCCCACCGCTCTTTCATATATATCAAATACATCGTCTGCATTGCGTACTTTCTGGTATTGATCATCCCGGTAAAACCAGCCTTCCCTGATGGAAGTATTGGTTTCCGCCTGCTGGTAGTGCAGGAATTTACCTTTGTATAAATTGTCCCTGCTTCCTAAAGATTCATCGGTAAGGTCGGGAAAGTTATTCATTTTGTTGGGATCTTCAGGATAGGGAATTATGTTCCATTCCGTATTCCTGGTTCTTCCTTCTTCATTACCACACCAGCGAATATCTTCCCTGCCAAAAATTACGGCTTCGGGTGCGAGCGTGCGGATTAACTTTTTCCATGCCTGGTAATTGTATTGCTGTCCTCCCTTTCTTTTGGGATGGGCTCCATCAAACCAAACTTCGTGTATGGGGCCATATTCGGTAAGCAATTCAAACAACTGGTTTAAAAAGTATTCATTATAGTCATCTGCCTCAAATTCAAATTTGGTTGGATTGGAAAAAGGCCTGCCGGGTACCTCGCGGGGGATGGTGCGTTTGCTGTATTTGCTGAGGTTGCCGTATAAGCCTGTCGGACTTTCGATCTGGAAAAGGTCGGCCGGCGAAAGATATATACCCAGCTTCAGTCCGTATTTCTGGCATGAGTTGGAAAGCTCGCGTAAAATGTCTCCCTTTCCGTTTTGAAACCCTGTAGACATGATGCCATGTGCAGTATACCTGCTTTGCCATAAAACAAACCCGTCGTGATGTTTTACGGTGATGATCACCATTTTCATGCCGGCGGCTTTCATAGCTTCGCACCATTGGTCGGTATGCAGTTCCTTTAAATCGAAAATGCGCGGATCTTCTTTCCCGCTTCCCCATTCCATGCGTGTGAATGTATTGGGGCCAAAATGTATAAAGGCGATAAATTCATTTTTCAGCGCCGCGTACTGGTTGGAAGTAGGAACAACATGCGCGGCTTTGAACAGGATGGATTCCTGCGTATCTTCTGCTGTAACAGGAATGGTATTATTATATTGTGCACGGAGGTGGTTGCAGCACAACAGCATCATAAGGATCGCTATATAATTTTGGTATTGCTTCATATCTTACTTTATTGCCTGTGAACAAATGCTGTTGCTCCGGGGCGTTTGTTGATTATTTTGCCCGAAGGTAAAATACTTTTTATATGGACAAGCAAATGCTAAAGATTTTTACAATTAGTCAAGAGGCATAGAAAAATTTACCGTGAATGTTGGGAGCGTTTGAGAACCGTTGGATGCTGCAAATGACACAGCGCCTTCTGCATTTATCTTTTCATTTTCGTTTTTGCGTAAAGTAACCACCTGCACAAAGTCAACCTGGTTTTCGAAGTATTGAAACTGGTAGTTCTGTACCGCGTTCTTTCCTTTTTGCAGGGTTCCTCTTTCTTCAAACTTTTCAGCCAGCGACAATCCTTTCACCGGGGTGATCTTTATTTCCGTGGGGGAAGGTCCTTTTTTACCGGAAAACTGCGAGCAGATATACCATCCTTTATCTATATTGGCGGTAAGATGGATCTCGTAGGTATTACCGCTTATTTTTTTTGCGTAAAACGACCACTCTACCGGCTGCTGCGCATACGAGCTCAAAACAAATAAACAGGCCGCGAGTGTTATGATCACTGTTTTCATTACAGATTACATTTAAATTAAAGTCAATGGTTTATTGCCAGGTACCAGGTATGTATAAGAGGGGTGAAAACGGCTAAACTGTTGTTAAGGTAGAAAAAAAAGACGAAAAAAGAAAATCATTGCAAAGGACTGTGTATCAGGTTGCCGGGTAACGGATCGGCAAACCGTGGGTCTTTCAGCAAAACGGTGTCGAGCAGGGTATGTAAAAATGAAACCAGGTATTTTACTTCCATTTTGTCAGGCGGCGTACTGTTTATAATAAGAGAGTCCGCGCTGTTATCCGACACATCGCGGGTTTGCCAGTGGTCCAGGGCGGTAGAAAGCCCCCAGTAGCGCCCATCATGCATATAGGGAGCTGTGCGCGATACATTTCTCAGCGAGGGTGTTTTAAATTTTAAAGAGTCTTTTTTTTCACCGGTAATGGTCATTCTCCCAAAATCATTTAAAAAGCTGTCTACGGCTAGCCCGATATTGTGATATTGCAGGTCGGTAAATAAAGGCTCCGTATGGCAGGTCGCGCAGCGTTCCGTGAATATGCGGTATCCCATTTGTTCCCATTCATTAAAAGCGGCTTTACCCTTTTTTACCATATCGTATTTTGAATCGGCGGAAACGATGGACCCCGTAAATTGAGCCAGGGCGTATAAAATCCGCTGGCTGTTAATTTGTTCGCTACCAAAAGCCTTTTTAAACATTTTTTTATACAGCGGGTCCTGCTTTATTTTTTCAATTGCACTATCAATGCCTGACGCCATTTCGTTCAGGCCGGTTAAAGGCGCCAGGGGTTGTGTTTCTATATGATTGATCGCGCCATCCAGGTGGAAATCTTTATGCCATGCCAGGTTAAAAAGGGGAGGAGCATTGCGCAGGGTAAAACGGTTGTTTACGCCATGACTGAATACATGCTCAAAATCTGCAAATGCAGCGAACTGCTGGTGGCAGGAAGCGCAGGCGGTGTACCCGTCTTTCGATAAGCGCCCGTCGTAAAACAATCTTTTTCCCAGCTCAAAACCTTCTTTGGTAAGCGGGTTGTTCTTATAATCATATACCGGTTGGGGAAAACCTTCCGGTATTCTTTGCTTTATGGGATGAACATTGTTACTATAAGGTGCAAACGATAGCTGGGCTGCTACAAACACCAGCAGCAAAATAATCATTGTTGATATGGTAAGCCTGCAGCTCATGGAACAAAAATGCTTTCGATACTGAACATATGCGAATAGTTTTCGGCATATTGTTTTGCCAGCGCTCCTTCCGAAGTACAGGCGGGATGTTGCGCAATAGAAAGCGGATGTACGGCGCTGAACCAGGCGTTTATATCCGCGTTTATATTTACCGTAGCCTTTTTCCCGGCTGCTATCATCAGCGTTTCCCCGAAATTAAGCTGTATGCGCTGCAATACATTATATGTTCCGTTAAATCCCCCGATATGATATTCAAACATACGATGCGGTAAACCGGAAACCGGCGACCTGCCTTCGAGCTTTGCCATTACATACCCGCTTCGCCAGGTCCAGAACATATCATTCAGCGGATCCAACGCCCCTGTTTGAGCGCCGCTCACATTTTTTATACTGTCTACACCCAATAAAAAAGAAACGCTCCTGTAACTGCCTGCCGGAATGGGAAGGGTGATCATTTTGGATGCAGGGTTTGCTTCGTCTACCAGGAAATACTGATCTTTAACCCAATAGCTTTTTTTGCTTACCGCATCCTCCAGTTGCATATTGCTGATATAATACCTGAATTTTCGCACGCTGAAAGATTCCCCCAAATTATTTTGGTACAGGCTGTCCAGCTCAAGCCTGCTATTGCCGGCAATATGTTCAATCTGCAAAGCAATTGTACCGCTGTTCTTTTGCGCGTATGCATAACCGTGTTCCATCAAGATCAGCAATACGCATACAGCTAACCGTAGTGTAAAGGAGCTTTTCATTTTCATAGTTTCATTTATCTTTTAATAAGCCGGTTTACGTTCTAAAAAAGCCAGTATCCGTTCCGGCTCTTCTTTATCATCCCTTACCGCGGAAAGGATGGGGAGGATTTGATCAAGAAGGCGGTGTTGCATATGCTTTCGTTTTTACTTTAATATAAATTGATCTTCGGGTAATGCCTGTTATTACCAGTCAAATCTATATTTTATGCCTGTTTTGGCGCTGAACTTTGATCTGCGAAAATCTGTAGAAAATTTAATATCTCCCTGTAACTCGGCTTGCTTTTTTTCAAATTTTTTTTTAGATTAGCTATTCA
The DNA here is from genome assembly GCA_019638595.1 of Chitinophagaceae bacterium. GTDB lineage: Bacteria > Bacteroidota > Bacteroidia > Chitinophagales > Chitinophagaceae > Agriterribacter. The sequence continues at coordinate 136,504 of JAHBTJ010000003.1, forward strand.
ATCCATGTAATCTTTTGATTTTCCTTCAAATCCGTTTCTGCTATTGCTGCTATTTAAAACGAAACGAATATGTCCATTCAGCGGAACAAAGAGAAACCAACAGTTGCCGATTTTACCGGGATGAAGGAGGTAAGGGATTGTCTTACGGAATTACAGCAACATTTCAACGGGAATAATAAAAAACTACAGGTTTCCGACGTGGTTGATGATAAGGGGCATCAATATGTAAACCTGGTACAAAAAGGAGGAGGGGTGCTGGGAGTTGCCCTGGTGGGGTATACGTATGTGCTGGAGCAAATGGGTATTCGCTTTATACGCCTGGCCGGTACCAGTGCCGGAGCTATCAATACCGCGTTAATGACAATTATCGGGGCTAAAAAAGAGAACGGTATAGCAAAGGGCGATAAGGTAAAAGCCAAATCGGAGGAGGTGCTCGGGGAGATCTGTAACCTGAATTTTTTTGATCTGGTAGATGGCCACCCCGTTGCGAGATGGATGATACGGAATGTTATTACAGATGAGAACTTTTCAAAGATCGTTTCCAGGTGGTGCATGAGAGCTGTACTGATCTTACTTGCCCTGTTTGCGGGAGATATTGTTTTCACCGGGCTTGCGTCTAAGTTCCCGTGGGCGGGCGTCGTGTCAATGATCTGTTACCTGCTTACGGGGTTTCATATACTTGTTTTGCTATGTATCCTGTTTTATATATTATATCTCGTAAAACGCCTTAAAAACGCGGGTTTCGGGATCAATCCCGGAGATTTTTTTTATGACTGGATGAAAAAATTAATGATAGACAATGGGGTTGAAAATACCACAGACCTTAGAAATGTTGCTTCCACCCCGGTTCCGGGTCTGAAAATAACAGGTGAAAGAACAGATAGCATTGACGACTTGCAGGGAGATGTTACTTTTATTACTTCCGAAATTGTTTCGCAAAATAAAATTGAATTTCCCCTGATGGCGGAGCTCTTTAAGAAAAACATCAACGATGTGCACCCCGCGGGTTTTGTAAGGGCTTCCATGGCCATCCCCATATTCTTTGAATCGTATTTTATTGATGAAATTCCGGCTACAGACCCGCACATAGCTGCGTTATGGAAGGATATGTTAGGTGTGGAAGGCGATATACCTGCTACCGCAAGGTTTGTTGACGGAGGCGTATTGTCTAATTTTCCATTGAACCTGTTTTATAACCCACATATAGATATGCCCAGGCTGCCTTCATTTGGAATAGACTTAGATGATGAGAAGCTGCCGGCCGGCACAAAGGTTGAAGAGGATGCCCCGGACGACTGTAGCAATAAGCCGCAACAGTGGAGCTTTGGCGGCTATTTATACCGTATATTCAATACCGTAAGGTTTTATTACGATAAGGATTTTTTAATTAAAAATGCTTTCTTCAAAAAGGGTATCGGCACTGTTCCGCTAAAAGGCTATAACTGGTTGAATTTTTTTATGACCAATGAGCAGAAAAAGGAAATGTTCTTACAGGGCGTAAGGGCTGCCGCTGATTTTCTGAAAAATTTTAACTGGGATGAATACAAGTCCAAACGGGTAGAAATGTATAAAAAAGTAACTCAATAACAATAACATGATCAGTGAATATTTACATACATGGCATGTGTTTGTATGGAGCTTTGGCGCCATGCTGCTGGTTACCTTCTTTATGATGAGGCAAGCCAAAAATTTTATTACACTGGATCCCATACCCCGCAGTTTTTCGATCATGGAGCTGGAGATACCTGCTACCGGGCAGGAATTGGTTAATATTATTAAGGGCATATTTAAATTGCCCGGTAATGATGGAAGAGCTGCAGTAAAGGCTGTTAAAAATCAGTTGTATCTCGATTTCCTCTTTATGCCACTGGCTTATGGAAGCATTGCCCTGGTTTGTTTGCGCGTGGCGAATAAAGTTTCGCAGGAGTGGCTGAAATATATATTCATTTTCCTCGCGGTACTGCAGCTTGTTGCCTGGCTGTGCGATATCGTAGAAAATATCTACCTCTTAAAAAAAATGGGAGAAGGCGATGCCGTAAGCCTGCCTGCGAAGCAGGTGCATAAGGCTTATATTATAATGGTATCATCCAAATGGGCAATAGCGTTAACAGCAACTACTTTAGCCGTTAGTGCAATTATCTTTTTTTGGACTACCGGGAATTATTCCATGAGCTCCCTGAATGCGTGTGGCATTGCAGCGGCGGAAATACTGGCATTTTTAATCCTGCTTAAAGTGACAAAAAAGAGAGCGAATGCATGAACGGTGTGGGTTGGTTTAACCAACCGATTAATGTTTGTGTGTGGTAGTATATAATGTTCAATTCTATCAAGTGCGATTAACAGCATTTATTCCGCGTCCTCCTTGCGCAAGTTCAACCCATTTCAATTCTATCAAGTTCGATTAACAGTGGGAAGTGAATTGTTTGATCCACTGCCCCCGGCATTTCAATTCCACTATCGGTTCGATTAAAAGCAAAACAGCAATAATGTGTTTGGTGGTCGCTATGGTATTTCAATTCCACTATCGGTTCGATTAAAAGTGCTGTAGTTGGTTATGTTGGTTTGTTAATATTCGATTTCAATTCCACTATCGGTTCGATTAAAAGTCATTTCCTTTGCGCGCACTTTAAGCAGATGGCGATTTCAATTCCACTATCGGTTCGATTAAAAGCAATGCCGAACGTTGTTAAAGTCTTGTCTTTGTAATTTCAATTCCACTATCGGTTCGATTAAAAGCCGGGTCGGAAAAAATCTTTTTCGCCTGTTCATAATGATTTCAATTCCACTATCGGTTCGATTAAAAGGTACTACCAGCAGCGTTATTATTGATATTTAAGGCATTTCAATTCCACTATCGGTTCGATTAAAAGTTAAAGTACGGCGCTAAAGCTGTGCAGGAAAAGGTTATTTCAATTCCACTATCGGTTCGATTAAAAGCCCCGAATGATACGTCTATGTATCACGCGTTCTTAATTTCAATTCCACTATCGGTTCGATTAAAAGGCAGAAAGCAGAGTTGGAAGACGATAAATGAAAGATTTCAATTCCACTATCGGTTCGATTAAAAGGGATTGTTGATTTTAAAATTAACAGCCCGGTAACGCATTTCAATTCCACTATCGGTTCGATTAAAAGATAAAATGATGAGGGACACCCGTAGACACCTGCCATATTTCAATTCCACTATCGGTTCGATTAAAAGGCATTGTTGTTTCCAGTTGTGGTGTTCACCCCGAATATTTCAATTCCACTATCGGTTCGATTAAAAGAACAAAAATCTGCCGCATGAGAAACACCTTAACCGCATTTCAATTCCACTATCGGTTCGATTAAAAGAGACTTTCAAAAAGAAGGAAATACGGTAACTTCAATATTTCAATTCCACTATGGTTCGATTAACAGAGTTTAATCATTTTTCAAATGCTTTTCAACTTCCTTTATTTCAATTCCACTATGGTTCGATTAACAGAATACCCTCCTTTATCCAGCCAGAAACGTAGATCACATTTCAATTCCACTATGGTTCGATTAACAGGAAATTTTCATTTTCGATCCTGTCCATAAAAGCATATTTCAATTCCACTATGGTTCGATTAACAGCTCCCAGGCCGCATCTTTTTTGTCGGTGTACCGAAATTTCAATTCCACTATGGTTCGATTAACAGGGTGTACGATAGTTTTCACTGGTTGCCATCCGCTATTTCAATTCCACTATGGTTCGATTAACAGCCTCGCTGCTTTACCCAGTTTTCATGGTAGCAATGCTATTTCAATTCCACTATGGTTCGATTAACAGTGGTGCTGGCGCCATTTGCTTCCGCATTAAACTGGCATTTCAATTCCACTATGGTTCGATTAACAGCAGCAATTACTCTCATTTTATTGTAGCCGATAATATTTCAATTCAACTTTGTTCGATTAACAGCGGTTACGCGTTAAAAAGTACGGCTGATCGTCCCGTATTTCAATTCAACTTTGTTCGATTAACAGAAAAATATTTTTAAAAAGTAATCGCTTTAAAGCACATTTCAATTCAACTTTGTTCGATTAACAGTTGATGCGATATCGGGTTTACCTGTAGCCTCGCTTTATTTCAATTCAACTTTGTTCGATTAACAGCCCTGCCTTCGCCGGACTACAGGATATTTAAAAAGATTTCAATTCAACTTTGTTCGATTAACAGTTTATCGTCAACAATAAAACCAGGTATAGAAATACCATTTCAATTCAACTTTGTTCGATTAACAGGAGCCAAACCATTATTGCATTCTTCTCGTTACTGTATTTCAATTCAACTTTGTTCGATTAACAGGGTCGCAGCGATTGAGCCCAGATGGCAATACTGTTTATTTCAATTCAACTTTGTTCGATTAACAGCAAGTTCGGGATCGCAAACAACATATATATATGACTTATTTCAATTCAACTTTGTTCGATTAACAGCAAAGGCGACATTACCGTGAGCGGGTCTGGTGCAACAATTTCAATTCAACTTTGTTCGATTAACAGGCACTATTGTATTGACTGCTACAACTCTCACGTAGATTTCAATTCAACTTTGTTCGATTAACAGTTTGTGATAATATAGTGTCATTATCATTTCCCCCGATTTCAATTCAACTTTGTTCGATTAACAGTCCTTTTTGGAGAAAGTTTTGAGCTTATTCTTATGATTTCAATTCAACTTTGTTCGATTAACAGTTGAAGGCTGTCGGTGAAATAAAGGCTATTCGGGAATTTCAATTCAACTTTGTTCGATTAACAGTATATCAGTATCATCAATAATCTCCTTTGCAGATACATTTCAATTCAACTTTGTTCGATTAACAGTCTTTTGAAATCTGTCATCAGGGAGAATTCAATAATTTCAATTCAACTTTGTTCGATTAACAGAATGAATGTGGGCAAAGGTTACCTATTAACGCTATATTTCAATTCAACTTTGTTCGATTAACAGAAGATACGGTATTGACATATTCGCACAGGAATAAGATTTCAATTCAACTTTGTTCGATTAACAGTAGCTATAAATTCTGTTTCGGCGTTAACGTCTGCCATTTCAATTCAACTTTGTTCGATTAACAGTCAGGCTGCTGATAATACCATTGGCGCCCGTAAGCAGATTTCAATTCAACTTTGTTCGATTAACAGACCGAAAATTGGTGCAGGCAGATAGTAGCAATGTTATTTCAATTCAACTTTGTTCGATTAACAGACAGCATTGAGCGGCAGGATGTAGTTGTTTCTACTATTTCAATTCAACTTTGTTCGATTAACAGTTTATAGCTTTTTAGAAGCAAGGAGCTTTTTCCGCATTTCAATTCAACTTTGTTCGATTAACAGGGCTAAAACAAAATGGTACGCTGATATGCTTAATAAATTTCAATTCAACTTTGTTCGATTAACAGGTTTTCAAAACCGAAGAACTGTACGGTACCGAACAGATTTCAATTCAACTTTGTTCGATTAACAGAAGACATAAACAGGGCGCACCAGGCGGTTTCATCGTTATTTCAATTCAACTTTGTTCGATTAACAGCTGCAGTTTGTTTTCAAAGACACCTGCAATATCATATTTCAATTCAACTTTGTTCGATTAACAGCGTACTCCTCGCCAGTATATTGATTGGTCAGCTTTATTTCAATTCAACTTTGTTCGATTAACAGAACCTCAATTAAAGGGTCGTTGTTGTAATACAGGAATTTCAATTCAACTTTGTTCGATTAACAGTGATCCCAGCCGGAGTCTCAAGTCCAATACAATTTATTTCAATTCAACTTTGTTCGATTAACAGAAACATTGGCACTTATGATATGAATAACTTTATTCTCATTTCAATTCAACTTTGTTCGATTAACAGGCCAAAGGTTCGCGGGTAATATGTGTCCGTATATTCATTTCAATTCAACTTTGTTCGATTAACAGTCTATTAGCTCTGACTGTTCCATTATCAAGATTCTTATTTCAATTCAACTTTGTTCGATTAACAGAGGTTGCCCCTGTTTAATACTGTGCTGAATAAGTTAATTTCAATTCAACTTTGTTCGATTAACAGTAGCCTTGAACACATCTATAGTATTTCCAGATTTCATTTCAATTCAACTTTGTTCGATTAACAGTCATCCGGGAATCCCTGAAGTCTCGCATATTCTCTGAATTTCAATTCAACTTTGTTCGATTAACAGTTACGCCATCAGAACAGGAAACAATAAATAACGCAAATTTCAATTCAACTTTGTTCGATTAACAGGCAGTTTCTTGAAGAGAAAAAAGCCGACTACCCTCAGATTTCAATTCAACTTTGTTCGATTAACAGGTTCTTTCAAAATTTTGATGCCGGCTTTGAAATTATATTTCAATTCAACTTTGTTCGATTAACAGTTCTATTCCGCTATTAAATGTGCGAATAGATGCCAGATTTCAATTCAACTTTGTTCGATTAACAGTTTCGACGATTAGCGCTCGTCTGTTGTCTCGTTGTATTTCAATTCAACTTTGTTCGATTAACAGCCCTATGTCTGTTTTTACTCTTGACGAAAATGGAAAATTTCAATTCAACTTTGTTCGATTAACAGCCGCCACACCGACGACTAAAAATAGCCTGTATTTCAAGGCTTTAGCTTTTTCAAATATAGTGTTTTTTGTGTTAAAAGTTGTCGAAGCCTGATAATAGGATTTGCCTTAGGCTTCGACAACTCGTATAAAGCTTTGCTAATAAAGGATTTTAAAAAAATTACCATGATGTCAAAGACCTTTCTTCTTGTTTTTACAGTAACCGACGACTACAAAAACGTATCTAACTCATTTTTTTCTTTCCCTACAATCTCTTTTTCCAGCCATTTCGCGTCCCTGCTCTTAAAAACAATCAGGCTGTCCTCTTCTATATTCATGATCTCCTTTGCTTTGTACTGCAGCTCTTTCAGCTTCACTTCGGTTATATCGCCCTCAAATACACTATTCTGTATCCAATTAAGGTACTGACGGCACAATTTAAGCATTTTGCCTACTCGTTTTTCGCCTATATCATATACCAGGATTACATACATTTTTTACTGTTTTACATCGCCAATTTCGAATCTCAAATCCACAATTTCAAATTGCTCTCACCACCATGCTTTAAAAGGTTTATACTCTTCCATATTCAGGATATGCTTGGTGAGCTTATAACATTCCAGCTTTACTAAATGTTTATAGCTCACACTCCGGTTTAGTGAACGGTGCTTGATGGTTTCGTTCAGCCTTTCTTCAAAAGCACGTACAAATGTTTTACGGGCGGCATCTTTCAATACTACACTATTTACCTGCACATCAAAATCTTTCGCCTGGATTTCTTTTTTGTTAAGCACTTTAAAAATAGTTCTGTCCACCAGGATCGGCTTAAATATTTCTGCCAGGTCAAGGGCAAGCGAGTATCTCCTGTAACCGGGTTCATGTAAAAAGCTGATGGTTGGATTAAGCTGGGTGTGATATATCTGCCCCAGGCATAGCGTGTAGCACATCATATTGCCAAAAGATACCAGGGCGTTCACTTCATTCTTCGGCGGCTGCTTGCTGCGCCCGTCCATGGCGAAATCATTGAGTATAATATCAAAAGCATCGTAATATACCTGCCGGATATTCCCTTCTACCCCCATCAGCATATCGATATCATTGCAGCCTGCAATGCCTTCGCTGCATCGTTCTATCACTTCGGTGCAGCTTTGCAGGTCCTTTCCGCGGGAATGATAATACCGGAGGTTTTTCAGGATATTGAATGCCGCCCCTTCTACAAATTTCTGTGCAAGGGTCAATCGCCTGGTCCTGCTACTGTAATGCTGGGTTTGCGATATCTGCATCTTACCCGCCAGCAGGTAGTCCTTCGGCATAAAGCTACCGGTATAATGCTCATAGTAATCAAAAAAATGAACGGCCACCTGCTCCTTACCCAGGAAATTATACAAAGCGCTGTTGGCATCCAGGGCCCCGAAACAATACAAATCACTAACCCCTTCCACAGGAATATATTTGGCAGGCAGTTCATTTCCTTCTTCGTCCACAGGAGTAAACTTTAGCGTATTGTCCTTTCGGCTCATGCGGCCGGGGTTGAAAAGGTAGTATGTTTTTTTCATTTGTCTGAACCGGGATTTTGAGGATAATCAGATGATTGGGATGATATATATGCCGGATGTTTTTTATTGGTCAGTCTTTTATACTCCAGGCTTTTTGCACCAAAATTGAGCAGTAAACCGATTTCCAGGTTATACGCTTCTAAATAATTAATTGCTTGCGCCAGATGGACATCTTCCATTGTGATAAGAGCTTTTAACTCCACGCTGATAATACCCGTTACGAGGAAATCAACTCTTCTGGTACCAATATGTATTCCATCATAATAAATTGACATTTCAAACTCTCTCGAAAATTCAATATGGTGTTTCTTCATTTCAATTTCCAGTGCCCGCTGATAAATTACTTCCTGAAAACCATTGCCCAGGGTGTTATGCACTTTAAAGGCGCAGGCAATAATTTCTTTAGTCAATTCGGCATATTTCATAGTCAACTATTTTGTGAGTAATTAGTAGCGGGTTAACTTACCACATACCTATATACACCATTCACAATCCCATATATCCCAAAATCCATCTAATATCCTGGTTCAGACCTCTTCCACATAGCACAGCTCATAATAGCTGCAGCTTTTGCATATCCGGGCATTGATCGCTGCCGGGCACTGATCTGAACTGACAATCTCCTTCACGTCCCTCATCCACCTTTCTATTTCCGGTACATCATCCTCATTCCAGGCTACAAGTTCCCGCTGCTTTAATTTCGGATACTCAATAATAGCTTCGGGGCCATCAATCCCGTTCCTCACCAGCACATACAGGTAGTATTTTACCTGGGCAAAATGCGCCTGCTCTACTTTATCTGACTTTTTTACTTCGTGGATGGTTTTATTCCCGGCATCGTAAAAGTCTATTTTAATGCCATCAATGGAAAGTTCGGTATATTTCCTGGCCCTGTCCAAATAAGTGGTTTCGGCGATCAACTTACCTTCCGATACGGTTTCGGAAGTATGTTCCATCTGTATGCCGTTGGCAAACAACCACAGCTTACGATGACAGATGTGCAGGTAGGCGATATGGGTTCCGGTAACTTGCATTATTTCTGTTACTTACCATGAAAAACGAACATAAAATATACGATTTTCACGAAAAAAATAAATATTTTAATGATCGTATCCCCGATTTCACCGCTATACAAGCTCTCCGGGAATACTCATCAACCAGCGAAAAAATTATTTTTTTATAAATATCCCATTTCAGCAAGAAGTACCCTGATCTTTCTCCAATCCACATAAGGAGCTTTATGTTTTCCATATACCAAAGGACAGCCTACCGTTTTATCGTCAATCATAATATGTCCATAGGCCTTTGGAGAAGCAGTCCAGGCATCCTGCGTGGGATGCTTTTGAATACCGTACAGCGGAATATCGTATTGCCTGAACCAGTTGATGGCATCAGTGAGGTAGTTTCCCGGCTGGTGGGTAGTGCCGGGATCTTTGGTATGCGGCCTGTCCATATTTGAGCGCATGGTAAAAAGAATCAGGTTATGCCCGCATGCCACTAACTCTTTCAGCACCGGCACTGCGCCGATATCGTCACCCACCCCGGGAAATTCGTTGGTAACTACTGTCCCGTCAAAATCGAGAATAATATCCATTGCACGCTTTTTATAAATGTAAATCAATGTTTGACTGATATGCGCTTACCGGGAGCATTGATAGACCAGGATGCTGAGCAGGACCACCAACGCTATCACATGTCCAATATGTATTTCAAACTCCATATCAGCTTCACCGGTTTCGCGGTATCGCCGTAGCCATTCCTTTATCTTTTTCATGGTATACTTATTTTTTCAATAATGAATAGCCCCGGTTGCTTATGAATCCGGCTTCCGGGCAAAATTATACCCAGCTACTGTCAACTTCTGTCAGCAGGAAGGTAAAATTGTAAGACCGTAAAATGGTAAGACCGTGAGATTGTAAGATGTAAGGTCGCAAAGGGAGGGGATTGCGTTATTTTTCAATCCTGCCATCTCACCCAAAATTAATATTAAGCGGGGAAGCCTTTTTGCTACGTGGAGATAAGAAAAAAGACTGGCTATGTTATCTCTACCGGGATATTTTTACCTTTTCTTTTCAGTTTTGGTATGGACAAGTGCCAATTATGTGATTTTTTCGCGTTTTTAGAAGTTATTGTGTGAAATTTATCCGGAAACCGGGAGATCCGGCTTATTCCAAATTTCCAGGCAGGGGCAGTATTCTTTCAGCTCACATCCGGGCGCGTAGCCGGTACAGTAATCAAAGCCGATGTTGCCATGATCCACCACCATAAATGGCTTATTGAGCATACCGACCATAAAGCCATATTTTATGTGCAGGGGCATCTTTTTCGGCAGGTCCAGACTGGCGTTCCAACTGCTTAACATGCGGGAGAAGGCATCCCATATAATGCGTAATTCCTTTTGTGTAAACTGCCCTGGCGGCGGAAAATTTTGCGACTCCAGTCCGCTGTAATAGCCAAGTGTGTGCTCTTCCATCTCACCCGCTACCCAGCGTTCAATTTCCTCAAAATGCACTTTAAGGGATTGTTCATGCTGTTGCGGCGGCTCACTGGTTGAGCGGTGGGCCGCTGCGATATCGGCAAGGAGGTGTGGAAGATAGGGGTGCATGGTGGAAAAAATTTAAAATATTTCAATGAAAAAGTTCCTTAATTCATCAATTACCTTCCCGCTTTCCACCCACATTCCTTTTGGCAACTGGTGCTTCAACCTGTATTCCCAACTATTATTTGCCTGTATTATACGATCTTCCCGGAAGAAATCGCCCGGTTCCTGAAATGAGATATTTTTAAAGCTGCATTTTTCCAGAAAAACCTTTTTCACTATATCCCAATCTATATCGGAAATATTGTTCTTAATGTACCAGAGGTCATAATAATCTCTTGCTTCTCCACGGTTGCGTTGAAGCAATGAGCGCATTTTTTCGGCTAATATTTCGTGTATGGAGTAACATGGCACTTGTGTTGTAATAAGCTGCCTGTCGCTGTAAGGATGAATAATGTCACGGGTTTCGCTTTCCAGCAACTGAAGCTCATGGCTTCTTGCATCAGATTCAATGAACGTATGACAATGTTCCCTGAAAACCGGAACTTCATTCCTTCGATGATTAGCGCCCCAAAAGCATATCTTAATATCCCATCCCACGAAATTGTTCTTAAAAAATACTTCATCAAACGTCAGCAGGTTAAACAAAAGGCCTGTTCTGCCAGAAATATCTTTGCACACATTTATGATATCGTCCTCTGTCAACTTAAAACTTTTGTCTATGATGGTTAAATCTATATCTTCCGAGAAACGGTAGGAATCGAAGTAGCATTTTTTTAAACAGGTACCTCCTTTAAATAAAAACTTTTCTTTTGCCCAATGTTGTGCAAAAAGCCCGTTCAGGAAATGTCCTATCACATAATCTTTGTCAATGGTATTAGCCGGCACTTCTAATTGTTCGGCAAATTGCTGTATTTCCTTTTGGAGTATTTTCATCAGTACAGGTTATTGGCAACAGACAAAATACTTTGTTCGCTGATATTCAGCCTGAGTTTCCACTTGTTTATATGCACTCCCTCATTCCTGCCTGCGGCATCAAAAAGTGAATACCGTTCATTCACCTTAGCTAAAGCATAAGCGATAAAATGATCAGTGTCTTCCTTTTTAAACAGTTCAGCTAAATAGCCCATCCTTTTTATGGCAGAGATGTTGTCAACCGCACTGCAATAAGTTATCAGTTTTGCAGCATCCAGCCTGGTTTTTACAAAAGCTCTTACCAGTTCGTCAAATCCCCCGGAATATTCAGGCAGATCAAAACAGTCAACGATTGTTTTTTCTTTGTCGGTGATCCGGAACTGATTATTACCATAGCCCTGCCTTTCAATACCAATCATTTTGACGCTTTTTACCTTTACGAATTTATAAGTAACCCCAAACACGGTTGTTGCTTTTTTTTGCCTCGCGGTTTGTACAAAAATGGTATTGGGAAATTGCTCTGTAAGTCCGTGAAGGTTTAAGGCCGTCCAGTAAGCAATTACGCCGTTTTCGGCTAAAAAGTTGCCGGTAACATATTCGTTGCGGAAATTATGACGGCAATACTTTCCCCGCTCAATAATATCTATCAACCCGTATTTGATAAGGGTGCGAAGTTGTGGCATCCAGTCCGCCAGTTTCAGTTTGGCCCTTTCTGCAAAAGACTGGCTGGTAAAGATGTCTAATTCGTATTCATCTAACAGTTTTAATAATGCATCAGGGGTTGATATTACCTTTTGTGGTACCATAATGCAATATTAGGGTATTTTGATAATATAAAAGGTTATTTTTTAACTTAGCTGCCGGTTGATGTCGGCAAGGAGGTGGGGGAGATAGGGGTGTATGGAGGATGTTTATAGGTTACACAATGCCTTCATCTACATCCTTCTCAATGGAAAAGTATCCAACGATCGGGTCATACTTTAAATTAATAGCAACCAATGTATCGCCATATAGCTTTTCTCTTGATAACTCAGGTTCATAATTATAAACCTGCACCAAAAGTTGATTAGCTTCTAAAAATCTTCTTTCAACTATTTTCTGTTTGTATTCTTCTTGAAGATTAAAACATAGCACCTCAATCTTTTGATTGTTGTTTTTCAGAATGTCTTCCACCCAATCTCGCCAGTGACCTGCTATCCAGTCTCCCTCGAATTGATTAATAATTGAATTGTTTAAACCATTCTTAAAATCCTTCTGCTGTTCTTCATTATAACCATCTTTGTAAACAAGGTTACAAACATTGATTAAATCGTCTTCCCCTAATTCACAGTTATTAAGTTTTGATAATTCATTCCAAGTATCCTCCAGAACCTTACTATCATAGAATGGAGTATTACCGATTGACTTCTCAAATACATACACAGGAACAGTGTCATTTTGAAGATTTGCTTCTCTGTCAATCGGAACTATCCTTTTCTTGCCGGCTCTGTTGATTCTACCAAAACGTTGTATCAAAGCATCAATGGGAGCATTTTCCATAAAAGCAATATCATAGTCTATATCCAAACTGACTTCTACGGCTTGGGTTGCTATCAGTAATTGAGGACGTAAAGAAGCGTCTTTATTGGTAATGGATTTCTCAATTATTGTCCGGTCTCTTTTATTAAATCCACTATGTAAAAGCTGTACTGAACTTTCAAATTCTATTTCCCTATACAGTTTTTGCGCAGTTTTTACATTGTTTACAATGATTAAAACAGATCTGCCTGCTTCTAAATAGTTTTTAATCAATCCAATTTCATCTCCAATTGTAGCATTGTTCATACAATACAACTGATGCCTTTTTCTGTCCAATACAATTCTGTCCTGCTCTTTCATTTTGTCTGGACGAATGAGCTTTCCCTTGTCCCCCTCGTAGATTGTGTCAATAATGAGCTCCAACATAAAGTCGGGAATGGTTGCAGACAAAAAGAAAAATTGAGCATTAAATAATCTTCTGTATAATTTTATCGTTGATAAAAGCATTCCCGTCAATAAAGCATCATAAGTATGAAATTCATCAATGATAAATAAGGCATTTTTATAGTCAAACAATGCAAACTCCCAACCTTTTCCTTTCAGGGATGTTTTTAAAATCTGTTGTAGTGTAGCCACTTTTATCGGATAGAACAATTCTTTGGAAAGCGATTTTTTGTTCTTTGCTTCTTGTTCTATCTTTTGATAATCTCTCTCATTATTGCTGTATTCTTCTGAAATCTGTTCGTAGAAAAAATCCAAAGTTTTTGAGTGTAAAGCGGTAACAACTTCTTCGTTGTAATGCGCTTGTAATCGGCCAACCATCGCATTGATGCTTGCCGTATAAGGTAACAGGTAAAATACTCTGGAATTTTCGGTTTGATTTGCAAATACCCAATTCAATGCAGCTTCTGTTTTTCCTGAGCCGGTAGGAGCATGCAAAATAACATCTGTTTTTACTTGCCGTAAGCGTTCCTGAAAGGGTCGAAAAGGGAAATATATACCATCTTTATTTGGCTGAAAATCCTTTAGTTCAAGCTGTTTATACTTAGGAATATCGTTTTCCTTTCTTGCAGAGCCTAAATGGTCTGCGGCTATCAACAAAGCTCTGTTTAGAGATAATTGTTTTCGGTTCTTGTATTCTGGCAATGCTTTTACTTGATATTTTGCATTTAACAGCATCATAAACTCCTTTGGCAGCTTTTTTACGGAACCTCGTTCAATTGTCTCTATATTTAGCCCGAAAATCTGTACCCAGTCCAGCACATTCTTTCTTTGAAAAATTGAAGCATCAGCATCATGCCATTGCTCAAGGTATTCACTGATTTGATTAGGCGATAAAGTCCCCTTTGTTTCAGAATGTGTATCTACAACTCCTTTATGATGCGTAGCAATTGCAAATAGTTCATCATCTTCCAACTGCAAATAATTAATGCAAAACAAAAGTGATACTAATTCGTGTCGAATATTCCCACCTCTATTTCCATTCAGCCTACTGACAAATTCTCTATGTATCTTACCTATATCGTGCAACACAGCACATCTAAATAGCTTCTCTTCCCAATATATTCTCTCTTCTTCACTTAAAGGAAGCGAAAGTAATAGGTTTCTCCCGGCCGTAATAACATGCCGGGTGTGCATTTCGAGTGTGGTAATACCATCGCTCTTCGCAAAGAAACGGTCAAAATAGCTGTTATTCATTTATAAATTCATGCAAATAAAATGATACCGCTTTTGCTGCCTTAGTTTGATAAATGCTATTAAATTCCACTTCCATATCGTTGTCATGAGGTATTGATATAAATACCTTTGATGCTTGTGGAGTTCTACCGGAACCCACATTCTCATTTTCAAGATAAGACTCTGCTAACTGTACCAACTGTCCGCCTGCTTGCAACCCTGCCGAGAAGGGTAATAAAGAGCCTCCCAGACCCCCCTTATCTACTTTTTCAACCTCAACTATCGAAACATCGTCTATTTTTAAAATATCTTGTGAACGACCTAATGAGGGTGTTCCCACAGGATTTTCAAAATACGCTTTCCAGTCTAATCGGTCAATCCATATTGTCAGCTTTGGCGAAGTATGAAACTCTCTTGTATAAGCATCCGTCCCTTTACTGTGCTGTTTTACTTTTCTGCCGTCATATTCCAAACGTTGTCTTGTTTCCAGATCCTGGGCAATAGTATCATAAGCATATTTGAATCC
The DNA here is from genome assembly GCA_019638595.1 of Chitinophagaceae bacterium. Taxonomy (GTDB): domain Bacteria; phylum Bacteroidota; class Bacteroidia; order Chitinophagales; family Chitinophagaceae; genus Agriterribacter. The sequence continues at coordinate 151,788 of JAHBTJ010000003.1, forward strand.
TATTCTGACTTCTTTGGATAAAACAATTCTGCCCAAACAGCATCCAATGATTCCCAATACCAAAGAATAACTTGGCGTATGCATGCAAACAGCATTACCGGAAAGTACAAAAGGTAATCGAGGAGTAGCCGTCCATCCTGAAAATTGTATTTCCAGTAATTTATCCATTCTTTAAATAATTTTGAGTGAACTGGTTTACGATTTCGATTGGCGATGCCAAAATAAATCCGTCTTTTAATTTTTCATTGACTTCATCTTCATTTTGCAGGTAACCTTTTCTGAATCCAACGTAAATCGGCGTTGCTAATTTGTCTTTGTAATCCTTAGATAATTCAAGCAATAAATCAATGTTTAGAATCGGTTTTTCTCCTGTACCGATAAATAAATTATTGAAAATTGGGTTGGCTGATTCAAGGCCTGCAAGAATTAAAACTTTAGGAGACACGTCAGCGCCAAATGCCGCTTGCTTTGCTCCGCCTCGTAAATAGGCCAAGCCTTTCAATATACCGGCAGCATTGTTCTTCCTGTTTTCAACTGCATTTTTTAATTCATATCTGGAGAATCTTCCACCTAAATCAGATTTAATAAGCTTATCTGCGTGCTTTTCTACTACCTCAGAAGATAGCTCTTGTTTACTGCCGAGATTATCATACACTCCTAAACGATAATATTCCAAATTGAAAAAACCTTCTAAGTGCGTTGAATAGAATTTTGTGGAATAAGGTAATGGTGTTCCTTCTTTCAAGTGAACAAATGCCTCATCTATATTTACTGTACGCATATTTTTTATGCCTTTCAGAATAGAAGATTTAAAAGGTGAAGTTCTTTGAACACTTTCTTCTCCCTTGGCTCCGGCTTTCATATACCCGAATAAATCGTCTTCTGGAAATTCGATAGGATTTAATTCTGTAGCGATTTTGTTTGTATTTCCTTTTTCAGAACCCTCTCCAATTGCTCGCAATTCACTCGGATTCCAGTTGTTTTCTTCGTTGGTGGTATCTCTCAGCCACCTTCTCCAGGACTGTGCTGATACATAAGGCACTTCTTCTGTTCTGTTGTTTATTTTTTCTTTATAGGTTTTAGGAATGACACGATTTTTGTCCTCCTGAACACCTAAGCCTGCGCCGTTAAGGAAAGTTGCTGTTGCATCAATTAACAATGCCCCTGTAATGTTGTTTAATTTTGCCATAATAGATTAGATATTAATTTGCGGTTATTAATAATTTTTCTTTTAAAGGTTGGATTGCTGTTTGTTTCAATAAAAATTTAATTGTCAATACACAAATATTCCAAGTATTATTTCCCAGCGGGTTGCTTAATAGGCCTTCTATTGTCCATTTGTCATCTTTGATTTGTTCATTATCTTTTACAAACTGATTGGTGTTGTAAACCATTTCGCTGAGCAAGGAATAAAAATCATCATTCTCTTTGATGATACTATTTACTGTTCCATTGAATTTATTGTAAGGCGGTTCGTCTGAATTTGGATTTTGATATTTAGTATAATAATAAGCCTGATAATCATTTACAAAAGATTGAATGCCCGCAACCCAGTTTTGAATGAGCCTGTCATCTTTTAATTCACTTTTCCATGATGTAAATTCAAATTCCTCCTGCTCAGGTTGAGAAAAGAATATTCTCAATAATTCATTTAAACCAAACTTCCTAAAGTTAAAATCTTCATCATAAAATATTTCAATTACATTTTCAAGCTCAATTTCAAATTCACCAAGAGTGTCAAGAATGATTCTAGTGAACCCTACTTTTGTGTATTCATTCGGATTAGTCAGGTTTGACTTTATTGTATTGATTTTTGTATCCGTTTGAATCAAACTAATTATCCATTTGCAGGCGTTATAAACTTTTGTTTTTAACACCTCAACTTTAGGCAGCTCATTATTATAAATTTTCTTTTGTGTAAAAAAATGAACCAGTTTATGTAATTGGTAATAGCTGTTTCTTATCGGCAGCTCGCTCTTACTATCTAAAATAAAAATCTGATGCTCCAGTCCCCATTCATTGTTTTCTGTTGCCTTAACTAAAACTATAAATAGTTCGACCCGGTATTCCGAATCGTTCCAGGCATCTGTTTTGGTTAATATTTTTTCAAATGCTTTCGATTTATATTTTTCTATTAATCCGGCAATGTATTTTGCATTTGGGATAAATTTGCTTTTATCTATTTCAGTATAATAAGCCTCCAGAAATTCCGGCGAAACACCGTCATATTCTACTTTCTTTTTTCCACTTCCAAATACATTCGGATACAACAAAAACCAATCTTTATTACCTTCCAGGGATTCGATAAAACTGTAAGCGCTTTCATTTCTCGACAAAATACCTTTCAGTTCATTTCCTATTTTAGAATTTTTATAAAGCCTTTGCAATTTCCTTATCAGGGAGTTAGGTACTCTGTCAATCTCGCAGCTTGCACCCGTACCGGAGTTAGAAAAACTCCACATGTTTAAGTCGGAATATTTCTCTTCAAAATCTTCCTTTTCTGTAAGAATATTCAATACTTTAATCAGGTAATCTCCTTTGGCAAAGTCCCTTACATTTTCTATGGGATCTTTCACAGAAACAGCCTGTATTTTCTCGGCTAGTATTTTGGTGTTGTCGGCTACCATTCCTCTCGTTAATTCAAAATTGGAAGAATCAACCAATAAGATACCTCCTTTGTACAACAACGCAGATAAAGGCAAAAATTGGAGAATCGGAATGCATATCGGATGTATCTGCACCGTGAATTTTGCCTGGGGCAACGCCTGTGCATCTGAGCCTAAACCACCAATAAGCGGAAACCATGTTCGGCTAATGTTGGTGTCCTTACTTTTAATTTCTTTATCAGACAAACCAACCTTCTTCAATGCTAATTCATAAAGTTCACTAAAAGATGCTTTAAATTTCAAGCCGGATATTTCGCATATTCTTGATCCTTCGCTTTCAAAGTTTGAAATAATGGTATTAAAGAGAGATTCATAAATCTTATCGCCATTTGTTTTGTCATTATGTAAAGGCCCATTTTTTGTAAAAAGCATTGTATAACTTTTCAGGCGCTTATTGATTTCTTTCAAATCAATTTTATCATAAATATCCTTTAGCAAAGAGGGACTAATTTCTGAAACACTCTTCAACTTAGCCAATGCCTCAATAGTCATTAATGCATTGTTGAGCATCGCGTTACCGGTATATGTTTTAAATATTGTCATAATCATCTTTATTTATAAACCTACAACTATTGCAGATTTCGCAGAAACGGTCACATTCTTCGCTATCTTTCAAACAATGAGCACAAGACAACTTTGGCTTATTAATGAGCTTAGTGGCATTTACCATCTTTTCTCGTTTTCAGCAAAGATAGAAAAAATTATAAATCCTATTGTATTTTTATCCTAATATTTATTAAATTTACTTTTATCAATACACCCCGCTTTCGTATCTTTATGTTGGCTTTGTGATGTTCGGAATTTAAAAATTGTATTTTTTTCCTATATTTAACATAATCGTACCAAATTCATAAGGCCATTTTTATTTACTTTATCTCTTATCCCCCCATTTCAAATCTCCCCATATTTCCTTCAAACCACTCACCCATCAAACTTCTTTGCTCCTTCATAACTGATCCCCAACTCATATTACCGAATATATTTTATTGTATCCACATAGCGCCGGTTCTTTCTTTTAGAAACTTTTAGCTAACAAACTTACCTGCCACAACTGTCAGTTTCTGTCACTCTTTGATTTTTATTTTCCATTTCACCACAGCCCATTCCCTGCGCATTGTCAAATAAATGTAAGTAGTTAACCCCGGTATAAGCACCTACGGAAATCCTGGCAGAAGAAATATAATTAATATTTTATTTCCAAAATGCGCTATATTTACTGCAAAACAGAAACAAAATAAGTGAATTTCCTGGAATTTAAGGATAAGATGTTTCCGCTTGCCTGCTTTAGCATTCACCAGGTATATGCCTGGAAGCCGGGGTTTGACAGGAATAATCTTACCCGCTGGATACAAAAAGGCTACCTCGTCCGGCTGCGGCAGGGGTATTTTGCCTTCCCGGAATACAGGGGAAAGAATGATTACACGCTCTATTTTGCCAACCGCATATACCGGCCTTCTTATATAAGCCTGCATACGGCGCTGGCTTTTTATGGCATCATACCCGAAGCTGTGGTACAGGTCACCAGCATAACATCACTGAAAACAGCTTCGTTTACCAATGATTTCGGAGAATACGCCTACCGGAATGTGAAAGAGCGCCTGATGTTCGGTTACGAATTAAAGCCAATAGCAAACCAGCTCGCCATACAATTTGCATCGGTGGAAAAGGCGCTGCTTGACCTGTTGTACCTGTACCCGTTTTATAATACTATGCCCGAAATGGAAGCATTGCGACTGGATGAGGATTACCTGCACCATGATCTGAAAAAAGAGCTGCTGCTGGAATATGCTGCAGCATTTCAAAGCAAAGCGATGGACCATAGGGTAAAGCTGCTTTTAAAAACATATGGATTATGATAAGCATAACGCAAATAAAAAATTATTTTCCGGCACAGATACGGGACAATGCAGCTTTTTACAAGTATATGCTTAAAGAGTATTTGCAGTTGCTGATACTGGACTACCTGTCGTCTACACATTATGTGCAGAAAATCGTTTTTATCGGCGGCACCAACCTTCGCCTGGTGAAGGGAATAGATCGCTTTTCTGAAGACCTGGATTTTGACTGTAAAAATTTTTCCGGACCGGAATTCAGGGAAATGACAGATAGCATTATCCTCTTCCTGGAACGTTCCGGCTGGCGGGTGGAAACAAGGGATAAGGACAATCCAAAGCTTACCGCTTTCAGGAGAAGTATTTATTTTCCTGAATTGTTGTTTGACATGGGATTGAGCGGGCATAAGGAAGAGCGCCTCATGGTAAAAGTGGAAGGTCAGGACCAGGGTATAACCTATGAGCCTGTAATGATAAACATAAGCGGCTGCGGCTTTTTTTTCCCTTTTCCTGTACCCTCCGATGCTGTATTGTGCAGCATGAAGATAGCCGCTATGTTAGCCCGCTCCAAAGGACGGGATCTTTACGACCTGATGTTTTTGCTGGCACAGGCAAAACCCGACTATGATTTTCTGGCAAAGCGCTGCGGTATCAGCAACCTGCAGCAGTTGAAAGAAGTTGTCAAAGACCGGCTTACCACCATAGACCTCAAAGTAAAACAAAGAGATTTTGAGCACCTGCTTTTCAATAAGGCCAATAGTGAAAAAGTATTGCGTTTTGACAGTTTTATGAATTCGTTAAAAGAATAATACCATACGTATAAAAATGACATCAGTCACCTTCCGGCACCTGTAGGTATGGAGCGTATTACATTTTTCGCAGGCGGGTGAAGACACCCGCCTGTAGAGCGCACTACCGGTCGGTGCCCGCCCGGATGACCAGTCGGACGGGTCTCCACCGATCGGAAAGCTTGCATAAAGCGAAGATTTGGAATACACCCTCACTGCCTTAATTTTTATGCTCCACCCCAACACACCCCATTCCCTGCGCATTATACACCCCGGCGCCCGCGTTCAACAACAACTCCACCGCCTCTCTCATCCCCTTCACGCTCAACCTGAAATTCACGAATCCCCTGATCTTCGTTTCCGCCTCTGTGCCGGCCTTGATCCAGATCAATCTCGATTTCGGCGGGTTTTTGTAAAGCAGCACTTCCATCTCCGCCTTTTCAAAAACCGCATCCATATGTTCTTCCCCATACACCGCCTTGTATTTTTCTTTCCAGTTGTGCATCAACTGCGGGATAAACTCCGGTTGCTCCGGCGAGAGAAAAGTGTAATGCTTATTTTCATTTATGATGCCGCATACAACAGGCGATAAAGGCTGCAGCACCATTTCCTGCACAGGTTCACCGGTAAATCCGTTTGGTAATGCTTCCACACCGGTTACGCTAAACGCTACCCGGCTTTTCTTATCGGCTATTTCAATGCGCTGGTTCATAAAAAGCCCTTTTACAAAGTTCTCCGACGCCTGCGGCAGGTGAAAGCATACCTGCAATTCTGCATGGGGGGTAAGCAGCAATAGCCTGTCGCCCTGTATTGTAAAAGGCGTTTTTAAATCGGAAAAAGTAAAGAGCTTAAATGCTTTTAAACTGCCTTCTTTTCTGTAACCCGTATCGTGGAGAAAAGCGGCATACGCCGCATCAGCATTGGCCAGAATTTTATAAATAACGGCGCTCAGCGGGTACTGGTAGTTTACCGGCAGCAAGGGTTTGTGTTGGTCGCTATGTAGTTTTAGCAGAAAGCGCATTTGCAATTTTAAAAATTATTATCCTGTTAACTCCAGTACTTTCTTTGCCTCCTCTAATATTTTCTTTTGCGGCAGTACAATTTGCTTTTCATATTGGGCCACCAGGCCCACTTTTGGCAATTTCCCATTCTTCAGGTCATGCCTGAGGTAGTTATACAACCATATATCCTGCCATATGACTACAAACCTACAGCGCTCCACTGTCAGCTTCTGTCACTCATCCAGGCTTTTATTCTTTTCATTAAAAAATCTTTGAACGCTTTGTTTTTGATGATCTCCACATCTTCGGGCAGGCCCATAACAAAACGGCCGATACCGCTGTAGCCGGCTACGGGAATGGTTAACAGGTACCTTTCCCCCGACTCTTTTATATATTCCATGGCCAAAGGAAACTCTTCCTGCAACAGGTTGCGGGCTTTGAGCGTAAGCCGCAGGCGCACGGTGGCGACCGGTTGGGCGGCGCTGATCCTGAAAGCATCTGTAAACGGTTGCCGGTGAAGGGAAGTAAAGCGTTGCCCTGCCGGCAGTATCTCCACTTTCCTGATCCGGCTGAGCAGGAACTGCTTGGGCTGCCTGTCTTCCGTATCCAAAGCCCATACGCCTTCGTAAGCGGGCAGAAAATCGAAAGGCTCTACTTTCCGGTCGGTGATGGTTTGTGAGTTGGACGAACGATACTGGTGCAGCACCACCGTTTTCTTGGCGGCTATTGCTTCTTTAAGCATGGTTACATGCTCCAATACAGAGCTTCCCTGTATTTCGATTAATGACCGGAAATCGTATAGCGTGTGAAGCTTTTTGATCAGCCTGGATTTTACCGAGGCGCTGCCATCCACCTGCTCCAACAGCCGGTACAGGATATAGGCCTCTTCCCCTGTAAAATGGAACAGGCGCTGCAATCCTTTGCCGGCAGGCTGTTCCAGCAGCAGGTTGTATCCATCGCCGCGGTTCACTACCAGGCCCGCCGACTCCAGGGTATTCAGGTAGCGATACACGGAGCGCTCTAATATGCCCAACCGTTCGGCAATTTCTTTGCGTGAATATTTTCTGCCGCCGGATAGAAGCAGCATCAGGCGCAGCAATCGTTGTATTTTGGGTTGATCTGACATTTTCTTATGTTTTACAGGTCTTGATTTTTTCCTGCAGTCTCAATACCCCATCCCCAGCATCCACAACGGCACCTTTGTACCTATGCCTGTTTCAATATCATCTGCTGCTATCATATAGTTGCCTTTACTTTTTACCTGCCGGGCCGTTTTGCTTTTACCGCCAACTTCAATAAGCATATCGTTTACCAAAAAATCGCCTGAGGCGGGCAGGCTTACAGCATGCTTTTGGTTTACCAGTTGATTCAGTAAAAACGTTTCCCGGATGTTTCCCACATCCGGGGCAGCCTGCAGCGCATATAAGAGGCTGGTATTTTCGAGATACAATTTCTCCGGCTTTTGCAGTGCAGACACACCTTTGGTGGAACTATGCAGCAGGTTAAGCAGGCGCGCCCGCTGCAGGTGCTGCATCCACGCGTATATATATTCCCTGCCTGCATCCAGCCTGCGCGATAGTTCTGACACGTTGGGTTTAAATGGTACTGAAGCCGCCAGCACGCCCAGCAGCTTTTTTATTTTAAAGGCAGTAGCAACGGTATAGGATTCTGCATAACTTAAATCGGTTTCTATAATGGTGTTTATGATCTGGCTGATGCGGGATGGAATTTCTTCGGTATTGCTTTCGGTAAAAATGGGCAGGTAGCCCCAGCGCAGGTATTTTTTAAACCAGGGCAACGGCTGTAGCTGCTGTAATACCGCGGTGCTGATAGCTGCGTGATCTTTTATAATATCGTTCAGGGAATAAACGTTGGGAAAACGGAACCCCTGCAACACCAAAAACTCCCTGAAGGAAAGCCCCGGCAACTCGTAAGTGATCACCCGCCTGCTCAGATCTGCCTCGCCCCGGTAAATGTCCAACGCTGAAGAGGATGAAAAAACAATACGCAGTTGCGGGTATCCGTCATATATATTTTTCAGTTCGCGCGACCAGTTAGGGTATTTATGTACCTCATCTATAAACAGGTAACGCCCGCCATTTTTATAAAACCGGTCAGCCGTTTCCACCAGGTTATGGGTATAAAACCAGTAATGATCTGCCGTAACATACAGCGATTCTTCCCGCGGTGCTTTTAAGCGGTATTTTATATACTGTAGCATAAGGGTGGTTTTACCAGTGCCTCGTGCGCCTTTTATGGCAAGCATCCGTTGGTTCCAGTTTAAATCATCGAGCAGATAGCGAAAGAAGGAGTCGTTCACCTGGCTCATCAGATTGTCCTGGAATTCATATAATATATCCATAATAATGTATTTTATAAAATACAAAATTATATATAAAATGTATTTTTATTAATACAAATTTTATAAAACAATGGTTTTTAATCAATTACTACCTCCAAACACCCCATCCCCTGGCTATTATATATACCCGTTCCCGCATTCAGTAACAACTCCGCAAACCTTTTTTCACCCATCACTTTCACCCCGAAATTCATCCAGCCCCTGATCTTTGTTTCTTCAGGTGCGCCCGCTTTAATAGTGATCAGTCGCGATTTGAAGGGCAGCTTTGCAGGAATAACTTCCATCATCAACAAGGCCGAGGAGGCGGTGCTCTCATCATAACAGGCGATTATTTTACTGCGCCAGTTATATACCAGGCTTTCCGTAAAACGTATATCTTCCGGAGATAAAAAATCATAATTCCCTTTTTCATTGGGCAACCCCGCCACAACAGGAGACAATGGTCTAAGCAGGATATTGATTATTTCCTGTGGTTTGTGTGCCTGTAACGGATCCGGCAGCGATTCTACAGATTGAATGTCGAACCGGGCTTTACTCTTTTTATCGGCAATATCCAATTGCTGCTGCATGAATAATCCCTTAATAAAATTTTCCGCTGCCCGCGGCAGGTGGAAGCAAACTTCCAGTTCCGCATGTTGGGTCGTTAGCCGCAACCTGTCGCCTGTAATTTTAAAAGGTGTTCGTATATCAGAAAAAGTAAAAAGCTTAAAAGATTTCAGGCTGCCTTCCTGCCTGTAACCCTGCTCATGAAGAAATGTGGCGTAAGCGCCATCCGCACGGGCGATAATCTTATAAATAGCAGCCGAAACCGGATACGGGTAGTTTACAGGAATGATGGCAGCATTTTGTTGGGTAACAAGGGTTAGGTTAAAACGCATTTTCAATAATATTTCTGAAGAAGATGGATCAGGATCGAATACTAAAGTAAGATAAAAGTATTGTTTTTAAATTGGACGAATATTTGATAGGTATATTTTGGCATATCCCGGAACTGAAGCCTGGCTGGTTATATTGTTATATGTAATTCCATTTCATCATCATTAAACATATCATCTATGAGTACAGAAAATTTGCAAGACCGGGAAGCCATTGACAAGATCAAAGAAATGATCAATAAAATTGATATCGGGATGATGTGCTCCTTTGCCAGGGGCAGCGACTATCCCCACGCAGTGCCTATGAGCCGGCAGGAAGTGGATGAAGATGGTAATATATGGTTCCTTTTTTCCTCGGAAAGCGAAACCTGTCACAATCTTCAAAGCAACAACAAGCTCAGCCTGCTTTATGCGCATGTGGGCGATTACAACTTTTTAAGCGTCAACGGTAGAGGTGAAATTTCCCGGGATGGGGAAAGAATTGATAAGTACTGGAATAAAATGATCGAAGCCTGGTTTGAAAAAGGGAAAGAAGATCCCCGTATACGCGTACTGAAAGTTATACCGGGTGAAGCGCATTATTGGGACAATAAATCTAACAAACTGGTTACCTTGCTGAAAGTGGCTGCCAGCGCTATTTCGGGTCAGCAACCGGATATCGGCAGGGAAGGCAAGCTGAACTTATAATATTTTACACCGCATCTTACACTATGGATTTAAAATCGAACGAGCCGTTCTGGCTGGTGAAAAACGGGCTGCCGGCTACCTATCCCTCCCTGCAGGAAGACGCGAAATGCGATGTGCTGGTAGTAGGCGGCGGTATTACAGGAAGCCTGATCGCACACCAGTGCACCCGGGACGGATATAGCACCATCCTGGTAGATAAGCGGGAGATCGCCAACGGTAGCTCTTCAGCTACCACTTCCATGTTGCAATATGAAATTGATACGCCGTTGTACGAACTGATTGAGCAGGTGGGAGAAAAAGGAGCGGTAGCGGGCTACCGGGCATGCTCACAATCAATAGACCAATTGGGAATATTGGCCCGGCAAATAAGATCCAAAGCAGGGTTCAGGAAAAAGGATTCCCTTTATTTTGCCGCGTTAAAAAAAGATGTGAAGGGATTAAAGAAGGAATTTGAGGCCCGCAGGAAAGTTGGTTTTGAGGTAAGGTGGATGGAGGAGGATGAAATAGTAAAGAAATATGACTTGCACGAAACGTATGGCGGCATCCTTTCCAAACAGGGCGCAAGCGTGGATGCCTTTATGCTGGTGCACGAGCTCCTTGCCTACAACAAAAAAAGAGGACTGCAGGTATACGACAAAACTGAGCTCACCCAGGTAAAATATGGCAGTCGTATGAATAAAGCGATGCTGCATACAGGCGCGACCGTTCGATGCAAAAAAATCGTGTATTGCGTGGGGTATGAAAGCGCTTCCATGATCAAAGAAAAGTTTGTTGATCTCATCAGCACCTATGCTATTGTATCTGAAGTAGCGCCTGCTGCCAGCCGTAAATACAAAGACCTGCTGATCTGGAATACTGCAGATCCTTACATGTATATGCGCACCACCGATGACGGACGGATGCTGATCGGCGGTGAAGATGAGGAATTCCGTGATCCGCAGAAGCGCGACGCGTTGATCGGGAAAAAGGAACAAAAGCTGCTTACCTCTTTTGAAAAGCACTTACCGCATATTCCTTTCCAATCCGACTTTGCATGGGCGGGTACTTTCGGGGAAACCAAAGACGGGTTGCCCTATATAGGCGAACACAAAGGCTTTAAAAATTCCTATTTTGTTTTAGGGTTTGGTGGCAATGGGATCACGTTCTCCGTTACGGGGATGGAAATGCTGTCTGACTGGCTTACAGGTAAAAAGCACCTGCTGACACCTTATTTTGCATTTGGGCGGTAAATGAGTGATTCATCCTTTTGTAAGAAACATTTGCATCCACCGGGCAGATGGTTTCAGCTCCATCGGCGCAGATATAAAGTAAGAAATAATCAGTCCAGGAATCTTGCCTTTAATTCAGGTGTTGGAAGCATACAATTGTCAGATTTGCCAAACCATTTATACCTGTTTCGTGCCACCCAATCGTAGAGGGCATTCCGGATGAATGAAGGAATGATAATGAATGCGTACAACAATGTCCATAATCCACCTAATCTTTTTACCACCCGTAAGGCCGCCGTGCTCCTTGTATACGCTTTTTTATTTTCAATTAAAACGAAAGAGTCAAACCTGTTGGGTGATAACTGGTATTGTTTCAGTAGTTGTATCCCTGCATTGCTTTGTAAGGATGTAAAATGGAATACTTTCTTTTTATCCTTGCGAATAACGAATTGCACGCTGCTGTTACAAAGATTGCATACACCATCGAAGAGTATTACAGGATCGTCGCTTTCTCTCACCATGCAAAGATACAGCAGAGAATTATACGATTAAAGAGTGACCGGCTTACGGGTGCATTCCAAATTGTAGCACGAAATAAATATACTTGTTGAACGTCATCCCGGGCAAAGCGAGGAATCTCCTGCTATATTCAGGAGATGCCTCCTTACAGTCGGCATGACGACCGCGCCAATTGGGAATGCTCCCCCGGCTTACAGGTAAGCCCGGATTTCTACTTTACCATAGCGATAGCGGTGTAACGAACAACAAGACGGCGTTAGTGGAGGCAATCAGCGCCCCGGCCCGCGGGTGCGTTTTCTTCCGGTTGCGACGCAATACAGTAATTTTTACTTATTGAAGGGGGAATACTAACTTTATGTAAACACAATAATTACCATATGCCATCAAAAAAGCAAAAAGCCTCCGCGGCCCGGGAGCAGCCTACTCTTTTTGAGAGGATAAGCGAAGCCGCCTCAGAACTGAAAACCGATATTGTTGCCGGAGCTACAGCGATCACAGAGACCGTGGCTGAAAAATTTACAGGAGTAAAAGAGGCGATCAGGAAAAAGGTTTCCGGGAAAGCAAAACCTGCAAAGAAAGCTGTTAAAAAAGCAGTGAAAAAAACAGTAAAGGCTGCCCAAAAAGCACCATCCGTTGCCGGGAAGACAGCTAAAAAAAGTTCCGGGGTAGCTAATAAGACCAACCTTCCTGCGAAAAAATCAGCGCCCAAAACCGCCAAAAAATCATCCGCCCGGAAAACAGCCCCGAAGAAAAAAGGAGGGAGAAAATAGAGAGAACATCCTGTCGTCTTCCTGTTTTCAATGACTGATGACTTCCGGCGTTGTTCCAGAAAAATCGGTACCATGCATAACGTTCATCCTCCTGCTGCCTTCTGGCAATATGATGCCGGGTATTGGTTCCAAAAGCTGCAAAGTTCAGCAAGCGGGCTTAGCGAAATGGAGGCAACGCTCAGGTATAATGCATTGAATGAGCGTGCTGTTAAAAAGAGTTCGTTTCAGAAAAATATTCATTTATTTGTAAGGCAGTTTAAGAGCCCGCTGATGTTGCTTTTGATCGGGGCTGTTATATTATCGGCCTTCCTCGGCGATGCGTCGGATGTGTTCATTATACTCTTCATTGTTTTGTCTTCCGGCCTGATGAGCTTTTTCCAGGAGAGAAATGCCGGGAAAGTGATTGAAAGGCTGCAATCCCTGATCGCCCTGAAATGTACTGTTATAAGAGAGGGCGCGCCTGTCGAAATCCCTTCGGGGCAGGTGGTTCCCGGTGATGTGCTGCTGCTGCATGCAGGTGATATGATCCCTGCCGATTGTCTTGTAATTGAATCGAACCAGTTGTATATAAATGAGGCCAGCCTTACCGGTGAATCCTATCCCGGCGCTAAAGAACCCGGCGTGCTGGATGAGCATACCGGGCTTTTACATCGCAGCAACAGCCTCTGGCAGGGAACAAGCGTGGTAAGTGGCAGTGGTAAAGCCCTGGTCATACATACCGGGCAGGATACCCTGTTCAGGAATATCACCAGAAGCGTTTCTGAAGTGGTAGAAACCTCGTTTGAAAAAGGGATCAGGAATTTCGGGTTCCTGTTGATGAAGATTACGCTGCTGCTGTCTTCATTTATCCTGCTGGTTAACTTGCTTACCGGTAAAACCATACTGGAGTCGGGGCTTTTTGCATTAGCGCTGGCAGTGGGCATGGCGCCCGAGCTATTGCCCGCGGTTACTACCATTGCCATGAGCGCCGGGGCAAAGCGTTTGCTTGCAAAAAGAGTGCTGGTCAACAAGTTGAATGCCATACAAAACTTAGGGGAAGTAGATTTGCTCTGTACAGATAAAACAGGAACGATCACAGAAGGCATGATAGAGGTTGCAGAAATTTTGAACGCAGTGGGAGAGGCGGATGAATTTGTACGGGAACTGGCCTACTGGAATGCCGCATACCAGTCGGGGTATGCTAATCCCATTGATGAAGCGCTTAAAAAAATGCCGGCCAGGCCCCGGATGCAGGCTGCTAAAACCGGGGAGCTTCCTTACGATTTTCAGCGAAAGCGTTTAAGTATATGCATACAATCAGACAACGGGCATTACCTGATCACCAAAGGGGCATGTAAAGAGCTGTTTACCTGTTGCAGCAAAGTTCGGCTGGGCAATGAAACATTCTGCGAAATGCAAACTGAAAAAAACAGGCTAAATGACCTGTTTGCGAAGTTTGGGAACAGTGGTTTGCGGGTGATAGGCGTTGCCTATAAGGAAATAAAAAGTGCACCGGTTACTGTTTCGGAAGAAACGGATATGATTTTTGCGGGGTTTGTTTTATTGCAGGATCCCGTTAAGGCAGGCATTACGGAGGTAATTGCTGAATTGAAGCAGTTAGCGGTGAGTATTAAAATCATTACCGGCGATAACCGGAACATTGCAAGATCTATTGCACGTAAGCTGGGTATTGCTGATCCTGTAATTATAGCAGGAGAAGAGCTGGCAGGGATTGCACCTGCAGCGCTTGCTGAAAAAGCGAAGCATACACATATTTTCGCCGAGATGGAACCGCAGCAAAAGGAACAACTGATCAAAGCGCTGAAAACATCGTACACCGTCGCCTATATGGGTGATGGCATTAACGATGTATCAGCCCTGAATGCAGCCGATGTGGGCATTTCGGTAGACAATGCGGCAGACGTGGCGCGGGAAGCCGCCGATTTTGTGCTGATGGAAAAAGACCTTTCTGTATTGGCTGAGGGAATTAAAGAAGGACGGAAAACCTTTGCCAATACCATGAAGTACTTATATATCAGTACCGGTTCCACTTTCGGCAATATGATCAGTATGGCAATTGCTTCCCTGTTGCTTCCTTTTTTGCCCATGCTGCCCAAACAGATTTTACTTACCAACTTCATTACCGATTTTCCCTACCTGGCCATTCCTTCGGACACGGTAGATGAGGAGCTGGTGGAAAAACCCGGCAGGTGGAATATGAACCTGATCAGGAAATACACGATCATATTTGGCATTCACAGCACCCTGTTCGACATTATAACTTTCCTGGTGCTGTTATATCTGTTAAAAGCGCGGGAAGCTGTTTTTCAAACCGGGTGGTTCATAGAATCAGTCATGACGGAGCTTCTCATTCTTTTTATTATACGAACGCACCAGCATTTTTTTAAAAGCAATCCTTCCGGGCCGCTCATACTGCTTACTATTATAGGTGTGCTGGTAACGCTTGCTTTGCCCTACCTGCCTTTTGCTTCCGATATGGGATTTGTTCACTTGTCGCTGCTCAACCTCGGCGTTATGTTCGGCATCGTTTTATTGTATATACTTACTGCCGACTGGTTAAAAGTTTGGTTTTTCAGAAAATATCAATCAGTGCAGTAAGCGGCGGGCATCCTGCTTTTTTCACTGGTCATTCCCGGTGTGGCGCAGGACAATAATACTATTTCATCTTTTCTCTTTGCAAAATTTACTAGGGTAAAGCCGTATAAAGCAACAAAAATCCCGGCTTCCCAAAAGAACAAGGGTTTCCTGAAAATAAAAAGCCCCTTTTTTCAGGGCTACAGTTTATTTTTGTTAGCATCTCAATTTCTTTGAGGTTCGGTGTTTTTATGTTGGTTTAGATTTCACGTTTAAAAGTGTAAAAAAAACTTTTAGTATCCCCATATCCTTCATTTTTATCTTCAACCGTTACAAGTTCCCAACCCTTATTTCCCATCTCATTTAATACTTTATCAATTTCGTCCAGATTAAAATTTACACCTATCTTAAACATACTTTTTTTTCTTTCAATTACAACTGTTTTATATTCAAATCGTTTCATGAAATTTTGATTTATACAGTAAATGTATAAATTATTCACAAAACATTTTTCTCTTTGAATTTCTTTAGAATTTACCCAATCTATCTACCTGCAAGGCAATTTTAATCCCATAAGATGGCTTCTTCATAAGATACGGTTAAGCAACGGCTGCCATCGTTGCTCTTATGAAGCTTAAATGATCCCCGATTTGCTTGCCAGCTTTATTAAAGACGCGGAATTGTTCGTTTCAAATTTTGCCAGCAGGTTTTTCCGGTGGGTATCTACCGTATTCAGGCTGATGAACAGCTTTTCCGCGATCTGGGGATTGGTAAGACCGTCTGCAATTAAATGCAATATTTCCTTTTCGCGCCGTGTAAGAACAGGCTGATCTTTCAGCGCCTTCTTTTCCTGCGTGTTCATATTGATATCCACACTCAGGTACATCTGTCCGTCAATAACGGAGGATATTGCCTTTTCAATTTCCTCTTTAGAAGCGCTTTTCACCAGGAACCCGTCTGCACCGCTCTGTATCATTTGCGAAATATAACTGCGTTCGTTAAATGTGCTCATGCCTATGACTTTGATGGCAGGATATTCCTTTTTAAGCTTAGCGGTGAGTTCGATGCCGCTTATCTCAGGTAAGTTGATATCGGTAATCACTAAGTCAGGCTGTTTTTCCTCCACCATTTCCAAAGCCATGAAAGCATTGCTGGCTGCGGCACATAATTCCACATAAGCAATCTGCTGCAGCATTGCCCGCATGCCTTCAATCACCATCGGGTGATCGTCTACTACAATCACTTTTAATTTATCCATAAGGCTTTATTTCACATTCTATGTATATGGAGGCTCCGTTGCCCGGTTCGGACTGAATGTCTATTTTCCCGTTCAGGTATTTCACGCGGGATCTTATATTCCGCAAGCCCGCAGTGCTTTCGCCCGCTACGTTTGGATCAAATCCTTTCCCGTTATCTTCTACGGTTATGTTGAGGCGTTCTTCATCGTGCCGCATGATCTGGACGAGTATGACAGTCGCTCCGCTATGCTTCACAGCGTTGTTGAGCAGCTCCTGAACGATCCTGTAGATCACCACTTCTGTAGAACTATCCAAACGTTTTTCCATACCGATAAATTCGCACCGGATGGTAAAATCCTGCTGCTGCGACAAGCCGTTGCTATAGTCCTGCAATGCCTGCGGCAATCCGAATTTCAGCAAAGTTTCCGGCATCATATTATGCGCTACGCGACGCATTTCTGCAATGGATTCCTCCAGGTTATTTAATACCCGGTTGAATGCCGTTCCGTTTTCTTCGGTTAAAATAAGATTCCCTTTCATAGCTCCTAATTGTAATTTTACACCACTCAATAATCCTCCCAAACCATCGTGAAGATCTTTGGCGATGCGGGATCGCTCTTCTTCCTGTCCTTTTAAAAGAGATTGTGTGGCGAGTAGTTGTTTCTCGGTTTCCAGCTCTGTAATACGCTGCTGTTGCAGCTTTTGCCGCTGTGTATAGTTTCTGTATAAAAGAAATATCATGCATCCCAGCCCCAGGGCACTTGCTACAAGTATATAATTGAATATGTTCTTTTGTCTTATAGAAGCCTGTTGCAGTTTAATTTGGGTTTCTTTTTGCGCTGTCTGATATTGAATGTTCAGAAAGTTGGCGCTGATTTTTGATTTCTCATTAGAAATACTATCTGCTAATTTCGATTGCAATGTCAGGTATTCTGCTGCTGATCTGTAATTCCCCAGTTTGCCTTCGATTTCCGCCATTCCGCTTGCTGCATACATTACGTACTCCTGAGAACCAGTTGCGGCGGCAATGGCATAAGTACTATCCATGTAGGCCGCGGCTTTTTTTAAGTTGTTGTTTAAATAATAAATGTATCCTGAAAGATAATAGGTGGCCAACTTGTCAAAAGATGATAAACGGTTTACATTCGCAATCTCAATAGCCTGCAAAGCACTTTGAATAGCATCATTATATTTGCCATCTTCCATTAGTTGATGAGCTTTGTTACTCCTGGAGAGCCACCAGAGCTTGGGGCTTTTCAGCCGGGGCACCAGTTGTTCAAAGTTGTTGAAATATTGTGCAGCCGTAGCTTTGTCTCCTGCATTAAGATACACAGCCCCTAAATTATTATAGGCTTTGGCAAGAATTAAAGTATCAACAGGTGTTTTGCCGGCAAAATCCAGGGACTCTTTATACATATTAATTGAATGTTCAAACTGCCGGAGATAATCATAAGCTTTACCAACACCGCCATAGCAAACAGCGGTCAGGTATTTGAAGTCTGTATTCTTTGATAGTTCAAGCGCCTTTAAAAAGCTGGATAGGGTTTCTTCCTTAAATGATCCCTGTGGTAACAGTATCATGCCCCTGGTAAAATAGTACACAGACATCACCTCACTGTTTTTTGAAGTGTCTGTTTGATTTAATGTTTCCCTTGCCTGGTTAGCGATATAGATCGCGGTATCATATTTTCCGATTTTAGTTATTGCCAATGCTCTATTCAGCAATGCAAATGCAGTTTGCACCTTGCTATTACAATGCCGGCTTACCTGCAATGCTTTCTCAAGCATAGTATCCGCATAAAGAACCCCATAATCTTCTCCCATAAAAATCAACCGGTTATATGCTAAAGCGCCTGCGCTGTCCTGTTTGTTCTGCTGAATGATTGCTTTCAATTCATCTGCATACTCCCCCTGTGCAAAACCGGCAGCAATATGCAAAAAACAAAAAACAAAAATCAGTAGCCTCTTTTTCATCTTACAAAATACCATTGATTTAAAATTTTAATCAATCCCCTGAACAGGGGATTTTGCCTGCATTGAAATTAGCGTTTTAACGGGATTGTGGTAAGCGATAATGCTTTGCAATTTTACATCATCAAAAAAACTTAAAAAATTTATACTCATGAAAAAGTGTTTTCTTCTTCCTGCGATTATATTTTTAATATCGCTGGTATCCTGCGCCAAAACCGGGGTGGACCCCAAAGAGGAAGATAATGACCAAGGCAGCAAGCCACCGTTTGAAATATGGATGGGACTGAAAACCGGATCTACCGGAAACTGGGCTAACATAGAATGGAAAGTGGTGCTGCCCGACGGAAGCTATTTCAACCAACTGCCGCCGGAAGGATTCCTGGAATTTTCTAAAAACCAAACCGGTGGCACCTGGGGCGCTTTTGTCATGAACGGCAATACCGGAAGCTTTCAAAACCAGTACGAAACCATCCAGGTAAAAAAAATAAGCGATACGGAGCTGGAAAAAGTTGGATATACGAACAAATTATATAAGCTGGCTTCGGTGAATGGCTCAAAGCTCTCAGGCAAATACAATACTATACCCAACTGGTCTGTCATACCCAATTATCCCTATGGCCCCAACGATGCGCAACCCATGATCTCATTTAACGCAAACGGCACATTCAACGACCAGGGCATATTTGTTACCGATTTTCTCAGACCTCATAAGGATCCGCAAAGAGCGCCCGGGAACGGTACTTACGAAATAAAAAATTTCACGCTGATACTGAATTACTCCGATGGGAGAAAGATCACCAAAGCATTCAGCGGAGCGCTTAATAATCAGGTAACCGCTACAAGCGAACTCGTTTTTATTGGGGGAAATCCTCTTTATAATAAATAAAATAAACCGCTCCAATGAAACAGCTACTATTCATAATTGTTATACTTTTTATTTCCTTGTCATTGCCGGCGCAGGTCAAACCCAAAGAAAAAGCTCCTACTCAAAGAGAGCTTGAGGAGATGATGAAAGAAGCGCAGCAGATGATAGGCGAACTCAGCGATGAAGACAAAAAAGCGATGGATAGTCTCGGCATTAAAATCCCGGATTTTAAAAAAGTGCCCAAAGTTTCCGATAAACAACTGGCGGATGCCGCTGATAAGGAAGGGCGCATTGTTCCAAAGCGTAATACGGCAAAAATTGCACAAATACCTAAAGCCATTGGCGCAGGGCAAATGCCGGATTACATTGCTGCTACAAACCAAAAATTATTGCCCTTATTGAATGCTGCTTTGAAAGGAAAGTCCGGTGAAATTTTTAATGAATTTAAGAAAAAGAACCCATCGCCGGATTACCTTGGCAATGCTGCGATGGGCTTGTGGATGATGGGATATACCGAATTGGCGTATTGCATAATGGCAAAAGCCTGCGAGCAGGATGCCTCAAATGCCAATAACCTCAACAACTATGCGGCTATGCTTACCATGAT
Organism: Chitinophagaceae bacterium; assembly: GCA_019638595.1. Lineage (GTDB taxonomy): Bacteria > Bacteroidota > Bacteroidia > Chitinophagales > Chitinophagaceae > Agriterribacter. The sequence goes on from JAHBTJ010000003.1 coordinate 171,751, forward strand.
GGGAGCGGCGCATTTGGCCATTCCGGTTTTAGATAATCTTAATCTGAAATTTTCTAACAACAATACCATACTCAATAACCTGGGGCAGGCCTGGTTTCTGTTGGGCGAAACACCAAAGGCAGAAAAATACATCAACGAAACCATTGCATTATATGCCAATCATTCGCAGGCCAATTTTACCAAATGCCTGATTGAGGAAAGTAAAGGAAATATCCCCGCTGCCATTGTAGCCATCAAAAGGTCTATACAAGGAGGCCACACGCCTGAGAAAGAGACCAAACTTCAACAATTAGGTGAGAAACCTAACCCTAAAGACGATCGTTTCCCCCAGAATATGAAAAACGACCCTATGAATCTTGGGGGCTTCAACCCGCCACGCTTTCCCATATCGGTGATGGAATGTGTAACGCTGGGTTTGGAGTGGGCTGAGTTCCGGGGCTTGCTTAATCAGAAAATTACTCAATTGGAAGCAGCCAAAGAGCAGGCCTCCAAAGCCGCTGAAAAATTTATGGCCCGCCGGCAGCAGGAAAATATTGCATTAATACAGGCATCTCAACAGGCGGGTCAGTTGCTGGGAAACCTTACCTCGGCTCCCCTCTATGCCAAGCGGGCAGAAAGGCAACTGAACGAGGTTGTCATTACCTACGGCAGAAAAATCAATGACCACATGACAAAGGTGAAAGCCTTTATGGGCACAGGAAATGAACTCAGGCTCCGTTATGAAGAGAAAATGGCTAAGCTGAGAAAGGAAGACCTGGACCAAACCGGTGAAGGAAAACCTAATGCAAATTTTTGCCCGAAATACCGCGAAGCCAGCGATGCCTATTTGAAAGCATACAATAGCCAATTGGAAGTATTTTTTAAAGAATACCTGCAAATAGAAAAAGACTTCCTCAACCAGTCTACTCATTGGCGCATGTACACCGACTTTCCTGAAACCTATGAAGTGGCAAAATTGGGCGCACAGATTCAATGGCTGAAATACCTGGGTGCTACTGTGCCTTACGGATTTATTTCCATCACCAAATATGCATGCGATCCGCCCCCACCCAATAAGAGTCAAAAACTGCAAAAATTTGATGATGTAGCATGTAAGTATAAAAGTGAAATCAGGCTGCCCTGCAGCAAAATTACTTCTAACTGTAGCATATTAAAAGGAGAGTTTGATTGTGAATTCCTGAAAATTTCTATCACTACGGATGCTGAGAAGGGGAAAACCTTTAGGGAACAACTTGTAGGCTGCACCTTTGAAGTGGGCGTTTCAAAAGGCATAAAAGACTTGCGTGTGGGACCCGTAAAAGTAGAAGCATCTGTAGGCGTAACCGCAGGCGTTGAAATAGACGGCACAGGTATAAAAGATTTTATTATTGGTGGTGGCATCGAAGCAGGTGTGGAGCTTGACGGAACTGCCGGAAGTACATCTGCCGGAGTAGGAGCAAAAGTAAGTTTGGTAAGCGGCCACGCCACAGCAGGCTTAACCGGAATATTTGAAAAATTATAAAATAATACCATGAAATTTATCACCTTTTTGATGCTTTTAACTGTTATAAGCAGCCATGCACAACGCAGCAGAGACGCTCAGTTAGAGGATAGTATTTTCTCCTGGAAAAGCATCCCTACACTGAAGCCTGCCGGTTACCCGAGGCCTTTTACTCCGGCACAGTTGAAACTTCCTGCACTTTTTATGCAGTGGTTGAAGAAAAGCTATATCCCTGTCGGAGCATTAGATTTTTCGTACGCAATAGCCGAGCCCAACAAAGAAGATGAAGTACAACCTTATGGTACCGGTATTAATGCGGCGGTATGGCGTGCCATGTGGGACAAAGCAGGCACTCAAGTAATAAGGCAGCCACATTCGGAAACTCCCGTGTGGATGCTAACTAATAATATCATAGATGCAGAACCTATACTGATGCTTACCACGCCGGGCAGGGCAGTGTTTACAAGGCGTTCGCCCGATATTGAAAAAGCATTTGCAGGCAGCAGCGAGCGCAGAAATAAATTGGTGAGAGCACTGCAATTAGAAAAACACGCGCAAATAGGTAAATACATCATTCAGTATTATGGTTGCGATGGTGATGGGTGCCAGCCAATGGTAGCCGTTTACCTGGCGCCAAATAATAAACTACCCATCCGCCAACTTACCCGGGGCGAAGTGCTGGATATGTGTGAGCAGGCCATGACGGCAGAAGCGCTGCAAAAAAAAGGAAAGCGATTTGATGCTGAAACACTGCTACGCTGTAAAACAAATATTCAAAAGCTGAGGAACAAATACAGCGGGTCATTAAACCTGCCTGCTGAGTTAAGAAATACAGGTATCTGGGAAAACGACTTTGAAACTTACAATGATATTTTTGATACGGAAGATGCGAAGCGCCTTAAAAGAAACACTTATGGCATCTATACTTACGAAAACGGAGTGCTGCAAAAAAGCAAACAGGATCAGCCGCTGTGGATTTGCATTGGTTGGAAACCTACCGATATTCAATACAGTCCTTATGTAAGGGAAATACACCGCAGCATGATCACTCATTTTAATTTTGATTATGTGTATGATTATTTTTTCAATCTGGAAAATGTAAAGAACAAGCCCTACACTATTTTAAATGAAGGTATCCAAAAAACACATTTGGCCTCTTATAAAAAGAAAACAGAAAGCAAACCCACCATTAACAAAAACCTCCCCGCCAACGTATATTTTTTTGATGATTTTTCAGGAAATAATGCAGGCGAAAAACCTAAAGGCTGGTATATACCCAGTATCGGCGGGCCTTCGGTAATTGCCACTCCTAAAGGAGAAACGGAAAATTGGGTGAAAATAGAGCAATACAAATTGATGCCTGACGATAGCAATAAACCGCTGCCCGAAAATTTTAAAATGGAGTTTGATGCAGCTACCGATAAGGATTTTACGGAAAATACCGGCGGCGCTTTTTTGCTGAGGATCCATAATAAAATGCTAACACCCGGCGGCGATTATAAAGACGCGCCAAGGCAAATTTCTATTGACTTAGACGCGAAGTCCGGTAATGAAAAGTTCTCACAAAATCCTACGGGATATGTACGGCTTAAAGCAACCTACACAGGAATGAACAATGCCCTGCGCTATGCTGCTAAGGAGCAATACAGCAATGATTTTTCAAACAAAAAGAACAAAATGCATTTTACCGTTATCAAAGCCGGCAAAAAAGTGAGCGCTTTTATAGATGGGAAGGAAATAACCGCATTAGATAAATATGGGAAACCCATACCCGGGTTTAATGAGCTGCCGGACGACGCCAGGTTTACTTCATTCTATTTCGAGAATATAACCAGTCATAGCAGCAGGCAGGTGGGCATTTATATCACCAATATTAAAATAACGGAGCAATAACCAATTTAAAACGCAGGTTGCCGAAAATAATACAGATAGTGAATAATGAATGAATAACTAAGCAGTGTCAGATATCTTTACCAAAAAACGGCAGGTTCTTCATTTCATCCACCTTTTTTACTGTTCCTTCAAATTGTATAATAGCGCTTACTGCGCTGCCTTTGCATGTATATACATTTGTTGGTTGTGCAAATACACCAATAAGAATTTGATGTATATTTTAAGCCATTTTTTCTATTGTTCTGGTCGGACAATAATGTTATTTAATAAATTCTAAAGAGTGGTTTAAAATACTTGTCATTAATTCCGATCTCAGCTCCTTATCTGCCGGAAGCAAACAGGTATTCAGAAATTGTTCAAGAATTAATGAGTGTTGAACTTCTGCCAAAAACGGTTGGTAGAAAGCGTTTTGCATGGATTTCCCACAGACAAACATACAGGTCGCTGCTCCAAAAGAACCAAAATAGACAGCATATTTGTTTTTGTTGTTGTATTTGCTTACCGCTTCTGAAACTAATAATTTTTTTTGGGAAGTTGCCAGCTTATTGAGTATTGTATCCTGAGCGAGTAGCATTTCTATATAAGTAAAGGAGAAAGTATATGCTCCCCTGTCAATATCACTTGTTAGCCGATTAATGCACAGAGGGTTCATTTGTTTATACCATTCGTATAATTTCTCCCCGGCATCATTCCGTTTACACAATTCTTGTAATCCGGAAAAGTTGTCTATAAAAAATTCCGTTCCTCTCTGCACTGAATTGCCCAATAAAATTTCATTAACTAACGGGAAGTTAAGCCAACTTTGTATCAGCCCTTCAGTAGAGATACTTTGTAAAGTACTATAAGGAATTTGACACGCATTAAGTCTCTCATCACCAGATACTAATGTCCCCCATTCCGGTGTTCCTGGTTTTATTGGGTAAATATAAGTATCCTTAGGTTCTGGTATATCGCTACATGAAACCTGTGCACTGTCGTCATGTTTTTTACAACCGGATAATTGTATAGATACAAAAGCAAGCAGAACAACATAATTTAGTTTGTAATAGAGCATGTTTATAACGATTTTTTCCGGGCTTGTGAGCAGCGTTAAATTTTAGGATTCAATGACTGGTATTTTAAAAGCAATTCTTTTCCGGCATCTGTTCTATTTAATAACTTCTTAAAACCATTAAAGCCGTCAGTTAAAGCTGAAAACCCGGCTTGTAAATTATTTGCTGCCAAAATTTCATTGAAAAGGGGATAATTTAGGCAAGTAACAACAAGAGCCTGTGTGTTTAAGTTATTTAAAACAGTATAAGGAATATTACATGCTGCTGCCATTTCATCGCCTGATTTAAAATTCTTCCATTCTGCCGTTCCGGGCTTTATCGGGTAGTCATAAGGTGTGGAATCTTGTTGTGCAAAGCCATTAGTTAAGCTAACTATAAGAAAACAGAGGAAAATTATTCTTTTCATAATATAAGTTTTGAAGGGGAATGAGTTATTTATAATGGCAAAGTATTCGCAAGTTGGGCTATTATTCTTGTTAGGAATTGATCTTGAATTTTCATAAGCGTTCTTTAATCGTGTTAGTTATTGTGGAGTTAGTAGCATAAGCGAAAGGCGAGTATTTATCGTTTCTAAAGCAGGGCTGAACTTCAATCGAATTATTTCTTTTCTGCGAAAAGGGGTGTAAAGCGACAAATAAAAAATTAGCAACGAAAAGAAATTTCATAAGTTGTTGTTTTTGACTTAATGCTATTCAACCCAAACCTAATTTCTTCTTTTCATAAACTGACATTACTGTAGGAACTCCTTGCTATGGATTGTTTTCAATAGAGGTGAGAATTAAATTTTTAAAAACGTTGCATTCAGGCAAATGCGGTACAGTATGCTATGGTAAATATAGAATAAATAATTGCTTAAAAAATTACATCTATCAGACTGTTTTTTATTTATCCAAATAGTGAGGGTTTTCCGAAATGTCTGCTGTATTGGTAGGCAACGTTGCGGCTGGCGGAACGTAAGCGTATTAGTTGAGACGATGAGTAAGCCCCGCAGTGTCCAGCCAACATACAAACAAACCGAAGACAATGAAATTCTCTGCCAATGATGTATCGTCTAAACAGCTAATTACCAGTATTATTCGGAGACTTCCACCCAAGCCTCACCATTTGAACACCCATTTCTCTGGACAACATATTGATATGAATTGCTCGAACCAACTACTGTTAGACTACTGCTTTTTGTCCAGCTATGGGTAGCTCCTGATATATTTTTCACAGAAAAAGTTCGTGCGCCAGTGCATAAGCCTGAGGTGCTGCCTGAAACCTTTGTTTGAGCGTAATATTTTCTGATGCACCCCAATTAAGGAACGCCTGGCGCCATGCGTTTTTCTGATCAGTTGTTCCTTCAAATTGTATAATAGCGCTTACTGCGCTGCCTTTGCAGGTATATACATTCGTTGGTTGTGCAAATACACATACACCAAAAAAGAATTTGATGTATAAAAGAGGTATTATTTTTTTCATAACTGAGGAATTATTTTGTGAATACTTTTGCATACGATAAAATAATATTTCTGAACGGTTCATGATTAGCTTCAGTAGCCAATCCGGTAGTTGTATAAAAGGCTAAATCACTATTTGTATTTAGCTCGTTCATAAATGGTCGGTAGTTGTCAAGTTTCATTATTTGAGACAGCACCAATACACCTGATACTTTGCTTGTACCAAACGATTCACCATAAGTCATCTTTATCTCCTGCTTTTTTACGACTACTCTGGCAAGATCAATTTTTTTACTATGGTCAAATTGGTTTAAAATAGAATCCTGGGTCAAAATTTCTTCATAGACAACCCAGCCTTCTATGTAATTTCCCCGTTCAACAGACGGGCTGTTTTCCGGAAAACAGCAGGGGGTCATCTGAATATATCTCTCATAAAGTTTTTGACAGGCATCGGGTCTTTTATTTAATTCTGTTGAGGCATTTAATCTTTTCAGAACCTGATCCCTACCCTGAAAGACATTGCTATAAATGTTCCTTAATGGTATATTCGGATTATCCAGCAAACTTTGAATTAATGCGGGCGTTGACATATTTATGAGAATACTGTCTGGTATTTGATAAAGGCTCCAGTCAGGGTTGCCAAATGCCACCGGATAAATATAAGTACCACTTGGCTTATCTATCTGGATACAGCATTCCCCTTTATTTTTCTTACAATTACAAAAAGCAGCTAATGCCATGATGATAATGAAATACCTTTTCAAATGGATCATTGGTTTGCATTTAATTGATTATAGAGTTCAGTTAAATCTGCTTCGTCACTGAGTTGCCCTGTTTCCAGAAAACGGGTAATGCCGTTATTTTTAGCTTTTAAAATTCCTTTTTTATCCATTATTATTGCCGCAGGAAAGAGCGATGATTCCAGTCCTATAGGGCCAAACACATCCTGAATGCCAGCTTTAGCATCGTATTTTACTTTTATCTCCTTTAGCAGTAACTTTTTATCACTATCATCCATACTATTTTGAACAATGTTTTGTGCCAACAATATTTCTATAAAGCGAAACAACTCGCTAAACTCTCCTCTTTGTAATGATGGCCATTATTTGTCAATATTTGCCGGGCTCATAGTTCCATATATCCTTATTAAAACCTTACCCACATCTTTTCTTTCAAATAGTGCATCAATGCCGTCAAAGTTTTTTTTCACAGCATAAAAACCCGCCTGGGGAGTATTAAACGCGTTCATTAGTCCAAATAAAGGATAATTCAAACAGGTTTTTGCCAATGCTTCTGTTGTTAGATTACTTATTATTTCTTTCGGAATTTGACATTTACTATACATTTCTTCTGGTGAGCTGAATTTCCATTGTTCAGTCCCGGGTTTTATAGGAAAATCATATGGCGTATTATTAGTTTGAGCTAAAATTGTTAATGCACTAAACGGCAAAACAATTAATAATAAGATCATTTTCATGTTAAAAGCTTTATTGTTATTGACTTTAAGGCATACTTGTTTTGCACAATTATGATAACAAAAATCAATGATTTATTGCAGCATAATTTAGTTTACTGGCGGGCTATGTTCTCTTGGTAATTGATATTTTTGTGCTTTCATGTCAGTTGCATTTTGCTCCTTTCCGGGGATGGGAGTGTAAAGCGATAAATAATAGATTAGCTACGAATAGAAGCTAAAAAATTTTTGTTTTTGACTTAATGCTATTCAACCCAAATCCTAACTTCTTTTCGCAAACTGACATTACTGTAGGAGCTCCTTGCTATGGATTGTCTTCAATAGAGGTGAGAATTAAATTTTTGAAAACGTTGCATTAACCCCTACCTGGAAAAGACGGATTACGACGCCCCCGAATCTTGAAAAGTATATGGACAGACTGCATGGGCTTCCGGCAGTTATAGCGGTAAAAGAAAACTGCAAAATATCATTTTCCCGGGAGGGCTCTGTTACAATAAGAAAAACGACCAACCCCGAACCATAAAAATGAACAGTGTATTTTCCTGTATTGCCCGTCTGAAGGGTAATACAGGAAAAAAGAAACCGGAACTTCCGAGGTAAAACTCAAAAATTCCGGTTTGGTAGCCCTAACGGGAAAATTATCTAACTATATTATTGAAGATTTTCTGAAGTTTAGTGAATTACCTGACTGTCATTTTGGCAAAAAACAATAGCACATAGCCTACTTCATGGAGCGTAAGTTTTACTGTAAGATACAAAAAGTTTCATAAGCAATATTTAATTTATACCAAAACGGAGGTGAATTATCTTTAATAATCTTTTTGTTTATACATGCTCTTTGACTGAAAGTATCTCATATAGTTTGTTTGATTTTTCCCGTATCCCGCGCACTCAAAAAAGTAGAGTAACTCAAAAGACAATAAGATATAACATACCTATTAAAACAGCCGTTTCTCTTAGAGAAAACACAAAGATAGAAACCACCTAACAATTCATAGCGACTATGCAGGCTTGCGTAAAGTAGTTGGGAAGCCAGACCTAGCGCGACTACCTAAATTACATTAGTTCGTTGATTTTCAACGTTCTTTCATTTCTACCCTATAAAAAGCTGTCTTGCATCGATAATTGGCTTATTTTCATTCTGTCTGAACTATCTTTACAAAAACACCTCATTTTTCCTGTCTGCTTCTACTTGTAACAACGGACCAATTATTTAAAAAATCGTATAATGGGTATCTTCCCATCTTCTTCTACCCAACCATTATTTAATCTTTCGGCAGTGTTAATGTCGTTATAGTTAAAACTGATTTTAAAAGTCACTTTCTTATATAAAAGTCTTTCAACGAAATAAATTTAAATCCTAATTTTTTTAGTAGTGGTACAAGAATTTTAATTGTTTCGTAACATAAGTTATTGTTTTTAGCCGTGATATTGTCTGCGCTAGAATCATGCATCAAAACAATTCCCTTATCTTCATGCAAAATATCAGCTAAATATCTAATTGCGCATTCTTCAGCACTTTTATTCTTTAGCCAATAGCTCCAGTCGCTCCCATCAATATCCCAATAAAAAGGTCCAACATAACTACTAGCATTCGCGATAGTATCATTTAAGTAATCGGCAACTTCGGGAGACCATTGCCCCCACGGGGCCCTGAACATAATGTGTTCTGGGGAATATTTTTGGATCAGTTGCGTTGTTTGTGAAACTTCGGATAAAATGTCTTCGCCATTGGCTAACCCTTTAACCATATTTATATGGGTATAGGTGTGGTTTCCAATTGTATGTCCGTAATACGAAATACTATCTAAAACATCAGGATATTTTAAAATCGTGGAGCCCACACAAAAAAAGGTTGCTGATATTTCTTCCTCATACAAATACTGAGCTATTCTGACAGTTTTGGGTCCTGTTTGGTCACCCATAGTTTCTCCAGGTCCATCGTCAAATGTAAAACTCAGCGTTTTTCCCTCGTAGGAATTACCTTTTAATTGTTCCTTGTAAAACATCTTAAAATGAATTTTTACCTCCTATGTAGGTTTTATATTGGTGGAATAGCTCATTGAAAACCTGGGTTGGTCATGAGAATACAGAACATCAAAAATTCATACCATTTATAGTACACTATTAAAGTAGCGGGACTTAAGAGTTAAAATAAAGACATGAATTTAAAAAATCATTTTTGTCACTAGTATATCAGGTCCCTTACACATAGCACGCAGCAATGACATATAACGTTCTGCAAAGCGAGTAATGTATTTTGTTGAAACAAGCTCTATATTATAGTTAAAATCACAGATATATCCGTTTTTATATTCTTCAACATTAAAGACTATTTTGTAATAGCCAGTTACATCTGTTTCCGAGATGTTTATAGCATCCCTATCACTAGCTGGTAGTTGGCTTTCTCCAATAATATCCCGACCAATAAAATTCAAGAAAACGTCAGTATTCAACCTTAGATATTTCCCGTCTAATTCTAATTCATCATGATCAGAAATTATTAAATCGGCGACCTCTAAAATTTCAAAATAAACCTCTCTGACTATGGTTTTTACTGTCTCTGTTTTATTGATCTGATCATATAAATAAGCGCCTCCAACTAGATCGCCAACTATTAACTCAGAACCTGGCAAAAATCGATTAATAATCGGCATCGCCACCAATACTCTGTCATTACCCTCAAGTAGAAAAAAAAGTAACTTTAAAGCAGCAGAAAAAATTGATGAAATGCTAGATTTGCAATAAAATGAAAGATCTGTAATCGCTGTGTGCATTTCCTTATCGAGTACAAATTTACACGAACTAATTTTGGAATTGTCAAGAGCAGTTAAGATTTTAGATTCACAACCAAAGCCTGAGGTAGCTCCTAGTCCGTCCGAACAATGATTGCAGAAAAGTCCTGAACAACTCTTTATAAAACCACTCATCGGAACATCCAATTTCTTGGACCAATAGCTTTTTATTATCCTCAGTTTGTTTTGGAATTCTCCTCTCTGCCATTCAGTATAATGACGTAACTGAACAGGATGAGGATCACTTCTGGGGATATTGCCTTTTAAAAGAGAATCGTAAATCTCGTTAAGCTCCTTTTTAATAACAGACAAAGACCACATATCGGATATGATATGATGAATCGTGATATAGGTATAGTATGCGTCTTCCGCAACCCTAAAAATTCCTGCTCTGAATAATGGTATGTTGCTTAGTTTCCTTAACTCTCCGCGGAATTCCAATAATTGCTGTGAAATTAAAATATCCTGATTCAACTCATCTTTAAAATCATAATGGCAAATCGAAAATAATTTGAAATCGTACGGATAAATAACCTGCACTAATGCTCCATCAATTATATCAAAGCTTGTTCTCAGACTTTCATGTCTCCTTACTAATATTTCAAATGATTTCTCAAGTAACACAATACTGGGATTTTTGAGATATAGCTTTAAGGTCAAAACATCAGGTAACTTGCACTCCTCCAAATTGGTATGGAAGTTCCATGACTGAACTTGTTCTTGGGCTGCAGCATAAAACGACAGTGATAAAGATTCTGACATCATTTAAAATTTTTTAATTTTGGCAATTGTGAAATGCTGTAAATTTCTATGGCTTCTTTCTCGAGCGTTTCAAATAAAGTAAAAGAGCTTTATTCCAAGCAACACATCCAACAAAGATTTTGAAAAAAGGGTAGGTTAATATATTTACAATAATTTTTTTTCGCATTTCAGTAAACTCCTGCTTAGCTAAGAAAACGGAGAATATGCATGTCAAAACGCTGACCATATAAGAGAAGAACAAGAAAATAGCCAAGCTTGTAATACTTATGCTTCCCAGAATCACGACTATCAAAGGAAAGAGAATCATGAGGATCACAATTAAGAAATCTAACATCAAGACTATTCCCATTGTATTAAATGACTTTACCTGGTTAAAATAATATTTGAACTCCTTTGTATAAGTTTCAATATATCCAAGATTCCATCTTATTCTTTGTTTCACAAGTTTCTTTAGTGATAAAGGTGGTCTTGTTAAACTTAAAACATCTTTCAAATAGTAAGTTCTAAAACCCATTTTTAGACCGATCACAGTAGCCTCTCTATCTTCACCATTTCTAAGTCCACTATGATTTGCATAAATAGATAGTAAAAAAGCTCTTTGATAACAGGCTCCGGCGCCAGGCATTACAGGAACGCATCCTTCTTTTTCATAAAATTTGTAATAGCTTCTTAAAATTGAATATTCCATTTGCTGAAACTCGAAAACCATACCTTGCCCTTCAAAAGGAAGCAGCCTAAAATAGTAGCCTTTTGACAACAAATTCTTTTCGTAACCATTTAGGTTTTCAAATATTCTTTCATAACCTGCTATGTCGGTGTCGAAATCGGATAAAACAACGTATTCGTGAGAAATGGCAGATGCGGTTAAATGTAAAGCACCAACTTTATTAGAATTTGGCGAAATAGAAGCGATATAAAACGGATAATAATTATTCTGTTGGAATGTCTCAATAATAGCAAGGCTATTATCAGTGGATCCGTCATCAATTATGATCACATCTAATTCGTTTTTGAATTTTAACGCTATGCCTTTAAAATAACTGAGACGCTCAAGAATATTACAGTTAGAAGCTTCATTATATTGCGGTACCAGCAATGCTATTCTATTGGAAGGGGGGATCTTTCCTATCCAGTCTAATTGATGCAATTGTTCAACTGACAAAATCATTTGTTTTATATTACTAAATAAAAAAAATACGGTCTAAAGAAAATTATTGATTGAAAAAGATACTTTTATAGCATCTTTTTAGAATGTTCGCTACTTTTTGAGGATGCTGAAGTATAAAGAAATGATTGCCGGGTAGCAATTCGTAACAAAAATTGGAAGTAGTGAATCTTGACCAATTCTCAATTTGTGAAACATGTTCTTCATCAGCACCCATCATGGCGAACAACGGTACTGTGGTACTAATATGTTCTTCTATAGTATTATTAACCAATCCAAAATCTGCTCTTAAAATAGGTTCAAAAAAATCCAATAAGGCCTTGCTTTTCAGAAAGCTTTCTGGCATGCCGCCCATTTTTTGAAGAACTAAGAAAAAATCATTTTGGTCTAATGAATCTAAGTCCTTAATACCTAATTCAACTCCGGGGCCGGCGCTACCGCTAACTATAAGATAAGATGGCACAATTGAAGATTGTTCGAGCATATTTGTCACTCTCAACGCCAAAGATGCTCCAAGACTATGTCCATAAATTAGAAAGTAAGGGGATACAACCTTTTGTCTAATTTGGAAAAATATATCGTATGCTGCATTCTCAAAGTCATATATCAGTGTTTCCTTTACTCTTTTTCCTCTTCCAGGTAATTCGAGAACGACAAATTCAAAGTCTTTCAAAAATGGCTCTAGAAAATTATAGGAATAACAGCTTCCTCCGGCAAAATGCAATAAAAATAATTGAGGTCTGTGCATACCTTTCCTTTGATTACTTATAAAAGCTTCAATAAAAATTAATTTTCGGTGTGCTGACGTTCTATAAAGGACTCCAATGACCTATCAACCAATCTTCCCTCCTCCATGCGAAACAACTTGTCGGCGCAATGGTAATACATATCATCATGAGTGATGGCAATAATAGAAAATCCATCAATTTTTAATATGGGAATTATCTCCGTATAAAATTTCTTTCTGAAAAAAGGATCTTGATCTGCCGCCCATTCATCTATTACAAGCACAGGCTTCTCTTCTAATAATGCAACTACAAGGGCCAGCCTCTTTCGTTGACCGGCAGAAAGCTTAGTTGTGGAAAAAACGCCATCATTAATATTTACCTTACCAGTTAATTCAAATAATCCAAGATAATATTCCCACTTTTCATAATCAAATATTCCGTTGCTCAGTATCTCATCAAATAAATAAAAATCACTAAAGATAACAGAGAATGCGGTTCGGTAATAAGAATAATAATCACCATTGACTAATTTGTTATTTAGCTTGATCTCTCCGCTAGAGGGAGTGCAAATCCCCAAAATTGAGTTAACTAAGGTTGTTTTCCCGCTTCCGTTACTTCCACCAATAAAAATTACTTCTCCCTTCTTAATACAAAAATCAACAGGTCCAATTTCAAAACTATCTGCCACTCCCTTATACGAAAATAATAGACCTGAAATTGAAATTATTTCGAACTCACTCTTTGCAATTTTTTGTATCGATGCAGCATTCTTGAAATTTGCCGTTGTCAATTCATTGCACAAACTCATTAAATGATTGGCTGAAACCTTTGCTTTCATAAAATTAGGAATCATGATCATGATCGTTTCTAATGATCCAAGCAGATAAATCAACGCGAAAACAAAATTTATCAGATCGTTTTTTGGGATGTTAAAAACAATACTAAATACTAGTAATGTAGAAGTGATAAGAATATAAAAGAGAATCTGCCCAATTATCTGATTATTTAGAAACCCGGTATAGGCTTTAATGTTGGTTTTATAAGAATCATCTGCAATTTTTGTAATCCTATGATGGAATAAAAAGTCTCCTTTCTGCGGTTCCATATATAATTCTTTAAAACCATCTAAAAGTGAGCTAAATGTGGACTGAAATCTATTTTGAAGCATCCTGACTTTTTCAAAATCCCTCTGATTCTTTTGCGTTGTTAAATAATATAGGGCCACTCCAAATACGGCAACAATGACAGTAATAATAAATAAGTGTAGTGATATAAAGGATAAATAGGCAAAGCAAGATATTGCCAAAACAAGGGCACTAAAAAATTCTATTAGGTTGAACGAAGTATCTGTTAAAACATATATGTCGTGTAAAACAACCGAGTAAATTCTTTCCTTTCGGCTTGACAACTGCTCATTGTCCGCTTTCAACAAAATGGATATTACCTTCAATCTTAATTTCCAGAACAGCGTTTGTGATCGATCAATTATGATTAAACTTAAACGCCTTCGGCATAGAATGATAGATAAAATAATAGCTAAGAAAATATAGACATATAAATAATCAACGGAAATATATGATCCTGCTTGAATATTATTAATCACCTTGGAAACTAAGGCAACAAATAAAAACCGTAATAACCCCGAGAAAATTCCAAGTAATAAACATATTATAACCCATTTTAGTCCTATCAGAGGAAAAATGAATCTAATTAGTTTTTTCATCCTCAAACAATCATTTTGCTTTTATATTGCCAATCGCTTGTTACAACAGAAATTGTGGAGTCAACAGTAAAAATATTAACTTACAAGCGCGATAAAATTAGCAAGAGAACATCAGCATAAATTTACCGAATAGTAATTGTAATCATTATTTACAATTAGAATGACAAATCCATTAAGCTGCAAACTTGACGTGTGAATTGAACACGTATAGAAATATTAACTAACCTAAATTGAGACTATTCAAATCTATTACAGTAAAATCAAATCAAAACTCATAGAATAACTCTTTTTCACCGTATAACCTCTCTGCTATTATTTTATTACTGTGACAAACCTCAATCAGTTTATTAGATTGGACTATTGGATTAGATTCATCTGTATACTTTATTGAACTAATAAATTCCAGCCAAGGCTCCATCCCCATTGCGTATACATAAAGCTCTTTGGGTTTAAATACGTCAACTAGCGCCTTCCCCCTTTCGTAATTTGAACCTGCCAATCTCCTTGAATTGTCCATATCTCTTGGCAGGTCCTCTGTTAACAAAGGTCCATATAGCCATGATAGCGGAGCACCATCACATTCCATTCCGAGAAATAGGCTATCTACCGATCCAATAATCTTAAAAACATTATGATATACTTCAGGTTCAACGTTACAAGAATCTGCGGCAAATAATAACGAGTATTTTCCAACTTTAACATGATGACAAAGCTTTGCTCTAATATCCAAATCCGAATGTTCGCCTATAAAAGGGATTCCAGTAATTTTACAATTCCCCTTACCGACACTGTCAAATTCTCCAATTTCTATGACATTCTCAAATCCTAGAATATCAAACATCAACTTTAGACTAGGATCCTGCAACGAGCCGTTTCCTGATCTAGGAACAACAATTTGTCCGATTCTGTGCCTCAATGAGAGTAGCGTTTCAAATAGAATATGATCTTGGTGGTTGTGCGTAATAATAACATAGTCGATTCTATCTGGCAAATGGGCTTCTGAATATCTTGATACGTCAGTACTATAGCCATGATAACTTATAACTGGATCTACGAAGACACTTACATCTTTTGTCTCAATAAGTATGCATGCATGGCCGAAATATCTCATTCTTACTTTATCACCACTATAGGGTACATATTTAACTGGAGGAGTTTGCGTAAAAAAACTATAAAAAAGCTCTATATCTTTTTCTTGTATCTTTAGCATGTCCACCATTTGTTGCACACTGCCCGGATTTCTTCTCATTTTACTTAATAAGTCAATTGCAGGGTGTCGAAAAGGAATATCGACATGAATTACGTTTGGTTCATCTAGCCGAGGTGTACTTAAAACAAATGGACGTTCGTCATTATTTGTAATCCAAAGTGCTATGCTCTGTGAGGTTTCATCATAACAACAGCTATTATACAGTAGTTTTTCAAAAAATCGAAATGAGGGATTGTTATTCAAATCGTACACCAGTTCAACATAACCTTTTAAGACATCAGGAACCTTTTTATAAATCTCATCCATCGAGTAGCCTTTAGCTGATGATTTTAATAAATCATTGAGCTCCTTGATCGCTTTTGAAAATTCAATCTGATATTTTTTTTTCTCAATCGTATAGTCTTTCAAAGCTATGGCTTCTTGTTTTCTTTCCCTTTCAAAGTCAACAAACGGTCCCCCGCGCATTTTGGGATTTTTAGCAGCCGCTGCGTGAATTTGTGGGTTTTGAATATAGGAATTTAGAATTTTAAGATGTCTGTTTGCAACATTCATCGCTGAAGTTGCCGGGGATACCAGATGTGACCATGCATACCATCTGTCAAATAAGGGCTCAATTACTGTGTTTGGTTTTAAATACCAGTTTTTTTGATTCATATTTTTTAATTTATTATTGGTTTAGTTTCTTCAGATAACAATACAGCCTGATCTTCTAGTATTGTGCTGGCAAACAGGCGATTCATTTTGATACTGACCTCAAATTTCTTTTGTATTTGACTTGCCAAACGTGTTGCTTTCAGACTATGTCCTCCAAGCTCAAAAAAATCATCTTTTACGCCAATTCTATCTACCCCTAATACCTCTCGCCAGATTTCCACTAACCGTTCTTCTGTTTCGTTTCTAGGCCCCACATATTCCGCACCTGTGTGTAAGTTGCTGACTTCTTCAGGAGATGGCAGCTGCTTTTTGTCTGCCTTGCCACTCGCAGTTAAGGGCAATGAATCCAAAAGAATATAATATGAAGGGATCATGTAGGAAGGAAGCTTTCTATTTATATATGATTTTATATCGGCTATATTTATATGCTCTTTACCCACTACATAAGCAACTATATCTCTTTCTCCATTCTTAAATTTATGGGATACCACAATTGATTTATTAATTGTAGGGTATCCTTGGATCACACTCTCTATCTCACCCAGTTCTATACGGTAACCCCTTATCTTCACCTGGTCATCGCGTCTTCCTAAAAACTCAATGTTGCCGTCAGCCATCCACCGGCCTATATCGCCGGTACGGTACATCCGCTCTCCGGGACGGTAGGGGTTGGGTACGAACTTCTCCTCCGTCAGTTCCGGTCTGTTTAAATACCCGCGTGCCAGACCTTTGCCGCCTATACATATCTCACCGCTAACACCTACGGGTTGTAATTGATCTTTTCTGTCCAGTATAAACACACTCTCATTTTGCAACGGACCGCCTATTGAAAGCGATACGCTGTTCTGTATTCTGGAAAACGTACTCCAAATCGTCGTTTCTGTTGGCCCATATACATTAAAGACGAGAGTGTCTGACAGATTCTTTAAACCTATGTACTGATTTGCCGGCAGTGCTTCGCCTCCTATCAATAGCACTTTTAAAAATGACAGCTTGCTTATCTCTGAAGTATCACCATCTATTAACTGGCTTAGCCTTGATGGCGTCAACTGCAACGCATCTATTTTATACTCTCTGATCCTGGATAAAATAAGTACAGGATCCTGTTCGGTTATGACGACTATTTTTATTCCGTTCACTATCGTCCCTATTAACTCTAATACCGATATATCAAAAGTGTAATTGGTAGTGCAACCCAGAATATGTTCCTTAGTCAAACAAAAATTATTTCCAAGGTTGTTAATAAATGCACTGACCGATCTGTGTTCGATCATCACTCCTTTGGGTCTGCCTGTTGATCCTGATGTATAAATTACATAAGCCAGGTTTTCGGGGTCACTCGCTCTTGCAGGATTACCTGATCCGTATCTGTTCTCCTCTGATCTGAACTTCTTCAGCTCCATGGTATCTATCACTACCCGGCACTTACTGTCGTCAAGCATGTAGTCTATGCGCTCCTGTGGATATTCCGGATCAATAGGTACATAGGCTCCCCCGCTTTTTAATACTCCCAGTATTGCTATTACCATCCATTCACTGCGTTCCAACTGGATACCAACAAGGTCTTCGGATTGTATCTTATATTCTTCCCTCAGATAGCCTGCCAGACGGTTGGAGCGTTCATTCAACTCCCTGTAGCTGATCTGCCGGTCTTCACATACCAGCGCTATCTCCTGCGGAGTCCGCAATACCTGCTCCTCAAACAGATCCACAACAGTCCTGTCTTCAGGATAGGGGTGTGCCGTTGCATTAAACTCCTCCAATATCTCCCTGCGTTCCTCTTCGCTTATATATTCTATCTCCGGTATGCTCCGATCCGGATACTGCAATATGTTATTTATTAAATTCATTAGATGGCCTTCCATCCGCGATACCATACCTTCTTCATAAACATTACCATTATACTCGAACCTGATATTTAGCTGATCACCAGGTACAATTGTTATTACAAAATCATAATTGGATTGTTCAATAGATTTAAATGATAAAAATGAGATATCCCTGGCATCACCATGCTGCTTCATTCCCTTCCTGACAGTCTCCTGTACCGGGTAGTTCTCAAATATCATTATATGATCAAACAGGTTGCGGCCTAATTCACTCTCCGACTGTATCTCTGCTAATTGTACATAATGATGTTCGGAGCCTTCTACCGATCTGCGTTGTACTTCATGCAGTAATTCTGTTATGCTCTTATCCCTGCTTCCCGTGATCCGAACAGGTATCGTATTAATAAACGAACCTATCATATCTTCTATTCCTTCCAACTCTCCCGGACGCCCTGATACTACTGACCCGAACACGACGTCTTCCGTATTATTATACCGCCCCAACAATATCCCCCATACCGTTTGTATAAATGTATTCTCTGTTATCCCCAGCTCCCCACATAACCGCCGGATCATCTGGCGCAGTTCTCCACCTATACTTAAACTCCGGCTCTCGCCGCTATAACCATCTCCTGCTTTCTGTGACGATAATGCTGGAAGACTGCTTACTGACGTATATCCAGACAAATATTCCTTCCAGTATTGTATCGTCCTTTCCTTATCTATACCACCTAACCATTTTATATAGCCTGAATAAGGATACACCTTTTTCAACTCCGTTGCCCTGCCTTCAATATGTCCATAATATATCTCAAAAAACTCCTTTATCAGAATACCCATACACCATCCATCCATCAGGATATGATGATAGCTCCAGATAAACTCATACTGATTATCTCCCAGCCCTAATACTGTTAGCCGCATTTGTGACCCGCTATGCAGATCAAACCCTTTCCTTCGATCCGATGATTTATATTCTTCTACTGATGATTCTGTTGCTGTTCCTCCATAAATCCTGTTGTCATAATACTTAAACCCGCTTTCACTTCGCTTCATCACTACCTGAAGTAATCCTTCTCCATATTGCTGTGTAAAAAATGTTCGTAGTATCGCGTGCCGGGAGACTAACAAATCATAACTCTTACCCAGCATATTTATATCTATTTCTCCCTGCACCCGGTAGCTCATCTGCTCAAAATAAACCGATGACTCCGGTGAACTGAACCAGTGATAATACAAACCTTCCTGCAAGGGACTCAATGCATATACATCTTCCACATTAAAGCCCTTGTTCAACTCCTCCACCTGCACTACACTTAGGCCCTTATATGTCAGATCCACCGGGCTTATATATTCCTTCTGTTCACCTGACAGGCGATCTACCAACTCTACCAGCTTTTCCCGGTATAGACCTGCTAATCTCTCCATCCTTGCTGAAGAGTATTGTTGCCTGCTGTAACTTATTGATAACCGTATCCTACCGGCCACCATCATCCCGGATATATCCAAAACAGTTTGCCTTTGCCTGGCTGCTGATGTATTATGACCATGGTACAACTCTGAAAATTCAAATAACCTGTCTCCTGCCGGCAGTTCGATACCTGAACCAAAATCTCCCAAATAATTAAAACTGATCTCCGGGCTTAGCTCGTAAGCATATCCTTTCATATATCGCAATATCCCATATCCGATCCCCTTATTCGGTACCCGGTGTAAGTGCTCCTTTACTTCTATCAGGTGACGGATCATATTGCCCCGGTGCTCCATATTAAAAACAACAGGATATTCCGTCGTAAACCATCCCACAGTCCGGCTTACATCTACATCAGAAGCTAACTGCTCCCGACCGTGTCCCTCCAGCTTGACCGCTACCCTGTTCAGCTTAAACTCCTCACTTATCGCCAGGCTTAATCCAGTCAGCAGTATATCATTTACTTCCGTATGATATGCTTTATAACATTGCTTCAATAACCGTTCTGTTGTATCCTCATCCAATAAAATCGAATGCGATACAATATCTTTTGACTTATTCTCCCCGTCAGCGTAATCCAATGGTATCGGATCAACGCAAGCAGACCCTATCGATGACCAGTACGACTCTTCTCTTTTTAAATCGCTGCTCTCCGAATATGCGATTTGTCTGTCCTGCCAGTATTTAAATGAATCTGTTTTTAATGGAAGCTTTAACTCAACTCCGGATTGATATTGCGAATACAGAACAGATAGGTCTTCAAATAATATACGCCATGATACACCATCTATTATTAAATGATGAGCCGCCAGCAACAATAAGTCACCTCCTGTTTTACGGAATAAGCAAGCTTTGAATAAGGGGCCTTCAGTAAGGTTCATTCCTGATTGAATACGATCACATTCTGCCTTAAACGAGCTCTCATCCCACTGCTCTATAATCTCCAACGAATAATTTCTGCCCGGCGTCCATGCAACATTCTCCTGTAGCCATTTACCCTCTCTCTCTTTATATACCATTCGTAAAGCATCGTGATGATGTACAAGCTTATCCAAAATTGATCGCATACATTCTTCCTCTATTACCTCCCGACTCCTTAATAGCACCGACTGATTATAATGATGAATATCTACAGAATCACTCTCAAAAAAATACCGTTGAATCGGACTTAGAGGAATGATCCCTCTCACTTCTTCCTGATCTATCGAACGACTTACTATTTTTACAAATGATTTAAGCTCTTCCAGAACCGAGTGCAGCAGAATATCCTGAATGCTTAAAAAATACCCTCTTTGCCTTAACCTTGATACTATCTGAATAGATTTTATTGAGTCTCCTCCCAAAGCAAAAAAGTCATCCTTTAAACTTATTCGCTCACGCTTCAGCACTTCTTCACAAACATGTATCAACTGACGCTCTATCTCTGTGCGTGGTGCGATATACTCAACCCCGGAGCTCTCATGGGGAGCCGGCAGCCGGTTACGGTCTATCTTCCCGTTCGCTGTCAGGGGCAATGACTCCAGTTGTACAAAATATAATGGTATCATGTACTGCGGTAAACGATCCCGCAGGTAAAGACGCAGCTCTTCCTCCTTCAGCTCTGCGGAGCTTATCACATAGCACACCAGCTCCTTGTCTCCCTCAGCATTGCTACGGACTACCACTACCGAGGAGCTTATACCCTCATAGCCCTGAACCACACTCTCTATCTCACCCAGCTCTATACGGTAACCCCTTATCTTCACCTGGTCATCGCGTCTTCCTAAAAACTCAATGTTGCCGTCAGCCATCCACCGGCCTATATCGCCGGTACGGTACATCCGCTCTCCGGGACGGTAGGGGTTGGGTACGAACTTCTCCTCCGTCAGTTCCGGTCTGTTTAAATACCCGCGTGCCAGACCTTTGCCGCCTATGCATATCTCACCGCTAATACCTACGGGTTGTAACAAACCATCTTCACTTAAGATGTATATCTCCGTATTCAATATCGGACGTCCGATTAACACCTTATCCTCTCCGTGTTCTATTTCTTTTATAATCGAACCTACTGTTGTTTCTGTTGGCCCATATTCGTTATAAATTTTTATTCTTTTATCTATCTGCCATACTGCATTTATCTGCTCGGATTGGAGCTGCTCTCCTCCACAAATCACAATTCTCACATTACTGCCTTCTGAGACTTTTATTTCTTTGAGGAGACTTAAATGGGACGGTGTAAGCTTTAATGTATCTACTCCCGGATTATTGAAACTTTCCTCCAACAATTCCACTATCCCTTTATTGCGACTACCTATATACAACCTTTTGCCTCTTGTAAGGGCTGTATACAATGCTGTTACTGTCAGGTCAAAAGAAATCGATGTTATTAAACTCCAGTTTCCATATTCATTCCCTTTGAAATAATATTCATTTGCCCAATGAGTATAATTTATAAGATTTCTATGACTTATCATCACGCCTTTTGGCTGACCAGTAGATCCTGATGTATATATAATATAAGCTAATCCATTCTCATTAACACAATCTAAATTTTCTATCTTTCGCTTATGATAAATATCATTTGATGATATATCTAATATGGCAAAGGATCCATCCTGTACCCAGTCCTTTATTAGCTCACCTTCACTAATCAACAACTTACTATGGCTATCATCAATAATATATTTTATTCTCTCTCTCGGGTAATCCGGATCTATTGGAACATATACTCCTCCACATTTTAATATTCCTAAAAGTGCAATAATCATCCTGGGAGACCTCCCAAGCATAATGCACACAGCCTCTCCAGCTTTTACGGAACACGCCTCCATCAAGTAGTTCGCAAACTGGTTGGAAAGTTCATTTAATTCCTTATAGCTTAACTCCTGTCCCTCGTAAACAATAGCGACTTTTTCAGGGCTCATGGATACTTGACCTTCAAACAAACCCACCACTGTATCTACATCTTTTAACTTCGCATTGGTATCATTTGAAATATTAATTATGTCTATGCTTCTATCATCTATTCCGATTATACCAGTCGGTTCTTCAATATTTTTATGGATAAAAAACTTTAATTGCGCGCACAGCACATCAACCTCTAGTTTGCTAAACCGGTTCTCGTCATAATATAATTCTACCGACACCCTATCGCCATAGTCAACACAGAATAATTTTATTAAAAACATATCTGTTAAGCTACAGGTCTGCAATCTACAAAAGGAGACGCTTTCGCTACATAGGGTGGCAGGCAACTTTAGTTCCGCATATTCAAAACAATACTGAAAAAAAAGCTCCCCAGCAGATTCTATATTATTCACTCTATCCAAATGAAAATAATCTCCCCACGAAATAACTTCATCAGTCATTTTCTCATTATTATAAATGACTTCTTTAAAAGTTCCTTCGCCTGCTCTCCCAATTCTTACCGGCAACACCCTTGATATAAAACCTATAGTAGAATTCAACTCTTTATAACTCCTTTCATAGGGCACATAGCCTATCGTAACCTCTTTCTCTTTAAACGTACTTAAATACATTCCAAACAAACTCAATAAATAGTTTGATCCTGTTGTGTCAAACTCAGCACATCGTTCTTTAAACATCACATAGCGCTCACCTGAAATGTCATCAATCAACGAAACACGTGGAGAAAAAATATCTCGTTTATGCTTTCCAAACGGAATGTGTCGTTCCTTCAAATCGAATTCATACCCCTTCCAGAACTGTAAAGCATCTTCATCTGGTGTGACAAATAAATCATTTTGCCACTGTGAAAAATTACGGTAGGCTATATCTTCCGTTATAGTAATATTTTCCTCATAGTGAAAATATTCCAAGCATAATTCTTTAAAAAATATCTCACAACTATAATGATCACCCCATAGAGAATAAATTCTCACAAATAATAGATACTTATCCTCCTCAGTTCGACCTAAATAAATCCTTAAACCATTATCCCCGGCAGCGTTATATCTGCGACTCAAAAATTCAAAACCTATTTTTTTACACGCATTAATACTTTGCCTTCGTAAATCTTCTTCTTTAAAATCAAATCCCGTGCTATGATCAAATGCCTGCGATGGGAAAAAAGAACCCCCACTTGACATACAACGATAAGATAAAATCTCATGCCGCCTCAAGATTCGCTCAACACATGCTCGTAACTTAGTGCTGTTAAGTACACCATTGACTACAATCGATAAGTCATTATAGTATCTATGGACATCTCCAAGACTCCATATTTCTTTCTGATTAACAGATAGCTCAAAGCCTATTACCGAAGTTGAAATTGACATAATTTTTTATTAAACGATAAGCTGAATTATTAGATCAAAACATCGAAACCAAAATTTCCCTAGTTCCTTTGTAGGGACTTCTGCCATGGGAAAACAACATATTGTCAAGATATAGAACATCACCTTTTATCCACGGAAACAGAACTTTTGATTTATCATAAGCTTCTCTAATTTCGTCAATTTCATTTCGTGAAATTTCGGTTCCATCTCCAAAATATGTATTAAATGGTAAGTCATTATGAGATGTAAACGCATTAAGCAAGTCTTCGTCAAGAGTATACTTATTAAAGAAAAACGAGTGATTAAACCAAATTTTTTCATTCGTTATAGGATGATCATAAATAGCCTTATTATTCCAAGTTAGCACTAGCTTTCCTTGATCTTTCCATTCTATTTGCATTTCATTCCTACTACATTCTTCTTCAACTTTTGCCCTATCATTTGTCTGAAAGACCTCCTCCCATGAGAGCCCAAGACCTTTGCCAATAGTTCTTACATACCTAACTCCTTTATTCTTAAACTTTTCTTTTGTCAAAGGGCTAAGGAAATTATATACTAACCTGTTGTCTGCAATTGGAGTTTCACCACCCATTTCCGCGGGGTTGATGCAACAGAAAACAATTTTCATTGCCCAGTTTAGTGCATAAGAATTCTCACTATGCATGTTGATGCATTGATCAGATGGATAGGTTGTAGAGTGATAGATATTTTTTGCAACTTCATATCTTGGAGAAGTTCTTTGTTTATATTCCAACGGGGGTAAGTCGAAAACACTAATAAAGTCCTGAAATTTCTTTACACTATCAACATTAAACCCCCTGAATAATAATGCTCCATGAATATTCAACTCATTATTAATTATCTCCATGTTTTCTCGCCCCCATTCAGTTAGTGTTAGACCTGAAGTTTTTGGCCTGATCATCAGTGGAAATCTTGTACTTTCGGTTGGATAGAGGTATTCTACCCTGGAACTGCCAACTATATTTTCGGCCTTCGCATTTTTCAACTTTGACAACCTGTTTTCCATCTTATAATTTGTTATTTTTAAGAATCGCTAAATTTTTAAGCCTGATTGTTTGTAATTTTTGCTTATTCCTTTTTACTTCTTTTTGTTCCAAATGTTTTTTAATCGCCGACAGTTCCAGTTTCGCATTTTTACAGATGCTATATAACAATTCATTAATTTCCTCAAAAAGCATCTCTGCTGATCCTAAGCCGACGATATCAGTATTGTATTCCAAGTTCGCATATAGATCGTCTTCTGTTTCTGAGAAAGCAAATAATAAATCAAACTTTCCGGGAACACTATACTGCCCTTGATATTTTTTTATTGTTAACTTATTTAAATAAGTATCCTGCTTGTCTATTTCAGTTGCATTATGCAAGACAACAAACACGTCAAACAATACGTTTCTGCTTTTGTCTCTTTTAAGGTTTAATAGTTTGATTAATTCATCAAACGGATATGTCTGATGTTCGTATGCTTCCAGAGTCAATTGCCTAATTGCGAGCAACAAATCATTGAAGCCGTCTTGTTCATCAAATTGTATGCGTAACGGTAGCGTATTGATATAAAATCCTATTTGGTCGTTAAGATCAGGGTGCTCCCGACCGGCGATGGGAGTGCCTATAACGATGTCTTTCTGATTTGAATTCTTGTATAGTAAAGTGTTTACTACTGCAATTAATCCCATGAATAATGTGCAACCGTGTAATTGGCAAGTTGCTTTGAGTCCGTTACTAAGTTCCCTCGGAATTGCTTTAGTCAGCCTTCTCACATTATGAGTTTTGACAATTGGCCTTCTGCCTTTTTGGAAGGTCAAATCCAGCAATGGTACTTCTCCTGTAAATTTATTTTTCCAATATTCTTTATGTGCCAATGTTGACGGATCATTCAATAATTGTTGCTGCCAAAGCGCAAAATCTTTGTACTGAATCCTTAGTGGCTTCAAATCCAATTTCAACCGGTCTATTCGGGAATTATAGAAATGTACTAGTTCCTTGATCAAAACATTCATAGACCACTCGTCGCAAATGATGTGATGCATCGTGCAACAAAATATCCACTTGTTATTTTCTATCTGGAAAAGCTTCGGTCTAATCAGACGATCATGAGATAGATTAAAGGGAAGGTTGAAATCGTTTTGTAATAATTCTTTCAGCTTCTCTTCTTGTCGTAATTCTAATCGCAGGTCTATTAATGGAATATCAAGTGGAATATCTTCTTGGAGTATGTATTGACGTACGTCATCTGTTGCGTCTGCTTTGAATATTGTTCTCAGTATCTCGTGACGTTTTTGTAGCGTGCAGAGAGCATGTTCGAGAGTGTCTTTTTCTAACTCTCCTTCAAATTCATAAATTTCTCTTACATTATAGGTAACACTGCTCTCTTCAAACTGGCTCAATACCCACAGCCGGTGCTGGGATGAGGACAGCGGATAGCTCTCCTGCACCGGTGCAACACTTATCTCCTTATATTGGGTACGCTTCGTCTCTGCAATCATTATCGCCTGATCTTCAAGTACAGTATGAGTGAATAGCCCGTTAAAATCCACCTTTACATCAAAGGCTTTATATAGCTGGCTCGCCAACCGGGTTGCTTTCAGGCTATGACCTCCTAACTGAAAGAAGTCATCCCGTACACCTATTCTCTCCTTACCAAGCACCTCCGACCATATCTCTGACAGCTTCTGCTCTATCTCTGTGCGTGGTGCGATATACTCAACCCCGGAGCTCTCATGAGGAGCCGGCAGCCGGTTACGGTCTATCTTCCCGTTCGCTGTCAGGGGCAATGACTCCAGTTGTACAAAATATAATGGTATCATGTACTGCGGTAAACGATCCCGCAGGTAAAGACGCAGCTCTTCCTCCTTCAGCTCTGCGGAGCTTATCACATAGCACACCAGCTCCTTGTCTCCCTCAGCATTGCTACGGACTACCACTACCGAGGAGCTTATACCCTCATAGCCCTGAACCACACTCTCTATCTCACCCAGCTCTATACGGTAACCCCTTATCTTCACCTGGTCATCGCGTCTTCCTAAAAACTCAATGTTGCCGTCAGCCATCCACCGGCCTATATCGCCGGTACGGTACATCCGCTCTCCGGGACGGTAGGGGTTGGGTACGAACTTCTCCTCCGTCAGTTCCGGTCTGTTTAAATACCCCCGTGCCAGACCTTTACCGCCTATACATATCTCACCGCTAACACCTACGGGTTGTAACAAACCATCTTCACTTAAGATGTATATCTCCGTATTGCCAAACGGTGTACCCAGCGAAAGCCTGGTTGACAGGTCGTAGACGTCTACTCTTTTTATTAGCTTGCCTATTGTCGTCTCTGATGGACCATAATGGTTGTATACATGGCAGTTACCTTTCCCCTTCCTTATTCTTTCAATCACGTCATCTGTCAGTTGCTCTCCTCCGAATATCAGACATTTAGCCGGAGCAAATAACTCCTCTTTTTCCTGTAGCGCCTTCCAGTGTGACGGCACAATCTTCAGGCAATCCACAATAGCATCCTTCATCAACCCGGCATTCATTACTTCTGCTGTCGAAAATATCCTCAAACTACCCCCGGTTAATAAGCAAGGATACAATACCGTATTACCTAAATCGGCCGCCAGTGTCGATACAAGTCCAAAGCTTTTGCAGCTTCCCATATTTGTCCGACTCATTATAGAATAATAATAATCCAGTAGTGATACATGGTTTATCATTACACCTTTAGGCTGACCTGTAGATCCAGATGTATATACTACATATGCGAGATCGTCTACAGAGCTCTTCGTAACCGGAGAGGGAGAGGGCTCAGGAAGACCCTCTAACTGAATATCTATCGCAAATACATGACCATCATAATAATCCAGATCGAAAATATACTCCGACTGAGTGATCAATGCCTTTATACCTGTATCCTTTACTATAAATGCCTTTCGCTCTTGTGGATACTCCGGCTCTATTGCTACATAAGCGCCTCCGGCTTTTAGTACCCCCAACAGAGCTATGACCATTTTCTCTGATCTGTCCAGCAGAAGACCTACTATATCATTAGCCTTTACTCCGCATTCTTCCCTCAGGTAGCCGGCCAGACGGTTGGAGCGTTCATTCAACTCCCTGTAGCTGATCTGCCGGTCTTCACATACCAGCGCTATCTCCTGCGGAGTCCGCAATACCTGCTCCTCAAACAGATCCACAACAGTCCTGTCTTCGGGGTATGTCTGCGATGACATGCCAAACTCCTCCAACAGTTCCCTGCGTTCTCCATCGCTTATATACTCTATCTGCGATATGCTCCGATCCGGGGATAATAATACTTCCCGGATCAGGCACTCCAGATGATCCGTCAAACGCTCTATCGTCTCCTTATCATATATATCCCTGTTATACGAAAGTCGTAACTCCAACCTCTCTTCACTTTCAGTAAAGAAAAAAGTAAAATCAAATTTACTGACAGCATGCCCCTTCACTTCGTAATTGCTAACTTTAATATCACCCAGATTCTGCGGCGTTGCCGAACTCTCAATTGCGGCGCTCGGTAACACTACCATAACATCAAATAATGTACTCCTGCTCATGTCACGCTTCAGGTCTATTGACTCTACCAGGTCGTCAAATGGGTAAGACTGGTGTTCGTATGCTCCCAGTGTTACTTCCTTCACACGTTCCAGCAACTCTGTAAAACTATCCTGACCGCTGAAGCGGGTACGCAATGCCAGGGTGTTTACGTAGAAGCCTATCTGGTCTTCCAGGTCTGCATGTTCTCTGTTAGCGATTGAGCTTCCCAATATTATATCCTCCTGACCGGTATAACGATATAGTAAAGCTTTAACGGAAGCCAGAAGCCCCATGAACAGCGTGCAACCCTGTGATTGGCTCAATGTCTTTAAACTTTTACCCGTCTCCGGATTTATTATTCTACTTATTATTCCCCCGCGATATGTTTTTGTAGCAGGACGGGGTCTGTCGCCAGGAAAATCCAGCACAGGTAACTCTCCCTCCAGGTGCTTTAACCAATACTGCTTGTGATCTTCCAATACCGCTCCTTTCAACTGCTCCTGCTCCCACACCGCATAATCCTTATACTGGATCCGCAATGGCAGCAACGGATCTTGCTGTTCATTCTTATACGCATTGTACAATGCTACCAACTCGCGGATCAGCAGTCCTGTAGACCATGCATCACTTATTATATGATGCATCACATATACAAATACCCATTTGCGATCTTCTATGCGATACAAAACCGAACGGATCAATGGACCTGATGACAGATCAAAGGCGCGAAGCATCTCGGCGTTAATCATCTCATGCACTTCCCCTTCATTCAACAAATTATCTTCGTCAAAGAAATCCTTCAACTCAATACCTTTTATATCTTGAGAATATGGAATAATAATCTGTCTTACATTACCCCTTTCATCCTCCTTGAATATCGTCCGCAATATCTCATGGCGTTCTAATATTCGCCTATATGAATATTCGTAAGCAATCAAATCCAAATTACCCTCGAATAAAAAGGCATTGGGAACATTATAAATAACATTCACATCTCTAAACTGGCTTAACGTCCATAATCTCTGCTGTGAAGATGATAACGGATAAGAACTCGAAATATCCGCAGATGGTATTCGAAATCTAAGATTATTTGTAATCTTATTAGAATGAAAATAATCTATCAGTAGACTTTTGTTCAACTTTATTTTCTCAATGATCGAAGAAGTAATATTTTGTTTGGAACCAATAATTCTTAGCTCCTCTTCTTGGATCTGTATTCTAATATCCAGACTAATTAATTCATCTATAATATCCTTAATATCCATAAAAAATAGATGGTTTACCTAACCCTAAGAGTGAGTACACAAATGAATGAAAAACTAATACTTGAACTTTAAGTTATAATCGTCTTTTAGATCAGTAAGGCAATCTAAACTCCCCATTACCGAATCATAATCAACCCCAAAGTCTATTAAACAAGCAATCTCGTTTACTCCTATGCTGCTAACTTCTTCAAGTATCCTTAAAGATGTGTCCTTAGTACCAATTAAGCTGGCATGGGAAACATATCTACGAAATGAATACTCAAGGATATCTTCGAGATCCTTATTGGTAAACTTTTCCGATTCCATATTAAATCCCAAACTAAGAGCATGATTTTTTATCAACCCAAGAGATGTTTTCAAATAACTAATAAAGGGTAAACGGGACTTTTCATATACATCATCTAAATTCTTCCCTAAAAAGGTATGCAGCATGAGTACGACTTTTGACTTACTTAAATTATGCCCAAAATCACTGTATGCTTTTCGATAGGCTTTTATCTTAATAGCCAAGTCCTCCAATGTTTCACCGAGCAAGTGCGTTAGGATATTAAATCCAAATTTTCCCGCAGATTCAAAAGTCTCAATACTGCCACGTGATGTAATCCATAATGGCATCTCTGTTTGTATTGGCAAAGGAAATATGCGAGTTTGCTTTATTTTATCATTTCCATCCTTAACATCAATAACTTCTCCCCTCCATAACTTCCTAATGCATTCAATTGATTCATACATAATGCGATGTCGATCTTTGTATGAATCAGGAGATAAAACGAAGTCATTTACCTGCCAACCGGGTGCACAAGCTATGCCAGCACGGCCTCTCGACAAATTATCTATGACAGCCCACTCTTCGGCCACTCGGATAGGGTTATGTAAGGGTATAACAACGCTACCTGCACGGATTTTTATATTTTTTGTAATGGTCGAGAGAGCTCCCGCTATTACTGATGGACTTGGGAAAAGTCCTCCAAATTCATTAAAATGCCTTTCCGGTGTCCATACTGCTGTATAACCATTAATATCCGCGTACTTAGCTCCGTCAAGCAATAATTTATAAATGTCACTTTTACTATCAACGCTTGAATTTCCAAAATAAAAAATGCTAAAATCAAGAGGCTTTGCAATACTTCTTTCTCTATTGCAAATTTCAGCTGATAATTTTGAGTTCAAAGATTTATTAGTCTCGTTAAGCGAATTTGGTCGTGACTTCAAATATTTTACAATCTCACTTTTATGTAGTTTTATTTTATGAACAAGTTCATCACGTAAATTCCCTTTTAAACCAGTTATTCTAAGCTCTTCACCGTCAACTTTAATTTTTAGACCGAGAGCATTTAGTTCATTAAGAATGTTCTCCGCATTCATATGGTTACAGTTATCATTTCTTCTGAATCAGAATAGCTATTTTGAATAATCCATATCTTGCGGGCCACCTCATCTGCCAACTGTTGAATAGTCGGATTTATGAAAATCTCCTCTACTTTGATATTTATTTTAAATTCAGCTTTGACTCTTGAAATGATCCGTAAGGTCGACAGGCTATTACCCCCAGATTCAAAATAGTTACTATTTATTCCTATTTTCTTTCGCCCAAGCACTTCCTCCCAAATAGCTAACAATTTTTCCTCAATCTCATTTCTGGGTTCAATAAGACTATCGCCAAATTTGGCTGGATCTGCAGGGTCAGGGAGATCAGTCCTACTGATTTTCCCTGTAAGAGTTAACGGGAACTTATCTATAAAAACGTATATCGACGGTAGCATGAATAAAGGTATTCGTTGGCTCAGCCTCTGCCTAATTGAGCTTTCCGTTAATGACTCACTCACTCTTAAATATGCCACTAGCTGCTGATAGCCTGAAGTTTCCTTTACCAGTACGACGGCTTCGCAAATTGAAGGCAAATCCAATAAAGCTTGCTCAATTTCATTGAGTTCAATTCGTTGCCCGTTCAACTTTACCTGCTGATCTCTTCGTCCTAAAAATTCAATTTCGCCGGTTGGCAATAGCCTTCCAAAATCTCCTGATCTATAAACTCTTTTTGATTTATCGAAAGGGCTTACTGTGAATGCTCTATTAGACACGCTCTCTTTGCCCCAATATCCAACAGCGAGATACTTACTTGAATAAACTAATTCTCCTATTTCATACACTTTGGCAATCTCATCAAACTCACTTAAAATGTAGACTTCTGTTTCCTGTACAGGAACTCCTATCGGAATATTTCTGGAAGTAACTATACTATCATGATCCAAAAACTTCTGCAATGTTATCGTTGATTCAGTAGGTCCATAGCCGTTAACTAATATGCAATTCTTGGGGAAGTGCTTTTTAAAATTTTCAAAATCTCTTTTATAAACCGCTTCTCCTCCAAGTACGACCAATCTTACGTTCCGGAAAATGTCTTCCTTTAGAATATTCAAAAAATACCTATAAATAGTGGGAACTGTATGTAAGATTGAAATTTGATTAGCTGTTAACCAATAAGCTAATCCTTCTATACCTCTTCTTTTTAAATTATAGGGATATAACGTCGCTCCGTTCAACAGAGCTCCAAAGATATCCATGACAGCAGCGTCGAAACCATATGTCGGTAATAAACTAAATTTATCCGATGCGCTGATGTGTAGATTATTGGTATAAACCCTAGTAAAATGCAAGACATTTTGATGTAACTGAATTATGCCCTTTGCCTGTCCAGTTGAACCGGAAGTGTACAAAATATAAGCGACGGAATGCGGATCTATATATATATCTGGGTTCACGGCACTGGGCTGAATGTCACAAGACATATTTATAATTGTGTAGTTCGCCAGATTATCAACAAGATCTTTAACTATATGAGTAGTTGCGTTAGATGTAATGAGAATTCTACAATTTGTGTCTGTTATTACATATCTTAGTCGTTCCACCGGATATTCAGGATCCAACGGGACATAAGCATTTCCTGATTTTAGGACGCCCATGATCCCCGTGACAGCTTCTATTCCATGTTCTAACAATAAAGCTATGTTCAAACCACTTTCAAGACAGACGGTTCTGATCTTTTCTGAGATTCCGTTTGCCATAGAGTTTAATTGGCTATATGTAATGACGGTTTCCTCCTGAAAAATTGCAATATTATCTGGCACCTTTTTAACCTGTTCTTCAAATCTGGAAGTAATTGATTGAGTAATAGATTCTTCTTCGAAATATGTAAATACATTCTTAAGTTCTATCCCTTCTATGGGAAAAGAAGGTTTACTAAACAAATCAATATCTTTTATCTTTAGATTGCGTTTATTTATGACTTGCATGATAACTGAAACAAACTCCTGAATCCAATACTCAATAGTCTCTGGCTTAAACAGACTACTCTTATAAACACAAAAAATTGTAATCGCATTTGAATATTCTTTAAAATAACATTCTAAATCAAATTTTCCACTGCCAGGCATTTCCCCATGGTTAGCCTTCCTCTCCGATGTCGCTAAAATCTCCTTTTTGCCAAAATCCAGCATATTCAGAAATATCGAACTGATTGGAAATTTGTTAAAATCTTTTTTAATATTTAAAGATTCAAGTAACTTTTCAAAGGGAAATGATTGATTATCTAATCCATCCATTAAGGTTTTGCCTACTTTGTTTAATAATCCTTCAAACGGCTCATTAATATTTAATTTGTCCCTCAACATTAGTGTGTTGAGAAAAAACCCTATTAGATCCTTAACTTCTTCGCGATCTCGATTTGCTACAGGTATCCCTATGGTTATATCCGTTTCATTCGTCAATCTGTACAAAAGCACTTTAAAGCCAGCTATAAATAAAGTAAAAAGGCTGACACTATGCTCTTTTATAAACCTTGATATATCTTTTGATTGTATTTCGTTAATAACTAACTCATAATATTTTGCCCCTTTATCAATTTCCGACAAAGAATATTCATGATCTACCGGCAACATCAATTCAGGAATTTGTCCACTTAATTGCTTTTTCCAATATTTTTCTTGGTCTAAAAAATCCTCATTCTTTAACCTGAGATTTTGCCAGTTCGCAAAGTCTTTATATTGTATGTCAAGCACAGGCAAGGAAGGATGACTGCCGGTCAATTCACTCTCATAAAATTCCGAAAGCTCTTTAGTAAAAATTCCGAGTGACCACCCGTCGCTAATAATATGGTGCATTGAAAAAACAATCGAGAACTTTTCCTTATGTTTAACTAAGGCGAGTTTAAATAAGGGCCATACATCCAGTTTGAATTTAGCATTAAAAATCTCTTTTTGGATATTGCTTATCGTAAATTGTTCTTCTAAACCTGAGTCCGCAAATTCCTCGATTACAATATCTAAGGATTTCCTTTCTAAAATCTTTTGTTTCGGACCGTCATCAGTATAAATAAAAATAGTCCTGAGGATCTCATGACGCTCGATCAATTTGCTAATTGCTTTTTTAAACTCCGGTATCTTAACATCTGATGTTTTAAAATCGTAGGTGCCAATTATATTGTATGAAATATTGCTAATGCCTAGCTGGTCAATTAACCACAATCTATTCTGTGATGGGGACAAATCGTAGTAGTCCTGCGACGGCAAAGCTTCAATTTTAAGAAACTCTTCCTTTCTTGCTCCAATAATAAATTTAGATTGCTCTGCTATAGTTGCTTTGAGAAACAATTCATTTAACGACATCCTTACAAAGAACTCTTTGTAAATTAGACTTGATAGCCGGGTAGCTTTTAGACTGTGTCCGCCCTTTCCAAAGAAATTATCTTTAATTCCAATTTGCCCATCTCCCAAAACGTCCTTCCATAAACCAACTAACTTTCTTTGGACTTCATTTTCTGGTGGACGGTAATCATTTTCTGAAATCAGTCCCATTGTCTGGTGATTTGGCAGTCTCTTCTTATCAATTTTGCCATTCTCATTTAATGGAAATTCATCTATATGAATGAAATATGTTGGGATCATATAGGCTGGCAGGCTGCGGCTTAGAAAAGTATGTAATGCGTCATAATCTAATCTTTGATCACCAATAAAATATGTCACGAGTTCCTGCTCGCCGTAATTATTTT
This sequence comes from Chitinophagaceae bacterium, assembly GCA_019638595.1. Lineage (GTDB taxonomy): Bacteria > Bacteroidota > Bacteroidia > Chitinophagales > Chitinophagaceae > Agriterribacter. The sequence continues at coordinate 206,575 of JAHBTJ010000003.1, forward strand.
CTTTTGCAATGGTAATGGATGAATTAATATTTTCGTGTTTGGCTAGGCAGGATTCAATTTCCCCTAACTCAATCCGATACCCTCTAATTTTGACTTGTTCATCTTTTCGCCCAATGAATTCAATATTTCCATCAACTGTCCATTTTCCAATGTCTCCGGTTCTATACATCCTCTGGCGTTTATCGAAAGGACTTGAGATAAATTTTTGGCTTGTTAACTCAGACTGGTTTAAATAGCCTCTCGCGACACCAGAGCCACCAATATAAATTTCGCCTGGAACTCCAATCGGTGAAAGACGGTTTTCCCTATTAAATATTAAAATGCTTTCATTCAACAATGGTCTTCCAATGGACATGAAATTATTTTCGCTTAGAAGACAGCTCGTACTCCAAACAGTGGTTTCAGTAGGACCGTAAACCCCAACGACTTTGGTACATTTAAGTTCACTTAAAAAATCATAGTTGCTTTGGCTCAAAGATTCTCCTCCGACCATCAAAACCTTCAAATTATTGAAATAGCTTTTTATATCTCCGGTAGAGGTGTTTATTAGTTGAGTAAGCCGGGACGGAGTTAGTTGAATAACATCAATTTTTGAAGCAGCCATGTATTTCAATATAATCTGCGGGTCGGCCTTATCTATTAGTAATAGCTTCATGCCATTGATTGGTGCCCCGACCAATTCTGCTACAGACATATCAAATGAATAACTTGTTGATGCTGCAAAAACCATATTTGGTTCCAAAAAAAATCTCCAAAAATAATTTTGCACGAAACTCGCCACATTCCGATGCTCCACCATTACTCCTTTTGGGCGCCCTGTGGAGCCTGATGTATAAATTATGTACGCAAGATCTTCAGGTTTGGCAGCAATTTTTGAGCTTTCATTTTTATACTTAAATGATGTCATTCTGAACTTTTCCAGAACAGAATTATCTACCACGATCTTACAATTACTGTCCTCTAAAATAAAATTAATTCTTTCAATCGGGTATTCGGTGTCGATTGGCACGTACGCACCTCCTGCTTTCAGAATTCCGAAAATTGAAATCACTAGCCATTCAGTACGATCTAATATAATTGCTATTAAATCGTTTGGTTTGATTTGATATTCTTCTTGAAGAAAACTACCAAATTGATTACTTTTTTCATTTAAAGATTTAAACGACAGCTCCATTTCCCCAAATTCAACCGCAATCTTGTTGGGTGATTTGATAGCTTGTTGCTCAAGTAATTCAATTATTGTTTGGTCATTTTGTTGATTGCATTCATTATTAAATTCGAATAATAATTGATGCTTTTCAGAAGGAGTCAAATAATCAATTTCATCAATGTGCAGATGTGAATTGGCTAATACAATTTCTAAAACTTGCTCTAAATGATTAGATATTCTTTCAACAGTCGCTTTGTCGTATATATCACTATTGTATTCAATACTAGTATGAAGATCGCTTCCGATTTCCCAATAATAAAAGGTTAAATCAAACTTAGAGATCATTTCTTCGGCACCTTCAAATCTTTCTATTTTTATGTCCTCCAATACTTTTCCATCCACTTCGAGACTTCCTGCATTTTGTAGTATGACCATAACATCAAAAAGAGCATTTCGACTTATATCCCTTTGTAGGTTTAGAGACTTTACTAATTCTTCAAACGGAAATCCTTGATGTTCATAGGCATTGAGCGTAATTTCCTTTACTTGATCCAATAACTCAAGAAAACTTTCCTTCCCATTAATTTTCGTTCTCAATGCTAACGTATTTACATAAAATCCGATTTGTCCATCCAGGTCCGCATGTTCCCTATTTGCAATGGGGATTCCGATAATAATATCCTCTTGACCAGAATATCTGTAAAGAATTATGTTTACAAGAGTAAGTAAGCCCATATACAATGTGCTTCCGCTCTCCAAGCATATTTTTTTTAATCCTTCTGATAATCTTGAATCAATTATCTTGGTAATAACTCCTCCATTATAAGTCTTAATTGAAGGCCTAATTCTATCTCCTTGTAAGTCTAACGCGGGAATATCATTTGAGAATTGCTGAAGCCAATAATTCTTATGCTCTAAAAATATAGATTCTGTCAACTGTCCTTGTTGCCAACAAGAATAGTCCTTGTATTGAATTCTTAATGATTGCAAGAAGCTAGGTTGTCTTCTCACTTGAGAATTATACAAGGTAAAGATTTCACTTAATAGTATCTTTAAAGACCAAGCATCACAAATTATATGGTGAATTACAAACACAAATACCCATTTCTTTTCATCAACCTGATATAAATTGATTCTAAGCATTGGTCCTGATTCTAAATCAAAAGGACATGCAGCTTCTTTCTTCATCAATTCTCTAACTAATTCGCTTTTATTTTCATTATTTCTCAAATCTTCGTAAAGTATATTAAAATTGCCTGCTTGATGTATATTTATCCATTGGCGAATTTCTCCTTCTTCGTCTTCCCTAAAAACAGTTCTGAGAATTTCATGGCGTCCAATTACCATGTCAAACGAATGATCTAATGCCATTCTATCAAGATTTCCTGTAATTATATATGTCCTAGAAATATTGTGGGCAATATTCCCATCCTTAAGTTGACATAGAGCCCATGTCCTCAATTGAGAAGAAGACAATGGATAAGAATCTTGTATTGTAGATATAGGTATCTCTGAATACCCCCCCTTTTTCGCCTCAAATATTAAGATCGCCTGGCTTTCTATAGAGGTGTAACTAAACAATGCTATAAAATCAATCTTAACTTCGAATTCTTTAAAAATTTGACTGGCCAGTCGTGTTGCTTTTAGGCTGTGTCCTCCAATCTCAAAGAAATCACTGGTTACACTTATCTCCTGAATTCCTAGAACATCCTGCCAAATTTTCAATAACTTCGATTCTGTCTCATTTCTGGGTAATAGGAAGTCAATAGAATTATTTGGTTTGACATCGCTTATCTCAGAAAGTCTTCTTTGATCTATTTTACCATTAGTTGTCAAAGGAAAGCTTTCTAATTGGTAAAAGTAGCTAGGAATCATATATTGCGGCAATCTATGTTTTAGATATTCTTGCAGCTCAGAGATATTAATTTTCTTACTTCCCAGGAAGTAGGCACTTAGTTCCTTTTCTTGTGAAAGATTAGATTTCGCTATAACGATTGCAGAGTTAATTTCAGGATATTGTCGAAGCACTTCCTCAACTTCTCCCAGTTCAACACGATAGCCTCTTATCTTTATTTGATGATCATTTCTTCCTAAAAATTCGATATTACCATCCGGCAGCCACCTACCCATGTCTCCGGTCCGGTAAATACGATCTCCAACTCTATATGGGTTTTTAATAAATCTTTCTTCACTAAGATTACGATGATTTAAATACCCTTTCGCCACTCCATGCCCTCCTACGCATATTTCACCAAATATACCTACTGGTAGTAGTTTGCCGGCGTTATTTAATATATATGCTGTACTATTATTGATGGGCTTACCTAATGGAATATTCTCTGTAACAGTTTCAATAGGATATGTCAAAGAGAATGTTGTATTTTCAGTAGGTCCGTAGCCGTTAATAATATTTAATTCATAATTATATTCTTTCAATTTCTTAATATGTATCGGAGATAATTTGTCTCCTCCGGTGATTATTGTTTGCAATCCATTAAACAATGTAATATCACTATCGATAAGTTGGTTAAGGAAGCTTGAGGTAAACCACATTATTTTAACACCCTGCTTTTTAATTTCCTTGGCTAGCCTGGCTTGATCCAACAGTACTTCTTTACTGCATAAAATCAACTTGCCACCATTTAACAGCATTCCCCAGAACTCAAAAGTGGTTGCATCAAATGAAAATGCTCCTGTTGATAATAAAATGTTGTTGATATTAAAATCAACGTAAGTAACTGATTTTACTAAACGAACAACATTTCTATGTTCTATTATTACTCCCTTGGGGTTGCCTGTCGATCCAGACGTATACATCACATACGCCATATCTTCTGGACTCACAGGCGTGGTAGAAAATTCTTCCACGTCTGCTTGTTCGTCAAACTGGATATCAATCGCGAAAATTTGCCTATTGTATTGATTTAGATCAAAAATATAACTTGATTGAGTAATCAATAAGTTGACAGAGGCATCGTCAAGAATAAATTCCTTTCTAGCGGCGGGAATTTCTGGATCAATGGGTACATATACACCTCCTAATTTCAGAACAGCCAGGAGTGCAAGAATCATCTCCGGTGATTTGTCTAGAATAATCGCTACAGCATTACCAACTTTTACACCATACAAATTCCTTATTTGCAGTGCTAAACGATTCGACTTTTCATCTATGTCAGCATAACTAAATGCTAGTTCATTGCATACCAAAGCAGTTTTAGTGCCACACAGTTTTACTTGTTCCTTGAATAGATCAAGGATCGATTGATACGAAGGATAGGCAGTTAAAGAATCATTAAAGTCATTTAAAATTTGATGTATTTCTGTTTTACTAAGAAATTCCAATTGGCTGATTGATTCTGACGGAGACCGAACTACAGAATCCATCAGCCGGAGCAAATGATCCATCATTCTTTTCACACTGGACTCGTGGAAAATATCAATATTGTAATCTACTTTGACAACTAGCTGATCTTCGGATTCTTCGAAAGTAAAGATGAGATCAAACTTACTGAATAGTTGCTCGTAACCATGATATTCCTTTATAACGAGATTTTCAACATTCAAATCCTTTTCGACATCAATTTTTTCTGTGTTTTGTAAAACAACTACTACATCAAATAATGGGTTTCGGCTTATGTCTCTCTCTATATTTAGTTCTTTTATAAGTTCATCAAACGGAAAAGATTGATGTTCGTAAGCACTGAATGTTTTTTTTACTATTTTATCTAACAAGATTTCATAGCTGTCGGTCGAACTGAATTGTGTTCTTATTGCTAATGTATTTACATAAAGTCCAATTTGATTTTCAATGTCGATATGATCTCTATTTGCTACGGGAGTGCCGATAATTGTATCAGTTTGATCTGTGTATTTATAAAGAAAGACGTTCACCACGCCTAATAATCCCATAAATAAAGTCCCCCCCTGGTTTTGACTTATTCTCTTAATACCGAGGTTTATATCAGCATCAATTATTCTTCTAATGGTTCCACCTCTATATTTCTTTGTTGGAGGTCGCTTTTTGTCGGTAGATATTTGCAATACTGGAAGCTCTCCGGCAAATTGATTTAACCAATACTCCTTATGCGATATTTGATCATGTTTGCGTAATTGTTCTTGTTGCCATATTGCATAATCTTTATATTGAATCGGTAGTGGATCTAATTGTTCATTAATATTTTTAATACTACAAGTGTAGAATGAAAGTAACTCTTTGATTAAAATATTCATCGACCACCCGTCACTTATGATATGATGCATCACAAAGATTAATATCCAGTTGTCTTTATGTATCTCCTTTAGAATTACACGAAACAATGGGCCTTTATTCAAATCAAACGGTTCGGTTAATGCTTCTTCGATGATTTTGTCAATATTCTTTTCGATTTGGATGGAATTACTGGCATCAATTAACTGAAGATTAAAATTGAATTTATCCGCAGGCACGACACGTTGCCATATTCTTTGATCACTATCTTCAATAAAAATTGTGCGTAGGATTTCATGTCTGTCAATTATTTTTTTGAATGATTCATTGAGTTCCTTGATTTCCAATTTTCCTTGCAATTCATAAACACCCGATATATTATATGCCTGACTTCCTTCTTTTTGTTGGCTTAGTACCCAGATTCGTTCTTGCGCCGGGGTTAATGGATATTCTGACTGAATAGTTGAAACTGGAATTTTTACCTTGTATGAATCATTAAAAAATGACTGATCATTTTTTAACAAAAACTCGATCAAATCTGCCTTATTCTCCTTAATTTTTGTTAGCAGTTCATCATGTAATTGAGGTTCTTCAGTAAATATTTTTAATTTGCCATTATCTAATTCCAGCAAAATATTATTATCTCTTATCTCTTTTAGCAGCTTTTTCATATTTCTATTTGAATTAGGCGTTCTCTGTTTTCTTTGATTTTTTTCTGCTCTTCCCAAAAAAGGATTTGTTCAGAGATATTTTCTATTGTTGGTTCTTTATATATACTTTCCATATTTATTCTCACCAAAAAGACTTGATTTATTCGTGATAATAACCTGGTTGCTTTCAGGCTATGACCTCCTAACTGAAAGAAGTCATCCCGTACACCTATTCTCTCCTTACCCAGCACCTCCGACCATATCTCTGACAGCTTCTGCTCTATCTCTGTGCGTGGTGCGATATACTCAACCCCGGAGCTCTCATGAGGAGCCGGCAGCCGGTTACGGTTTATCTTCCCGTTCGCTGTCAGGGGCAATGACTCCAGTTGTACAAAATATAATGGTATCATGTACTGCGGTAAACGATCCCGCAGGTAAAGACGCAGCTCTTCCTCCTTCAGCTCTGCGGAGCTTATCACATAGCACACCAGCTCCTTGTCTCCCTCAGCATTGCTACGGACTACCACTACCGAGGAGCTTATACCCTCATAGCCCTGAACCACACTCTCTATCTCACCCAGCTCTATACGGTAACCCCTTATCTTCACCTGGTCATCGCGTCTTCCTAAAAACTCAATGTTGCCGTCAGCCATCCACCGGCCTATATCGCCGGTACGGTACATCCGCTCTCCGGGACGGTAGGGGTTGGGTACAAACTTCTCCTCCGTCAGTTCCGGTCTGTTTAAATACCCCCGTGCCAGACCTTTACCGCCTATACATATCTCACCGCTAACACCTACGGGTTGTAACAAACCATCTTCACTTAAGATGTATATCTCCGTATTCCATATCGGACGACCGATTGGGACAATCGTATCCTGTAAAGATGTAACATGATATGTCACGTCAATTGAAGCTTCTGTCGGTCCGTATAAATTACATAGGGGAATATTTAAAATCTTATACCATTCTTTAACAGTTGCAACGCTTAAAGCTTCTCCACTGGCGATTACACATCGTAGGCTCTTTAAGTCTTCTATGTTTCTCTTCCAATCGAACAAATACTTAACAAAAGAAGCCAACATGCTTGGAACGAAATGTAAGCAAGTGACTTTATGTCTCACTATAAGCGAGAAAACAGATTCCGTCGACCGTGATTCATCCCTTTTGCATAAAATCATTTTTGCTCCCCAGCAAAGAGGCAAAAAAAGTTCCCAAACTGAAACATCAAATGTAATTGGAGTTTTTTGCAATATAGTATCAGAGGTCGTGAAATCAAATCTCTTCCACATCCAATTCAATCGGTTAATTATTCCACTATGCTCAAGCATGCAGCCCTTAGGCTTGCCTGTTGATCCTGATGTATAAATTACATAAGCCAGGTTTTCGGGGTCACTCACTCTTACAGGATTACCTGATCTGTATTTGTTCTCCTCTGATCTGAACTTCTTCAGCTCCACGGCATCTATCACTACCCGGCACTTACTGTCGTCAAGCATGTAGTCTATGCGCTCCTGTGGATATTCCGGGTCAATAGGTACATAGGCTCCCCCGCTTTTTAATACTCCCAGTATTGCTATCACCATCCATTCACTGCGTTCCAACTGGATACCAACAAGGTCTTCGGATTGTATCTTATATTCTTCCCTCAGGTAGCCGGCCAGACGGTTGGAGTGTTCATTCAACTCCCTGTAGCTGATCTGTCGGTCTTCATATACCAGCGCTATCTTCTCCGGAGTCCGCAATACCTGCTCCTCAAACAGATCCACAACAGTCCTATCTTCAGGATAGGGGTATGCTGTTGCATTAAACTCCTCCAATACCTTAACCTTCTCTCGGGGCGTAACAATTTCCAAATTGCCGATTCTGAGATCGGGATGGCTAATAACATTTGAAATTATCTCGCTGAACATTTGGAAAAAATGGAAAATCTTCTCTTTTTTAAAAAGCTTTGTTGAATATTCAACTTCCAGAAAAAAACGGCCATTTACATCTTTTTTGAAATTGAATGTCAAATCAAACTTAGAAGTAACATTGTTACGCTCAACAAAAGAAGACTTACACAAATAAGAATCTAATTCAACTATTTCTAATTCTTTTTCAAAAATGGATTTATCATTTCGTACAGAATAGTCGTGAAAAACCATCAGGACGTCAAATAAAGGACTCCTACTTAAATCCCACCTAACATTTAAATCGTCGATCAATTGGTCAAAAGGGTAATCCTGGAATAGAAATGTTGAAAAAGTGCAATGTGTTATCTGTCTTTGTAGATCCCGAAATGATTTGTCAACATTAATATCAATTTTAATAGGAAGAGAATTGACAAACAATCCAAAAACATCTTGAAATCTAAAATGATTCCGCCCTGCTACAACAGTCCCTACCATAAAAAGCCCTTGCCCGGTCAATCTATATAATAAAATACTTAATGCCGATAAGAAAAAGTTAAACTCAGAAATATGATTTAACAAACAATAGCTGGATATCTTTTCATAGTTTTCATTTTGAAAATAAAACTTTAAGGAAGCTCCTTCAAAGGTCTTCCTTTCAGGTCGGCTAAAGTCTGTTGGTAAATTCAGCGGTTCGGGTAAATCAAAAAAATGAGCTTTCAAAATATTTTGCCAATTTTCCGGACTCTTTGTATTTAGCTCTTCATTTTGCCAATTCACAAATTCTTTATATTGAATTTTTGAAGCGTCATAAAAAAAGTTATCGTTTGAAATATCAAAAGAATAGAATCTCATCACATCTCTCCAAAAAACTGATATAGACCAACCATCGCTAATAATATGATGAACACACAATATTGCAGCATGCTCTTTGTCGGAAAGTCTAAACAATCTAACTCGGATTAATGGCCATTTGCCTAAATCAAAAATCCAGTTCAGTTCCTTAGTAAACTCCTGATCTAAATATTTCCTTTTGTCCTCAATCAAATTCAAATCTTCAGTTTGTATAGATAAATGTTTCCGCTCCTTAATTACTTGCCTTATTTCTCCTCCGATTTCCCTAAATACGGTCCTTAATGATTCATGATTTTGGATTGTAGAATTAATTGCATATTCAATCTTTTTGCTTGAAAGTGCACCTTTAAGATAAAATCCGGTTGCTATATTATAAGCGCGCTTTCCAGCATTCGTCTGGCTCAGTGACCAAATTCTCTTTTGACCATGTGAAATCGGATAACTAGATTCTTCTTTTACAAATGGAATCTTAGCCAACTCTAACTGCCTCTCAATTGACTTTAAAAATGAGATTATGTTCTTTTTTTCCGATTTTATAATTGCAATAAAATCCGGGGTTAATCGACCTGTTTCGCCCGACAATTTTAGTTGATCGTTGCTATCAACCCTGGGAATTATGTTGAGCCTCTTTAGCTCCTGAATTATTTGAGAGATATTCATATCGAAATTTCATCATTTGTATGAGGAGTATCTCTTATCCACAAAATGGTTTCAATGGATCGAATAAGATCAGACAAAGTATTGTTGAAAAATACTTGAGGAGCATCCAGGCATAAATCCATATCAACATTAATGGTATTGATTATTTGCATAGTTCTAAGCGAGTCCAAACCAATCTCAGTAAGTTTAATTTCTTGGTTCGATGAAATATTCCTGATATCGCCTCCATTAAGCTCAATGAGGTCTAGTAGATATTTTCTTATAGATTCGTAGGATAAATCTTTTATCTGATTTCTTTTAACAAGATATTCGACGCCTCCACGAGTAACTTGCTTGGAAAGCATTTGGCGTTTGGACCCCAAATGCTCAAATAGTCCTCTCTCATACATATTTTTACACTCAATTCGCTTTATCTTTCCGCTAGTAGTTCGAGGTACTTTGAAAGGATACGTCAATAGAATATCATAAGGGTCAACCCCGAAAATGTTATTGACCGCAGTATTAATGGCCTGGATTATTGTCTCCTTGTCAGTATTTACTAAATGGCGCTTTCGAACTTCAGCAATAATTATTATTTCCTCTTGCACCTGAGCAATGCTAATTACGGCGACTCCATTAGGACGTATAGAAACATGACTTTGAAACACAATTCCTTCAATGTCTGAAGGATAAAAATTTTGGCCTCGAATAATAAAATTTTCTTTAACTCTACTATGAACAAAGAGATCATCGCGAAAAATGAATCCAATGTCTCCCGTTCTAAAATATTTCTTTCCATTGATATAAGTAAAAGCATCCGAAGTGGCTCTGTTCCAATATCCGTTAGTTACGCTCAACCCGGAGACGCAAATTTCACCCAATTCCAATTCTTGACACTCCTGTTTCATCTCCAAGTTTAGAATTTTAACTTGTACTCCTGAAACTGCTTTTCCGCAATTTACAATAGTCTGGAATTGTTCATTTTGAGTAGCTATTAAACAAACCTTTCCCTTTTGCAAATTCTCGCGATTGACATGGACTACAGGATTTATTGTATCTATGGCTTTGCTCGTAACCAGCAGTGTAGCTTCCGCAAGGCCATAACAAGGCACAAAACTACTTTTGTTAAACCCGGCTTCGCCAAAGGTTTTACTAAATCGTTCAATAGTTTCAATTCTTACTCGTTCTGATCCATTATATGCCACATTCCAGTTTGATAAATCAAGACAATGACGGTTCTCAAATTCAATTTTTTCACAACACAAATCATAAGCGAAATTTGGTCCTCCGCTATGAGTTACTTTATATTTTGATATAGCTCTTAACCATCTTCCAGGCTTTTGTAGAAAATGAAAAGGGGACATCAAAATACAAGTACAGCCCACATAAATTGTATGGAGCAAGCTGCCAATTAGCCCCATGTCATGATGAAAGGGAAGCCACGAGAAAATAATTGACTTATTATTGCACCTAAAAGCATTTTTAATCATTTCCTGATTATGCATTAAATTCAAATTTGTAATGACAACACCTTTTGGATTTCCTGTGGAACCTGAAGTATACTGTATAAGTGATATTTCGTTGGTTGACGATTTATTGATCTCTTTCAAGCAACCTATTTCATAATAACAATCAGTCTCTATCAATCTTATATTATCTGAATAAATACTCGATCTGAATGCCTGGCGTAATTGTTCCTTTGATTCTGTCTTACATAATATAGCAGATACTTTAGCATCGTCTAATATCCCTTTCAGCCTTTTCAAATGATTGCTACCCTTGAAATAAGAAACAGGGACTGGTACTGCACCTACGTATTGACTAGCAAGGAAGGCGACAATGAACTCCAATGTGTCATTATATACCATCATTACTCTTTTATTCTCAAGTTGAAATACTGAGAGGTAGTTTGCCAATATTTTAACCCTTACTTCTAATTGACCGTAAGTAACTTTCTGCTCAATATTCTCTCCATCTTCAAGAAAAGTAAATGCTGTCTGATTGGGATTCAAATGTGAATTTCTTAAAAGACATTCATTTATTGAGCTAACCATATTTAAAAGTGATTTATCTCTAATGTATTGGTAGACTTATTCTAACAATTTAGAGCCGACATTTGCGAATAAACCTGCTTGCGACACGTATGGAATAAAGATTAAGAAACAATAAGATATTCTATAGGAAGAGTAGCTAATAGTGTTCTTTGCAAAAGCTCCAAACGAATTATTACTTTGTTCTTATTGTGCATTTCAATTACTTCGCAACAAAGACCGGTCAAAGGTCCTTCTTTAATAAAAATCTTTGCTCCTTTTTCTAAAACCCTGTTATAAGTTTCAATTTCTGAAAGGTTCTCGGTGACAAGTTTTATTTCGTTTATCGTGGACTCATTTACCTTGGCAATCTTTCTTCCTATCTTAACGTAATATAAGTAGCCTTCTAACTTCATTGAATCGTAATAGTTATGAAGATCCGTTAGGTATAGAAAGATGTAGGATGGAAAGAGTGGGACATTTATGAATTTTCTTCTCTTATTCCAAAATCTTAAAACTCGCTGAGTCGGAAAAAACGATTTGATATTTAAGTGATTTAGCATTTGGGCAACCTTCCTTTCGTGTCGAGGCATTGTGTACATTACGTACCACCCAGCTTGAAAACTATCCATTGAAAAAGATTAAAAGAGGGGAAAAGCTATCGCTATGGTAAACAACATTTTACCTAATCGGTCTCAATGGTTTAAAAAAGTTTTCTTAGGAAATTAGATTACAATTGACGATTAATTTGAGAGTATGATGATATTGTTCAGTGCAAATTAATTGAAAATAAAAATAAAAACACGTCGTAAACTTCTCATTTTTTTTGCGGGTTTTACTAAAATATTTTATTGCATTGGATGTGATCCTCTCAAACTATTATATTTACGGATTTACTGAAGCATCGTTCGAACATAGTATACAGTTATATTTTTTGACTATTGGAGATATAGGGTAGGCAGCATCAAACTGCCACATTATATTTTATAACGCATGAGCATTATCATACCTAAAAAAATTAATAGTTTACTCTATGTAAACACCGTTTTCGATACAAGGGTAGTTGTCTATACTATATGAGTACCGGAGTCGTAAACCATCGTAGCTAAAGTCCTTCATTTGCTGATTTTTTTAACTCAATTGCGTGCGTTGGCGAGTACAGATGTGTATCCGGTTATAAAAAAAACAGTAAGAGTTTCCCTATATGCACTTCTCAACATACTGCTTTTGCCTTTTTTGCATACGATAGATTGAAGGCGTTATGCTGTTGATACAATACAATGGAAGAAAGCAGACAGCGATAACCATGCCAGAAATATTAATCTCCTACGCTTTGATCTTTCATCTTGCCAATAGTATGTAACTAGAAGCCTTTATAACGTCTTGCCAGCTTACTCCAAGACCAAACTGGATCAGCTGAAGTCTTGAGATCATAAATCAACGTTTCCCGGAATACAATTCTAACAAACTCCTCATCTGAAGGGTTTAATTGACTTTCAAACTATTTACTGGATTCATCCTGGCTATTTTAAAAATCTGAAAACAGGTTGTAAAAAATGTAATGCACAATGCGCCTATTCCTGCTAAGGCAAATGGCGACCATGAGATAGATGTCCTGTACTCATAATTCTGCAGCCAAGTGCTTAAAAGCAACCAGGAAATTGGAATTGCAATCGCAATTGCAAGTGAGACTATCAAAATGAACTCTTTTGTTAAAAGGAACCAGATATTCAGAATAGAGGCTCCCAAGACCTTTCGTATTCCTATTTCTTTTGTTCTTTGTTCTGCTGTGAAAGTTGTTAATCCAAAAAGCCCGAGACAGGAAATTGTAATTGCGAAAAGTGTGAAAAGTGTTGCCAGCCTTCCGATTCGTACCTCATCGAAATATTTTTTTGAATACTCTTCGTCAACAAACCTGAAATTAAAAATACTTTCAGGGCTATACTTTTTAAGTACTGTTTCAACTTTATTTAATGCATTATGAATATTGTATCCGGGCTTTAGTTTTATAGTTAGATATTTTATTCTCCAGTCGTAATTTAACCAAAAGATTGTTGGCTCGATCGAGGAATAAGGCGACTTCATAATTATGTCATCGATCACCCCCAGTATGATATGGTCTTTGTCCCCAAATTTAATTCTATCACCTACAGGTTTTTTTAGCCCTGTTAGTTTTACAGCAGCTTCATTCAGAATATAGGCACCTTCGTCTGTTGAATCACTTGGAAAGCTTCTTGAAAAATCGCGTCCGTCTTTGATCCTCCATTCAATTGTATTTCCAAAATCATGAGTAACGGCAACTAACCCAATTAAAGGAGCCATACTGGGGTCTCTTCCTTTCCAATCAAAATTCACCATATTGTTATTTACATTTGTCGCCGGACTAGACGACCCTGTCATATCCAACACAGCTCCGGTAGCTAGCAATTCGCTTCTCACACTATTGTACTGATTAAAGATTTCAGGTGCACTTACTTCTACAGATATCAATCCATCTCTACTATAGCCAACATTTTTATTCTTAGCATACATTACCTGTTTGAATACAATTATAGTCCCAATGATCAAACTAATTGAAATAGTAAACTGAATGGTTACCAATATTTTTCTAAATAAGGAAGCATTAACGCTACTCCCTTCATATGTCCCTTTCAATACTCGTTGAGGCGAAAAAGCAGACAAATAAAACGCCGGATAGCTGCCCGCCAAAATGCTAATGATAAAAGTAAAGAATAAAATAGCAATCCAAAAACCCGGCAATGCCCAGGGAAAAGATAAATGCTTGTCAGCAATTACATTAAAAATGGGCAGAAAAATAATTACTAAGCTCAATGAAACTACTACGGCGCAAAAAGTAACTAACAAAGCTTCAAACAAAAATTGAACGATTAATTGAACACGTAGTGAGCCTAAAGACTTTCGAATCCCAACTTCCTTTGCCCGCTTTCCACTTCTGGCTGTGGAAATATTCATGAAGTTAATACATGCTAACAACAGAACAAAAATTCCAATAATACCAAATAGTTTCACAAATTGGACTCTTCCGCCTACAACCTTACCGTTGGAAAATTTATCATATAAGTGAGCCTTGTCAACCGGATGCAACAGTAACTCTTCATTAGTTTTTTGAGTAATGAAGGATTTACAGATGTTTTTTATTTGGGAAGTTGCTATATTAATTTTGTTGGCATCATACAACTCAGCATAAATTCGAAAATGATGATTACTCCAACTTGCTTCTTGATTATTCCTGTTTTCAACGTTCTCCCATGGAAGCAAAATCTTTATATTGAAAAAACGAGTATTAAATGGTAAATCGGCAAAAACACCAATTACTTTTAAATTAATCTTATTATCAATCCTGATTGTCTCATTTACGGGATTTGATGTGCCGAATAGTGCATTTGCTACAGACTCGCTAATTAGCACACTGGAAGGATCCGAAAAGCCGGCGGAGGTTCCATTTATTAGCTTTAAGGAAAATAATTCCGGAAAGTCCTTTTGTACCCATATTCCTGTCTCTAGAAATTTCTTTTCCCCTTTTGATATAACATAACTCTTTTCTTCTGAGGTAAGTGCTATCCTCTTAAAATACTCGTTGTAATTATTCTGGAGTTGATAGGCTAACGGTACCGCTACGCCTTCGGTTGTGGTCGTTTCTCCATTCCAGGTCTGCGTAGACATGGCAACGGCAATCTTTTTATGATTCTGGAAATATGTATCAAAGGAATACTCATCCCAAATCCACAACCCGATTAGCAACGTAACAGCCATACCCATTGATAGACCAACAACATTGATAATTATAACAAATTTCTCTCTGGAAAAATTTCTTGTCGCAATTTTTAGGTAATTTCTTATCATTTTCAGATTTTAAATATAAATAATACACTTCTAATGTTTATTCTCTTAGTCGCTATATTATCCGACAATACAACATGGTCTTTTGCTAGTCCCCCATTAATAGTGAACCAAAATTTGAGATTTTTTTTGTGTTCGGTTTATCAGCACTTGAAGAACACAAATAGGCCACATACTTGTCCGAAAATAACAGTTTAGTAAAATACCAATCTGTCGAAAATTGATTTGCACAATCGGATAAACACAAAAATTTTTCCAATCCATTTGAAATGCCTACCCCTATTGCCTTAAGTCCAGCTTCTTTCTTTACCCAAATTTCATAAAATGTTTTTTGTGGATCATCAGATTTTAATATGAAATTTTGTTCAGATGCATCAAAATATGAGATCAAATCAATATAATCAAGGTCTGTTATTTTTTCGATATCTACCCCATGTCTATTGTTGCCATATGAAAACAATACCATCCGGTCTGAATGCGAGATAGAAAAATCATACCAACCGTTAATAACAGGCTTGTTATATTTATCTCTCCTCCAGTTATAGATTAAATTTTTTTTTCCGTCCTCCAACAAGCAATAAATGAGAATAAGACGGGCGACCAATCTGCATTTCTGATCAGAAACTCTGCTATAGCGAAGAACTTCTGACACCATAAAATCAGGAAATAATTTCAAATAGTCGCAGATTGAATTATTGGATATACAATTTGTATCAGCATAATAAACTTTTATCATAGGAAGCAAATTCGTTTTATTAAGGTGAAAAATGAATAACGGATCTGAGTGGTTTAACTTCTAAATGTATTGTTTTCTATATAGTCAATATTCTTTTACTAAGTGCATATTTAAAAATTCCTATTGTTGATTTTGCGCCTATTCTATCTTTTATATCTTGGCGAATTTTTTCTACAGATCTAACACTTAAGAAAATTTCATCTGCTATTTCCTTATTACTTTTTTCGTCCCAAAGTAATTCGAGAACTTTTATATCTCTTTCATTAAGCTTGATTTGCTCAGTTTCATCGTTTAATAATTTCTCCCTTTCTTTATAAAGAGCTTCTGTAAAAAATTGCGTCTGATAAATATTATTAGATGACACAATCTCTATTGCGTAAATAAGTCTTTCCGCATCATCTACTTTAGATACAAAGCCATGAATTCCTATTTTTAAAAGGTCTTCTACTTTATCAATATCTGTGGATGCATAAAGAATCAATATCCTCAAATTAGGTTTTTTCTTCTTAATAATTTTAAGCGATGCTGCTATATCTGTATTCGGGATGTATAAATCGCAAACGAGCAAATCTATTAGTAGGTGATCAATATGTTCCAAAAATATGTCAAGGTTGGGTGCCTCAAATGAAACACTAATTTGCTGTTGTCTAGATAAAAAATCTGAGAGCGTTTTTCTAAATAGCGAATGGTGATCTACTAAAGCAACATTAATAGATTTACTAAGCATAGGTAAGTGTTTAAGTTAAAAAATTTCTCATCATTAGCACCTAAAGTACCTTAAGCAATATTGCTAATATACAATCAATTGATTAATAATGTCAAAATTTCATTTTGTTTATTAACATTTCATTAACCATCAGGACGCTTTTGCTATTTTATTTAGTAATGACGTAAACTCAAGGCGTTTAGCCAAACTCGAGGAGTTGTTAAGTCTGAAAAGCTTTTAAAAAATTATTATTGCAGAGCAAACTGTTACTTAGTTTATGGAGCGGCACTTGCGAGTTAAGATTTGAAAAATTGGAAAAACGATTCTCATATTTTTCTTGATAAATACAATCCTCGACATATGAGAATAGCACTCCTATGAAGGCTTTTTCTCTACTGTTCCTTATTGGTTTTCTCAACTATAAGGGGATACTCGATCAGCAGCTAATTTGTTACCGGTCAAAGGTATCAAACATAAAAATTTTATTGCTAATCATATCACAGTATCGGGTTGGAGTTTCCGGGCATCGGTTGTCGTCAGTAAATGTAATTGCAAAAGTTGGGGGAGAAAATCGAGGGCTATGAAAATAATAAATAGGTATGAGTGGATAGAATAGACAACGTTAACAGCAATATTAATTCGTCACCAGCTTAAGACACGTTGCAGTGAGTCGATAACCTGATATATGAGAAGGTGGGCTTTGGATAAGATATTATGAGCAACTATAGGGTTCTTAAACGGTTTAGCGAGTTTAATTTTAGAAATCAAAAGTTATATCGTAATTAGGATCCCTAATTCCTTTTTTTAATTGAACTTTCATTTTATCTGTTCGTTTATATAGTTTGTAAATGAAGCCCTGCTTATTGCAATACCATGCTAAGTGATTTATGTACCTTTATTACCTCAAGCTATCTTTATGGAAAAGGAAATTCAAATACCATTTCGCGCCGCAAAGCTGATCATCGGCTATTTGCATAACAGCCTTACAGAAGTAGAAAACGATGAACTGGATGATTGGGTTGGCCAGTCTGACGACAATATGAAAATTTTTGAGCAGTTGACGGATCAGGTGGATGAGGGTGTGTTCAAATTATTAATGCAACAACAATTGCTGCAATTTAAAAAGCAACTCATCCACTGAACAACCTTTGAATAAGTAGTCTTCAGCACCGTGGTTCATCATCTCACGTATGATCCTTTCGTTAGTTGTAAATGAATACACAAGTGTTTTTATACCGGGACATAGCTCGCGGAGCTTTTTTAAGGTATCCAGTCCATTCATCACAGACATCTGAATATCCAATATACAAATTTGGGGTATACTGGCTGCGCGGGAAAGCGTGTCTAATAACTCCTGCCCATTCGCCAATTGCAGTTCAACATGGAGTCCCTGTGATTCCAGTACCTGGCATATTGTTTTTCGCATCAGTGGATGATCATCAACAACTGCTATTATCGGGCGGGCATTTAACGCATAGGCTTGTTTCATGGTTTAGCAATCTTTTAATTTTAAAAAACAAAATTATATCTTAGTCAGGGTAACGGATTTGGTTCTTCTTTAGGATTTTCGCTTTATCTCTTTGTTTATATAGTTTGCAGGTGAACCTCTGCTTAAAGCAATATTGAACAATTGCCTGGTTAAATTTATCAGATCAATTGTTCAGGAAAATGAATATTGAATGGTAGGTTTTTGGTAAGATATTTATAGCAGATATCCGTTTAGCCGGCAATTCATTTACACATATACAACCCTGCAGGGTGAGGTCATTCATCTCCGGAGTTGAGCACTGATCTCAACTTTGTAAATATAGCATCTCTCGCGTATAATTCATAGTTAAAAGCTAACTTAATAATAGCTTTTTTATCTGTCCGGGTAAATGCAGCTTTCAAGTCGTCTTTTTAAACGTTTAAAAATCCCCGGAGAACCGGGGACTTTTTTTGTAGCCGTTGCTATCAAAGTATACATGAGAAAAAATGCTAAAAGTTATAATTCTTGAATGATTAACATGCTCATTTCACGCGGCTCAATTACTATGTCCAGCCCATATGCATTTAACGCTTTGCGCAGACCATCAATCGAGAGGTTTTTGTCGATAGTTAACGTTAGGTCTAGCGGCTCGCTATAGCCTGTTTCGTCAATTACCAAAGGAAGTTGTTTCAGACGCAAATCATTATTCATAACAAACACAAACTCAGAGAGCCTGTTATTCTTTTGAACGTAATTAGATTTCCCGTCCTTTAATATAAATAGTTCGCGTTGAGGTAATCCTCCTTCTGTGGACATCGGAATGGAATTGGGCAACCTCTTAAGAATAAGGCAAGGAATTATTCTGTTTTCTTTCTTTGAATCTACTCTGAAGAAAAAATTGAGGTCGTGAATCAGTTTTTCTTGGAGTTGTTGGTCTGAATAAGTAATGGGGGATACTGATTCATAGCTGTACCAATTTTTCCTGATCCAGTTTTCGTAATATTCGTTGCTGTAATCGCGAAAATATTTAGAGGAATCCTTGATAAAAAGTACACATCTTTTTGGATTTTGAAATGCTGAAAACTCCCCGTATCCTATGGAATATAAACTAAGGATAGAGAGATTATATTGATTATACCGAATTTGCTTATTTATGCTATCAACCTTGATAAACAGCCCACGGGAAACACCTTCAATATAGCCGGTAAATCCACTATGGAAGTTCAATGTTGTGTTTGCCAGATTTGACAAATCAAATATGCTGGCATCTTTGTAAGGAAATACTGATGACTCATCTTTCAAGCGCCAGTTGACGTTTTTATTTTCTAAGATGGCTTTTATATTTTTTGATATAACGTATTCCCCGCTTGTTATAGCTTTAACCTGTTTGTCAGCCCCTATCCAAACCGTATGTGGAATGGACTTGTGGGGAAACATAACGGACATCAGTGAGTCGTCAGTTCGTAGCAATATGGACGATATTTCCCTGGCAGCTTTATACTTTTCAAGAAAGGTCAATACTTTTTGCCTATTCTCCATAGTAACAGCTATAATTTGGAGTCTTTCTCCAAACTCTTTTTGTAATGCATTCATTTTGGGTAAAGCCGCTACACAGGGACCGCACCAGGTAGCCCAGAAATCTATGATTACCATCTTCCCCTTAAAATCCGACAGCCTCGCTGTTTTAGAGGGGTAGTTGATAAGGTTGGTAAGCTCTATATCTGGCACTGTATCCCCAATGGTTAACGGACGAATGGCGGTTGAAGGAACAGCTTGCGCGGAAGCGCTAACGATGCCTGCCAGGAACGCCAGCCACAAAAGCAATAATTTCATTATGTTGTAATTAATTGAACAATAGCATACACCACCGTTGTTATGTCAATCAATTACAGGAAGAAGGAAGTGTGGGCAAAAATGAATAACTTTAGCTGAATCAAAAACAACAAATACGGGAAAAATTCCCGATTTTTAACCTTTTAGCTCACACACTATTTATGGCAACAAGTACATTAAAAATATTGAGAGAAGTAAACGATTATACCCAGGATTACATTGCTGAAGAGGTGCTGGGCATCAGCAAATCTACCTATGCCCGGTTAGAACAAGACCCTTCAAAAATTAATGCAGCGCACGCTCAAAGGCTGGCAGACTTATACAATGTGAGTCTCGCTAATTTACTATCGGAAGCTACTCCTATTATAACTTTTAAGGATTCAGTTAAGGCGAATAATAATGGAACTACAGGCTACCAACACTCTAATACTAACAACTTCCACGAAGGCGAAGTAAAGGCCCTTAAGGAGCAAAATGAACTGCTCATAAAGCAGAATGCCGAATTGATGGAATTAGTTAAAGCGTTGGGTGGCAAGCTGGCGGGTGGGAATGATGGAAAATAACTTCCAAAACAATCTCCAAATTTCAGCTATTCATGAGTAGTCCTCCTTATCCTTACCGCCGTTTGCAGAGTACACGCTATGTTTTTTTAAGCGTCGGAAAAAGCAGTATTCAGAAAGTAGTCGAATTTTCGCCTACTCCCGTTAAAGATGTTTACAACATGGGATTTGGTGATGTATTACCTGATGGAAACATTAGCGACAGGGCTAATTCCAATAATGGAGATATTGTGAAGGTGATGGCTACCGTAATCCAGATTTTGAAGGAATTTACCGCGTCTCATAAACACATTAAAATATATTTTACCGGAAGCACCCCTGAACGTATAGTGCTGTACAGGCGAATCTTAAAAACTTATTACAAAATATTTAGTAAAGAATTTATTATCAGTGCATTAGTTGAGCGTGAGAATAAATACCAGGAAGTTCTTTTTGACATGGATAGCCAAGAGGAATATCATGCCTTTTTTATAAAAAGAATTTTGTAAATTCGTACAAATGAATACAGTAAAAAAACATACTGCCAACAGATCATCCAAAAAGGTTCGCAGGCGTGTAGCCATACCTAAGGCCAAGGTGGTAGTAGTTACTAAAACCGAAGTGCCTTTTAAGGACGTATTGTTTCCTGAAAAGCTTAAAAAGGCTAATGAAATGCTGGCTAAGACTACGTTTCTTCCCTGATTCGTTTAGCAGTGTAAACGATAATTAGCCTATACAGAAATTTCTTTTACCCGTTCGCCCAATATTTCAATTAACCGGGCATTTTGCCGGTTCAATTCTTCTATCTGCTGTTTCAGGCTTTTAATTTCTTCTTTCCTTAAAAACATAATCTCGTCTATTCCCCTGTCATTATTCTGGTGATTGATGTAACCGCTTGTGCCGGCATTGCCGCTGGTAATGGTGCAGTTGCTGTATAGCACTTCTGCCTGAAGGTAATGCGGTGTATCGTCAATAAGAAAAAATTCCATCGGCGCCTGGTACAGATCAGATAGCTTTTGCGCCAGTATGCCGTTTAATTTTGCACGTCCTTTTTCCAGGTCTTTATAGCTTTCAGGCGATAAGCCAAGTTCTTTAGCCACATCTTCTGGCTGCCAGTTTTTATATTCCCTAAAAGAAATAAGTTTAAATGAAAGATTCATATTAAATTTTGATACGATGAACTTTTCTGTTATACTAGAATTGATTTTTCCCTTTAAATATTTTATTATCTGGCATTGCACCGTTGTAGTTAAACAAGTCAAATATTTCTACTTCTAATCCGATGGCTATTTTTAGAAGAGTCAACAATACCATGTTCTCTTCACCTTTTACATATAGACTGATATCGCTATTTGCAATTCTTGAAAGGACTCCCAATTCTTCTTGATCAATCCCACGGTGTTTGCATAACTGTGAAATTCTTTGTCCAACCTTTTTCTTTTCGGAAGCAAGTCTCTTTTCAAAGTCTTGATGGATAGATACAGCAGAAGGAATATCAAATTGTGCTTTGTAGTCAAATAGGCAGGAGATCCTTATTTTAAATCCCATTGCTAATTTTGAAAGTGTTCTAAGTTCAGAATTCGCTTCTCCTTTTTCAATTCGCCTAACCAATCTTACGCTCAACCCCGAATTTTCAGCCAACTTTCTTTGAGATAACTGTTTGATTTTCTTTAATTCTTGTATTCTATCACCTAAAAGCTCCTGTTCAATTCTTAATCGTTTCGCAATATCCATTTAGATTTTTGCAAACTGTCGCACTATTATTCATTTTAAAAATTAGGTTATAAGTCCTCTTTTGAAATATTTTCATTATATTTGGCTACATATCCTTTAATGGGTAAGGAAATCAAGTCACTTTTAAATGCCTGGAAGAGAATCAGATAAAGCGGCTATTGAAAATGGGGTGTATTCTATACTGCCCATATTTAATCAATATTATTTAACCTTATGTTTTTTTGCAGGCAAACTGATTAATGAGCAAACTGTTGCAGAGGACATTGTGAAAGATGTTTTTTTGAAACTGTGGCAGAAAGAACCGGATTTCAGCCGCTACAAAAACATAAAGGCTGTACTGTATATCGCTGTTAAAAATGCCTGTTTAAACTATATAAAAAAGCGAAAACACATTCGTATTCAAACCAACGCGCTTACTTATTTATTGCAGCAGGAGCAGGAAGATTTTGTGCTCAACGAAATTACCCGTGCGGAAGTGCTGCGGGAAGTATATGCTGCCATGCAGCAACTGCCTGAAGAATGCCGTAAGGTAATGCACTTGTATTACCGGCAGGGGCTGGATCATAGAAGCATTTCTGCAAAACTTGGCGTTACTGTTAGCACGGTAAAAAATCAAAAGGCCCGCGGCGTGCAGATACTGAAGAAAAAGCTTGGCACATCATTTATTTATTTCCTCATGTTTTTCGTTTGATGGTGCTTTAAGAGATCAATAAAATTTTGTTTTTCATAGATAAAGGTTAGTCCCGGGTAGTCGTGCCCGGGAATTTTTTTAAACTGTTTAGACGATTACCGTAAAAGATTGTCTTCATACCATACACCGCTATTTTATTATTACAGGAAGGGGGATTTAATACCAGCAAAATGAGGAAATCAAATACTGGCAAAAGTTTTCGTGCAGCATATCTCATTAACGGGTACCTGCAGAAAAAATTAACAGCGCAGGAGCAAGAAGAGTTGGAAAGTTGGTTAAACCGTAGTGACCAAAACAGGCAACTGTTTGAGGAACTCTGCTCTGCCGAAAAAATGGAAACAGAAGTGCAGCAGTATAAAAATGCAGACGTTGAGGCCGGCTGGCAATGGCTGCAGCAACAAATGGTTAACGTACACAGTAACCGGCCACGAAAAATAATTTGGAAAACGGTGTGGCGCTCTGTAGCGGCTGTATTGGTTATATCAGTAGTTACCTGGCAAGTGCTTCGGCAAAAGGCAGTAAAACCGGGGGAAACAGCACTAACCAGTCAATATGGTGGGGATGTGTTACCCGGAGCTCAACGGGCAGAATTGATATTAAGTAATGGAAGTACAGTAATGCTGAATAATAGCACTGACAGCGTATTTACAGAAAATGGAAGCGCTGTACAACGCACAGCAGGCGGCAGCCTGATTTACACAGGCGGTAGCTCTAAAAATGAAACAGCCTGGAATATGCTGCACATACCAAGAGGCGGAGAATATATGATAGCGCTGGAAGATGGATCAAAGGTTTGGTTGAATGCCGCCACCCGTTTTCGTTATCCGGTACAATTTACCGGGAAGGAAAGAAGGGTGGAACTACTGGAAGGCGAGGCATATTTTGAAGTAGCAAAAAACAAAGAAAAACCGTTTATAGTAGTTGCTAACCGCATGAAAATACAAGCCGTAGGAACGGCCTTTGATGTAAACACCTACCCCGAAGCGGACAGCAGTGTAACCGCAACGCTTGCAGAGGGTAAGGTGAAAGTAAGCACAGGAAGTAACAATCATTTGTTACTTCCTGGCGAGCAGGTATGGGTAAATGAATCCACTGCAAAAATTCTGGCGGCTGATGTGGAAGCGGTTACCGCATGGAAAAACGGGTTATTTGTTTTTAACGGCGCACCATTAACGGAAGTAATGAAGCAGGTATCCAGATGGTATGATGTGCAGGTAGAGTATGGCAAGAAATTTAAGGAACAGAAATTTTTTACCGGTGAAATTAAAAGAAGCGTGCCGGTGAGCAAATTATTGCAAATGATGGAGCTTACGGGAATAGCAAGGTTCAGGATCAGCGAACGCACAATTCTGATACAACCATATAACGAAAAAGGTATTACTACAAGCGATTAATTAACCATAAACTATAATAGAGATGAAGAAAAGAACACTGCAGTTTTGCAGGGTTAAGGCTATCTTTTGCCTGAAACAACGGTATATATTGCTTTTGTTGCTACTGGCAATATTAAAGCCGGCTCATTCGCAGGCAAATGGCAACCCTTTGCAGGATTCATCGCTGCTTACAATGTCTCTTACCAATGCCCCTTTGGTAAAAGCATTTGATATTATAAAACAGCAAACGCCTTACCGGATTATTTACGACAATAGTTTGCTGAAGAAGGCAGTGCCGGTAACCGTTGCTGTAAATAAAGAGCCCCTGCCCAATGTGTTGCCCCTGCTTTTCCGGGGTCAGCCTTTTGAGTATCGTATCATTGATCAGTCTATCATACTAACTCCACAGCAATCAAAAGGGGGTACTGCTCATCATGAAACGGGTAAACTAACACCGCTCGCGGAAGACACTTTGATTACCGGTGTCGTCATGGCGGATTCAAGTCTCCTTCCGCTATCCGGGGCTACCATACAAGTAAAGGAGACCAATATTTCTACCAGCACAGATAATGCAGGCATGTTCCGGATACGCATACCACAGCAGGGTGCTACACTGGTTGTGAGCTATGTTGAGTATAGTACAAAAAATGTTGTGGTAAAGCAAAATGCGCAGTTTCCCCTCCGTGTCCTTCTTATCAAAGCGCCAAAAGAAATTGAGGGAGTAACGATTGTAAGTACCGGATATGAATCATTGCCGCGTGAAAGGGCGACGGGGTCGTTTGAGAAGGTAGATAATAAGTTGTTCAATCGTAGCGTAACTACAAATGTACTGGAGAGGTTGGACGGCATTGTGCCTGGACTGATATTTAACAGATCCCTTATTTCAAGGGGCAATGATGAGTCAGATATAAGTATAAGAGGAATCAGCACCCTTTACTCAAATATGCAACCGTTAATTGTAGTCGACAATTTTCCATATAGTGGCAATATTTCTAACATCAATCCAAACGATGTAGAAAGCATAACAATTTTAAAGGATGCTGTTGCAGCCTCCATCTGGGGAGCAAGGTCAGGCAATGGGGTAATAGTAATAACCACCAAGAAGGGAAGATTTAATCAAAAGCCTACTATTGATTTTAACAGCAATATTACAATCAGCGAAAAGCCCGACTTATATTATATCCCTCAATTTACTTCATCAGACTTTATTGATATTGAAAAAATGCTGTTTTCTAATGGGTTCTATGATGCGGAATTAGACAATACCTGGTCTTACCCCATTATATCGCCAGTTGTTGCAACTCTCGCTGACCAAAGAAGTGGATTACTTACCGAAGCCGAGGCAAACAGCCGGATAGAAAGACTTCGCTCACTGGATATTAGAAAAGACTACCTGAAATATTTATACCGAAGGTCTGTTAATCAGCAATATGCCCTTAATATTAATGGCGGAGGTGAAAATATGAATTACTATTTCTCTGCCGGGTATGATAAAAACCTGACTACATCTGTCGGTAACGAGTTTCAAAGAGTATCCCTTAAATCTCAAATTAACATAACGCCGGTTGAGAACCTGAACGTCCATGTAGGAATGCTATTTACCCAGGCAGAATCAAAGAATAATAGCCCTTTAGCTACAATTGTGCCTGGAAATGGTAAAAATGTTTTACCTCCTTATGTTCAGTTAGCCGATGCTGCTGGAAATCATTTGGCAACTCCCAAGATATACAATTCTAATTTCCTCGACACTGTTGGTAAGGAAAATTTACTGGACTGGCATTACCGACCATTGGATGAACTCAATAATGCAAATAACAGAACCCAGATTACTGACTATCTGCTGAATGTGGGTATAGACTACCAACTTAATTCTTTTTTATCTGTAGAAGCGAAGTATCAATTTGAGAAGCAGATGACAAATGCTTCCGATATTAACAATCTACAATCCTTCTATACAAGAAATCTTATAAACGTGTATACGCCTACAGATGGAACTGCCTCTCTTAATTCAGCTATTCCTTATGGCGGTATAATTGATCTTAATAACACAGCGTTAATATCTCAATCGGGGAGAGGCCAGATAAACTTCAACAAATCGTTCAACGGTAACCATAGCATTAATGCTTTAGCAGGATTTGAACTGCGTCAGGCAAGAACAGAGAGTAACAGAAGCAGAACGTACGGCTATGATGATGGGGTATTATCCTATCAAAATACTGATTTTGTGAACTTATATCCCACATATCAGGGCTTGAACGGGAGTGCCCCTATCCCAAATAACCTATATTTTGGATACTTAATGGATAGATATATTTCCGCGTATGGCACCATGTCATATGTCTATAATCAACGTTACACCCTATCTGCCAGCGCAAGACGAGATGCCTCTAACTTGTTCGGCGTAGAAACAAATAATAAATGGAAGCCCCTATGGTCAGTAGGAGGAGGTTGGCAGTTGTCCAATGAGAAATTTTACCGATCCCGATTAGTGCCAAATTTGAAACTGAGAGCTACTTACGGTTACAGCGGTAATATTAATAACACGGTTACCGGCGTATTAACACTAAATGGTAGTCAGATTAATAGTCTAAATAACCTTCCTGTATATATAATTAGTAATGCCCCTAATCCTAATCTTCGTTGGGAAACTGTGAGAATGGGAAATATCGGGGTTGATTTCGCATTTCATAGGAACATAATTTCTGGTAGCATAGAATACTACCAAAAAAAATCAACTGATTTGATTAGCTCAATTCCTGCTGATCCTACTTCGGGCTATTCATATATATCTGTAAACAGCGCCAATTTAAAAGGAAACGGAGTTGATGTATCAATACTGACAAAAAATATTGATCGGAATTTTAAGTGGCAAACAAATTGGTTATTCTCGTATAACAGGAATAAGGTAACCAAATATTTAGTGGATTATTCAACTGCTTCCAGCTATGCAGGCAGCATTGGTCTTTTAAACCCAAAAGAAGGGCAGGATGCGTACGCAATACTGAGCTGGAGATGGGCAGGTCTTGATCCACAAAATGGAGATCCAAGAGGGTATTTGGATGGGAAAGTTACATCAAACTATGATTCTATAGCTTCTTTCTCTAACTATACTGACTTAATTTATAGCGGCTCTGCAAGGCCAACCTGCTTTGGTTCAGTAAGGAATACATTTAGTTGGAAGGCATTTTCCATATCTATGAATATTACCTACCGGTTGGGATACTTTATTCGTAGAACAAATATTCTAAATTATTCGTCGCTTTACAATTATTGGGAACAAACAGGATACAGCGATTATCTAAACAGGTGGCAAAATCCGGGCGACGAAAAGAGCACAAATGTTCCCTCGATGCTATACCCGGGGAACTTCCAGAGGGATGCTTTTTATGCAGCATCCGAAATAAATGTTGAAAGAGGTGACAACATAAGATTTCAGGATATTAACATTAATTATACAACAAACCTTGCTAATTGGAAGAAAAATCCTTTTAAATCGGTAAACTTTTATTTGTATCTAAACAATGTAGGAATAATCTGGAAAGCAAACCGAGCAGGCTTAGACCCGGATTATGGAATACCGCCCCCTTTCTCTTTTTCTTTGGGAGCGAAAATGATTCTTTGAACGGTTTTAAAAAAATATTACAATGCAAAGATTAATTATAAATGTAATGTTGGTGTTGTTGGTAACACTATCAACATCATCATGCAAAAAATACCTGGAGGCGTCTTCCGACAAGTCCTTAGTAATACCAACAAGCATAAAAGAGCTTCAAGGATTATTGGACAATGAGAAAATGTTTAGCAGCTATATTTCTGTCAGCGACCTGTCCAATGATAATATGTACATTTCGTATAGTGACTGGTCTGCAATAGAATCAGGCTGGAAACCCAATCAAGACGCTTATATTTGGAATCCGATAACTGATCTAACTATAGATTGGGCAAATGCCTATTCAAGTATTTTGAATGCGAATGTCGTATTAGGCGTGATTGATGATTTTATTGATACGACAACTACTATTGCCGAAAAAAATCAGGTAAAAGGTTGTGCGTTATTTTATCGTGCTGCCTATTATTATGAGTTAGCCCAACACTTTTCGCCACCATATTCTCCAGCGTCAGCACAATCAGTCTACGGCATTCCGCTAAAATCAAGTCCAAATGTTGAAGACCCTACGATTCGGGCAACTGTTCAGCAAACTTATGATTTTATAATACATGATCTTAAAGCATCAATTCCTCTGTTATCATCTATACAAGCTGAACCAACCTATAAAACCAGACCTTCAAAAGCCGCAAGCTATGGTCTTTTAAGCCGCTTATACTTATCAATGTCTGATTATCCAAATGCTCTACTATATTCTGATTCTTGCCTAACGATTTATAATACGTTAATGGATTATAATGACATAAGCTTAGTTGATACAAATTCTAACACGCCTTTTAGAAAATTCAACGCAGAAGTAATTTTTCAGGCAATATCAAGATACGGCATTGCCGGGTCTACTCTTACCAGAGGAAAAGTTGATACGATTTTGTACGATTCTTATGATGTAAATGATTTAAGGAAGCCTGCTTATTTTAGGCCGAATCCAGATGGTTCTTTCAGGTTCAAAGGAAATTATAACGGGTCAGCTTATTCTATTCCCTTTACAGGGATTGCTACTGACGAGATTTACTTGATCAGGTCGGAATGCTATGCCAGGCAGGGCAAAGTTACTGAAGCGATAACTGACCTTAATAATTTGTTAATCACACGGTGGAGAGCTGGAACTTTTAGCCCGATAACGGCCTCAACTACGGAAGAAGCACTTAGTAAGATTCTGCAAGAACGGAGGAAAGAACTGTGTTTCAGGCCAAGTTTAAGATGGATGGACTTACGAAGACTTAATCTTGATAGTAACTACGCCATCACTCTAAACAGAGAATTGAATGGTATAGTTTATACCCTATCTCCAAATGACCTGAGATATACTTATTTGATTCCGTCAAGTGTAATTGAAATGAGTAGAATTGAGCAGAATCCTCGTTAGAACGAACCCGATTAAACATAAGGAAAGAGGAAGTATGTATATTGCAATACTTCCTCCCTAATTCACCGTGTATAACCCCTAAATAGAGTTGTAAGTCATATTTCAATTAGCCTTTCGCCAAACGGAACCACCTACTTCGGTGGGTAAAGAACTATTGACATTTAAGGCGTTGTAGAGTGCTGTACCACTTGTAATAATTGGTTTCCCGCTGCCGTTGTCGGTTGCATGAATTTTGCAAAAGGCATCAGAACCTTCAGGGCAATTCACAGTACCTGTTTGCTTAGTGTAATTAGCCGAATTTATCCTATCACTGTTAAGTGCCGGATTCCCAGAAGTCATCACATAATCAAAATCAGCAAGCTTATCACTTTTAAATGCGGTTATGCCAAGGGCCAGTGTAATGGCTGCTATAACTGCAAATATAGAGAGCATCATTTTGTATTTCATAATCTTCAAATTTATTAGTTAATAATATTGCCGGCATTTTTGTATTGTATAACAATGGGGCAGGCACTCCCCTTGCAAAAGTGTGTACTTCTACAATTCTATTCCCTTTTTCCGAAAAATGAGTTAATCCTTAATGTCCTTATTCCGTATTATTATAACGGAGGCGGTTGAGCATTTTAATGCCAGAGATATCAACATTTTCGGAATGATAAATCCATTCTATAGATATGAACTCTGTTTTGCGCAAGAATAGGGCGACCGGAGTTTCTGTTTGCCTGCATTGCTTAAAATGGAATACAGACAGGAATTTGTTGCAACAAATTATACGATTGTTTTCAGAAGGGTGTAATTGAAAAGGTATAATTTCTAAAACGTTTTGAATTTATCCTTCTTTTGAAAGTAAAGTTCTAAACAATTTTTTAGTTATCCTATAGCTAAAACCGAAAAGTGCTTTTCGGCTAAATAATAATCCTTTTTGGACAGTTTTACTTAAAAAATAGATGAACAATCAACGCAACTCCATACCTTTCTTTCGTCATGACCGCTTACATACCATTGTTCTTGATTATATTTGCTTGTTATTTATTGGTTCATGTATGGTTCTCAAAAAAGACTGGTTTTAAAACAGATTAGCGCCCTGCAAAGCGCACCTGTTTAATGAATAAGTTAGAAAGGTTTTACGGTCATCATTCTAACCCCATAATTTCATCATCAATGAAACAGTCAGATAACACCAATTCACTTTTTGAACTGCTCAGAGATTTAGAAGTTGCTGAAACAAATCTTGTAAAACTGGAGCGTTTATGGAAAAACATATCGCACATGATGCCAACTGCGCTTGCTTATGGTTCTCCTCCTGAATATGAATATCTGTGCAGATCATACAGATTTACCTTACGCCGTCTAACCAAAATTGACGGCTGGTGCCCTTCTGCAAAGCCCGTTGAGGTTGACGAGAGGGCACAGTATGAGTTTGATGCGCTGAAATTAGATGAAACGAGTCAGACGGTTGGGAGAAAAATAAAAACGAATAAGCCCGGTACGGAACTAAAAAAATATCGCCTTTTACTGAATAGAAAAAGAAAACAGGTAACAAGAGAAGCAGCGTCTAACTTAATTACTTCAGTTGATTCTTTGATACACATAATGTTGCAGGAGTTGATTTATAGCCGGGACGTTGGAATAATCCAGGGCATTTCGAAAGAAAGATGGAGCAAGCTTGACGAGTACATTTCTCAAATAGATTTGTTATTTGGCAGTGCTGAAAGGCCGCTTCTATGGGATGACTTAACATATCATTCAAGAGTTGCTCAAAACAATAATGCTTTGGTTATAGCTGACAGAGTGTGGCCGGTTTTAAGGCTTCTAATTATGGTTGCCATAAAATAGGAATGTGGGTAGTGTATTTAGTAACCGTGCATGGTTCTCCGCAAGAAGTTTTTTTGTTATTGGGTGACCGTTTTGGATTTATCATGAAGCTGGGTTTCTTATGGTTATTCACAGTTGTGATAAAATCTTAGTATAAAATATAGTACTCCATCGTCATTAATAAAAAAAGGGCTTAAAGCAGCCCTTCGTCAGCAAAACTGTAATACCCTTCGGTTGAAACAATAACGTGGTCAAGCAGCTTTAAATCATGAAATTGTGCAGCGAATTTTATTTTTTCCGTTAGTTGTTCATCTGCCCTACTTGGCCTTAAATTTCCGGAAGGGTGATTATGGGAGATAATAAATCCGCAAGCATTTGCTTTCATCGCTGCCACCAAAACCAGCTTCGGATCTACTACTGTACCTACAGCGCTGCCGGTAGAAATATCTACACAGCCAATTACATGATTAGCACGATTTAAAAGGAGGACTTTAAATTGCTCTATGAATTCAATTTTGTTTTCGTTCCATATACCGAGCAACAATTTAGCAGCATCGGCGGCGGAGGTTACTTTGGGGCGGTCACATGCTTTTACTTTTGATTTGTAAACCAGTTCAATTTCGGCAACATTAGTCCATGCGGTAGAGCTCAGTGTACTTTCCATAACTCATTATTTAATGGTTTAAAAAATTAATTATGGAACTACCAATGGGTTAAGGTTGAACTTGCGCAAGGAGGACGCGGAATAAATGAGGGCCCAGTGTACGGGTGTTGTGTTTATGCCGAACTCCTTGACGCATTGTTACAACCCTGACCCTAAATTTGTGTAATGAATTAATATTTTCTTTTTATATGCTTAGTATTTGTCTATCAAGTACTGCGCAATAATTGTTTTCGCGCATAAATGCTTTAGTACGACCAAAAGCTCTAAGTGCCAGGTAAAAAGAGTGTATAGTAAAGCAAAAACGATCACTAATTGTTTATTCATGTAATTGGTGATAATCTAACGGATACTGTTAAGGAAGAGACTGGAAAGATCAAGTACGTTTTTTAAATCCTGCATTCATTTTTTCTTTCACTTGGGACATGTTAACCAGTTATCTTTGCATCATGGAAAATATCAGTGTGCTGACGGATTTCCCACTGGATGAGCAACAGTATTATAAAAGGATTACTACCGATGTTTCGGGGCATTATACTATTTACGCTGGTGGTAATTATGTATACATCTGCAATGAGAAAAACAGAATTATCCGGTTCACGGGGAAAGACCTTTTTATTTCAACTGTAACGCCATCGCAGGTTGAACAATGGCTGGAGCGACTTCACCGATTATATCCAGGATTTTAATATTTTTTAGTAAATAGCAAGTTGGTGTTTCAATTAATTCCTTTTTTATTATTCCTTTCCGGGTTTCATGTTTTTAGCACGATACAGGTAATAAAAAAGCAACGCCGCATTTCTACGGCGCTGCTGCAATGTCTTTAGTTGAACGGTTTTAGGACAATTGCTTTTCCAGGATCAGGATTTAGATCAAGGGTTTTCGGGCTTATCGGATTTAAAGGGTCGGTTTTTCGGTTAGGAAGTATTGGATTTGTTTATGCAAAGTAATAACATGGCAGCCTCACAGAAGATAGGACATCATATGATTGTTTTGTCGTCTTTATCCGACGAAGTCGGAAAACTACTACGAAAAAGCATTTTGACCTACCGATTAAAATAACTTTAATTGATTTTCTGCTTTTGGTTTTTCTTTTGGCAGCACATCAAAATTAGAAATACCTACTCCTAAAAGACGTACTTTCTTGTCCTCTACAGGCGCTTTATCCAAAATGGTTGTTACAGTTTGAGTTATAATTTCCTTTGTATTTGTCAGCTCAGTGAGAGAAAGGCTTCGGGTATTAATAACAAAGTCATGGAACTTAAATTTAACAGTGATAGTCCTGCCTTTTAAATGTTGAAGTCTTTCTGCCAGCCGCTCCGATAGTATTTTCAATTCAGCCAGCATTGCTTCTTTTGTAGTTAAATCTTCCTGATAGGTATCTTCAACGCTCACAGATTTTGTTTCCCGGTGCGTTTGTACTTCCCGGTTATCAATACCTCTGACGATCTGGTAATAAAACTTACCGGGCTTTCCAAAGTGGGTTGTCATTTCCGCTTCGGACAGCTTTTTCAGGTCAGCGCCGGTATGCAATCCCATTGCTTTCATTTTTGCAGCGGTCACCTTTCCTACTCCAAAAAACTTTTCTACAGGCAGCTCTTCCATAAAAGATTCAATCTTTGAAGGCCCGATAAAAGTAAGCCCATCAGGCTTTTGCATATCCGAGGCGATCTTTGCCACAAACTTATTGATGGAAATACCGGCAGATGCTGTAAGCTGTAATTCATCCTTAATCGCTTTTTTAATCAGCCTGGCTATTTCTATTGCTGAACCAATGCTTTGTTTATCGGTTGTAACATCAAGGTAAGCCTCATCTAAGGAGAGTGGTTCTATTATATCAGTGTAACGCTGAAAAATTTCCCGTATATGGCGCGACACAGCTTTGTAAGCATCAAACCTGGGAAATACAAAAATTGCATCCGGGCAAAGCCGTTGTGCTGTTTTGGATGGCATGGCAGAACGGATGCCGAATTTCCTGGCTTCATAGCTGGCTGTGGCCACTACGCCACCGCGACCTTCAGGAGAACCGCCGACAACTAAGGGCTTACCGCGATACTCAGGAAAATCCCTTTGCTCTACAGAAGCATAAAAAGCATCCATGTCAATGTGAATGATTTTACGATATATTGCTTCGCCATCCATTTGTTTATTTTCTGCCTGATAAAATATCACTGGAGAAAAGCTATTATATAGCCTTCCGGATCAGCAATGTAAAACTCCCTGCCATAAGGCTGCTCACACAAAGGTTGAACAATATCAACAGATTCTTTTAGCAGTTGCGTATATAATGTCTCTACATCATCTATGGAAAACACAATATCCAGATCATTATTTTCTCTTTTGTTTTTTCGCTCTTCGATATTGGGCTTGCCCAACTTAAGATGGATAGAACATCCGTCTTTGGTAATACCTGCGTAGAAATCTTCATACCGGAACTCCAATTCAAAGCCCAGCTTCCTGGTATAAAAAGCAATGGCCTGATCAAGATTAGTTACCAGCAACTGCGGACTCATTTTTTTTAACATAGCAGGTATTATTTTTTGAGCGTTACGATTGATTATTTGCGTAAAACATTCATAAAGATATGCTAATATTATTGGTTGTTTAATGCTAAATTATTTAGTATTATATTTGCTTTGTGGATGGAGTACAAAAAGATATAGTGGCACGCCTGCAGCAGGATATTTTACGCCTGCAAGGGCAGCGACCGGCAAACGACCCGCTTGCTGGAAAAGTTGAGTTGGGCCCGGTATTGGATGCTTTTCCTCAACAAGTATTTCCAACAGGTGCAGTACACGAGTACATCAGTGGTTCTCCTGCGGCAACCGCCGCCACTTCCGGGTTTATTGCCAGTATTTTAGGCAGCCTGATGCAAAACGGCGGATCTTGCGTGTGGATAGGCCCCGAAAAAATAATATTTCCTCCGGGATTAAAAGCCTTTGGCATTGAGCCTGACCGTGTGTTATTCATTCATTTGAAAAAAGAAAAGGACATCTGCTGGGCGATGGAAACTGCCTTACAGGTGGAAGGGCTGGCAGGCGTAGTGAGTGAACTACCTGATCTGAACTTCACTGTTTCCCGCCGCCTGCAACTGGCTGTAGAAAAAAGCGGCGTCACCGGTTTTGTGTTAAGACAGCAACCGCGCAAGCTGCATCCTACCGCCTGCGTTGGTCGCTGGCAGATCAGTTCCCTTGCGAGCTATCACCCGGACGAAATGCCCGGTATAGGATTTCCATGCTGGAATGTAGAGCTACAAAAAATCCGGGGTGGAAAGCCAGGATCCTGGCAGTTGGTGTGGATGGACGGGCATTTCCTGGCACTACCCGATACATCTCTTATTTCTTCACAAACGCTTCTGCGAAAAATCGGGTAGCATGAAGCGTTTGATGGCAATATGGTTTCCGCATTTATTGGCGGAAGGGATGCTTCGCCGCCGGCCTCATCTGAAGGACACCCTTTTTGTAGTGGCAGCATCGGATCATGGCCGGATGCGCATTACTGCCGCATGTCCGGCGGCGCAAAAACAGGGAATATTTGTAGGGATGGCTGTTGCCGATGCAAGAGCGTTGGTAGCAAACGTACAGGTACTGGATGATGAGCCGCAGCTTCCGCTGCAACTGCTTACCGGCCTCGGGCATTGGTGCATCCGGTACACACCGGTTGCGGCTACTGATCTACCCGACGGACTACTCTTAGATATCAGCGGATGCGCTCACTTGTGGGGAGGGGAAGAAAAATATGCAGCCGATATACAAAACCGGCTAAAAGGTTTTGGCTATACCACCCGTATTGCCATTGCCGGCACCATTGGGGCGGCATGGGCGCTTACCCGCTATGGAAAACAGCCTATTGCTGTTGCATCATTCGACGAAGAAAGAGCTGCTTTATTATCATTACCTCCGGCAGCATTGCGATTGAAACTCGTTACCGTTGAACGTTTACAAAAATTGGGCTTATATACCATCGGTCATTTTATCAATATGGGTCGCTCCATCCTTCGCCGCCGTTTTGGAACAGGATTACTCGACCGTATGGATCAGGCGTTTGGCTGGAAAGATGAACCGTTGATTCCATTACAACCCATAGAACCTTTCCGGGAACGTTTGCCTTGTCTGGAACCGATTGTTACACGGTCAGGTATTGAGATAGCCTTGCAGCAATTACTAAACGCCTTATGTGAGCGTCTGGTAAAAGAAGGCAAAGGTATCCGTAAAGCAGTGTTCAAAACCTACCGGGTAGATGGTGAAGCGCAGCAGATCGAGATTGGAACGCATCTGCCTTCTCAACAGCCCATTCATTTATTCAAACTATTTGAATTAAAAATAGATCAGATTGCCCCGGCGCTCGGCATCGAGTTATTTGTGCTGGAAGCGCTGAATGTAGAAAAGGCGCGGTCTTCCCAGGAAGCGCTCTGGCATAATAGTACCGTGAATGATACGCGGCTCGCACAGCTATTGGATCAGCTCACCGGGAAATTAGGAAAAGGTATTGTACACCGCTATTTGCCAGAGGAACATTACTGGCCGGAGCGATCTTTCAGGGAAGCTAAAGAACTTGGTGAACAACCAACTACTACCTGGCACAAAGACCGTCCTCGTCCTGTGCGGTTATTGTCCGTGCCCGAACCGGTAGAGGTAGCAGCGCCAATACCGGATTACCCGCCGATGCACTTCCGGCACAAAGGAAAACTACACACCATTAAAAAAGCAGATGGCCCGGAACGCATAGAGCAGGAATGGTGGCTACAGGAAGGGGAACATAGAGATTACTATATCGTGGAAGATGAAATAGGCGAGCGGTATTGGCTTTTCCGGTTGGGGCATTATACCGGCGACAATCCGCATCAGTGGTATTTACACGGATTTTTTTCGTGAAAAAAGAAAAGAGGAAGTATGCAGTACACAGAATTACAGGTCACAACCAATTTTAGTTTCTTAAGAGGCGGTTCCCATCCGGAGGAACTTGTAACACAGGCGGCTGCGCTTGGTTATACT
This sequence comes from Chitinophagaceae bacterium, assembly GCA_019638595.1. GTDB lineage: Bacteria > Bacteroidota > Bacteroidia > Chitinophagales > Chitinophagaceae > Agriterribacter. The sequence continues at coordinate 243,442 of JAHBTJ010000003.1, forward strand.
GAAATTGCAATCACGGATCACAATACGCTTGCCGGCATGGTACGCGCTCATACTGCTGCAAAAGCCAGTGGTATACGCATCATAGTGGGGTGCTGTCTTGATCTAAAAGACGGGCCTTCCCTGCTGGCATATCCTACTAACCTGGATGGGTATTCGCGCCTGTCCCACCTATTGACCACGGGCAATCTACGCACAGAGAAAGGAAAGTGTGAACTTTATGCAAAAGATGTATATGCGCATAAAGAAGGTATTTTGTTCGCGGTAGTGCCGCCGCCTCAACTGAATGCAAACTTCGATTATGATGATTCATTTAAGCGAGCCTTGCAGGTATACCGCGATAATTTGCAGGGGCAAATTTACCTAACGGCTACTCGTAGTTACCAGGGTGATGATATTAAAAAGCTCTACCGGCTTTCGGAACTTTCTGATCGTTACCAAATTCCTTTACTTGCCACCAATGATGTGCATTACCATGATGCAGATCGAAGGCAGTTGCAGGATATACTTACCTGCATCCGTGAAAAGAAAATCATTTACAATGCAGGTTATTTGTTATGTCAGAATGCAGAACGGTTTTTAAAACCAGAGCAAGAAATGCTGCGGTTGTTCCGGCAATACCCGGATGCAATTATACGGACACAGGATATTGTAAGTGCATGCACCTTTTCTCTTGATGAACTAAAATATGTTTACCCGCAGGAGATCACTTCTAAAGGGCGTACACCTGATCAGCAATTAGCCCATTTTGTATGGCAGGGTGCTAAGGAGAAATTTGGTGAAACTATTCCTGAAAAGATCAGGAAGTCCATTGAATATGAGCTGGATTTTATGGAGCGTAAAAATTATGCCGCGTATTTTTTGACAATCTATGATTTTGTACAGTTTGCAAGAACCAATAAAATTCTCTGCCAGGGGCGCGGCTCTGCAGCTAATTCGGTGATCTGCTATTGCCTGGGCATTACTTCCGTAGACCCTTCCAAGTTCAAACTGTTGTTTGCGCGTTTTATGTCGGATGCCCGCGATGAACCGCCGGATGTGGATGTGGATTTCGAGCATCAGCGCCGCGAAGAAGTGATGCAATACATTTATGGGAAATTCGGACGAGATCGTTCCGGCATCGTTGCTACCGTTACGCAGGTGCATTATAAAGGAGCAGTAAGGGATGTTGCCAAAGCGATGGGGTTGTCAGCAGATATAATTGATGTGCTTGCAGGATGTAGCGGCACGCATGGGGAAGGTGTTCAGGAAGAGCGTATCCGGGAAGCAGGTCTGAACCCTACTGATCCCCATCTCAAAAAAGTGCTGGAGCTTACCAGGCAATACATGGGCTTTCCCCGCCAGTTAGGGCAGCACACAGGCGGATTCGTCATTTCACAGAATAAACTCTCCTATATATGTCCTATCCTGAATGCACGTATGGAAAACAGGACGAATATAGAATGGAATAAAGATGACATAGATGCGCTGGGGCTGTTAAAGATTGATGTGTTAGCGCTCGGGATGCTCACCTGTATCCGCAAATGCTTTGACCTCGCAAAACAACATTATAACCTCGACCTGACGCTGGCAAATATTCCGCAGGATGATCCGAAGGTGTACGATATGATCTGCCATGCTGATACCATTGGTGTGTTCCAGATCGAAAGCCGGGCGCAGATGTCCATGCTGCCAAGACTGAAGCCCCGGTGTTTTTACGATTTAGTAATTGAGGTAGCGATTGTGCGGCCCGGGCCGATACAGGGCGATATGGTGCATCCTTACCTGCGCCGCCGCAACGGGCAAGAGAAAGTCGAATATCCTTCCGAAGCATTGAAAGAAATTTTAGGGAGAACACTTGGCGTACCGCTCTTCCAGGAGCAAGCGATGGAAATTGCCATCGTGGCAGCAGGGTTTACGCCTGCGGAAGCGGATGCTTTACGCAGGAGCATGGCGACTTTCAAGGCGCAGGGTATGGTGAAGCAGTTCCACGACAAGTTAATCGGTGGTATGCTGAAGAACGGATATACACAGGAATATGCAGAGCGGGTTTTTAAACAACTGGAAGGCTTTGGCTCTTACGGATTCCCGGAAAGCCATGCAGTCAGTTTTGCGTTACTGGTATATATATCAAGTTGGCTAAAATGTTATTACCCTGATGTGTTTGCTGCCGGGCTGCTTAATAGTCAACCGATGGGGTTTTATGCACCTGCTCAAATTGTTAAAGATGCGCAGAAGCATGGTGTGAAGGTGCGGCCGGTGGACATCAATCATTCTGAATGGGATAGCACACTGGAAGACAAGGATGGTGAATACTGCGCCCTTCGTTTGGGCTTCCGGCAGGTGAAGGGTTTAAGGGAAGACGATATGATCAAACTCGTGGCAGCCAGGAAAAAAATGTTTACTTCTATCAATGAAATCGTGGATGCAGGTATCTCTATCATTGCCATAGAAAAGCTCGCGGGTGCAGACGCCTTTCGATCTATTAGCCTTGACCGAAGAAAAGCACTGTGGGAAATCAGCTCGCTTGCTGATCATCCTACTGGTGTATTTAAAGGGCAACCCTCTGAGAGCGCCATAGAGCAACATGTTGCGCTTCCCGAGATGACAGTTTCTGAACACGTAGTGCAGGATTACACCAGTCTTTCCCTGTCCTTAAAAGCGCATCCGGTGAGCTTTGTAAGAACGCAACTAAAGAGCCTGCAGATTGTTTCAACGGCAGAACTGAACGATCTGCCGGATGGCACTCCTGTAATGGTAGCCGGTCTTGTGCTCGTGCGGCAGCGGCCCGGAACAGCCAGCGGTATTTGTTTTATCACTATTGAAGATGAAACCGGTAGCGCTAACCTGGTTGTATTCCGGCAACTGTTTGATAAATACCGGAAGGAAATATTACAGTCAAGGCTGCTGATGGTAGCCGGTAAGCTGCAGCGCGAAGGTGAAGTGATCCACATGGTTGTACAGCAATGTTATAACCTTTCCCACTTACTGCGTAAGCTGATCCCTTCCGGTGATGAAGATCCGGAGGTGCTGGCGCTTTGCAGGGCAGATGAGAAGGACGGGGAAATGCATCCTGCCGGTGATAGAAGAGATGTGCAAAAAAAGGTAGTACAGGGAACATTGTTTCCGTCAAGAGATTTTAAATGAAAATATCATAACGTTGGAATAGCCCCAAAAGTCAGCATTCATCTGCTTATTCCTTTAGCAACACCCTGGGCAGCTTCAATAGCCCGATTGGTTAGTTTACGCTGCCAGGCTTTTTGGGAGGGAGTCCATCTGAAACCATTCGATTTTAATTGTGTGATAGTTTCGGGATCCGGTTTTCCCTCAAATAACAGTTGTACCCGGTCTGCCTCATAATCGTGGACAAGTTTTATTCCGTTGACTTCCTCTATTTTTTTGCCTTTGGTATCCGCTAATTGTGCTTTAGCTTCCAGTATGGTAACCCGGCTGCGAAGTCTGTGGATTTCCGCGTTATTATTGCTCAATTGAAAAGATAAAAAGCCTTTTCTGTGGGTGAAGACCGGATTCAGAATTTCGTGTATAAGCTTTTCATCTAACCCTATTTTTTTCAGTTCTTCAGAAATTTCTGTTCCCCCTTTCCTTATGATCTTGTTGGCAGAGATCATAAGTTGCTGCATTTCCTCCCTCTTTTTAAGATTCTCCCTTGCCTGTTCTAATTCATTGACATTGGGCTTCACTGCCTTGACTATTGCCTTCAATGCACGCTGCCGCCACTCTCTGAAATACTCATATTTATTATCTGCCCATTTTCTGTATTTCTCCATTCTTGCAACAGGAAAATTGGCAGGGCCAGTGACCGCGCTGCTGGCTACATTGCTGTGGCTATGCAGCCAGTCCGAAAGATGCTTTTCGTATTTCTGCTGGTACCGGGTAAGTGTCTGTTCAAGATTATCAGGTAAAATATCCTTTGATGATTTATCTCGGATTTCCTGCAAATCGTTACGCAGCTCTTCACCGTATACCCTAATTGTCTCGTCTGCTCTTTTATCCGGAGAGAAAGATGTGAAATAATGGGCGCGATATGCCAACTGTCGCAAATGTTCGAGGTTGACTTCCTGAATATTATTATCCATACAAAATATTTTAAAAATTAAACAATGGATTTGGTCATCCGGGTTCGTTTATAATCTGCAATTCGTGTTATCTTCTCTTTATGTATTTAGCTCCCTTGTCTGAATTCACAACCCGAGGCATCCTTTTCCTTTCATTTGACTTTTTTTGCATCTGCGTTTGCTTTATACTTTTTGAAATCATGTTTACAGTACGTCGTCTCCATTCTCTAAGGTAATTGTATTTATTCCGTACTAACTTTCTTCTGTCTAATACTGTTGTAACTGTGGAAGCAGACATAGGAGATATAAAAGCAAACTTATTTTCTACACTACTTTGCAACCAGGCGGTCAGATGAAATTCATATCGTTGACAATATTTTGAAATACCGGACTCAAGATTTTTTTCAGCAATGCCGGATGCAGCAGTGTTTCGAATATTCTGTACATCACCGTTGAGCTCATTTGTACATTCCTTGATTACAGAATCAGCCTTTTGTTCAGGATAGATGGTCAGTCCGGCGTAAGCTTCGTATGCCAATGGATGCAGATGTTTCAGGCTGATAGCTTTCATAAATGAAAAAATTTGTGGAAAAATTAATGACGTTTTTTGGCTCTTTGATGGCACTGTTTAGGTGGATCACCTCCTGTATTTCTTCGCTTTCTTTCTAAACTGATTTCTTTTGAGTGCCAGTTTTCTCCTTCAGTATCTATTATCTCTTGCAGATTGGTATTACGGCCAAGATAGCCGGCACTATTGTCGGAGAACCTGATCAGTTCCTGCGAGATAATTTGCAATGAATAGCCGTAGTATTTGTCAAGGGAATGATTTTCCTTCTTGGACTCGTTAACAAGCCTTCCGGCTTCCTGCATATGTTGCAATGCTTCCCGTAATTTTTCAAGTGTGGTCATAGTGGTTTATCTTTTTCTTTTTATCGATGAGTTATCTGGTGGAATCTCGCGGGGATGGGTTCTTATTTTCCTTTGTAGCGATTGTGTGTTGTTAAGCCTGTATCCTTTTAGAATACGTAAAGCTATGCCCCGGTAAAACGAGCGTTGTTCAAGATTACTATTGTCCTGCATATGATGTTTGATGATTTGAGACAGTATATTTTTTACATCATTATCATCTTCAACCCGGAAATATTTTGCGGATGCAGGAATTCGCCAGACTAAAGCCAGGCATAAGAGATTATCTGACTGACGATGGACCAGTTTCTGTTGTACGATCTCCATCTCAAAAATTCCATTCTTAACAAGATATTGTTCAGGAGGTTCTACAACAGCACTATTCAACTTAATGGGAACCCCTCGTTCAGGGTCATTCCGGTTCGCTCCCAATGGCAGCTTATCCTCATCAGGAAAAGGAAACCGAAACAGAAAACCGGAGCCGGGTTTGGCATATAATTCAGGACTGAGATTTCCATCTACTTTGGAAAGCCTGTTACTTTCTAACGCCGCACAATACCCGGAGTAAGTTGTATAATAAAGACTCTCGCAGGTTCCGATTTTTATAATCTCACCACCATATTTAACATATTCTCCCATACATTCTTATTATTTATAAGTGAAACAGCCCAAGCCTGTCCTGTAATCGTTTGTTAGCTATCTTGATATAGTCCGGGTTCAGCTCAAATCCAATGAATTTTCGATTCAGTAGAGAAGCAACCAGAGCCGTTGTTCCAGATCCCATAAATGGGTCAAGTATTAAATCGTTTTCTCTGCTTCCCGCTTTGATACAGTCAACAATGAGCTCCTCCGGATATGTGGCAAAATGTGCCTCCCGGAAAGGTTTGGTTGCAACAGTCCAAACGGAACGTTTATTTGCCATACTGCCGCCGATAAGCTCTCCATTGGCTTTGAAATTCCCCTTGTGACCTTTGAAGCTGGTACCTTCTATTCCCATAGGAATATGCCCCCTTGCCTGGTTACCCCCGTTTACATCTATTCCCGGTCGTGGCTTTCTGCCGCTAACCTTTGCCTTCATAGGTCCATTGGTCTTACCTGGAATGCGGTCACTGCCTTTTTGCAGTTCTATGTCCTGCAGCAAACGGAGAACAGAGCTGTCTTTTAAAGATGTTTTGATTGCCTGCTGATTAAAAAAATATTTGGACGATTTGGTAAGAAGAAAAATATACTCGTGGCTTTTAGTACAACGATCAGTCACGCTCTCTGGTAATGGGTTGGGTTTGTGCCAGATTATGTCTTGTCGCAAATACCATCCTGATTTTTTAAAGCCTTCCAATAAATTATTTTTTCTAAGTATCCCTTCTACAAATAGCACCAGATCCCAATCATTCTTCTCTCTTGCTTCTTTAAGTATATCTGCCCATTCGGCAAAAGAATACATAGGCACAACCGCGAATCCCTGTAAAGCGAACGACAGTCTCCACGGCAGACCGATCAGGTCCTTTGCTTTAAGCGCAGGATGTTTAAAAGTAGTTGGTATGCCAAACTTAGACGTATGCGTGGAAGGTTTGCCAAACTCTGTATGTTTTGCCTGGTAAAGAGGATCCTTACCGGCTTTTCCTGATCCCCAATATGCATCGCCAAGATTCAGCCAAAGCGTTCCGTCCGGTTTCAAAAGACGCCTTACTTCAACAAATACCTCAACCATTTTTGCTACATAATCTTCAGGCGTGGATTCCAGTCCATATTGCTCATTTGTGCCATAATCCCTAAGCCCCCAATATGGAGGGCTGGTTACGCAACACTGTACAGATGCATCCGGCAGCATTTTCATTCCCCGGATGCAGTCCATATTATGTATGGTGTTACTGGTCAGCACGCGCTATTTTTTAAGTCCTTTGTTTTTGGAAGAAATTATGGTTCGGAGTTGCTTGCCCGGCTTAAGGTTTTGGCGATAACGAGTTAAATCAGTAAAACCCGTTTTGTTGAGCAGTTGCGCAAATTGATCTTCAGTGATATTTTTATTATTCCACTGAACCATTTCTTTGAGTAGGTCAGTGAAGGTGGATAGTGCTTTCCAACTGTCATCAAAGGCGTGCAGATAAGGAACCAGTTTATCGTCTAAATATTTCCAGCGTATGGACATCTCGCCAATCGTACCCGGATCTCCATCTCTGTGATAGAATCCGAATTCTATTCTTGGTTCATATTTGTCTTTTTCCGTGGCATACCATGCCTTAGAAGTTCTGTGGTATCCTCTGACCCATTCTTCTTTTTTCTGGTCCGTAGTATTCATGGTAGAATAAATTAAAATCATTTAAAAAAGTGTGGCTTGTTGCTGTTGCTCTAACATGTAGTTTGCAGTCAGTACTTCAACCTTTTTTTTATCTGTCCCGGCTTTTACATTGACTGATACCAATTGTTCAAACTGAAGCGTTGACCATTGATTTTTCGTTGTATATTCCTGCAATAGTTCGGACGGATAGGAAGACAGCAGAAACTTTCCCTTAATGGTTGACAACACTTTTAACAACTCTTCAAAATTTTTCTTTGTGTACCCCTTATAATGCCCCATATGTGAATTGAAGTAAGGGGGATCACAATAGAAGAAGGAATCTTTGCTATCTCTTGACCGGATGATGTATAAGGCATCTGCATTCTCAAGTTGTACTTTTTCGAGCCTGCGGCTATATAATTCAGTGAACGTTGTTTTATTAAAATAGATTTTTCTGGATGTATCATCTGTCGTAATGTCATATCCCCACACGCTGTCAAGTTTACCGGAAAAACCTTGTGCAGAAAGTACCCATACCGCCCATGCTCTTTTTACAGGGTCAAACAATTCCGGGTTGCTGTAAATCGCATAAGCATGTTTATGTAGTCTTCGACTGTGCAGTGTGTTATTTATTTCAGCCACCAACTCATCAAAATGATTTTTAATAACCTGATAAAAGTTTATCAATTCACCGTTCAGATCATTGAGTACTTCTACTTCCGATGGCCGCTTGGCAAAGAAAACTGCAGCGCCACCAGAAAATGGCTCTCCATACAATACGTGCGTTGGTATAAGTTCTATTATAATAGGCGCGAGTTTTTGTTTCCCGCCGTAATACGTTATAGGGGTCTTCATTGGTACAGTTTTATTGTTGTGACTATCTTCTTCTTGAGAAGGGCCTATTTACGTTTGCCTTTGAGTTTGATTGCCCAAAACCTTCTTTTGCCAGTCGCTTCACTGCTTCCCGGTAATCTCCATTACACTCTAACATCGCATATACTGCATAAGGACGGTATCCGGCACCGGGAGTGAATTCCGTACTGGTGCTGAACACGGAGAAGTAATTGATCTCATGGTTAAAACTTCCCGAGCTACGTTTATCGGTATCACCTGGTCTCCTGAAAAATGTTCTTTTGGATGTTTGGTCTACCACTGTCCATCCATGTTTTTGCAGCAGTCCTATTACATCTCCTCGCAGGTTATAATCATCAAGTGGAGTTATTTCACCTGCAGCCCGTATTTTATAAGGTTGCCTTTCAATCTGTTTTTCCTCATATTGGTTGAGGCGACGGGCAGAAGTCAATATTATATTACGCTCTGATCCGGAAATCTCCGGGATTTTGCTAAAGTCATGCTGCAAAAAACGGTAGCCAGGAGTGGGTGGAACTATAATGTAGCCGCCCTGCCCTCTTGTTTCAATCAAAACCTTTACCTTCTCTTTAGGACTGATCTTTTTTTCTTCTTCTGTCGTTGCCCGTCTTGCAAGCGATTGGTTAGACGCTATTTCGGAACTACGGTAGTAGAAATGATATCCTCGAGAGCGCGATTGTGCCGCCACCAAGCTATTTACCAGTTCTGCGTTTGTTATTTTTATGGTATTGCATAATCTTCTCATTATTCCTCCTTCAAGATCATATTTGGAATCTATATCAATCACCTCAAGATTACCACTGACTTTTCCTGTTACGACAGCTAAGCCTAAGGCGCCCGGATAATTGAACATCCGGGTGAGTTGTGCTATACTCGCCGGACTTGTCTGAAAATCTTTCCAGCTTACCAGGCTTTGCTTTAACGCATCTGTAGCAATAACTGATAATCCCAACTCTCTGTAATGTATCGCAGCCCTCAGCAATTCGTTCATCCCTCAAATACTTTCGATTGTCTGTGAATTACATTTTTAGTCCTGAACCGCCCCTCGGATTGATTGTGCGCTTTGCTGCTTTACTTCTTCGCTCTAACGTTTCCTCGGAAAGTGGCAACCGGAGGCTTTTTGTATCAGTAATAAGAAGATGATGGGAATTGCCCTGTGTCTCCGCGAGATGAGATCGAAGCAGTTTTAGCAACTCCATCGAAACATAATCCTCATTAAGTTTCATATATATGCCGACCGGGAGTTGTTCTCCTTCTTCTTTTACCTGGAATTTGCTTACAATAACTGTGCTGTTACTACTGTCTATTATGTCCGCTTGTTTTACATAAAGTGGATAATGCTGGCGATATGCTTGATGTTCATCAAAAAAGCGTATATCCAGTTCTTTCATGCCACTAAGTGCTTCATCAACGGAGGAACAGGGAATGTTTTTAACCTGTTGCTGTTTGAACAAACTGTCATCCCCATTTGCATACTGAGTAAGCCCCCAGGTGATCTGCAATAGATATGGTTCTTTTTCACCTGCGTGTTTGTGCAACACGTGGTCGTTATCTATGGAAGTTAATAAAGGAGGATAACCAGGGTAAGGCAACAGCTTAGTATGGTATTTGTCATAGTTGGCTACCAGTAAATGTTTATCGTCATGATTGTAAATACCCGACCTGGATAAATCAATACCACTTTCTTGTTCCAGTTCTTTAATGGGCAAGTAAAGTTTTAAATAAATGCCTTGTTCTGATACTACTTCCCGGCTACTATTGTCTTTAGCAGTCACAAATTCGACGAGCTTATCTTTTCCTCTTTTGGTAATGTCGGCTTTTGATATCCAGCTTTTGCTTTCTGATTTCCGGGCAAGGTGTTGATCTAACCTGGTTATTTCAATCTGAAGCAACTGGCTAACGGCATCTGATAGATTTTGATAATGATAGTTAGTTATTTCATTCGATTGGGAAGCACCCAGACTAGTTTGTATTACACTAGTCTTATAGTTCCATTCTTCAGGGAATTCAGGCCCAAGTTCATAGTATTCCAAGCCATGTACCCAATTACTCAATGCTTCGTCAATGAAAATTTTGAACCCCTTGTCATAGGCATAGGAAGCTACTTGTAAAAAGGGCGAGTTAGGATCATAGGCTGAAAATCCGGAGAGGTCATAGCCGGTAAGTCGCTCAAATTTTTCTGTCGTGCTGTCACAAAAATGCATGTAGATACCGGCTGCAGGGGAACCCTTGAGCGTGGCTTCAAAAGACAGCCGGAAAATTTCAAGTAGTGGTTCTTTAGCCTCAATGGCTCTAATGGCAGCGTATTCGCAATATCTGTCACTGTCTGTTTCGCCAGATTGTCTTTCAAATTTCCTGATGTCTGTTAGCAATAATGATTCAACAGTTTCACAAAGTGTAAGAAAATAGTTGGTTTCTTTAAATTCCATGTGAGGAATGAAATTTCCATTGGCATCAGAATGAATTCTATTATCCAGCCCGGTTATTTCGAGCATATAGTTAAAGATATTGTCGTTCATTATTCTTTGTTTATATTGATTTTCCTTGTTTTGGCTCACTTTCCTGTACGACTCTTGGCCTTCTGTTTGATTTCACCGGATCTGCGGAGTCCGGGCTATTCTTTTTTTTTGACTGATCGGAGTTTTCCTGTGATGGAGCATCTGTTGCAGAAGCGCCAGGGCTTTTGACAAGGCTTATACTGGACTGTTTAGTACTTTTTTCCTGTTGAACACGTTGGCGCGCCTCCTCAGTTCTGAACTGATCATGAGACAATGGTTTTCTTTCGCCATCAAGGAAGGTGAATGTGTTTCGCTCGGGATTAGCTATTATATTTACCTGTTTGTAATTTTCTTGGTTGACTGGAGTAACCTCGATTTGCCTGCCTTCGGCCATGTAGGCGGCGGCGGTTGCTTTCTGCCTGATAGAAGATAGTTCTACAAAACTGTAGTCATTCAATTTCGATACCTGGTCAAAGTCATTGTGACGCTTGGTGAGATAGTTGCCGCTTTGGGTTTTCTGTGTAAAGTCAATCTGCACCCACTGATTGTATCTCTCACCAGTTTCATTGTAGTAAGTTTTAAGAATTGCGCGGGGGTTCTTTTGGTCCATCATCAGAATAAACGCTTCGTTCATACTGATGCGGTCACTGGCTTTAAACCATTGCGCCACAGAAGTTCCATCTTCATTATGCAGCGTTCCTTTAAATCCATTAAAATAACCTTTGCCGTCTTTTGTTTTAATTTCCAGCTCAAAATCCATTCTCCTGTTTTCAATCATTTCAGAAGTGAATGGACGTATTTCTTTTTCCCCAGCGGCAAGTGCTTCGTCAATTGTCTTATCAAAGCGGTTACCGAAACCGGTAGCGGCTATTCTTTTTTTCAGCGTTTCGCTGTTGTCAATTACAATAGGCTGTTCCATAATATGTATTTTTTATTAATAATGAATAGATCACAAGTCACAGGCGGACGCTTTTTGTTTGCCTGGCTGGCACTTGTGCCCTTGGCTTAACCGGCATTTTTCTGGTAATAGCTTTTGATTGCTCTTGGGTACTCTTCTGCGAAGGGATAGTTCTTAAGACTGGTTGTTGCCCTTCGTCCTGTGATTGCTGTTGTGTTTGTTGCGTGGAAGGAGCTTGTGCTGGCCTGGGCCTATAAAATACAATGGTACTTTCGGGAGAAGTGAACAGCGTTTTTAATACTGATGTCGCTGCCTTTAAAGGAAATATTACAAGATTACCTGCGAAAACAAGCAGATTACGTGTAAGACGTACAAATGGGTTAGGGTATATTTGCCGTAACAGGCTACGCTGTTGACCGCGCAGAACCTTGAGCTCCGCCTTCTCATAAAGGTTAAGTTTGCGGCGATTGTCTTTGTGCTTGTTGCTGATGTGACGATAGATATCCCGTTTAGCCTTTAGAAAATCCCGATCATATTGTATCTCTTTTCCGTACCGTTCAACGAGCTTTCCTTCAATGCGTTTCCATGTAGCAAGGTCGCTGGCGACCCTGTTTTTAGGCTCTGATCTTTTTAGCATAATTAAAATTGTTAAGTGTGATATAATTTTATGGCTGTGTCAGTCGCTGCATCCCGAATTCGGACAGCGTCGGGTGCAACGCTTTAAGAATGTCTTTCCCTTTTAGTTTACACGATAAATATCGGTCCCCGTTTTTTTCAAAGATTTCCACTACGAAATACTTATTGTCTGCTATGGTAAACTTGTCAAAAGCCAGCAGCATGATTGATAGCCGGCAGGGAGCCACTTCCCGGCGGGTATAATAATGATGAACAGGAATAATTTCCTTCTCTGTAATGGAACTGCGTTTTGATCTTTTCCTATCGCGTATATATGATCTGGTAAAATCAATTTCATACGGAATCGGAGATGCATTCAACAAGCGAAACTGAAAAAAGAGTGTACCATTGATGTAATAAGTGCCTGTTGCTTCTATCCGGGCGCGTCCTTTCCATTTTGAAACGGGATGATGGCGTACTGGTTTAAAACGAGAGAGTATCTCAGCGTATGAACTAATTTGAGTGTCATTAAGCCGTTCAGAAGAAAAACGCGCAGGAGCTAAAGGTTGTTCTTGTTTGGTTAGATCAAGTGTGAGATTTGCGGGATTTTTGTTATAATGAACATCAAAGGCGTAGATATTACCATCCGTTGTAAAAACATGCAGGTTGGTCGTTTCTATAGAATCGGTTGCCGCTTTTACTTTTAATACATTTCCGATTTCTTTAACGGTTTTGGTAATAATGTTCCCGTTGCCCCTGTCTACACTTTTGATCATTGCCGGAAAAATGATAACGCTGGTCTGTCCTGTAGATACCTCAAGTTGCATAGGTGCTGTACCCTGGGAAGAAACTGCCGGCATTTGCTGAGCATTAACTGTAAAGCACAAGCAAAGAAGCATAGACAAAGTAGACATTTTGGTAATAGTAACGCGCATAAAAAAATGGTATTAAGTGATAAATATTATATTCCGGTAGAGCTGGCGAGTAGCATTGGGTATCCTGCCTTCACAGATATTCTGACAAGTTTTACTTTGCGGGTCAGCAGATTCTTGGCAATATCCAGGCCTGCGGAAGTGGCCTGCGCACCGAGAGAGGGGTTAAGTGAGCCGAGACTGAGGGCCTGAACCATTTGCTCTGTACCTTCCCTGGTCGCGTCCCGATTAATACTGCCGGGAATACGTAATCCTGCAATCCCGTCCATATCATAGGCGACAAGTGAGACGGGAAATATAGAATTACCATAACGGATGGAGCTGATACTAACAAGCAGCCTTTCACCGTTAAGAGAACACTTTCCATAAATAAAACTTCCTTTTGGAATGAGCTGTCCCTGAACATAGGCGTTTTGTTCAAGTCTTAATTTAACTGTAGCACCAGATACAAGAGTTTGGTTTTCATGAACAACTGCAGAGAGCGCATTCTGTGAAGCCTCTTCCTGATATTCTTCGTCGTCATAGAATCTTGCCTTGTAATAAGCAGTATGTAAAGTAGATGTAAGAAGATCGGTTACTTCTTTCTCTGGCTCTGTGCTTACAGCATATACTTTGCCTTTGTTTTGTTCTGACTGTTGCTTCAAGCGGTCTGTTACTCTGGAGGGATGTTGAACGTCAAGTATTTTTTCGAGGACGTTGTCTGCCTGTGTCAGAACCGCATCCTGTTGCATATCCTGACCGCTTGAGATGCTTTGCATCATATTTTCCAAATGTTGCATACCCATGTCAGCCTGATCATTATCATCAACAGGCAATGGCTGTTCATGTATAATAGATGACGTGTCAGGTTGCTGCATTAGCTTTTCGAGTTCAGCCAGTTTTCTCTCTATGTCTTCCGGGGTTTTTCTTTTGGAAATCGGGGTTTGCGTACTTTTCCCGGTCAGCATCGGAGCGGTATAGATATACGGACTTATTTCTGAAAATGAGGATTCAGTATCTGTTAGGGGCACAGGAGAATCTTGCTTAGGCATCCATTGCGCAAAAGGATCAAGCTGAGCCTCTCTTAACCTCGCTATTGAGTCTTTGTCAGCCTGCTGATAGATACTTAGTTTGTCTGTTGGCTTGTTGTCTATAAGAGGATCAGGTAACGTGAAGCTAAGCGCATTTCTTCGTGAGTCCTGTACATTAGCAGAGCCCTTGCCACCGCCAAGCATAAAAAATGAAAGAAAAAGGAAAGGGATAATAAGAACGGGCAATATTATCCGTAGCTTTTGTTTTTTTTCTTCTAATAACTGTTTTTCCATAAATGTGAGTTTTAATAAGGAAATATTTTTATTACTGATTTTTCGGCATTTGCCAGGCTGTCGAGGAACCCTGGGTGTTGTCGCAGATAATTTTCGTAAGCTTTTCTGCCTTCTGGAGTTTGCTGCAGGCTGTCTAATGCTCTACGGAAACGATAAAAAACAAGCGTATCGGCGTGATAAATGCTTCCAGTCACATTGTTGGGTGTAATGGATGACCTGATGGCCGGGGTTACTATCGTGGAACCTTTGACGCCTCCGGTATATGTACTATTGCGAATATCCACAAGTGAAAGGGTACTTAGTCCACCCATCACCATACAGACTATAAACAGAAAGCACTTTTGCTGTCGGCGGTTCCAGCGCCTGGTTTTACGGTTGAGAAAGTCCGAACAGTTTCTCTGAACTTCTGCAGCCTTACCTGATATCGCAGTCAAGGCGGACGTTGATCTTATTTTTCTTCGCTTAAACATGATTATCGTTTTGTTGAGGAAAGAATAGTGTTATCGATGGTCGTCCATTTTTCGATCAGGAAACCGTGTGGGTTACTTTCGGTGCGCTCGTTAAGCTCACGCAGATACCCTTCTGTAATAAGATTCCGGGTAATGGTCGCTGTGGACCGGATTATCTGTTGCTTACCGGAAAAACGGAAGTAATAGGGATGAACGTTAGTGTTTAAGGAAATGCTGTCACAAGTAACGCTCTGGCTTACATTGCCACTTACAATAGAGTTGTAATAACCTTTTTCTTTAAGTGCGTCGTATTGTTGTTTAGCTGATTCATCAGCAAGGTATAGCGCCTTTCTTATGTTGCTTTCGATGGCTTTTTCATCCGGAGAAAACGAAAAAAAATATTGATGAAAAGTGAGGATATGATCTTTTGCTTCTACAGGAATATTTTCTTTCCGGGTAGAAAGGACGGCCTGTATCGCTTTACCTTCCGAGGTTATCACATATACTTTTTGGCTGACGTCTGATATTTTTTGGAAACAATAATAAATGCAATACCCGCATAGTATGGTGCAGGAGACAGTCAGTACGGCGGTAAATAGACGGACGTGTTTAAATGCAGAGTCAATGTTCTTGAGCTGTTGGATCATGTTTGTTCCTGTTATGTTTTTAAAAAGCAGGAACAAAACTGCGCTTAGTGGAAAGTGAAAAAGGTGAGATATTGGTAGATGGGAAAAATAAAAATGCCCTGAAATAATCAGGGCATTGATAAGTCAAGCTACATATTTAGGACAGGATATTATTTGACTCTTTAAAGCAAAGCTGTGCGGTCAACCGGCAATTATAATATGAACATTTACGGTTTTACCTCTCTGGGTATGTAATACTTTCGATCCGGGCCCTGCTCAGTAAGAGCAATCTTGTTTTTTGCAACCAACAGCGGATAGTTATTTCTAATAGCCTTGTTTATAGCTTCAGGTGGTGTTCCGGATTCATAAGCAGAAATCAGTTTGATAAGTTGTTGCGTAGAAACGGGCTCACTCTCATGTTGTAACGCGAAAAGTATTTTTCTGGGCCATTTGGAGTCGTATGGATATCCTGGGAGAACTACAGAATCTTGTTGCAGTTCTTTGCTTACCTCCAGATCTAGTATTGTTCCATTAGTGATCGGCAATATTGACTTCCTTTTGTACAATCGTATCAGCTTGGCAACGGCTTTTTGCTTCGGTGCCAGGAATTCATGTTCACGTTGTAATAAACGCAATGTATTATTCATATTCAATGATTTTTTTAATCTGTTTACATCTATTATCTACACAACGGAAGATAAATTAATTCATTCCAAAGCTCATTGAATGTGAAGGTTTGCCCAATTAAAGTTGAGCTAATAAGACAATCCGATCCGGGAACAGGTACAAGGCCTGTATTGTTTTGTCGGTGACAGCTTTGGTGTTACCTGCTATAATTTCCTGGGACGGCTGGACGATTGTCGGACCTCTTTTTTAAACTTACGAACTTTTAACGCTGGTGCTTCCAGCAGATCCGGATTCACAAATTCCATTCGACCGATAGATTTCATCATTTCCAGGTAGCGAGTGGTTTTGTTTTCATAGAATCCGCGGCAAACCAGATTGATGCCGGCGATGGTTCCTTTATGGCAGATAAAATGCGTGTCCTCCTTTTCACAGGATTCAAGTAGCTGCACCCGGCGTTCATTAGACACTATTTTATTTTTAGAGAACAGGCACTGGTTACACTGACGAGCACAAACTTTAACGGGTTGGGAAAGTAGCTCGCTGACATTCTTTTTTTTCATCGTTCTTAGCTTTTGCCCGACACTTTGTCTTCAAAATACCTGCTGTTGGTTCCTGCATCGCTCATGCTTTGGTTCATTCTGGCGTTAACATCGCCGAAGGCGTCTGCCACCATTCCAGCGCCTGCGGCGCCTACAGCTAATGAAGTGGAAGCAGCAGAACCTGCTCCCCCAAAGAACACTTTCGTTACCCGGCTTGTCAGGGCACCGCCGCCGCCCGCATTGACAATCATGTTGGCGATTGATGGAATGGTGAAATATGAAGCAATTCCAATTATCAGGAATACTATATATCCAATATCGGAACTGCTAAAAAAAGAATCTCCGTTTTGCTCTACCTGGCTTATGTCGAGTTTGATCATCCCTTCCTGTATTTTGCCAAGCAACGCACCGAGAATGTTAGCGATGGGCAACCACAAATAAACATTAATATATCGTGCAAGATATACAGACAATGTATGTTGAAAGCCATCAAATACTGCAAGCCCAAAAACCAGCGGACCAAGTATGGCGAAAATTAATAACTTAAAAGTCCGAATGGTATTAATACAAAGAGCGGCAGACTCATACAATACCTGAAGCAAAAAGGACAGCAGATCTTTAAACCAACTTTTGAGATTGTAGTAGGCTTTTGATACCGCAAATTCAACGTCGTATCCAAGCGAGCCAAATACGCCCTCATTGCCCACCTTGTCGGGATGCGTATATTGCATCCAGATATCGCGATTACCGGATCCTTCATTGATGCCATACATTTTATAGAAGGGCGATTGCTGTCTTTCTTTTTCCCTTTGAGCCATCAGCCGTTGAAGAGACGCGTTGGTATTGTCAACCAATTGGCTGGTTCCAATTACCGTGGGGCTTAAAATGCCATTCATAATTGCAATCACCTGCGGGAAGATGAGGATACAGAAACCCAAGACAAAAGGCCTGAACAAAGGGAAAAAGTCTACAGGTTCGGCATTTGCAATATGCCGCCATACTCTCGCTCCGATATAAAACAGAGCAGCAAATCCTGCAATACCACGCCCTACAGCTATAAGACTGCTACACATAGGTAGCATTTCTGTATACAGGTTATTTAATACCTGGTGAAGTCCCCGGATTTCTGATGGAAAACCTTGTGCCAGTCCTTTGTTCGGTAATAAGGCTGCCTGAAGACCTATCATGATGCTTAATATTTTTTTCATCGCCGATCTGTTTATTGGTTTTCCAATCCGTTTAAGTCCTGAATGTTTCCGATTTCTGTTTTCTCACGCATTTTTTGCACAGCGATCATGGCGTGCTGGCGATTAAACGTTCTCAGGAACATTAGCTTCTGCTGTACATCTTCGTATATCCGGTCAATGCCTGCAAGCCGTTCGTCGTCGCTTGCTCGAAGCTGTTTTGAAGTCAGGATCATTGTCAACTCGTCAAGATTTTGGATGCTGTCGTCAATCAGTCGCTTATATACATCTGATAGATAATCCAGCTCTCCTTTGGTAAATACTTCACTTGCGGAAAGGCTTTTGTAGGCTGCTTTATATTCTTTTACCATAGCTATCTGACCGGCTATAATATCTGCAACCCTGTGGTACTTTTTTACATTCGGATTCACTAAATACAACCCATCAAGAAATACTTCATGAATTTTATAGTTACCCTCCGCAATATTTTTAATCTTATTGTATCCATCTGAAATTATTTTGTAGGCATCATAAAGCTGTTGCAGTATCTGCCGGAATTGATTTAACTTTTCAATGTTCAATGCGAGTTGAGCAATTTCTTTTGCCTGGCACCGTGCTGGAGTGGGTACAGTTAATACAGCGACAAGCAGCCCTAAAAGCATATATTTTTTCATGCAGCGATTATTTAATGTCGTGGAAAAATTTTATTAATTCCTGATCTGACCGGTCTTGCGTTAAGGATTGCAATAATGCGTTCGTTTGAGAGAGAAGTTGTTGGACAAATACAGATTGATCAATGCTTTTCTTATAAACTGCGTTAATCCTGTTTAGCCGCTCATCATCACTCATTTGTAGCGTCCCGGATGTAATGATATCCGTAAGGAACATAGAAGTCTTATCTATATCATCTGTAAGTTTGTTGCAGCATTGCTGAATAAACTGCCGGTGTGGTTCCGGAAGTGTATTGATTTCCCGGATCGCTTTCTTTAGGGAAGCAACAGATTTGGTCACATATTGAAGATTCACTATTATTCCTGCAATCTGTGCCGAGTTTCTAATCTTAGGATTTACAGTTTTCAACGATCCGTAGTAAAGTGAATGCAGGTTGAATTCTCCGTTTCTGATATCGCGTACAGTATGGATTCCGGTTTGTACAATATCGTACCCTTTTTTTAGATATCCTATGTACACCTGCAATTCTGCTATCTGCTGAACCAGATATTGAATTTGCTTTCCTTGTGCGCCAACCTCCTGAAAAATAAAGAGTACAATAAAACATGGTATTAATTTCTTAAACATGATTGCTACTTTTAGTTATTTTCTTCTTTTGAGGCTAAAATCGCCTCGCATCATTCTGTCCCAGGGTCGTGGTTTTCGGAACCTGCCGAGGACTGCGTTCTTGCCTGGTATATCGTTAAAGTTTCTTACCGCAATACGTTGGTGTTGATCCGGGTGTCTGGAGTGTACCTCCATGCGGTCTATAACGAATCCTTTCTCCGGAAGGAAGTATATATGAAAACTGCATTGTTTAAAGTCTGTTGGACTTAAATACTGTGCGTAGGTTTGCAGCATGATGCTGTTATCTTTTCCAGGTGTGCCGGATAAATGGTTCAGATAGGCTTTCAGGCAGTTATGAAGAAGCCCTTCATGCAGTGGGCGCATCAAGTCAGATTTTGTAAGAACGAAATCTCCCAAATACCCTTTGTTGTGCAAAACTGAGGCAAACATTCTTATATAATCTCTGTATTCATCAATATTTTCCATGTCTATAGATTTTATGTATTACTCAATACCATAATAATTCTTGATGGAACGTTGTTCTTGTTCATCTTTGGAACGCTCAATACTTAACATGATACTTTGCTGAGTAAGCTGGCGCAGGTGAGAAAGGTTCTGATCTATTTTGTTTGATGCATGCTGGATCAGTTCAAGCCGTTTTGAATCAGACATCTGTGTGGTGAAAGAACTTACTACAAGTAGCAGTTGCTCAACATTCTTTGCGCTTTCCTCCAGTATGCCCGTATATACCTGGGATATATAGATGACCTCCCGCGAAGTAAAATGTTTGTCTTTGGTAATAAGATTGTAGGCTGCTTTATATTCTTTTATAAGCTGCGCCTGCTTTTGAGATATATCTTTAACACGTTTGTAATAGGCAATAATAGATTTGACCTTTTGTAATTCGTCGTAATAGGTTTTGAATAAGTTTCGTTGCTTTTCTCCCCACTCCGATATTTCCTTTAGCTTTAGCTTTGCCATTGCATTTTCAATAGCTTTTTGCGCATTTTGTAATTTGATGGTTGCATTCTGTAGTCGCTGAACAGCAAGATCCATTGCGTTAATTACCGCAACAATTGCTGCCTTTACCACCTCCCAAATAATTGCATGGCTTTGTTTGGTTGGGAGGGATGTCAATGACAGGGTAAGGAAAGATGCTATTACAATATTTTTTATTTTCATGCTGTATTATTTTTAGGGTGTGTAAAACTCAATTAAGAAGCTTTTGTTTGTCAGCTATTAGAGCTGCAATTGCTGCTTCAATATTTCCGCTATGCCGCTCTACATACTCAAGAACCTGCACTCGTTCCTTGCCGTCAGTCGTAAACGAATAATACTCTTCCGGGCATAATTCGTTTTTGAAAACTTTAGTGATCATACCAGCAATATCAATGAGGATTTCCCGCTCGTCTTTATTTACCGAAAGAGTGATAGTCTTCGATTTATCTGATAACCCCAACGTATCCTGCAGTTTATCAAATTTGTTCATGAACTTGCGCATGTCCATTAGGATCTTGATATCTGAGTTATTGATGATAGTGTCTTTAATGATTGGAGAGCTGATGAGATCATCGAGCTCTTGAGTGACCACCATCGGTATGCCGTTAAATTTGCGGACTGTTTTCCAGGTAAATCGAATAAACCCGGCCATACTGGGTTTAGTAATGGGTTTCCAGGCCTCATCAATGTCAAGCACTTTTCTTACTCCGGGTAGTTTGCGCATTTTGGAAATAAAAATTTCCATAGTGATCAAAATAACGACCGGCGCGAGCACCGGATTATCTTTAATGTTGTCAATTTCTACAACAACAAAACGTTCTTTTAACAAATCAAGCTGTTCTTCAGCATTGAGCAGGTAATCAAATTCGCCTCCCCGGTAGAAAGATTTTAATACATACAAAAAGTTAGTGATATCGAAATCCTTCTCCTTAACTTGTTCACTCCGTAAGATGTCGGTATAGTCTGTTTCGAGATATTCATAAAAGGTATTGAAGCACGGAAATATTTTTTTGTCGCGCTCTAACAACTGGTAGTATCCCTGAAGAGCATTCGAGATGGCTACATATTCGGACCGGGTAATGTCTTCGTTTTCCTGTTTCCACAGAGCTACCAGGATACCTTTGAGGCTTTCTTTTTTTTCAGTGTCCAGTATGTCTCCTTCCGAAAGATAAAAAGGATTAAACTTGATTGGATTTTGCTCTGTATAAGTAAAATAATAACCTCCGAGTAACTGGCAAAGCCCTTTATAGCTTCCTCCTATATCTATAACAAGACAGTGCGCACCCTGATCATAAAGAGAACGAAGGATATGGTTTACTGTCATGCTTTTTCCGCCTCCTGACGTTCCACAACATAGCAGGCCCATATTGTTGGAAATACCAAGCTTCCTCGGTTCGTCGAACATATCCACATATACAGGTTTGCCAAAACGGTCACAGAATCTGATGCCCTGTTCTGGTTTTACGCTGCGATAGTTGGTTTCCATATTAAAGAAACATGTAGCTTGCTCGGCAAACGTGTCGAAGGTTTCATTGGCAGGAAGGTCAGCAGCATTGCCCGGAAGGGATGCCCAAAATATTTGAGCAGCACCTGCAATTTCCTGGTGCGGGGAGGCATCCAGTTGCGCGATGGCAGCAGATGTTTGATTCCGCAAATCCTTTAGCTGCCCCTGATCATCCGTCCATGCGATGATATTAAAATGCGCTTTTACACATTGACGTTGCTGGCTGACGGCTTCGTTCAGGAAGCTGTTAACAGCATCACGGGAGATTGCATTTTCGCGGGAGTAAGCTGACAGAGACTGTAATCGTCTGCGTCGGGCTTCCAGACGCTTGAGTGTCTTGGGGGTATCTTCAATAATCAAAAATTGATTATATATATGGTTGGAGCGAAGCAATAGCCCAATGGAGCTGGCAAATCCGATGGAGAATTTGCTTACATCGGTAGAGTACTTGTCATAGGTAATACGGCTACCACAGACAGATGGGAGGTCTTCAGGATCTGCAATACTATAGAGCTGTACATGCTTCTCACCAATTTGCCATTGAGGCTTAAAAATAATATCACGGCGGGCCGGCTGCTCCGTTTCAGAAAGAAGAAAACAATACTTTTCAAGCAATCCTGCCTTTTTTTTATCGCCAGCTAATTCTTCGGCGGTAAGCTGTCTGCAACGAATCAAATTACCTTCTGAGAGCAGCCTAATAAATTGACTCGATTTATCCAAAAATTCCTGAAGCAGTTGAGGTTGCAATGCGACATTAGGTACAAGGGTTGGACGCAAAAGATTTGAAAACGCGGAACTTGACGGCTTTCTGTTATCAGCCTTCCGGGTGATCATCAGGTAGCAGTTGTGATTGAGATATTCCCGGTTATTAAAATGTGCCTCGCTTCTTTTTTTTAGAAAGGACTGGTCTTCTGAACGGTCTGCTTTGTATTTGTCCTTCATGAACCAGTCCTGTTTGTGCAGAATAGTGCCTGCCGGCAGGAGCTTAACGGCACGTAACCACAGGTGGTGCAGTTGCTCGTAATCTTCTGCCGAAAGTGTGAAGATCTCCGGCAGGCTAAGCTCGTATGCGATTGTGATATCCCCTTGCTTGCTGATCAGGCAATCCTTTTCTATTTTATATATTGGCAACAACTTGTCCAGATCGCTCGCACTATCTCGCGGCTGGCGTAAGTACAGAAGTAGAGAACAAATCATCGCCGAACACATCACAATTACTACAATCATAAGCTACCTCCTTTCTGTTTGAGGTGAGTTAGCGGCTTTCTGCTCCTACATACAATAGCAGTGGGTATTTTACGATGAGCTGCTATTTTCATCATCCCGTGTTCGCCGTGTTTATGGCTGACATTATAAATCCGGGTAACTAAAATGAACCCACCCGTGCCTATCGCAGGTAGCAACAAGTATGATGAGATGCCGACAAGGTAACCGATAGCAAAAACCAATAGCAATGCTACCAAGCCTAAAGCGAGGTAGGTGATATATTGCGCCTTGATACCTTTGAACTCTATTGGTCTATTGATATTCTTATTTATCTGATAAACACTTGCCATTAATTCAGTAATTGTAATGTGTATGAATTGTTGTTGTGTCATTTATATGATCACTAAACACCGAAAAAGCCTCTCAAAACAGTTGCCACGACAATCAGGAAAATACAGGATCCAAACCACGCACTCGCGACTTTTGCCGTGTCTTGATCGCCACTATTCCATTTGTTGATCGAGTAGGCAAGGGCATTGCAGCCCAAGCCTCTCACAGATCCGTACGTGAGCGTCTCCGCTCATACGGCTCTTCTTATTCAACCACTCGCGAAATCCTATTTCTCGGAGAAGCCGTAGGACGAAGACCCCATTTCCAGTGTGCAAACAAATCAGGATTTGCTAATGCAATATCCCCTAACCGATGTACTGCCTGAACTTTGTGTTTTCTAAATCCCTTGTACTTGTTCCGTACCCATCGAGATAATTTCATGTTTACTGGAAGGAGTGTTTCTTTCAATTCCTTTATTTGATATTTGCCGTAGTAATTAATCCATCCCTGAATAACAGGATTGATCTGCCTAGCAATTTCTTCCAATGGAAGTTGTACCCAATAATGGTGGTTCCACCTTCTTACCGTTTCCCAAATTTTCTTTTTCGCGTTGTGGCTGATTCCCGGAGAAAATTGCAAGAATACTTCTCCGTGTTTATCAATCGCACGTCTGGGTTTGAAAGTGTAACCGAGAAAATCAAACTGAATCAGATCGTATTCTATGTCACGATGATTCTTCTTACAGTAAACAATCTTTGTTTTCGTCTCGTTGAGTTCCAACTTGCATGCTGCGAAGCGTTGCTGAATTTCTCGTTTAATAAATTCAGCCTGTTTTAAACTTACGCAATGACAAATAGTATCATCTGCATAACGTTCGAATGAAATGTTAGAATGTTTTCTTTTCATCCATTCATCGAATGCATAGTGAAGAAATAGATTAGCCAGTATTGGTCCTATTACTGACCCTTGTGGCACACCTCTGTTTCTTTCTACCTGTGATCCATCTGCCAATTGATAAGGAACGACTAACCAACGTTTGATGTACATCAGCGACCATTTGCATTGCACATGCTTTTCAATAGCCTTGATGAGTAATTCATGATCGATAGTATCGAAGAACTTTTTGATATCTAAATCAACCACCCAGTGAAATAAGTGGCATCGCTCTCTGGCTTTAGCCACTGCGTCAAGGGCGGATTTAGCTCTTTGATACGCGAATGAATCTTCGTGAAAATGCGGCTCAATTAATACGTCGATGTTCATCACAACGACCATCTGCGCAACACGATCACCAACCGTTGGAATACCGAGAGGTCTTGTCCCCCCTTTTGATTTCGGTATTTCTACCAATTTCACTGGTGGAGGCAAATAACATCCAGAACTCATACGATTCCAGATTTTGTACAAATTGCTTTTGAGATCTTTCTCAAATTCAGCAATAGATACATCATCTATTCCCGCTGTTTCCCTGTTTGCTTTTACTCTCTTGTACGCTTCCATAACAAGTTGTTTGGAAATCTCAAATGACTTTGCTTGTTGCATTCAAATCCTCCTAATTGCTTAGTTGTACAAAAACAATTCGCTGAATAAGCCAGCCCCTTCGCTCCACCTTCATTACAAAGACTTCAACACTACTACTGGCTGGTCTGTCCCTGTGACTGACATTGGTACTTTCATTCTTACAGGTTCTCTGCTTGAATTTTTCCCTTGGCATTCAGCCCCAGGTTCCCAAGTTCCCCCTAAAAGCCTCTATGCAACTCGTGCCACCTCTATACCGGATGTCGCTGGAGCAGTTAACAGGTTCATCTCCAGCTTATCCCGAACCAAGTCTAGGAGTTCGGTTTTGACATCTTCTACTGTATTTCGATACCTCATAAGTGGTTCACTTGCGTTCACCTTTTGCATAGTCACCTGCCGGTTTTGTACCGACTTTTGGCGTATCGCTCACGACCAAGGCTCTTAACCAAAGCCGCATACGCTGGTTTGAAACCTCCTCCTGCAAGGCGGTTTCGAGGGGCCTACCCTCATCTTTTACGGAACATCCAATTGCTGTTATTCATACAGCAATCAGTTCTTGGCACACTATACTTTCACCGCACCCACTAGCCCGATTATCGCGCCGATGGCATACACTAGCGTTGTACCTACTTCGAAGTAGCTTTTTACCTCGTTAGTCGCTGCTGATATTCCGGCACTCCCAGATTGCGCTATCGCGCCGATACTAAAGAGAAGTGTTGTTGGAGTGAGGAAATAGTTGATCAGACGGCTTTTGTAAAGCCGCAAACATTTTCTTTTTTGCATATTGAATAGATTATTTAGTGAAGAATGCAGGTAGATAAGGGAAGGAACGGACGGCGACACTGTGTCGCCGACCTGTTCCGCCCTATTGGTACGCCTAACCCATAAACCACAGTTCTGTTGCCTCCTGTTTGCTTACCTCCAAACCGAGTTCTTGCTGAGCTGTTTTGATAATGAGGTTGGTAATTGCGCTACGAAATCCTGGTTTGTTTAACATCTGGTAGCGGGAAATTTCTTTTTGAAGAGATTCGAGTAGTTGCTCCTTATCTGTGTCTTCCGATGCACTTTGAGTGATGATTACCTGTAATTCATCGGCAAGTAGCTCAAGACTCTCAAACTCTTTTTCCGATGCCGTTTCCTCTTCAATTGTATCGGTATTAGAGTCTTCTATTTTTTCTGTATTTTCCTCGCGCATCGCCGCTGCTGGTCGCGACATTATTTTTTTCCCAATCCTTAGTTTGCCCGTCAGAATAAGTATTCCGTAATAGGCTGCGCTGCCGCCAATAGTGAATATTGCAAAGTCCTTCCAGCTTATATTTTCAAGCATAAGAATTTTTTTAATTGTTAAATGAAATCTGTTTCGCTTGTTGAGAGTGCAAATATGGAAGGACTGCAAAGCGATAATAGTGAGGTTTTCCTATATGGGAAATATTCTTATTAAGGAGCAAATTCATTGTCGTGATCAATTCGTCTTTCAAGGCTGGACATCATTGACCTCATAAACGGGGTCTTGTCTTTTTTCCGAAGTCGAATATCCTCCCATGTTTTGTAGATATTCGTTACTCTGATGCCGAAACTATTGGAAAGAAAATTTGTGAGTGTGCTGATTTTCACTTTCTTGCCAAACAGCCCGTATTCGTGCGCACTGTAAACGAATTCCACGAAGTCTGCAACAGACGCAGTCCATATAAGCCCAGACTCATTTCTATTTTGTTTTTTTGTAGATGCTTCGGCGCTGGGTATTGTGCTTTCTACATGTATTTTGAACAGCTCATATGCAATAATTCTCGCTGCTTTTGCACTCATATAAGTATTGGTGGCAAAATCAAAGTGAATATGCTCCTCATCATAGGGAAACTCCTTTGCGCTTGATTTTCTTAGAAAATATTTGTCGTCGAAATCTTTCCTGTCCAATTTGTAGTACAGGTAAAATGCGCTTTCTGTTTTGTAAAACTGATCAATACGGTTTAGTTGCTTTACAAGAATGGCAGATTCACCAGAAGTCACCGTGCATTGTCTTAGACGAAGAAGCATTAAGTAGAATATAAGCCTGCCATCCAATTCCGGCTTTATCTTCTTAAAGAAATAGATCTCATCTGTTTCAGTTTGAAAGGGATTGGAGAGAACGTAGATGTTGACCTCTGTAATTGATGTGGTGACGATATTGATTGCATTAATGATACTATCAATATTGTTTTCCCTTAAATCCGGGAGATCGTTAAGTGTTGCTATCGTATTTTCAAGCAACTCTGCAGGATTTGTTTTCATAGCCTAAAAATTAAAGGTTATTAATAGCAAGCGACCAATTGATTCCAGTTGGTCTTTTGCGATGCGCCGTGATCACTTAATTAAAAGAGGTACCTGGTTTTGATAGGAGATCCAGGGTAATATAGAAATTACCAGTCGGACATTCATGGAAAGAGTTTCCGATAGAATACTGGAGAAAGAGTTGATTTTGAATCGGGTTGTGAGTAAGAGAGAAACTCAATAAGTAGATGCAACCATACTTTCAAAAATTGCTCTTGTTTGCTCTCAAACTATGGCATTTTGGAAAGTCATGGAAAGCGCAATTTTGGTCGAATAGTCCTGGCATTCGACATTTGCACACTTAAATCATTTCTTTGACGGCATCAATATATAGGGTTGAAATTACTATCGTAGGAACCTAAGACAATAACAAAGCTCTCTTCTATATTTTAGGCTTTTGTCTTACGCCACGCATGAGGAGTTTGATGAAATTCCTTCTTGAAGGCCTTTATTAAAGAGGTGTCGAAGCGAAAGCCGGTTCTTTCAGCTATCATTTGAATTGACAAATCAGTAGTGTCAAGTAGTTGCTTGGCTAATTTTAATCGCTCATAAAGCAAATATTGATAAGGTGCTTTTCCGAAGACATGGAAGAAGCCGGTTTTCAGCAAGCGACTGTTGATACCACTTTTTTTTGCAAGATCTTTGATAGAAGTATGTGTTTGGACATTTTCCCTTATAATGTCTCTTGTATAACAGATGGCTTCAATATTACTTTCAGTTAAATTCACCCCGCCTATATTGTCAGCTGGTGTCTCCAGTAGAGACTTGATCACCTGCATTGCGAAGAATCCATCTCTCGGATATTTCATCAGATTCTCTATAGCGTCCCGAGCGTAGGCGTTGCACCATAACGCAAAAGGAAACAGTAATGCGGGATATCCTTTTTTCATTGTACGAATAAACTTATCCAGCAGGTTGTCACTTCTGTTAATAGAATTGAATATCTCCTTATCAACGAGCATATCAAAGGTGCAATATTCCACTCCTTTTTTTAATTCAAACTTACTTTCGATAGTGGGTGAATATCCGAAATTAAATTGACCTTGTTTTAAATAGGAATCAAAGGAACCGTTAACAATGTGGTGTATGTGATGTTTTAGCATAAGCCTAAAGCCAAGCCACGGACTCTGCTCTTGAACATGGATAATTGTATTCTCGGCGGGTTGATAGATGCTATACCAAAATGTATATCTCTTTTCTGTCACTTTTTGAGAAAACAGTCGTCCAAAAGTGCCTATTCCATAGCTGGGCTCACTTCCAAAAATTTGGAAATGTTGCAAGTCTTCCGGCATCTTTGAGATAAGCTGAAGATCATTATCCAATGTAGTGCTTATTCGCATAGGACGCTATTTAACTTATCAAATTGGCTATCAGCTTTTTAAGACCAACTACAGCAATTTTTCTTTCATTTTGCCATAAAACCACTCCTTATACTGACCTCCAAGTGGAACACTGACCGCACATCCTTTCAAATGTACCTCGCTATGTTCCAGAGCTGTGATTTGTTTTATTGAAACAATATATGATTTGTGAACTCTTATAAACTGGCTTTGTGGCAATCGTTCTTCAAGTTCTTTGAGCGTCATGTACGCAATTGTCTTCCCTTCTACCCTGTGAAACGAAACATAATTGTGCAGGCTTTCTATATATTGGATATCATCCAGATTAATTTTAATGAGCTTGCCTCTTTGCTCGGTTTTGACAAATATATAGTCATTGGGAATAGCTTTTATTTCGGATTGGATAGACGTCGGGTGTAGTTGATCATACACTCTCTGAACTGCCTTTACAAAACGGTTGAATTCAATAGGCTTCATCAGATAGTCTACAGCATTAAGGTCATAGCTCTGCACTGCAAACTCGGAATAGGCTGTGCAAAACACAATTTTTGTTTCTTTTCCTATGATCTCCATAACTTCAATGCCACTCATTTCGTCCATATGGATATCAAGGAATACTACATCTACCTTGTGCTTTTTGACCAGCTCAATACCAATTATTGGATTGGTGGCGACGCCCACCAGAGTTATGTTTGGCAATTGCTGTATGTAGTTTTCGAGAACATTGATTGCCGATAATTCGTCGTCGATAATGATGCATCTCATATTGTTAATTGTTATTTATGGTGAGTTCAAAGACATAGAATTCGAGCCCGTTGGTCGCTTTCATCGAATACTTATCCTTAAAAGCCATGTCGAGCCGCCTCCTTAAATTTGTTAACCCGATATTGTGGCTGGATAATTCAATGTTGTTTCGCCTCTTTTTATTTTTACAGTAGAAATATATATGATTAGTTGAAAGTGTCACTTTTATGATCAGCGGATTTTGAGGGTCTTTCAAATCACCATATTTAAAAGCGTTTTCTACAACGGTGATTATTGAAAGAGGAGGCAAAGCCTGCCCGCGCATCTCACCATCGATAGAGTATTCAATGGATTTAGTATTGGAAAACCGCATATTATTAATGTCTATTAAGGCTTGGAGATGCTCCAATTCTTTTTGTATGGAAACTTTTCCGCTATCAAACTCAATACTTTCCAAAGAATATCGCATCAGCTTTGATAACTTCATTATGTTGTCAGCCAATGGAGGTGAACAAATTAATGCTTGTGAAAAGAGTGCATTTAGAGTATTGTGCAGAAAGTGAGGGTTGACCTGAGAACGCAGGAAAGAATATTCAAGCCTGGCATTTTGTCGTTCTTTGTTAATTACCCGCTGTACCTGGAAATAGAGAACGGCGTAAATGAGGAATCTAAGATAAATAACCAGTGCGCTAATAATAAAAGGAATAAAATCTACCGGCTGAGGATATATTCGTATGCTCATTAAAGGTAGTAACATAGTTACATAGTAATAGCCAATAATTGAAAGTAATACAAAAGAGATCAGGATAATTAATATTCCAAGGATAACTGTTCCCTTTTTCATGAACCGGTGTAAGAGATAGAGGTTTGAATAGAAAACAAGAGCATACATGATGCTCAGACATAGGACGTCGATAAATTTTGCTGCAGGTGTGGAAACATAGTTAACAAGATATAATACGATATCATAAGCTAACCATGCGAGAGCATGCTGTCGTACTATTTTCGATCTGAGGTCTATTGAAACCATAAAACACTTTTTAATCCTAAAATCCTTTCCTTAGCCGGGCATGGTTGATTTACATTAATCTCAATCAAAAAATAAGTTTTAGTATACCAAATGGAGCTGAAAGCCAGGTCAGGCTGCGCTAGGTATAATAACCTCATTTTTCATAAGGGATGGAATTGCTGAATTTCTATAGTTGCCCGGACTTATAGACTGGTAAATCGCAGTCGCAAGCAAACTGAATATTTCATCGTCAATTGGATAAGTCGTGTAAGTTTTCTTGTTAAACAGGTAGGCATTCTGCCGGATTTTAAAAATACCGAATTTATTGTGATTGACTTTAAACGCCTCTGAATGATCCATTTTCTTTGCTTTTTTGGGGGTTAGCGGATCGGAATCGTACTGCTCGGGACAAGGCAAAGACCGGTGGAGGTATAGCCAGGCTTCCCATTGTCCCGGATAGGCGGTTAAATCTGAGCTAAGCCTGTCATAGAGGGCCTGGGTGGTATCGTGAGCAAACTGCTCTCTTGTGAGTCTGCTATCCGGAAATACCGGATCGAAAAATTTTAAGCGTAGATCGTCAAGAGATTTCCTATAAGAAATACCAGTAATGAGAGGAGCGCCTGCCATTTGCGCTAAGTATGCGACACCAACCCTTGCAAGAAGGGGTTGACCCAAAAAGTTGACCTGACCATCCTGCCCGTACCTTTTGTTATCCTGCAGTTTGCCAGCACCTCTGTATCCATCAAAATAAATAAATAGATTTCTGCCTTGCTTTAGCTCCCTCATCATCTTTAGCGAAAGTGCCGGTGATTCCAATTCAATAAATCTAATCGGATCGGAAGAAGCATTTGAGCGCATTTTCTGATATAAATTTTTGAAAATGTCGCCTTCTTTCCGCATCGATTCTTTCGGAATGACAATAGTGTAGGGTACTTTATTTTGGGTCAAAAATAAATTCATGAGTCTATAATTTCCCAAATGGAAGCTGGATAGAATACATGGGGTCTTACGCATTAATTGCATAAGTTCCGGTGATAAATTTTCAACGGTAATTGAATGTAGTATGTCTGGTTGTGTCTGCTCAAAATGAGTTAGTTGATTATGTAACATGACTTCCCTGTATATTGGTTTATGCAGATCGAAATTCAAATGTGGCAGAAACCGAAATAAGTTGGCACTTACCAGATTAAACCTGTGCGAAGTAATTGTTTCAACGTTATCGGCTTTTTCAGAAATGGCATCAAAAATTCTTTGCCTGGCTTTAGATAGCTCATTTTGTTTTTGCATAATAATAGATTGATTTTATAAACCTGCAAAAAGCAAGTGTAATTGTTATTGAAATAAACATCAGCACTAAAAATCTTTCTACAATAAATGTTGCCTTATATGGATCGTCCAATAGTAAGTCCTGAGAAATAGATGTTACGGATGTGATAATAAAATGACCCAAATAAAGATATAACGCAGCCCAAAATGCGGCATATAGTGCGGCGTAAATTGTTAGAGTAATGGAAATCTTGTTTTGGAAAAAGTATTTTTTTATTTGTTGCGGTTTTGTAACAAGGTAAACAATCAGGGAGCTTGCCTTTTTCTTAAGATTCGGAATTCTGCAAAGGTCGCTTACTATCCAGTATCCGTCGTACCTGAGAAATGGCACAAGGCATATTATAATACTTATGCTGTTTATTATAAAAAGCTTTTCGACAATAGCTGGAGAAAGACCAAACCATGTAAGAGTGATCAGCAATAGATTTATTAACAACTGAAAATAAATACCGCCAATATTTACTATGATTCTTTTTAAAGTATTGAGCTCCCAGATATCTGTAACGTTTGTAAAAAATACCGGAAATATGAAGTAGAGCCCAAATCCAAGATCTTTGGGACGAACGCCATAATTAAAAGCTGCCGCGGCATGTCCCAATTCATGGCAAAATAAAATAAGTAAAAATAATGCATAATATGCCGGTATGTGTGCCACAGAGATTTTTCCGAAACTTGATACGTGCTGAATCCCGGAATAATAACTGATAGATGTGATTAGCGCAGTTGAAAGTAAGATAAGGAATACCGCGGGTTGAAATAGTATTTTCAACGCTTTATACAAAGAAATCCCTTTCCCGCTTTTTACAAGGGTAAATATTTTTAAAATGTAGCTGCTCCTGGCGTCTTTTGAAATACCAGACATTATGCATTTAATGCTTTTTTCAATAGCAGCCTGAGTAACATTGATTCCCGGATAGGTAGCTCTCAATTTAGAAAGTACCGAATCATAGCTATTTGTTTGCTGGTAGGTGGCAAGCATATCATAGGCTATTTTGCTGAGTTCAAAATAGTTTCCCTGTGCATCTCGCACGAGGTAGCGGCAGCCATTCTTTTCCGGAATTACCTTTAGTTCCATACAATGTTTTATGGGTTTAAAAAGAATAGAGGAAATAAGTCCTCTATTCTTTGATGTTTTTGATAGATTTAAATCACATAAATAGGCACAGAGCAGGATGGGTCTGATGCACCTGCCATTTCCAGGCGTTCTTCCAGTTGCTCGAGAGTAATGGCTTTACCAAATGGATCGGCATAGTATTGTTTGTCTAGCATGATTATTAATTTGAATAGTTAATTTATAGTTCTACTCTGTTTGAAGGTTTTCGAAATCCCCTTATTCCTTTTGGCCAAAAAAGAATGCTTTTAAAATAGTGTGATCGGTGCAAAACGCTATTGCTGTAATTGCAGAACAAACCAAATAATTTAGATGAAAAGTTTAAAATCTATTATCCGTAATGGCGTTTGCTCATGCTGAAATTGATTTTGCGCATGGTTTTATATCGCCGGATCATATACATTTTTATTTTCCCGGTTTAACGAAGAGCAAATGAGCCAGATTGGGGTCTTTTCTAATGCGTTCAATCTCAGCCTCAATGATGTCAGTTACTTCGTTTTTTATCCTAATGTGGTTATTCTGAATTTCCAGTTGGGCAACTTTGCTTTTCGGAAGGGACTTGTACTTTGCTACTTCTGCATTTATGGCATCTGGGTTATTGACGATCTCACAATAAAAAGGTTTCAGTTTTATTTTTTGATCTGGATTATCTGCCACAATCCCGCAAAACTCCCCCGAAGAAAGTCCGGCGATCTTTGAAGCCGGTACTGCACTATCTAATTGTGTACTACGGCTGATACTGGTATCATTGCGATTGATGGAGACACTCTCGCGTTCCTGGACGATTTTCCCTATAGCTTCAGAAACAGCTTTTGCAGAGTCTCCAGTAGCTTGACCACAAATGATATTGCCGGCCAAATTGAAAATCACGTCCGCCTGCTCGCGCCCGTAGGACTTTCTCATCTGGGCTATATTTTGAATTGCCAGAAAAGTGGCCAATTTATATCCACGTGCAATTGCCAAAAAATTTTCGATGCCATTTGCGAATATCGAGCTGGCTTCGTCCACTATTATAGCGGTCTTTTGCTTGCCTTTCTTCGGTAGAATTCTGAATAGCCTATTTAGATACAAGGAGATTACTGCACCATATATCTGGGTTTTCTCTGGGTTATTTGCGAAGCAAACAATCTTTGGATCATCCGGGTTGTTCACATCGAGAGAAAAATCATTTCCGGACAGCACGTAATATAGTAACGGAGATGAGAGACGGGCTAGTGCGATCTTGGCAGAAGCAACCTGACCTTCCAACTGCTCCATTGCCCTATTCATATAAGCACTTATAAATGGATTGATCAGTACTTCAATTTCTGGTTCAGTAGAAAGTACAGGGAACAGGTCGTCGTAGTTTGCCTGCATCAGTTCTATTGCATGGGGAAGGGTACAATATTTTCCATCCTTGTATTTCTTAAGGAACCATATAACCGCAGTAAAAAAGTTTATTGGGGACTCGACAAAAAAGTCCCCGGTTTTCTGGATCCATTGAATATTCAACCCCAATAGTATGGTGCGAGAGCTTTCCGTTGCATCCGTAATATCTAAAAGGGTGGATGGTTCCAGCGGATTGCAGCGATCAATCGGATTGTCAAAATTTATGACCTTGAAACTTGGCGGTTTCGGATATAAATGTTTGAATTTGAGCCAAGCATTGTATGCAATAACAGACAGGTCATCATATTTGAAGTCATATAGTACGATGCAATATTTCTTCTGTATGGATTGCTGTATGATTTCGCGGACGAGAAAAAAAGTTTTGCCCGCTCCGGGTGATCCAATAATTAAAACAAGTCGGAAACAATTTATCAGATTCAAATACATTGAGCGGACCTTCCCTCTTAGCTTATATCTTCCTGGCAGGTTTATACTATATTCATTGGTCAACAATCTTTCCTCTTGGGGAAAGCTTTCATTGAGCTCGTTAAAAATGTCTTTGTTCAGATTTAACTTTAGCAGCCTGGATAGCCTGGCGCCTCCTGCGAGAAAAAGCATGAATCCGGTGGAGGTGAGAAAAATATAAGTAACGGCCAAAGGTTCAGGCGGAAGTGAAGAATAGAAAAACAGCCCGGATAAGAAATACAATAAAAGCCCGGAAGTAATAAAAGTGATCGTACTTGCGAAACTGATCTTTTCATCCTTCTTGCCTTTTACGCCAATAAGTGAAAGTGTGAGGAGCGCAAGAGAGAATAATTTACTGTATATCGGAGAGCTGAATAGTCCTGACTTAGCCAGGTGTAACAAAATGGTTTTAAGAATACTGAACGTAAGCCCCCAATAATCGAATGCTATGTAACAATAGATATAAAAAAATGAAGGATCAGCACAATAATGCTTCCTGTCCGTAGAAAATCAATAATTGACCTAAGTCCTTGTTCATTTTCTCCCGTACTCATAATTGAAATTTTTAAGAGTGAAATAATGTTTTAATTATATCGTCGTCTTTTCTTCTTCCTTGCTTCTCTCAGCAGTTCCACCGGTTGGGCTGCACTTCCATAAGTTGGTTCCCATAACTTATGCAGGAGAGAGGTAAATTCATTTTCCAATTTTGGCAGAATATCCGCCCATTCGTCTGTCATAGGATACTGATTTCCCGCAGGAAGCAAGCTCTTGAATACAAAATCAATGAGGGCATTTGCATGGTAAACATCTAATCTGTTCGCTTGAAAATACCGGGTCATTCGTTCATCTGCGGGCAGGAAAGAAGAAGCATCTGTAGTAACATGCCCGATTTTATAACGGATGTCTCCATCGTCAGCAGCAAAGGCTTTCACCAATGCGCCGGAGTGCATCCAACCCGTTAATACCTCTTTAAAGTCTTTTGAAAAATCTGTTTTGGCGAGTAGTGTACTTACGAAATCTCTGTTGAAAACATTGTGTTTCGGGCTTCCATTTTGTAACCGCTCCAAAATGGCTTTTGCACCATACCCCTTCGCGATGTCACTCCCGTTGAAAAAACAGCGAGTAGTTTTATCTATAAAGGTTACACCATAAGTATATCCTTCTTCGTTTATTTTGAAATCAGCAACAACATTTTCCGCTTTTAATAAAGACAGAAAGGATTGTCTATCCGATGCGGCTGCCAGTGCTTTATCAATCGTTCGCATTATTCGTTGACGATAATTTTTTCGTACCTCTTTGTTTTTTTCATACCGCGCTTCGATGTCTTTCAGAGTTGGTTTTTCGTAAATGGAGCTGGATTTAATGGGAACACCTACAGCTTTACCAGTCTTTCTATCAATGAGCTGATATACAAGACCACCGCCTTCGTACATTTTTGTTCCGGGTTCTCCCCGGTTGGCGAGCACATTGTATTCTTTTAAGATGTCACTATATTCCTTAAAACTTGCATAACGATAATGTTTTGCTACTGTACGGACAATGTTGGAAATTTCATTTTTAGTGGGTCTTTTGCCGTATTCCGCTTTGGAGAGATCGGCTGGTTTTAATCCTGCTGTAATTTCATTTTCCTGCTCTTCTGCTTTGATCAGTCCAAACACTTTTTCAATTTCTTTTCGTGCCTGCTCGGATTCATTTCGTCCAATACCGTGAATATCTATCCGCTTCCCATCGGGTTTTATGTTTACTGTAGCAATGTGAATATGATCATGTGCGGCATCAAAATGACGGTAAACAAGATAAGGCTGATCGCGGAAGCCGATCTTTTCCATATAGGTTGCAGCAATTTCTTTTAGTGTTTGTTCACTCAGTTGCTCGTCCCGGTGAAAGTTTAGTGATATATGAATGGCATTTGTTTTAGCAATTTTATTTCGGTCTGTCAGATCGTTAAACCGGGAAAGTTTGTTGGTAAATGAAAGCTCCTCCGGAAGACAGCCAAAACCTGCAGCATCAATGCACCGGGCAGCTCCTTCTTTCACTTTATTCTCGTTATAGCTCAGGACACCTCTTATCGTTTTTCCGCTTTTTACCCTTGCAACCATTTTTTAGCCAGTTGAGAAATGATAGGAAATAGTTTATTATTTTGCTGTTCTACCAGCCTGATTTGATCTGAAATTTCTATTCCGAGTAGCAGCGTTTTACTTTTATCAAGCGTTTTATGGATTTGTTTTACAGCCTGGTTTACATTCAGTCCAATTGCATTTAACTCCTTGCGTATCCTGACCAATTCTTCCATTACAACTCCCAGGGATTCGTCACACGTGTAGGTAATGATCTGCCGTTCACAAACAATGTCCCGGAGTAGTTCGCTCATGTTTTTATAGCGGGACTGCGAAAGAAGGTTGTACAAACGATCATAATGCTGCTGGTTAACCCGCAGCTTTATGTCGTGTTTAAGTGCTTCCTGTTCCTTTACTTTCTTTCGCATATCTTGTTTTAGTTCTAACTACCTGTCAAAAAAGCCGACACCGGAGGCTTTTTTCTGCGCCGACACTGAAGGCGCAGTTTTATAGTTGTGCACAACTATACATCTTGCTGTTACCGCGGGGTAACGCAGAAATTAGCGCTATAGCTTGTAATAATGCTTTAGCGTTGTATTCCCTGTTATAATGTCAGAGAATTGTGATTGTATTCTGATTCAACCTGGAGATTATCTTCTTCTCCGAAACCTGTTACCATAGTTTGGCGGATATTCTGCATGAATTATATTTTGCCGGGGCTTTCTTTGCAATTCCAGCTTATTCAATTCAGGTTTTTGTGATGGCTCCCATTCTGGATCAAAGTGAAAATTTACCTTAATAGGACGCATGTCTTCCGAATAAACATTAACCGTTCGTTGTCCGGGATTAGCCGCGAGGAAAATTTTCTTGTCATCGTGCAATATAAAGTAGCTAATATCTCCTCTTTTTAGTTCTCGAATAATCTGCGGAAATATGTCATCAGGAACAGGCAGGGCTCGGACAACACTCTCTAACTGCTCTTCGGTAAACATTTGCATTACCGTTGTCAAATATCTTCCGTCAGTGCCCTTAGTAGTGAAATCAAGTTGTGTCCAGACAGGTTCATGTTGAGGTTTGAGATAATCCCATTTTTGTAAAATTGCCCGACCACAAAGAAGGTTAAAGGCAGCCTTGGCCTCTAATTCTACAGGAAAAAGCTGCTCTCGTTTAGGAAGGGACTCCAGGTAATCCCATGCGCTCTGCCTCAGAATATTTTCAAAGAAAGTTGCATCGCCCCAATACTTTAACATTAGTTTGTCGGCAACACTTGTGCCTGTAGGATCAAGACTAAGGCAATTAATCTGTTGATAAATAGCATCTACTTCAGGTACAAATTCCGGCTCAGCGTTTACAATAAAATAGAAAAGTTGACCATCGTTATGCCAGTCAATCCCACGCATTTTATCCTCTAATACTCTGCTATCAATCCCGTTGTAAACTCCATGCTCGATTGGAGGATACGGGGTCAATACTGCCTTGTAAGAGTCAATATCATACCATCCCTCTATTTTAGAAATCGGCGCGGTAAATTCTATAAACCCTTCCGGCTCGTTTCGAAAACATTTTATTTCAAAATATTCCGGATTGATGGGTAAATTCCGTTCTAACTTTTCTATTAAATTTATACTAGGAAATTCTTCTAATTTTAGAGGTGATAACTTTTCAGCAAGCGCATCCAGCCTTCCAGATACGATATGATAAGCCAGGTCAGCGTGGCAAATTCCAAAGGCAGTTGAACTAAAGTTTCTATTATTTCTATTCCCGTTGGCATCTACATGCGATACGTTATAATCTGCCAAGCGATATTTTTGAAATTGGTGATCCATTATCAAATGGGGAACGTATTCCATTTTCTCATCTCCTTTGTGAAATTCATACCTGGGGGAGAATTCAGTAGCCCTTATTTCTATATGATCTCTTATTTCCTTTTCCAGAAGTGATACTTCTAAGCCAACCGAGCTGAGATAATGAAATAACTCCTGTATTTTTTCTTCACTCATACTTTCCGATTTTTAGTTATTAATTACTTACCGGTATCCCTCGAAAATATTTTGGCACTCTCCATTCCATTTTTCCGGATGTTCTCCTTGAGTTGGAGCCAGAGCATCATCATGAAGTCTGCCAGTTCCATAACTTCTTCGCGGGATAACTTGTGCGGATTGTGAACCATAGAGAGTTCTTCGTGCGCATCATCTTCCATACTTGCTGAAAGAATATTGGGCATATAGCCCTCGCCGATTTCCAGTGTCCTTCCGATACCCACACTGTTGCCGAACAGTTTAACCTGCTTGCCTGTAGAAAATAGTAGGGTTCTTCTTTTCATTTCTGCCATGACGTTTTGTTTTACTCGTTGAATAATGTATCAAGGTGTATTATTTTACCTTCGTCTGTTTTTTACGAAGGAAAGTGCGAGCCTGATCCTTTGTTTTACTTCTGGTAAACCTTCCTGCAAGCTCCTGTTGAAACTATATACTCTTCTAATATCTCCGAGCTTTTCACCTGGCGGCTTATCAAAAAAGAAGTACCGTTCTTCAATGAAGAAATACCGGCTCTTCCCGCCATTGATAAGACACATTTGCCTACAACCTTCTAAATCTTTATGGTAGCTTCCAGAAAGATCGGTGCGAAAAGGAACACCGGCAAGATTCTTTACACCTGGAATAATCCCTATATATACAATATTGTCTTTTGATTTTTCGTCCATATAAAATGAGTTTGGTTTGTCAAAAAACTATCTGATTCTGTTTTGTTTGCTCGCACGCACAGGAATATATCTTGCCGTTTGTTGTCTTTTAAGATGTGTCATCTCACTAATTAGCAATAATGCCTGGGAAGAATGCGGAATATCCTGAGCTGATTGAATAGCAATTTTTCTGTTTATTCCATCTGCAATAAGCTCCAATTCTTTCATTGAAAGCGAATTACTCTTTAGGTCAAATTCATAGTTAAGTCTAAAATGCACGATGTCTTTATCATTATTAAAAAAGCCCGTTGTTGCAATTTGAAAAGTAACTGCTTCGCCTTCATTCCAACTTTGATGCAGTGCATCAGAGAAGCTCCGACGTAGTTGGGTAAATAACCATCCCTCCTTATCCGGACTGCCGATGGATTTTTCTTCGTATCCTTTTTTCTTTAGCAGTTCGATTTGTTCGTCCAGTAGGTTATAAAATAGGCTCATTTTTTAGTTATTTTGATGAACAGAATTAATAGCTGAAAAAATCTGATATGCCACTTGTGGCACTATCGCATTTCCGAAGGATTTAAGTCCTTCTTTTCTCCATTTAGAAAAGGAGATGTCAACCAATGATCGGGAAACCCCATCATCTCGCCGACAAACAGGGGACTGAGCTGGCCAGTTTTGCCAAGCCGGAATCGGATCAGTCCAGGCAGGTTGTCTATCCTTTCCTGATTGTAAGATCTCGCCTGTGCTCCTTTCCAGTCTCTTGCTGTAGGGGTGGGTAATAATCCGACGCTGGCCAGTTGCTGCAAATCGGGTCTGAATTTTTGTCCTGTTTTCGTAATTATTTTCTTGCCAGGTCGAAATTTCCTGCCACTGTATTGAACGACCGGAGTGGGCAACAAACCAGACTCTGTTGCGTCTGTGTGGCGCACCTGTACTGCAAGCTGGAATAAGAAACGGCTGGATGGAATATCCGATTCGTTCAAAATCCTTACAGATGGTTTCGACGACGAATTCATGCTCTGCAATGATCTCCTGATCTTCTTTTCCAAAATAGGTTTGCATTGCCAGACTAAGTTGCACACCGGGCTGTACCATGCTGAGGATTCCAGCAACATTTTCGCCAACGACCCAAGTTGGTCGGATTTCGTCAATAACTCGGAGCATTTCCGGCCATAGATAACGGTCATCTTCACGGCCGAGTCTTTGTCCGGCAAGTGAGAAGGGCTGACAGGGAAATCCTCCCGAAATAACGTCAATTGTTCCATAATATCTTTTTCCTTTAAATTTTTTTATGTCATCAAACTGTTCTGCGAAAGGGAAGTGTGTTTTCAGCACTTGCCGGCAGAAGGGATCTATTTCTACATTAAAAATGTTATCCCATCCCATCCACCTTGCTGCCAGATCAAATCCTCCAATACCGGAGAACAAACTTCCGTGCCGCATATTTCAATTGTTGTATTCGCAGTCTGCTGGTTGATGCTCTTGCTGGCAATTTTTCCTATTGGAAGGCCTCGCATGATTGTGCACACCCGGCATCTTCAACGTCTAACCAGCCATTGAAAAATGCGAGTTGTTTACAGGGACTTATTATTTTGCTTTCGTCAGATGCGGGATCGAAATCGTGTGAAGCATCTTCGATAATATCATTGATGCTCATGTTGTTCCTGTAGAATCGCAAAGGAGGTTTCATTTTCGGGTTGTGCTGGCTTGAAGCAGGAATAAAGTTCTCATATCGCCGTTCCATTGTTTTCCACCAGTCAGCTAACTGTGGATTTTCGGATACAATAGTCATTAGCTTCCGAGTGCTTTTTTTCCAGCATAAATCACAATTCCCTTCATAACTTTTAAGTTGCAGGTCAAAATCCTGTTTGCTCCAAAAAAGATTGATATCACTTTTACTGATGTGAAGCAGAGTAGCAAGCGGATATATGATCCGCTGCTTTTTCATTGTCTTCGTATTGATTCGGTGTTTCTCATCAGCTCTAATACCTATAGCAGTATAATATCGCTTCCATCCTATACTTCTTGCATATGCTCTTATAGCACACGCCTTCAGTTCACGAGAGCATTTAGGCGCCCCTATATTGGGGATACCATGTTTTTTTATAAATGCTTCAAACGGTTCTCCGTTTCGGCTGGCTGAATTAAAGTCAACCAGTCTGGCTGATACCCCTTTTCCTTTTTCGTAGTGCGTGACTGCTTCTATCCAAACTAGATCCAAGCCAAATCGTTTATCACATTCATCCACAAAACGAAGCGTTTCTTCTCTTTCCTTGCCTGTATTTGCAAAAACAACTATCATTTCAAATCTGTCTTTCATATTTTGAAAAAGCCACTGGGTCATAAAGGCACTGGTTCTTCCTCCCGAAAAGGAGATGAGTAATTTGTCTTTCATCGCACTTTCTTTTTAATCACCGTTTACGTCCTTGTTTTATTCCTGCTTCCTTCGCTTTTGTCCCTGATTGTTTATATAGCCGCTTTCTTTTCAGTTGCAGCTTCTCCCTATTCCTTTCAACCACATCAGGGATATTGGTTTCACTCCATGCAACAACGCGGGCCTTTATATCTGCCTGTATAGGATGGTCCTTCACGTATTCATCAATGTCGAAGTCATTTTCCCTGGCGTAACCGTAAGGATCGAGCTTCCGGGGATGGGGAATTTCAACGATAATCCAATCTGTAGGAATCTCGGTGAGCGTAGAAGGATTAATATCTACAGGCTCATGCTTTTTTGGATCATAGGGAATCCATGACAAATCATCAGATATTTTAAAAGCGTCAAAGGCGGAAAAAGGAATGCCTTTACTCCAGAAGTCATCATGCGGCCGCAGGGTTTCCCTGTGCATATCCACATAAAATGGATGGTTTGCAATATCAATGACAGGCTGTTTCCCACTCTTGCGTTCCGTCAATAGTTCCTCCTGTGTCTTTACCTTTTTTTTAATATCTCCCATGATTGCTGCATTTGTTGATTGTTAATGCCTTTACTTCGGTGCAAAGGATTCCCGTTCACCTCCCGGTGTTTATTTTTGCGGTGATAAAAGGAGCTGGATCACCGCTGGAACTATGTTGTGTTATATTTTCCGGCCTTGTTGCTTGTCAGGAGAGTCGTCAATACGCGAGGATTGCTTTGTCGGCCTTTTCCGTTCTAGTTGCATCAGATCTGGTGGAAGGTTTGTATTTAAAATGGATTGTCCTTCTTTTAAGCGAGGAATAATCTTTTCGTGAATATTATGCTTAAGCGCTTCCATTCCTTTTGGCGACTTTAATATTTCTGCAATGGGCTTTATGAGTTTCACGCGATAATATTGTTTGTCGTGGATACCATACAGGATGCTGTCTTCCTGGTGTTTTTCCATTCTCTTATTAAACTTTTCACGTTCTTTTTGTGATAGGTGTTTATCGAGCAGGTCGTCGATGTAATTTTCGAGGTTCATAGGAACTGTGAGTGGCTTTCCGTCAATTACAGTCTCAGGATATATTGCTGGTGGAAGATTTTTGCAATATTCTTCTGCCTTTCGGATATTAGAAACATCTTCCTGTTTAAATGGTTGGTAATTCGTACTTCCGCCGCGCCCATCGTTTTTGACAAAGGCAACCTTTTGATTGTCCACATATAGGTTTGCAGTAAAGGCAGTAGTTTCCTCACTCATATGTTCTGCGACTTTTATATTTCTTAATTCTATCTGCATAGCTGTTCTATTTTGAGGAATGGGTTGTTTTTGTAGTTCGGCAAGGCGGTTAAAGAAGTCCTGTATTGTTGCGGGATTCGATGCGCCTGCTTCCCGAAACTGCCGGATAAATTCCTTGTCTGGTTCGCAGTAAGGATTTGGATGATAAACAAGCATTTTGTCCGTTCCTATTCTTACGTTGTATTTTTCTTCTTCCATATTTTATCTTTTAAGAGTAGATGGGTTGTTTCCTGATAGGCCTTGCTTTCTCAAAAGAGCAAACCCATCTGAACGCAACTGCCTTCCAGTTTTTTACTGGCTTGCTTTGCGACAATAGCCAGTTTTCATGTTGATAGAATAGGTAAAATGCATTTACATGTTTTACCTGTAATCCCATCCGAAAGAAGTAATGTGTTACTTCTGGTTGCGACGGAATCTTTTTTTCATGCGCGGTGTT
Organism: Chitinophagaceae bacterium; assembly: GCA_019638595.1. Classification (GTDB taxonomy): domain Bacteria; phylum Bacteroidota; class Bacteroidia; order Chitinophagales; family Chitinophagaceae; genus Agriterribacter. The sequence continues at coordinate 286,590 of JAHBTJ010000003.1, forward strand.
CATCCGTATTCAGTTTTCGTTTTTGAAACAATTGCTTGGGGTTAAACACCATGCAAAAATGAAAACTGCCGGAAACGAAATGTGTGAGATATTGGTAGGTAGGAGAAATATTTTTTTGATGATGATAGGTTGAAACGGAATAGATACTGCAGAATTTATATGAATTGCTCCGAGTAACTATCTGAAGCGAAATATAATATATCAGCGATCATCAATACAGAAAAAGAGCAAGCGCCAATTATTTTTAATGAATCATTGCAAAAGTACCAATTACTTTTGCCTGAAGATGTACTGTTGCAGTCGTTATTGATTTTATCTCCAGATCGGACTCCTATTATTCTTCATAAGGATAAACTGCAATTGGAATGGCTGCGCTGCGGGGGGATATACTCAAGTTTTCCGAAGAATAAAAAAAAGAAGAGATAAAACAGGAAAAGTGGGATTGAATAAGAGGTTGGGCCTATTTTTTTTTGATAATAATGTGTATGTTTTCAGCGTTTGTGCTTCATAATTTTGCTGACGCAATCCGCGTTCCGTTGTGGGTTATTCGACTAACATCTATCTTCATCACTGTATTTTTCACATGGAAATTTTTCCAAAATCTGATAGCAGGCCCTGGTTTCAACCGTAAAAGCGTAACAGAATCATTGATGGCACTAAAGTATCGGATGATTATTAAATAGGAATATTCGGGATGAGTAGGGAATAACATGATGCTTCTGAAAACACAATCGCAGGCTTCTCAGATAATGTTTTGATGAAATAACTTTAATAAACCGTTTGGTTTATCGCTGTTAATTGGGAGTTCAATAAATAGTAGCACAAAACCTTCCAATGGTATGAAATCAAAAGGAGCAGAACTGATGAAGTGATAGTAAATGTGAAAGCCAATATTTGGAAGAAGACAATGCTGGAGATATATTATTCCTTTCCAGTTTCCTACTATTCAGACGCTATGACAGGACCGATAACATATTTTTTCTGATTGTCTCTGTATTTTTCAAATATACTCTTACAGAACGTATGTACATGATTGTTTAGAAATGCAGATAATCCGTCTACGTGCACAAATGTTGTCAAGTAAAGTCCATTGATACTTTCGGAACAAATATCCCGCAGAAAGGGGACAAAATCTACTCTTTTTAATTCCGCATTCGGATTTTCTGAGTCAATGGTATAGAGATATCCCCGTACTATTACAAGGTTAAAAAAAATCTTACAATATTTTGTATTATCATCTGACTTAGGTGTAACTGTTACATTATATTCATAGGCCTTCACAACTGGATAGATTAGCGAGGGGATCACTCCAGTTGTTTGTACCTCTAATAAATTTTTGTTGTTGTTATTGTTTTTTTCGTTCTTGGTACGAGGGTCTTCTTTGGATGTTATTTTGCAGAATTGAACTGCTTTTTCTTCCAATTTAGAATAAAAAAAATCATTTTCAAGTCCCATATAAAAAAAACCGTCCAGCTCTGTTGTTTTTTCTTTATTCTGTTTATAATAAGTTCCATGTAAAAGATGGATTTCCCTTGGACGGTATATCTTGTCTAATCTATTTTTCTTTCTTGTAAAAAAGACATAGGGGTTAAATCCACTTTTGCATTCACACGTTAGATAGCAAAGCCCCCTTATGTTGTAACCGAGCAGAGCGAAGGCTTCTCGCCACGCTACAATATCAATTTCTCTGGATTTGTTCTCCTCGTCATCCAAGTAAGCACTGTTGGTAGTGACCGTGAATCCTTCCTCCTCAATAATAGACGCTACTCTCTGCTCAAAGAAAAAGCCTGTTTTCTTAATAGCGTCAGAAATGTTTTTTACGTCAAAAGAGATATCGAAATTTTGAGGATGCTCGTCCATAATGAAGTATTTCTTTAACAATAATATGGTATGCTAATTAATTCACCGTCAACCGAACTGATATGATGAGATATTTGAATGATGAATAGTTTATAAAGTTAGCTATGTATTGTTTTTCGCTATTCTCAGAACTGTTTTGTCAATTACTTTTTGTTGCCGAGATGTCATCCGTAAACCCGCTTTCTTTTTGTGGGTGAAGGGTAAACAAAAAAGTATTTATAGTTTTTCATCTTTTAGTCGTGCTTAATCAAAACCTTTGAAAAATTCTGATACTTTCATTCCCATACCTTGAATAATTCTGAAAAGTGTAGAGACTCTTAGGTCACTGCCTGCCTCATATTTTGCATACAGCGATCTGCTGATATCCATTTGGTAGGCAAAATGTTCAAAGCTAGTAAAACCTTTTTTCTTTCGGGAGGACTTTATCGTCTCTCCTAATTTTCGTAGGATTTCTTCCTTGGGAGAAATATTCTCCAGGCTCACCTGTTTTTTTGGTTTTTTTATTCGAGTTCCCATCTTAATTAGTACACTTTACTTGCAAAATATAATTTTTTTTTAAAAGAAGGATAATAATATAAAGCGTCCTTAAATATGAGGATATCTTTTGTATATTAGCTAGATAATGGCGGTAGGATGCTGCCCATATGGGAATATCTAACCGTTCCGTCGAAGCACGTCTTTTATATTTAGTGTCTCAACGTTCAAGACATGGAAAATAAAGGGCATGATAAGAATGAGATTTATATCAGGTCTGCATTGATGCTTATTGAGGAAGATATCGATACTCAAGAATGTTACAGACACCTGTTGCCAGAGCAAAAAACACAATTGATTGAATTTATTTATGAAATAAGTTCAATACTATATAATACTTATTTTAAGAAAGATGAATCAGCTTGATTATTTCAAAAGGTTTATTCCAAAAGAGGCGGTAGTAGTGAAAAACGAATTATTTGTTTGGATATATACGCGCGTGAGTTCCAAAGAACAGTATGACAATAATTCAAGTGTTGAAAATCAATTAGTCGAAAATCGAGCCTATGCAGATCGATTAAGCTATCGTATTACTGAAGAATTCGGAGGAACTTATGAAAGCGCTAAGTCAGATTTTACCCGGAAAGAATTTAAACGGCTAATTACGAAAGTCGAGTCCAGCAGAAAAAAGCCTTATGCTATTCTTGTTTATAAGATGAGCCGCTTCTCTCGTTCCGGTGGAAATGCTATTGGACTGGTGAATAGGCTTGTGGAAGAATTAGGTGTTCATTTGATTGAAGTAAGTACGGGGTTAACCACGAATACAGAAAGGGGTAAGGCAGACATCTATGAAAGCCTGTTCCATGCATATAAAGAAAACTTGGAGAAGAAAGAAATTGTAATCCCAAGTATGAAAGCGTGGATGAAAAAGGGCTATTGGCTAGGGGTTAGCGCTATAGGATATGATCATTATGGTCCGAAAGTTCGGAGAGAGCAATTTTTTAGCAAACACCAAAAGTTCGTAATAAATAAGGAAGGTGAACTCTTGAGGGAGGCTTGGAAATGGAAAGCTTCAGAGCATTATAGTGACGCTCAAATTATCAACAAACTTGCAGCTCGCGGGTTAAAACTCCTGCCACAAAAACTCAGTAAAATCTGGCGGAATCCGTTTTACTGTGGGATTCTTATAAACCGATTAATAGATGAACCGGTTAAAGGAAATTGGGAACCGCTTGTTAGTATGCAGGATTTTATTAAAGTGCAGCAACTATTGGACGGTAATCATTCTGGATACAAGCACGAGAAGGAGGTGAATGACCGTCCCTTATTGCGCTTGTTAAGGTGTAATAGTTGTGGTAGCTATCTAGTTGGATACCTAGTTCATAAAAAAAACCTTCACTATTATCGGTGCCTAAAATGTCCAGGCGTTAGCTTAAATGCAACAACTACTCAACGATCACGTAGAAAAGGTGCAAGCGATTTATTTCTGGATGTATTAGATAAGCTGAGTATACCTCAAACCTCAATCCCACTCATTTCACTTCAGCTCAAAAAAATGTTTGACCATTATCAAAAGGGTAATTCCGAAGTCGATCAGTCTCTGGAATCCCGAGCAAAAGAATTGGAGAAAAAGAAAAAAGAACTGACAATCCGTCATGGATTAGGTGAGATAGATCGTGCAACCTACGAGCTCACTCTTGAGCATTTAACCGATCAAATGGAGGGAGTTTATAAGGAATTGAACATGGCTCCGCAAAAAATATCTAACCTTGAAAGCCTGCTTAAAAATTCGCTGCAAAAGCTGGCAAATATCTGTTCTATGTGGAGTTCCAGCGGTCTCGATTATAAAAGAAGAATTCAAAATACGTTGTTTCCAGAAGGTATTTTTTACGATGCAAAAAATCACCAATATCTAACCAAGAAAATAAATGGTTTCTTACTTGTAACTATTCGACTTTCAAACGAATATGGTTTAAATAAAAACGGAGATTCTCAATTTTTTCTTGAAAATCTCCGAAATGTAGCCCGTACGAGAATCGAACTCGTGATTCATCCGTGAAAGGGATGCGTCTTAACCCCTTGACCAACGGGCCTTGTTGTTTTTGGGAGTGCAAAGATATAGTTACCGGATTATCCTTCCAAAACTTTTTATTATTTAAAACCAGTCTTTTTTGCCCGTTTTTGCCCTCCCCGGATGGATTTTATATACTGCAATACCTATTTCTTTCGGGGGATATTGACCGGGAAGTCCTAACTTTGCATCTCAATTTTAAAAAGCCTAAAACAGTTATACAATGAGCACAGTTAAAGTTGCAATTAATGGTTTCGGACGAATAGGACGGTTGGTATACCGCCAGATATATAATATGGAGGGGATTGATGTGGTAGCGATCAACGACCTGACAAGCCCCAAAGTATTGGCTCATCTTTTAAAATATGATACAGCTCAGGGGCGCTTTAACGCAGATGTAAAAGCCACTGAAAACTCAATAGTTGTAAACGGGGAAGATATTAAAATATATGCTCAGAAGGATCCTGCACAAATTCCCTGGGGAGAGCATGATGTGGATGTGGTGTTGGAATGTACGGGTTTCTTTACTGATAAAGACAAAGCTGCTGCACATATTAAAGCCGGCGCAAAAAAAGTGGTTATTTCCGCTCCTGCTACCGGCGATATTAAAACCATCGTTTTCAATGTAAATCATAATATTCTGGATGGCAGTGAAACTATTATCAGTTGTGCATCGTGTACCACTAACTGTTTGGCGCCTATGGCCGATACGCTCGACAAGCAATTCGGTATCGTATCCGGCATCATGACAACCATTCACGCGTATACCAACGATCAGAATACACAGGATGCGCCTCATGCCAAAGGCGATCTTCGCCGTGCCAGGGCTGCTGCTCAAAATATTGTTCCCAACAGCACCGGTGCAGCAAAAGCTATCGGGCTGGTATTACCTTCTTTAAAAGGCAAGCTGGATGGCAGCGCCCAGCGTGTACCAACCCTTACCGGTTCTCTTACCGAGCTGGTAACCATCCTTTCAAAGAAAGTGACAGCAGAAGAAGTAAATGCCGCCATGAAAGCCGCTTCAAATGAGTCGTTCGGTTATACGGAAGATGAAATTGTGAGCAGCGATATTATTGGTACAACTTATGGTTCGTTGTTTGATGCTACTCAAACCAAAGTGCTGACTGTAGGCGATACGCAACTGGTTAAAACTGTAAGCTGGTACGATAATGAAATGAGTTATGTAAGCCAGTTGGTGCGTAGCGTAAATTATTTTGCTAAACTTATCAGCAAATAAAGCAGGGTCCGGGCTGTGCTTTATGCGGCCTGGCGAACTGTGTGTATCCATGTTGTATCGGGCAGCAAAGAGATTGTTTTATCATGAATATATGATCGGGAGCGTATAGCGCCCGGTAAACATTCTCTTTGCTGTGCCTGTTATGTTAATCTAAATCCTCATCAACTATGTCTAAGTTTTCGTCTTTCGATTTCAATGGCCAAAAAGTGCTTGTGCGGGTAGATTTTAATGTGCCGTTGAACGATAAGCTTGAAATTACCGATGATACGCGTATGCGTGCTGCCGTGCCTACCATTAAAAAAATATTAAAGGATGGGGGAAAAGTGATCCTGATGAGCCATTTCGGTCGCCCGAAAAAAGGACCGGAAGACAAATATTCATTAAAGCACCTGGCAAAGCACCTGGGCGAATTATTAGGCGGCACCACTGTTTTATTTGCTGATGACTGTATTGGTGAAAAAGCATTTCTTACCGCTGGTATGATGAAGCCGGGAGAGGTATTATTACTGGAAAATTTAAGGTTTTATAAAGAAGAAGAAGCCGGCGATGAAGCTTTTGCCCAAAAGCTCGCCTCGCTCGGTGATGTATATGTAAACGATGCTTTTGGCACCGCGCACAGGGCGCATGCCTCCACTTCCATCATTGCTAAATTTTTCCCGGTGGAAAAAAGAATGTTCGGGCTGCTGATGGAAGGAGAAGTGAACAGCGCCGAAAAAGTGTTGCACCAGTCTGAAAAGCCATTTACAGCTATTATAGGAGGGGCGAAGGTTTCCGACAAAATACTTATTATTGAGAACCTGCTTAAAAAAGCTACTGATATTATTATTGGCGGCGGTATGACCTATACATTCATGAAAGCTGCGGGTGGCAGGATCGGTAATTCGCTTTGCGAAGAAGATCGCCTTGATATAGCGCGCCTGCTGTTAAAAAAAGCGGAAGAAAGTGGTGTAAATATTCATCTCCCTTCCGATTCTGTTATTGCCGATAAATTTGATGCCAATGCCAATATTTCGTCGGCTCCGAGCAACGAGATACCTGACGGGTGGCTGGGGCTGGATATTGGCGAAAATGCGCGCGAACAATTTACCAACGTTATAAAAAAATCCAAAACCATTTTGTGGAACGGGCCTATGGGGGTGTTTGAAATGGAAAAGTTCCAGAACGGTACGAAGGCTGTTGCTGCAGCGGTAGCGGAAGCAACACAAAATGGCGCTTTTTCACTGGTGGGCGGCGGCGATTCTGTAGCAGCCGTAAACCAGTTCGGTTATGCCGATAAAGTAAGTTATGTTTCTACCGGTGGCGGCGCCATGCTGGAATATTTTGAAGGTAAAATATTACCCGGTATCGCGGCAGTATCTGCCCTGTAAAAAATAAAACAGGTTAAGTACCGGATAAACAGCTTTAAGTACCTGGCTCAGCCCGCCGTGGAGAAGCCTACATGCCAGGCTTCAAATTTCAAATCTCACATCATGGTACATCTTTTGAAGTTGAATATGCATGCGTTTGATAGAAGAAGCCGGGATGCAATGCATCAGGCAATATATGCTCCTGAATAAAGAAACGATTGCTGTTGCGGAAAGCGTTACTGCGGGATTATTACAGTGGGGGTTTTCAGATATTCCGGATGCCGCCCGGTTTTTTAACGGCGGCATTACTGCATATAACCTCGAACAAAAGTATAAGCACTTGCGAGTGGAGCCAACCCATGCGCTGGAAGTAAATTGTGTTTCCCAAAAAGTGGCGAATGAAATGGCAGAGAATGCGTGTGGCTTATTCAATAGCAGATGGGGTATAGGCATTACTGGTTATGCCACGCCGGTACCTGAATCGGGCGGGGAATTGTTTGCTTATTACGCCATTGCTAAAAACGGTGTGAGCATAACGGGAGCAAAGCTTATGCCGGTTGCAGAGCAGGCGTTCGAAGTGCAGCAGTATTATGCCGGCATGGTAATGCATGTTTTTGTAAAGCAGTTACAATAAAAACATCCTGCTACCGGATCAGCATTAGCGTTCCTGTTAATGTAATGGGGATACCTTCGCTGCATACTACTTCCGCGGCATATATGTAGGTAGAAGTGCCTGCAGGTTGTGCCCCCGCTGGCAGGCGCCCGTCCCAGCCCAAACCGGCGTTGTTGGCGGTAAAGTTCCTTCTGCTAAAAACTTCTTTTCCCCAGCGGTCAAACACTCGCAGGTAGTTCACGGTCTTTAAGCCAAATCCTTTCACATAGAACCAGTCGTTCAGCCCATCACCGTTAGGAGTAAACGCGTTGGGAATATAGATAGCCTGCCTGTTGCAGAGCAGCGTAAGCGCAATGCTGTCGGAGCTTTTGCAACCTTCTGCCGTAGCAACATTCAATATATATTGTTGATCTTCCTCCGGTAAAGCCACCGGGTTCCTGCAGTTGCTACAGCTTAGTCCGGGCGGTGGAAGCCATTCGTATCGAACAACATTATTGCTTACCTGCTGCGGGTTCAGGGTAAAAGGAATACCTCCCAATATGGCTGTGTCGTTTCCTAATTTCACAACGGGATTGTCCAGCACCTCCACATGTACATTTACGCTGTCGTCGGGGCAAATATTGGTGCTATGACCCACTACCAGGTAGTTCGCGCTGGCTGCAGGCCGGGCAACCGGCGCCGGTGAATTGGGGTTGCTCAGCTCTTGCCGGGGGTACCAACTGAAGCTTTGGGTATTTCCCGACGCGCTCAATCGTACTTCATCGCCCCTGCAAATATGGTATTCATTTCTGGCAATCAAATTCACAGGATCCTCTACGGTTATCGCTACCGTATCCTTTTGTATACAGCCATAGTTATTGGTGACCTTTACCACGTATAAAGCGCTTTTTTGAGGAATAGCTATTGCGTTATGAACAGCAGGATGCTGAATGGCTTCTTCCGATTCCCAATAATAATCCTTTCCCCCGGTTGCGTGGAGCTGAACCGGGGAGCCGCTGCACACCACCGTGTCGGGACCGGTAGCAGGCACCGGCAGCGCATGCACCGCTACCGGATGAAAAAGCGTATCAGCGCAACCTTGCTGGGTAGTTGCGGTAAATGCAAGCCTATACGTTCCGGTGCTGGTTAAAGGAAAATTGATCGCGGTAGAATCATCCAGGTGTTGCTTGTTGAGAAGCCAGTGCTGAACAGGTATATAATCGGCAGAACGTACAGAGGCTTCGAGCAGGAGCGTGTCGCCTATACAGCCGGAAGCGGCTCCGGAAATATGGATACCCGGTTTGGCGCTTACCGTTACCGGGAAATCCGCTTTGATAGTATCCCTGCATCCGAAATCGGTTTCAACAATAAGTGAAATATAATAAGTTCCGGGTTGGTTGTAATGCCAGGGAGGCGGCTGGTGCCCGTTAAAGCTGCCGTTGCCGAAGTTCCAGAGCTGTTGTATAAAGTGGGTACCCGTTGCCGAAGTATTCTTAAAGATCACTGTGCCTGAATCGCAGAATTTATCACGATCTATTGTAAAAGAAGCTTCAGCGGCGCCTGCCTTAATGGGTTGCGCTACCGAAATATTGTTGGTACAGCCTTCGGCGTTGGTGAGAATAACAGACGGCGTATAACTTCCGGCAAACGTATACACATGTGCCACAACCGAATCAGTTTCGGATGCGGTGATGGCGGTGCCATCGCCGAAATCCCAGCTATACGTGCTGATGTCTGTTCCCGAGATCCTGGCGCCAAAGGTAAAAGGGGTACACCCCCCCGCGGCGCTTTCCAGCGAAAGGGTAGCGAGTGGTCCTTTTATCCGGAAGGTTCGGGTAGCCGTGTCCGTGCAGCCGTTAATTCCCTTGGCTATAACGGTGGCAGTATATATACCCGGCGCCGTATATGTTTGAGGCGGAGGGTTTTGAGTTTGATAAGTATTACCATTGTCGAAAACCCAGGTATATTCCAGGGAATAGGCGGAAGTATTTTCAAACCCTATGGCAGCCGGCACGCATTGAAGGGTATCCCCTATATTAAAATCTGCCTGCGGCTTTACAATTTTTATATACCGGCGCCGGCTTACGCTGTCCCTGCATCCCCCGGCCAGTGGTGTTACCACCAGTTTTACGTCGTATATTCCATCTTTGGCATATTCATGCGTTACCGGGTCGCGGTTGGTAACGGTAGTAGTGGCGCCATCACCCCAATGCCACACATATTCGGCATTGTTGGCTACGGAATTGTTCTCAAAACCGATCTGGTGCTGACCGCAAACAAGTGTGTCGGCGCTTTTAAAAGAGGCCTTCACGGAAGTTACCTGCACCAGGTTTGTTTTTGTGATTTCATTTACACAGCCATCCTGGTCTTTGATTTTCAGCTTAACCGAATAGGCGCTATAGTCGCCGTTGGCAATGTAGCTGTATTTTATTACCGAGTCCCGGGTGGTAATGAAGGGAGCGGTGTTGTTTCCGAATGTCCATTCCCACGATTCAATGGGTACGCCGGAATTTGGTACGGAGGTGCTGGTAAAGCTTACCTGTACGGGCGATGAGCAGGATATGGCCGGCGTAGCTGTAAAGTCTACTTTGGGACCATTGATGGTTACACTGTTGTCGAGGCTAATGGAATCCAGGCAACCCAGCTTATCTTCAATAATGAGTTTGGGTGAGTATACCCCGCTTTGTGTATACCGGTAAGTTGTGCTGCCGCTATTGTATACACCTGTTTGTAAATTATTATTGATGGTCCTTCTGGGAGACCCGTCTCCGAAATCCCAGATAAACTTTTTAATATTAACGGCATTGATGCCCAGGGTGTTGAGCCGTACGTCCACGTTGGTGCATGTGGAGGGGTTGGCAATGGTAAAACCGGCGCTTTCATCTACGATCAGTATATTCTTACTTACCGTTTCAACCTGGTTGGTATTGTTGTTGTTGCGGGTGAGGGTCACCGTCCAGCTTTTTTGTGTACCCGGAAATGTATGTGTTACCGGGTTGCCTGTTTCTTCAGGCGACAGGTCTCCAAAATTCCAGTGCACAACGCTGTGATCCGACGATGTATCAGTCAGGGTAACGGTATATTTGTCGCTGCAGTTGCGCGAGCTCACAAAAGCTCCGCCTTCCGAAATGATGCCGTCATCGTTGCAGGTAGGCGTAACCGTTACTTTCCGTACCGGGGATGTTACGGTGCAACCGTTTTGTGTTTCAATGCTGAGCGTTACATCGTATGTTGCGGAGAGTAAAAAGGTGTGGGTAGCGATGCCGGTTGTTGTGGTAAGCGAATTTCCATCTCCCCAGTTCCAGGTATAGCTCCGGACAGGATCAGCGGCATACGTGTTGCCGATATTAGCCGTAAAATTAACTTTTAACGGCCCGCAACCGCCCGACGGTGCGTAGTAGAAGCCGGAGGAGGGCTTGCCTACCCTTATATATTGTGTTTTTACCAATGAGTCGTAGCATCCGCCTGTCCCGCTTCTGTCTTTGGCAACAAGTGTTACGGTTCTGTTGCCCGGTGCGGTATAAGTATGCTGCGGGTCTTTTTCGGCAGAAGCAGCATTATCTCCAAAATACCATTTATAATCAAGGTCAGCCCCGCCCGTGGTTTGGTTGGTGAACTGAACGCTGAGAGGAGCCTCGCAACTAAAGAGCGCATCAGCGCTAAAGCCGGTTGTGATCTTTGGCTGTATGGTAACCAGTTGTTCGGCCGTGTCGCTGCAAATGCCGCTACTGCTGCTGGTAATGAACCGTACCCTGTACGTGCCGGCAGCGTTATACTGGTGGGTAGTATGCATATTGCCGGATGATGAGTGGTCGCCGAAATCCCAATGCAAAGCATAGTTTCCCTCTTCCGCGTTGGTTACGGCACCCTTAAATTCCAGCGTGGTTTGCATACAGGCGTTCACGGGCGCCGATATGATGCCTGCCTGCATGGGTTGTTCTGCTTCGGGAACAACTACCTGGGTGCTGAAAGTAGATTTGCAGGCCGCTCCGTTGGCGGTGGTAAGTTTTACCGTATACCTGTCTGCAACGGCGTATTGGTGTACGGGATTGCCTGAGCCGGAATATTGACCATCGCCAAAATCCCATTCGTACACGGTATTATTGTTATTGGCAGCGGAGGCTGAAGGCGTAAACTGAACATTTGTGACACCGCAGCCCTGTTGCACTTCCGGAATAAAATCAGCGGTTGGTTTTTCGTATACGCTTAGCTGTTGGGTAGCCGTGCTTACCTGTCCGTTCGAAAATGTAACGGTGAGCGTAATATTGTACGTTCCCGGCGTTGAAAAATTACTGCCCACTTCAACATTGTGATTGGAAATATTGCCGTTTCCCAGGTTCCATACACGGGATGTAACATTGCCGGTGGATTGATCATTGAAATTAACAGACAAAGGTGCACAACCCTCCGATTTGCTCATTACAAAGGCTGCTTTGTTTTGAGCAGATACTTCAGCGCATATAAATACCAGGCACAGGCCCGGCATTAGCAGGCATTTTTTTTGCCCTGAAAAAAAACGGTATAACAGTTGGTTTAGGTTCAAAACATCTAAGTCAGATCTATGCCTGAATTGTGAAAATATTGAAATATTTCACAACAGTAAGCAAACAATCCTTCAATTTCGGCAAATTTTGCAACGGATCTAACGGTATATGTATGCGAAATAATTTCGGCTCTTGTTCCCCGGTGGCAGCAGGCACAGGCCCCGCCCTGTGTAACAATGGGTAATAGCTTTATAATCAACTGTGTGTGGACAGCCTACCACTCCTGTTCCTGTCTTTCACCCGCCGTGAAGTTCGCCCGTCTTTCACCTACCTGCTGACGCCACATGGCATAATAAAGCCCTCTTTTTTCAACGAGGGAGTGATGAGTGCCTGCTTCCACAATCTTGCCTTTTTCCAGCACGTAAATCACATCGGCATGCATAATGGTAGAAAGCCGGTGTGCGATCAGAATGGTGATAGGATCTTTTTGCCTTGATACATCCCTGATGGTTTCTGTAATAGCCTCCTCGGTCAGCGAATCCAGTGCGGAGGTAGCTTCGTCGAATATCAGTAACCGCGGATGCCGTAATAAGGCCCGGGCTATGGCAAGCCGCTGTTTTTCCCCGCCCGATAGTTTCATGCCGGCTTCCCCTAATACTGTATCCAAACCCCTGCCCGACCTGGAGAGCATGGCGTTGCAGGAAGCCTGGTGCAAAGCCTGCAACATTTCCGCCTCGCTGGCATCGGGCTTAACGAACAAAAGGTTATCGCGGATGGTACCGAAAAACAGTTGTGTTTCCTGTGTAACAAAGCCAATTTGCCGGCGCATTTCGTTATAGCGTATATCCGTAGCCGGTATATCGTTGAAATATATATTTCCCGCTACCGGACTGTATAAACCTACAAGCAGTTTTACAAGCGTGGATTTGCCCGATCCGGAAGGTCCTACGAAAGCGATGGTATCGCCGCTTTTAAAATGAAAGCTGATGTCGTCAATGGCATTCACGGAAGCGGTAGCATGCCTGAATACCACGTTCTCAAAAGTCATTGATTCCAGCGGGCCTATTGCTATGGGTTCTTCCGGCCGTTTTTCAATGGGTTTTTGCATCAGCTTGTCAAACTGGATGATGGACGCTTCCGCTTCGCGGTAAAACAAGATAATGTTTCCCAAATCCTGCAGCGGGCCGAATATGGTGGTTGAAATGAATTGCATGCTGATGAGTTCTCCCGCGGATAATACATGGCGGAAGATGAGCCATAGCAGGATAAAGAGGATGGATTGCTTGAGTATGGTAAGCGCCGAGCTTTGCAAAAAGGAAAGCATCCGTACCTTTTTTACTTTCTGTAGTTCCAGGTCGAATATTTTTTGAGTATGGGCTTTTAGCCGCTTTATTTCAGGATAGGTAAGTCCAAGGCTTTTTACCAGCTCTATGTTGCGGAGCGATTCCGTAATAGCGCCCGACATCTGGTTGGTTTCCCTGTTAATGGAGCGCTGGAGTGTTTTTATCTTTTTACTGAGCAGCCCGGTCAGTCCGCCCAATACCGCCACCCCAACAATAAAAACCGGGATGAGCAGCCAGTGTTTGGTAATGGCATACCATATTAAAAAGCCAATGCCAATGAGAGAAGAAAAGAGAATATTGATAAAAGCATTGATGAAACGCTCCGTATCTGTTCTCACTTTTTGCAGGGTAGACAAAGTTTCACCGCTGCGCTGCCCTTCAAACTCCTGGTACGATAAACGAAGCGTTTGTTTAAGCCCGTCGTTGAATATCTGCATGCCAAATTGTTGCACAACCAGGCGCATAACATAATCCTGGAAAGTTTTGGCAAGTCTTGCCGCCAGGGCTACAGCTACCGCCACTGCCAGCCAAAACAGTACGCCGTTCACTAGTTCTGTTTCTGTTGCATGTTTGGGGTTGGTGGCGTAATCGTCTATTATTTTTCCAAAAATAAGCGGATCAACAAGAGTGAGCAATTGAGCTATTCCTGCCAGCACCAGCGACCACATGATAAGCCAGCGGTGTGGTTTCAGGTATGTCCATAAAATTTGCATACAGCAAATATAAGATAAGGTAATTTCAGGCGGGCGGCGGCAGGAGGGAGCAGTGCGGCTATAGGCATCATGATAAGAATATCCCGGATAGCGTTTAATACCCGTTGCCGATGCCTTCGGTGGCATGTCTCTTATTAAATATGGTCATACAATAATTATAGATAGACGTTGTTGATAGAAATAATAAAAAGCATTGTATAAAGAAAACAGATCAACCCGCGTGGAGTAAGATGGTTGTTGATGCAATTGATACCCGATGTTATAAAAACATATTTTTTAGATATCTAACCATAAGTTTTACTGCGTTATTCATTCTAATTTCACTAATGTAATAGCAATAGTTATCATTAAACGATTTCATAAAGTTAATTTTTTGCCAATGAACTGCATCCTGTTAAAGCTGCATCTCGCCAAAGTATATACGCTCTATAATAATTCAACATTACCCTTTTAGCAAAAGTAGTTTGCGTTCCGGACCGGAGTTTTAGTTTATATAGACGTATGAAATACAAAATTCTTAAAGCTGGTAATGATTTTCACTAAGAAAAAGCTGTGGTATGCGTTGAAATGTGTTGGCAATAGTACTTTTTATCCATTTGAAGATAGCATGCGTGGTGGAACCGGGTAAGAGCCGGCGGTTTGTTCAACGGAATAATCAATCAAAATAGCAACTAGTTATACAGTTGCTTTGCTATGAAAAACATCCATTTTTTTTATTACTGATTACAACATCTCCTTATTTATCAATTAAACTCAACCAAAATGAAGAAGAAGCTGCTTTTCATGCTCTCCTGCTTTTTGTGCATTTGCATGGGCGTAAGTGCACAGGTTTCTGTTTCAGGTAAGGTTACCGATGCAAACGGCAATGCCATGCAGGGAGTAACCGTGTCTGTTAAAGGAACCACGAACAGTACCTCTACTCTTGAAAACGGAATGTTTTCACTTACCAATGTTCCTTCCGCCAACGCTATACTGGTGTTTAGCTTTGTTGGGTATGGCACACAGGAAGTAAGAGTAGGTAACAATACCAATATCAATGTTAAACTGTCTGAAGCGCTTTCTGCCATGGATACCCTGGTGGTAATAGGATATGGCACGGCAAAGAAAAGAGACTATACCGGTTCCGTTACGCAGGTTAACTCCAAAATAATTTCAACACAGGCTAACTCTACAGTTACCCGTGCACTCGAGGGCGTAGTACCCGGTATACAGGTTTCGTCTATAGATGGCCAACCTGGTTTGGATATGGGGATCCGTTTACGCGGCGCAGGTTCTACGATGCAAAACAGTTCTAATGCATTGATTGTAATTGATGGGGTACCTACAGAATATCCTAATGCACTTGCTTCTATCAATCCAAAAGATATTGAAAGTATTAGCGTACTAAAGGATGCTGCATCTACGGCTGTATATGGTTCACGTGGCTCCAACGGTGTATTACTCGTTACAACAAAAAAAGGCTCAAGAAGTAAAGCCAATATTTCATTTGAAACACGTATGGGCTTTAATTTCCTCGGCACCATGCGGTACGACAGGATTGACAATGCGAAAGATTTTTACGAACACGCCTGGTTGGCAATATATAACTCCGTTCGTTACGGGGTGGATGGTACTTCTTCTACAGCGGGAAAATATACCACCAATGTGCAGAATCCGAATATGTCTCACCAGGAAGCGGCCGAATTTGCCAGCGCGCATTTGTTTGATTATGTAGGGTCTATGACAAGCTTTTCGCGCAATGCACTGGGAAACTGGATGTTGTATGATGTGCCGGGTGCGGTATACACCCTTACGGGCGTTCCAGACCCAACAAAAGGCAGCGCCAGCGCCAGTGCTACTATGTCTGGCGCTTACCTCGTAAATCCAGATGGTAAATTAAATCCGAATGCAAGGCAACTATACGAAGCCGGCTCTTACGAGAATTATTTTTTTGAAAGGATGTTCCGCCAGGAGCATACCTTATCCGCCAGCGGCGGTACCGACAAGATGGACTATTTCGTATCGCTGGGCATGCTGGAAGATCCCTCTTATATCCGGGGTTCGAAATTCAAACGGTACAATGTAAGAAGCAATGTAAACGCGCAGCTTACCAGTTGGCTGAAGGTGGGAGCTAACCTGGGGTATTCTTATCGCAATACCCAATCTCCTGCCACCCGGTTTGGCCGTAACCCGGGTACTGTGCAACAGAACGCTTTTCGCTGGACGAACGGGCAAAACCCTTTGATCCCTCTGTTTGCCCGTGATAAAGACGGTAATATTATGAAGAACGCAGATGGTACCGACAGGGTGCATGACAATGCCAATGTAAGTTACACTCCGCTGGGAGTTCAGCCTCAGTTCCCCAATGGAACTACCAGCCAGCCACTTTATACTACCAACCTTATTAAACTTTTAGATAAGGACATTGACAGGAGAGAATCGCATGACCTGAACCTGAAAGGGTATGCTACCGTAAACTTTTTAAAAGATTTTAGATTTACGGTCAATCTTTCTTACGACCGGTTTTCGGAAGTCCGCCTGCGTTACGGTAACCCGGAAACCGGGGCTGTTGCAGGCTCTGGGGCCCTGGGCCAATACTATTCCAATACAGGCGTGTTTAATTCGCAACAATTGTTAAACTGGAATAAAGGTTTTGGCAAACATTCACTTACAGCATTAGCCGGGCATGAATATTACCAGTATAAAAGCGATTTGTTGAACTATGCTTCTGCATACTCAATTATCAATGACTTTACCGGATATGCCAACTTTGTATCTCGTTATAATTCTTCCGGTGCGCCATTTGGTACACCTGGCGGCGGTGGTGATATATCAGCTCTTGAGAGCTATTTCGGCAGGGTTAGTTACAACTACAACGAAAAATATTTCCTGGAAGGTTCTGCAAGACGTGACGGGTCATCCAAATTCAGGTATGAAGAAGACCGCTGGGGAACTTTCTGGTCTGTTGGAGCAGGATGGCGTTTAAGCGAAGAAAATTTTATGCAGGATACCAAAAATTGGTTGAATGATCTGAAACTGAGGGCCAGCTATGGTATAATAGGCAACCAGAGCGGTATCGGCAATTATTCAGGATATCAGTTGTGGACCTATGGAGCTGTATACTCAATGGTAGACAATGGTACCGGAGTGCCGGCTAGGTATACCCTGAGCCAGGGGCAAATCAACCCTGCCATCACCTGGGAAAATACACATACCATTGATGGAGGTATAGATTTTTCTTTGTGGGACAGGAGGATTAACGGGTCTGTTGACTATTACAACAAACGCACAGTTAACTCCGTTTTTGATGAGCCAATAGCGTATTCATTAGGTCAAAGATCGTTAAGGCGAAATAGTGCAGAAATTGTAAACCGTGGTTTTGAAGTTGAATTGAATATTGATGTGATCCGCAATCAAAACTTCAGGTGGAATGTAGGGCTGAACGGTACCCATTACAGGACTATTTTGCTGAAAGTGCCTCCATCCGTATTGTCTGCCGCATTGGGTGGTAAGTTTATTGCAGATATTGACGGCTGGGGTGCTGCCAGTGGCGGCGCTACTTCTGCGGGGCAAACCTTTTTACGTGGGGAAGGAATGGATTATTACAACCTGTATTTGTTTAAATATGCCGGCGTTGATCAAAGCACCGGATTGCCATTGTTCAATCATACTGTAACACAAAAAAACCTTGATGACGGGCTTTTTAGTGGCAGTAAGCCAGGGGATATTGTAAGTACAACCAATTATACCATGGCTGATCGTTATAGTATGGGAAGCGCTTTGCCAAAATGGATAGGCGGGTTTACTACAATGTTACAATATAAAGGTTTTGATTTTACGGCGATATTAGCTTACCAGATAGGGGGTAAATTTTTTAGTGTGGAATATGCTAATCATTTATACAGGAGTGGTAATATAGGAAATGCGTTATCCGCAGAATTGTTGGGTAATACCTGGACGCCGGAAAATAAAGGTGCCAAATTCCCTATGGCTTTTTATTTGGATGACAGGTATACAGCAGGCTCTACCCATGGTTCCTGGCAATACAGTGATATGTCTTTATTTAACGCCTCTTATCTGAATATAAAAAACCTAACATTAGGGTATAATTTCAGCAGCGCTATAGCAGATAAAATAAAGGCTAAAAATATCAGGATTTATGCATCTGCAGATAATATAGCCATGTTCACTTCACATTCGGGCATTGACCCCCGCATGTCGCTGGTAGGCGGTATGGAAGTGGGTGCTGCAGTATATCTTCCTTATAGTTCAATGTCTGTAGGATTAAATGTGAATTTCTAAATTTACTAAAGATGAAAATTATGAGAAATTATATAATGGGTTTGTTTGGTTTAACCATCCTGTTTTTTTCAGCTTGCTCAAAAAAACTGGAAGTAACTCCACCCAATAATATTTATGATCAGCAGATTGCTGACTTGCTGGCAGCAGGTGATACGCTCAAAATAAGAACCGTAATGGGGAGTATGGCGAATAATATGCCCTTGCTTTTTAATAATGCCGGCGGTACAGGTTCAGGTGTGGCAGATATGTATTATACCAACCAGGGATTGGACGCAAACCGAAGCCTGGAAGGGAATGATTTGATTATGGGTGACCAGGAAGGCTTGAATGTTCTTTTTGGTACTGTTGAATATCAATTGGGTGATTTTATTACGGCTGCCAATGGTAAAAATGTGGCTTACTGGAACTACGCCTGGTTTTGCATTACTACTGCAAATCAAATGCTGAATTATCTTACCGATGATATAGTATCCAATAACAACTTCCTGAAAGACTGTAAGGCAAGAGGACTGGTAGTAAGGGCTTATGCCTATAATTACCTGATGGAAAATTACCAGGATGCTTACCTGCAGGGTGGAAATAATAAACTGGGTATTATGTTGTATGATACATATAATCCAAACCAGGAAAATAAACCCCGTGCGTCATCTTCAGAAACATACCAGTTTATTAAGAACGACCTCACTACCGCTATTACACTCCTGCAGGGCGCTGGTATAGGATATACACCTGATTTAACAGACATTGACCTGGGCGTTGCCAATTTCCTGCTGGCGCGTGTGTCTGTATGGACGGGCGATTGGCCAACGGCTGTTACAGCATGTAACAACATCCTGGGCAACTATCCCACTTTGATGAGCCAGGCGCAGTATGGTGGTAAAAACACCGGAACAGCATCCGACCCGGAATTTTTACCGGAAACCAATGGATTTTTGAATAATGCCGCGAACCCCGAGGTGATACTGGGCTTTCCTTTGGGACAGGCCAATACACATTTTACCACTTATATGAACTGTTTTGGCATTGGCAATGGGGGGGTATCAAGAGCATATAAAAGGATAGACAACCGTTTATATGAAAAGATAGCGGATGATGATTACCGTAAGGATTGCTTTATGCTGGATGCCTTCGGTAACTACACTTACCCGGTAACAGGTACAGTAGCGTTTATACCTTCATACACCAATGCCAAGTTCGCGGCCACCCATGGATTGGGCAGCCCTGATAAAAAAGAAGTTGGCGCTTCAACAGCTTTTTATATGCGCAGCTCTGAAGTGTTGTTGATGAAGGCAGAAGCGGAAGCCCAGGGAGTGAGCGACGATGCGGCTAAAACAACATTGAATATTTTACTGGCAGCCCGTACCAAAAGCGGCAGTCCTGCTTTAACCTGCGATAACTATCCGGGTATGGCGGGCTTAAGCGCTTTACAAATGGTGCAACTGCAAACCCGTATTGAGCTCTGGGGCGAAGGCGGAAGAGAGTTCTATAACAACAAACGCTGGAACATTCCCGTGGACAGAACCTCCTCTGCCAACCATGTAACTAAAACAACTTACAAAGTTGCTGATATGACGTTGCAGATACCTGAAAATGAAATTTTGTATAATCCGTTGGCAGAACAGAATGATTAATTAGAGGGCTATTATTGAATATTACAGGCAACCGGCTTTTGTCCGGTTGCCTTTTTTATAGTATGATCTTTATACCAGCCAGCCCCGGCATGTATACTTGAAATGATGAGGATTTACGGTGGTTGCTTTGTACTTTCGGAAATATAAAACCCGGAGAATATGAAAAAGTGGCCAGTCGCCATGCATTGCATGGTCATTTGTATCTCTATCGGCTTTCTGCCTTTGCCTGCTGTAGCGCAGGTAGCTGAAAGGGGGAAGGCGTTGCCTCAATGGCAGGAAGGATATCTTGACCTGCATCATATTAATACGGGCTGGGGCGATGCGGCGTTTTACATTTTCCCCGATGGCACTACCATGCTTTTTGACGCGGGGGAGATCAATCCTACGGATGCAAGAGCGTTTACGCCCCGTAATGCGCCAATGCGGCCTGATTACAGCAAGAGGGCATACGAATGGATAGCCCACTATATCAGGCAGGTTGCCCCGCTGAAAGATAAGGTGGTTATAGATTATGCGGCGATCTCTCATTTTCACGACGATCATTTTGGAAGCTGGTACCCGGGCGCTAAATTATCTGCTACCGGTAAATACCATCTTACCGGCATAACGGGAGTAGGAGAGTTGGTACCGATCCAACTGCTGCTCGACAGGGGATATCCCGCGTATGATTATCCCGTAGGTATCCAGCATATCAATGATAAAACCAGCGGCGAGATCAACATCGGCAAAACAATGCAGAACTATTTTGCATTTACAGCGGCCCAGCAGGCAAAAGGTATGAAAGCAGCGATGTTTAAAGCCGGCAGCCGTACGCAAATCGCGCTAAAACACAAGCCTCTTTCCTTTACTGGCTTTTATGTGCAGAATATAAAAGCCAATGGACTGATATGGACTGGAAAAGACAGCTCGGTATCGCAGTTTTTTCCACGGGTAAATGTTGCCGATACTAAAACATGGCCGGGTGAAAACGGGCTGAGCCTGGTATTGACCATACACTACGGCCCCTTTGTATATTATACAGGCGGCGATTGCGGAGGTATAGTATCGTATGGCGATCCCGCGTGGAAAGATGTGGAAACTCCCGTGGCAGGGGTAGTAGGAGAGGTGGATATTGCTACGCTTGATCATCATGGTAACCGGGATGCCGTAAATGAGTTTCAGATAAAAACATTTAAGCCACGGGTATGGATCCAGCAGGCATGGTCGGCTGACCATCCTGGCGAGGAAGTGTTGCGGCGTTTAACTACCCCTTACCTCTACGATGGACCACGCGACCTTTTTACTACGAACATGCTGGAGTCTAACCGGTATGTGATCGGGTCGCTGATAGACCGTTCCTACAGGAGCCTGCAGGGACATATTGTTGTGCGGGTATTGGCTGGCGGAAAAGAATACTATGTGATCATCCTCGACGATAGTCGCCCGGATATGCCTGTTAAAGAGGTGTTTGGACCCTACCAGTCGAAAGCCGGAAAATAAAAGCCGGGCAAATGTTACATTGGCGTTCGAAACCTGCCTTTTCCTTACAAAAGGGGGCTGTTATGGGAGCGGGCGGTTTCCCTGTTTGCTGAGCATATTTTGCGGAATACCCGCATAGCTCACCCAGGCTGTGCCTGCTGCTTATCTCCTGCTTTCTACCGTATACACGAAACTGTCGGCCCTGTAATATCCCAGGTTGTATTCTATCGGGCGTTCTCCCTGGTCAAAAACAAATCTTTTCCTGAAAAGAATAGGGCTGCCTGCTTCAAGGTTCAGCTTGCCGGCAATAAATTTATCGGCTGCCCTGGCAGTAATTTCTTCTTTCGAAAGATTGGCTATTACTTTATGGTCTTTTTCAAGTATTTCGTATAAAGGCCGGAGGAAATCTTCTTTTCCCGTAAGACCAATGCGGGGATGGAAATAAGAAACGAAATACACAAAAGGACCTTCGGGGCGTCCTCTCAGTCTTTCCATTTTAAGTATTTTTTTATTAGCCCTTATCTCAAAGAAATTAGATACCGCTTCATCCGGTTTTACCCAGCTCAATTTGAGCTCAAAATTTTTAATAGGTATTTTACGGACTTCCATCTCCTGCGAAAAGCTCAGCCAGTTTACCGATTTTGAGCTGACCACACTGTTACTCACCTTGGTACCTACTCCTTTTTTCCGTACCAATAAGCCTTCATAAACCAGCTTATTAATAGCAAGTCGTAACGTAGTTCTTGAAATGGCAAGCTGTTTGGCAAGCTCTACCTCGTTGGGCAGGAGCTTTCCTTTTGTATACTGTGGTTGTTTAATGATCTTTCGCAGTAGTTCTTCAGCCTGGATATGCAACGGGATATGGTTCTTATGATCAATGGAAAAGTTCATGTTCTTTAAAAATATTCCTGCAATATTACATTTTTTTGTATTACTATTTTTTCCGAAAAGCCTTGAAATAGCGTAATTACCTGCCAAAGGACGCATTCTAAATTCTCGTATCGTACGCAACATTCCGGTCTGTGAGACATAATAGCCGTCAACTTAAGCCCGGAGGGCCCGTTCGTACTTGAATGTGATTAACCGCGAGTGAAACCCGGGGTTCAATGTAAAATTGCCGCAAATATACCACCGGTTGTACCGATGGCTATTCAAATTAAACTCCATTCGGGGTATTTAAGTGCTTAGGTTTCTTGACGGCGATGGTAACAAACCATGTGCATCAACTTAAGTCCCTGGTACGTGAGACACATACCAGGGCGCTAGCCCCGGCACGTGTCTCCACGTGCCGGAAAGATGGTGGAGAGCGAAAATTTGGAATATGTCCCTGCCAATCTGTTGCAGTTCATCAGGATAAAATTGGCTATCTTCATTTTTATTTGCTTTTTGCCATTATGAAAAAAGTAGTACTGTTTATTGGTATTGGCTTGTTGTTGTGGTTTGCTGTAATACAATCCTGCAATACGCCGGAGGCAGGTGAAGCTGCAGACCGCTCTTCTTCGGGACTGGTCAGTTATAATTTTGATGTTCGTCCTATTTTGTCTGATAAATGTTTCGCCTGTCATGGTCCGGATGCCAACAAGCAGGAGGCCGGGTTGAGGTTAGATATAGCCGAGAACGCATACAGCGCGCTTAAAGACAACCCGGATATGCATGCTATTGTACCGGGTAAGCCCGAATTATCGGAAGCCTACACACGTTTGGTCACAAAGGATCCCACTTTGATCATGCCACCGGTATCTTCCAACCTTACCTTAACGCCCCGGGAGATCAGGGTGATAGAAAAATGGATCCGGCAGGGTGCTGCATACGAGAAGCACTGGGCATTCGCCGCACCTGTAAAAAATGCTTTACCTGAAATTAAGGATGCCGGCCGGGCGAAAAATGAAATTGATTATTTCATAATGCAGAAGCTGGAGCAGGTGAAGCTGACAGCCAACCCCGAATCGGATAAAGAGCGCTTACTGAAGCGCGTTAGTCTCGACATTACCGGCTTGCCTCCCACTATAGAAATGATGGATAAGTTTTTGGTTGATAACAGCGCGGATGCGTATGAAAAAATAGTGGACGATTTATTACAGCAGCCGGCCTATGGAGAAAAAATGGCGATCTATTGGATGGATTTGGCGCGATATGCCGATTCGCACGGGTTCCAGGATGATAATTACAGGAGCCAGTGGCCCTGGCGCGATTGGGTAATTCATGCGTTCAACAAAAACATGCCTTACAACCAGTTTGTTACCTGGCAGTTGGCCGGCGATCTTTTGCCCAATGCCAATAAAGAGCAATTGCTTGCTACCAGCTTTAACAGGAATCATAAAATAACGGAAGAAGGCGGCGTTATACAGGAAGAATACCGGGTGGAATATGTAGCAGACCGGACCAATACTTTTGGTAAAGCTTTTTTAGGTATTTCGTTTGAATGCGCCCGTTGCCACGATCACAAGTACGATCCGCTTTCACAAAAAGAGTATTTCCAGTTGTTTTCCTTTTTCAACAATATAGATGAAAAAGGGCTGGAGAGCAGCAATACCATCACCGTGCAATCATTTTCCAAGAATCCACAGATGGAGATCAGCAATGAAGATGTAAAAACGATCCTTCATTTTGTGCAGAAGAAAGATACCAATACGCTGAAGATATCCATTATGGGTGAATTGAAAGATTCTGTAAGGAAAGCCTATGTGCTCAACCGCGGCGCTTATGATGCGCATGGGGAGGAAGTAAAACCCGGAACGCCTCAATCAATCATGGCTTTTGATGCAAAGTATTCACCAGACAGAACAGGCTTGAGTGAATGGCTTTTTGATACAAACAACCCGCTTACCGCCAGGATATTTGTGAACCAGATGTGGCAGGAATTTTTTGGAAAAGGTATTGTACGTACCGCCAGCGATTTTGGTATGCAGGGAGCATTGCCTACGCATCCTGCCTTGCTCGACTGGCTGGCAGTGGATTTCATGGAGAGCGGGTGGGATGTAAAAAGGCTGATTAAAAAACTGGTGATGTCTGCCACATACCGGCAATCGTCTGTTATTACACCTGAAAAGCTGGAGCGTGATCCTGATAACAATTTCCTGGCAAGAGCCTCGCGCCATCGTGTAAAAGCCGAGCTGGTGCGGGATATTGTTTTGTCGAGCAGTGGATTGCTGGTAAAGAAGATCGGCGGGCCAAGCGTGAAACATTATCAGCCTAAAGGATTATGGGAAACCGCCACTTCCGGCAGGGGTATACTGGCAACTTATATACAGGACAGGGGCGAAAGCCTGTACCGGAGAGGGTTATATACCCTGATCAAACGGACCGTTCTGCCTCCGCAGATGAGTGTTTTTGATGCCAGTAAGCGGGAGGTTTGCGAAACCGGCCGCCTTACCACCAATACGCCTTTGCAGGCATTGATAATGATGAACGATCCAACCGTACTGGAAGCGGCGCGGGTATTGGCTACCGCTTTACAAAACGAGCAGTCTGCAACAGATGAAAAAATTACCAAAGCATTTCGTTTAATAATATGCAGGAAGCCGAAGGAAGAAGAGCTAAAGATCCTGAAAAATTTATACGAAGAGCAGGTGAAGACACTGGATGCTCAAAAAGCGAAAGAAATGCTGCAGGTGGGAGAGTACCCCAAAACTGTAAATACAGACGATAAGCTGACCGCATCGCTGATGCAGGTAGTGTGTACCATATATAATATGGAAGAAGCGATATCAAGATCATAATTGTTTAATATCTCAGTAAAAGGAATGTATATGAACAGGAATGCAATGGAATATAATTTAAACCTGAACAGGAGGAGGTTTTTATCCAGGCTGAGTGTAGGGCTTGGGAGCGTGGCGTTGGGTTCGCTGATGATCCCCGATCTTTTTAGGAGAGGCGGTGATGATGCGGAAGCGTTTGTTCCGGGAGTTCCGCATTTCGCGCCCAAAGCGAAAAGAGTGATCTATCTTTCCCAGAATGGAGCGCCGTCGCAACTGGAATCGTTCGACTATAAGCCTAAATTAAGAGAGATGATGGGTATGGAGTTGCCTGAGTCCATACGCAGGGGGCAACGGCTTACCGGTATGACTTCCGGCCAATCCTCTTTTCCACTCATTGGTTCTTATTATGATTTTCACCAGTATGGAGAATCACGGGCATGGGTAAGCGATTTGTTTCCTCATACATCAAAGATCGTAGATGATATCTGCATTATCCGCTCCATGTACACAGAAGCGATCAACCACGATCCTGCATTGACTTTTTTTCAAACCGGCGCGCAGCAGGGTAACCTGCCCAGCATGGGTGCATGGCTGAGCTATGGGTTGGGCAGTGAAAATAATAACCTGCCTGCATTTACCGTATTGTTGTCGCGCGGCAAGGGCGATGCGCAAGGCGTATACAGTAAATTATGGAGCAATGGCTTTCTCGATTCCATTCACCAGGGTATACAATTCAGCGATAGCGACGATCCTGTGCTATTCCTGAAGGATCCGAAAGGAATGGACAGGCAAAACCGGAGAAAGATACTCGATCATCTGGCACAGTTAAACGATATTACCTATAAAGAATTCGGTGACCCCGAAATAACTACCAAAGTGCAGCAGTATGAAATGGCTTACCGGATGCAGACCGCCGTTCCTGATATTATGGATCTTTCAAAAGAGCCTGATTCCATTATCAAATTATACGGTCCCGACTGCCTGATCCCCGGTACTTATGCCGCCAATTGTTTGCTGGCGCGAAAGCTTTCTGAAAGCGGCGTTCGTTTTGTGCAACTGTATCACCAGGGATGGGATCAGCACAGCAACCTGCCCAATGAAATGGCCGGCCAGGCTAAAGATACCGACCAGGCCTCGGCCGCTTTGATCACAGACCTGAAGCAAAGAGGCCTGCTCGATGAAACGCTGGTGATTTGGGGAGGAGAATTTGGAAGAACAAATTATTCGCAGGGAAAGCTGCAGCATGACAAATACGGAAGAGATCATCACCCCCGTTGTTTTTCAATATGGATGACGGGAGGCGGTATAAAATCCGGGATGGTATACGGGGAAACAGACGAGTTCGGATATAATATTGTCAAAAACCCGGTGCATGTTCACGATTTTCATGCTACCATGCTGCACCTGCTGGGGTTGGATCATGAACGCTTAATTTACAAACACCTGGGGCGGCGCTATCGCTTAACGGATGTAGCCGGTCATGTAGTAAAAGATATCATAGCATAGCTGTATCTTTTGCAACAGCTCCGGATTCTTATAAAATAATATTACCCGTGAACCTTAAAAAGCTCGCTGAAAATCTACTGTTTGCCCTGAATATTTATATCGCGTTTATCGCGTTATTTAATAACAGCCTGTACGTGCCCAACTGGCTGCTGCCTGTGGGAAGGCTGCACCCGGTTGTGCTGCATTTTCCTATTGTGCTGCTGATACTAACATTGATATCTGTTTTCTTCAGGTTAAGGAACGAACAGCATCGGCAAATCCAATATCATATAAGCAGTTATTTACTGCTGCTGGCAGCATTGTTCTCTGCTATTACGGTTATAACAGGGCTGTTTTTATCAAGAGAAGAAGGGTATGAAGGTAATACGCTCACACGACACATGTGGACCGGGATAGCCATCGTATTTGTTGCATCGTTTATTTACCGGATACGTAACTGGCTGTGGAAAAAAGTTCGTTTTTATAAGATCATTTCAATATGCTCCATTTTCCTGGTAGCCGCTACGGGGCATTATGGCGCTACGCTTACTCACGGTGAGGGATTCCTTCTTCCCCGGAAGGAGAAAGAAAAGCAGGTGGTTGCTTTTGAAGACGCGCTTGTTTTTGATCATGTTATCTTACCGGTTGTCCGGGATAAATGCGCCTCCTGCCATAACCCGCGAAAAGCAAAAGGCAGCCTGGTGCTGCAGGATTCTGCGTCTTTTGTGAAAGGTGGAAAAACAGGAAAGCTGTTCGTGCCGGGGCAGCCGGAGATCAGTCTTTTGCTGGAGCGGATCCATTTGCCCGATGATGATGATAAAAGAATGCCCCCGCCCGGGAAGCCGGAGCTTACTGGGCAGGAAATGGAGCTGCTGGAATTATGGATACGGGGCGGCGCCGGCTTTTCTGCCAAACTGGCTGCATTAGCTCCGGGTGATTCTTTAAGGGAATTAGCAGGTACGTTTTTAGATACACAGGAACCATTCGATTTCCCGGCTGCCAAAGAAGAAACAGTACAACAGCTTACCAATAACGACCGGCTGATCAGTAAGCTTTCCAGGGAGTCTCCCGCCCTGGCCGTAAAGATGTATAACAGTGTCGCCTACACGAAGGAAAAATTAGAAGAGCTGCTTGTTTTGAAAACACAGGTAGTGTCGCTTGACCTGAATAAGCTGCCGGTAAAAGATGATGATCTGAAAATAATAGCCCGGTTCCAGAACCTGCGCCGCTTAAACCTGAACTTTACAGATATAACAGGAGCGGGGCTGATGGAGCTGAACGCCCTGAAGCATTTGAGAAATCTTTACCTGTCGGGCGCCAAAGTAAACTATAATGGGTTAAAGAGCTTACAGGCTATGCCGAAGCTGCAGCAGTTGGCAATATGGAGCAACCCGTTAACGGAAGCGGAACTGGAGACATTACAGAAAGAAAACCCGAAAATTACTTTTATTACAGGGTACAGGGATGATGGTATTCCTTCGAAGCTTATTCCTCCGCGCCTCGCTGAAAATACAGTTGTGTTCAACGATACGCTGCCACTGGCATTAGAGCATCCTATTTATGGAGTGGATATCCGTTATACTACCGATGGTTCTGATCCTGATAGTATCCTGTCTCCGCTAATGCAAAAAGGAGCTTTCATCAGCCAAAATACTACAGTGAAAGCGAAAGCCTATAAGGACGGTTGGCTGAGCAGCGATGTTTCTGCCTTCACTTTTTTTAAAAACGAGCACAAGCCGGATAGTATGTATTTCCTGGCTGAGCCTTTTGAAAATTACAGGGGAGATGGTGTATATACTTTCTTTGACGGTGAGCTGGGAGGTATGAATATTTACAGGTATACAAAAAATAAATGGGTCGGATTCAGGAACGGAAATCTCGAATTAATGTTTTTATACAACGATCCGGCTGTGGTTCAGTCCGTAGGATTACATACCTATATATCATCCGGCGAACAGGCTTTCCCTCCCGAGCATATTGAAGTTTGGGGAGGAGCAAACGAGCGGGATATGAAGCTGTTGGCTTCCATAAAGCCATTAATGCCGCAGGAGAAAGATGAACGGGAAGTGAAAATTATTAATGTCGGTTTTAAACCGGAAAAGGTCGCCTGTCTTAAAGTGGTAGCCAAACCTTTAATGAAGCAGCCGCCATGGTCTCGCGGAAAAGGCGAGCCGGCAATGTTAATGATAGACGAGATACTGGTAAACTGATAGCTGTTAAAAGTTGCGGGTTACAGGTTTCAGGTTTGTAGTTTATAGTTTCGGGTTTGTGCTGATAGCCAGTTAACTACAAACCACAAACAAAAAAACTGGCTATTCTCCCGGGTACGGTAATGGGTTCCCCGTTCTTTTATCAACAGGCATAGGCGCATTATAATCTTTTAACTGCTTTCCTAAAAGATGTAATAATTCTTTTGTTTTGGCGGGATAGGTTGCTGACAGATCACTTTCTTCACTTAAGTCTTTATACAGGTCATACAACTCTGCCGTATTATTACGCAGGCTGTAAATTAGTTTCCACCTGCCTTTTCTGAGTGCGCTGAAATAATTGGTGCCGGGTATATCGCGGTTTTGCCAGTTGTTTGGATAATGCCATAACAATACCCTTGCTGTATCAGACAACGCCGGATTTTTTAGTACCGGTACAAAAGATAATCCATCTACTTTTTGAATAGTGTGGTAATTGCGAACGCCTGCCAGCTCAAGCATGGCAGGGAAAATATCTTCTACAATAATAGGATTGTGTGTTGTTGTCCCGGCTTTAACCAATAACGGATAGCGGATAATGAATGGAACACGGATACCGCCTTCATACACGGAACCCTTGCCTGCTTTCAGCGGTGCATTATGTGTTAAATGGATTCCGCCTCTTGGAGGAGTGAGTGCAAGCCCTCCATTATCTGTAAGGAAAAGGATAACGGTATTTTCTTTTATCCCTTTCTTATCAACAAAGTCCAGCACGTCGCCCAGGCTTTTATCCATGCCTTCTATCAGCGAAGCATATTTGGCTTCCGCCGAATCAAGCCCGCGATCCAGGTATTTTTGATAATATCTTTTATCCGCCATCAGGGGAACATGTACGGCATAATGCCCGAAATGTAAAAAGAAGGGTTGCTTTTTTGCAACGGGATACTCCAGGCTTCGTATAGCCTCCTGCGTGAGCGCTTCGGTAAGAAAAGTTCCGGATTGATAATATTGTTCCAGGTCGGGTACGGATTGAGCTGAATTTTTGCCCGGAAGGTTGCCATAATTATCTTCTGAAAGATAACTCTGCGGATGCCCGGCCGCATGCCCGGAAATATTAACGGTAAACCCAACATTATAAGGACTTGCGCCGGGAGTGCCCTGTGGTCCCCAATGTGCTTTGCCAACATGTATGGTAAAATATCCTGCATCTTTCAATAGCTGTGGAAGCGCAGTTGCATGCACAGCTCTGTCAATACCCGCTACGGGTGTAAAGCCATTTATATTCCAGCCGGCAGGATCATAAAGACTGTCTTTTGCATCAGAATTGGTATTCTTAAAAGGCGACGTCCAGTTAGTAACACCATGATGCGCCACGTTCATTCCTGTAATAAGGCTTACCCGTGTGGGTGTACATACCGGCGCGGCATAAGCATTGGTGAACTTCAACCCCTCTTTTGCCAGCCGCTCCATATTGGGTGTGTGATATTTTTTGTTGTTGGACGTAATGCTCCCTGAAAACGGAACGGATGTATCTTCCCATCCCATATCATCAACCAAAAAGATAATGATGTTAGGATGAGAAGATGGCTGCGCATGCAGGTCAATATGCGCTGCCAGCATGGCTATAACAAATGTGATACTTTGTAAAAAGCGATACAGGGTTTGTCTGTTATCCATCAGTTTGAAGATTACTGTTTTTATCAATTCACTTATGAATGAGAATCAGTCCGGAAATTCCGGTCATTGATCCTTCTGTCCTTTGCATGCGGTATAAAGATACTTCCTCTTATCTGATCCAGCCTGTATAATTCTTCCGGAACAAATTTGCAGGAATGCTCCCGTATAACCGCTTCAGGAAGCCGTTTCAGCATATTGCCCAAAGCGGATCAATAGCCATCTTAAAAAAAATGTTTGGGAAAAAAAATAAAGCTATCTATTAGTTCACTAATTTTGTAGACTAATAGAAATTCTTTAGAAAAATATGCAACAACAAAATGTAAAATCAAATATGCTGTTGAAAATGTTTTTTGATAATTCCTTTTACAGCTATTCTCCTTCTTCCTGTAGTGGTTGTTGTTAACCACAACCTATAAATTATAAAAGACTTTTTAATGCACATTTTTGATCTTTTAAAAGATCAAAGGCCTTTCTATTCCTATTCTTTATTCGCTTATTAAATATTTACATGTATGAAACATGCAATCAGGATATTGCTTATTGGTATGTTGTTTCTTCCGGAATTATTGTTGGCACAGGTTACGCAACCTGTAATAAATACAGTGGTTGAGGGAAAAGTGACTGACAAAAGCTCAAAAGCGCCCTTGGAAGGCGTTACAGTTATTATTAAGGGAACCACCAATCAAACCATCAGCAGCCCGGACGGGAAATTCAAACTATCAACATCCCAAAAATTACCTTTCCTTATTTCCGTGAGTTATGTGGGCTACCAGGCTGCGGAAGTACAATTAACACAATCTTCTGTGGATATTGAATTAACGCCGGCAGATCAAACATTACAGGATGTAGTAGTGGTGGCATATGGCACGCAAAAGAAAATAACTTTAACCAATTCCGTTGCACAGATCGGCAGCGCCGAATTGACGAGAAGACCCGTGTCAAATGTGCAGCAGGCATTGCAGGGGCAACTGCCCGGCGTTACGGTGCAGGACCTGGGCGGCGCCCCGGGTAAATCAAGTACCAATGTGAGGGTACGGGGTATAACAACGTTTAATACCAATGCCAGCTCAACCAGCGGGTTTGGCCTGGGCAAAAATGATGCGCTTGTAATTGTAGACGGTTCGGAACAGCAATTGTCTGATATCAATCCTAATGATATAGCCTCTATCACCGTATTGAAAGATGCTGCTTCTACTGCTATTTATGGGTCCAGAGCAACGAACGGTGTAATACTTGTAACAACAAAGCCCGGCCGCAAAGGCCCGGCACAGGTTACCTACGACGGATATTACGCCTGGCAAAAAGCCATTAATGTGCCAGTGCAGATGGGACTGGAAGATTATATGAAAGAGCAGCAGGCTGCTTATACCAATGCAGGACTTATTTTACCGGAAAAGTTTACAGATGCGGGTATAGCTGTATGGGTGAATGCTACCGACCGCTTAAAGTATCCTTTGCCGAATACATGGTTTACCACCATGTATCATACCGCACCGCAAACCAGCCATTCGGTTGCTGTAAGCGGCGGTAACGACCAGATCCGCTCACGGTTAAGCGTACGCTATCAAAAGCAGGATGGCGTTATCAAAAATTTTGAAAATGAAATTGCGGAAATAAGACTGAATACCGATTATAAGGCAGCGCATCATCTCAGCTTCAACGCGAATGTGAACTACCGTTATAATGCATCGGAATTTCCTGCTGTAGACCCGGTAAATAATTTCTTTCACGGTTCTATGTGGGCTGTTCCCAAATATCCTGATGGTACCTACGGACTGAGCACGCAGGGAAATAATCCTTTAATGTTTACCGAAATAGGCGGACAGAGCACAACGGTAAACGATTATTTAACCGGTTCTTTCCAGGGAGAATGGAAAATATTACCATTCCTGGGTGTTTCTTCATTCCTGTCTGCCCGCATTTATAACACCACGGGCAAGGCATTTACGAATTCGTACACAAACAGGGATTCCGTTACAGGTATTGTAAAAACCGTTGCGAATAATTCCTTAACCGAAACACGCAACACGCTGAAGGAATATATGTGGAATAACCTGCTGACATACGAACAAAGCTTCGGCGTTCATCATGTTAAAGCTTTAGCCGGTTATTCACAGATCTATAATACGCAAACTTATCTCACAGCATACAGGGAGCGCTTTTACAATAACGATATTCAATCCATAGGCCAGGGCGCTAATGATGCAACTAAAAGTAACAGCGGGTACGACGCCGTGTTTGCGCTCCGTTCCTATTTCGGCAGGATCAATTATGACTTTGCCGGGAAGTATTTACTGGAAGTGAATGGCAGGTATGACGGATCTTCCAAATTCACCGGCGACAAACAATATGGCTTCTTCCCATCCTTTTCTGCAGGCTGGGTAGTTTCTGAAGAAGCTTTCTGGAGCGGTATCAAACCTCTTATCAGGGATTTTAAGCTGCGCGGATCATATGGTAAAACAGGTAATCAGTCCGTTGACCTGTACAGTTACTACGCAGCGCTTTCACTGGCGGGTTATACATTCAATGGCGAGGCGGTGAATGGTTACCGCCAGACAACATTAGCCAATAAAGAACTGGGCTGGGAATCTACCACCCAATTGGATATTGGTGTGGACGCGACATTACTTGATAGCAGGTTGAATGTAACAGTTGATTATTACCGCAAAGTAACCAACGATATTTTGCTAAATCTCGATATACCGGCTACTGTAGGTCTTACAGCGCCATTTCAAAATGCAGGCTCCGTGGAGAACAAAGGCTGGGAGTTCAGCGCCTCTTATAACGGAACCAATGCAACCAACAGCTTCAGGTATACTATAGGGGGCAACCTTAGCATTAACAGCAATAAGGTGATTGATCTTAAAGGCACAGGACCCTACATTACGGGTACAGATATCAACCCGCGGTATATCATAGACGAAGGGCTTCCTATCAATACCCTTTGGGGATATAAAACAGACGGGCTTTTTCAAACAGAGGAAGAAATTGCAGCATATGGTGCTACCTACAGCACCAACACAAAACCCGGCGACGTTAAATATGTTGATCTGAATAAGGACAAAAAGATTGATGCCAATGATATGACGGTGATCGGCTACTCCTTTCCAAAATATGTTTTCGGGCTCACCACCAATCTTTCTTGCAAAAATTTTGATTTGAATTTGTTGTTCCAGGGAACCGCCAAAGTTGATACCAGGCTGGCAGGAGCATTAGCGGAGATGGGCAACCAGGAAGGGTTTACGCATGAAATTTATGCCAACAATTACTGGACACCTGAAAATACGAATGCCCGTTTTCCGCGACCTGTTAAATATGATCTAAGCAATGTGGCTACGTCAGACAGGCTGCTGTACGATGGCAGCTACCTGCGCCTGAAAAATCTGCAGATCTCCTATACGCTGCCTTCCGATATACTGAGGAAAGTATTCATCAATAAAGCCCGCGTGTATATATCCGGCACCAACCTGCTCACATTCTCCAGGCTGAATGAATGGAATCTCGATCCTGAAACAGAATCAGGCAGGGCCGTGAACTATACGCAAACCTCCTTATATACTATTGGTCTGAACCTTCAATTTTAATCCCCTAACATATTATATATGAAGCAATTTAAGTTTAAATACATCCTGCTTTTAACCGTTATCGGTTTTACATCCTGCAATAAAGGCCTGCTGGACACCGTGCCGAACGACAGGCTTTCTGAAGATCTTTTCTGGAAATCACAGAATGATGTGCTGCTTGCATTGAACTCGCTGTACCGGGATCTTGACGGTACCAATATTTTTGCATGGGATGCGCTGACAGATATAGGTCATGTGAATCAGCCTTTTGCTATTGACGCCTATATAGCCAACGGCACGTATGATGCCACAAGCTCAAAAATACTGAGTGAATGGAGCAATGCATATACAGGTATTGCAGCGGTAAATTATTTTCTTGAAAATGCAGATAATGTAACTATAACAGATGCTGCCGCGCAGAGCAGGTATAAAGCTGAAGCCCGGTTTTTACGGGTGTATCAATATGTAAAGCTAACCACGTTGTATGGTGCAGTGCCGCTCATCACCGGCACCATATCTATCGCCGATGCAAGAACCATACAAAAAGAAGAGCTTTCAAAATTGTATGATTTTATCAACTCGGAATTAGCTGAGATCGCCCCCCTGCTTCCACTTGCCTATGCCGGGGCTGATAAAGGCCGTATTACCCGTGGGGCTGCGCTGGCTTTAAAAGCACGCTCCAATTTATATGCAGGTCGTTACGCGGATGCAGCAACGGATGCAAAAGCAGTGATTGAGCTGAACACATACTCATTATATCCCGAGTATGGCAAGCTGTTTTCGTATGCAGCCGAAAACAACGGAGAGGTAATACTGGATAAACAATTCATAGCTTCCTCTTACTCAAACAATGTGTTTAACTTGCTTGCGCCGTATAGCCAGAAAAGCAGCCAGAGCACTTATGTACCAACAAAAAAGCTGGTAGATAAATTTCAAACCAAAGACGGGCTGGATATTACGGATCCTGCAAGCGGGTACGATGCTGGTCATCCTTATATAAACAGGGATCCCCGGCTGGGCTTTTCTGTTTTTCTTGACGGCGATGCATTACCCGGAGGCGGTGTTTTTCATCCTGCACCGAACAGCGGTACTGCCGATGCGGTAGGAAATACCTATATAGCATCCACTACAGGGTTTAATGTAAAGAAATATATCAATACGGAAGATTTTGCCAACCCTTCAAACAATGGCATCAATATTATCCTGATAAGATATGCAGAAGTATTATTGACTTATGCGGAAGCAAAAATTGAAGCCGGTGATATTGATCAATCCGTATACGATGCCATCAACACCGTACGCAATGGAAGGAACGATGTAAAGCTGCCTTCCATAACCACCGGATCAACACAGGCTGAACTGAGGGAGATCGTACGCAGGGAGCGCACCGTTGAACTGGCATTTGAAGGGTTGCATTTAGCGGATATCCGCAGGTGGAAAACAGCCGCTGCTGTTGTGCACGGCGCTGTATACGGCATTACTTACGAGGATGGGGGTGTGTTCAAAACCATCCAGGTTGCCGTAAACAGGGAGTTTATTGATCCGAAACATTATTTATGGCCGATACCGCA
Source organism: Chitinophagaceae bacterium (assembly GCA_019638595.1). Lineage (GTDB taxonomy): Bacteria > Bacteroidota > Bacteroidia > Chitinophagales > Chitinophagaceae > Agriterribacter. Next base: position 322,260 of record JAHBTJ010000003.1, read on the forward strand.
AACAGAAACTGTACAAAATCCCAACCTGACGCAAAATTTAAACTGGTAAATAAATATGGAATTAATTTGAAAATCAGTTAATTTGAAAATGCAGGAGTTTTTCATTTCAAATTATCACATTCACACCAAGCTTTAAAATATTGATGATGATTAAAAGATTAATAGGTTCACTCTTTGCAGCAGCACTTTTTGCCTCTCTTGCAAATGCCCAGCAACGACCCAATATTATTTTTGTGTTGACGGATGATATGGGTTATTCAGACCTGAGTACGTATGGCAACCCGGTTATACAAACACCTTTTCTTGACGGGATGGCGAATGCAGGATTAAAAGCCACCAATTACATTGTATCTACTCCTTCCTGCTCTCCTTCAAGAGCATCGCTGCTTACAGGGCGTTATGCTACAAGATATAATGTGCCGGTTCCGTTGGGTCCGGGTGATAAACGCGGCTTGCCCGACCAGGAAGTAACGATCGCTGAAGTGTTGAAGCAAGCCGGTTATAATACCGCTATGATCGGTAAATGGCACCTGGGGGATGACAAACCGTTTCACCATCCAACGGCACAGGGTTTCGATTCTTATTATGGTTTATTGTATAGCCACGACTATCGTTTCCCGTATGTTAAAACCGATACTACCATTAAGCTGTTCAGGAATCACCAGCCGGAGATCAGCCAGCCTGAAGATTCCTTACTAACTCCCTTGTATACACGGGAAGCGATCTCCATCATAGACAAACAAACCAAAAGCAAGCCATTCTTTTTATACCTGTCGTACAATATGCCTCATCTTCCTGTGGCATTTGCAGCCAAAGCTGCTTCACTGGCAGGCAGGCAGGATGCAGGGCCTTTGGGCGCCATAGTGGAGGAAATGGATAGTTGCCTGGCATTGATATGGAAAAAGCTGGAAGACAAAAAGCTGGCGGACAATACCATATTTATTTTTTCGAGCGATAACGGGCCCTGGGCTGCCTATCCTGAAAGAATGTCCGGAGACGGTGTTACTGATCGCTGGCATGTGGGAGCCGCAGGCATTTTCCGTGGCTCAAAAGGTGAATCGTATGAAGGAGGTGTAAGAGTGCCGTTCATTGTTTATTGGAAAAATCATATTAAACCCACCATCTTAACCAGTCCTATCAGTAATCTTGATGTGCTGCCTACTTTGGCTGCATGGGCAAAAGCGCCGCTTCCACAAGGGAGGACCCTGGATGGGCAGGACATAGGCGATCTGCTAACAGGTAGGGTTAACCGGAAAGAGTATGTGCATCGCCCTATTTATATTAACAACTATAATAAGGTGGAAGCTGTACGTGTGGGAGCCTGGAAATACCGCGAAGCGCCTGCAGGAGTAAACTCGATCACCGGAAGATCGCAGGACACGGTAAAAGAACTGTTTAATATCAGCCGGGATCCGAGCGAGCGCGTGAATGTAATAGACCGCTATCCTGAAAAAGCAGCGGAGCTGAAAAAACTCTTTGATGCTTACCCCGGGCTTAAAGAAAATTAATATCACCCGTTAAGCTTTTCTTTTGGGAACGCGTTTGCCCGGGAGGAGAAAATTTTTAAAAAAAATAGTCTATAAATTTTGTGGACTAATATTTTATTCTATTTTCGCACTATGAAACTTCATAAACCCCATAATATGTGTTGTTGCCTGACAATGTGCTGATGCCACCGGGTCGAATTATATTCCTTTTGCTCTGCATCTTCCTTATTCATCTTCAAATCAAATAACATGTGTAATAATTAGTCAGTAAATCCGTATGCTTTATTAGTCTATAAAATAAGTAGACTAATTAATTTAACTGTATAATTTTTAATAAACCAAAAAAATTGTTTAATGCAAAAGTTGCTTTTAATTGTTGTTTTATCTCTGTCGTTCTTCCATTTAGCAGAGGCCCAGAGCCATGTAAGAGGAGTGGTTAAAAATGGGGGAGGTGCGCGGGTTCCCGGCGCTACCGTTAATATAAAAGGAACAACTATATATACCGCCGCAGACAGCTTGGGTGAGTTCAGCATTGAAGCGCCGAAGGCTGCGCCATTTACATTACACGTTACCGCAGCCGGGTTTCACGGGTTGAGCACGAAATATGACAACATCCCGGCAGAACCTGTTAGCATTGTGCTGGTGCCTAACGAATTGCTGGATTATATTGTAGTAACATCGCGCAGGAGGAGTGAGGTGGTACAAAACATCCCTATCCCGATTTCGGTGGTGGGTGGCAACCGCATAGCTGATGCCGGGGCCTTTAACGTAAGCCGTTTAAAAGAATTGGTTCCTACGGTACAGTTGTACTCTTCCAATGCGCGAAATACCACTTTGAATATAAGAGGCCTGGGGTCAACATACGGCTTAACCAATGATGGTATTGATCCGGGAGTCGGGTTCTATCTTGACGGAGTATACCTCGCCCGCCCTGCAGCTACTGTGCTTGACTTTATTGATGTGGAACGTATAGAAGTATTGCGCGGCCCGCAGGGTACATTATTCGGCAAGAATACTACTGCAGGCGCCTTCAACATCACATCACGTGCAGCAGAGTTCAAGCCGGGTGCTGTTTTTGAAGCCAGTTATGGTAATTTCGGCTATATACAGGCAAAAGCCTCTATAACAGGCCCGCTCATTGCTAATAAGTTAGCTGCCAGGGTTTCCTTCTCCGGAACACAACGCGATGGCAACCTGTATAATGTAAGCTCAGACCGTAAAATAAATGACCTTAATAATTTGGGAGTAAGGGGTCAATTGCTCTATACGCCTTCCGACAATGTAAAAATATCATTAGCCGGAGATGTTACTTCACAGAAACCCGATGGATATGGTTGGGCAGTAGCAGGTGTGGTAAAAACACAACGTTCAGATTACAGACAGTTCAATACTATTATTGCTGACCTGGGATATACCCTTCCATACAAAAGCGCCTTTGAAAGAAAAGTTGATTTAGATACCAGGTCCAAAGCGGATAATGAACTGGGAGGCGTTTCGCTCAATGCAGATATTAAGATCGGTAACGGTACACTCACTTCCACTACCGCGTGGCGTTACTGGAAATGGATTCCTTTAAATGACAGGGATTATCTTGGCATACCGGTATTTACCGTTTCTGCAGGAAATTCTGTTCACGACCAATGGTCGCAGGAGTTCAGGTATTCAGGAAAAATTGGTAAAAAAATTACAGGTGTGGTGGGCTTATACGGCTTATGGCAGGATCTGAAAACAGATCCCGTACATACGGAAGAAGCAGGGTCGGCATTATGGCGTTTTTATCAAAACAACGCAAGCGCTACTGCGTGGGAAACGCCGGGTTTACTTGACAACTTTGGTATTAAAACCGTTTACGGAATTAAATCAACAAGTCTTGCAGCCTTTACGCAAATTGACTGGTCTGTTACCCCTCAATTGCACATCTTACCGGGTTTGAGGTATAACTACGATAAGAAAGTGGCTAATTATAACCGCGTTACGTACGGTGGGCTTGAAACTGATGACGAAGCGCTTTTGGCTTTAAAGAAACAGGTATATAGCGATCAATCATTTAATGTAAATGCGGATGCAGGGAATGTGTCAGGCCAGTTATCGGTACAATATATCGTAAACAATAACTACAATGCTTTTGCCACTTTTTCCAAAAGCTATAAGCCCATAGGCGTTAATGTGGGTGGTTTACCAACAGCCAGCGGTAAGGTAATGACAGAACTGGCAACCGTAAAACCGGAGTCTGTTCAGCATTTTGAAGTTGGTATAAAAACAACGCCGTTGCCCAATACAATATTAAATCTGACAGTATACCAGAATAACATCAAAGATTACCAAACGCTTGTACAAACACCGGAACCCGGCGTAAACCGCGGATACCTTGCGAACGCGGAGAAAGCAAGAACACAGGGTTTTGAATTAGACGGCAGCTTCAGACCTTCGGATTTTATCAGTATCAATGCAGCACTGGCTTACACCGATGGAAAATATGTGAAATTCACCAATGCCCCTGTACCTCTTGAAGAGGTTGGCGGTGCAGAAGCATTCAAGGATATTTCAGGAGGTGCGCTTCCGGGTATCTCAAAATGGTCGTGGACCGTGGGTACTGAGCTTAGCAGCCAGGGAAAATTCCTGGGCTGGCAGGGTCATTATTTCCTGGGGGCTGACCTGTTCTATCGCTCTGAATTTTCTTCCAGCCCGTCTCCCTCGCAATACCTGAATATTGATGCGTATTATTTATTGAATGCGCGGTTGGGATTCAGGGCCAATAACGGGTTTACTTTATTCGCCTGGAGCAGGAATCTTGGTAATAAAGATTATTATGAACAATTGTTGGCAGCTCCCGGTAACTATGGACAATATGCCGGCGTTGTAGGAGATGCCCGTACGTTTGGTGTTACAGTAAGGTATGCGCTAAAACTGCAGCCATGATACGTAATAAAGGCATGGAGATACAGCACGATGAAGAAGATTACGAGTGGACTGAAGAAGAGCTGATATACAAAAGATCAGGCAGCAAAAGAAAAACCATCGCAGGGTTATTTCCCCTGGTGACAGAAAGCTTTGTTCCGGAGACCATTAAAACAATAAATTATTTTTTACATTTAGGTATTCAAACTCCATACAAGCACCTATAAACTAAACTTTATACAATGGCAGAAATAAAAACACAACAAACCGCACTCGGCGACGTAGCCGCCCGGCAGCTTGCTATTGCTACCCGCACGGTTCCGCAAATGGTAACCATTACTCCAAGATGGCTCACGCGTCTTTTAAACTGGATACCGGTGGAATCAGGAGTATATCGCCTTAACAAAGTAAAGAATGCCACACATATCGAGGTTGATTGCTCCTCGAGAGATGAAAAAGTATTACCGCAAACCTTTGTAGACTATATTGAAAACCCGAGAGAATACAACCTTGCTGCGGTACAAACCATAGTAGATGTACATACCCGTGTATCAGATTTATACAGCAAGCCTTATAACCAGATTTCTGAACAATTAAGGCTGGCAATAGAAACTATTAAAGAACGCCAGGAAAGCGAGCTGATCAATAATGCAGCGTATGGTTTATTACACAGCGTTGCAGACAGTCAGCGTATAAAAACACGTACCGGCTCTCCTACTCCTGATGATCTTGATGAGCTGATTGCCAAAGTATGGAAAGAGCCCGGCTTCTTTTTATTACACCCTTTGGCTATTGCCGCATTCGGCAGAGAATGTACACGCCGCGGCGTTCCCCCGCCTACCATTTCATTATTCGGCTCTCAATTTTTAACATGGAGAGGCATTCCCTTAATTCCTTCCGATAAGCTACCGATAGCAAAAGGCAAATCAAAAATCATTTTGTTACGCACCGGCGAAGCAAAACAGGGCGTGGTTGGTTTGTTTCAACCTGGTTTACAAGGTGAGCAAACTCCCGGGCTTTCTGTTCGCTTTATGGGCATTAATGAAAAAGCGATCGCATCTTACCTGGTATCATTATACTGCTCTTTAGCAGTACTGGTGGATGATGCCATTGCTGTATTGGATGATGTTGAAATCGGTAACTATCATGAGTACAACTACAAATAATCTTCCTCCGGTTGAAGCTTTGCAGGAATTAGCGAACCAATTCTTTAAAGCTTTACCTGGCGAAGCGCCAAAAGAAATTTCCCTGGATCCGTATGATCATCCGCGTGCAACTGCATTTGCCAAATCAGTTACGGGAGAAAACATTGTTCCCGGAGTAAATATTCCCGCTGATGATATGTCAGCCCAGGCCCCGCCTGCATTATCTGACCCTTTTGGCGGAATAACCGCTCCTCCATCAGCTACAGGACCGGGGGCATCCACTACCATAGGAAATTATGGTAACGGCAATAATATTTCTCCTGCTAAACCCGGAGGGAGCAATTACCTGTCTGCAGAAAATTCACCATTCTTTAATAATAATGTGCCGGCTTCCATAGCAGGCAGTGGCGCTTCTCCTGCTGCCGGTCATTCCACCTCAGGCGCAACAGGGCCGGGTCTGGCTCCCGGGTATGAACAAACAAAACCTGACAGTTCTTCTTTGAGCAACGGAGTACCTGCTTCTGTAGCGGGCAGTGGCGCATCTCCATCGTATGTGCATCAGCAGGAGAACTTCAGCATCAAAGATCCCGTAACCAGTTTCCCGGATTCCAATATTGACAGGCAGGGCAGCTCAAAAGATGCATTTGCACTGCCTTATACTGAGGATCAGCCTTATTGGCAGGATGTTGAATCAATTCTCAAGCTGATAAGCATAAGTGATGCTCCACCAGGAACATCACATTCGCCATTGTCACAAGCTACAGATATACATACCCCTTCATTTTATTTTTTACAGAACCACCGGCAACCGGTGCCGGATGGACAGTTGGGTGGTTTTACATCAGGCTTTGACGCGTATAAGATCAAAAAGGATTTTCCCATACTCAATGAAAAAATAAATGGAAAGCCGCTTGTATGGTTCGACAATGCCGCCACCACGCAAAAGCCACAACCGGTAATTGACAGGGTAAGTTATTTCTATCGGCACGAAAATTCCAATATACATCGCGCCGCGCATGAGCTTGCTGCAAGAGCTACGGATGCATATGAAGCAGCAAGAAAAAAAGTACAGCAATTTCTTGGTGCGAAATCACCCAACGAAATCATTTTTGTACGCGGCGCTACCGAAGCCATCAATCTTGTTGCACAAAGCTGGGGTGATCAATATTTAAAAAGCGGCGATGAAATTATTGTCAGCAACCTTGAGCATCACGCCAATATAGTACCATGGAAAAGGCTGGCAGATAAAAAAGGATTAATACTGAAAGTAATTCCGGTAGATGATGACGGCCAGGTATTGTTAGATGAATATGCCAGGCTGCTAAGCTCCAAAACAAAACTGGTTGCCTTCACACAGGTATCTAACGCATTAGGCACGGTTACGCCTGCTGAGCAAATGGTGGCTATGGCACATGCGGCCGGCGCTAAAGTTTTGGTGGACGGCGCGCAATCTGTTTCTCACATGCCGGTGAATGTGCAGACGCTGGATGCGGATTGGTTTGTATTTTCCGGGCATAAAGTATTTGGGCCTACAGGTATTGGCGTGGTATATGGTAAGGAAGCGTTGCTGAATGAAACCGAACCCTGGCAGGGCGGTGGCAATATGATACAGGATGTTACTTTTGAAAAGATACAATATCATAAAGCGCCCAACCGCTTTGAAGCAGGTACCGGTAATATTGCGGATGCGGTAGGGCTTGGTGCGGCAATAGATTATGTAACACAACTGGGCATGGCTAATATCAATGCGTATGAACATGCGCTGCTTGAGTATGCTACACATCATCTCAAACAAGTGCCTGGCGTGCGGCTGATCGGCACGGCGGCACATAAAGCAAGTGTATTATCCTTTACATTGAAAGGCTATTCGAATGACGATGTGGGAAAAGCATTGAACCGCGAAGGCATTGCAGTGCGCACCGGTCACCATTGTGCGCAACCTATTTTACGTAGAATGGGCGTTGAAACAACTGTTCGCCCATCGCTGGCATTTTATAATACCTGTGAGGATGTAGACAGGTTGATTGCTGTGTTGAAGGGACTGGTGCGGTAGTTAACAGGAATAAATCGGGAAAAAGAAAAACGCTTTGATCATTCAAAGCGTTTAGTGGAGCCGCAGGGAGTCGAACCCTGGTCCAAACAAATCCGCCATACGCTTTCTACATGCTTATCTGGTGATTATTTGTCGGGAGCAGGCAGGACATCAGCCAACCAACCTGTTCCTTAGCTGTATAGTCTTTTGTTATGATCACAGCCTTTCATAACAGCAGCCCGCTTTGTTTTTAAGTCGGCGGCGGCGCATGGTAGTAGGCTAACCTGCGCGGCGGCCCAAATGACTATCTAATCACTGATTAGGCAGCCATGGCATACTGAGTATTGCCATTTAAAGTTTGGGTATTCAGATTTACGTGCTAATTATCCAACGCACGGCATGCTTACACGTACAAAGAACTTTGCTGTCAAAACCGGTCGGCCCCGGAAGACAAGTTTGAAAATTTGAAAATGTGGTAATTGGAGAATGGTTTCAAACTTCAAACGGACTGCAAATATACTGCAAATGTGAAAATGTGAAAATAACTGCCGGTAATATGCTTGCTTCATTTCCATACTTTCACATTCTCCTTCCTGCATTTTCAAATTAGCTCATTTTCAAGTTACTTCCCTCTTCCCCAGCCAAACCAGTCGTTGCCATTGGCGTACAGGAGCAGGCTGAAAAGAATGATCATGCCAACTATCTGGGCGTATTCCAGGAATTTATCGCTGGGTTTGCGCCCGGTGATCATTTCAATTAAAGTAAATAAAACATGTCCGCCATCCAGCGCAGGTATGGGCAGCAGGTTCATGAATGCAAGTACAATGCTGAAAAGAGCGGTAATTTTCCAAAAGCTTTCCCAGTTCCAGCTTATTGGCGAAAAGATAGATCCCATCGCTTTAAAGCCCCCAACACCTTTGTAGGCGCCGGTAGAAGGCTTCAGGATCAGCTTAAACTGGTCAATATAATCGCTCAGCGTAGTAATGGCCAGTGTTACGCCCGCGGGGAACGACCCAAAAAAGCTATAGCTCTTTTTTTCAAGGGCAAAAACTCCCAGGCTGTCGTATTGAGCTTCCGTGAGTAAGGGTATGCCCAGCTTTCCGCTTTCCGGAACAGTAGCCGCAAGTGCAACCGTATCGCTTCCCCGCAAAACCTGTACGGTAACCGGTTGGTTCCTTTTGGTATTGGTGTAGGCTACTATCTGATCCATAAATTCAACAGGAGTATTGTCTACGGCTATAACTTTATCCTGGTATTTCAGTCCCGCTTTTTGCCCGTTGGTGCTGTCGCCGGAGCCAAATTCGCCCACAATAGTGGGAACACGTTCTAAAAATAAAGGCACTTTTGCTTTTCTTCTTTCCACCAGGTCGCCAATCAGTTTTATAGGCACTTTGATGGTTTCTTCACGCCCGTCGCGTATTATCTTAACAGCGCTGCCGCTGTTGAAGAGTATTTTTTTGGGTATATCGTCAAAGTAGGTTACCTCCTGTTCGTTTACAGATACGATCTTATCTCCTGAACGAAAACCAATATCAAGCATGAGCGAGTCTGTAACCCACACACCATTTTTTAAAGATGCGTTAGGGGTTTTGGTATCTCCCCAAACAAAAAGGATCATGGCGTAAATAACGAATGCCAGCAGTATGTTCATCGTAACGCCTGCTATCATAATGATCAGGCGTTGCCAGGCAGGTTTACTCCGGAACTCCCAGGCTTGCGGCGGTTTGTTCATCTGCTCTTTGTCCATGCTCTCATCAATCATCCCCGATATTTTTACATATCCGCCAAGGGGCAGCCAGCCGACCCCGTATTCGGTTTCGCCTACTTTCTTTTTAAACAACGAGAACCACGGGTCGAAAAAAAGATAAAATTTCTCTACCCTGCACTTAAACCATTTTGCGGTAAGATAATGTCCCAGCTCATGGATGATAACTAATATAGAAAGAGACAGGATCAGTTGTGCTGCCTGCAGACCTACCTGCCCCCAGTTAATCGCTAATAAACTCATATTTTTTAAGATCGTATATCCATGATGTTATTCATGGTTCGGTTAAAATGTAAATTCAGGTTTTGTTTTCCGGTATCCGGTAAAATGTTAAAGTCGTTTTTAATGTTCATTTGCTGCATTCCTACAGGTTGATCAACGAAGCGGCAAAATTACGAGCCTCCGCATCGCTCTCAAAATATTCTTCTAACGTAGGATTTTCGATAAAATGTATTTTATGCATCGCCCGTTCCACCAGTTCGGTCATATCAAGAAAGCCTATCCTGTTGCGCAAAAAGCCGTATACTGCAATTTCATTGGCGGCGTTCATTACGCAGGCGGTATTGCCGCCCCGGTGCAGGGCTTCTCCGGCAAGCGCCAGGTTGCGGAACGTTTTTATATCGGGCTGTTCAAAATGCAGGGATGAAGAACGTGTAAAATCATACCTGGGGAAGCTGCTGGGAATACGTTGCGGAAAAGTCAGCGCATATTGTATGGGCAGCTTCATATCGGGTAAGCCCATCTGCGCTTTTATGCTTCCATCTTCAAACTGAACCATGGAATGGATGACGCTTTGCGGATGAATGATCACCTGTATTTGTGATGGCTGAAGGTTAAACAGCCATTTAGCTTCTATCATCTCCAGCCCCTTGTTCATGAGCGTAGCGGAGTCAACTGAAATTTTGGCGCCCATATTCCAGTTGGGATGCTGGAGCGCGTGCTCTTTTTTTACATTTACTAAAAAGTTGGGTTTTTTACCGAGAAAAGGTCCGCCGGAGGCTGTGAGCACAACTTTTTCGATCCTGTTCCTGGTTTCGCCTATCAGGCACTGAAAAATAGCGGAATGCTCGGAGTCTACCGGAATTACAGGCACCCTTTTTTCAACCGCTTTCTGCATTACAATATCGCCTGCAACTACCAGCGTTTCTTTATTTGCCAAAGCGATGGCTTTGCCGGTTTCAATGGCTTTTAGTGTAGATTTTAAGCCCGCGAACCCTACAATGGCTGCCAGCATCATATCATATGTATCAAAGGCCGCTACTTCTTCCAGCGCTTTTTCTCCTGCAAAAACCTTGGTGTCGGTAGCAGCAAGGGCGTCTTTTACCGCATTGTATTTATTTTCATTTACAACTACTACCGCGTTGGGGTTAAATTGTTTAGCCTGCTGAATTAAAAGGCTGTCATTTGAATACGCGGTCAGTATCTCTACTTCAAACTTATCGGGATTAGCGGCTATTACTTCCAGCGCCTGTGTGCCAATGGATCCGGTGGATCCAAATATTGCTATTCTTTTTTTCATTCAATTACTTTGCGGTGTACCGTGTTCAAGATACTGAGTTAGCACCAATGTGGAAAATTATATTATCGTTCGGTTAGCTGCAACAACAGGTTGTTCATGAATGCTGAACGTATTTTGTAAGCTCCTCCGCTATCTTCCTGTCGTTGCTCAGCCTGGGTACTTTATTTTGCCCGCCCAGCTTACCAATGCTTTTCATATAATCTATGAAGCCGTTTTTGCGTACAGAACGGATCTGCAGGGTTTGAAGTATATTACCTGTTATAAGGTCATCGTAATAAATATTTTTCTTCCGGAGGTTTTCATCTACCAGTAACGAAAAGTTCCGGAGATCGGCCGGGCTGTCTTCGAATTCTACAAACCATTCGTGGTAACTTTTGCCCTTGCCCTGCTCCACCATAGGAGCAACTGTAAACTCCGTTATTTTCAATCCCTCTCTTTCCGCAGCTTTCATCAGGCTGTATTCTACTTCTTCGCCAATTACATGTTCGCCAAAAGCGGATATATAATGTTTGATGCGCCCGGTTACAACAATGCGGTAAGGATCTACCGAAACAAACTTAACCGTATCTCCCAGGTTATAACCCCACAAACCGGCGTTGCTGTTAATGACCAGCGCGTAATTTTCGCCCACCTTTACATCTTTAAGGCTTATGCGGGCGGGGTTAGCCTCGAACACCTGCTGGATGGGGATAAATTCGTAAAAGATCCCGAAGTTGGTGTTCAGCAGCAAACCTTCGTGCTGCTGCGAATCCTGGAAAGCAAAAAAACCTTCAGAAGCCGGGAAGGTTTCAATCGAATCAATTTTTGCTCCTATGCTTTCAAATAATTTAGCTTTATACGGCTCAAAATTTACCCCTCCATGCACCATTACCTTAAAATTGGGGAAGATATCTTTGACCTTTTTACCGCTTCTTTCAATAAGCCGGTCGAAATACATTTGTACCCAGGGTGGAATACCGCTGATCATACGCATGTCCTGGTCAATGGTCTCCTCCACGATTTTATCCAGCTTTGTTTCCCAGTCTTCAATACAGTTCGTTTCGTACGAAGGCAGTTGATTGGTGCGTAAATACCTGGGAATGAGGTGGTTTGATATGCCGCTTAACCTTCCCGTGGGAATGCCGCCCATGCGTTCCAGCACCGGGCTTCCGCTCAGGAAGATCATTTTACCATCGGCGCCGGAGTAATTGCCTGTTTCAGACATATAACAAAAAAAGGCATTGCGGGCTGTATCAAAGTGATTATCAACCGATTCCTTGGTTATGGGAATATATTTGGCGCCGCTGGTTGTGCCCGATGTTTTGGCAAAATAAATGGGCAGGCCTTTCCATAATATATTATGTTTGCCTTGCTTAATAAGTTCAATATAGGGTTTAAAGCCTTCGTAATCGCGCAGCGGAACAGCCTGGCTGAACTCTCCGTATGTATTGATATTGTTATAGTTATGCTCTTTGCCAAATTCCGTTTTACGCCCTGTTTTAAGCAATTCTTTCAATATCCGCTCCTGGTCCTCAATGGCGGTAAGCATTGATTTTTTGATCTGTTTATGAACATACCCCGCAAATGGCTTTGCAAAAAAAGATTTGATCTTCATGATTTTACAGCAAGTGTAGTTGAGGCAGCAAAGATAGCTTTACACCTGCAAACGGGACAGTTAAAGCAGCTAAGAATTTTTCATTCAATTGTTTGCAGGAACCAAAATTACCCATACCTTTGCACTCCTTAAATTTTACCTCATGTTCGCAGTTGTTAAAATAGCCGGTCAGCAGTTCAAAGTTCAGCAGGGACAGAACCTGTACGTTCCTCATATATCGGGCAAAGCAGGAGATGCTGTTGAGTTTTCTGATGTATTACTGGCCGATAAAGACGGTGCATTACTGGTTGGAAGTGATGCAAAGTTAACAGTGAAAGCTGAGATCGTTAAAGAAGTGCAGGGCGATAAGGTAATCGCTTTTAAAATGAAAAGAAGGAAAGGTTTTCGTAAAAAACACGGTCACCGCACCTTGTATACCCAAATTAAAGTAACCGACATAGCATAAAATAAGTTTTGCGGCAGGAAGATAAACAGGTATTGAACCTTTATTTTTCCACGCTTTAAAACAACATAAAAAACGAAACCATGGCACATAAAAAAGGTGAAGGCAGTGTAAAAAACGGTCGTGATTCCCAGAGCAAACGCCTCGGTGTTAAAATATTCGGAGGTCAGCCTGCATTGGCCGGAAGCATACTGGTGCGCCAGCGGGGTACCAGTTACCACCCTGGTAAAAACGTAGGCGTTGGCAGAGACTATACTTTGTATGCATTAACAGAAGGAGTTGTTGAATTCCGCAAGGGTAAAAACAATAAAACATTCGTATCTGTTTCTGCAGCAGAAGCTTCTGTGTAAAAAAAAATTTTGCAGTTAGAAAAATGTTTTTACTTTTATGGCGTTAATCCATTTATTATCTAACCATTAAATTCTAAAAAACATGGCAACTGCAAAAAAAGCTGCTAAGAAAGCCGCTCCTAAAAAAGCTGCAAAAAAAGCTGCTCCTAAAAAAGCTGCTAAGAAAGCTGCTCCTAAAAAAGCTGCTAAGAAAGCTGCTAAGAAAAAATAAGCTTACGCTATTTTTAATAGAGCAAAAAATACAAAGTCCCGCAAAACGGGACTTTTTTTTTACCCCTGCTTTTCCCGTACACATAGTAATTTAGTACCTGAACTTGCTCGTTATGACAGATAATTCACAGGTGGCGGATATCTTTTCCCTTCTTTCAAAGCTGATGGACATTCATGGAGAAAACAGCTTTAAATCGAAATCGTATGCTGTTGCCGCTTTTAATATTGAAAAGCTCCCGGTAAAACTTTCGGAGTTACCTGAAGACAAGCTGTTTGCTTTAAAGGGGATAGGAGACAATATCGGGAAAAAAATAATCGAAATACGGGATACCGGCAGGCTGAAAGCGTTGGATGAATATATTGCAAAAACGCCGGCCGGGGTAATAGAAATGCTGCAGATAAAAGGACTGGGACCCAAAAAAATATCAATTATCTGGAAGGAAATGGGGCTTGAATCTATAGGAGAGCTTTTATATGCCTGTAATGAAAACCGGTTATTATTATACAAGGGGTTTGGCGAAAAAACGCAACTCAATGTAAAATCGTATATAGAATTTTATTTGCGCAGCCAGGGCAGTTACCTGTACGCTCAAATTGAAAGTATAGCACTGGCTTTGAACGATGCTCTGCAAAAAGCATTTCCGGCCGAAATTTTTGAGCTGACGGGTAGTTTCAGGCGGCAGTTGGAAACAATTGACGTGCTGGAGTGGGTAACAACGCTGGATGCCGGCGCATTGGAAAAGTTTTTACAGCAGCAGCGTTTCAACGTAACCGGGAGAGACGAAAGCTGCATCCGGTTCAGCGCTGAAGAAAATATAAAGCTGCTGTTTTATTTTGCCGGTAAAGAAAATGCCGGGAGCATTTTATTCCAGACCTCCTGCTCGGCCGCCTTTTTCAACGAATGGGAAAAAAGATATCCGTCGGCGCAGGTATACGCCCGCGAAAAAGACATTTTTGAGTTGGCCGGACTGCCGTTCATACCTCCCTGCCTGCGCGAGGAAGATCATGCTATTAACAAGGCTGTGGAAAAGGACCTTCCCCGGTTAATTCAGCCTTCCGATATTAAGGGTATTATTCACTCCCATAGCAACTGGAGCGATGGTGTTCATACGATAGAGGAAATGGCGGCAGCCGCCATTCAAAAGGGATATGAATACCTGGTGATCAGCGATCACAGTAAATCGGCTTTTTATGCCAATGGTTTGCAGGAAGACAGGCTGAAGGAACAGCATGCATACATAGACGCTTTGAATGAAAAGCTGAAGCCTTTTAAGATATTTAAGAGCATAGAAGCGGATATACTGAATGATGGCAGCCTGGATTACAGCAATGAAGTGCTGGCTGTTTTTGACCTGGTAATTGCTTCTGTTCACGCTAACCTGAAAATGACAGAGGAAAAAGCGATGACGCGTTTGTTGAACGCGATCAATAATCCATATACAACCATACTGGGGCACATGACCGGCCGGCTTTTGCTGAGCCGCGAAGGATATCCCGTGGATCATAAAGCGGTTATTGATGCCTGTGCGGCCAATAATGTGGTGATTGAATTGAACGCCCATCCCCGCCGGCTGGATATTGACTGGCGCCGGATTGGCTACGCGCTTGATAAAGGAGTATTGATCTCCATTGACCCTGACGCTCATTCCATTGATGGCTTTAGCGATACCCGCTATGGAGTGCTGACAGCACAAAAAGCCGGCGTGCAGGCGGAAAATAACCTAAGCAGCTTTTCATTGCCCCGGTTTGAAGCATTTTTGCATTCCCGTAAAGAAAAAAGAGCCATATAGTCGGGAAGTTACCCCCGGTATTTATTTTACATAAGGTGGGCGCAATTCACTAAATATTACTGCCAACTACTAACTTATTGGCACAAACAAAGCGGCGATGGATGAATTTTACAGGCTAATGATCAAAATGATATACACAACTATCCGTACTGTATCATTCATCATAACCAAGTCAGGCCTTGTTAAACCGTTGTCATATCACAAGATTTTTTTCAATATTCATCGTATGCGGCCTTTTGCAGTCTGCGAGCGCGCAATTGCCTGATTATCATCTTCAACTATTTGATTACACGTCCGGCATACGCCCCGGTAACATACTTTCGGTATCCAAAGACAGCAAGGGATTTCTCTGGATACTCTATCCACGGCAGATACAAAGGTTTGATGGCAGGCATATCAAAACCATTAAATTACCCGGTGCTTTCCAAAATATGCTGTGCGACAGCAGCGCCGGCATATGGATCTCTTCGCAGGAAAAAGTATTATACCTGCCGCCTGACATGAAGGATTTTAAGATGGTACCTTTTGAGCAGGGTAAGAGAGTTCCCCGCATAGGCCCGCTGGTGCAACTGCCCGGTAAAGCAATACTGGTAATTACCGACCGCGGATTATTTCAATACGATGATCAGTCGGGCTCCTTTTTACAATCGGGTTACGCGCTGCCTGAAACAAAGTTCAGTATCAGGATATTGAGCAATCATGGCAATACTGTTTTTTTGCGTGGTGAAACACAGGTGTACAGGTACAACATCCTCACCCGCGTAACCGATAGTTTGCCCAACCGGGAAGCGTACAGGTTGTATCCGGTGAATGAAGATAGTGTACTGGTAAGTTCATGGACAAACCGGTGTTACTGGTATAATTTTTCGACGGCTACCATATTGCCTGCTACTCCGCCTGCCGCGCTAAAGGAACCCAGCACTACTTCCTTTGATGTGAAAAGCATGATGGAGTTTGCACCGGGGCGTTTTTTTATGGCGTCGCGCGAGGGGATCTTTGAATACAATGTTTATACAAAGGAGTATAAGCGTTTGCAGTTTTTTATGAACGGGCGAACAGTGGCTACTAACGACTATTCCAATTGTATATATGCAGATGATGATGGCTTTGCCTGGATGGCTACCATTGACGGGGTAGCGCGTTTTTCGTTCAGTCGCCCGGCAATAGGGCTGATGCGTATTCGCCAGTTGAATGACGACCTGCCTGTTGCCATTGATGATGTGCGGAAAATAATTACCGACAGGCAGGAAAATTTGTGGATGGCTACCGGAAATGGCATTGTATGCTGGAACAGGGATAAAAAGAAATGGTCGGTATTTCTTCCCGCACAAGGTAAAAAAGATAAGCTTGAACATCCTTCCATACGGGGAATGGTGTATGATGGGCGCCACCTGGTGCTGGGACCTACTGATCTTGGCATCTGGCTCTTCGATCCTGTAAATCATACTTACAAACGACCTTCGTATTCAAATGCATTTGTAAAAAAATTAAGCGAGCGCGATTATGTAGATGATATTGTTACGCTCAGCAACGGCAATCATGTAATTACCGGGCGTGATGCCTTGTATGTACTTGAAGGAAAAACTTACAGGATTGACACCATAGATATAGAGCCTGCCAAAGGGAATAATAATTTTGTGTACCAGGCAAAAAACGGGAATGTATGGCTTACTACCAACAGGGGGCTGTATTATCTTGATTCAACTCTTAAGCTTTTAAAAGAAGTGACGCTTCCCTTCACCAATAAATACATCAGTTGCGGCTTTGTATTACCCGACGACCGTTTGCTTTTTAACTGTGCCGATGGCCTTTATACGGTTGCATACGCTCACGACAGGGAAGAAGTAACGCTTGAAAAATTTACATCTGTTTTTGATAATATTTTTCTTACCACTATTTTCCAGGATAAGAACGGGATAATATGGGCTGCCTCCGAAAATGGTATTTACAGCTTTGACCCGGTAAGCTATAAATTGAACCTGTTCGATCACTCCGATAACGTGCAGGGATATGGCTTTAATAATAACAGCAGCTTCCGGAATCACGATGGGATTGTTTTTTTAGGAGGCATTAATGGCGTTAATTATTTTAGGCCCGAAAGCTTTGAAACTTCTGAAGAAAAACTGCAGGTATATATCAGCAGTGCTAAAACAGGCAAGAACGATTCTTTATTACAAACGAAAAATGTTGCGCTGGATTATTCGTTTCAGAGCTCGCTGGAAATAGAGCTGCTGGCGCCTTATTTTAACAATCCCGATAAAGTAAAATATCGTTACCGGCTGAAAGGTTTTGATCATGAATGGAAAAACCTGGAAAATACCAACACTTTGCAGTTTACATCCCTCCCCCCGGGAAGCTACACCCTGCTGGTGCAGGCAAGCATAAATGGAGTGGATTGGGTTTCTGCAAAAAATAGTTTTTCGTTTTATATAAAGCCGCCCTTTTGGTTCAACTGGTGGTTTATCGTGTCTGTATTGCTGATTGCCGGCGCCATTGTTTGGCAAATAATAAAAGCGAGAAATAGAAAAATACTGGAGCAAAAAGAAGAGTTGGAGGCGGAGCAGGCTATTAATTATTTTGCCGCCAGCTTACAGGAAACCAGCTCGGTAAAAGATATTTTGTGGGATGTGGCCAAAAACTGTATAGGCAGGCTCCATTTTGAAGATTGTGTTATATATATTGCCGATTATAAAAAGAAGGTGCTGATCCAGAAGGCGGCGTATGGGCCCAAAAACCCTGTATCGTACGAAATTAAAGAGCCTTTGGCTATTCCTTTTGGGCAGGGAATAACGGGGCATGTAGCATTAACCGGTAAGGCGGAACTGATAGCGGATACTACCAAAGATCCGCGCTATATTGTTGACGACCAGTTCCGTTATTCGGAAATAACCGTTCCTATTATATATGATGGCAAAGTTTTGGGAATAATTGATTGTGAGCACTCAAAAAAAGGGTTTTTTACTCAAAAGCATTTGTCCATACTTAAAACAATCGCTTCCTTGTGCGCGAATAAAATTGTAAAAGCCCGGGCGGAAAAGGAAAAGCAGCAGGCGGAGAAAATTTTGATGGATACACAAAGAAAAATGGCGGATGTTGAAATGCAGGCGTTAAGGGCGCAGATGAACCCTCATTTTATTTTTAATTGCCTTAACTCAATAAACAGGTATATCGTTAAAAGCGACCAGGCAACCGCCTCGTTGTATTTAACCAGGTTTGCCAAACTGATCAGGCTTATACTGGATAACTCCAATAGCAAATCGGTTACGCTGGCAAACGAGCTGGAAGCGTTGCGCCTGTATATTGAAATGGAAAGCATACGGTTTGAAAAACAGTTCTCTTATACTATTTTGGTGGAAGATAACATACAGGTTGACCATTTGTATGTGCCGCCGCTGATCATTCAGCCCTATGTGGAAAATGCGATTTGGCATGGTTTATTGCATAAAGAATCTTCCGGCGAACTAACGATAACAGTAAGCATGCAGTCGGCAGGTATGTTATTATGCGTTATTGAAGATAATGGTATAGGGAGGGTACGTGCTAAAGAGCTGCGCAGTAAATCGGCTTCTCCCAAAAAATCGCTGGGTATGAAGCTGACCGAAGACCGGCTGGCATTATTGGGTAAGCAGGCCCAGATAGAGGCTTCGGTGGAAGTAGAAGATTTAAAAACGAACGACGGCTGTGCCGCCGGAACGAAAGTGATAATAAAAATTCCTGTTGATTCCTGATTAAAAACAAGTGTATGATTAAATGTATTTTGATTGATGACGAGCGGAATGCACTCGAAATGATGGAGTGGTTGCTTAAAACCTATGCCCCCCAGGTGCAAATACTGGCTATGTGCAATTCTGCCGAGCAGGGTATTGAGGCAATTAACCGCTATAAGCCCGATGTGATTTTTCTTGACATTGAAATGCCCAAAATGAACGGGTTTGATATGCTGGAGCAGTTTGACAAGCTGTTTTTTGACGTGGTTTTTTGCACAGCCTACGACCAGTTCGCTATTAAGGCTTTTCGTTACAGTGCCCTCAACTACCTGTTAAAGCCTGTAGATCCCGACGATCTGAAAGCGACCATTAAACGACTGGAAGACCGGAAAACGCTTCCCACCCGCGAGCAGTTTGATCTGTTGTTGCAAAACATTCAGCATGCCGGAAAAACAACACCCCAGCGCATAGCGCTTACTACCAACGATGGTTTAATATTTGTACCTACTTCCGATATTTTATATTGCGAAGCGGAGAGCAATTACACGCATGTAGTACTGACCGGTGGTAAAAAGATCCTGGTTTCAAAAGTATTAAAAGATATTGATGAAGCGTTGAGCGGTCCCGACTTTTACAGGGTGCACAGCTCATTCCTGATTAACATTAACCGGATAAAGAAATTTGTGCGGGGCGATGGCGGTTATATTGTAATGGATAATGATGCTACCATTAATATTTCCAGGAGCAGAAGGCAGGAGTTCATGGAGCTTTTTTCAAAGTTTTAAAATGAATAAAAACAGGTGTCAACAAAAAAGTCCCTGCCGTGAGCGGGGATTTTTTATGAACGTGTAATGGCGGTGCTGAATACTCAAAAAAAATACCGGGTGCTCAAAGTATTTATAGGATAAGGAGAATATGGCATACATTCAATCATCCAAAAGGAAATGAGTGTTCCGGATGTAAAATGCATAAAAAATGAAGTGGGTGATCATAATGGTTTTATTGTTCGTGGGTTTTGTAGTGTACAGGAAAGAAGTGTCGGGTATAGCTTATTGTAAAGCTGCAGGAACGAATATAGCTAACGGCAGGGTTGTGGAGCGCGATGGGGTAGGGGTATTTGCGTACGAAAGCCCGAATGAAGTATTGTGCAATACTGCCGGTTGGGGTGCTGACGGGAATACAGGTAACGGGCTGCGGATATTTGTGCGGGGGCTGCGTTGGTATTGGGTTGGTAACATGAATTAATCGGGACGGTTAATAAACAGGGATCTTAGGGGCTGATCAAAAAGGTTATAGTGGACAATGAAGAGAGGCAATCTGAAAGATTTACATTTTCTCATTCAGTAAGATTGTCTTAAAATGTTCAATCACCTTTTTGATCAGCCTCTTTTTTGCAATGCGGTTAAAATACCAGCAAATTCCTGCAAACCGTATTGCTGAAAATGGTTTTGGTTTTGTGGTTGAGCTTTACGTTCATTGACTTATCAAAGTTCTGTATTTCCTTTATTTCGATAGACGATCCTAATGTAAGCCCTATAGAATCAAGAAACTGTAAAAAAGCGGGATCGTGGTTGGCTACACCGGTAAGCTTGTAGGTTTTACCTGCCGCAGCTTCCGACAATGGGAATGATTTATATACCGGTAATTTCCCGTTAGCGTCTGGTATGGGCTCGCCATGCGGATCGAATTGCGGGTATCCCAGCATTTCGTCAATGCGGTTAAAAAAACGATCCGATTGAATATGCTCGATCTGTTCGGCTATATCATGCACTTCTTCCCAGCCCATCCCCATTACCTGCGACAGGAAAAGCTCCGTAAGACGGTGTTTACGCAGTATGTATAAGGCTTGCTTCCTGCCTTTTTCCGTCAGCTCTATAGCTTTGTATTTCTCATACCGGATAAATTTTTTTTCATCCAGCTTTTTGATCATGCTGTTTACAGTAGGCATTTTTATGCCCAGGCTGTCGGCAATTTCTTTTACTGTTATTTCCCTGTTCTGCTGCCACAGCCTGTACAGCGCTTTAAGATAGTTCTCTTCCGTTAACGAGATCATCCGGCAAATATACAGAACCTCTTTATGCCTTCAGGAAATAGGTTTTATAAATTATTTTGTTAGATTAATCTAACTTATTACTTTTGTAGTCAAATTTCCTGGTTGTATGAGGTATTTCTGCTGGTTGATCTTATTAACAGGGCTGCAGGGCGCTGCTATAGCACAGCAGCCGGTATTGCACGGAAGGGTAATATCCGGCGGGAGGCCGGTGCCGCACGCCAGCATCAGCATACAAGCACAAAAGGCAGGTACGGTCAGCGACAGTGCGGGTGTTTTCCGGGTATCCCTTCCCGCTTTTGGAAAGTATACTATTAAGGTGTCGGCAGTTGGATATATTACGTTCCTACAGGAGGTTGTAGTAAATGAGCCTGATCTCCCTCCTTTGGAAATGATGCTGACTCCTGTAAGCAGCGATCTCGCGGAGATCGTAGTTACGGGAACCATGAAAGAAGTAAGCCGTATGGAAAGTCCTGTACCGGTAGAGATCATCACGCCCAAACTTTTTCAGAAAAACCCTGTGCCCGGTTTGTTTGAAGCGCTCAGCATGGTTAATGGAGTACAACCCCAGTTGAATTGCAATGTTTGTAATACAGGGGATATACATATTAATGGGATGGAAGGCCCCTATACCATGATTTTAATTGACGGCATGCCTATCGTAAGCGCTTTGTCTACTGTGTATGGACTGAACGGTATACCCAATAGTATAGTTGAGCGGATTGAAGTGGTTAAAGGCCCCGGCTCCTCTCTCTATGGATCGGAGGCGATGGGCGGCATTATTAATGTTATTACCAAAAACCCGGTTAAAGCTCCTGTGGTAAGCGCAGATATTTTTGCTACTTCGTGGCAGGAACTCAGCGCCGATGCATCGGTTAAGTTTAAAGCCGCGGGATCAACAGGGTTGCTGGGAATTAATTATTTTAGTTATGATCATCCGCTTGATAAAAATAAAGACGGGTTTACAGATGTAACGATCCAGAGCCGGATATCTGTTTTTAATAAATGGAATTTTGAAAGAAAAGACAACAGGCTTGCGAGCCTTGCGGCGAGATATGTATATGAAGACAGGTGGGGAGGCGAAATGAGCTGGAATAAGACCCTGCGTGGCAGCAATGATATTTACGGGGAAAGCATATATACCAACAGGTGGGAGCTGATAGGAATGTATCAATTGCCCGTAAAGGAAAAGATCATAACGCAAATTTCGCTGAACAGCCACGGGCAGAACAGTTGGTACGGTACAACTCCTTATATGGCCAAACAGCATGTGGCTTTTGCCCAGGTGTATTGGGACAGGCAATTGGGAAAGGATCATAACTTTTTATTGGGAGGAGCCTACCGCTATACTTTGTACGATGATAATACGCCGGGCACTTCTTCGGCCGACGGTTTAAAAAATGCAGCATCGCGTATTCCGCTGCCGGGTGTGTTTGTGCAGGACGAATGGGCACTGAATGACAAAAATACCCTGCTGATGGGCTATCGTTACGATTACGACAGGCATCATGGCAGTGTGCATTCTCCCAGGCTTGCCTATAAATGGTCGCCCGCCGGCAACAGTACTATAAGGGCAAGTTTTGGAACGGGATACCGGGTGGTTAACCTGTTTACGGAAGATCATGCAGCGCTTACAGGAGCCAGGGAAGTAGTAATAGCGGAGGCGCTGGATCCGGAGCGGTCGTATAACGGTAACCTGAATTATGTGCTGAAGATCCCGATGCGCGATGCTTTTGCCGGGCTGGATGTAACAGGGTTTTATTCTTACTTTACCAATAAGATAGTAGGGGATTTTTACGCGGATCCCGATAAGATCATTTACGATAACCTGAAAGGTCATGCAGTTTCAAAGGGTATTTCACTGAACGCAGACCTGAATTTCAGCTTTCCTTTAAAGATACTGGCTGGCGTTACTTATATGAAAGTATACCAGGTTGAAGATAAAAATGGGAACGGGATAATGGAAAAGTCGGTTCAGTTGAACGCACCGGAGTGGTCGGGCAACGCGGTGGTTACCTACACTTTGCCAAAGCAGTTCATTATTGATGTAACTGCTAAGTGGGACGGGCCAATGCGTTTACCCATATTACCTGCTGATTATCGCCCGGAATATTCGCCCTGGTTTTGCATTGCCAATATCCAGGTAACCAAAAAAATGCAAAATGGCTTTGAAATATATGGAGGAATAAAAAACCTGTTCAATTTTGTACCAAAGGATCCTATCATGCGCCCCTTCGATCCTTTCGACAAAAATGTAAATGACCCCGTTACTAACCCTCATGGGTATACGTTCGATCCTTCTTATAATTATGCGCCGTTGCAGGGAATAAGAGGGTTTATAGGGATGAGGTATACGATGAAAAATAAGCGCTGAGAGGGCTGGGAGCTGTGGGCTATCAGCCGTCAGTCTATCAGCAATTTATAGTTTATAGTTTTTGGTTTATAGTTACAACCTCAAACAACAAACTATAAGCCACAAACCCGAAACGTCAAACCACAAACATCTCAAATCAGCAATTACTTCATCGCTACTCAATGATCAATGGAGCAAAACGGCTGCTGGCGGTATCCGCGATTTTTCCTTCGTTGGTTTTATAAATAAAGTAAGCGGCCATATCTTCTCTTGCTTCCACAAACTCCAATCCTTTTTTTACGCCTAAAGCCATCAATACATTATCGTACGCGTCTGCGGTCATCGCATCTTTTGCAATTACCGTTACGCTTATCATTTCATTTTGTATGGGAAACCCTGTTGTAGCATCAATAGTGTGGCTGAATTTTTTTCCCTTGCTCTCATGAAATTTTCTATAGCTGCCCGAAGTAGTGACAGCGGCATTTTCCAATGTTATTATCTTCTGTATTACCGGTGCTTCATTTTCGTAGTTGCCCGGCGCTTCAACGCCTATTTTCATTTTTGATCCGTCTGGCTTTTTTCCTTCCGTTATTATTTCACCGCCTATTTCAACAATATAGCTGGATATATGCCGCTTTTTTAAAAAGCCGGCGATCACATCTACGCTGTATCCCTGCGCTATGCCATTTACGTCTACCGTAACACAGGGCTTTGTTTTTGAAAGGAAGTTTCCTGCAAGTGAAAGATTGCCTGTGCCAACACATTTCAGCAGCTTTTTAACAGCGCGTTTACCGGGATATTTTTTTACGTTTTCAGCGCCGAATCCCCAGGCTTTTACCAATGGTTGTACGGTAATGTCAAAAACGCCGCCTGATTGTTTCCATACTTCTGCTGATTTATTGATCACATTTACAAAGTGGGAGTCTATTTCTATTCCGGTTGCGGACTGGTTAAAGCGATTGATACAGGACCCCGGTTTGTAGAGAGACATCGAATTGTCTATTACCTGCAGGATGCTGTCAACCTGGTGTTTTTTTACAACACTATCGGCAGCATAATAAGTAATGTGATAGGTAGTGCCCTGCGCAAAGCCGGCAATTTCTATTTTTTGAATGTTGTTGCCGGTAAGTATGTTATGCGCCAGCAGGTAGCTCCATAATAAGATCCATATAAGCCGCATAGAGACGGAGCAAGAAATGTTTAACAAAAGTGGTTGAATTACCTGAAGCTTTCTCCTATAAAAGCAAGCGCGTCAGTAATGCCTGTACGCCAGTATAGCCATGTATGGCCGCCTTCGCGTACCCTGTATTCATGCTTTACCAGCTTTTTGCGAAGCGCTATATGCAGCAGCGAATTGCCATTGAATAAAAAGTCGTCATCGCCGCAATCTATCCAGTAACGAACTTTGTTTAAGTCTGCTCCTGATTTTTCATCTACTATTTTTAATATAGAATTAGCGTACCACGCTTTGCTCAGCCTTTCTTTTCCTTTTAGTCCTTTTCCATACAAGGGAGCCATTATCCTGTCCCACTGGGAGTCGGGCATCATCAGCATTTCTTCATCGCTGAAAACACCTGAGCTCAGGGGTGCGGCGGCAGCGAACGTATCGGGATATTTAAGGGCATATATCAATGTGCCATAACCTCCCATTGATAATCCTGCTACACCACGGAATCTTTTCTCACTCTTGATGCGGTATGTTTTTTCTATAGCCGGTATAAATTCCTGTATAAAAAAGTCCTCGTAACGTTCTTTGTTATCGTACGAATTAATGTACCAGCTTGAGTCGGCATCGGGCATTATAATGATCATTGGCGGGATCGTTCCGTCGGCAATTGCCTTATCGGCATACCTGTTCACTTCTCCAAACTGCAGCCAGGCTGTATTGTCATCCGTATATCCATGCAAAAGATATACAACCGGGTACGATCGTTGAGAAAGATCATAATCGGCAGGCAGGTACACAGAATAATTTACCTGCTTTTTTAAAATGCTGCTGCTTACTTTAGCGTACTCTATTACCTTGCCGGCAGGCTGCGCGAAAGAATACGATACGATACAACCTCCTGCCAATAGCAGGAATGTTACAATGGTTCTTACAGATGCTCGCATAAATACAAAGGACTTTATGAACGCTGTGATGATCTATTTGGGAGTAAAATTGTATTCCAGTACACGTTCCTCATAGTTGGCAAAAGTATATACTACCAGCACCCCGTTACGCCTGTCGAATGTATACCTGTTCCGGCTTTCGGTTGTTTCCTTTTTGTTCGCTTTTTTAAACCAGTTTTCAATATCGTGAATATTATGGTCGTATATCTTTATTTTACGAACCTTGCCTTCACTGATCTTACGCGTCATGTAATCGGTATTGCCTGTTACGGGGGTCCATATAGCGGGGCGGTATAAAAAGCTGCTGACTGTATGGCTGCTGTCGAAATTTACAAACAGCGTATCACCCAAATAGCCGTAAACATACCTTTCTCCCTGGTCGCTGATGTTTTTCCTGGTTGGTTCTCCAAATAATTTCATCGTTTCTCCCGGAGAAGTGATCCCTTTTTCAAGCTTTCGTACATTATCTTCCACTATAGGATGGTAAACGGCGAATGGGGTATTGGCGGGATTGTATTTAGGAGCGCATCCTGCTATCAAAAAAACAATGCATAAGGCATAAATCCATGAACGTGTTAACATAGGAATGATGTTGTATGAAAAAATAGGGTTAACTGTAGCTTGCACATTCTTTTAGTTCTTTTTCTGTATAGGCCAGGCCGTATTGTTTTAATACATCGTCGGGCACACCATTCCATTGATTGGGTTGATTGCCTGCATAGCCAATATCTTCAATACCGATTTTAGAAGTATAAAAACCTGTACATACCAGGTCGCGCATCAGGTTAAAGAATGAAACGCCCTGCGACATCTCGGGCTTTGCTTTCCTGGGATAGGCGATATCATCCACTATCTGTATTCTCTGCGCGTCATCAATGTCTTTAAATGATTTTTGAAAACGGTTCAATGATTCCCTGTCCAGCCATCGTAGCCCGCCGCGCACCGGTACCTGGTAGTGGGGCATATCCTTTACAATGAACTCAATAAATTCCGGCACCTTCGCATCCGAAGCATTGCCGCTTACCTCGTCTTTAGGAATGATGATATCTCCCAGTATCGTGATAAGCGCCATTTCGTGCGCGGTAAAGAAAGTATAGGAAGTTACATTTTTGTAATGATCTATTTCCGCCGGTTGCCTGTCGGGACCAGCTGCTGCCGGGGCAGCAGGGTTTGTATCCGTAACATTGGTTTTTTTGTCGGCAGGTTTGCAGGCGTCCAGCAACATAGAAGTTGCCAATGAACCAACGCCTAATATTTTAAGAGATTTCCTTCTGTCCATAGCAATAAATATATTAAAATGTCAGGAGTTTACAGGTTTTGTTTTTTCAGTTCGTCAATAATATACTCGGATGCCCGCATAGAAAGCGCCAGGATCGTCCAGGTAATATTTTTATCCGCCTGCGATGTAAAGGCGGCGCCATCTACCACGAAAAGGTTTTTACAGTCGTGCGCCTGGTTCCATTTATTCAATGCGGATGTTTTAGGATCGTTCCCCATCCGGGCGGTTCCCGCTTCATGAATGATCTTACCCGGCGCTTCCAGTCCATAGTTGTTTTTAGGATCCACATCGCCCCCCCAGGTTACCACAGCGCCCAGGGCATGCATTATTTCCAGGAATGTTTCCTTCATATGTTTTGCCTGGGCTATTTCATGCTCTGTCCATTTTACATCAAACTTCAGCACCGGGATGCCATACCTGTCTACCACATTGGAATCAATATAGCAACGGTTATCGTGCATGGCGAGCGCTTCGCCTCTTCCGCCCATGCCTACACTGGCACCATAAAAGAAACGCTGGTCTTCTTTTAATGAAGCGCCGTAACCGCCGGCTTCTTTCTGTTTACCATTTACCGGGTGTTTTCCATTCTGGCTCTGGATACCCATGCCAAAGCCATACCCCGGCATTCCCATTCCACCCCAATACTCTATATGATAGCCGCGGGTAAAGTTCAGTTTTTTATTGCCCTGTAACCACCAGGGAGTATACACGTGCATACCGCCTACACCGTCTTCGTTGTATCTTTTTCTTCCGAACAACTGTGGCAGGTAGCCGCCCAGCGATACGCCGGTAGAATCGTGCAGGTAACGTCCAACCACATCGCTGGAATTAGCCAGCCCGTTCGGGTGCGCTTTTGATTTTGAGTTGAGCATCAGGCGGGAGCTTTCGCAGGCGCTGGCTGCCAGTATCACTACTTTTCCCTTCACCTCGTATTCATTCATATCTTCCTTATTAATATAAGATATGCCGGTAGCCAACCCGTTTTCATCTGTTAATACTTCCCTTGCCATAGCATTGGCTATAACATCTATATTACCGGTAGCCAGGGCCGGGTTCACGAGTACCGAGCCGGAGGTAAAGTCTGCATAAAACTGGCAGGATCTGCCGCACTGGCCACAGTACACGCAGGCGCCACGTTCATTGTTAATAGGCTTGGTTAACATAGATAACCTGCCGGGAATAACGGGTATACCAATCTTATTGGCTGCATTTTTTATAAAAAGCTCGTGCAGGCGTGGTTTGGGAGGCGGCAGAAAGTATCCGTCCGGTTCATCTTCCAGTCCTTCGTTGGTACCAAACACACCAATCAGTTGGTCCACCCTGTCGTAATAAGGCTTTATATCCGCATAGCTTATGGGCCAGTCTTCGCCCAATCCGTCTATGCTCTTTCTTTTAAAGTCTTTGGGTCCCCAGCGCAGGGAGATCCTTCCCCAGTGATTGGTTCTTCCACCCATCATTCTTGCCCTGAACCAGTCCCATTCCGTGCCGGATGCTTTGGTATAAGGCTCCCCTTCAATGTCCCATCCGCCATAGCAGGCGTCAAAATCGCCGAAGGGCCTGTATTTAGTGCTCGATCCCCGCCGGGGAGACTCGTAAGGCCATTTAAACTGTGTTATGTTTTTTTTAGGATCAAATAAAGGGCCCGCTTCCAGCAGGCATACTTTTACGCCTGCTTTTGCTAACATGTAAGAAGCCATTCCTCCGCCGGCTCCCGATCCAACAATAATTACATCATACGATTTCGGGTTAGTTTTAATCTGGAAGTCTCCCATACAGAAAATCTTAATTAGAAAGTTCTTTAAAAGTGTGCCTAAATGTAAGATTTTATCCAAAATGAGAACCTGTTTTTTTGTTTTTGTACTGGAAAAAAACTTTTAATGAATACATACCGCTTAATTTTAAAGCATAAATCAAATTATGCCGCTAATAATAGGAGTAGATGTAGGAACAACCAATGTAAAAGTGATTGCATACGACAGAAAAAATGCTGTTGTTTTTAAAGACGCTGCCTCTTGTGCTATGATACAGTTATCGCCCGAAAAAGCGGAGCAGGATCCTGCACTTGTTTTGCAATGTGTTAGCGGGTTGATGAAAAAAGCTTTTGAGGAGGTGGGGCAGGATAAAATAGATGCTGTATGTTTTAGCTCGGCTATGCATAGCATGATCGTAATGGATAAGGAGGGTAATTGTTTAACGAACGCGTGGCTGTGGGGAGATACCCGGAGTGTGGCGGAAGATATTCAGTTGAGGAAAGATGGAGTTACAGATGAGTTATATAAAGAGACAGGGGTTCCTGTACATCCGGCGCTTCCCTTGTGTAAAATCGTTTGGTTAAAAAAGAAAGAGCCGGACTTATTTAGAAGGGCATATAAATTCATATCCATTAAGGAGTATATATTTTTCAAATTATTCGGAGTATATATTGTTGATCATTCTATAGCAGGGGCATCCGGTTTTTTGAACATACATAGCTTGTTATGGAGTGAGAAGGCACTAAATGTTGCGGGAATAAAAACCGGCCGGCTTTCGGCGGTTGTGGATGTTACACATGCTGAAACAAAGCTGAAAAAAGAATATGCGGATCTTTTTGGTTTGAAGAAAGAGATCCCTTTTATTATAGGTTCCAGCGATGGCTGCCTTGCCAATATAGGTACTGGCGTTTTTCATGCCACGGAAGCGGCGCTTACTATTGGTACCAGCGGCGCGGTAAGAACTACCGGCAGCCGGGTGGTGATCAATGAAAAGCCTACACTTTTTTGCTATCCTCTTACCAAAAATATATATATAAGAGGCGGTGCGATCAATAACGGGGGGCAGGTATTGCAATGGTTTTCCGGGTCGGTTATGGATATGCCATTGTTATCGGGTGATGATTACGGGGCCTTTGTAAAGGAAGCCTTTAGTGTAGAAGCAGGGGCGGATATGCTTATCTTTCTTCCGTACCTGTGGGGAGAAAGAGCGCCTGTATGGAACGCGCAGGCGCGCGCTGTTTTTTTTGGCTTACATGCCATGCATACAAAACAACACCTGATGCGTGCGGTGATGGAAGGCATTAATTATGCGCTTTACGATGTGTTTAACGAAATAACAGAGAAAGAAGATAACATACAACAGGTTTTCGTGAGCGGAGGGTTTGTGCAATCGGTGGAATGGGTGCAGATGATAGCTGATATTTTTAATAAAAAAGTGGTTGTAACGGATGTGGCGGATGCTTCGGCAATAGGCGCTGCTATTGTTGGCTTGTACGCTATAGGCGCTGTGCAGTCGCTGGATAAGGTGGAAGCTGCCACCGGTGTAGGAACTGAATTTATTCCTGATCAGAAAAATCATGAAATTTACCGGGGCAGGTTTGCTGTTTTCAGATCCCTGTACCAGGCGTTGAAAAACGAATTTCCAAAATTAGTGCCGGGGAATGGCAATTCGAAATTTGATATTTGATATTCGAAATACGGGGTTTATTTATGGTAAGGGAATCTCAAATCTCAAATTTCAAATCTGAAATCACTATCCGGAATTAATAGCTGATAGCTAACTAATTAAAATTCTGAATATGCCAACTACCGACAAACGCATTGATACCTATATTAACAAAGCGGCGCCTTTTGCGCAGCCTGTTTTAAAACACCTGCGCGGATTGGTACATCAAGCATGCCCTGGTGTAACGGAAACCATTAAATGGGGGTTCCCGCATTTTGAATACAGCGGAGAGATTGTATGTAGTATGGCTTCATTCAAACAGCATTGTGTTTTTGGTTTCTGGAAAGCAGCGATCATGAAAGATCCTGACCGGGTACTTACTCTTTTTGAAAAAGCATCTATGGGACATCTTGGGCGCATCACTTCTAAAAAAGACCTGCCCGGCGATCGTATTTTAAAAAAATACATTAAAGAAGCTGCAGCACTGAACGAAGCGGGGGTAAAACTGCCATCGCGTACTGCTGCAAAACCGGCAGCCGGCTCACTTGAAGTTCCAGACTATATTAAAGTTGCTCTAAAGCAAAATAAAAAAGCAGCAGCCGTTTTCGAAGCTTTCAGCCCCAGTCATAAAAAAGAATACATACAGTGGATAACAGAAGCTAAAACAGAACCTACCCGTGAAAAAAGGATCAACACGATGCTGGAGTGGCTGGAAGAAGGAAAACCTATGCACTGGAAATATGTGAAGTAACGTGGAAAATGTTTGTAGTTTGAGGTTTGTGGTTTTAACTATAAACTAAAAACTCTAAACCATAAATTGCTGAAAGCTGACTGCTCATAGCTGATAGCTCAGTATCACCGTTCAGATTTATGCTCTGGATTTTTAAATAAGATTTACCATGAAACATGTTTTTACCTTATGCGTGGCTGTTATAATGTGTGCCGCCGTACAAGCCCAAACAAATGGAACGTTCGCGGAAAAATTAGGATATCCTAAAGGCGCTAAAGTCATCATCCTGCATATTGACGATCTTGGAATGTCGTACGACTCCAATATTGGCAGTATTGAAGCTATGACAAAGGGAGTAGCTAACTCCTGCAGTGTGATGATGCCCTGTCCCTGGGTGCCGGGTTTTGTGCATTACCTGAAAGCGCATCCTGAAACAGATGCCGGATTACATTTAACGCTTACTTCTGAATGGAAAGATTACCGCTGGGGACCATTGAGCGGAAAACCTGCCACTCCCGGCCTGGTAGACAGTGAAGGAGCAATGTGGAGAAGTGTAGCCGATGTGGTAAAGCATGCCAGCGCCGATGAAGTAGAAAGGGAAATACGCGCCCAGGTAGAAAGGGCAAAAACAATGGGGTTTGAACCTACACACCTGGATTCGCATATGGGTACCTTGTTTGCCACACCTGCTTTTATTGAGCGTTATGTTGAAGTTGGTATTGATTATAAAATTCCTGTGATGTTTCCCGGAGGACATAATACTTTGATAGCGGAAGAGATGAAGAGTACCGCGGCGGATATGCAGGCTGCAAGAGCCGTTGGTAAAAAATTATGGGATGCGGGATTGCCCGTACTGGACGACCTGTATAATGACAGCTATAGTTGGAAACCCACTCCTGAAATTTATTCAGATGATAAAAAGCTGCAACAATATAAAACAGGTAAATATATTGAAGTGCTGAAATCGTTAAAGCCCGGCATCACCATGATCATTATGCACTGTACGAATACTACGGAAGTGTTTGAGCATATTTCCGATTCGGGCCCTACACGGCGTGGCGATTACCTTGCCATGATTGATCCCGAACTGAAAAAGGCAATAGAAAAGGAAGGTGTTATACTCACCACCTGGAGAGAGATGAAACAAAGGAGAGACAAGGTGAAGTGATTTCTGATTGGCTACAGGTTGCAGGTTTGGGGTTTATAGTTTCGGGTTTGTGGTTTGTAGTTTGTTTTTTCATAGCCCATAGCTGTTTTTCGTACACCAGGTGTTCACTATCGTACACTATACAAATGTATGCGTAATTCAATTGGCTAATATTCAATAAGTTGCAGGTTGGCATATAGTTGGAATGAACATATCAAATTCGTGTATGCTCCAGAGTTATTTCAAAACAGCCTGGCGTAATCTTCTCCGTCATAAAACTTTTTCCATTATCAACATTGGCGGACTAGCAATTGGATTGGCCGCCTGCTGGCTGATTATGTTGTATGTAACTAATGAATTGAGCTATGACCGCAATCATACTAATGCCGATCGCATTTACCGTATTGCACAACATGCAACCTGGGGCGGAGGAAGCTTTGCATTACGGAGCGAATAGTTAATTTGAAAATTTGAAAATGTGAGAATTTGAAGAGAAAATATTCATCAATGTAACAAAAACAAGGGCGGCAGCGTATTACTGCCATTGTCTTTAATATCAACTAAAATAAATTGTATGAAAGGATCTGTTTTATTATTAACGCTTGCATTTGTTTGCATATCTGCATTTGCACAAAGCGATAAAGAACCATTTCTTACCAGGGCGCTCAGTGGCGAAACTTTAGAAAAAGTAAAAGCGGAAACCTCGGGTGGATCTATATCCGTAACAGGCGTGCCTGCTTCCGAAGCGAGAATTGAAATATACATACGCCCGGGCAACAATTCAAAGCTTGATAAAACGGAAATTCAGCAAATGCTTGATGAACATTATGCCCTTGATATTGCTGTGAGCAATAAACAATTGACCGCTATAGCAAAAACAAAAACACGCAACCTCAATTGGAAAAAATCCCTTAGCATTTCTTTTAAAATATATGTTGATAAAAACATCCATACCAGCTTAGCCACCAGTGGCGGCAGCATTATTTTGAAGAGCCTGTCGGGCAGGCAGGACTTTGCCACCAGCGGTGGCAGTCTGCATATAGATGACCTCGCCGGTAATATTAAAGGACGTACATCGGGGGGAAGCATTCATCTTGAAAACAGCAGCAACGAAATAGACCTGGCAACCAGCGGTGGTAGTATAGAAGCCAAAAACTGTTCAGGAAATATAAAGCTACATACATCGGGCGGTTCCATTGGACTGTATGATCTTAAAGGGAATATAGATGCCGTGACCAGTGGCGGATCGCTAAAAGGCGAAACGATAGATGGCGATCTGCATGCGCATACCTCCGGTGGAAATGTAAATATGCGTTCATTATCCGGTAGCGTAGATGCTTCTACCAGTGGAGGTAACCTGGCAATAGAAGTGCTGAAACTGGGAAAATTTGTGAAATTATCTAATTCAGGAGGCAATATTTCTTTACAGGTTCCCCGCGATCAGGGCGTTGATCTTAATTTGCACGCAAACCGTATTAGTGTGGATAAGCTGAATAATTTCAGCGGGTCGCAGGATAATGGATCCATCAGTGGAACACTCAATGGAGGCGGCGTGCCTGTAAATGTTCGTGCCGGCAGCGGAAGAATATCGTTGTCGCTGAAATAAGGGTTATCTTCAGGCTATTTAAAGTAAATAAGCATGCTTGGCAAAAAAACCCTTTTCGTTCTTTTCATAACGGTTACGTATACCGTGCAGGCACAGCAAACGGCACAAAAGTTTGTACAGGAAACGCATTACCTGCTCTACCTGCCGGATGGATACGACAAGGATACAGGCACGCGGTTTCCGCTGATGATATTTTTACATGGATCGGGAGAAAGCGGTGAAGACCTGGCAAAAGTAAAAGTGCATGGTCCGCCTAAAATGATTGAGCAGGGAAGAAAATTTCCTTTTATAGTAGTATCGCCGCAAGCGCCTCCTAACACCGGGTGGCAAACCGAGCGCATGGAGGCAATGTTGAACGACATTAAAAAGAAATACAGGGTAGATGATGATCGCATATATCTTACAGGCTTAAGTATGGGCGGGTTTGGTACCTGGAACTGGGCGGCTAAATTTCCACATGAATTTGCTGCCATTGCGCCCATATGCGGCGGCGGCGATCCCACAGAAACCTGGAAGCTAAGACACGTGCCGGTATGGTGTTTTCACGGAGCGAAAGACGATGTGGTACCGTTAACTTCTTCGCAGCGCATGGTTGACTCATTAAAGAAATACAATCAGGATGTACGGTTTACCGTATATCCTGAAG
>JAHBTJ010000030.1 GCA_019638595.1 Chitinophagaceae bacterium
ATCCTTACATCATCACCGGCTGTATTAACAAAGTACTTAACATTTACGCCATGTTTGTCAGCTTCCGAAGAAGCCGCTTCGCTGCCCACCCAGTTAGCTCCGGGGGCGTAGGTAGTGGCAACGCGGTTGAGGGGTGAGGGCTCAAAATTGGTTTTGCTGTACGCCCAGTTGAGGTTATTGGCGCCGGTATTGGTCTCTCCGGTTTG
Organism: Chitinophagaceae bacterium; assembly: GCA_019638595.1. Lineage (GTDB taxonomy): Bacteria > Bacteroidota > Bacteroidia > Chitinophagales > Chitinophagaceae > Agriterribacter. The sequence continues at coordinate 207 of JAHBTJ010000030.1, forward strand.
CCCGGCAAGTTGTGTATTGTAAAACGTTACCTGCTGGGCAAAGGGGTTGAGCTTGAACAAGCCGTTGTTTTTGGTCTCATCTCCGGCAGTGCTGGCAAAGGGCAGGTATTGAATGGTTTCTCTTCCGAACTCGTCGTATACCACGGGCATCACCAGGTCTTTTGCCGCTCCTGAATAGGTGGGGCTGGTAGCATGGGTGATGAGCGATCCCTGCTTTACCACGGTTTGCAGGGGTCTGCCCAGCCCGTCGAAGTATTGGGTGGTCTGGTGCACCTCGCGCAGGGGGCGGGTGATAAGGTTATTGGCATCTCGTTCAGGCACCCGCGCAGACCAGGTACGGATATAGTTGACTTTGGTATTGCCGTCGTAGGTTGCGGGCAGGGGTTGCTGCGATAAAGCAAATACGGGCAGCAGCAGCAGGGCGAAAAACAGGTGTTTGATGGTATTGCGTATGAATAGCAGTTGCATAATGGTAGTGTTGTTATTGGTTATTGTTTTGCTGGTACCGGTAATCGTAGGTCTTCAGCACATTACCCTCCTGGTCGCCGATGGTTTGCAGGCGACCGAAGCCGTCGTAGTGGTAATAAGTAATGCGGTTATTGTTATCGCACCGGCTGGTCATGCCCACCAGGGGCTCGTAGGTGTAGGTCGTCATTTGGGCGCCGGAGGGGTAGAGGCGTACTTCGTCTATGCCGCCTGTTCCGGTAATGGTGATAGTGGAAGAGGAAGCGGTGATCTTGTGTTGATGAAAGGTCCAGCCATTCACCGTTGAGCCCGCCTTGTGCGCGCCACTACCGCCGTTGATGGTAAAGGGACTGGCATTGTTGCGCCAATAGGATACAATATATACCTGCCCGCTGGTGACTACCTTACTGAGGGTAGCTGTTGGCGTAAGACTATAGTATTTGTTCCCTGTGGGTGGCAGTGAACCGGTTGAAACGGTTATAATGTCGCCGGTATAGTTGTTCCAGTTGCCTTTGCCATCAGCTTCGAAAGAGGTGTGGGCAATGTCTGCTACATCGGAATTAATGACTTCGGCTATGGGATAGGAACTGTTGTAGTCCCAGATGTAGGATTGCTTGATATCATTTTCTTTAAGAAGTTCCAGAATATTGCCTCTGGCATCGTAAGAATTAAATCTAATTCTTGTTTCAAGTCCATTTGAATGGAGTGCACTTTGGATAATATCCTGTGCAAATAAGGATCCGATTTGTTTATATTCAGTAAAGACTGTCGATAACAGTTTTTGTTGAGTCCCCTCTACCTTAAATATCTTTTCCTCTATGAGAGGCGAAATAATATTTTTTTGAGCCATTGATCCAAGCACCGGATTACCTGTATAGTCGTAAGTGTATTTATATTGCGTTCTCGTTATTTTCTGCTCACTGTCATTTACCTCAACACTGGTCGGTTGAAGGAATTGAGGATTAGAATAGTTATAATTGGTAATTTTTACCAAGGGATTTTCTCCATTTTCATCATAATAGGTTTCTGTAGTTGAAATATTTTGCACCCAACTGGTTATTAATGAATAAAAAGCATATGCAATATCAGGCCTCACCTCAAGCGCTGTTGGAGGAAACCGATAACCATCATATAAAGTGCCACACTGATAATTTACTATTCTCATTCTTTTAACACGCAAGGCTTTTAACGTATTAAATCGATTGGCAGAATCGTTGTCGTTGAATTGGTAGCTATTTAATATCGAATGAATTTTTTTGTAAATCCCCAAATTGTTTCTTTTAAAGGTTGTTTTAGCAAATAACAGTCCTCTCTTATATTCATAGTTGTTCAATGGAACACAAGAGTTTTGTATATCGGTGCCCGGCCAATAACCGGGATCGATCTGAAAAGCGTTCAGAGCGTCTGGTGTAAAAGTAAAGTCAAACTCAGTATAACCTTCCTCCACTCCCTTTCCATCCAATTGCATTTCTTTTACAAAAGAATACCCAACAGATGCTCCTTGCGTAAAACCTAAAATTGCCTGGCTTGTACTTGTAACTTCCTTGTACTTCGCAAACAGATGCTGGCAATTGCCCACGCAATTCGGATTAGAAAAGCAAGTGGTAAGTTCAAAAACATCCTGCGCGTACTCGTGTGTATACCGGGGATAAATTAATAGTTTACCCGGAGAATAGGTGTATTGCCTTTGGCTAACCAACGAACCTGAAGTATAGTTGTTAATCTGTTTTATACGCAGGCCACCGGCAATAGGCAACTGACCAGTATATGTTGAATAATTCAATTGACATGTTACGGATGGCTTTATTACAGGTGAGCCACAGTTCCCCGAACCACAGACAATATCAGCAGAAATTCTGTAATCGCCCGGTTCCAGGGAAAGTGTTTGTGTTAAATTAAAATCGATAAAGCCGTATTGATTTGGGGGCGGGGCGTTACCTACCGGGAAATTATCAAAGGCGTCCCAATAGTATAGAGTATGATAAGTTGATCCCGCCAGTTTCTCAATTTTTATCAATGGCAAAAAAGACAACTCCTTTGAGGTTGCTTTATTATAGTTATTATACTGAATACTTAGTGGAAGATTATACTGAGTGAATGGAATATTAAACGTGGATGTCCGAAATACACCGCCCGGCTGGGGATCTGCGGCAGTAATATTTACGGTTGATGAAACTATTTGGCTACCCGGACTTCCTCCTCCTAGAGGGCTGGCGGGATCATATCTATGTGCTTCATAAACAAATTCCGTATACCCCCCTGTAGGATAATTTACCTTTTTCAATGAACCATATTGCATGTATGCCTCATTAGACTCCCTGTTTGCATTTAAACCGGGACTATTTACCGTAGTCTGTGGGGGAAGTAAATGCGTATTAGAATTAGCGCCATTATAATATCCCCAATGATCCTGGGCAAAAGACGAATTAAATCCCGCAGAATTCCTTACAGGCAAGCTTGCAGGTTGAATATACTCAAATGAATGAGCCCTTCGCTCCTGGTTAACCCCAACTTCGATAAGAGAATCGAGATAATATCTTGAATTCAGGTAGGAATATTTCAGTTGGATTTCTTTTAGTGTTTTTAAGGATCTATCAACAACCGTGACCTTTGTCAACAACTTTCCAACAATATCCTGCCGATTTGTAGCAGCGGTAAAAACCACCTCTCCGTTTCGCCAACGAATTTTTTGAAGCATTGCCTTGCCATTAGAAGTAAATTGATTCGGTAGCCCATTGCCATTGATAACTATTTGATCAAGCTTTAATACATTAGTCCATGAGCCGCCGGATGGCATAAAGGGAGCCAGATCATTTGTTAATACCTTAAGAGATTGTGTTCCGGGCAATTCATATGTTTCATACTTATCAGCATAGTCGAAATAAATAGTATCAGCCTGGTTGGCAGAAATGATCTTTGTTAAATACCAGGCGCTTCTTCTCCTCTCAGAAATACTTGGCGCTCCATTCCAGACCTCTGTAGCTTCCAACCCGTTTCCTCCCTCCTGATAAGATCCAAAATGATAAACAGTTCCATTCTCATCAGCTAATTCCCAGTGCTCATCATTCGAATAAATAAGTGTATTATTCACAGAAGATCTTATCAATTTAATCGTATTGACAGGGATGCATTGTAAAGTGCCAGTCTCATCAAAATAGAATTTCCCTGAGTTGCCGCAGAAATTGTAGAAAAACAGGTCAGGCTCAACATCAATTAACCTGTCAGATACTTTCCTGAAAAAAACATAATCAGCACTATTGGTAACATCATAAGTTGATTTTAGCCCATCATTTCTTTGACTTCTATAGAGAAACCCTCCTGAAGTTTCTTCATCTCCAAGGCCCACAATCGACCTTGTAATTGCCCCTCCAGCATTTAACGTCCAATTGGTACTTACCCAAGCTGAAACATCATCAATTTTTACGCCTCCGGCGTGGTAACTGACGGTTATCGGCACCTTGATATCGCCAACCTTAACTTCATAAATCGGAACCGAAATATTGGGTACGCCGGTATACTGGGATACAGGCCATTCCCCATATTTTCCCAGGGAACTCGCCTCTGGTGAACTCGGTATCACTCTGGGCAATACACCGTTTGCCAAACTACCAGGCTGAAATTGAGGAAAACTTGATAAGTGAAATGCCAAAAAAACTGCTAAGGCACTAAAAAATTTAATCTTACCAGGCATATGATTGTACAATTAATTTTAAAACTCATACCCCACCCTCCACACAAGCATGGAGGTATTGGGTATATTTTTGCGATACATAAAATCTGCTAAAACCTGCATGCTGCCCTGCATCTTCTTACCCTTTTTCAGCGGCGAGCTCATGCTGTATTTTTTGCTCAACCCTGCCAGCGCGCTCTTGCTGTAGTTCGAGTAGTTCTTGAACTCCGCCAGGCTTTCAATGGTGCGGTGATGGTTCAGCTCCGCCCCGGCATAGAGCCAAAAGCCCCCTCCAACTCCCCCGAAGGGGGAGGGTGCCTTCCACTCGGCAAACAAACGTGCGCCGATAGATTCCCCGGTGAGTTTGATGTGCTTCCAGCCATTGCCCCAGCCCATTTTTCCGCTTAATCCTATGCCAATAATGCCTTTTTTATTTAGCCTGTATCCGGCAGTCACGGCTATGTCTGTTGTGGTGGGGAAATAGTTCGTAGCCCGCTGGCTTTGGATCGTAGCTCCCGCCTGTACCCGTTTTAAAAATGACTTCGTTTTTTCAGGGTTGGGCGTAAAGTTTTCAGGCATGGTCATATCACTGCTGCCGCCACTATTAATACCCAACTGGCTCATTTTGTCTTTCAGCTTTGAAAGTTCACCCTGCGCCTGCTGCATTTGCTGCTGCAGGTATTGGGCGGGATTGGCATTGGTTCCGCCGGTAGCAGGTATTCCAATCTGCTGTTGCAGTAATTGTTGCACATTCGCCCTGGTTTGTAAGCCTGCCAGCGCCTGCGGGGTGCCGTAATTGTCCGGCGTGGGGAACATCCGGCTTAACATGGAATGTTTTTTCCAGAAATTTGAAAAAGCCGGAATATTTTTCAGTACCGCCAGTGTTTTAGCAATGAGCTTATCGGGCTGGTCCAGGCTTTCCTTTAAATTGTTCAATTGTTGCGAATAGTAAAACGCTTCACGCTGGTATTTGCCAAAATATTTGCTGATATCCTTAGGCAGGTTGGAGTAATTGCCCAGTAACTGCTTGAGCTGTTGCTGCCGCTGCTGCACATACTGCTGAATGGCTTCGGCTTCGTTCAACTTACCTTGTAATATATCCAGGTTCTCCAGCGATTTGCCGAGCTGCTGCCGGATGTCTTTTGATTTCGAAACTACATTGCCCGCGTCTTTTAAAAAGCTGAGCGAAGTAGCCAGCGAATCCATACCGGCCAGGTATTTACCGGGAAGTATTTTGCCGGCTTTGCCGTTGGCAGTGGTAAGCTTTTTATTGAGCTGTTGGTATTTCTTTTTGCCCGGCTTCAGCAGGGATGCCGCCGCGGATGAATCAACCGCTGAAAGCCTTTTGAGAAGCTTTTCTTCCTGGCGGGAAAGGCTTTTTAAATACTTTTCACTTTGCCGGGTGAGCTGGTGATCCAGCCCGTTTATTTTTTTGTCAACGGCAGGTATATAACCGGGAGGGAGCTCTATAACGGTTGCTGTGGCAGATTGCTCCTGCTGGGCATACAGGCTGCTTACACCTGTAAATACCGCAAAGCAAAACAACAGCTTAAAGTGTTTTATCATGAGCCCGGCAATTTAGAAATAAGGGATAACCTGAAGTATACAACCATTACACTTCAGAACAGTAACGCATAGGGATTACCTGATTAACTTTAAAAATACCAGCTTATCTGAGGGAAGGCGGATTAACGGGGGCGGGACTAAAAAGTGAGTGATGACCTGATTACGGGGCGAAGTTAATGGTTTGTTATTGACTTTTCCAAAAAATAATAAAAAGTTTTTAGCTGAATTGGATAGAAAAGCAGGTACGTTGCCGGGGCGCGGATCATCAGCAAAAAGCCCGGTCTCCATGCAGACCGGGCTTTAACCTTAACCATTCTTAACCTTAACCGTTAAGCACCGTAGATTGTTTAATATATTTTTTATCGGGGGAATAAATGAACAGGCAGGACCCGTTTTTGATGGCGTCAATAATATCGGTATGCCCTTCCATCGGTATAGCGGGGCATCCAAAGCTCCTGCCAAGCATTCCTGTTTCGGTAAGGAACTTTTCGTTGGCGTAACTGGCCCCGTGTATCACTATACTCCTCCGGTAAGCCTTGTCGTTTATATTTCTTTCAACTCCGTGAAGCCGTAACGAATAACCGTTTTCTCCCCTGTATGTTTGATCGGTAATATAAAAGCCCAGGCTGCTTTTATTGGATGCCATTATATTAGAAAAGTTTCTCGCGTATTCTCCTCCTGAATTTCTCCCGTGCGCTACCCATGTATTGAACAAAAGTTTCGCGTTTTTCAGGTCAATAACATATAATCTTTTTTCGCGGGATGATTTTGAAAAATCAACAATGCTGAGAATGCTGTCCCGGTTCAGCTTTCCCTTGAGGGACAGTTTACTGAAGCCCTGCAATGCCATTTCCAGCACATTTTTCTGGAGCCCCAGCTCATTCAGGTGAATGCTGTCGTACAGCCTGTCTGCAAAAACTTTTCGGGAGTCTTTTAAATCGGCTGGTAAATAATAAGTTATGGCCGGTAAAACAGGCGCGGAAAGCTTTTTTTTAAGAGAAGCCGCTACCAGTATGGGCAGCGAGAAAAAAAGGGCGATTGCCGTAATTTTTGGCAGGGAACGGATCTTCATGGGATTAAAATTTCTGGAACACATTATTAACGGAATCCGCTTTTTAATATTGTTAACAATAAACACAGGATCGCTTTTTACATCTAAGCCGTAATGCTTTGCCTGTCAGTTATTTTAGTTGGATTAATTACACCAAAAATGATGCTCAAATTTCAAAAAAGCCTGATCAGGCGTATATTAACACGTATATGGAAAAAGACGCAGTGTAAAAGGTACGAAAACAAACCGGGAATTGAAAGGATTTCCAGTAGCAGTTCCCGCTCCGGGTCAGGCGCTCATTTTATGTAATACATTGTTCAGGTCGGTTGTAATGGTATTGATGATCTCAAACTGGTCGGTTATGGTTTTATAAGCCGAGAGGCTTTTTTTTACGTCGCTTTTTTGAGCTCCTTCTTTCAGTTCGCTGAGCCGTTGTGCAAGCAGCTCCTTTATTTTATAGCGGATACCCGAAAAGCTTGTTTCCGTATTTCCTGCAGGCCCGGTAGCCCGGCCCTGTGCAAGATGAATTGCCGATTGCATTTGCAACTCAATGTTTTCGGCTACAGGCCTGAACGCGTTCAGCCGGTATTGAGGGGCAAGGGTTGCCGCGTAGGTTGCCAGTGTTGCAATATGCGAGGTAAGCATATGGTTGCTTACAACAAGCTGGTGCAGCAGTTGCTGGTAAGTGTTGTTTTTTTTCGGCTCAGACAGCAATCGCTGAAAAGCGTCGGAAAGATTGGCTAATGCCACATACGCTTCTTTGCGGGTCATTTTATATTCTGTAATATCTGCCGGGTTGCCGTAAAATGCTTTTGCCACCGCCGAAAAATACTTCATGTTCGCTTCCATAAGCTTTTGTATGTATTCGTCTACCTGCTCATGTTCCCAGCGCGGCAAAAAAAACAACGATCCGGTAAACGCGATCACGGATCCTATAATGGTGTCTATCACCCTGTCTGCAGCCAGGCTGCGAAAATCACCGGGGTGAAGGAAGTGAAAAGAAAAAAGCACGTATAAGGTAATGCCTGCTACAGCCACCAGGTACCGGATCTGCAAAAAGCTGTACCCGATGATCATTGAAAGTAACATGAACCCGAATATTACGGCGTCGTCCTTTACAAAGTACAGGAACATAAAGCCGATGCCCACCCCGGCCAGCGTTCCCAGCAGGCGCTCGGCATTTCTTTTTTTGCTGATGCTGTAAGCGGGTTTTAAAATGGTTACTATTGTTAATAAAATCCAGTAGCTGTGCCCGAAAGGAAAAAACTGCGCTATGAGGTAGCCTGCTAAAATGCACAGGCTTACCCTCAGTGAATGCCTGAAAACATTGGAGTCAAGCGATATGTTCTCCTGCAACAGCTTACTATCTATTTCCTGGTGTGTTACAAATTTATCAACATCTACATCCTGCTTTACTTCTTTGCTTACTTCGCTGCTGTACGTGCTGTAGCGGTGCAGGCGCTTAATACGTTCAGCAATATCTTTTATAGAATTGAGAATATGCCGCAGGCTGATAAAGCCTTCAATGTTTTCTGCTTTGATATTCAACCGGTGATACGCGGTAAAAGCTTCATCGGTTTCGCGTATCATTTCGTCAAGGTCGCCGTTGTCTTTGGAAGGGAACCCGCTTTGTACAACCAGTCCTATTTTATCAAGCTCATTTGCCGCTTCAATGATCAGTACCCGGAACTTTTCAAGCATATTGCTCCCTTCAAAATAATCGTGCAGCGACTGGTAATCCTGTTGCGATGTCATTACCTGCTCAAACAGGTCAACAGAATCGAGGAACATCATCAATAAAATACGCCCCTTGGTGGTTGATTCGCGGGTAAACCCGCGGGCTTTGAAAAGCAGCTCCCTTAGCTGCTCGTGCTGGTTATGTATATGAATTTGCAGGGGCAGCAGCTCTTCATATACCTCGTTATAGTTTGCCGGTGTTTTATACAACCGGGCTTTTGTTTTAAGATAAGAGGCGGTGGTAATGATGCACTCACCCAGCGCCTGCTGAATTAAGCGGTAAGGGCGCAACGAATACAAAGCAAGGCTTAACAACATATACCAGGCGCCGCCTGCCAGCATAAACAGGGCGTCCTGTAAAACACGTTCCTGCGCATGATGCACGTCAATATTCAGCACCATTACAATAATGGCGATCAGTCCTACGGAGCCGGCACGGTTACCATAAATACCTATAATTGACAGCGCAAAGCTGAGCAGGGTAAGTTCTATAACAAGCAGCCAGGGGTGGTACCGGGTAAATCCAATAACGAGGGCAACAATAAAATTGATGATATTGCTTATCAGCATTCCGTTGCGGCGATGGTGGATTGGCCCGGGAGAATCGGTAAGACTTACCATGAGCGCGCCCAGGGGTAGCGCTATACCTGCCGCAAGCATGTTGAACTCGTACAGTATCCATGCCGGTAATATGGCGCCAACGGTAATGCGTAATCCTTTGGTAAGATACTGACCGGTAATAAATTTTTTGAACTCGTTAATATAATTCATGCGGTGAGAACTCCCGGATGGTAAATGCAAAAAGATCGCGTTCGGCAATATTAATTATTCCATGAGCTTCACATGGCAACTGTAAAGGTACCCTATACTACCACTTGGCGGTAGGGCATTTGTACGATGTTAATGTAAATGCCAGGCCAACTTCGGCTATTACATAGGCGTCGCGCTGAGAGCTGAATCCTCTTTGCCTGCCTTTGGTTCCAATACGTACGCCATCGCCTGTTTCGTAAGACCGGTCCTGCAGCAAGTACCATGCGGTAGGATCTCCATTAGGCAGAGACTGTGCAAATGCGTCGGGGGCGTAGGTAGTGCTTACATCGTCAAGATAATCTGTTAATGCGAACCTGTAAGCTACTTCAAAAGAAAAATTGATATTAGGGCTGATATTGTATTTAACGCCCATGCCGAGCGGGGCGCATAAAGCTACCGCGCCATATGCTTTACGTGCCGGGTAAACGGTTGAGCCCTGTCCTTCTGTTCCTAACGGGCGCAAAAAATATTTTTTTCCACCCAAATAAGCATAGGGGTCGTAGTTAAAAGCTCCCACCCCTAACGTTACATAAGGCGTAAACCTGAACTCAGGATCGCCGGGAATAAAACGCATGAAATTAAAATCGCCCTGCAGGGTAGCTTCCCAGATATTAGTATTAAAGCTGAGGTTCCTTCTTCTCTGGGTTTCGTTTTTACTATACACGTCTGAATATCCCAACTGGGCATAGTGTACGCCTAACCGTAATGCTATGTATTCGCCGAACTGTTTGCGGAAGAATACTCCTATTGCCGGTTTGGGCCGGTTAAGCGCTACGTTGGTATTAAGGTCTCCGAAATAATGCGCGGCGCCTATTGTAACCCCAAATTCGCCTTCCTGTACCACACCATCAACCTGTTGAGTACGGCCCCACAGAAAAGCTGCACAAAAAAGCAGCAACACGGTTAACTTTTTCATCAGAACGATTATTTGTTTTACAATGACTGTTCAAAATGCCTGCAATGCTATTGCAACCCACACATTCCCGCAATGCAAAGTACAGGATTACCTGCTAACGACAATATTATATTAAGGCATTTTAATGAAATCTTAATTTTTTTTAATTTCTTTTATCTAATCCCCACGAAAGCTTATTTCGCAGCGTTTGCAGGAAGCTGTTTTCATTTAACCTCATCAGGTTCAATGTAAAAGCCTCTTTTTTAATGGCTAACTGAATATCCTTGCTTACTATTTCCTTTCTTGAATCCAGCGTGCAAATAAACTGGTCGGCCCGTCCTTCTACTTCAAAAGAAACAATATTGTTATCGGGTACAATTATAGGCCTTACGTTGAGGTTGTGAGGCGCCACAGGCGTAATTACAAAGCTGCCCGACTCGGGAAATACCACGGGACCATTGCAGCTTAGGGAATAACCTGTTGATCCTGTTGGCGTTGCTACGATCAGCCCGTCTGCCCAGTAGGTATTTAAAAATTCACCGTTCAGGTAGGTGTGAATTTTGATCATGGAAGAAGTGTCTCTTTTGTGAATGGCAAATTCGTTTAAGGCATAGGGCGTGTTACCAAATAACAGCTTATCCGAATCAAGGTGTATCATGCTTCTTTTATCTATCAGGTAAGTTCGGTTAACCAGGGCAGTTACCGTGTCCTGCAATTCATGCCTGCCGATGGTAGCAAGAAAACCGAGTCTTCCGAGGTTAATGCCCAGCACGGGTATTTTGCTATCGCGTATAAACGTAAGGGTGTCCAGTAAAGTGCCATCTCCTCCCATGCTTATAATACATTCAAAGCTTTCGTCCAGGTCGTTGGCTTCCAGGAAGGTTTCATAATCATTGCCGGGCAGATCCTGTTTAACCTGCTCAAAATAATGTTTGTATATAAAACAGGTTATTTTATGCTTCGCGAGTTCTTTAAGCAACAGTAAAAGCTCGTCTTTTGTAACAGTTTCGCCGCCGCGGCTGTATATTGCGATTTTCATCCGTTATGTTTTATATTGGGTGGTAAGCTTTTGGCACATGGTGCGGGAAATGCTTTTGCCCGTTCTTGCGCGGGTATTTTATAATACTAACTAAAAACCAAGACGGGCTTGTAAAAATAGTCCCTTTTCTCCTAATTGGTTGAAGCTGTATTCAAGAAAAATAATAGCATCGTAAATGGAAATAATATCCAGCCCCGCGCCACCGGAATACAGGAGCTTATTGTTCAGGGAATTGATGCCGGGCGTTTTTTTGCTGTAGGCATAACCGGCATCGCCATACACTTTAAAGTAGAACTTAAATGGAATTACGCCGTACGACCTGGAGCGGAGCCCTGTTTTTAGTTTGGGGCTCCATATTTCCCTGGAAAAAGTGGCTTTGGTCAGTCCTCCGGCCACGCCATCCACCACGTAGTTTTCAAGTCCCCTTAAAAACAGGTCGTTATACCCCATTAGCTGCCGGTTAAAAAAGGGTTGATCGAACGGCAGTTTTACATTGCCAAGTGTTAGCATCGAAAAAAAGTATTTGGGCGCTACCTCCCAGTATTTGCCGGCCTTACCCGAAAACTCCCATACATTAAGGTCCCTGCTTATGCCTCTTTTCATAAAGTTAATATCCCATAAAAAGCCCTTTGTAGGGTAAGGAATATAGTTGAGGTTAAAGTGCTGGTATTGATAGCTCAGCTCCGGGTAATTTACCTTTTTAGCCTGGTTGCCAAAGTATTCAGGGTTCCTGTTGAAGATGGAATCGTTTATCCTTACAATATTATAGCTGAGCTTAACATTGTGCCGGCGAATATACCCGGTCCTGTAGCTGTATCCCATGCCAAACCGCAAACGGTCGGTTACAAATTCCTTATCGTTTTTATAGAATTGCTGCTTATTGTTGCTGGTAATGTAATTCAGCTCTTTGTTCTGTGAAAACAAAAAGTCGAGGCTGATGCCGTTTTTAAGAGATTTGTCGAAGTTGGGCGCCGTGTAGTTTAATACAACCTGGCGTGAGTAGCCGGTAATAAGCCATATGTTCAGCTTGTCGTTTCTTCCGCTAACGTTGTTGGCGATCAGCTTCAGCCCGTAATTAACCCTCGATAAGCTGGCATCGTATTCCTTTATCCACACATTGAAGTTCCTGTCAACGGGTTTAAAATAAGGAACGGGAAAAAAGTACCAGCGTTCTTTTACATCCACCACTATGTCGAGCGAGTCGTTCATCCAGTTTGTAAAATCAACCGTGGCATCAATGAACAGCCCGGTATTGATCAGGTTTTCCCTTGCCTGCGGTATATTAGCAAGTATGGAAGAAATAGAATATTTCTCCCCTTTTTTTAAGGGCACTTCACGGGCTATGATATATTCTTTGGTTATTTTATTGCCGCTTATGAACACATCGCGTATAGCAAGCTGCGATGATTTTAATACATCATCATCTTCATAAGTTGTTTCTTCTTTTTCCTGGGCACGGAGCGTACACCAAAAGCAAAGGAATAGTGCAAGGAACAATACATATTTATACAACCACCTCATTCGCCCTTAATAATGCATTTGTTTTCATGAAAGAAATAGAAAGCGCCGATGTACCTTATATTCCAGGTGACAGCAAAATGAATTATATGTTAAGATAATTCATTAAATGAACAAGATTGTTTTGTAATTCGTTTTGGTACAGTTCTTCGCCGAAATAGTACCGTATGTTATATTCGTGGCGCTGAAGCGTGGCAATAATATCGGATATTTCTGATTTATTGATGCGAATGGTTACAGAAAGAAGTTGTGTTGAGGGGTCAGCATAGCTGTTGAGCTGTGTAATATAAGCATCGTTGGATTCTACCAGCCGGTTGAGCTCCCCCGCAGAAAAGTCGGTTTTCTCCATTTCCAGCACAATAATACCGCCCTGTTCCTCAATGCCCACAAACAGAGACAACTGCCTGAAAAGATCCTCTTCACTTATTACACCCAGCAGCTCGTATTCTTCCGAAATAACAGGCACCACCGATAAGCCCATGTCTTTCGCCACCTTTACGGCAAGCAAAAAGGAGTCGGGGTAACGTACAAAAGGGCGGGTAAAGAATTGCTGGAGGGCTCCTATACGCTCCTTTTCATCGTTATCCAGCAAAGTATCTTCGCTTATAATTCCAAGGTATTTTTCGTCGGCAACTACCGGCAGGTGCGATACATGAAAGTCATTCATTTCCTGCAGGGCCTTGCCGGCGCTATCATCCACATGCAAAGAGGGGATGCTCCGTGATATGAGTTGTCCTGCGAACATAAAAGCGCTTTAGAGGTAACAGATGCAAATTAACCGGTAACCGCTGCAGGCTCATTCAATTTTGTGAGAAACTGATGCAAAATTTTGTTAAACTCCTCGGGCACTTCCATCATGGGAGCGTGTCCGCATTTATCAATAAAATGCAGCTCACTGTTAGGAATAAGCCTGTTAAATTCACGACCTACAAAAGGTGGAGTAATGGTATCGTTATTGCCCCACACCAGCAGTGTAGGTTGTTTTATTTCATTTAGCTCTTCACCCAGGTTATTGCGTATGGCGCTTTTAGCCAGCGCAATTATCTTAATAACCTTTAAGCGGTTAGAGGTAATTTCAAAAACTTCGTCTACCAGCTCCTTGGTAGCCATCTGGGGGTCGTAAAATGTAAGTTCCGTTTTCTTTTTAATGTATTCGTAATCTCCCCGTTTAGGATAGGTATCGCCCATACCGTTTTCAAACAATCCCGAACTTCCTGTAAGAATGAGCGATTTAACATTTTCAGGATGTTTCAAAATATGTAGCAATGCTACGTGCCCGCCCAGCGAGTTACCAAGCAGGTGGATGTTTGAATATTTTTTTTGTTCAATGAACCGCTGTACAAATTTCTCAATTCCGCTAACAGAAGTATGCAGCAGATCAAGCTCCAGCAGGGGCAGCATAGGTACTACAACTTTATATTGCCGGCGAAAATATTCGATCAGGGGCTCAAAATTACTCAGGGCGCCAAAAAGGCCGTGTAGCAAAACCAACGGTTCGCCAACACCTTCTTCAATATATTTGAACTTACCATCTTGTTTAATCTCGTAACTCATCCGTTAATACCTCAATTAATTGCTAAAGTAATTTTTTTGCGCCAAATACTACACCGAACCTTACAAAGAAAAGGAAAAAACTTTGAAATAAACTGTTATTGAGCAGGCTGGCGAAATTTACTTTAAAACACATAATCACTTACTTTTGAAACCTATTTTTTATTGATTCTTAATTTTTTAGCTATGGAATATCGCAGAATGGGCAAAACCGGGCTTCAGCTAAGTGTGCTTTCTTACGGCAGTTGGGTTACATTTCATAAACAGGTTAACGACAGCGCCGCTGATGAGCTGATGGGGATAGCATATGATAATGGTATTAATTTTTTTGATAATGCGGAAGTATATGCGCTTGGTGAAAGTGAAAAGCTGATGGGCCGGGTTTTAAAGCGGAAAAGCTGGGATCGTACTTCGTATGTTGTTTCTTCAAAAGCGTATTTTGGATGGAGGGGAGAAAAGAATAAACCCAATCAAACGGGGCTCAGCCGTAAACATCTTACGGAAGCGTGTAACGAAGCATTGCAGCGATTGCAGCTTGAGTACCTCGACCTTTATTTTTGTCATCGTCCCGATGTAAATGTTCCCATTGAAGAAGTGGTTTGGACAATGAACCATCTGATACAGCAGGGTAAAATTTTATACTGGGGTACCAGCCAATGGAGCGGCGCTGAAATTATGGAAGCTCACCGGGTAGCCCGGCAGTATGGATTAATAGGGCCGGCTATGGAACAACCCCAGTACAATATGTTTGACCGGTTTAAGATGGAGCTGGATTATTTACCGGTATTTCAGAACGTGGGATTGGGTACTACTATCTGGAGCCCTTTGGCAGCAGGCTTTTTAACCGGTAAATACAACGATGGTATCCCAGAAGGCTCGAGGCTGGCTATTGAAGGATTTGACTGGTTAAAAGAGCGATGGGTGCAGGATGACAAGATAAAAAAAGTAAAAAAGCTTGCGGAGCTGGCCAAAAAGCTGGATGTATCGCTGGCTGCCTTAGCCATTGCATGGACCATTTACAATCCTAATGTAACAACTGCCATACTGGGTGCTACCAAAAGACAGCAGTTGGAGGAAAACCTGAAAGCGCCGGACGCCTTAAAAAAGCTGACACCGGAGGTAATAGAAAAAATAGAAGAAATTTTACAAAATAAACCCAGGCTGGACCTGGCATAGATACAGGTAACTTTTTTATGCCCTGCCCCTTCTTTAAAACATAAACAAACGTTCCTTACCGCCTACTTTGCCACCCAGGTTGCGGATATTATAAGTAAAGGTAAGCATGATATAACGCCTGAGGATATTGGTTTCTACATCGTTAATATAGTTTTCGCTTACCTGGCGGTAAACAGTTATGTTCTGGTTCAGCAGGTCATATACCGATAGTTTCAACTGTCCTTTGTCTTCCTTCAGGAACAGGAAGTTGACTGCCGCGTTCCAGCGGAGAGCGCTTTTCTGGATCCCGGGAGACACCTGCGGATTATAAAGGTAATTCACGCTGCTTTCCCATACCCAGTGTTTAGGCATACGAACAATTATTTCGCTGCCCGAATTATGAGTAAGCACGTTTAACCCGGGGAAGCCATTGTTTCTGTAGTACGCTTTGTTCCATCCCAATCCATAATTCTGCCGCCACTCAAATTTGTCCTGCCAGTTGAAAGATATATTTAACCCGGGGTTGAGACTGATATTATCCGTTACGCTCCTTTTTTCGTTGAGTATGATCAGTCCTTTCCGGTAGTTAGCCCAAATCCTTCCCCCGTATGTAAATTTCCAGGCGTTCGAAAATTTAAGTTGTTTGCTTATGTTCATACTGGCTTGCAGGAACCAGATGCCGTTGGCGTTTACAGGTGTAGAAACCTGCACTCCCTTCGCATCTATGGTCCTGCTTCTTATTATCGCATCCTTGCTGATGCTTCCATACAGGTAGGCGTTGTAATTGGTGCTTGTTTTCATATTGTATTTGTAAAAGTTCAGGTTAACAGCATGATTGATGGAGGGTTTTAAAAAGGGATTACCCATTTGTATAAATATCGGGTTGGTATTGTCCTCCACCGGCTGCAGGTCGTTTACATTGGGTTCGGCGGCATTTACGGAGTAATTCACCTGGAACTGGTCATACCGGATATTTAAAGAAGGGAGTATGTAATTAAAGCGCTGCTGAACCGGCATGTTCTTTTCGAAGCTGTTATTGATATGCAGAAGCTGGTAATTAATGCCCGGGGTGACCGATAATTTTTTGTGTGTAAAAACGAGCGCTCCCCGAACATTATTCCTTACACCGGCTCTTTTAAAGCCATTGCTCAGGCTTTCATCCGGCACATCGTATTCCTCGTTATTACCGGTAGTATAGGTATGTATATTATCGCGGTTGCTGAATTGTTCAAACCGCTCGCTGAACTGCAGCGAAAGCTTTTTGGAAACGGGTTCGGTGTAATTAATATGTACGCTTACCGCCTCGTTATGAAGGGCGCGCGCACGCAGTTGGTTAAGGTAGGTGGTCACCGGTTGCTGGTTTTCCATAAAGCTGTTTTCAACATCGTTGTACAGGTTGTTATCATTGCCCGACAGCCTGAAATCGCCGAATACAGACAGGTTTCTGCCCTTTTTCCGGAAGTTTTTGCGATAGAAAAGCTGTTGGCCAAATTCAGTGCTGTTGTTACGGGTACGCTGCCTGTTACGGCTTTCGTTGAGGGTAGGATTATAATTGTCTGACGTGTGGTAATTCATATCGTTCTGTCCCTGGAGTTTCACAAAACCCAGGGAAGGACGAAGTTCAAGCGTTGATAAAGAGTCAATCGTCCATTTTACTACTCCTGCTATCCGATGGGTATAATTCGTATTATCATCCATGCTGCGATTTGAGGTAATCATAGTGGTGTCACCAAAAAATTGTTTCCTGTTAGTCAGTTGCTGCACGTTACTGTTGATCTCTCCATAAAAATACTGGAGGTTAACGGTGAGCTTTTTTCCAAACTGGTTGTTGATATTGATGCCGCCGCCTCCCGAGCGTTGTATCCCCTGCCCGGTTCCGCCGAACGATACCCCGTTCAGTGCAAATCCTCCATCGCTCATTACCATCATGCTGTTAATGCCACTCCTGTTGAAGCCGCCTATACTGTTAATATCGGAAAAGCCGAACCCCGGGCGGTTCAGGTTGTTGGTATAGCCTAATAAGCTTACCTGCAGCGTATCGCGGAACAGGTTGGCAATAGCGCCTGCTTCATAACGTTCATCTGTACCCGCGCCCGCGTACGCCTTGCCGAACCACCCCTTTTTGATCGCTTTTTTCAGCTTGAGATTGATCACCTGCCCTACCTGCCCCGGCGCTATATCGGGGTTTTGAGCCAGTTGGTCCTTGTCGTCCGTTACCTGTATTTTGTCTATAATATTGGCAGGAAGATTCCTGGTGGCCATTTTTGGATCGCTCCCGAAAAACTCTTTTCCGTCTACGTACAGCCGGTTTACTTTTCGCCCGTTTACAGTTATATTGCCTGTTTCATCCACTTCAACGCCGGGTAATTTTCGTAAAAGGTCTTCTACCAGCGCCGATGGCAATGTTTTAAACGCCTCCGCGTTAAATTCAATCGTATCTCTCCTTACCAGCACAGGTGGACGTTCAGCTACAACCAGCACTTCTTCCATCATTCTTGCATCGGGTTCCAGCTTCAGCACACCCAGGTCAAGTTCGGTTTTACCGGGTGTAAGCATAAATGTACGGCGATAAGGGGCTGAGCCTGCATGTGTTATAATAACACGGAACGAATCGTCTACAGGAATGCCGGGTACTTTGAAAGCGCCGGCGGGATCGCTTAACCTGTAACTGACCAGCACGGTGTCTTTAGCGTGAAATATGGCTACGGTAGCAAAAGCAAGCGGCTGTTTGCCCGTAGTATCTGTAAGCTTTCCTGTAACAGATCCTTTCTGCGCCCAACTGTACGAAAAAAATAAAACGGCAAACAAAAGCAGTACTGGTTGTTTCATATAACGATAAACTAAATTTTTAGTTTAACAAAGGAAAGGAATTTTCTTTTAAAAGACGTAAATTTCTGATCATTGCTGCTGTAACAGCCTTTTTGAAAATGATCACGCTCAAAAAATAAGCGATGCTTAGTAAATCAGGAATAGAAGAATATTTTCTTGCAGAAAAGAACGCCGGGTTATTGTTTTTAATAATTGGCACAGCGGGTATAGTGCTGGCTGTAGTTTTTTTCTTTTTTTTGAAGACAGGTTTTTATAAAGGCGCCGCTTATGTGTTAATTATTGCTGCGCTTGTTCAATTGGGGGTTGGGTATACAATATACAACAGGAGCGACCAACAGCGCATAGACAATGTATACGCGTTCGATATGAACCCGGGTAAGCTTACGGCAAATGAGCTTCCCCGCATGGAAAAAGCGATGTCGGGCATACGGGCATTTATGTGGATAGAGCTGGCATTACTGGTTACGGGCATTGTACTGGTTTTGAAAAACAAGCCACATCCGCCCGCCGGTATAGCGCATTCGTTGTGGGCTGGTGTGGGCATTGCGCTGATAGTGCAGGCTTTATTGCTTGCGGGCGCCGACTATTTTGCCTATAAAAGGGGTAAAACCTATCTCGAAGATCTCCGCGTTTTTACCGGTTCAAAGTAGGCTTGTATTTCCTGCACCATTACCTAACGATTTCCCAGGCAGCATTTGCTCCCTTTCGCCGAAGCTTTTGCAGGTCGCCCGTATCACTTTCCATATTATTGGCGTCTACGGTTGTAAATGCAAGAAACAATTCTGTATCGGCCTTCAGCAACTTTAAAATGTCTGCTATTTTTAACCTGTATTCAATCGCGTCGTTTAAAGCAGGAATGATCAGTACCGGTGGAATATCGGCGGTATTGATCTTATCGGCAGAGGTAAAAGCATACAAGGCAAACTTGCGGATAGCTATTTCGCGGTCGCTGTTCGCTATATTGATGATAATTTCCTGCTGGCCCGATGCCTGCGAGGAAGAGATAGATGTAATAACAGGCGGAGTAGGTTTTGCGCTGTCTATCCAGTACATGGGAGGAATAAGCGCCGGGTATTTGTAGTAACTATTCCGCAGGCTGTCGTTCCAGCCGTTGGGGTTTGATACAAACGATTTGCTGCTAAAATATACCTGCCCCTGCAGGGTTGCATATTTTCGCGCATCTCTTATCTGTTCGGGTATGATATTTTTGTCTTTCCACCGGGTATTGCTGCCGCCTTTGTAATATCCCAGTCCTATATAGCAATGCTTCCCAAAGCTATTATTGGCCCACCAGTCAACCAGCACTTCGTAGGGGGCGGCCCTGTGGCCATGTTCCCAATACAACTGGGGTACTACATAATCTATGTATCCTTCTCTTAACCACAATAAAATATCGGCATACAGGTCGTCGTAGTTGGTTTGCCCCGCGCTGGTATTGCTGCCCAGGCTGTCCTGGCTTTTATTGCGCCATACCCCAAAAGGACTTATACCAAACCTGCAGTACGACTTTTCTTCTTTTATAGCCCTGTTCAGCTTAACAATAATAGAGTCTACATTACTTCTGCGCCAGGCGTTTTTATCCATGCCCGCGCCATATTGCGCGTATGTTTTATTGTCTGGAAATTCCTTTCCGGCTATCCGGTAAGGATAAAAATAATCGTCAAAATGCAGGGCGTCTACATCATAACGGCTTACAATGTCCCGTATCACTTTTACTACAAAGTCCTGCGCCTGCTTGTTCCCCGGATCAAAATACCGTTTGCCTCCATATGCTAAAAACCATTCGGGATGAACTCTGGTAATGTGGGTGGGCGCTATAGACGACTTCCCGATAGAGAACTCGGCCCTGTATGGATTGCACCACGCGTGAAACTCAAGCCCTCTTTTGTGCGCTTCTTCAATCATGAACTCAAGCGGATCGTAGTAGGGCGCCGGCGGTTTGCCCTGCTTACCGGTAAGCCACTGGCTCCAGGGTTCGTATTGAGAAGGATAAAAAGCGTCGGCGGCGGGCCGTATCTGCATAACTACCGCGTTCATGCCGTTCTGCACATGCATGTCGAGTATTTTTATAAACTCGGCTTTCTGACTGTCGGAATTATAGTTTCCTCTCGAAGGCCAGTCAATATGATCCACAGTGGCTATCCAGGCAGCCCTGAATTCATATTTAGGCTGCGCGAAGCATATGGAAATAAGACAGGAAACCAGGATCCAGGAAATAGGAACAATCTTCATACGTAACCGCTGTTATAAACGGTGAAGATACGTTAATACGACTTTCTGATTTTGTCTAAAAGATGATTCAATTGCTTTAATTCATCGGGCTGCAGTTCACTCATAATGGCATCCATTTCATGGTTCCTGTTATCAAGTCGTTCCAATACGGCCATTCCTTTTTCGGTAATGGATATATCCACCAGCCGTTTATCGGATTCGCAGGTTTTTTTGTTAGCTAATCCTTTGGTTACCAGCCTGTCAACGATCCGGCTGGTATCACTCATTTTATCAAGCATGCGTTCCCTTATCTGGAGTGTGGAAATAGGCCTGGGAAATGAGCCGCGCAGAATGCGAAGTATATTAAATTGTTGGGGAGTTATATTTTCCGAGTCAAAAATAACCTTCTGTTGTTCGCCGATCCAGCTTGTAGTGAAGATTAAATTCACGATTGCTTTTTGGTGCTCGTTCAGGAATTTAGGCTGCCTTATATCTTCTTCTAAAGACATTTAAAAAACTTTGCTGCAAAAATAGACTATTATATTATTCAAAACAGCTATACGCGCACACTTCATGCCTGGCAATTGAAAATAATCTTGGCTCCTCTTTGTACACGCAATAATTTTGTATTATATGAAACAAACAACGCAGCAGTTGCCCAATGATAATATAGCGGCACAGCAGGCAGGTCTTTCCAGATTAGCTGAAACACTTATAGGATCGGAAATTATAAAACTGGGAGGAGAGATCAGGGAAAAGATAAAGCAGGGCGCCAAAATTTATAATTTTACGATTGGCGATTTTGATCCCGCGGTTTTTCCTGTTCCTCAAAAGCTCGAAGACGAAATTGTGGATGCCTACAGGAAGCATTTCACCAATTATCCCGCGGCGGAAGGTAATGCCGACCTTCGCGAAGCAATAGCTACATTTCTCGAAGAAAAAGAAGGATTAAGGTATTCACCGTCTGAAATTTTGGTCGCATCCGGTGGGCGGCCGCTGATCTATGGATTTTTCAGGACCATTGCCAATAAGGGCGATAAGATTATTTACGCGGTTCCATCGTGGAATAACAATCACTACACACATTTTGTAGAAGGCGTTCATTGCGAAGTGGAGGCGAGCGTGGAAAACTATTTTATGCCTACGGTTGATGATATAAAGCCGCACTTGCAGGGCGCTGTGATACTGGCCCTTTGTTCGCCGCAAAACCCAACAGGCACCACTTTTAAAAAAGAAACCCTGGAAGCTATATGTGATATGGTGTTGGAAGAAAATAACAGGAGGGGAGCGAACGAAAAGAAATTATATGTTTTATACGACCAGATGTACTGGCAGCTTACCTATGGCAATATCAGGCACTATGATCCCGTTTCTTTACGAAGCGAAATGAAAGCATATACGGTATATGTGGATGCCATTAGTAAATGTTTTGCCGCTACGGGTGTAAGAGTGGGCTGGGCGATGGGACCGGAGCCTATCATGAATAAAATGAAAGCTATCCTGTCGCATATCGGCGCCTGGGCGCCTATGGCAGAGCAGAAAGCCGTGGCTAAGTTTTTAGGACACAGGGAGGCAATAGAAGAATACCTGCAGCATTTCAGGGCAGAAGTGTCGTACAGGCTGCAAAAAATTTATGAAGGATTTATGCAGCTAAAAGCGGACGGGCATCCCGTAGACGCGGTTGCTCCACAGGCTGCTATTTACCTTACCGTGCAGGTAAACGCGGCAGGGAGTAAAACTGAAAAAGGAACCTTACTTGCCGAACAAAAGGATGTTACAGGCTACCTGCTGGATGAGGCGGGGTTGGCGCTGGTACCCTTTTACGCGTTTGGCGCGCCGCAGGATTCGAGCTGGTACCGCCTGAGTGTGGGTACCTGTAAAAAAGAAGACATACCGGCAATGCTGAACGCGCTTGGCACTGCATTAAAAAAGCTACAGAAATAATGATCCTGATTTAATTCAATAGTTATAAACAGAAAAACAAATACTATGAAAATTTCCTTCCGGCTGCTGCTGGCCGTATTTACATTGTTTTCGTTTACAGGTTGCGAAACCGCGCAACAGGTACTTAGCGGTATGAACACGGGTGGCGGGGCGCTAAGCACTACTGAAATTGCAGCAGGGTTAAAAGAAGCGTTAAGCATAGGTACCCAAAACAGCAACGCAAGGCTTTCGTCGCTGGATGGCTTTTTCGGTAATGCCGCCATTAAAATACTGATGCCGGAAGAAGCGCAAAAAGTAGAAAGCAGCTTAAGAAGTATAGGATTAGGCAGCCTGGTGGATAAGGCCATTCTTTCTATGAACCGCGCAGCGGAAGACGCCGCCAAATCCGCTACGCCTGTTTTTGTAAACGCCATTAAGCAAATGACCATTACCGATGCGGTAGGAATTTTGAAGGGAGGCGATTACGCGGCTACGGATTATTTTAAAACCAAAACAACCGAACCGCTTACCAACGCTTTTCGCCCGGTAATTGAAAAGGCGCTTACTAAAACGGATGCTACCAAATACTGGAACGATGTGTTTTCCGCATACAACAAGTTCGCCGCCAAACCCATTAACACAGACCTGGCAGGATATGTGACCGAAAAATCGCTTGCCGGCATATTTCATGAAGTAGGGCAGGAAGAGCAAAAGATACGTAAAGACCCCGCGGCAAGAGTTACCGAGCTGTTGAAAAAAGTGTTTGGAAGCTAAGCCCTGTTTAACTGAACAGGTATTCCACGTCTTCCCTGGTCAGGCTCTTAACAAATGTAGAGTCGTCTGCGATAAGATCCCTGGCCAGCGATCTTTTCCGTTCCTGCAACTGTAGTATCTTATCTTCAATAGTATCCTTGCAGATCATCCTGTAAGCAAAAATGTTTTTTGTTTGACCGATGCGGTGCGTACGGTCAATAGCCTGTTGTTCCACCGCGGGATTCCACCAGGGGTCTACTATGTAAACATAGTCGGCGGCCGTGAGGTTTAAACCAACGCCGCCGGCTTTTAACGATATCAGGAACACCCTGCAGGTATCATCGTTCTGGAAACGGGTAATGGCTTTTTCCCTGTCGGTGGCCGAAGTGCTGCCGTCAAAATATTCGAAGGGCACTTCCAGCTCCCTCAGCTTTTCTTTAATAAGCGCCAGCATGCCCAGGAACTGCGAAAAAATTAGCGCTTTATGGTTGCTTATATTTTCCGTAAGCTCCCTTCCTATCTCTTCGAGCTTAATGGAATGATTGGGATATTTTTCCGGCTCGTTCATAATAGCAGGCGAGTCGCATATCTGCCTAAGCTTCATTAAACCCTGTAAAATGGTGAGCTGCGACTTTTCTATGCCCTGCTCATTGATAACCCCCAGTATTTTGTTCCGGTAATCGTTGCGGTATGCATCGTATATCTCTCTTTGATCGCCCTGCATTTCGCAAAACAAAATGGTTTCCGTTTTTTCGGGCAGGTCTTTGGCTACCTGCTCTTTCGTTCTTCTTAAAATAAAAGGATACAGGAGCTTTTTCAGGTGCTCCTTCCTGTCCTGCTCACCAAACTTATCAATGGGCGTGGCAAATTCATTGCGGAAATATTCCACTGTGCCTAACATGCCCGGGTTCAGGAAGTTCATTTGCGCGTATATGTCAAATGTATTGTTTTGCAAAGGGGTACCGCTCAGGCAAAGCCTGTTCCTGGCTATTAATAAGCCCGCTGCTTTGGTTACCTTGCTCTGCGGGTTTTTAATGGCCTGCGATTCATCCAGCACCACATAATCGAACTGGATGTCGGTAAGCAGCTTAATATCGCTGCGCAGTGTACCGTAGGTTGTAATGATAACGTTGTAAGGAGCAAAAGCATCTTTGTCTCTCGCCCTGTCTGGCCCATGATGAATATAATACGTAAGGTCGGGCGTGAACTTTTTGATTTCGTTCTCCCAGTTGAACATCAATGTGGTGGGACAAACCACAATGGCTTTCAGCATATTGTTGTGATCGCGGTAAAACTGCAGGAAAGACAAAGCCTGCACGGTTTTTCCCAAACCCATATCATCGGCCAGTATACCGCCCCAGCCTACTTCGCTTAAATAGTTCAGCCAGTGATATCCTGCCACCTGGTAGGGGCGAAGAATATGCGCCAGCCTTTCGGGGGGATCAATTTCGTTGATGCGGTTAAAGCCGCGCAGCCTGTTGTACTTTTCTTCCAGCTCGATCATCACCTCGGTTTCATCCCGCTCCTGGTGCAGCTCATCAATTACACTTAAGTGATATTTGGAAAGCCGCAGCGAATTGCTTTTACCTTCGCCTACCCGGAACAGTAAGGAATATTTCTTGAGCCAGTTTTCGGGTAAAATCCCCAGCGTTCCATCGTTCAACTGTACAAACTGCTGTTTATTGGCCAGGGCGCGTTTAATTTCCGCAACGCTTACCTGTTGTTCACCAAATACCACATTTACCTTAGCGTCGAACCAATCCATACCGCTGCTGATGTGTATTTGAGTGGCAGGACGGGCAGTATTGAACCGGAAATTTTTCAGCACATCAAACCCCGCAACAGGTACGCTCATTTCCTTCATGCTGTCTACAAAAAGAAAAAACCAGTTGTTCTTCAATACATCTGCTCCCTTCAATGCAAGCGTAGCCGAACCTTCGGGGTAAATAAAGTTAGAATGCAGGCTTTCCAGCTTTTTAATAAATTTCAGCTCCGCTTCCCTGTTCCTGCGTATTTCCAGCACTTTGCCATCCACCGGAATGGTGATAACATCTTTGGCATTGAACCTGGTTTCAAATCCCTTGTATGTAAAAACCGGCACAAAGATCAGGTAATCGCCTTTTTCCTGCAGCAATACCTTAATGTCCGGGTCTCCGTCTTTAATTTCCTGTACAAGGGTATTGCTGAATTTTACTTTGTAATCACGCGTTAACGGAATAATGTTTTTTTGCAGGTAAAACGGCCAATCCTCATTTTCTATCTCTATATCTTCCTTGTTCACGAACCGCTCTACCTCTAATATATCTTCCTGCTTTGCCCAGTTATAAAAAGTATCGGCATATTTAAACAGCAGCGAACTGCTCCATTCGTTTTCTTTGAGCGGTATCTCCGCTCCGTTCACCTGCACAAAACAAGATACCACCACCTTGTTTTTGGCAGGGGTTACATGAAATACAGGGCTTACGCCTTCTTCAGATAATTGTGTGGCCTGCAGGTTGCCGGTTACAAAATTCTTTTTCTTCGGCAGATAAAATACCAGGGGATTTTCTTTTTGTTCGCTGAAGAGCTTCTGGAGCTTGGGATACCAGTATTCTGTAATAAGCGACTTGGTTTCTTCAGGAAGATCGTCGTCTTCGTTATGTACTATATTTTCCCATATGCCGGAAAACGGAGAATTCCTGCTTACGTATTTATTTACCTCGGTATCCTGTAATTTCCTGATCTGTTGCAGCAAATGCTTGTCCTGGTCGGGGAAAGTATCGGCATTTACAAACTTTACAAGATCCAGCTTCTCCACTTTTCCTGAAAAGCCGGTCCCTACTTCATTTATTTCGCCGGCTACCGCGTCTAAAGAAAAGCAGGGGTATGAACCATTAGTATGATTAAAAACAACACCTATCCTGCGTCCTGGAACAAAATCATTACCGGCAGTATCAGCCTGTTCAGCCTCTGTTGTTACCGCTTCTTTTTCCGCAACAACAGGCTTGGGCTTTGACAGGCCCGTTACAGGCTCAATTCTTTTTATAGAAGTATCAAGCACGCGTAAGAACGGCTTACCGTCTTTATACGTAAACTCAAATTTGCCGGTCAGATCATCGTCAAGCGAATACCCGTACATTTCCAGCAGCTTGTTTTTTTGCTTGTCCCAGTTGCGGATGGTATCAAAGTAGTAAGGACCGTATGCATTCAGCAACTGGAGGAACAAGGCTACTTTGTGAATGCAAAGCGGGTGTCCCTGCTCATCGCATTTGCAGGAGGTATCAAAATTCCTTTCTTCGTTCTTTTGTATTACCAGCGGAAAGTCTTCGCCATCCAGTGTAAGCGTTGCTTCTACCCTTTCGTTAGCGGCAGACAGTATATTGGCTTTTTGTGTGCGTAATATTTTTTCCACTTCCGCATAGCTATCGGGCGAACTGAGCAATTTGATCGTTTTCAGATCAATATCCTTCATTTTTACAACCGTGTGCCGCTGCTGGTAAACAATGTCTTTTTCGCCCAGTACATTTTTGTCGAGCAGCTCCTGCAACTGCAGCAGGGCTGCTGTTTCATGCCTGCAGATATCCCCCAGGTTATACGGGCAGGTACATCTCACCGATAAGCTCCTGGGGTCTTTGTATTTCTGAATATATACTTTATAGAAAGTAGCGTAACTGTCGTCTTTTACCCTGAAGGTAACAGAGCCCAACAGGTCATCATGCTCAACCAGTTCTACGTACCCGATCGAATGGATTTTTTTACCCCGCCGGATTACTTCATCAGTGCCATTATTGTATACGAATTTGATAAGGTGTGGTAAGGCCATGCGTACGAAAAGTCAGGTGCACCCTGTGTTTGGTAAAAAAAAGATTAATTGGCGAAATTACGGAAAAAACTTACAGTAGAAAAATGACGGATAAGTTAACAATGGACATTCCCTGCCAGGCTATATCCGGGTGATCACTAATCTGCCTTCGCGGTAAACGGGTAAAATATTGGCTGTATCGGGTGCCATACAGTGCTGGATATCTTTTTCAAGACCATAGCCGCTCAATCTTACATAATGCGAAGCTTTTTGAGCTTTGATGAAACCAAACAGGTCCGGCTTTGCCTGTTGATACAGCCCTTTCGCGATACTGCAGGCATCGCAATCAATAGAAAAGAGGTTGCCGATCCTGTCAATTACCGCGCCGGCAAAAAGCGTATCTTCCAGGTTTATCCTGTCTTTCCAGGCCGCGCATGCCAGTATAACATTCCTGTTTTGTTTTGCCAGGTAGTTACATACGGCCGTAAGGTTAGCAAACGACCCGGTAATAATGTCTTTTGCTCCTTTGGCAGCCGCCATATGAAGCAGTTTGGTACCATTGGTGGTAGTAAGCACCATTGGTTTTCCGTCTATAAAATCGCGGCTGTATTCGAAAGGAGAATTGCCATATTGCAGACCGGGAGCTACTTTGCCATCCCGTTCACCGGCTGTAATAGCCCCTGTTTTTTTTCCTGTTTCTATACATTTTTCCACGCTGTTTACCGGAATAATAAAGCTGGCGCCGTTGAACAGGGCGGTAGCTATGGTAGAAGTGGCGCGAAGCACATCAATGATCACTACAATCGCATCGTTCACATCGTATAAATGAAGCAACGCCGGAGAAAGAGAAGCATATAATGTGGGTTTGTTATTCATGCCAAAAAGTAAACCTGTTTAAATTATAAAGCCAGTAAATTGTAATGCAAGCGTAATATGGTACAAGCGATGCAACCCTGTTATCCTTTATTGGCCGGTATCCAGAAATTGAGCGCAACAATAAATGCAACCAGTAACCAGTGTATTACCAACGGTACCCATTTCTTTTCGGCATTCAAATAAGTATATGCGTGAAACGCAGCAAAGGGTAATGCGCACAATATCCAGTATTCGAATGTTGAATTAAAATTGATGAAGGGGATCAGCAGGGCAATGATCAGGTAAACCAGCATAAGCGTCCAGCCTTTACGTACCTGTATCAGCATGCGGAGAATATTGCGCTGGATATAAAAACCGCTGATCAGGAAGGGAATGATCATTAGCAGGATGGCTATTGCCGCCCAAATGTCCTGCTGAAACCTGGGCAGGCTTATAGAAACGGAGGGCAGGTAAGTAAGCGGGTTCCAGTTGTTTGCGAGAAACAGAAAAGCAAACAGGAAATAGTAAGGGGTAAGTACACCCAGTATGGCTATCAGCCATTCGCTTAGCTGGAAAGGCCGCATGGATATAAGCGCGAAAAATATTAGCAGGATAAAGCCAATTGCCGGGAAATAAAAAAAAGAGGCCAGCCCTACCATCATTGCCGTATTAAATACCAGCGTTTTAGGGCGGGAATGATTGAACAGCTTGCACAACGTGCCCCAAACCCATACCAGTAAGGTGTTGATAAGCAGCGTAGACGATAATTGCCACCACTCAGGAAAAAGCGACGTGATGAGGATGTACGACATTGCCGGCAGGTAGTTGGGCCGGTGCAGCAGCTTTTCGTTATTAATAATGCCGTTAAAAGAAATTGCCTGAGTTAAGGTAAGGAACAGTACGATCAAAGGATAAATAATAGGCGCCGATTTGCCAACA
Organism: Chitinophagaceae bacterium; assembly: GCA_019638595.1. Classification (GTDB taxonomy): domain Bacteria; phylum Bacteroidota; class Bacteroidia; order Chitinophagales; family Chitinophagaceae; genus Agriterribacter. The sequence goes on from JAHBTJ010000030.1 coordinate 28,955, forward strand.
GGCGATAACAGGTTTAAAAACCAGTGGTATAAAAAACCATCGGTAGGCTGCGCAACCGGCGCATGAGGCTGGAGAAATGAATATACTTTAAGTAATAAAGCATATAGCAGTAAATAAATAATATTAACCGGCGAACTCTTCTTAAAAAATCCCGTCACAGGCAGAAAGTTTAAAAATCAATTTTTGCAAAGCAAATATAATTTCTGTACATACACGGTAATATTACCTGGCGCGCACCTACCTGCTTACCGTATTTGGGAAGAAATTCGTAATCACGATCAAGATTCTTTAACGTAGGAGCACGGTTGATCTTACCGTCCGGTGTAACGGATTGTTCTGTCAAAAGCCGCACCCTGCGTTCCAGTTGATTGTACAGGAAACTGATCTCCCCTCCCGTATTATAGATCATATAGGATAAACCATTGTCTGAATTATCATCAAACTGGCTTTTGTGTAAAATATTGCTCCATTGCATGGAAGCATCGGGATCGAACGAAAAAACAGCAATGTTTTCGCTGTAATACCTGGTACTGTTGCCGTAATTCCAGCGGTTCCAGGGGCTTCCGTACCCATAAGGGCTCCAATAGCTGTTGTAAGGCGAATAGGGATAAAATCCATAAGGACTGTACAGGTAGTCGTACCGGTTCCAGTTGCCGCCCCGCGAAGAAGTAAAGTACAACTCGCTTACTACAATAAACCCGCCATCCTTTTTGGGCAGAACCTGTTTTATGAAATAGTCGTTGAAAGCTGTTTTGGCATTGGTGTTTTCCGATTTGGCCTCTTGTTTCAGCTCATCATTGAAAATATTATAGCTCTCGGCTTTTATTTGCGACGATGCTTTGTCCCACACGGCAATATACAATCCTTCAACATTGCCCCTGCGCTGCTTATAATACAGGGAGCTGATGAGGTAGGTACGGTTGATATTATCAGCCTTCAGCTTTACTTCATCCAAAAAATTATTGGTGAGTGGAATATTATTTACAATAAAGCTGTCAGACTGCGCGGGTTTCATCATCAGGTCCATGTGCGAAATATTATCCCTGCTCCCGTTCCTGCCGCAGCGGGTAAAAACAAAATCGCCCTCATTGTCTACAATAAAGTCGCTGAACACGGCATCTCTTTGCTGCATGGTAACGGCAAGCCTGCTTTTTTTCTGGAATTCCATTTTGTCGTTATACAGCAGGGTGGTGAACACATAATTCTTTTCGTTCCGCTTATTGATCTTAAAAACCATAATGCGTTGCTTGTTCTCGCTGTAAATGGTAGTATATATTTTATTATCGCTCGAGCCGCCGATCTGGGTAGTGTCTATTTCAACAGGGCCTATCAGCTTTTGCCCGGCAGCATCCATTTTAACTACGTTGCAATACACGATATTCCTCTTTTCGTATTGATATATCATGTAAAAAAAATCAGGATAGGCTACAAAATCTACATTAATAAGCTTATCGGGTAAAAAATCAAGCACAATTTTGTTTTTGAGCTTCATTTCATTGTCAAAGATCGAAAGGTCGTTTTTAGAGCGTTGATTCTTATAAATTAAAATATCGCCGCTCACCTTACCAATGATTTCAAAATTTACCTGCCGGTAGTCATCGCGACCCGGGTCGGAATAGTAAATACGCTGCGCGAAACTCCAAACAGGCAGGCTCAGTATCACGATGGCAGCGATCATTTTTTTTATTTGCAGCATTGGATATGATTTTTCACTTTAAATATATACATCCCTTTGCAAATTAGAGTGTTTTTGCCATTGTGCCTTGCCGATAAGTTTTTTTTAACCAAAACTATACTAAAACCCGGGCAGGGTTGTATCCGGTTCATTTATAAACATTTCATATTACAATTGTAATTTACCGTATACCTTTGGCGTTTGTTTTATAGTTACAGAAATACTTTAACCTGTATTAAGCCGTGGGCAAACATACTAACAAAGCCACTGTAGCCGGGCTGGTTATAGCGCTGGGTATCATATATGGCGATATCGGAACTTCCCCTCTCTATGTATTCAATGCTATTATAACCGACAGGGCAATTACCGAAGATCTGATCATTGGAAGCCTCTCCTGCATTATATGGACCCTTACATTACAAACTACCATTAAATACGTTATACTGGTTTTGCAAGCCGATAACAAGGGGGAAGGTGGCATTTTTGCACTGTACGCGCTGGTGAGGCGACGAAAAAAATGGCTTGTATTGCCTGCCATGATCGGGGGCGCTGCCTTGCTTGCCGACGGTATGATCACACCGCCCATTACCATTACTTCCGCTATTGAGGGGTTACAAAAAAATCCCACATTCCACAATCTGCACCAGTATATCATTTATATAGTAATTGCCATTTTATCACTTTTTTTCTTTTTACAGCAGTTCGGCACCTATTCCATAGGCCGGTTTTTTGGGCCGGTAATGGGGGTATGGTTCACTATGCTGGCCGTGCTGGGTGTGTGGCATTTGTTCGACGATATGTCAATACTAAGGGCTTTTAATCCTTATTATGCCATAAAGCTGCTTGCCTCCAACCCGGGTGCCCTATGGATTTTGGGAGCGGTTTTTTTGTGTACTACGGGAGCGGAAGCTTTATACAGCGACCTGGGGCATTGCGGGAGAGAAAATATACGCATCTCCTGGATATTTGTAAAATCGTGCCTTTTGCTCAATTACCTGGGGCAGGGCGCCAGCCTGTTAAAGAATAATCTTGATACGCCGGCGGGAGCTCATTCGAGCATCAATCCTTTTTTTGACCTGATGCCCGAGTGGTTTATTATACCCGGCGTATTGATCGCTACCGCTGCAGCCATTATTGCCAGCCAGGCAATGATATCGGGGTCGTTTACGCTGATAGGCGAAGCCATGCGCCTGAACCTTTGGCCGCGGCTGAAGATCAGGTACCCATCGGAAGAAAAGGGGCAATTGTTCATTCCCTGGCTGAATACCATGATGTATCTTGGCTGTGTAGGGGTGGTGCTTTATTTCCAGACCTCATCGCGTATGGAAGCCGCCTATGGCCTGGCTATTATTGTTACCATGCTGATGACCACTATCCTTTTTGCCAATTACCTGGTAAGTCACCGCGTAAAAGCAACCTGGATATGGCTGTTTTTAATAGGTTATCTTATTATTGAGGGGGGCTACCTGATAGCGTTACTGCAGAAGTTTGCACACGGGGGGTATATAACCGTAATTATCGGGGGATTGATGTTCCTGATCATGTATATATGGTACAGGAGCAGGAAGATCAAGAACCGCTATGTTGAATTTGTACGGCTGGAAGACTATTTGCCCATGCTGCAGGAGCTCAGTAACGATCCCTCCGTTACTAAATATGCCACACATCTCATTTATCTTACCAGCGCCAACAACCCAAAGGAAATTGAACATAAAATAATCTACTCCATTTTAAACCGTAAGCCCAAGCGGGCCGATATTTACTGGTTTGTACATGTAGATACGCTGGATAATCCCTATACCTGCGAGTATGAGGTGCAAACCATTATACCCAACGAAGTGATACGGGTTGAATTTCGCCTCGGGTTCCGTGTAGAGCCCCGCATCAATATTATGTTCCGTAAAGTGGTGGAAGATATGGTTACCAATAAGGAAGTAAATATTACCAGCCGTTACGAAAGTCTTCAGCGCAATAACGTAGTGGGAGATTTTCAGTTTATTGTGATGGAGAAATTCCTGAGCATGGATAATGAGCTCCCGTTCTGGGAAACCTTAATTATGCGGGGGTATTTCTGGATCAAGGAAGTAAGCCTGTCGGAAGAAAGGGGCTTTGGACTGGACGCGAGCTATGTTACGGTAGAAAAATTTCCACTGATCGTTGCACCTGTATCTAACCTCAATTTAAAAAGGATCTACAAAGATTAGTTGCCCGCCCGGACTCGCAAAGTCAGTTCCCCGGGCATAATTTGCCCGAAAAGCAGGAATAGCAAATGCTTTATACTAAATTCACGGGCATAAACTTTTGTCTTGCCTGTATTTGTATTATACGTTTTGGGTGGTATTACCGGCCTGTTGCTGATCCTGTATTTTGCACAGGAGCGTTTTATATTTAAGCCCGAAAAGCTACCGGCAGATTTTAAATTTGTGTACGATGCGCCTTTCGAAGAGCTTTTTTTTGATGTGGAACCGGGCGTTCGTATCAACGGGTTACACTTTTTTGTAAAAGAGCCGTTGGGGCTGATCCTCTACTTTCACGGCAACACCAGGAGTATAAAAGGCTGGGCGAAATATGCGCGCGATTTTTACCGCTACCAGTATGATGTGGTGCTGGTAGATTACCGCGGCTTTGGAAAAAGTACCGGCAAACGCAGCGAGCGAAAAATGCTGGACGATATGCAGTTTGTATACACACAACTGGCGGCCCAATACCAGGAGCATCATATTATTGTATACGGAAGAAGCATTGGGAGCGGGTTCGCCGCAAAAGTAGCATCCGATAATAAGCCGCGCTACCTGATACTGGATGCGCCCTACTATAATTTCCGGAAGGTAGTTGAACGGTTCCTGCCGCTCATTCCCGTTAAATATGTGCTGCGCTATCATTTACGCACCGACCGTTGGATACGCCGCGTTAATTGCCATACCTACATTATTCATGGAACAAAAGATATGCTCATCCCTGTCAGGCACAGCGAAAAACTGCAACGCCTTAATCCGCATAAAATTACCCTTATCCGTATTACGGGAGGCGGGCATAATAATTTACCTTCGTTCCCCGAATACCACAATTTTGTGCGGGATATTCTCAAATACTAATGAGTGTGGCAGATATAAAAAAAGCCGGGCGTAAAAAATGGCTTCGCTGGCTGAATGTAATCCTGGTGATCTATCTTTTAACAGGCATAGCTGTTTATTTCTTCCAGGATGCTATATTTCTTCGTCCGCAAACATTGCCGGCCAATACGAAATATGCTTTTCCAATGCCTCATCGCGAAATAGATGTAAAGCTTGACAAAGCATATAGTATGAACGTGGTGCAGTTTCTTACGGATCATGATCCCGTAAAAGGAGTAGTGCTGTATTTTCACGGAAACATGAAAAACATTGGCAGGTATGCCGAATATGCCGGACTGTTTACAGGCAACGGGTATGAAGTATGGATGGTGGACTATCCCGGTTTTGGAAAAAGCACCGGCAGGTTAACCGAGCAAAAAATGTATGAGTATGCGGAACAGTTGTACCTGATGGCAGCTTCCAGGTTTAAAGCTAATAATATTGTTATTTACGGGAAATCGCTGGGCACAGGGGTTGCCGCATGGCTCGCCGCCAAAAAAAGCAGCAAACAACTGATACTGGAAACTCCTTATTACAGCTTTCATTCCCTGGCTGCTCATTATATGCCCATGTATCCCGTAAGCAAGCTTATCCGGTTAGAGCTGCCGGTATACAAATACATCAGCATTGTAAATGCCCCCGTTGCTGTTTTTCATGGAACGGAAGATGATGTTATACCCTATAGCAACGCGGAGAAGCTGAAAGAAAGCTTAAAACCTGCCGACCATTTTTTTACTATTGAAAATGGCGCGCATAATAACCTCGCGGGATTTCCTGTATTCAGGCAAAAGCTGGATAGCTTGCTGGCAGATTGATACCCGGCAATGGCAAACTTATCCTGACCTGCTCAATTTTAAGAGCGTACAGTTGAGGGTTTTTACACAAACGAATGCGTATTAATTACAAATATTTGCACAGCATTCAACCAAATCTGGCTAATTTTAAGGCAGTTTAAAGAATCAAAACCATTTATAACGATTATGTCTTACCCTTACCAATTAAAAAGCCTGGAAGCCTACCGGGCAGCATATAAGAAAAGCGTAGACGATCCTGAAACTTTCTGGGGAGAAATAGCGGAAACCTTCCAATGGCGTAAAAAGTGGGATAAAGTGCTGAACTGGAACTTTAAAGAGCCAAAAGTAGAATGGTTTATCGGAGGCAGGCTGAACATTACCGAAAACTGTCTTGACAGGCATTTAGCTACCATGGCCGATAAGCCTGCTATTATATGGGAGCCTAATAACCCCGAGGAAAGAACCAGGGTTGTAACCTATGAACGGTTACACAAAAGGGTTTGCCAGTTCGCCCAGGTACTGAAAAATAATGGTGTAAAAAAAGGCGACAGGGTTTGTATTTATATGGGTATGGTTCCTGAGCTGGCATACGCGGTGCTTGCCTGCGCCCGCATCGGCGCTATCCACAGCGTAATATTCGGTGGGTTCTCTGCTCAAAGCATTGCTGACCGCCTTGAAGACGCTAAAGCCGAATTTATTGTTACATGCGATGGCGCTTACCGTGGCGGAAAAGATATTCCATTGAAAAGCATTATTGATGATGCGCTGATTGGAAATAAAGTAGTAAAAAAAGTAATTGTATATACGCGCACACGCACCCCCGTTAGTATGATAAAAGGCCGCGATGTATGGTGGGAAGACGAAATGCTGAAAGTGACCGACACCCTGCCTGTAGAAGGATTTGGAGAGGCGGAAGAGATGGATGCCGAAGACTCGTTATTTATTTTATACACATCCGGAAGTACAGGTAAGCCCAAAGGTGTGGTACATACTTGTGGCGGCTATATGGTATGGACAAACTATACGTTTGTAAATACCTTCCAGTATCAACCGGGCCAGGTACATTTTTGTACAGCCGATATTGGATGGATCACCGGGCACAGCTATATTATTTACGGACCATTAAGCGCCGGCGCCACCAGCCTGATGTTTGAAGGAGTGCCCACCTGGCCCGATGCAGGTCGTTTTTGGGATATTATTGATAAATACAAAGTAAATATTCTGTATACGGCGCCTACGGCTATCAGGAGCCTGATGAGCTATGGGCTTGATCCGTTGAAGAATAAAGATCTTTCTTCGCTGGAAGTTTTGGGAACAGTGGGCGAGCCTATTAATGAAGAAGCCTGGCATTGGTACAACGAGCACATAGGAAAAAAGAAATGCCCGATCGTGGATACCTGGTGGCAAACAGAAACAGCCGGTATTTTAATTACCAATCTTGCCGGTGTTACACCGGCTAAGCCCTCGTGGGCTACCCTGCCCCTGCCTGGTGTGCAACCGGTATTGGTAGATGACAGGGGAAATGAGGTAACCGAAAAAGACGAAGATGGTTTGTATAAAGGCAACCTTTGCATGAAAGCTCCCTGGCCGGGTATTTTGCGCACTACGTATGGCGATCATGAGCGTTGCAGAACCAATTATTTTGCCGCATATGAGAACCTGTATTTTACCGGCGATGGCGCTTTAAAAAATGATGATGGATTTTTCCGCATTACCGGGCGTGTAGACGATGTGCTGAATGTGAGCGGGCACAGGATCGGTACGGCAGAAGTGGAAAATGCCATTAACATGCATGCCAGCGTGGTAGAAAGCGCCGTGGTAGGGTTCCCCCATGAAATTAAGGGGCAGGGCATTTACGCGTATGTAATTGTGAATGCCATGCACGGCGACGAAGAGCATACCCGTAAAGACATCAGCCAGACAGTATCGCGTATTATCGGACCCATTGCAAAGCCCGACAGGATACAATTTGTGAACGGGTTGCCCAAAACCAGGAGCGGTAAAATAATGCGGAGGATCTTACGCAAAATAGCGGAAGGTGAAATGGACAAGCTGGGCGATACTTCCACATTGCTGGATCCGGCAGTTGTGGATGAGATCAAGAGCGGAAAATTATAAGCAAGTTTTACTACAGGGTTCCGAACCTTTTAAAAGGTTCGGAACCCTGTTTCTTATTTTATCCCTGCATTAAATTGGCGATCAGACCTGTCCACCCTGTTTGATGCGAGGCGCCCAAACCCTTTCCGTTATCACCATCAAAATATTCATAAAATAAAATGTGCCTGTTAAACAACGGGTCGGTTTGCATTTTACCTGCTTCCCGGTAAATGGGGCGTTTTCCCGTTTCGTCCGGCACAAAAAGGCTTTTCAACCTTTTTACCAGCTCATCGCTTATTTGCCACAGCGAAAAATAATTTCCCGACCGGGACGGGTATTCGATCTTAAAATCATCGCCATAATACAGGTGGAAGCTCCGCAAGGATTCGATGATGAGATAGTTTACCGGCATCCATACAGGACCGCGCCAGTTTGAGTTTCCGCCAAAAACAGGTACGGGCGATTCGCCGCCGGCATATTTCACTTCAAAGCTTTTGCCGTTGAAATGAAAAGCAAACGGCTGGTCGTGGTATACCCTGGAAAGGGAGCGTATACCGTACGGACTTAAAAACTCCGTTTCATCCAGCATACGATACAATATTCTTTTCATGCGGTGCCCTCTTAGCAGCGATAAAAGATGCTTTTCATCTTTTCCTTTCTCACCCCAGCGGGAAACCAGTTTGGCCAGATCGGGCCTGTAGTTCAAAAACCAGCGAAGACGTTCTGCAAAAGCCGGCTGCCGTGCCAGCAAAGCTTCATCAATTATTTCCACTACAAATAACGGAACCAGCCCCACCATTGAGCGCAGCTTCATTTTTTTCCTGCTACCGTCTTGTGAAACAAGAGTATCGTAATAAAACTCGTCTTCTTCATCCCAAAGTCCTTCATTCTTTTCTCCCATTACCTCCATTGCGCCGGCGATATACATGAAATGTTCAAAGAACTTTGTTGCCATATCCTGGTAAACAGGATTTACGTCTGCCAGCTCCAGCGCTATGCGCATCAGGTTTAGCGAATACATTGCCATCCAGCTTGTGCCATCCGATTGTTTTAAAGTTTCTCCATCGGTCAGGCGCTCATTGCGGTTGAATACACCAATATTATCCATTCCCAGGAAGCCGCCTTCAAATACATTGTTCCCTGTTTCGTCCTCACGGTTCACCCACCAGGTAAAATTGAGCGTGAGCTTGTGAAAAATGGTTTCAAGAAAAGCGATATCACCCTTTCCGGCGTTCTTATTTTTTTCTGACTGGTATATTTTATAAGCGGCCCATGCGTGCACGGGAGGATTTACATCTCCCAAAGCCCACTCGTATGCGGGCAACTGGCCGTTAGGATGCATATACCATTCGTGTGTTAATAAAAGCAGTTGCTTTTTTGCGAATGCCACATCAATGGTGGCAAGCGTAATGCAATGAAAAGCAAGATCCCATGCGGCGTACCACGGATATTCCCATTTGTCGGGCATAGAAATGATGTCGGCGTTATTAAGATGCTTCCACTGGAAGTTCCTTCCATGCTTTCGTTCGGGTGGCGGCGGTGGCTGCGCCGGATCGCCATTCAGCCATTCCGTTACATCGTAATAATAAAACTGCTTATTCCATAACATACCCGCGAAGGCCTGCCTTTGAATATTTTTCTCCTCTTCATTCAGCTCAGGTTTTTGAATGTTCGCATAAAATTGATCAGCTTCTGATTGCCGGTCGTTGAAGATGCTGTCAAAATCACTGAAGGGGGTATCCAGGTCTATATTGCCAAGCCGCAACCGTATGGTATATTGTTCCCCGGCAGGTATAGCTATATCATAGTTCAATGCTGCTTTTGTTCCCCTCATATCCTTGTTTACCGACTGGCTGCCGTTGACTATATAATCATTGATCCCGTCTTTGTAAAACCTGCGATCGCTTTTATAGTTGTATAGCTTTTCGGTATTGGTTTCATTATCGCAAAACAACAGTTCCGGTATTTGTTCGTAATATAATTTGTAAGAAGAAAGCAGCGGGTGACAGATCCCGATCGCGTTATTACTTTTTACCTGCAGTTCCGGTTGCTGGTTATCATACCCGAGGTTCCATGTATTACGGAACCATAATGTTGGTAATATGTTTAAAGCGGCTGTTTTATTGGAGCGGTTGCAAAGGGTTAACCTCACCAGGATGTCCTGCGCTCCTGCCTTGGCATACTCAATAAAAATGTCAAAGTATTCATTGGTATCAAAAACAGGGGTATCTGTAATTTCAAATTCCGGATGCGCCCGGTTGCGGTTTTTATTTTCATTTACCAGCAAGTCGTAAGGATAAGCGGATTGAGGATACTTGTATAGCATCTTCATATACGAGTGTGTGGGAGTTGAATCCAGGTAATAATACAACTCCTTTACGTCCTCGCCATGATTACCCTCATAGCCCGATAAGCCAAAAAAGCGTTCCTTGATGATGCTGTCTTTTTTATTCCAGAAAGCCGGTGCAAAACAAATCAATTGCCGGTCGTCCGATATTCCTCCTATGCCTTCTTCACCCCAGCGCCATGCTTTACTTCTTGCCATTTCATGCGTGGTATACAGCCAGGGCTCCCCGTTCTTACTGTAATCCTCCCGCACGGTGCCCCATTGCCTGTCAGACAGGTAAGGTCCCCACTTTTTCCATTTCCTATCCTGTAATCGTTCCTGCTCTTTGTTCATTGATAAAGGTTTAAGCAACTTTATGGAAAGCCTGAATATATAAAGTAAAAAGCGGACTTGCTGAGGGTCCGCTTTTTATTGAACAATTTCGTTGAACAAATTATTGCATTAAGCGGTACAGCTCATCAAGATTGGGCGAAAGAATAATTTCTGTTCTGCGATTCAGTGCTCTTCCCTCAGGAGTAGCATTGGTATCGCGCGGATCAAAATAGCTGTGCCCCGACGCGATGACCCTGGCCGGGTCTACCTGGTAGTTTTTTGTGAGAATACGCACGATAGATACTGCCCTTGCCGTGCTTAGCGCCCAGTTGTCTTCAAACGTTCTGCGGATAGGAATACTGTCTGTATGCCCTTCTACCACGATCTTTATTTTAGGATCGTTGTTCAGCACCTGGGCTATCTTACCCAATGCTTCTTCTCCCTCCTTTCCTACAACGGCGCTGCCTGATTTAAACAATAATTTTTCCTGGAGCGACACATACACTTTTCCGTCCTTTACAAAAACATCCAGGTCTTCCGCTTTGTATTGCCCTAAAGCGTTATCAATTGATTTACGAAGGTTTTCTACCACGTTTCGTTGCTGATCAATTAATTTCTGCAAGGCTTCCAGCCGCTTTTGCTGCTCTTCTACAGTAAGGGCGGAGCTGCTGAGCCTTTCCTGTGTACTGTTTAACTGTTGCTGGGTGTTGCTTAACTGCTGTTGGGCGCTGCTCAATTCCTGCTCTTTCAGTGATTTTACAGACATAAGATCATTGTACTTTTTCTGGAGATCTTCCACCGACTGCCTTGTATCGCGCAGGTTATTGCGAACAGAGGCGAGGTCATTTTCAAGGCGCAGGCTGTCTTTTCGTAACTCGATAATGGAATTGGTCGCTTCCACAAATTTTTTCTTTGAAACACAAGCAACAAAAAGAGAGGAAGAAAAAACAGAGATAAGGACTAATTGGATAAATTTCATACTTCGATAGAATTTTGCCTGGCTAAAACCAGTGGCCGGCTCTAGCACAGAGGTTATGAACTGGAAATCCAAAAATAAAGAAAATTATTGTGGCACGGGGTTAACAGCTATTAACACACAATAAAAAAACCTCCCGTGCAAACGGGAGGCAATCAAACAACAGGAAAAACGGTAACTGAAAAATATTACCAACTGCTGAACCGTACACCTACTGTGTAAGGATGCTGGTCCACGCCATACTGGTGCAAAGGAGTAATGGCGTAAGAGCCATACAGGCGAACGGGCCCCAGTCCTAACTCTCCTACATATGCGAACTTCCATCTTTCCAGGTTAAAGTCGCTTTTGAACTTTTCTTTTCCGGATGCTTCGCTTTTCTGTTTATTGCGCGCACCGTACAAATAGCCTGCACTAATACCCGCGCTGATGTTCAGTCCTCCGTTTTTGCGATGGGGAGTAGGATTTATATTCAGCATCAGCGGTACTGTAACGTAGTCGAAGGCAAATTTGTTCCTTTTATAATCAATGCCCAGTCTTTCAACATAAGGTTCGGGGCCATCAATATACCGGATATCCGATTTGTAATAGTATTTGTACAGCTCAACCCCCAGCCCGTATTTCAGGTTAACAGCCTGCTTATATAAGCTCGTGCGCTGCATGAACAACCATATATTCAGGTTGAAGGACAGAGGTTTTACATTGAAATCTGTTTTGCCGGCAGGATGCCCGCTTACCTGCCCGTGTACAAAATTTTGCGCTTCGGCAGAAGCATAATTTGTGCGGTCATCATGATTGGCAAAGCCAAGATCTACCACAAACCAGTTGGTGGAAACTTTATTACGGCGGCGCGGATTATTATTCTGCCGCTTTTTAGGCGTTTCCGTTACATTTTCACTTTTATTTTCTTTTCCGTTCTTAATGATCAGGATGCTGCCTACCCTTATTGTATCTGATTCTTCCACAGGTACGGAGGTGGTATCTGTTTGTGCTTTCCCCGCAAAACACAGCAATAGTGCGCCCATCAGCAGCAGATGTACTTTTTTCATTGTTCCTTATTTATAGTGATTTATTTTTTTACGATCTCAAAGCTTGCTATTCTTACAATAGATTCTTTTCCTTCCTTATCATCGGCATTTGTTGCCCTGTTTACAAAGCGGGAAGCTTTCCTGAAAAGACCACGGAATGCTCCTTTCGATTTCTTTTCAGTGTTGTCTGTATCTAAAAATGCGAGCTCATTTTTATGGATGTCCTCCTCCTCTTTACCGTTAAAAGCCGCTTGATCGAGAATTACAGGCTTTACAGTGCCGGGTAATTTATTTTCGGCTTCTACCTGGTTAATGGCTACAGGCAGCATAGGCTCAGGTATTGTATTTTTAATAGCAGGCTTTGCAATGCTGTTTTCAGTTTCCCGCAAATCATCTTCCATTACAGGTTTAGCTGCTTCTTCAACAATAGTATTACGATAGGTTTGCTGTTTTTCGTTTACAGCAGGGGTATTTTGTAATGCCGCTGCTGTGTTATTCCGGCTTTCAGCGGGCTCGTGTTCGTTTTTTTGAACAGCAATTGTATTGACATTTTTAATTGCAGGGACTTCTTTCACTTCGGGAGCGGGATCCGCGGCGCTTATTCCGGTTGCTTTTACAAAAGGTTCAGATGGCTTTTTTATCCTGCCGGTATTGGTCCATATCAGCGCACCGGTTAAAATAATAGAAGCAGCCGCCACTATTTTTCTCCAGGGGATGGCTATGCTTACTACAGGTTTTTCGCGGCGGTATAGTACCGTTTTGCCTGTAAAAACAACTTCATTATCCGGCTGCAGCTTAACCCGTAGCAAAAGATCCAGTTCAGTTTTTTTATCCGGATGGGCCATTATAAAATTTTCGACCCATTCTCTTTCCTGTCCCGTTAATTCATTGTCGGTATACAATAAAAAATACGACTCATAGTTAGCTGCATTGATAGCGCCGGAAGTTGTTCCGGATCTGAAAAGCATTTCCTTATTGAACAAAAACGGGCTCTTTTCCAAAGGAAGCCGGGTTTGCAGGAGAGCGCTTAGCTCTTCTTTCAGGCCGGAATGCATTGCTACAAAATCCTCTACTGCTTTCCGGTCTTCGGCATTCAGCTCATTGTCTGTATACAGCAGAAAAAATTCTTCGTAGTTATGTTTGTTAATTTTCATGTAGCCGTTTTTTCACTGCCTGTTAAAAGGCCTGTTTACTCAAATTACATTTTCAATTTTAACCAGGTATTCTTTTAACTGTAATCTTGCCCGGTGCAGGTATACTTTTACCTGGCTGTCGCTCAGTCCGGTTATCTTTCCTATTTCTTCATACGAATATCCTTCATAGTCTTTCAGCATTACCAGCGAGCGCTGGGTTTCATTCAGGCGATCCAGCGCTGCTTCTAATATTTTCTTTAAGTTATGTTTAGGAGCATCTACTATCAACTCTTCCCTGAGTTCTTCTTTCAGAACTACCCGCTTCCCTTTTCTTATCTGATCTATCATTTGGTTATAGGCAACGGTAAAAAGGTACGATTTGCTTTTTTCGTAAATAATGTTTTCCCTGTTGCGCCATAATTTTTCAAACGCACACTGTACCACATCGCGCGTGTCTTCTTCGTTCCTGAGATTCTTCAGTATAAACCTGTAAACATTATCCGCATAGCAGTTAACGCATTCATTATATTCTTTATCAGTCATACAGTCAGTTAAACAGCCCTAAAATTACTCCCCGGATGTGTGATTTTGTATGTTATACGGTTAAGCGGCCGGAAAGTTACAGCAACGCGAAAAAATGCGTTTATACAGAATTGTATAGGTTTGCATACAAATATCCATATCACTATATATGACGGATCAGGCTCATGATATTATACTGGTGAATGCGAACGATGAGCAGGTTGGCACCATGGAAAAGATGGAAACTCATCGTAAGGCATTGCTGCACAGGGCATTTAGTGTTTTTATTTTTAACAGTAAAGGAGAAATGCTTTTGCAGCAGCGGGCTAAAGAAAAGTACCACAGCCCGGGGTTATGGACCAACAGTTGCTGCAGTCATCCCAAACCCGGAGAAGAAACCATAGCCGGTGCACAGCGAAGGTTGCAGGAGGAACTGGGCTTTTCCGTGCCTTTGGAAAAAGCGTTCGATTTTATATACAGGGCTGAGTTTGATAACGGGCTTACGGAGAATGAATATGACCATGTTCTCCTGGGCGGATACGAAGGAGTTATTACTCCCAATCCCGCCGAGGTGGCAGACTACCATTATAAACCCATGGATGAAATAAAAGCGGACATGGTGAACCATCCTGAAAAATATACAGCCTGGTTTAAGATCGCTTTTCCCAAACTCGAAGCCTATTTCCGGCAGAAAGACCTGCAAAGAGGCGTCAGCGGGATAGAGCCTGAAGTAAAGATTTTTTTCGGGAAGATCATTCATGCAGTTTCCGCCCTGGTATTGTGGGCCATCATCTCTATGTTTTTCGGGCTCTATCTTAATTGGGCGGTTGTGTATGAAACAGTCAACGTGCTGAATATTATTTTTTATGCCTGGTTTATTATCAGCCTGGGCGGCCTGATTTATTATCTTACCCGGGTATGGAAAAAGTAACCGGCAGGGCTAACTGCTATGGTCTGAAATGATCTTCCACTCACCGTTAATTTTTTGGAACAGTAAAGTAAAATATCCCGACAGGTCGCCCACGGCGCGTTTTAAATCGAAGCGGCCGGTTAAAAAATAATATTCGGGTGAAAGCTTTTTAAGATGCAGTATGGTAAATCGTAGCTGCCCCATTTGTTCCGCGCTGCTGTAACTTTTTTTATAACGCTCCAGCGTATTGTTATAACCATACACAATGCCTTTGCTTCCAACAAACATTACCGAATCGCTGTTCCAATATCCTTTTACAAAATTATCCAGGTCGCCTTTGTTCCAGTAACGTACCTGGTCGTCCATAATTTTCAGGATGGATTTTTCATCTGGCGGTTGCGCGTAACCGGAGCTGCATATACCAATAGAAATGAATAATAATAAAGCGATCCTTTTCATGCCGGGAATGTTTTATACTGCGAAAGATAAAAACATTCCGTTAATATACAGGCAGATCGCTATTTGGGTTTGTATTTTGAATCCTGCAGGATCTGCCTGGCATTAAGGCTCAATAATGTTTCAGGTGAAGTATCCGGAAACATTTCCATATATTTTTTTACTATTTGCCATCCTGTAAAAAGGGAAATATTACCGGGAGAACCTTCTCCCAGTTCCTGTGTGTAGGGCCCTTCCTCCACATAGGATTGTATGCGAAGCGGGTCGCTATTGTAAATAAGATCGTTCTGTATGATAAAGCTCCATATAAAGCCTTCGTTTTTATAGCAGCCCTGCAATTGATCCTGCGTATAGCCGGTTTTAAGAGAGTCGGCGGTAAAAGGTAAAAACTTATCCAGCAGGTAAAGCCGTTTACCCTTATCAACCATCAGGTCGAGCAGGGTTTTGTCGCCGGGGTTCACAGGAAATACATCGTCTACAATATTTTTTATGCAGTTTACGGCTATGTACGACGGTTCAAATTTGCGGGAAACATATGTAGGAAAGATAGACTGGGCTGTTTGTCCCTGGTATAGCGACGCGTTTTTGCCCAGGTGCAGCTGAAGCCCCGCAGCCAGCGCGTCCTGCGTAATTACATCGCCGGTTTTACCCATAGCTGTTTGAAAGATGGCATCCAGGGGGCCGATAAACGTAATTAATTTTTCAGGCGCTTCATATTGCGGAAAATAGTACCTGGCAAAGCGGATACCCTGTTTAATCTCTTCCTGCACGGAAGCCATATTTTTAAATACCTTATCCGCCGTATCCTTTACCACCCTGTAATCGCGGATAAACATTTTAATGGCGGAATCGGCGTTTCCCCCGTTTTCAGTAATAGAAAGACCAAGGATGTTTTGTACGAAATCCGCCAGGAATAAAGGATATTTCTGATGCAAAGCGGGCAGCGATGCACGTATATTATTGGTATCTATTGAAAAAAAATCCTGCTCAAAACGTTGTACTTCCAGCTTTACTTCAATACCCGATACATCGGGCACTTTCCTGTTTTGGTTGCAACCTGCTATTACAAAAGCCGATAGTAGAAAACAGATCCATTTTTGCATAGCCTGTGTAACGTGATATTTATGAAATTGTTGCATTTTCAAAACTACCAATGATGCAGGCCTGTACAAAATATTTTACAGCAGCTATACAAGTAAGAAGGCAATGAAAAAACATTGCCTTCTTTTGTGTAAAAACCAAATAGTTTGTTAAAACGCCAGCTTGTTCATATAGTCGGCGCATGCTTTAGCGCTTTTAAGAGGCGTAGAGCCCGTGTATTTTTCCTGCTCAACGATGTAATAATAAACACCTTTCTTTTTTGCCACCTGTAAAATTTTCCCGTAATCTATACTGCCTTTTCCCAGGTCGCAGGAGGCATCCTGGTTATCGGGTCCGGCGCCTTTTTCCCTGTCTTTAACATGGCAAAGCTTGAACCTGTAGGGATATTTTTCAAGCCATGCAACAGGATCTTCGCCTGCAGTAACTACCCAATACATGTCCATTTCAAAATCTACGGTATCGGGGTTGGTATTTTCCATCAGTACATCCTGCGGGTAAACGCCATCAACCGGCTTGAACGTGTATCCATGATTGTGGTACGCGAACTTCAGTCCGTTTTGCTTGCAGATGTCGCCGCAGGCGTTAAATTTCTCAGCGAATTTTTTATAGTCGTCCAGCGTTTTTTGCGCTCCTATATATGGGCAAATCAGGTACTTCATTCCTATTGCACCTGCTTCTCCCGCCTTTTTCTCAAAGTCTTTATTAATATCGCAATGACTGGAAACAATGCTCATTCCAAGCTGGTCCATGTATTTTTTAAATCCTGTATTGCCCAGTCCCCAGAACATGCCCTGCGCTCCTTCAAAGCTTTCTACTTGATTATAACCGAACCCGGCAACCTGTTTCAATATTCCTTTGGGGTCTTTAGGAAGATCATCCCGCAGGGAATACAATTGCAGCCCGAAATTTTTTGTAATGATGTTATTACCGGCAAGAGCTTCCAGGCTCTTTGCAGACAAAGCTATACCCGTGCCGAACAACGCACCTGCTTTTAAAAACTGTCTTCTGTTATACGTCATGGTTATTTTATTAAATTGAATTACCTGGTGACCAGGTTGCAAGTTACAAGTTTCAGGTTGCAAGTTTCAAGGTTCTCACCTATAAACTCCAAACTATTAACTATAAACCCCAGCCCTGCCACTTCTTCTTATCACTATATTATGTAGCCCATGCCCTGTCGCCTTTTTTGTAGGGAATGCAGCCTTCGTATTTTCCGGGTACCTGCATGTAACGCAATGTTTGTGTAGCACCCGGTTCCGAAGTAAAAAAACCCAGCAGGGTCAGTTCCTTCATCATGCGGAAATAATGCCGGGGCTCATTTTCCTTTTTGGTTTTCATGTATTCTTTGGCTTCCTTGTCTATTTCCGTCAGCAGCTCTTTTTGCTGCCCGGCATCCGCTTCTACAAATGGTTTGCTGAACTTTTGCCGGCTGGCCGCGTTTAATGATTTCATGCCTTCCAAAAAAACTTTTTGATCGTTTTCCTCGTAGCAATCGGTTACCATTACGGTCATGAAGGCGCCTACTTTAGCGGCTTTTGCACCCGGCGTATCGGTTGCGGGAATAATGGTTTCTGCAATAGCGTCCAGGTAAGTGATATCATCGGCATTGAACAACCCGGCAGTGCCGGCATCTGCCTTTTTATCTGCACCGGGCTTACAACCTTCCAGAAAAGCGCCGGCGCCTACAACGGTACCCCCCAGTATCAGGGCAACTCTGGAAACGGCTTCGCGTCTGTTCATACATTGAGTTTTATGTTAAAAGAAAGATCGGTTTTATGGATCCGTTATAAATTTCCTTTTTTCAATTCACTTACGGCATGGTCTGCCGCCCTTGCGGTGAGCGCCATATAGGTAAGCGATGGATTTACGCAGGCGGCGGATGTCATACAGGCGCCGTCGGTAACAAATACATTCTGTGCGTCCCATACCTGGTTCCATTTATTCAATACCGAAGTTTTGGGATCTTTTCCCATTCTCGCGGTACCCATTTCATGAATACCTCTTCCCAGGGTGCCATCGCCGTTCCAGCTATTTACTTTTTTTACCCCCGCGGCTTCCAGCATTTCCTGGGCGTCACTCTGCATGTCTTTGCGCATCTTCTTTTCATTTTCCTTGTGCTCTACGTCAAAAGCCAGTACAGGTAAGCCCCATTTATCCAGCCGCTGTCTGCCGTTTTTGTCGGGTACCGGGCGTGAACCCAAATCCTTTCCTGTAACCGGGTCTTTAAATGGTTCCGTTTTGTCGGAGTAGGTATTTTTATCAAGGAATATTTTGTTTTCATGATTGGGTAATACTTCACCAAAGCCGCCGATCGACATGGTCCAGATACCCGGTTCAACAAGCGCTTCTTTTAAGTCAATGCCCAGGGCTACTTCTTCCGCAGAACGACTCCAGCCCTGCCGCGAGCCGCCACCCTGGTAGCCGAAACCACGCAGGTAATCTCTTTTATCGCCATTAATGTTCTGGTACCGGGGAATGTAAATGCCGTTGGCCCTCCTTCCAAAATAGTACTGGTTTTCGTATCCCTCAACAATACCTGAAGCGCCCACGCCAAGGTGATGATCCATTACATTGTGCCCCAGTTCGCCGCTGCTGCTGCCCAGTCCATCGGGCCAAATATCCGTAGCGGAATTAAACAGTATCCAGGTGCTGTTTAAGGCCGATGCGTTCAGGAAAACTATCTTCGACTTATATACATAAGTTTTGTTGTTTTCAGCGTCCAGCACTTCAACGCCGGTGGCTTTTTTAGTGTTTTTATCGTACAATACTTTTGTAACAATAGACCAGGGGCGTAGTGTAAGATTGCCTGTTTTTCTTGCAGCAGGTAATGTGGACGACTGAGTGCTGAAATAAGCGCCATAGGGGCAACCCAGCCAGCACTTGTTCCTGAACTGGCAGTTGGCCCTGCCCTGTTCGTTATAAGGTACGGTAAGATTAGCCGTACGGCCGATGATCATGGTTCTTTTTCCGGCATATTTTTCTTTTATGCGTGCGGCAACATCCTTTTCCACGCAGGTCATTTCCATGGGAGGTAAAAACTGTCCGTCCGGTAACTGCGACAAGCCTTCTTTTGATCCGCTGATGCCCGCAAAACGTTCTGCGTGGTCATACCAGGGAGCAATATCTTTATAGCGGATCGGCCAGTCTGCTCCAATGCCTTCTTTCGCATTGGCTTCAAAATCAAGATCGCTGAAACGATAGCTTTGTCTTCCCCAGGTTAAAGAACGTCCGCCTACGTGATAGCCCCTGAACCAGTCGAATCTTTTGATTTCGGTATAAGGACTGTCCTTATCGCTGCACCAATAATCGAGGTTGGTTTCATTTAAAGGATAGTCGCGCTTTAATACCGGGTAATCTTTAATCATCTGCTGGGTACGGCCACCCCTGTGCGGATACTCCCAGGGATCTTTGTTGGCGTTCAAATAGCCCGATTTGTGCTCAATGTGTCTTCCCCTTTCGAGCATTAATACTTTCAATCCCTTTTCTGTGAGTTCTTTGGCGGCCCATCCGCCGCTGATGCCCGAACCCACTACAATCGCATCATAGGTCATGCTTTCATCGGCCTTGCCATTGATGTTTACATTACTGCTATCGCCCGGCATAATTGTTTGTATTAAATTATGAATGAAAAATGTTTGTTTATGAAAAGGAGCTGAAAAAATGTTCAGCTATCCTGCAGATGGTATTCTTACCGCTATTTTCTTTACACATCGCAAATCTGTACGGCTTTTTCAAGCGACGCCAGTTGTCCGGCCGCGTCTTTGGGTGTTGGAATAAATTCCTGGGCTACATATCCTTTAAAGTTCACCTCTGTAATAGCTTTCATGATAGCGGGGTAATATAGTTCCTGCGAATCGTCTATCTCCCTTCTGCCGGGTACGCCGCCCGTATGATAATGTGAAATATAAGGATGGTATTCGCGGATAGTCCTGATCACATCCCCCTCATCAATCTGCATGTGGTAAATATCGTACAGCAGCTTAAAGTTTTCTGAACCCACGCGTTTTGCAAGTTCCACGCCCCAGGCTGTTTTATCGCACTGGTAATCTTTATGGTCTATTTTGCTGTTCAGCAGCTCCATTACCAGCACCACCTTGTGTTTTTCCGCAAGCCCTATAATTTTTTTCAAACCCTCCGCGCAGTTATTCCATCCTTCCTCATCGCTTAATTTTCTTTTGCTTCCGCTAAAGCATATCAATTGTTTATATCCCGCTTTGGCCACCACCGGTATCATTTCAGAATAATTCTTTACCAGCTTTTCATGAAAAGCCTTTTCATTAAACCCGTCTTCGAGGTTTATTTCGGCGCCATTACACATGGAAGAGTAGAGCCCGTATTTTTTTAGAACAGGCCAGTCTTTAGGACCCACCAGGTCAATGGCGGAAATACCTATTTTTTTTGCTGCCGCACAAAGCTCCTCTAAAGGAATGCTGCCGTAGCACCACCTGCATACGGAATGATTGATATTTCCTTTCATAGTATGATCTGAATATTCTTTGCTTTTTGTTGAAGATGAAAAACCGGCAAGTGCCGAAGGGGCTGCTCCCACAGCAAGCGATCCGAGTACAATATTTTTAATAGCGCGCCGGCGCGGCTGCGATGAAGATGAAGTGGACATAGCTTACAATAAAGTGGTTAAGTTAGGGAATGTTTTACAAATGCATCCTTTTAAATTGTTAAGGCAACGGATAGAATGTATAGCTACCCGCGTGGTAGTATAAAGCAATGCCTTCCGTTACTAAAATGCATGATAAAAAACAGGCGGGCGGTTAGTGTAAATGTTTTATTTTTAAACCCGCTTCTGGAATTTTTTAACTACGTTAATACTTTTTTCATGAACAGAAAACTAAGAATGGGAATGATTGGTGGGGGCAAAGACGCCTTCATCGGCGCCGTTCATCGTATTGCCGCTAATATGGATGGACTTATTGAATTATCGTGCGCAGCGCTCAGCTCAAGGCCGGATGTTGCCAAGGAATCGGCGAAAGCTTTGTTCCTGCCCGATAGTAAGGCGTATACAAGCTACGAAGAAATGATAGAAACCGAAAGCAAGCTTCCGGCGGATGAAAGAATGGATTTTGTTTCGATCGTTACACCCAATTTTGCCCACTTTGGACCGGCAATGCTGGCTTTGGAAAAGGGTTTTCATGTAATGATTGAAAAACCTATGACGTTCACGCTGGAAGAAGCAAAGCAATTACAGAAAAAAGTGGAGGAAACCGGTTTATTGCTGGGACTTACGCATACGTATGCGGGTTACCCTATGGTAAAGCAGGCTAAGCAAATGGTAAGGGAAGGCGCTTTGGGTAAGATCAGGAAGATATGGGTGGAATACCCGCAGGGATGGCTGAGCAACCTTACCGAACAAACAGGAAATGTGCAGGCCGCCTGGAGAACCGATCCCAAAAGATCGGGAAAAGCCGGCTGTATGGGAGATATAGGCACGCATGCCGCACATCTTGCAGAATATATATCGGGGTTAAAAATTTCAAAGCTTTGTGCTGATTTGAATATTATGGTGCCCGGGCGCCCGCTGGATGACGATGGGAACGTGCTGCTGCGGTTCAACAACGGAGCTGCAGGCGTATTAATGGCTTCGCAGGTTGCTGCGGGAGAAGAAAACGCGCTGAAAATAAGAATATATGGTGAGAAGGGCGGACTGGAATGGGCGCAACACGAACCCAATACGCTGATCGTAAAATGGCTGGATAAACCCACGGAAATTTATCGTGCAGGCGGGGGATACCTCGGCGGCTTTGCCAAACACAATACCCGTACGCCGGGAGGGCATCCCGAGGGATACCTGGAGGCTTTTGCCAATATTTACCGCAACTTCGCGCTTACGTTGTCGGCAAAACTGGATGGTATCCAACCCACCCCGGAAATGCTCGACTTCCCAACCGTTCAGGAAGGAGTAAGGGGCATGGCGTTCATTGACCTGGTGGTAGCCAGCAGTGCCAGCACCGAAAAATGGACCGAGTTCGAGGTATAAAGTAAGGTATAGGGGGGAAGGTGTAGGGTGTAAGGTAGAAAGTGATAAGTGATAAGATGTAAAACCTGAAACCTGTAACCTGCATTTCTTTAGCCCTATACCCTAAACCTTATGCCTTCCACTAATTAATAATCTTTTTAAAAAATCTTACAATCATGACAAATATCCAGGGGCCTGCCATATTCCTGGCCCAGTTTTTAGGAGATCAAGCACCCTTTAACAGCTTAAAGTCTGTTTGCGAATGGGCGGCCGGTTTAGGTTATAAAGGCGTTCAGCTTCCTACATGGGATCCGCGTATTATTGACGTTCAAAAAGCGGCAGAAAGTAAAACCTATGCCGATGAAATAAAAGGAACAGTAAATGCTGCCGGGCTGCAAATAACCGAGCTGGCTTCTCATATTATTGGCCAACTGGTAGCAGTACACCCGGCCTATAACGAGCTTTTTGACGGATTTGCTCCCGAAGCGTACCGTAATAATCCAACAGCCCGTACCGAATGGGCGGTACAGCATCTTAAAAATGCCGCTAAAGCATCTAAAAACCTGGGGTTGAACGCGCATGGCACTTTCAGCGGATCCCTGCTGTGGCATACGGTATACCCCTGGCCCCAGCGCCCTGCCGGACTGGTAGAAACCGGTTTTACGGAACTGGCAAAACGCTGGTTGCCCATATTGAACGCGTTTGACGAACAGGGGATAGACCTTTGCTACGAAATTCACCCGGGAGAAGATCTGCATGATGGCATTACTTATGAAATGTTCCTCGAAAAAGTGAATAATCATACAAGAGCCTGTTTGTTGTACGACCCAAGCCATTTTGTGCTGCAATGCCTGAACTACCTGGATTATATAGACAATTACCACGAGCGCATAAGAATGTTCCATGTAAAAGACGCTGAATTTAATCCTACCGGCAAGCAGGGAGTATATGGCGGCTACCAGGGCTGGGTAGAAAGGGCGGGACGTTTCCGTTCGCTGGGCGACGGGCAGGTTGATTTCAAATCTGTTTTCAGCAAACTTGCGGCATATAACTATAAGGGATGGGCGGTGCTTGAATGGGAGTGTGCTATAAAACATCCCGAGGCCGGGGCGGCAGAAGGGGCTCCTTTCATCAAAAACCACATTATACGCGTAACCGAGCGTGCATTCGATGATTTTGCCGGAACAGGCAGCGATGAAAAATTTAATCGTAAAGTTTTAGGGCTGGAGTAAGTTTTCTTCGGATATTTACCCCCTAAAATTTTGACAATACGATGACATTAAAAAAGCTTAGTATGAAGAAACTGGCAGCAGCAGCTATGGTGCTTACTTTTTTTTATGCCTGTGGAAGCGGTCCGCAGGAGGCTAAAGCACCTATCAGTGTTAGTGTGAATCCCCAAATTGGAGCCAAAGCTCCTTCCGTGGCGGCTACTACGGGCAGCGGCGATGGAGCGCAGAAGCCTGCGGCGGCAGCTCCCGCAAAAGATGGTAAAGCGTTGATAGCGGCTTCCGACTGCCGCGCCTGCCACAGCGATAAAGATAAACTGGTAGGCCCCGCCTATGCGGAAGTAGCCCAGAAATATAAAGAAAAGGATATCCCCGCATTGGCAAAGAAAATAATTGATGGTGGCTCAGGAGTGTGGGGACCTATACCCATGGCGCCGCATGCCGCGTTAAGCACAGAAGATGCCGAAGCAATGGTAAAATACATTCTCACCATTAAATAGGCATATAATGAAAACAGAAAGACATATCATAGCCGCGCTGTTCCTGTTCGCGATGACCATCAGTTATAACGCAGAGGCGCAAAAGCGGGGTGCTGACAATACACTTACCAAAAAGGAAAAGAAAAACGGCTGGCAGTTGTTGTTTGACGGATCTACCACCAATGGCTGGCATTCGTTTAACAAGCCGGGTTTAGGCGCTGCCTGGGAGGCCAGCGAGGGAACATTCCATCTTGGAAAGAAAGCCGATAAAGACAGTGGGGGAGATGCTGTAACCGCTGAAGAGTATGGTGACTTTCACCTGAAGCTTGAATGGAAAATATCACAAAATGGTAACAGCGGGGTCATGTTCCTGGTGAAAGAAGATCCTACATACAAATATGCTTATTATACCGGTCCTGAAATGCAGGTGCTGGATAACAACGGGCATCCGGATGCTAAAATCCAAAAACACCGTGCGGGTGATCTGTACGATCTTATCACCAGCGTACCGGAAACCGTAAAGCCTTATGGCGAATGGAACAGCATTGAAATAAAGCTGGAAAAAGGAAAGCTGGACTTTTGGCAGAATGGTGTGAACGTGGTATCAACCACTTTGTGGAACGATAACTGGAATACATTGGTAGCCGGCAGCAAGTTCAAGTCGCTGGAGGATTTCGCGAAGTTTAAAACCGGGCGTATCGTATTGCAGGATCATGGAGATGAAGTATGGTACCGGAATATCAAGATCAAAAAACTGGATTAACGCTATCCATATTTGCTTTCAAATTTTTAAAGCCGGTGTATAGTATGCACCGGCTTTTATTTTGGCAGATGTTAATGATATTGGAACAGGAAAAGGTCTTTTATAGTAAAACCGCATTTTGTACCGTTGTAAATTGCATAATGCCCCGCATAGAACTAAACACAAATATTCATGCACCCATACAGGTTTGTTTTGATCTTTCTCGTAGCGCGGAGCTGCACATGATCTCTACCCGGCATACCCGCGAAACAGTTGTTAAAGGAAGAAGCAAAGGCTTATTTGAGAAAAATGATATTGTTACCTGGCGCGCCAAACACTTCGGCATATACCGGCAACTTGAAATGGAAATATCGGGAATGGATTTCCCTTTCAGCTTTGAAGACAGGATGGTAAAAGGGATTTTTAAAAGCATTACTCATCAGCATATATTTTCGGAAAAAGACGGAATTACTACAATGAAAGACATCTTTGTTTATGAAGAATTTGTACCCCTGGTTGAGCGGGCAATCCATGAAAATCTATCGCCCGGCGCTATTAAAAAAGCTATTAAAAACTGGCAGCCGGACAATATGCGGGTATAATTCAAACATTTCAATCAGGCTTATCGAAGGAATTGATCCGGTTATCGAAACAAAATGCCGGTCTGGCGAAATAAGTTCCGCAGCCGCGGGATATTGAACATCTTTGTACTGTCATTAATGATAACGATATCCTGAAAGAAAGACCAACAACCCAAATCCCGGAGAACCGCCCCCGATCCCTTGAAAACCCTGAACCCTGAGAAAAGATAATCCAGATCCCTGCAAGACCAAACCAGTACCGTGAAAGCCGTAATCCAGATCCGATGAAAGAAATAATATCCAGGTCCATCGAAAACCGTATCTCAATCTTTTGAATGATCACTGTCCAAATCCCGAAAAACCAGGCCATAACTGAAGTCCGTCAACCTTTGTTAAAACCGTTAATTGCTAACGATCTAACCTCTGACAAGATTTCAAAATATTGAGCCCCGCCTAAAAGCGGGGCTTTTTTATGCTGTTAACGCCATTGCATCAGTGCCGCATTAAGCGCCTCTTCCACCCGGCGGCGGGGCTTATAAAAATAGCTCATACCATGTCCGGGCAGCATTACATCTGTATCAATTGCAGAAAATCGCAAAAGAGATTCCATGTATTTCTTTTTATCAAAATCAATAGAGCCGCTCCAGCCGAAATCTCCTGCTAAAAGTGTACCTATTACATCGCCGCTGATAACAACCCGTTTATCATCCCAGGTAAATAAGTACGCGGTGCATCCCATGCTATGACCAGGCAAATGCATGGCTGTAAAGCTGGTGCCACATAAGTTAAAAACTTCCCCGTCTGTAATAAGCCTGTCAACCGTTACAGGAGTAAATGTTTTATGATACAAATATCCGCAGCAACGTTCATCGCCCGAAGCTACCGCGTCGGCGGTTTCCCTGATTGAAATAAGCTGAACGCCTTTTTTCTTTAAAAGGTGAGCGCCTCCCGCATGATCGTAATGCGGATGTGTTAACACACAATAACGGATATCGTCAGGCGAAAGTTGCCAGTACAACATATTGGCGAATATCTGGTCCATCGTGTCGCCGCAGCCGCAGTCGAACATGATCAATCCCTGGCCTGTTTTAATTATATAGGAGTTGGCATCGTTCCATAAGGCGCCGGGCTCATCAAAAGTAAGCCCGTTGATATCGCCCCCCACCTGGTAAATATTCCTGAGCAACTGCATGCCTGTTCTTTTAGATAAAGATATCCTTTGTTTGGTTATGATCGCCGGGTAACCAAAGGTAAGTTCATGTCTGCTCAGTTATAATAAGAATAAGTGGTGCGCAATTCATAGTGTTGTCCCGTGCCGGGGCCGCTGGTATTAACAAAATCACCAATCTTCACCAATGGCCTGCCGCTGTTGTCATAAGTATATGTATAATTTACTTCGTATGTTACGGCTGCGCCGCCGGTGCGTACTACGCGGCCTGCGTTATTGACCTGGACATTAATGCCCGGGATCAGGATAGGGATTCTGAGGCGTCCTGGCTCCATCAACGTAAATCCGTCTGCATTTTTCTTATTGTCATAGTTTTCATACCGGTCAGTAAAAGCAGCCTCCGGCAATTGCCCGGCGGGAAAATATTGCTGTAAAACTTCCTTTACGTTTCCATCAGGATAATAAGTAAATGTATAAGACTGGTCTTCCGCAAACAGTCCATTATCGAGCTTTAGTTCCCATTCGATCTTTTGTAACTGGCCGGAAGGATAATACCATAAGAATGCTCTTCGGTAAGTTATACCTTCGTCCGTAACGGTAATATAGGAAAGTTGGTTATTAATATAGCTGTAACTGATACGCTCCGGGCTGGCGCCCGCCGTATTGTTCTTCATCAGTGTAAGATCGTCTCCCGTATAGTCCATCTCATAGATCAATCCGTTTGAAAAATTGAAACCGGATATATATTTATCGTCCCTGTATTCGAAATGATAATAAGGAGATGGTAGTCCCGTAATTTGAATGTTCTTCAGCTTTAAGTCCACAAAAGAAAACGGCTCAGCGGGAGTTCCGGGCGAATGATTGTTTTCCTTACGACAGGAAAAAAGAACAGAGAGCATAAAAACCGGTAACAGGTATTTTGATTTCATACAATATTGCTGACAGGCCATTTTAAAAAAACGTGGCTTTTGAAGCAGGGATTTTATGTAACTGCAACTGTTGCTTCTTGGTGTTGTACGGGGGGCGTGAAAAGCCTTACCCAAAAAATATGGAAGGAAGATGTGCTTCCCGCAATGGGTCACCGGATGGGTATCTATAACAGGGGCGACGGACCTTCTATTATTGTTTTGGAAAATACTACGCGCTAAGTAAACAGGATTTCCAACCTTTGAAAGGTTCGGAGCCCTGCCGGCACTTATTATAGAAAACGCCTTATAATATTCCATTTCGCCGTTTTATAGCCTAAGTGGTTGAGCTTACCCTTTTTATGTCAATTCATATACAGCTTACTGTAATTTCAGCTTTTCATAGGTATTTTCCCTACATTTTGGCAGTTTTTATATATAAATACGTGGAGTTGCATACTTTAAATATAAATTTGACGTTTATTCACACCTAAACCATCAAATTTATGAAGAAGATCTTTTTTCTCTCAGTTTTTACTGCTGCTGCATTTATTGGTCAGGCTCAAATCAAGTTCGGTATAAAAGCCGGGGCTAATTTCTCAAAGTTCTCCGGTGAAGATGCTAAAATAGAAGACCTATCACCAAAGTTCAGAACAGGATTTGCCGGCGGCGGTTTTGTTAATATCGGCCTCAATGAAATGTTCAGTCTTCAGCCGGAATTGCTTTACTCCATGGAAGGCACTACATATAAAGAGTCCGGAGAAAAAGCAACGTATAAAACTGATTATATTAATGTTCCTGTTCTTGTCCAGTATAACAATCCAAGCGGGTTTTATGCAGAAACAGGTCCGCAGATAGGCTATTTGGTGTCGGCTAAAATAGCTTATGATGGTAATTCAGTAGACATAAAAGACAGCTTTAAAAAGATAAATTTTTCATGGGGACTGGGCGCCGGCTATAAACTTTCTAATGGGCTTGGTATTGGCGCACGTTACAATTTGGGTATTACTAAAATTGCCGATAATACTGATGCGAACATTAAGGTAGGAGGCTTCCATGTAGGATTATCTTACACCTTTGGAGCAGGCAAAGAATAATTTAAACGGAATTTTTAAAACAAATAAGCACACAAAAGCCCCGCGGAGTAACGCGGGGCTTTTGTGTTTATTGCAAGGAGGTTTTATCGTGCATCTGTATCTTAGAGTGTAGTTTAGGGGATGGTAAGTTGTCAAAAATTTCTGCGTATGGCTATTCTATCACCTGGTTCTTGAGAACGGACGACTGCTTACCATGCCATTAAAGCGATTGCTACCGATTTGCTTATTACCTGAATTGATTAATACATCTGAAGCGTTGCGCGAAGCGATATTGGAAAATACACCGTTGCTGATGTAGTTGAGCGCGCTACCCAGGCAATCTTCTGCCACATCACCCCATTGTTTTTCCAGCCCGTCGTTTACAACTGCGTCGGTCGTCATACCATCAAAATAATTGCCTTCTCCGTTCCTGTTCACACTTCTGAATGAAATGGGGAAAATATACCAATCACCGTCGGGAATTCCAAAATAACCAACAGGCTTGCCGTAAGTGCTTCTTCCAACAAGCTTCACATCCATATATGGCTTAAGGCTGTTGATGAGCAACTCGCTTGCAGAAGCCGTATTCGTTGCCGTTATGAAAAATATCCTTGAAAGATCAAGCGACCCTTTCTTTGCATAATAAATGGTTGTATCATAATAACGGCTGTATTTATCATTAAACTCTTCTGTAAGCATAAGTCCGCCATTACCTGCAGCCGGAACCAGGTAATTCGCCAGCTCATTTTGCAATTCCACATATCCCCCGCTGTTATAACGTAAATCAACAATAAGGTCGGTAACGCCTTTGCTGTTGAAATCACTGAATAAAGCGCTGAACCGGTTTTTTACAGAGGTCACATCACCCAAAAAAGAATTGTATACGAGGTATCCAACTTTTTTGGAGCCGGCGGTATATATCGTATCAAGCAAAAAAGGTTCAGCGGTATAAGTTGCCGCGGTAAGCGTAACAGCGGTATCCGTATTATCCGGTCGCCTGAATACAAATTCGGTAGATGAACTGTTATATACAGCAGTAGAGATCCGGTTGATGGTTGCATCTTCCGTATTAATTGTTTCATTGCCGTTAACAGACATGACGCGCCAGCTTCTTATAATACCGGCGCCGGCAGCGGGTGAGGCAGGTTCAACATAAGATACGCGAAGATCATTAGCTGCATTAAAGAAAATACCTAGTCCGAAATCGCCGCTTACACCGGAGCTTACATCATCCCACTCTGTTTGTTTCATAGCAAAGCTCCATTTGTCAACAGGATCACTGAAACCCGGTTCCGTACTGTAGGCGCGTATGGCTTCCATTACGGCATTGGGGTTGCTGTAGCTTTGCTGATTAAATGAGGATGGCAAATAATTATACCACAGGTAAATTTCCTGGGTATACCACCAGGCCGTGTCATTTACGGCACTATTAGCGGCGCTGGTACTATCAGTGGTGGTGATGCTGCTACCGGTAATGTCTTTTTTACAGGAAGCAATCAACAATACGCCGGAGAATAATAAAGAAAATAGCAGGAGCGCATTTTTGGGGAAATGATTATTGGCTGATATCATACAAACATATTTAAAACGTTATCGCCTGCAACATACAGGCTGGATAGTAGAGATATAACCAATAAAATGGGTTTACAAATTATGAAACAAGAACGCATAGATGAATGGTGCAGGCTGTTCACGCATAACAGGCGTCACTAAAACTGTTGGTCCAATCAACACCAGGCATGATCAGCCTGTTCACCATTAAATCCTCCAGGGTAAATGTCAAGTATCAGCCTTTCTTGCGAGGGCTGCCTTTGGGCTTAAAAGCTTTAAATTCTTCTTTGCTGATATAGTCATCAGCATTTGTATCCATCTCACTAAAATGGTCTTTGATCATTTTGTGTTCCGCCTTATCCGCTTCGTCTTTACTAATCTTTCCATCTCCATCGGTATCCAGTTTTTTAAAAAGCTCTTCCGGGTCACGCCTGGGGGGCTCTTTTCTTTCCTGCGCATACGAAGAAACGGTAGCAAAGCCGGTAACCAGCATACAGATAATAATGCTTCTTTTGATCATAAGTAAAAGATTAAAATGATGAATAAAAATTTATTTGTTGTTGCAGCGTACTTCTATACTACCTGGATAATCAACAACATCATAAGCGTGAGTTTGATACGGCAAAATTATCGGGGTAGTTTGCAGTGAAACTTTAAAATAGGTGAACGCCTGTTATTAGTCGGTGAATCATAAGCGAATGCAACCAAAACAAGATCAGCAACGGTTCACCTAATGTGGGAACCGTTATTTGCGAAATTCATTAACGAAGATTAACGATGTGCCAATAAACCAATTGCTGTATAGAACCCTCTGATAAAATATAAAAGAAGCATTATGAAAAAGAATAAGTTAATCGGAACGATGTTTATGTTCGCTATAGCTGCAGGTGCATTAAGCGCCTCCGCCCAGGACAGAAACAGGGGGCAATCCAATAGCAGGCCGGAAGTCAGATCAAACAGGCAACCTGCTTCTCCTCAAATAAACAACAGGAAAAATATTGGAACTATCAGCAGGGACAATGCACATTTCAAAAAAGAGAAAACAAAAGTAGTAGCTACAAGGCAAAGACCATCCGGTGCTGAACGTGTTGTATACAATAACCGCACCTACGATTATAATAATGGACGTTTTTATATTGAAAACAATGGCAGATATATCCAGGCTCCTCCTCCAAGAGGCATGCGTATCAAAACGTTGCCTCCCAACTATGTGAGGGTTAATGCTGGAAATTCATTATACTATTTTTTTGAAGGTGTGTTTTATTTTGATCGTAACGGCTATTACGAAGTAGTAAACCCGGAAATAGGAACAATTGTTGATGCGCTGCCGGCAGATTATGAAAAAGTAGTTTACAACGGGTATACATATTACGAATACAATGGAGTACTTTACGACAGGGTAACCACATCTTTTGGCAGAGGATACCAGGTTGTCGGGTATATCAATTAACAGGATTAATATTTAAAAAGGTCTTAAAGCAGGCTATTGATACAATCATAGCCTGCTTTTCAATTATATCACATTCCGGCAGCTATCCCGGCCAAGCCATCTCTTATTTTCTGCTCAGCCGCCGGAGGAGAAACTCTCCGGAGAACTAAGATTAATCCGTCCTCGACGCATATAACATACCTGCTAACTATTTCCGGCTCTCCACTCCTGCGGCGTCGCGCCATATTCCTGTTTGAACACACGTGCAAAATACCCGGGATCATTATACCCGCAGTCCAATGCCACTGATGCTATACTATTGGAAGCGTCCTGTAATAATTCCTTTGCTTTTTTAAGCCGGATCATCCGGATGAATTTATTGGGAGAATACCCGGTGAGCGCTTCCAGCTTGCGATGCAGTTGCGAATGACTCATAAAAATAAGCTTACTCAACTTCTCTACTGTAAAATCTGTGTCCGTTAAATTTTGCTCCACCGCTTCTCTTACCCTTTTTACAAAAGCATCTTCTAAAGCATGATCGCTTATTTCAACAGGAACAATAACCGGTTTTACAGGTGTTTCTTCATATATACCTGCCTTTTTAAGATAATACTGTTGCAGGTTTTTACGCATCTCCAGTAATTTCTTTATCCTTACCAGCAACTCTTCTTTGTTAAATGGCTTTTCCAAATATGCATCGGCGCCCTGTTGCAGGCCTTCTATCTTACTGCTCATATCAGCTTTGGCGGTGAGCATAATTACAGGAATATGACTGGTGCTTTCATTGTGGCGCAATTTGTTCACCAGCTCAAAGCCGTCTACAAAAGGCATCATCACATCGGTGAGTATAAGATCCGGGATCATTTCCGCAGCAATGTCAAAACCTTCCCTGCCATCTTTGGCTACGGCAAGCCTGTAATCAGGAAGGCAGGATGCCGTATAGGCTACTACATCAGCATTATCCTCCACCAGTAATAACAGCGGTGCACTGGTATTTTTTTCTTCCTTATCCGGTATCCATTCGCTGAAATCCGGCTTTGCAACAACAGGAGAAGATGACTGATTTTTCAGATCATACGTCGTTGACTCTTCCGCTGCTGCTACTCTTTTCAGCGGAAGCGATACCGTAAATTCGCTGCCCTTAAGGGCTCCGGCCGGCGGGCTTTTTACCACTATCTCTCCATCCATTAATTTAACCAGCTCTTTTGTGAGTGCCAGCCCGATACCTGTGCCTTCTGTTTTGCGGGTATGACTGTTATCCAATTGATAAAACCTGTCGAAAACGTATTGCAACTGATCTCCGGGTATGCCAATGCCGGTATCTTTCACTTTAATTATTAAAGTAGCATTATCACTATTGCCGGATGGCACATTTTCCATTACACTGATATAAATATTCCCCTTTTCCGGGGTGAACTTAATGGCATTGGAGAGCAGGTTGGAAATGATCTGTCTTATTTTCTCCCTGTCAAATTCCATATACAAAGCATCAATATCCGTTAAAAGATGTAGCTGCTTTTGCTGGCTTTCTGCCAGTGAATGAAAGGATTCAACTATATAACGCAGAAAATGTATAACATCTCCATGCGATAACTGCAATGGCATTTTACCCGTCTCAAGTTTGGAGAGGTCAAGGAGTTGGTTTACCAGGTTCAGCAGGCTTCGTCCATTACGTACGATCATATCCATACGGGTTTCAAACTGCTCGGTTGGTTTTTCTGCAACCTGCTGCGCCATGCCCAGTATAACAGTAAGGGGGGTACGAAATTCGTGGGTTATATTAGTGTATAATTGTGTTTTAACAGTATCTAATTCTTTCACTCTTTTGGCTTCCAACTGTTCAAAGCTTAACTGCGATTGCAGCTTTGCTTTATTTACCTTAAACCGGAGATAAGCGTGTATAGCCAATGCGATCAGTGAAGCATATATCATGTATGCCCACCAGGTTCGCCACCAGGGAGGTAGTACACGTATTTTTAATTCGGCGGTTTTATCACTCCATATGCCCTGGCTATTGCTGCCCTGCACCTTAAAAGTATAGTTGCCCGATGGAAGGTGGAGATAAGTAGCCGTTCGTCTTGTGCCGCTTTCTACCCATTCCTTGTCAATGCCGGCCAGTTGATACCGGTATTTGTTTTGTGTGGGCGCTGTAAAATCAAGCGAAGAAAACTCAAGGGTGAGCACATCCTGCAAATGACTGAGTGTAATGGATGCTGCTTGCTCAATCGTTTCATGCAGCACACCTGTTTTATCGCCGGGGGCTACTG
The DNA here is from genome assembly GCA_019638595.1 of Chitinophagaceae bacterium. Classification (GTDB taxonomy): domain Bacteria; phylum Bacteroidota; class Bacteroidia; order Chitinophagales; family Chitinophagaceae; genus Agriterribacter. The sequence continues at coordinate 62,811 of JAHBTJ010000030.1, forward strand.
CTTTATTCCCAATTTGTATGGCGGTGATATACACATTGGGCGAATAACTGCCGGACAATACTTTTTTCGGATCAAAAATATTGATACCGTTCACTCCTCCGAACGCAAGATCACCATTGGATAGCGCCGCCAGCGCGTTGGTATTGAATTCGTCTGCCTGCAAACCGTCGCTTGTACTGAACACCCTGAATACCGGTGAGGAATTGTTTGTTTCTTTTGCTGCCATCATACAGAATATTCCACGGTTGGTGCTTCCCCATATATTACCGGCCTTATCAGCCAGTATTCCATATACCACATCATTGGGCAATCCCTGTTGAGTAGTGTAATGAATAAATTTTCCGGTTGATTTTTGCATACGGTTGAGCCCGCCACCCTTGGTACATATCCATAAATAATCATTATTAACAGGATCGTCCATAAACCAGGAAACATAATTATAACTGAGGGAATTACTGTTGCCCGGAATATTTTTAAACCATTTTACGCCCGGCAACGATGTATCGTTCGTAAACTCCAGTCTTGCAAAACCATGCTCAGTGCCCAGCCAGAAAATGCCCTGCCCGTCTTCGTAAAACGCGTTGGTTTGTGTGAGCGCCGTTGTGCCGGTATATTGCTCTATATCTATTACAAACTTTGAAAGCTTGCCGGTGACAGGATCAACTCTTGCCAGCGTACCATTAGCGCCACAAACCCATACCCGGCGCCTGCTGTCTTCTATTAAGGGCGGGAGTTGCTCCGTAGGAGTTGTATTGGCCGGTTCATCGTAGGTAGCAACTAATTTCATATCACCAGTGTACCTGAACATTTTCTTTTGCCCCCAGTTCCAATAAAGCCAGTAGTCGCCGTTTTTCGTTTGCAATACATTTGTATAAGCAAGGCCCCCTGTAATAAAAGGTTCCACCGGGCTCACGCTTTCTTCTCCTGCCGGGGTTAATAATTTTGCCGTCCTCCACCCCTGCACATACACCCTGTCATTATTCCAGGTTGTTATCCGCTGTATGCTCATGTTGGGCAATGCAGGATGAAAACGATTGTTACTGATACGGTATTTGTAAATGCCGTGTCCCATGGTGCCCACCCATAACACACCCGACCGGTCCAGCAACAGGCATTTAACATTCTGATCTTTCACATCGGTTTTAAGATTGCGGGCATATACATCATTGGTACTATTCCCCGCTCTTATACCAGTAAAGTCATAAAGATTACATCCAAGGGCGCCGGTTTTTAGCAGGAAGCGATCATCAATCATTAATGCCCCGTCATTTTCATGGGTGATAATACCGGACTTTAACTGCCCTGTGGAATCAATAAACCCTGTCCGGATGTCCGGAATAACCTTACTACTTAAAGCCTGGCTGAATTTTGCAGAAACAAACCTGCCGGTTTTTTCGATAAGGTTAGTAAAACGGCGGCCATCATATAAAATCTCAAAAACAGGTATAGCGGGGTTAAAAATAAAAATGCTGTTATCCGTACATTTTATCCAGATAAAATCTTTTTCATCTTTAAAGATCCAGTCCGCGGTACGTCCGCCCGGTATATTGAGTTCAGTGATCACAGGCTTGCCGTCATCAGGCAGGGAAATAATACTCAGGTTACCGCCCTGCGGATTTACTAATATCCGCCCGTCAGGCAGTTCAATCATGATGGCTTCTACCCGGTTGCTCGAAAGCCCGGAAGCTTGCGTAATCCTAAAGAAACGCCCGGTCTTTTTATTATACACATTTACCCCGCCATCGTAGGTGCTTATCCAAAGCCGCCCCTTGCTATCTTCCAGCAAATCGCTCAACGAATTGCTGCTGATGGAACTGCTGTCCTGCGGATCGGTAGTAAATATTTTAAAGCTGTAGCCATCGTAGCGGTTAAGACCGCCCTTGGTAGCGATCCAGATAAAGCCCTCTTTATCCTGCAGCATGTCATTGATCAATCCCTGCGACAGGCCCTGTGCTGTAGACATGGTTTCATAACCGGCGCCTGTTTGCGCGGAAACCAGGTGTGCGCAGGCAAAAAAAATGAGCAGGCAAAATACAGGGTGGCGGGGGGCTTTAGGCATTTCTATAAAGATACTTTGCCCTGCACATATTTACCTAACGGCAATGCCTACTTTTTTTCCCGGAACGTACAAGAAAGACGAATTTGTCCTGGTGATGCATAATTTGTCCTGACAGAAGCGGAAAGTTTCTGATGAATTGATGAAAAACTCCTCACATGGCAGCCGGTTACTTAGGAACTTTACGGCACCAATATTTAAAGAACGCCTGTTACCTGCCAAACCCCTAAGTTTTTAAGGATAATTACATTTTATCCAATTGTTTAGTTGAGAAAAATAACTTTTGAGTTGTGAACCAATCTCATTTTTAAAACCCGTAACCTGAAACTTGTATTTAATTATATCCCTAATTATTAAAACACTGGTAAGATGAAAAAAGCAATATTAGCGCTCGCATTCACTTTTGCAGGTATGCTCCTTTTTGCACAAAAAAAAGAAAACGGAACAATATACATTGACCATCCCGCCATTAAAATAATAGATGAATTTGAGAAGGCAACGGTGGCGGGAGATTCAGCCAAAATTGCCGGCTTTTTAACGGAGGATTTTAAATCGTATAATGGTACCACCACCAGCTTGAGTAATTTAGAGGAAGCCGGCGCCGGTAAGGCGGCATACGTAAATACCCTGCTTCACTATAGCAGGGAACTGGATTATTTTGCCATAGAACCTATACCCGGTTCTTACCCTGACGCGCTGGATTATAAAAAAGACAATAAAAACGGAGATATCGTGATACAAAACTGGATCATGATAAAGGGGGTACATAAAGCTACGGGGGTAAAGATAGACGCTGCAGCGCAGCGTATCTATTACCTTACCAAAGACAACAAAATCAAACGAATTATCGGCTATAGCAACGGTAAGGTAATTGATGAGATATTTGCCAGCTTCGCTAACAGGACCAATGGAAAGATCTATAACCACCACGATAATATCAATACCATTCGTAAAGCCGTATACGCTTTTGAAAAAGGCGATATTGAGAAATACCTGGGCTATTACAGCGATAATGTGGAGTTCTATGATGTTAATAGTGAATGGGGAAAAACCCGTACCAAAGCGCAGGAAAAAGAGAATATTCAGCAATTCCTGTCTCAATTTGAAATTAAGAGTATAGATATGATCGGCTATCCTGACTATTTGGAATATGAAATGGATAATGGCAGGGAAGTGCTCTCGTGGTGGAAATTTAACCTGGTACGTAAAAAAGATAAAAAAACCATCGTCCTGCCTATGCATCTTAGCAACAGCTTTGATGAAAAAGGGAATATCGTTGCTGAAATAGCTTATTACAGCGAGGCGTTATTGGCGAAATGATATTACCATTACCAGGCGGATCAAAATCAGTTTTCTCATGTTACGCGTTCAACAAACGCAAGGGGCTTCCTTTCCAGGTCGCCTTTTTTGTATCTGCGGGTTGTTGTTAGCTCAAATACAATACGCTATGTGCAACACCAATAATGATGTTTGAATGCGTTAATTTATTCTATGGCATAAATATAGGTATCTGCACTTCCAAAATACAATACTCCGTCGTCTATCCACACAGTGGAAAGAATGCTCCCCATCGTTAAAAACGCTTCATACAATGAATTAATATCTTCCTGGTATTTTGCTATTATATCTTCCCGTACCTTTCTTGAAGCATCAAAAAAAACAGCATGACTCTTTTGACTTAACGCGGTTTGAAAGACCGCCGAAACCTTTCCTGTAACAATATCTAATTTATAAAGCACTCCGTCCATGCAACCAAAATAGGCAGTGTTATTGTTAATAGAAGCGCTGCTGAAAACATTAAGCGGAACAAATGGATCGTACAGCTTTTCACCATAATTTTTTCCAAGTCCGGTGATATTGTGCGCATCAGACATGGTTACGATCAACCTGTCTTCCGAAACACTTGGAACGCTTGTCCAGCTTCCCGGCTGATGGTATACCCAGTGCCCGCTTCCATCTCTTATTTTTAATGCATATACATTATAGTCCCTGGCACAGAAAAAAACGGTGCTGTCGGCAATGGTTGCGTTAAACTGTACTTCTCCTTTCGGGAAATAATGTTCTCCTATCGTATTAAATTTCCACCGCAAGGTGCCGTCGGTGTTGATGCAATAAAAGAATCCGTCAAAGCTTCCTGCCAGCACGGCATTGTCTGCTATTACCGGAGAAGCATGCACGATACCGCCGGTTTTATACTTCCATAACAATTTTCCCGTATGCTCGTCCAGGGCATAGATATAACTGTCGCCGCATCCAAAATAGACAACCCCATTGCTTATGGCAGGAGACGATTGGTAATAATCCCAGGCATCATAAAACTGTTCTCCTGCTGTGCTGAATGTCCATTCCCGCTTTCCGGTGCCTGCATCAAGTGCATAAAAGATGCCGTCAGTGCTCATAAAGAAAATTTTATTTCCCTCTGCAGCAATGGAAGATCGTATTTCGCCGCCGCTCCTGAATTTCCAGACCAGGTTGCCGCTTGTTTTATCAAGAGCGTACAGTGTGCTGTCGCAGGAGCCGGTTATGAGCATATTTTTGACAAGCACAGGAGATGAAAATACTTTCCCGTTTGTTTTGAACGTCCATTTGACAGACGGATGGTCTGCTACCTGTTTTGAAGAGCTGAAATTTTTTCTGTCTGCCGTTCTGCAAAATTGCTGTGCGTATGCAGTACCTGTTGTTATTGAGGTAATAGTGATAATAAAATATATACTTAGCGTTTTATACATGTTCAGGAATCATAAACCAGGTAAGGTAATTGAAAAAATGAATATATTGATTTAAACGTTCCTTAAATTGCCTGGTTAAGGTTCTTGCTCAGTTGTTGGTAAAGCCGGAACACATTGCTTTGCGCCCGACATCAACAACGTTAAATTCACGCTCTGGCGCCAGGTTTGGAAGCCCCGCCACTGTGTTTAGCCAGCCCTGCTGCCCTGTATTTATTTATCTTAATTTTCGCAAGCAAATTATTTGTAAGCATGGTACAAAATTATAAACTATTGGTGTTGTAAAATAAGTAATGCTCTGGCAGGTGGTCTTTTACAAAATAATCATCCGCAAATTCTTTGATCACGTTGGGGTCTGCGGCTTCAAATACTGTCCGCAGCCTGCCTTCGGGCTGGCTGATGAACAGCAGGCGATCGGGATAGTCCGGTCTGCCGGGGTCTGCAGGACTGATGGTGCGGCTTTCGAACACCGCACCGTTGATGTATTTGGTGGTGGTGGTAATGGTTTTATTGCCGTTGGCAGTGGTGGAGTTCCCATCGTAATGAGCTCATATCGGTGTTATCAGGCTTATATTTTTTACTGCATTTATTAAAACAAGTAACGCTTAAGCACTGGTCTGGCTTAGCTCATTGCCTAACTACAAGACCAGCGCTAGTAGGTGTTACTGATAGACCTACTATCATCTCTTATCCAGTTTACCTACCGAAGGCAGGTTTTGTAAAGAACTATCCTTACTTTCAGGACGCTCCTCGTCGGAGAAGGAGGGAAATTTTTCCATTACCTCCTATTAAATGTTCAAGTTTCAATTGTTTATTTGACAAGTTGTTTTTCAATTTGATTTTTGGAAAACTTTTCTGCAAAACATCACTTAGAGGAAACTCCTTCCATCCAAGCGGAAAATAAAGAGCTTCGTCTATCATTTTTGTCTTTGGACAAATTTTAAGCATTATTAATTCAGTGTTTTTTCCAGCACCTCCAATTTTCTTTTCGCCAGAAACATGTCTAATAAACCGCATAACTATATATCTACCCTTGACAGGCTTAAACACATTCTTTAATAATTCCTCTTCCCCTAAAAAGTCATTAATTGAATCCAATATATTGTAATTAAAATCTGAGTTAATGTTCTTGTCAATCAAGGTGAATCCCTCTTCTATCTGATTTGACGCTCCAAAAAGTATTAAAAATAGTAAATACATAAATACATTAGCGTTGCGTTATAAATCGAACATATTCAATTGATTATTATTTTGTTCTTTGAAATATTGTAATTGAGTTTGCTGAAACAGTTGATTTATGGGCACTCTTTCAAAAATAGAGATACTCAAAATCTGTAGTATTTCGTAAAGGCTTTGCTTGAGCATAAATTTCTTTTTTGCGATAGCTATTAATACATAAATTGATACGGCAATCCACATCTGGGTTTTTACTGCATTCTCTGAATGTCCCCAGAATGATTTTATCTTAAGGTGTTGCTTTATCCATTTAAAAAACAGCTCTATCTTCCATCTATGCTTATATAACTGCGCGATGTCGGTGGCTTTAAGATGGAAGTTGTTCGTAAGAAACACCAACACCTTTGCGCTCTCAGCATCAAAGAATTTTATACGCCGCATTTTTTCAGGATAATCTTTGCCGGCGTAATAGTTGTTTAGTACTATGGTCTGATCATACAGCACACCTTTGCTTGTATCTTTGGGATGCGAATACAAACGGCGATAATTCATGTTGTCTTTCGCTCTTGTAATAAAGAAAGCATCACAACTGTGAATCTTGTAAAGCCGCTTGTAGTCTACATATCCACGATCCATTATATAAAAACTATTTGCTTCAAATGGGATGAAATCCAATGCATTTACATCATGAACATCGGCATTGGAAAATAAAATAAATTCCGGGATAGCTGTTTTTAAATCCAACAGTGTATGCAATTTGATACCGCCTTTGGTGCTTCGGAATGTTGCCCAATAAAAAGTAGACAAACACAAATCAATAGTAGTGGCATCAATAGCAAACACATTGTTTTTTAGCGATACTTCCAGGCCATCATCTTCAATATAAAGTTGCTTTGCTTCTTTAATGAGCAACTTTGCAAGGTCTTCATAAATGAGATAAGAACGGCTCTCGTTTGCTCTTGTAATCGTACTTAAAGAAACAACATTGCCAATGCCAAGATGGTATGTTTTTGATGCATTCGCTTTTAAACACATCATTGTATCACTAATGCTTTCGCGATGGGTTAGCTGCCCGAATGCCATACATAGAAATTGTTTCCAACAACTAAAACCCCTTACCTTATAATCGCCCGAGTACCTGTTTACGAGGGTTTGGAAACGTTTGTAGGAAATCAGCTCTGTAATTTGAGAAAATATAAATTTACCTTGATTCATAATCGTTGGAAATCAACAAATTATAAAATGTTTGATACTTATAAATTCAAATCGTTTCCAAGTACAAATCCTCGCAAACTCAATACTGACAATACTTTCAAAGAACTAAATGTATTCTAAACGCAACGCTAATG
>JAHBTJ010000031.1 GCA_019638595.1 Chitinophagaceae bacterium
CTGCCCGCCGTAGCTCGTAAGAGCGGAGGCGGGCTTTTTATTTGATCACATTCTCTCTTCGTTGGGCGAAGCCTTTCTGTCTCACCGGGTCTTCACAGCCAGAGAATGGTGTGAACAGTTGAGGCCCCAGCGAATTACTCAGCACCAGGGTTTCATGACTGCCCGCAATAGCTTTACATGAAGACCCCGATGCGACTTAAGGTGGCTTTTATGCCACCTTGTTTGTTTGTATCATCCTCTGGAAAGCTGTTCAGATGCCTTATTTGGTTCTTTCCACATCTTCCCGAATATCGTTTATTATCCAGTCTGCCCATCGATCTGCCAGTGCAGCAATCTCTGTATCGGACCAGGTTTCATCATATCTTTTCTCTACCCAAATTTCTTTACGGGGATTATCAGGGCCGACCCAATATCTGAAATTGTCAAACGAGAATGAAAGGCGGTGGTTTGAAACAAATGCGTTAGCACCTCCGAATTTAAACCCATTAAAGGCGGCGCATAAGCCAATACTGCCAATGATATTATTTTCCGATTCGATGGTAAATTCTGCCAGAATATCATAGTCGCTCATTTCTTTGTATATATTCCCATTGCACATGGGTACTATCCACGAGTCAAGAAACATTGCTTTCACCTCTCCCAATATGTTGTCGAGTTTGTTTTTCAAATCTACCAGAGTGTAGGTGAATAGATTGTCTTTAATATCTTCATGCTCCACCGGCTGCATTTCCGTTTTGCCAAGGCTGGTGACAAAATTCCTTAACGCATCAATTTTTTCATCAATAGGCTTCTTATGTACTTCGACCTCTTTCTGTAGCTCCTGTTCCAAATCTTCAATGGTAGGCAGATCGCCTTTCAGGTATTCAGGGATAGCTTTGGTAAAATTGACCTCATAGCCTGCTACACCAATAGGTTTGCGAACATCTCTTAATGCATATTCTACCGTAACATCACTTTTGTCCCTGCAAAGGATAATGCCAATCGAAGGCTTGTCTTCCCCGGTTTTACATCTGTCGTCAATCAGGGAAAGATAGAAATTCATTTTGCCTGTGTATTCTGACTTGAACTCACCTACCTTTAATTCAAGCACCACATAGCAATGGAGCTTTAAATGATATAACAGGAGATCTATGTAATAATCTTTGCCTTCATGCTCGAAATGTTGTTGCCTTCCTATATAAGCGAAACCTTTGCCCATCTCGACAAGAAAACGTGAAATGTGATCAACCAATGCATTTTCCAAATCTCTTTCTTTGGCCTCTTCAGATAGTTGGAAGAAATCGAATTTATATGGGTCTTTGAATAATTCAATCGCCAGGTCGCTGTGCCCTGCCGGTAAGGTATTGGAAAAATTATTGGGGAGTTTCCCCTTTTCTCTCAAATAGCTTTAGCTGTACCTGGTGGGCCAGCACATTACGGCTCCACCCATTTTCTACTGCTTTTTCTGCATAAAAAAGCCTTTCCTCCCTATCCTTTAACTTGTCCAAGATCAGGCAGTTGTGTCCCCATGGTAATTTTGCAGCAGGGTGTTGCAAAATTGTGGGCTTTTCTGTTATTGCAGCAGTTTGTTGCAAAATTGAGAGTTCGGGCCATGCCTGAGCAAAGTCCCGCATATAGCGTAGGTTTCTGGGAGAAAGTCCTTTGAAGTCGGGAAATTCTGTCCGCAAATCTTTTGCTAACTGGTCAACCACTTTTGCTCCCCATCCTTTGGTCAATTCCTGATCAGCAACCGTATTGCCGATTTCCCAATACAAAGCCAGCATCTGGATGTTTGCTGTCAGCACAGCTTTTACCCTACTCGCCCTGATCTTTTCTTTAAGGACATTTACTATCTGTGTATATGAGGTTAGAGATTTTTCGTTCATGTTTTAAGCTGTATGAATTAACCTGTTTTCAAAAATACCCCGTTATTAATTAAAGAATATAATTCTTCATGTTGGTCATAAAAGGCTGAAATTTCCTTTAATTCCCGGATAAACTGGTTCGACAATTGTCCAGCACTCCCGACAAACAGTTTAAGCCCTGGCTATCGCCAGGGCTTTGTTGTTTTGAAGCGCTGTAAACCTGTTTGTGTGAGTGAAAAAACAACAAAACCCGCCTGCGCGATAGCACGAAAGGCTTACACTGCTTAACCTTCCTCACTCCTGGATCAGCACAACTCATCCAGTCATCCCGACTAAAGGAAACGAGCGATTTTGATTGTTTCCTTTTTATATAGTCAATGAGCTGATATACAGCTTTTTGCTGTATCTTTTCTATAACAAAAAGGGGGGGTGAGATTTGCTCAAAAGGTCTTAGTCCCAAATTTGCCATGTAATGATAACCGATGAAAAGATTGATATTAAAAAATCATAAAGTTGGAAGCGTTTTGAGTTTGGTTTTAGTTGTTAACACATTTACTAATCTCTGGTAACATTCTGCAAAGAACTAAAATTTCAGATTTGTCATTTTTTTTAATTTGTTGTAGCCGATGTACCGGTCAATATAACCAATCACTTTTGAAGAAAGAACTGTTAACGCCTCGCGACGGGACAAAAAGTAACCACGTACCTGGCACTGTTGTTTATAGATCTTCACTACTTCTTTTAAAGTAAAGGAATGCCGGGGCATATAGGAGGGAATAAAATCAAGACCTGATCTTTCACGCGCTATTTCCAAAGTGAGTCCATGGCGATTCAGGCAACCAGCCAAGCGAGAGAAACCATAGTTTATAAGTTGTTGACGGGTGAGGAACTTTCGATATTTTTTGCAGATTCTCCTGTAGTCTGCAATAGCCTGCTCCTGTAAGTATTCCCGTTCCCGAATGCGGCGTAGAGGAAACCCCAACTTACATCGCCGACGAATAGCCTGAAAACCTTTGAGTTTGTTGATCGCATGTGCCAGGCTCCGTAGGTTCATTCCATAAAGTTCTTTCAATGTCAGATATTTATTATGATCTATGCAAAGCTGCTTGTAATCGGCAATTGTTTTTTGCAAGGTATAATACTCCCTGGACACCTGTCGAGATTTGATTTGCAAGCGTTGCGCAATGTCATATGTTGTACCGTGATATTTGTAGATAGCATTGGCTAGTGATGCTTTACCAGCCGAGTATAATTCTTTGATAGTGGGCATTCTGCCGTATCGGGAAATAAATGGTTGCAATCCGGATTCTATATTTTTAAAGTCGGCCCAGTAAGTGGGAGGTTTGATGCAACTGTCCTTATGGAAGGCAGATGGAGTGGTTGGTTGAAAATCTATTTTGCTGATTATCTTAAGTACCTCTTCTTCAATCCATTCAATTCTTTGACAAAATAACTTTTGCGGGAGAATGATATATTTCTTTTTTAGCTGCTTATAAACCCGGATCTTCCTGGCCATTTTAACTTCATAGGCGTTACTATTAGTCCTATGATAACCTGCAATTTCTATATAAGTTTTTCCGATTAGAAAATCGCATTTATATAGATATTTTTGGGAAATTCTAACATGCACCCGGTGAGGTATGTTATATTTAAAAAGAATGTTGTCAAATACGCACTCATAGGAACTTTGAAGATAATGTCCATCATTTGCAGGAAATAGCCGCTCGGAACGCATGTTAAGTAATTTGTAGAATTTTGGGTATCCACCATTTTTGGATATAGCAGACGAAAGGTCTCTGCGCCCCATTATCTTCAATAGTGATGCATTGGGAAAGAACTTATATTCTTCAATGATGGGTTTCAAATCTTCAATGATGGACTCGTCTGACCAACGGACGGCTTCTTTTACTGGAATGCCGGCAGCTTTTTTAAAATCTGTCAACTTTCCCAGCCTGCTGCTAGCCCAGCTTAAACCATTTTTACCTAACTTTAACAGGTTACTCTTTGTTATAACGTGGCCTGCCTGATGAAGTTCTTTCAATTCTCTCACCACTCTTGCTTTCGTCCAATTCTTCCTTTTTAGTTTAATGCCTAATTTTTGCTTTTTATTCAACGTTTTTAATCCTCCATGTTTCCTTATTGCATTTATCAGGGCAAACATTTTCTTTTCAAGCATGGCTCTGGAAATAGACATGGTTTCCAGGAGTTGTTGATGGAGCTGGCAAAACGATCTCAATGCAGCTACTGTATTCTTTTTAGTCCAATAACCCGGCGATCTTCTCTCGTTAACAATCCCCATCTCGGCGTGAAGGTTTTGGAAGTTTTTAAAGTATTTGGGAATAGCATACCGGGCCAGTTTCTGGTAACCTGTCTTTATCATTAGGGCCTTCTCAGGTATAACTTTCCATTCCTTATAAAGTTTTTGACACGTTTTTAATATACGCTCTTTACTCCATTTCTCTCTTGGCATCAGCTTTAATTTTTATGTTGGATATAATTATAATTGTTGAATTATTTTTTATGTTTTCTCGTGGAGCAAGCTAATAAGGTGATCAGGATTAACCCTGACCAGATCTACCAACTCTGCTCTTCTCTTGTCTCTAAAATTTTCGTTACCAATTTCCTTCAATCCAATAATAAGTTCGATAATTGTACAGGCACAGATCTTAACCAGTGGAATAAGTCACACTAAAAAAATATTATGCTATGTTTTCAAGTTTTTTTTGTCCACATTAATAGCTGTCACCGGTTTTTCGTTTTCAGCAACAAATAAGTCTAAAAATCAAATTCGAAAAACACGAGATGAAGAATGCTATTTAATTAAGGATATTTCCAAAACTTCCTTTACCCTTGCTCATGAAGGAGGATGAATTTTAAATTTCGTGAAGAAAGAACAATAAAAAATTATCTGAAATTCGGGCTTCTACCCGTGATTAGACAGCTTTCATCTTCCTTATTATTTTTCTACAGCCGGGCGAAGAGTTTTTTTCAGCCTGCTTTTTTTTATTCAGAAAAATAACACAAAAGTTGTATTGCATTTCTCAATTAGTGTTATTACCTTGCATTCAGATTTAAAAAACACGGTTTATTTTTAATCCTCCCACCCTTTTGAAATCTTTGTCTTTTAATCTACTTAAAATATCTTTTTCTTACCGACCTCCACTGGTGAAATCCGGCCACCGGGTTTGATACAATGTCCTTCAGATAAAATCTTATTGAGAAAACTGGAATGCGCCCGTGCGCGATTATATTATTGTGTATTAAAATGAAGCAATTTTAATGGGACCTTTTATTGCCTTTTTAAGAGAGGATATCAATGAATTCATTACAAATAAAATTGGAGCGCAAAGCGATTATGTATCAGGCGCCAATCTTAATAATATAATTGATTCCCGGGAAGGAACTACAGATAAAAAAATCGTCATTAGTATCGTAAGTATTGAAGAAGATAAGATGCTTAAGACGCCTGACAATTATGTAAAAGTGAATAATGAAATTACCTACCGGAAACCGCCCGTTTGGCTGAACATTATTTGTCTTTTCACATTCTATACAAAGAGCGCCGAGAACTACGAAGGCCTGGAAATGCTGGAGAATGTGGTGGAATATTTTCAAAGTAAGCCGCGCATTGATAAAATGAACACCGTAGTGCCCGGAAATTTTCCCGATAACCTTGAAGAGATAAGAGCGGAATTTGTATCGCTGAACTATGAGCAAACCAATGACCTGTGGGGATTATTCGGAGGTAAATATCATCCTTCGGTTGTGTACAAATTCAAAGCTGTTAAGGTAGATAATGCAGATGTTACACCCGGTGGTCCGCCTATAGAAGAAACCATGGTAAATGCTGTGCACAAAAAGCAATAATCAAAATGAAGAAGTTAACGCCCATATTAACACTGTTCCATACTGCCGGCTTTTTGGAGGAAGGCAATAAAACCGGTAGTACCATTGATTATACCAGCGGGCGCCATTTTGGGTTGATACCTGTTCCATCCCTGTCCAGGAGAATAAAAGAACTGGGAGGATTTATTGTTCATAATGATCATTTCACCAGGCTATTCTTATCATTCGATTTTGATGAAACGCCGCCTGCTCAGTCAATTAAAAAGCTACCGGCAACTTTAGTGTTTTACTTAACGGCTGCCAATATGGAACAACTGCGGACCAGTGGTTTGCAAATCAATAACCGCCTGCTGTTTGTAAAACCTTTGCAGGCAACGGTGAGCTATATTTTCAATAAGAAAAAGGTATCCTGTAAACCATGCGGCGCCGCGCCTGTGCTGGCAGAGGGTGACCTGGTACCTTTTATACCGGCTGATATTACGCTGGACAGGATTCATTCGCTGATCCGGAAGCCTTTGGGCAATTCCAATAAGCCGCTCGATCTGAAAGTGTCTATAAGCGGAAATTCATTTCCGCTCCAGAAAGACGAAGACCTTAAAGCGCTGCATAATGCGCTGTACGATGCCCGGTTCAGGACGATCGCACTTTCTTTTAGCAGGAATTCCGACAACAGCGCATTAGCAGACTTTCCAAAAATGCTGGTAACAGAACCACTGATGCCGTTGAACACAATTGGGGTCGTGAGTATCCCGCTTTCCGACATTTCAGTTGCTGAAACGGATCCTTCAAAGTACCCGGAGATCAATAATTATATCGTTCACTTTCCTTACCGCAAAGTCAGTATTGCTTTAACCATCAATACAACCCAGTATGATAGTGGGTCAAAGCTGTGGCTGGATGATGTGGAAGTGCCCGGCGTAGCAGTAGTCGCCCATCCTCAAATGCCGGGTTATAAAAAGATCACCGGGACATTCAATAATTATGAAGTATACCTGTATAAAACGAAGCGGGTAACGATAAAAAGTGGAACAAAAAAACGAAGTATACCGATAGACCCGATGAACAATTATTACCCGGCTGACAATACCTCATACATCACAATCACCAAATAATTCTTTACACTAAAAAACCAAATATGGCATTCAGTTATAAAACTCCCGGTGTGTACCTGGAAGAAATCGTAAAGCTGCCACCCTCTGTGGCATCGGTAGAAACCGCTATTCCCTGCTTTTTCGGGGCTACCCAAAAAGCTACAGAACTGAAAGACGGCGACCTGACCGGTGTGGCTTATAAAATCGGCTCCCTGGCCGATTATGAACTGTACTTTGGCATGCCCGATGTGGCCAAAGCCGAAGTAACGGTGAAGCTCAACCTGCCTGCAGAAGTTAAGCTGTCGCCAGATGACCACATGAACAACAATATGTACTATGCCGTAAAGCATTATTTTGATAATGGAGGTGGTCCCTGCTACATCCACTCCATCGGCGGGTATAACCGGACTGGTGGTAATGGAATTCCCCCCATTGATGCAAATACCTATAAGAACGAATTGCTGAAGCTGGACCTGGTGGATGAGGTAACCCTCATTGTAATCCCCGATCTTTGGTCCATCACCGATAAGGAAAAGTACTACGATGTGTACAATGCAGCCCTGCAAAAAGCAGCTTCGCTGCAGGACAAGTTCGTGATCATTGATGTAAACAGGGAGTTGACGGGTGATAAGGTATCTCCCGCAAAATCCAAAACGGAGTTCAGGAATAATATCTCGAACAATATTGACAGTATTAAATACGGCGCGGCTTATTTTCCTCACCTGGTAACTACTTACAACTACGATTTCAATACAGCCAGTATTACCATGACGTTTGCTACCAATGTGATGGACTCTGACACCCCCTCCGGCACCGCCACAAAACTGCTCAATGGCCTTGACTACAAGGCTGCGAAAGACATATTTACCGTGAACAATGTGGTGGCAGCGTTGAACACCGAATACTTTAAGAATATCAGCGTAGAAGCTTATACCAGTAAGATCAGCGATATCAACAGTCGTAGGAATGCCGTCCTTCCTTATTTCTCCACTGCGGGACAGCAAACGCTTACAGATAATGTCAAGTTGCTGACTGACCTGATCAAAACACAGGCGGATGACGCCATTGCAGCAGCCAAGACAAAATTTGACCTTGAGGAAACGGCTGCCGAAGAGAAAACGAAACTGCTCACCCAACTGCAGGATAAGGTGAAAGCACTGTTTGCTGCGCTGCCTGCGTCCATAATCAACCAGTTGAAAGTTGCACCTAAAAATGTGGATGACGGTGACTACACCAAACTGAACAATACCTTCCTCTCGAAGATCAACCCCTTCTTCAATTCCATCTTCGATGCAAGGCTGAAGGAAGCCTTCCTGAGCATACCGGTTCTGTTGCCTCCTTCACCTGCTATGGCAGGCGTATATGCGGCGGTAGACAGGACAAGGGGCGTATGGAAGGCGCCGGCCAATGTATCGCTCAACGCGGTAAGTAAACCGGAAGCTCCACTGAGCGATCTGGATCAGGAAGACTTCAACGTAGATGCAGAGAATGGCAAATCCATCAACTGCATACGTGAATTCGCCGGCAGGGGTAAGCTGGTATGGGGCGCCCGTACGCTGGCCGGCAACAACAACGAATGGCGTTATATCAATGTGCGCCGGTTCTTCAACATGGTAGAGGAAAGTTGCCAGAATGCTTCGCGGCAGTTCGTATTTGAACCCAATGATGCCAATACCTGGATAAGAGTAAAAGGAATGATCGATAACTACCTCACGAACTTGTGGAGAGCGGGTGCGTTACAGGGCGCCAAACCTGAAGACGCTTTTTATACGGCCGTGGGACTGAAGCAAACCATGACCGAGGATGATGTATTAAACGGGTTGTTAATTGTAGAGATAGGGCTTGCCGTTGTGCGACCGGCAGAATTTATCATCCTGCGTTTCTCACATAAAATGGCAACTGCTTAATTCCGGATCATAATTCATTTGCCTGGCCGGGTTCACTGGCCCTGCAGGCAGTTACATTACAAATCATATACCATGGCAGATTATCCACTACCAAAGTTCCACTTCAGAGTTGAATGGGGCGGCTCAAAAATCGGGTTTACAGAAGTTACCGGTCTGAATATTGAAAATGAAATGATTGAATACCGCGATGGCTCCAGCCCGGAGTATCATAAAATAAAAATGCCGGGGCTTCAGAAGTACGGCAACGTTACACTGAAACGCGGCATGTTCAGCAGCGACAATGATTTCTTTATATGGCTGAATACTGTTTCGCTAAGCAAAATTGACCGGCGCGATATTACCATTTCACTGCTGAACGAAGAGCATAACCCGGTATATATCTGGCGCCTGAAAAATGCCTGGCCAACAAAGGTCACCGCCCCCGACCTGAAAAGCGATGCCAATGAAGTGGCTGTTGAAACCATTGAGCTGGCGCATGAAGGGCTGGTGATCGAAACCGTATAAACCTGTAGTATGACTCGTTATCCGCCACCAGGATTTTCCTTTTGGGTAAGCTTCGATATCAGCAATGAACCTATTGACATTGCCTTCCAGGATGTGGCAGGCATTGGCATGGAACTACAGACCGAAGACGTGGTTGAAGGAGGAGAGAACCGGTTCACCCAAAAGCTGCCCGCAAGGGCCAATTATACACCGCTTGTGCTGAAGCGGGGACTGGCCGTGCAGTCAACCCTTACCAACTGGGTTCGCGATGCGGTGGAAAACTTATCCATCAGCCCTACAACGATCATTGTAGCGCTGCTGAATGATAAGAAAGAACCACTTATGGCTTACCGGTTCCTGAATGCCTACCCTTTGAAATGGAGCATTTCCAATTTCAACGCCGAAAGCAGTTCCCTGGTCATCGAGTCGCTGGAACTGTATTATCAGTATTTCAAAATCATTAATTCCTGAAATGCCCATTATTATTCACGAGATCGTGATCACCACGAATATTGACAAGAGCGGGGCCGGCGCTAATGCCGGGGCTCCGGAAAACTGCCAGCTATCCGTGGAAGAAGTTGTGAAGCAAACGGTAGAAAAAGTAATGGAGATCCTGGAAGAGAAAAAACAACGCTAGTAGTATGTCTTTAATGAAAATGACCATATTGTCGTTCAAGAGTTTCAGCAACCCGGCAGACCTGCTGAAGCCCAGGATATTCCCGGCCATGTTCAACCCGGCCAGCTATAAGGTGGAATACAATTTCACGAAAGATAAGAAAGAAACTATTGGCAACGATACGCAAAGCCAGGAAGTGGTGGCCATAAGCCTGCGAAAAATGTCTTTCGATTTCCTGGTTGACGGCACGGGCGCCAACGGCGACCAGCGGATCGTATTGGTGGAAACGGGCAAGTTTGGCTCGGTTGTAAAGCCGGAAAAGAAAGATCTGCTGAGCTTTAACGCAGGAAAGGATTCCCATCTGAAATTGCCCCGGCTATTACTGGTATGGGGCACATTCATGTTCTCATGCGAGATAGAAAGCTATTCGGTGAACTATACTTTGTTCAACCAGGCAGGCATCCCGTTAAGGGCCACTATTTCCGCCAGCTTCAACGAGATCATTCCCAACCCTAAAATTGATATACTTGATTCTTTTGAACCGCCGGAAGCGGTGGAAACGATTTCCAATGTTGCCAGTTTCCTGAGCACCGCTTTCACCGCAACCAACAGCGTGGTGCAGGCAGTGAACATGGCGCGGACCGAAGACCTCAACAGTTTACGTGAACACATAACTATTCAATAATGGCGTTATCAGACCTTTTACCAGCAATAGACTATACCCGGTATGCCTGCAATGTGTACGTGAACAATCAACCATTACCGGCAGACTTCCAGGTCATTTCAATCCAGGTAAAGCAGGGTTACCAATTTATTTCTTCAGCGGAGATCGTTTGCAGGCAGGCGGTGGGCTTAAGCAACGGCTCCTCCACTCCCACCCCGTTCGGCAGCAGCCTGCCGGTTTCCGGCTCACCCATTTCCATCAGGGCGAAACTGGATTTTGATGAGATACCGCTGTTTGAAGGTCATATCGTGCGTCACAAATACAAAAGCTCCGCTGCCGGTACCCGGTTCCAGATAACCGCCAAGAACAAGGCTGTAAATATGGCTTTAAGTACCGCCACAGAAGTATTTGCAGCGCAATCCGACAAAGATATTATTGATGCCATTGTAGCCAAGCACGGCTGTACCCTGGCAACCAGCCATCTTACCGGCCAATTTATGGTAAAACACACCCAACTGGTGAAGAACGGGATAAATGATTGGGATTTTATCAACCTGCGGGCAGAAGCAAACGGATGTTTTGTGTATACAGAAAAAGACACTGTGACAATTGACAGGCCCACCCAGGAATTTGATCCGGTGAAAGTTATCACCGCGCAGTACGGGCAAAACATTTACGCGCTCGAGACCGAGCAGGATGAAAGAAAATACCAGGTTGAAAAAGAGCTGATCAGCCTCAACCTGAGCTCCCTCGAAACCGAAACTACTTCGGAAGAAGGCACAATGTCTTTAACAACGCCTGCTACTGTAAAGGGAAAATATTCCGGTATCAATTACCGTACGTTCAACGACATGGAATGTACCGACCTGGTGAATGCTGCCACACAATTAAATGCACTGTCGCAACACAATGGAATAGTGCACCTGAAACCCAACCTGGCCGCGAAACCGGGAGGCACGATCGAAATCAAGGGATTTAATGAACTGGTTGACGGCAGGTTCATCATTACTTCAGTGATGCAGGATTACAGCGAAGGGGGATTCAGCACCTATATCCAGTTCGGGCTCAACCACGAATCCTACGCCTGCAAATACAACCTGCATCCGGCGCATAGCCGTCCGGTAGTGCTAACGGGCATTGTAACGCAACTGGAGGGCGACCCGGATAACCTGAACCGCATACAGGTAAAGATCGCCGGCTGGAAAGATGCGCAGGAGCCCGTATGGGCCCGGCTGTCAACCCTGTATGCGGGTGATGAGCATGGACTGGTGCTGCTGCCGGAAACAGGTGATGAAGTGATCGTGGCCTTCATCGGCAACGATTTCGATGTACCGGTGGTATTAGGTTCGGCCTTCAGCCCGAAGTTCGTACCCCATACAGCATTCAGCAACGATAACTATGATAAAGTGCTGCTTACCAAAAAAGGCATGAAATGGGCGTGGAACGATGAGAAGGCGATCCATGAAATATCAACGCCCGGGGGCAACAGGATCGTGATCTCGGAAGAGGAAAAATCTATCACCATACAGGATCAAAACTCGAACAAGATCGTAATGAACGACAGCGGGATCAACCTTACCGGCGACAAAGATATCGTGCTCAAAGCCACTGCGAATGTGAAGATAGACGGCGCCGCGGTAGAGCTGAACGCTACAGGCAATATTAAACTAAAAGGTTCCATGGTATTTATAAACTGATCATATGCCCGCAGCAGGAAGAATAACAGATATAACCGCAGACGGTGTTGTAACAGGAGCAGGCGCACCCACGGTACTGATCGGCAATTTACCCGCCGCGGTGGCGGGCGATGTCAGCACTCCCTCATCGGGCAATGTACCCGCCCCGTTTACCACTGGCAGCATGACCGTGGTGATTGGCGGCAAACCTGCTATCAGGGCAGGCGATATGCCCGGCAACGGATCAGCCATTACCGTGGGTTTACCTACGGTTCAAATTGGATAACTATGAATATAGACAAAGACATCATTGGCACGGGCTGGGCATTCCCCCCGCATTTCGACCCCGACAGCAATGCCACCGCGATGGCATCGGGGGTGGACGACATCAACGAAAGCCTCCATATACTGTTCACCACCGAACTGGGCGAACGCGTAATGCAGCCCGATTATGGTACCGCTATGAAATCAATGATCTTCGAAAGCATCAATGAGCATTTTAAGTCGTACATGCGGATGGTATTGGTGAGGAGCATTGCTTTGTATGAAGCCAGGATACGCCCGATGAATATCAATTTCACCGCCGATGAAACGCTGGAAGGCAGGTACCTGATGGTACTCGACTACGTGATCGTTTCAACCAGGCAGCGCAATAATTTCATTTTTCCATTTTACCTAAACGCTTAATGCCGTGGGCAAACTAATATCAGATATTTCCAATTACCCGCTTTCTGAAGGAGCGGTAGCCTATAGCAATAAGCTGTTGCTGGAAGACGGTTTTTCCATCCGTACCGATTCGCTGCAGGATTACTTCAGGATCATATTCGAATTATCGAAGGACATGTTGTTTTTTAATGATACCGGCGCCGCTTCGCATACCTGGAACGACCTGTTAAAGAAAGACGCCATATTCCAGCTATCAGGGTTTGTTACACTATCCGTTACGGAGCTGCATGATTTTTTCAGGAACCTGCCGCAGATCAACGGCTTCAACAGCAATAACGTACTAACTCCCACCGAATACAGGCAACTGGCCTGGCAACGCTTCTCGGTATTGCAATACCTTTTCTGGTACTATAAAACCATCAGCGAGTCGCTCAGCGGAGAAGACCGGCCACAGGTATTGTCCCTCCTGAAAAGCGATACGGTCTGCAACCTCTATACCAGGTACAAAGTGCTGCTGCAGGAATGCCTGGTGGGGCCGCCGGCGCTGATCGGCGCTGCCGAAATGAAAAAAACGCCCCTCTTTAACGGTATTCAATTCCCGCCGGTAGAGGACGGGCTGACCATTTCCCTGAATGCATATTACAATCCCGGCAACCTGCCGGTTGATCCTGTGCTGAACATCTATAGCAACGACGAAGATAAAATAAAGGCTGCCAACGAATATGCATACTCCATCTTCAGGGCATTGCTGCAGGTGCAGCAAATGTTCAATTACTGGGCTTCCAATAAACTGCAGGAACTTACTACCATCTCCGATCATCACCAGCCCCATATCGGCTTACTGGTTGCTTTCTGCAAGCTGGTAATGTTGTACGATGCGCAGTACAACCGGTTGATCCATAAGCATACGGCATTTGTGTTCAGCGACATCCTTCGCTTACAGAAGCAACCGGTGCTGCCCGATACAGCCTACCTGAGCCTTGAACTGGCAAAGCATGTGAACCAGTATTTCCTTGCCCGCAACACCCTGTTCAAAGCGGGTAAGAACAGCGCCGGCAAAACAGTGTATTACCAGTCTACCGGGGATATAGTGCTGAACAGCGCTGAGATCTCCGCTATTAAGTCTACCGTTCGCGTGCGGAAGCAAAATGAGTTGTTTACGGTAACCGGGGCGGAAGATGCGGCCGGCGCCGAATGGCAGGTCAATAACGCCTGGCTGCCCTTTAATGATATCAGTGATTCTTACACGGGGATCGGTATGGAAAGCAAAATGCTGGTGAGCATGCAAAAGAAGGATACGGAAATTCATTTTGAGTTTGAGTATGCAGTTGATGTGCCGGCAAGCGGGAAGATAGCGGAGAACAGCAGGGTCACTTTAATACTGGCAGATGGAACGGAAGTCGCGCAGGTCATTACGGAAGTGGTGGCAGAAGGCCGGTTATTAAAGATCAAAACAACAATTGAAAAAGACCTGAAATCACCTGTTAAAGAAGGAGTGAATACAAGGATCAAACTGGCATCGCCTGCTAAGGACAGTGAGGATACGGATGATTACCTGCTGCTCTATCGCTTCCTGCTGAAGCAACAAATAGTGAATATCAAAGTGAAGGCATACCAGCAAACCTTCGCACCTGCACAGGTACGTACTACCTTTGGCATGATTGACGGTGCAGCCAGCTTTGTGGCATTTGGTTCTAACTCGCATTCGGGCGCTTCCTTCAGGATTTATCATCCCTTTATTCAATACGCCGGTAAACTCGACCTTACCTTCAACTGGGGTGAAGAACTGAAAGAAACGGTGCCCATGAGCATTAACGATACCCCCGTGCCCGCTACCGCGGGGCTGGCAAGCAGCCTGATACCTGCGTTTAACAAAGAAAGCGCCTCTACATTACTTGTACGGCTCGAAAGCAACCTTATTTACAATGTTACTTCAACTCTCAAAAGAGGAAATGTCACTACCACGGTACAAACGCCCTTACCCCGCGTTATGCTGATCAAATCCGTCGAGATGAAGGGCGACCTGGAAGAGCTGGTATATGAAAAAGAAACGACCCGCCCGGTATTATTCATTGACGAATTGTTGAACCGCCGGCGTTTCATCACCTCGTTGCATGTACCTTATACCAACAAGCGCCTGCAAAAGACGATCTTGCGACAACGATACCTGGATCTGAGGATCAGGGTCTTCGAAACCTATCGCAATAACCTTACCGTTCACCTGTATCCCTTTGGCGAACGCAAGGTGAACAGATCCAGTGGTCTGACATTCTTGCCGGATTATTCGGTACCGGGACTGGGGTTCAACGATTATGAAGCCGACCTCTATATCGGGTTAACGAATATTACGCCCGGACAAAGCATCAGCCTGCTGTTCAACATAGCTGAAGAAACTGCCGGGCAATCGGAACGGGAAGCGAAGATCACCTGGCATTTTGTGACGGAAGAGAAAATAGAAGTCCTGGACCCTTCACGGATCACCGACACTACCAATAATTTCCTGCAACCCGGTATTGTGCAGTTTATGCTGCCTGCTACCGCCACAACTAACAACCTGATATTGTATGGCGTCAACACCTGTTGGCTGGTTGCCCGGTGCGACCGGCACCCGGAAGTGGTAGCAAATATCAGGAGCATCAGGACAAACGGGCTGGCGGTGGAAAGAGTGTTCGATACCAATAACCAGCAAGCCAAAAAATCAGTGGCGCCGGGTACGATAGAAAACCTGTTTCCCAAAACAGCGAATGTAAAAACGGTGACACAGGATACCCCTTCGCTCAACGGCCGGGAAACAGAAACCGATCTGCATTATTTCTGGCGCAGCAGTATCCGGCTCCGGCATAAGCACCGGGGCATTACCCAATGGGATATCGAACAGCTCATACTGGAGCAGTTTCCCAATATCTATAAGGTGAAATGCCTCAATCATGCATGGTACGATGATGCCGGTATAACCATAGCGGCCAAGCCAGGTCACTGCCTCATCACCCTGATACCATATTACCTGGCAAATGCAGAGAACCCCAATTTTCAGCCCGCCATTACCCTGTCGAAGCTCATGGCGGTGAAAAGCTGGCTGGAAGGAAAATGCTCGGCCTTCCTCCACTTCCAGGTGTTGAATACCAGGTGGGATATGCTGACCGTAGAACTGGAAGTAATGGCCAACGAGGAGATACTTGACCTGTTGTATTACCGCGACCAGTTGAACCGGGATATCATGCGCTTCTTTTCGCCCTGGGCCTTTGAAGCAGCCGGAGCGCCGGCGTTGTCGCAGAAGATCTATACAGCTACACTGGCAGACTTTATTGATGAGCTGCCATATGTACACCATATTAAACGTTTGAAGTTACTGAAGAATAACCTGGAGGTGAATGATGAGATTGACGCCTCAACGGAAATCCATTTCCTGACCTCCGCCCCTGAACACACAATAATGATTCATCCTTATGGTAGTTAACAATGAAAATATAGACGAAAAAGCGTTGCCTGCGCTGCTGGAGAATTTCTCGCTGCTGCGCGAACGGGCTATGGCATATATACGGCAAACTTCAGCGGCCAAATGGACGGATCATAATATCCATGATCCGGGCATCACGATCATGGAAGCCGTTTGTTACGCGCTGGCCGATACAGGCTTCCGGATGAACTTCCCCATCCATGAGCTCCTTACCGACAACCAGGGATATTTGCCTGCGAAGGCTTTTTATTATCCGCAGGATATATTGCCCTGTCACCCGGTTACCATCAATGATCTCAGGAAGATACTGATAGACCTGCCCTTGATCAAAAATGCCTGGATAACGCCGCTCACCGACACTCATACCGGTATAGCGCTGGATTATGAACCGATGTACGTGTATGAAAAGGAGGGAAGACTGATCCTTAAGAAGGATGTGGCGCAGATGGGGGCAGCAGATCAGGCAGTCGTTTTAAGCGGTAGCCCCTTATTCATCATCGGATTATATGCCATACACGTTGAATTTGAAGTGCAGCCTGTGTTAGGTAATATAGATAGCGGCGAAGCCTTTGAGTGGGTTGTTACAAACCCTGATGATATATTGAAGCCTACGTATTTCGGCGATATCTATTATGACATCAGCAACTGGAATGCGTTGATCAATGACAGGAAAGTGTTGCAGGCGATCGCGAAAGCCTATACCGCGAACCCGCTCAGCATTACCCTGGATTTTCAACCATCACTCAAAAACAAGTACAACAACAACGATGGCAAGCTCGATGAACGGGAGTTGCCGGAATGGTATTTCAACGTGGTGGTGTTATGCAGCGGTGTAGCCACCTTCACCTTTAAGGATGTATTGTTCGAGCCATTCCTGGAGGGACTGAAAAGCATATCGGGCAAAGACCTGAAGAGCCTGCTGAGCAGGAACAATTTTGCATTCTGGGGCGCCTGCTTTAAAAAGATACAGGCGTTGGACAAAGCCTATTCCGATATTCAAACGGTGCTGCACCAAAATCGTAACCTGGCGGAAGATTACCTGCCGCAAATATCGGCCATACCCACCATCGCCTTCCAGGTGTGCGCCGACATTGATGTTGACAGCAGGGCGGATATTGAACAGGTACAGGCCACTATCTTTTACAGGATCATCGAATACATATCGCCCACGATCCCATTTTATACTTTCCGGGAACTGACCGCCAAAGGCATTCCTGTTGAAGAAATACTCGAAGGCCCCAAACTATCGCATGGATTTATCCCTGAAAGCGAAATGGGCGAGAACTCCTTCGAAGATTTCACGATCAACCTGTCGGACATCATCAATGCCATTTATGAAACAGAAGGGCTGATCAATGTGCGCAATGTATCGCTCATCCTGCGCGACGACAATGGCAACACGATCACCAATACCAATAAATGGGAGATCAGGGTACCCACAGGCTTCAGGCCCGTGCTGAACAAGCGTAAGAGCAAACTCACTTTCTACAAGAACGATCTGCCGCTGCTGCCCCATTTCAGGGAAAGCGTTACCAGGCTGAACCTGATGCTCACGAACAGCGTTAAATACAGGAATTCCGATGTACCCCTGCCGGAGTTCAACCCCGTGTACCGCAATCTGGCCCTCCATTACCCCCTGGCAGAAGAGTTCCCGGCCACCTATAAGATCGGCAGGAACTTACCCGATGATTACCTGGATAAACCGGAGCTGTATAAATCGAAACAACTGGAAGGTTACCTGCTCCTGTTCGACCAGTTGATCGCCAATTTCCTGAAAGACCTGGATCAACTGAAAGAAAGCCTCTCGTGGGAAGATGCGGAGACTGTGAAAAACCTGCAATTCAGTAGTGTGAATAATGAATGGCGCAGGGATTACCTGCTGGGTAGCAAAGGAGACAGTCTCTGGCAGGATATTATTGAACCTGGCAGTACCTTTCTGAAAAAACGAAATGCAAGCCTGGACTACCTGCTTTCGCGCTTTGCCGAAAACCTGCAGGAGATAGATAATTACTTCTACCTTTCTACCGACAATCTTGCCATTACAGAAACAGAATACTATCAATATCTTATTGAGCTAAAGCAGCAGTTCCTGGCCAACTATGTCTCCATCAGCTCCAACCGGGGTGCAGCGGTCAACCTGCTGTCTGATCCGGACTATTTCAATACACCGCTTTCGGGTTATGAGAACCGCCTGAGCCGCCTGCTGGGCTGTGAGCTGCTGAAGAACGATGGCAGCCGCAGAAGGACAACTGCAGATATTGACGACAATAACAAGGCTGAGCGCGGGCATTTCCATGTGCTGGAACATATTTTATTGAGAATACCCAAACTTACCGATGAGTTCATATTGTATGCGGCAAACGAAAATATTAATATAGCGCTTTTAGGTATTTGTACCGATGATGATTGTACGGCCTGCGGCGGGCATGATCCCTATTCGTTTACGGCATCGGTTGTGTTGCCCTCCTGGATACCCGTATACGATGATGTGCATTACCGCGACTTCATTGAAAAGCTGATCCGGAAGGAAACGCCGGCAGGTGTATTACTCAGGATATGCTGGATTGATAAAGAAAGCATGGACAACTACGAAAAGGCTGTGGGTGAATGGTGGACAGCAAAGTATAACCTGTTCTACAGCGACAGCGATACCTATTTCGATCAACTGATCGCCTATCTCAAAAAACTCGGCGCCCTGGTGCAGGTAATCAAGGCACAGCGCAGTGATTATTTCCCTGCCACCCTGCATGGCTGCGAAGATGAAGGGGAAGAAAACAATACCAGGGTATTTCTCAACAAGACATATTTAGGAACTCCCAAAAACAATAATATATGATCAATATATTCCCGGAATTCGAGTCCCGGCAGGTGCTTACTGCCGATGAGCTGAACTGGATGGCCTGTTACCTGGATACACAGGAACGGCAGTCGCGCAGGTTTTTGATCGGTTGCGGACTGATTGGCGGGCTGCAGGTGAAACTGGTGAGTAACTCCGTGCAGATCACACATGGCATTGGCGTAACAAGCGCAGGGCATATTGTTTCACTGGCTGGCGGCAATAGTGGGTTCACCACTTACACAAAGCAAAAACCTTATACCCAACAGGCCAATGAAAAGCTGGCCTGCCATTACCTGCCCGACCAGGATCCGCAGGCAGAAAATTATGCCGGCTCGGCAGATCAGGTCTCCCTATATTTCCCGGGTTTTACAGGACAGGTGCTTGAACTGTTTGAAGATACCGTAAACGATGCCACGCCCATTAATGGCGCAACGCTTAATGACAAGGTGGTCATGCTTTTTGCCGAGATCATTCAAAAAGAGCTGAAAGACTGTGAGAACGATAACTGCCAGGAACGGGGCAAGAAATACCTGTTCAAAACAAAGGTGCTGGTGATCAGCAAAGAGGATGCCCTGTTGCTGCTGGGTAAGGAATACAATAACACGGTGCAGTCAGAAGATGTTGTGAGCAGACTGGCTTATCCCTGGCTGCATCTGCCCAATATCAATATCCTGAAGCCGGTATTCTCCAATAAACCGGTTGATACGGCTTTCAGCGAAAAAGTACTGGTGGATGAATATACCCGTTGCATCAGGGATTTCCTGGATGTAATGAGCAATAACAAAACATTGATCGAGCAGGCGCTTACCAACCTGCGAAACTATTGCACGGTGACGCCGGCCAACGTGGTACTGGTAGATAAGCTGGTTGAAAAAATTAAAAGCTCTACTGTACTGGGTGCGGATAATCAGTCTCCGTCGCTGTCGGGCGTGGTGTATGATTATTTATGGTGCTTTGTGAAAGCTTACCAGGAATTGCAGGCCGAGGCACAACAACTGAAGGCGAAATGCTTTACCAATGAGGATGCGTTCCCCAATCACATCCTGCTGGGACTGGTATCCGCTACGAACAGCGATTTCGATTCGCCTGTTTATACGGGTTATTCCATTTACCGGCATTACTTCCAGTCGCGACTAACGCAAACGCAGCAGGCGGAAACAGCAAAGAAGGTGATCGTGTGCATTAAAAGGCTCGTAGCGCTGGTGACGGCATTCGACGACGCGGCACTGCCCGGCAAAAAGGATATACGCATTACAACGGGGGGCAGTCTGTACGATCTCTTATCGGCACAAACGATGCCTTATTACCTGAAGCAAACGACGATGCCGTTGTGGAATGTGCAATCGGCTCATACCAACCTGAACAGGTACAATACCACGTACGACAGCACCAATGATAATCAGGCACCATCTGCCAGCCTGCCCTATAATACGCTTCCTTATGCCATGCAGGGCAATCATGCCTTCTTCCGGATCGAGGGAGTGTATGGACAGCAGGCAGTGAATGCGCTGAACTCGGTATTCCGGTTGCGTAAGAAGCATGGAATGGCATTTGAAGTATTGATGCTGCGACTGAATGAAAAAGCGCCGTTCAGCCATTCGTTCAACTATACTATCAATGAAGATGTGGAGAGCATGTACCAGGTAGTAAGAGCAGAAGTGCTGAAGCAGATCAGCCTGAACGTAAACTACCTGTACGGACTTCAACTGAAGGCAGGAAAGTTCAACAGCATCAGGAGCGTGCTGGAAAAAGAACTGGAGAGGAGCTATCTGATCTTCCTGGGCAACCTGAATATTACACTGCTCGCCAATCAGCCATTGCAAATGGTATTGCCGGAAGCCGTAATAGCCAGTAATATCACCACTAACTATAAGGCAAAAGCTTTTACTACGGAAGCAAAATACCAGGAGTTGGAAAAGAAAACGGCAGAGAACAGACCGGTTTCCCAATCGCTGGTAAGACAGGAAAGCCTGGCTGTTTCGTCCCTGAAGTATAACCCCGCGTTCGCAGGCATCCTGGATACAGGTTTCAATTTCGGGGTTTTGCTCTTCAATACGCTGGGCAACCTGGTAGACATGATCAAAAAAAGCGATCATTACAAAGCTACTACCAATATCAGCTTTTACAGTCACCTGTTGAAAGTGGTAAAAGGATTGCAGAAAAATGAGCAGCAAAAGCTGCTGTTCCTGCATGCCCTGCAGTTGTATTGCGCCCTTAAGCTGCACGAAGAGTACCTGGCCGAAAACTTCCTGGAGCTGGACATCGTAAAATACCAGGGCAACCTCGAAGACGAGCTATTGCCAGCCTGCGATCAATTGATGAATTACCTGCGCCCGTTATACACTGCAAACATCACGAACGATGAGATCCTGTACCAGGTAAACCGCAACGAAATGATGGAGTTTACGGCACGGACAAGGTATGACGATGACTGGATCAAGATCATTCAACTGGATGCAGAGAACAGGAAGCGAAATGGCGGGCTGGGTGTTGAGAACCTGCTGGAGAAGTTTGTAAAGCTTCATCCGGGGATAGCCCATGGCTGCGGTGTACCGGAAGGGGGCACTTACCTGATGATATACGATGCCGCCAACCAGGTGGTGGCCGACTTTTACCTGCCTTATATTATTTCCTCGCATTTGCGGCCGATACAGTTTACATTGCTGGAAAACAAGACCATTACCCTGAGCGGTACGGTAAAGAATGCTACAGGCGAGCTGATAGCGGGCGCCACCCTGTTGATAAACGGCGCCGCCGTAATGACCGACCAGGGTGGAAGATACAGGATACTGGTAACGGAGAACAGTACAGTCAGGATCATTTGTTCGGCAGTTGGCTATGAAAATTTTTCAAAAGATGTGGCAATTACCAATCAGTCTAAGGAAGAGGATATCGTGCTGCAGCCCGTGCAGGCATCCAAATTCACCACCACCATCACCTTCTTCAACCAGCTACAGCAGAAGATAAGCAGGGAGTTTACCTTACTTAATAAAGAGAATAATAAGAAGCTTACTGTTAAGAAAGGTGTAATGAATATCACGGAAGAACCTCAAAAGAAGCTCGGGTTTGTGCTGGAGAAAGATCCCGGTTTTGATGATACGGAATTTGAAATTACTACCATTGATAAAGACCAGGCTGTTGTGGTACAGTTGATAGAAATGGACTTCTTCAGGATACAGTTGATCGGAGAACCCGGCAAGTACATTCCTTCCCTGTTGAGCAGCATTAAGGTGATTGAGCCCGAAATGGACCTCGACATCAGCAAACGGGCAGAAGGGCTTTTCATAACAAAACAACAGAAAGATATCACCCAAACAGCCAGCGTATTGGTCGTGTATAATCAAAAAACGATACAGCAGAACATAACACCCGGTCCTGATGCGAATAAAATATTCGTAGATAGTACTGCCAGGGAAAAAGAAAAAAAGCTGCCCAACTATACCGGCATCATGTACCCCGATACGAATATTGATAAGTACAGGTCGGTAAGCATCAATGGTACCGGCATTCCGATGGATCTGCAATCGAACATTGGTAAGGGTGACATCAGCAGCTCCGGCGATTTCGATATTTCAAAAGAATTCCCGAAAGTAAGGCCGATAGGGATCGGCAGCTTCGGGGAGGTACAGTCTACCACGTTACTGATTGATTATATATTTACGACTGCACGGGAGCGGGTAACCGATGATATGGTATTCTCCTTTACGGGAAAGATCACAGCAACTCAAAAGAAAAGCCTGGTATCAAATCTGCCGAAACTCCGGCCGATTGCCGGTGTGTTACAAGAAGGAACGCTCACTTTTTACTGTATGGTAATTGATAGAAAAGATTTCGATATAGTGAGTGAAATATTAAAACTTTGAGTGTAGCTACCGTCCATACAATAAGCCTGGTGTTGCCGGCAGCCAGTTACGGGGAAGCCGGTAAGCGCCAGGCTTCTGCCAAACACTGGGCCAGGCACCGGTTACCTGATCTGCTGAACCGCCATCTCGAAAGCCTGGATAACAGCGACGAGGTAGTGTATATCGAAAAAGTGACCATAGCGCTCAATGATCTTCCCTGGAACCTGACCGATACTGCCTGGCAGCAAATGCTGGCGAAAGCTATACAGGTGCGTTCAGCTTCCGCTGACAGCTTTGCGCTGATCCTGCGGCAATGGCTGTTCTATTTATCGAATGGTTGCCTGGAAACGAAATCGTTGCTGAGCAGCAGGCAGGACATAGAAGATCACTTATTGCAGCATACCGATATGCTGCCACCGTTGTTGCTGAAGGAAGCGGAGCAAGCGTTTTCGTTAATCATGTGGCAAAGATTGTTGGTGCAACACAAGGCTGCACTGGTTACCATTATACTCGAAATTTTGCTGGATATACACAAGGAACAGGCAATAAAGTTATACACCGTGCTCATGAAAACGATCAATGAGGCGCCGGAGGCTGTCTTCAGGCTATTGTCGAAGCTGGCAGCAGTGAACCGCGCCGCAGGGCGCCCTCTGAAAGCGGAGGCGTTGAAGCAATTACTGAGCCGTGGAACAGGGCGAAGCATGGAAGAAGATATAGTTCCGGCGCGAAAAGCAGCAGGAAAATATATAGCCTGCTCCAATGCGGGGCTGGTATTGTTGTTTCCTTATATTAAGCGGTTCTTCGAAAATACCGGGCTGGTACAGGGCGATACCTTTATCAATGACATGGCGCGCATGAATGCGGTACAGTCCCTGCACTGGCTGGCAACAGGAAAAGAAGCATTTCCGCAGGAGGAATTGCTGGCACTTCCCAAGCTGCTTTGCGGCATGGAGCTTTCGGATAGCGTGGAATGGGATGATGTTTTACCTGCCGCCATACAAACCGGTGGTAGTGAGCTGCTGCAGGCGGTGATCGGCCATTGGAAGACATTGCAGCACACTTCCATTGATGGTTTACGGGAAACCTTCCTGCAGCGCAATGGTAAACTGCTCCTGCAGGAAGATTCCTGCACTTTACAGGTGGAAGAATCAGGCGTTGATATTTTACTGAACAGCATCCCCTGGGGATTCCGGAATTACCGGTTGCCCTGGATGCGTTGCCATTTAATCACGGAATGGTACTGACCGATGAAAACAACTGCCGCCATACAGTCCCGGAACAAAACGAAGCGCCCTTTTATGCAGCAGGGCAAAAGAGAGCCTTTTATAAAAAGCGACAGGCGCATCAACAAAGAAGAAGACAAAGCAGCCGAATTGGCCGGGCACGCTTTGAGCAAACCTGCTATTGTTCAACTGAAACCAATGACCGAACCGGGAGATCGTACTCCACACGGGGAAAAAGCATTGGAGCAGGCAGGCAGGATCACCGCAGGAGAACAGGGGAAGGATTCCAATACAGACCTGCTTCCCGCCTGGTGCGGTATTTTTGTGTTTTGGGAGCTGCACAAAAGTGGTATACATCTTCCCCCGTGGAAAGCGGGCAGCCCCAACTTTACTTCGGTCGGTCAATATGAAAATAGAGAATACCCGTCACACCCTGTCAATACAACGTTCGGGAATGGGTATGAGCACTCCACTCCCGTTGTAAATACTGATCCAGGTAAAGAGAATGAAACCAGAGAGCTGCCAGGCTTGCAGGCAGTTAGTATCAATGGTAGTACAGCAAACTCCAATCATACCGGCGGGCAAATGCAGGCCAACACCGACCTCGATAGCCGTTGCGATTGCTATGTTAATCCCTTATTCAAAGCTGTTGAGGTAACAGAAGAAAAAGATTTCAAACCAGGCGAGCGGCTGAAGAGGCAAAGCGATGAGCGCGCATCCATCCCGTCTGCAACTCCGGGTATCGCACCAGCCAACACTGATGTGCATCAATACAACACTTCGCCGGATACCGTGCAGCTCCACCTTCCCAAAGATGAGCCGGCGGAAGGCGAAAAGAAATCTGAAGAGGAAAAGCCTCCTGTCAGTCCTGAACAGATCATGAAGGAGGATACGGAGTTCGCTGAAATACAGGGATCGCTGGACAGGAACGCAAAGAATGAAAAAGCACATGATCCTGCCAAACAAAAGGCAGAAGAAGCGCAGGCAAGTGCTGTATCTCCTCCCAATGAGCGGCTGAGCGGCGCCCAGGCAAAAAAAATAGAAAGCTTTGAGGATATTAAGATCCCGCCATTCAGGGCAAAGGACCTGAAGGATAATATCCTGAAGGAAGTGCATAAAGTACTGGAAGAAAGGAAAGCTGCCACACCGGAAGGGGAAAAACCAATGATCGGGAACGACGATGTAAAAAAGGTAAAGGAAAAAAGCGGGGAAGATATTGCCGGCAAGAAAAAAGAATCGGTGGGCGACGTACAGGAAGCCAATAGTCAACCTCCTGACATTGACGCCGAACCGAAAAGGGATAGTGCAGAGAAGATCATAGAAAATGCAGGCCCGGTCAAACACATTCCAGGTACTGAAAAGGCGGTAGCCAAGCCCGTTGCCGATGAACGCATCACCCTGGAAAAAGAATCGGGAAAGATAGATACGCAGATGACCGAGAACGATGTGGACGAGCAGCAACTGGAAGAATCGAACGAAGATAAGTTCACCGGCGCCCTGGGCGAGAAAAGGGGCAGTCAGCAGCAGGCCGCTGCTATTAAAACCGATTACCGGGCCATAGAAACGGGTAAGCTGGATAAGGACAGGCAAATCGCTAAAGAAGGCATTGACAGCAGGGTGGCGATGATGCATGCGGTGCGCGGAAGTGAATTTGACAAAGTAAATGCGGTAAAAGATGCTACGCAAACAGCGGATGAGAAAAAGCGGGGGGAAGTTTCGGAAAAGATCGGTAATATATATGCCAGTGCCGAAAAATCGGTAAACGACAAGCTGGAAGCATTGGACAAAAGCGTGAACGAAGCATTTGATGCGGTGATGGTAAAAGCCAACGAAAATTTTAAGGTGAGTGTGAACAACGCGCTCGACGAGGAGTTTAGCTGGGAATGGTTCTCCAAAACCTTTTCCTCCGGTGAGTATAAGAGGCGGGTAAAAAAGGTGTTCGATGCCGAACAGGCTAAATACGAAGAGGAATTATCGAAGGCATTGGATCCGCTGACGACAAAGATCGCCGATACGCTCAACGCGATCATTGACGAAATACAGGCAGCGAGAAAAGCAGTGAAAGTATATGTAGACGGGTTGCCCGCCGATTTGAAAGACATCGGCATTGAGAGCGCGAACGCGGTGATGGAAAAGTTCAATGCGTTGCAGGATAGCGTGAATGAAAAGCAGCAGGCGCTCACCAACAGCATCGCGAAGAAATATGCGGATGGCGTGATGGCGCTGGAAGAAGAATTCAAAAAGATCATGGATTCGCGCAAAAGCTGGCTGGAGAAAGCGCTGGATGCGATCGTAGACGCCATCAAAGAAATATTGCAATTGCTGGCCGATCTGAAAAAGGCGTTGGAGCGGGCCGCGGAATACGGCAGGCGCATTATCAAGGCGCCGCTCAGGTTCTTCAGCAACCTGTGTAAAGGCGCTTCGGAAGGCTTCAACAATTTCGTAAAAAATATTGGTAAACACCTGTTGCAAGGGGCGCTGGAATGGATCACCGGGCAGATGGGGGATGCCGGTATCGTGCTGCCGGACAAGTTCGACTTCAAAGGCATCCTGAGCATCATACTACAGATATTGGGGATCAGTATTCAAAACATGAAAGAGATCGCCAGGAAGGTGATCGGGGAAAAATATGTAACAATGCTGGAAAAGGGGGCAGACCTGGGTGTAAAGGCCGGGGATAAGATATTGCAGGTATTCACCATCGTTAAAAAAGACGGCCTCGCGGGATTGTGGGAGTTCATCAGGGAACAGTTCAACGACCTGAAGGAAAGGCTGATGGAGGAGGCCAAATCGTTCATCGTAACAACCATTGTGGAAACAGCCGTAGTGAAAGTAGTGTCGATGCTGATACCGGGCGCCGGTTTCATTTCGGCAGTAAAATCGCTGATTGACTTCCTGCGTACCTTGTTTGCCAAAGCCAGGCAGATCGTGAGCATCATTACGGGCATCATTGATACGTTTGGCGAGATACTGGCGGGTAATGTGTCTAAAGTATCGGGCATGGTAGAGAAAGTGCTTGCGAAATTCCTGGGGTTGGCCATCACCTTCCTGGCGGCTATACTGGGGCTGGGCAAGATCGGTAAAAAGATCAATGACATCATTCAAAAAAAGATCAAAGACCCGATCAACAAGGCTATTACGAAGATGATGGAAAAGCTGAAGCAGGTGATGACGAAGCTGGGTATCTTTAAATTCCTCGATAAGGTAGATGAAAAAATAAAGAAAGGTAAACAGTGGGTGGAAGATAAGAAAGACGCAGTGAAACAAAAAGCATCGGCTACTCTCGGCAAGCTAAAAGGATTTTTAGGTAACCTCTTCGATAAGTACACCGATGAAAGCGGTGAAACTCATACCCTGCGTTTCAAAGGAACAGATTTGTACAGGGAAAGTGTAAGCAAAACAATGGGCAACTACCTCATTGAAGTGAGGAATGAGATCAACGGTATCAGCAACACCGATGAAAGAAAAAAACATGCAGCATCCATTACAAAAGCATTTAGCCTGCACAAGAAGATAGTAGACCTTATCGGCGAAACAGTAAAGCTTAGCAGCGGAAAATATACGGGTGCTGACAAAGGTTTTAATCCGGCAGAAGGGGAAAAGCTGAGAGGCTATCTCAAAGAAATTGCCGCTATCCTTCGTGTTTTGCCCCTGCAGAACAAAAAGAAGTTTATTCCTAAAACAAAAATAGCTTACCGCGATGGTGTGGCCGATGGTCAACATGCAAAAGCGATCTTTATATCACTGGATTCGGACGAAGCCGGCAGTAAGCCAGAGGGCGACAACTCGCCGCTTTCGCAAAATATTATTAACATTGTCGAGAAAGAGAAGGGCAAGCATAAACTTGTGCGTGGTCACCTCATCAATCATGAACTCTTTGGCACCGGCGCCGAGCTCAAAAATCTTGCACCTATTCCCAAAAAGGCTAATTCAGCGATGCTGACAGCCTTTGAAACAGATGCCAAAAAGCTGGTTCATGAGAATAATGTAATTGCATTGGACGTAACGATGGTGTATGGAGATCCTGCCGATACAATGAAAAACGGAAAATCTTTGTTGAAGGAGAAACTACCTGCGGATACAAAGATTCCAACCAATATAAAATTTATATTGGACCAATTGATATTTACAGGGCCCGAAAATTCCCCGCAAGCTGCTGTAAATAACCGAAAAAATTGGACGAAAACACGTTTAAAAGCCGATACATTATCCATTAACCATGACGACTTCTTTTAACCACCAATGAATATACCATCCATATTACAGGAATTCCAGGATAAGATGCATACAGCATTTCCGGCGCTGTATGCCGAGGCAGACGAATATGAGCGGATAGGTATCAGTTTGTGCCTTATTCCCATCATACAATCCGACCTTTTAGATAACATGATCAAACAGGAGTTTGGTTCAGAGGGCGATTTTCCACTGGCCGGTGGCGTCCGCGGCGCACAGCATCGCGGCATCCTGCCTACCGGTGAAACCTGGATGTACTGCTGCTGCGGCAATGATACGGAGAGGCGTATTCAATTCATTCAAAGCATCCCCCAATATTTGTCGCATCCTTCGGCACTGCTCAATATCGAAGCTGCTTTACCCGGAGAGCCTTTCCTGTCCGGCCGCCTGGCATTCAGCAGCTATTTCAGAAAGCGGTACCAGGAGCATTCGCTGGTATACGAGCAACGCTTCAGCAACCTGAGCCTGGGCGGGTTTATCTCCACATCACTCACGCTGAACGACCTGGTGCTCACAGCGCCGGTTAAACGCAGCATCGAGGAGATCAGGCACTGGCAATACTTCCGGGAACATGCCGCTAGCAACCTGCCATTTTCAAAGCGGCTGAAGCAGGGACTGAAGGTGATCTTCTTCGGCAAGAGCGGTACGGGCAAGACCCAAACGGCAACGATCGTTGCACAGGAGTTAGGCAGGCCCATCTATCGCATTGATCTGTCGCAGATCGTTTCAAAATACATTGGCGAAACGGAGAAGAACCTGTCTAAGATATTCGAGGCGGCGGAACATAAAAGCTGGGTATTGTTCTTCGACGAAGGCGATGCGTTGTTTGGCAAAAGAACATCTGTAAACTCTTCAAATGACCGTTATGCCAACCAGGAGGTAGCGTACCTGCTACAGCGGATTGAGGATTACCCGGGTATTATCATTATATCTACCAACATGAAGGAGAATATTGATCCGGCATTCCTGCGGCGGTTCCAGATACTGGCAGAGTTTCCTATGCCCGATAAGCACCAGCGCGGCAACATATGGAAAAAGCTGCTTTCGGAATTGCCCGGCGCTATTGCCCCGCTCTCTGCTGAGGAATGGGAAGAAATTACCAAAACGGAATTAAGCGGAGGCTCCATTACAAACATCGTTCATTTTGCACTTTTAAAAGCGCACTATTTACAAACTGTTGTTGATTTTTCTATCATCAGGGAAGGTATCATCCGCGAATTAAGAAAAGAAAACCGGTTAACCAGCTTATAAAGGAGCGGAAAATGTCCGGCCAGATTATCAACCGCATAACATTTATCTTTTCCATTCCGCTTCCTACCTTTAATCAAAATTTTACGTCAGCAATGAAAGGAATTATTTTATTTCTCGGGTTCAACCTGGTAGGTACAATACTTTACGCTCAAAAGCTTCCACCTGCTAACCCCAATGCAACTACTATCTTATACAGAAAAAGCCTGAACGACAGGGATAAGTACCCGGAGCTGCTATTGAACAATGTTGCATGCCGCTTTACGGCAGAGGGGCTGGTAGTTACCGGGAATACAAATACGGTTCAACTGAATAAATATTATTCATTGGGAGAGCGGCTGGTTCGTTATCATGTTCGTTTTGCCAGTAACACGAAAGCTGTTTTCAAAAGCAGCACAGGAGATTTTAAAGCTATAGTAGATGTTCCCGGGCAAACGCTTTCTGTAGAAACGAACCCTGCCGTATGGAAGCACGTAAAAATAGATCCTGCCAGCGAATACCTGGTAGAGATCCGGCGCGTTTACCAGCAGTCCACAGTAATCCTTACCGATCTTTCTACAGGCGAGGACCAGGAATTAACAATTAACGGAAATGGCGCCGGAGGCGTTGGTGAAGGGGCTACCGGCAGTGAAAGCGGCATCGTACACCAGTGGGATTATTATTGCTTTGGATTATTAGAAGGCGCCTCTTTAACTATAAAACAAATATGCGTACAGGCAATGGAGTGTGATCTTACCTTACTCATATACGGCGATTCACAAACCCAACCGGAGGGCTATTTTCCCGCAAAAGATTTTCCATTGTCGTGGACCCAGCTAATAATGCAGCATGTAAAAGGCAGGGCAATGTCGAGCGGCCGTAGCGGATGCACCATCAAAGAAGTGCTGGAGCGCATTAAAAATGAGCTGCCATATGTAAAAGCAAAGTACGTAATGGTTACCATTGGCACCAACGGGGGCAATACCGAGCATAATATAAGCGAGCTGGTAGAATATATCCTGGCCAATGGCTCCATTCCTGTTTTAAATAATATCCCCGCTAATGAGCATGCTTCCCAACTGGAGGTAAACCCGCTGATAGAAAAAATAAGAAAAAAATATGGTATCAACGGGTGCAGGTTCGATATACCCACTTCTGTTAACCGGGAGGGTAAAGAAGTAGATAAAACCACGATGTGGCATGAAGACTATACCGCCATTAATAACTGGGGCCATTATTATCATCACCCCAACGTAAAAGGCTCGCGCCTCATGTTTCTCCAAACACTGATTGATATACCGGAAATATATGAATAACACTTAAAACGTTCCGTAAAATACAGGATCAGGCAGTGGTCTATGAGATTTTCTTATCCGCATAAAAGCACATTAAAAAACCCCGGTAAAAGATACCGGGGCTTTTAATTATCTGAAGTTTGCTTTGCTGTTAATTATAATGCAGTTTCAGGTCAACACGGCGGTTTTGTGCACGTCCTGCCGCGGTTTTATTATCAGCTATGGGCTGATCCTGTCCAAAACCGGCGGATACAAGCCTGTCGGGATCTATACCGCCTTTGGTTGTCAGGTAGTCAAGCACCGCTTTAGCTCTTGCTTCACTGAGTACCTGGTTTTTATCGGGTTTACCGGTATTATCGGTATGACCTTCGATATCCAGTTTAAGGTTAGGATCTTCGTTCAATATCTTGGCAACCTCATCCAGCGATTTGTTCGATTTTGCCAGCAGTTTTGAGCTGCCTGTAGCAAAGAATACGTTTTTCGCTGCCACATCTATTCTCTTCTTCACTTCTTCCTTAATTTCCGGACAACCCTGGTTGCTTGCGGGACCGGCCAACGCAGGACATTTATCTTCTTCATCATTCACCCCATCACCATCTGTATCCGGTATGGGGCAGCCGTTGTATTTAGCAACACCTGCTTCATTAGGACATTTATCTTCCTCATCATTAATACCATCACCATCCGTATCAGGTATAGGACAGCCATTGTACTTGGCCAATCCCTTTACATCAGGACATTTATCATCCTTATCAGGTATACCGTCGCCATCTGTATCGGGGCAACCGTTAAACTGTGCCAATCCTGCAACTGTAGGACAGGCGTCAATAGAATCAACGATTCCGTCATTATCGGTATCAGCCGGAGGAGGAGGAGGAGGGATTACTTTAGGCTCTTTTTTCTCAAACAAAGAACCGGCTACGCCAAAGCTGTAAAAAAGATGATTGGCAGTAGTACCGGAAGTAACAGCTACCCTGTATTGCGCGTTCAGGTTAATGTAAGCCTGGTCAAGCAGGTTTAGCTGAATACCAACGCCCAAAGGCACATAAGCGCCCCAGTAGCCATTCCACTGGGAACCGCCTACCCCTGCAGTGAGGTAAGGAGATACCCAATATTTATCACTTAAAAGCTTAGCGTTGATATTGGCATCCAGTTCGGCCAGCAGTTTATCATTACCACCCTGTGGCTTATCGGGCACCGGATAATCAACAAAAGTGCCACCCAGGCGCGCCATGAAATCCAGATGATCTGTTAACCCCTGGAAATACGACAATGCCAGCCCGGGGCTCATACGCCCTGTTTTGTACCACTGTTTGTCTTTTAACACCTGGCTTAAAGATGTATTTTTTAAATCCTGGGCAGTTTGAAAATCGTGAAAAGTAAATGCGAAACCAAATGCCGGTTTTTTCTTATAAGGATTTTTTATCGCATTTTCCTGAGAGAACGCAACAGTGAATAAACACAGTGCGGCAAAAAGCATAATGGGCCTTCTCATAAATTGAATTGTTGGTTAATTAAAAGGATGTGCAAAATTATATGGTTGCTTATTAAAGTTCAAATATTTATCTCAGTTCTCCTATTTAAGTGCCTGCGCTACCGGCTTTTCCACTACTTCAACACTCACTTTTGTCAGTCCTTTCTTTAAAAAGCCCAATTGCCTTGCAGCCTCTTTCGACAAATCAATCAAACGTTTGTTTTTAGGGTGCATTCTGTCGGTAATCTGAACTATGACGGATTTTTTGTTGTGAAGGTTGCGTACCCTCACCCAGGTTCCTAAAGGAAGTTTATTATGAGCTGCCGTTAGTTTGCGCTCATCAAACCTTTCGCCATTGGCCATCGGCCTGCCATGGAACTTCGCTCCATAATAACTGGCAATGCCATAATGGACTTTTTTCTCCTTCCCGGCGGCTTTTGTTACCTGCTGGGCCGAAGCAACCTGAAAAAATAAATGTAAACATATAGTCAGGACAAGATTCAACCTCATGTTAGTGCAGTTGATTTTCAAAAAATAGCTGTACCCGTGCTAAACGTACACATTGCCAAAGTATTATATAAAAAAAACAATACTGAACAATGGTTCAATAATCCTGCCCGAAATCGTGGAACCCTAGTTCTTTACAAAGTATTTATTTCGCGCCAGTTTGTCATCCGCATAAATATCTTCGTAGAAAATAATTTTTCCTTCGTTCGCTTCCGCAGAAAAATACCGTATAAATACGGGAATTTTAGCAGAAAAGTTAACCGTGTGTTTCTCTTTTCTCTTCATCCATGCCGCCAGCGTATCGGGTTTATAACGAACAGAGTCGTTTTTTACCAGGTATTTGTACAGCTTTTCCCATTGCTGCACCCTTACACAGCCGTGGCTCAAAGCCCTGCTGGAACGGGCAAAAAGTCCCCGGGCATTGGTATCGTGCAGGTATACGCTGTATTTGTTACGGAAGTTGAATTTAATAACCCCTAAGGAATTGTCATCGCCTTCGCGCTGCTTGAGCAAATAAGGAAAATTGTTTTTATTCAGCTTGAACCAGTTAATGGTAGCAGGGTCTATAATACTGTCATTTTTATCTACCACCATCAGGTTTTGCTTGTCAAGGTAACCTACATTTTTCTGGATCTTAGGCAGCATTTCTTTAAAAATAATACTGTAGGGCACGGTCCATTGAGGAAAAATAATAAAGTTCGTCATTTCGCTGGTTAGCACCGGCGTACGGGTTGCAGGTTGGCCAACCACCACTTTCGATTCAAACTTCAATGTATCGGCATCCCATAAGCGTAATTTAAAAGAAGGAATATTCACCCACACATACCTGCGGGGTAATGTATCCGTCATCAGCTTATAACGGTCAAGGTTAATTGCTATCCTGGTAAATCGTTCCCGGTCGTTATCATTTAAAGAACCCACTACCATGGGTCCCGCTTTTCCATCCACCTTCAGCTTTTTATCTTCCTGGTAGGTACGCACCGCTTCAGCCAGTTCGGCAGTATCCGCGCTCCTGTCGTTGAACGCTATATATCCTCCTTCATACAAGCGGGCTTGTAATTGTTTTAAAAACAAAGCAGAATCCTCCGGTATCTCCAGCGGGTAGGTAATGTAAGTATAAACCTTTCTATCCATCGAATCAAGGAACGGTTTGATGGCATGCCGTAATTCCCGGTAAGGTTGCAGTTGGGGTTCCAGGTCTTCAAGTAAAGGCGTGAGTACTTTTTGCTGATGAACGTTTTGCAGCAGTGCAACATACAATGAATCAGGCAAAGTAGTATCTTTTCTCAAAGTAATGCTGTCTTTTTCCAGCCGGCCCAGCTTTAAATGTTTTGCAATCTGCACGAATGCATCTGTAAACATTACGTCTGCCCGCGCCCACATTGCGGCATCCATCATAGAGGCGGAATCGGTTTTTAATGCCTGGTGAATATGCCGGAGCGATGAAAAATGATAATCCATAGGAAACAACCCGTACAGCTCACAGTTCTTAATGAAATCATACAATGAATCCGCCAGGGCATTCCATTGCTTCTGATCACTCCAGGTTCTTAATGAATCTTTCGTATCGTACCATTTTTGCACGGTCTCTATCATACCAAAGCGCACGCTGTCGTTCAGCTCACCTTTATTTTCATGGGCAAACTGCAAAACAGCCTTTATATTTTCATATGTTTTTTTATTGAGGTTTTCCGGCTCTTTCACAATTTCCACCGGTTTGGGTTCATGCGGGGTGTT
The DNA here is from genome assembly GCA_019638595.1 of Chitinophagaceae bacterium. Lineage (GTDB taxonomy): Bacteria > Bacteroidota > Bacteroidia > Chitinophagales > Chitinophagaceae > Agriterribacter. Next base: position 34,628 of record JAHBTJ010000031.1, read on the forward strand.
GTTGCAGGCCACAACAACAAGAAATATCAAACAGATATAGCCAATATTGAGTTTTTTTGATTTCATGAATTTGCCTGCAAGGTTTGCAACAAAAAAAAGCGTATTCATTATTACGGGTTGGGTGTGATGCTTATTTATTATGAACTAAAAATGAAAAAGCGCTCAAAAATAAGCGTTTATACAGATTTTTTCTATACCGCAAAGGTTTATTATCATTGCGCAGCTTAAACAGGCAAAACGGCATTCTTACGATTAAATTTTTCCCGTATCAAGGTTTTTCCTTGTTTTAGCTTATTTTCCTGTGTAATTATTGTTTATGAAACACGGTTGGTTGCATCAAAAAAGCATTGTAGTGATTGGCGGAACTTCCGGAATGGGATTAGCCGCTGCCTTATCATTTATTGAAGAAGGCGCTAATGTTGTAGCGGTAGGCCTTGATGAAGCCGGTTGCCGGGAAGCAGCCGGCCGGTTCAACAACCAGGGGGTTACAATTTGCGCAGATGCCACAGAGCCGCTAACGGCCGTTAAAGCCATTAAAACATGCGCCCAAACCTTTGGCAGCTTTGACGGACTATACCATGTTGCCGGTGGAAGCGGCAGGAAAATGGGTGACGGTCCTTTACATGAGCTGACATTGAACGGATGGAATAAAACATTTGAGCTCAACCTCACTTCCCTTATGCTTTCTAACCAGGCAGCAGTAAAGTGGTGGCTTGAGCATGAAAAGCCCGGAACCCTGCTCAACATGAGCTCGGTACTCGGTGTTTCTCCTTCATCCGCCTATTTTGCCACGCACGCGTATGCGGCCTGCAAAGCTGCCGTAGCGGGTTTTACCAGGTCGGTTGCCGCATATTATGCAAAAAATAATATACGCGTTAACGCTATAGCGCCGGCGCTTGTAGAAACGCCGATGGCGCAACGGGCTGCCACCAACGAAGCTATCATGTCGTTTGTAAAAACCAAACAGCCGCTCGACGGTGGCAGAATAGGAAACGCAAACGACCTGAACGGGCTGGCGTGTTATTTCATGTCGGATCATTCAAAATTTACCACGGCGCAAATAGTATATGTAGATGGAGGATGGGGAGTAAGCGACGGACAAATTGCAAATTTTTAAACCAGCGGTATGAAAGCAATTGGCATAGACCTGGGCGGAACTAATATTAAGGGAATATTAATGACCGGAGAAGGCGGAGTAGTAAAAACCCTGCAAACGGAAACGAACGAAAAAGATGAAAAGCACTGGAAATCTGCCATCAGGAACATGGTGCAGGATCTCCGGGCAGAAGAAAAAAATACGGACATACCTGTTGGGTTATCCGCTCCGGGTTTAGCAGGCGATAACAACGACCGGATTGTATTGATGCCGGGCAGGCTGGCAGGACTTGAACACTTTATATGGAGTGATTTTTTACAAACTCCTGCCTGGGTATTAAACGACGCGCATTCGGCGTTAATGTGCGAAGCTACATTCGGCGCGGGCAAGGGTTATAAAGATGTTGTAATGCTTACCCTGGGCACGGGCGTGGGTGGCGGGGTGATGATCAATGGAGTATTACACCAGGGCTTATTGAACAGGGCGGGTCACCTGGGGCATATAACGCTTAATGCCGACGCCGATTTTTTTGATGTTACCAATATGCCGGCCAGCCTTGAAGAAATAATAGGCAACTGTAGTATTGAACGTCGCTCTTTAGGACGGTATTCCTCTACTTACCACCTGGTGCAGGACTATAAGAAAGGAGATGTTTTTGCAGTGTATACCTGGCTGCATTCCGTTAAGCGATTGTCGGTAGCGTTAAGTGCTTTTATCAATATCATTTCGCCCCAAATTATAATATTGGGCGGCGGTATAGCAGAAGCGGGAGAAGACCTGTTTGGCCCGTTAAGATCTTTTATGGATGTTTTTGAATGGTATCATGCGGATGTAAGAACCCCTGTGCTACAGGCGACCTTTAATGAATATTCGGGAGCCGCGGGAGCCGCGGCCTTTGCATTGCATAAAACTAAAACCAGTTAATCATTAATTATTAGTTATGAACGTGATATGGGATTATCTTCAACACACAAAAAAAATTGTTGAGCAGGCCGAAAAACAGCAGGAGCTGATTCAGCAGGCGGCCGCATGGTTTGCCGATAGTATTTTAAAAGGCAGGATGGTACATGTATTTGGGTCAGGACACAGCCGCATTATGGTAGAAGAAATGTGGCCACGCTATGGCTCATTTCCCGGCTTTAACCCCATAGTAGAGCTGTCGCTCACCTTCCACAACCTGGTAGTAGGCGCTAACGGTCAGCGTCAGGCGATGTTCCTGGAAAATGTGGAAGGGCTTGCCGAAAGGATCTTACGCAACTTCGATATACAGGAATCGGACTGCGCTTTAATTATATCTTCCAGCGGATGTAATATAGTACCCATTGAAATAGCTGAACTTTTTCAACGCAAAAAAGTAAAAGTAGTAGCCATTATTACAGAAAAGCATGCCGCCGCTTCCACAAGCAAAAGAAAAGACGGTAAAAAGCTGAACGACTTTGCCGACCTGGTGCTTGATACCGGCGCTCCCGTAGGCGATGCTATGGTGTACATCCCCGGACTGGAAACTCCCGTTGCCCCCGGATCAACAGTAGGAGGCGTATTGCTGGTAAACAGCATTAAGGCCGAAGTTGCCCGGTTATTAACTGCCGCAGGACAACCACCTAAAGTATTAACCGCCGGCTGCATTGTGGGCAACGAAAAAGCGAAAGAGCTGTTTGAAAGCGCTTATGATGAACACGCCCATCGCCTGGCAAACTTATACAAAAATGTAGGTAATTAAACCCATTTAAAACTATAATACAACAATATGCATACCCCCATACGCACCACGGTTATCGGCAGTTATCCTTTTCCGGGCTGGCTGGAATTCGCTTCTCAGAATCTCGGGAAATTCGGCCCTGCCGATATAGAAGAAATGATCGAAGACGCGGTGATCGCCGCTATACACGACCAGGTTTCTGCGGGACTGGATGTAATAACCGATGGTGAACAAACCAGGCTTGATTTCAATCTTTCCTTTTACGGGTATATTAAAGGTATATCTCCCAACGAAAGCGAAACCAGGAAATTCGGTCCTCCCGCCCACGATCAGCGGGGCAAGCACAATATTACAGAAACACTCACCGCCCCTAACGGCCTGGGCGCTGTTAAAGAATACCAGCGCTTAAAAAGATTAGCCCCCGAAGGCCCTGTACTGAAAGCAAGCGTACCGGGACCGTATACACTAAGCGGCAGGCTGCTTCCTAATGCGCAGTACAAAGACAGGTTTGCCATTACCGAAGCCATACTTCCTTTTGTACAGCAAGAGCTGGAAGCGCTGGTGGCAGCAGGATGCCGGGAGATCACCGTAGACGAACCCTCTATGAGCTGTTACGCCTATAAAGAAAATACAAAGAAATTTGCTGAAATTTTCAACAGAACTGTAGAACCGGTTGCTGGCAAATGCTATCTCTCCACCCATTTATGCTTTGGAAACTTTAAGGGACGCCCGGTAGGCTACAGGAGTATACAACCCATGATCCCCGATTTTCTTGACCTGAAAGTGAATGAAGTGCATATTGAAATGGCTAACCGGGAATTCGCGGAAGTGGAGCTGCTTGAAGCCTTTGCCAAAAGAATGAATGTAGCAGTGGGTATTATTGACGTAAAGAATTATTATATAGAAACGCCGGAAGATGTTGTTGCCCGGATAAAAAAATGCCTTGAGTATATACCGGCCGAGAAATTATCTGTTGCGCCCGACTGCGGACTTAGTCAGACCGCCCGCTGGGCTTCCCGTCAAAAGCTCATCAATATGGTGAAGGGGGCGAAAATAGCAAGGAAGCAAATATAGCGGTAAGGGGTAGGGTATAAGGCCTAAATGTCATATAAAGTCGTCAGTCAAATTTTAAAAGGAGTATATGTCATTAATTCCTGCTGTTGCGAAAAATGAGATATTGCTTGAACAGGCACAATCGTTTGAAAACGACAACGATCACTTTCACATCTGGTGGCTGGGACAAAGTGGTTATTTGCTGCTATGGCAGGGAAAGAGGATTTTGATAGATCCGTACCTCTCCGATTCACTCACCCGAAAATATGCTGACACAAAAAAACCGCATATACGCATGAGCGAAAAGGCAATGGAACCCGGATTGCTGAAAAACATTTCCATTGTTAGTTCCAGCCATAACCATACAGATCACCTGGATGCTGAAACATTGATACCTGTTATACGAAATAACCCCGGCATCCATTTTATTATTCCGGAGGCGAACAGGGCTTTTGTTGCCAATCGCGTTCAATGCGATGAAACTTTTCCTACCGGGCTCAACGAAGGAAACCAATTCAGCAAGGAAGGCTTTACGTTCCATGGGTTGGCAGCCGCGCACAATTCGCTCGACAAAAACGAAAAAGGAGAATGCCTGTATATGGGCTATATCATTCAATTTGGTAAATGGACCATTTACCACAGCGGTGATACGCTCTGGTATGCTGGTTTGGAAAATACGCTCAAGGATTTTAAAATAGACCTGGCGTTGTTACCTGTTAACGGCAATGATCCCGCCCGGGGTGTTGCCGGTAACCTTAATGCCAAAGAAGCCGCTGAACTGGCAAAAGCCGCCGGCATAAAGCACGTTATTCCCTGTCACTACGATATGTTTACTTTTAATACCGCCAACCCGGCCAATTTTTCAAAAGAAGCGGAAGCTATCGGTCAACCTTACACTATATTGCCCATTGGCGGGCATTGGAGTTCCAGTGTTATTTGAAATTTGAGATTTGAGATTTGATGGCTGTTGCGGGTTGCGGGTTGCAAGTTTCAGGTTGCAAATTGAATATCAAATTTCGAATCTCAAATCAGAAATCTAAAATCTCCTGCTCACTATCTATATAAAAACAATGTTCGTGGCGTTTCATACCTATACGGGGATAATAATTTACCGCGGCAGGGGCAGATAACAGTATGAGCTTTGCCTGGGGTGCGGCAAGATATGTCTGGCGGATCAGTTCCTTCCCTATTCCGGATTTCTGGTACGCCTGGTCCACCGCCAGGTCTGACAAATAAGTACAAAACGCAAAATCGGTCAGAGCCCTGGATACTCCTACGATTTTTCCATTATCCCTTGCCGTTATAATGAGGTTCGCGTTTGCCAGCATTGCTTTAATACGTTCAGGTTCATTTGCAGGTCTTCTTTCCGCAAGCGTAGAGGAGCGTAATACTGCGGTAAAATCTTCGGCAGACAAATCGTTTTCCGGTTGATAAGTGATCATAACCCTTTAAAAAATATAACGGTAAGTGATATGCTTTTTAGAGAAGGTAGCGCCGGTGGCTTCGTGCAATGCAAGCATTTTGGTATTAAAGTCGCCTACCCACGAAAGTTCCAGCTCTTTGTATTGATCCAGTGGCAATACGTATTCTTTCAGTTTTATGAACATGGCCGATTCAAGTCCGTGCTTTTGAAACTTGGCTTTGGTGCCCATAATGACCGCACGCATACGTTTATTTTTGCGCGTATATTTATTGTACAAAAACTTAAGCTTGCCCAAAAGGTGGAGCTTACCATGCAGGTTATAAATATACTCGTTCGTATCGGGTACGATCACGATCATCGAGGCCGGTTCGCCATTTACATATGCAAACCAGATCAGCTTCTCGTCCATAATGATCTTCATCTTTTCAAAAGCCTCCCGAACAGTTACAGATGTCATTGGAACGAAATTTTCAAAATCCTTCCAGGCATCATTGTATATTTCAATAAAATCATTCGAAAATTTGTCGAACCGGCTTTTCTGCAGGTAATGAAACTCGTAGCCATTCTTTTTCACAACCCATTCGGCTATTTTGGTAAACCGCTCAGGAAACGGCTTATACACATCAATGCGATTGGATAGCTGCTCATACAGCGCTGTAAAACCGTATCGTTCAAAAAGCCTTTTATAATACGGGGGGTGATAATTCATCCCGTAATATGGAGTTGTAAAACCCTCTACCAGTAAGCCCCACCACATATCGTTTTCTCCAAAATTAACCGGGCCATCCATTGCTTTCATACCATTGTCAGCCAGCCAGTTTTTAGCAGTGTCAAACAACAGGTCGGCCGCTGCCTGCTTATCAACACATTCAAAAAAGCCACAGCCGCCTGTAGGCTGGTCATATATATAAGCTTTCTTCTCATTTATAAAAGCCGCTATCCGCCCGATCGCTTTTTTCTGGTCATCCAGCAATATCCACCGGATACATTTACCGTGTTGGTGATAATGATTTTTAGCAATGTCAAAAACAAATTCAATATCCTTATCCAGCGGGCATATCCAGTTAGGGTCGTTCTTATATATTTTTTTGGGCAGATCCAGGAATAATCTCCTGGTAACCGCATTATTTACTTCTGTTATCTCCATTGTATTGTATACTCTTAGCGATCGCGTTTAAATACAAAATAACAAAAAAAAAGATTGAAGCCTCATTCCTTATTTTTGCAGTCCTTTAAAATTGAATATGTCTGTTATTTCCACCATAGAAAAAGCCGTAACCGGGGCATTGAGTGCACTTTACCGGCAGGAGTTCTCCGGCAAAGATTTCCAGATCAATCAAACAAAGCCGGAGTTTGAAGGCGACTATACCATTGTGCTGTTTAGCCTGCTGAAACCGTTGAAACAATCGCCGGACGCGCTGGGCAAAACACTGGGCGATCACCTGCTGAAAACATATCCTGAACTTTTTGCTTCTTACAATGTTATTAAAGGTTTTTTAAACCTGGTGATCGCCGACGTTTACTGGACCGGTTTCTTACATACCCGGTATACCAATAAATCATTCGGCAAAAAAGCGCCCAATGGTAAAAAGGTGGTGGTTGAATACGCTTCTCCCAATACCAACAAGCCCCTGCATCTCGGTCATTTGCGCAATATTTTTTTAGGCTGGAGCATATCCGAAATTTTAAAGGCCGAAGGATACGACATTGTAAAAACCTGCATTGCCAACGACAGGGGCATTCATATCTGCAAGAGCATGGTAGCCTGGCAACTGTTTGCCAATGGCGCCACACCCGAAAGCACGGGGATTAAAGGCGATCATTTTGTAGGCGATTATTATGTGATGTTTGGAAATGAGCACAAAAGGCAGGTAAATGAGCTGATAGCGTCGGGCATGAGTAAAGAAGAAGCGGAGAAAAACACTCCCATCATGCTGGCCGCGCAACAAATGCTGGTAGATTGGGAAGCTGGTAAACCGGATGTTATAGCGCTTTGGAAAACCATGAACAGTTGGGTATATGCCGGTTTTGATGTTACCTACAAAAGAATAGGCGCCGACTTTGACAAAATGTATTACGAAAGCAATACCTACCTGCCGGGAAAACAACTGGTAGAAGAAGGATTGAAAAAGGGCGTGTTTTACCAGAAAGAAGACGGCAGCGTTTGGGTGGATCTTACCAGCGAGGGGCTGGATGAAAAAATTGTAAGACGCAAGGATGGCACCGCGGTTTATATTACCCAGGATATAGGGCTGGCAGTAGAAAAATACAAGGAGTTTACATACGACAGCAGCATATATGTAGTGGGCGATGAGCAGAATTATCATTTTAAAGTATTGAAGCTGATATGCGAAAAGCTGGGGCTGCCCTCATCAGAAGGAATTTATCATTTAAGCTATGGTATGGTAGAATTGCCTACCGGCAGGATGAAAACCCGCGAGGGTACCGTAGTGGATGCAGACGACATTATGGACGAAATGGTAGCCGTAGCCAAACAAAAAACGGAAGAGCTGGGTAAGGTAAATGATTTCGCGCCCGAAGAATTGGAACAACTATATGATACCATAGGTTTAGGGGCGCTCAGGTTTTTTATTTTAAGGGTTGATCCTAAAAAACGGATGATCTTCAACCCCGAGGAAAGCATAGACTTTCATGGCTTTACCGCTTCCTTTGTGCAGTTTTCGCATGCAAGGGCAAAAGCCATTTTAAGGAACGAAGCCGTTAATGATGCTTATACATTCCAGGCGAATGAAAGCTTGTTAAAGCTTGAAAAAGAGCTGATCATCCAGCTTGAGCAGTATCCGGCTATTATTCGGCAGGCGGCGGTTGAGCACAACCCCTCTGCTATTGTAAATTACTGCTACGATCTTGCCAAAATTTTCAACTCTTTTGTAACAGAACACCGGGTTTTAAAAGCAGAAACGGAAGATAAAAAGCAATTAAGGTTGCGGCTTTGCCAGATGACCTCAAACGTCATTGCATCCGGCATGCAACTGGTGGGAGTGGCTGTTCCGGAACGGATGTAGTGGGCTTTGAGCGGTGGGCTATGGGTGATGAGCTATGAGCTATCAGCTAATCTCAAATTTGCCGACAGCTCATTACTCCTTATCAAAGCTATTGCTCCAGCCCTGCTTTTTAAGGTTGCCTGCTTTTTTCAATACTTCTTCTTCCAGCGATTTTTTATAGGCGGTTACTTTTTCACCAATAGCCGGATCAAAAGCTCCTACAATAGATGCAGCCAGTATGCCCGCATTTTTGGAAGCGTTCAGTGCAACAGTAGCTACGGGTATGCCGTTGGGCATCTGTAAAATAGAAAGTACAGAGTCCCAACCGTCAATAGAATTAGATGATTTTACCGGTACGCCTATTACGGGTAATGAAGTAAGCGAAGCAACCATGCCCGGCAAATGCGCCGCTCCTCCCGCGCCGGCAATAATTACTTTTAACCCTCTTTTCCGCGCTTCCGATGCATATGCTACCATGCGCAGCGGCGTGCGATGAGCAGATACAACCGTAAGCTCAAAAGGAATGTCGAACGTTTTCAATATGTCGGCAGCAGCCTGCATTATATCCAGATCACTATCACTGCCCATAATAATACCAACAACCGGGTTCATGTGCTATTTGAAATTTGAGATTTGAAATTTGAGATTCGTTAGAGGTTTATTGTTTGTAGTTTCCCGTCTCAACTATAAACAAAACACTATAAATCATAGCTCATGGCTGAAAGCTGAAACCTCACTTGCATCCTGCGACCCGCAACTATCATCCCTTATCACTTACCACTTTCAACAAACTCTTTATCCTGTTCTTTTTATAGATCAGATCCTTCTTGTCTTCGTTAATGATCGTAACATGCCCCATCTTTCTGCCGGGTTTGGTGTGCCGTTTACCATAAATATGCACAAAAACATTATCCAGCCGCAATACCTCATCCAGCCCTTCGTATACCGCTTCTCCGCTGTGCTTGTCTTCCCCTAACAGGTTTACAATAGCGCCGGGCAAAATAGGCGCTGTATTACCTAGAGGATAATTAAGTATAATACGCCATAACATATCGAACTGGGAACTGTAATTTGCCTCTATGGTATGATGCCCGCTGTTATGCACTCTTGGCGCCGTTTCATTTACATACACTTCTCCTTCCTTGTCAATAAAAAGCTCTACCGCAAAAATACCGGGGCTTTTTAACGCTTTCACAACCTTCAAAGCAATGGCTTCTACTTTCCATAATATCGTTTCAGTTAAATCGGCAGGACTGATCTGGTAGTCCAGTAAGTTCAGTACGGGATCAAATACCATATCTACCGGCGGATACAAAGCTGTTTGCCCTGCTTCATTTACTGCTACGATCTGCGCAATCTCCTTGTTAAGGCTGATCTTCTTTTCAAGCACCCCCGGCTCATCAAATCCCTTGTCAAGGTCATCTTTAGTATTAAGTACCTGCACGCCTCTTCCATCATAGCCGCCTGTTGCAAGCTTATGCACTGCAGGTAAAAAACCCGCCTGTGTCAACAATTCTGCTTTTGTTTGTGTAATCACAAAAGGCGCCGTGCGTATATCATGCAATGCATAAAATTCCTTTTGCTTTATTTTGTTTTTAATAATACGCAATGCGGCAGGTCGCGGATATATTTTTACCCCTTCCTGTTCCAGCTTTTCAAGCGCGTCTTCATTTACCGATTCAATCTCTATGGTGAGCGCGTTCAGTTCCTTTCCGAAATTGTATACATCCTCAAAGTTGCGGATGTCTCCCTTCACAAAATGATGACATAAATGAGCCGCCGGGCATTCGGGATCATTTTCAAGAACGAACGTTTCTACGGGATAATTAGCGGCAGCCTGCAGCAGCATGCGTCCTAATTGTCCTCCTCCTAATATACCTGCTTTCAACATATAATCTTATATCAAATACGGCGTGAAGATAATAAACGGATTGATACAGAACTTAACAGAATAACAGGGAAAGCTCAAATTACATGAACAATACTCCGTTGATCCGTAACTCTTTTTCGACCAAATAACACACTTCGCAAAATAGTATGCGGGCTTTAACGTTTACAGAACAAATTATTTTTTAACGCTGCCTGTACTTGTTTGTATAATTTTAATTTGCACTTAAATGTTATATGCAAGCTAAAAATAACATGTAATATTGGTATTTTGAATAATTTTACCTGAATATGCATGATATTTGTACGGTTAGAAACACCGTTGATAAAAGCTTTATCATAAGATAATTAAGATATCTTTTATAAGCACAATCAATATTATTGATGAAGACGTTTAAATCCATCCTTGTAATTCTTTTTCTGCTTACTCAAACTTTTGTGCTGACAGCGCAAAGCTCCTTCGTTGACTATCAAAAATCTTTTGGTAAAGTTGCGGATGTATTCCGCCGTAAGGAAGATACCCTTCGCCGCCAGTTTGAAACCAAAGGCCTGCAGTGGCCGGCAAAATATGTATATATCCGTTCGTTTAAGCTGGATAGCCAGTTGGAAGTATGGGTAAAAAATAATAAGAAAGACGAGTTCAGGCTTTTTAAAACTTTTAAGATATGCGCGATGGCAGGCTCCCTGGGCCCTAAAAGGATGCAGGGCGACTACCAGGTGCCGGAAGGCTTTTACTATATAACCGAATTCAAGCCCAACAGCGCTTACCATTTATCGTTAGGATTGAACTATCCCAATGCTTCCGACAAGATGCTCAGCGATTCGTTGTACCCGGGTGGAGATATATTTATACATGGCTCCTGCGTAACCGAAGGATGTATACCTATTACCAACGACCAGATCGAAGACCTGTATGTTATTACCAGCTACGCACGGGCCAACGGGCAGGAATTTATTCCCGTTCATATTTTTCCTGTTCAGTTTAACAACTCCCGGAGCGTTAGCTACCTTGATCGTTTTTTACAAACTTATCAATCGTATAAGCCGCTGGTTGCCAGCCTCAGATCGGCCTACGATTATTTCGATAAAAACAAGCAGGTGCCGGTGGTAGTGCTGAACCCGCGGGGACAATATATATTAGAAGAACAACCTAAAGTGATAGAGCAGGTGGCGGTTGCCAAACCCCGTACGCTCACCAACCGCGAAAAAGTTGTTCCTATTCCTGAAAATGAGCTGGCAAAATTTGTGAATAACCAGCCGGTATATCCCGGCGGATCTAAAGCCTTTCAAACATTTTTGGACGAAACCAGCAAAGAACTGGCCCCTTTACTCGACGAAGGGAAAAAAGCGGCTTATGTGGTGATAGATTATATTATTGATAAAGATGGCAAACCTGTGTATGCAAAAGTAGTAAAAGGAGGTAACGACGATATGAATGAGGAGCTGGAAAAGAGATTTGAAAGCATGCCGCAATGGAAACCCGCACTCCGACAGGAAATGCCTGTAGCCATACGCCTGAAACAAACCGTAGTGGTAGAAGCGCTGCAATAGAATAATAGAAGAGCGGCAGGAAGATCATGATTGTATATTAAGCCCGCCATACAGCATGAACCTGCAACACCTGCCCGATCCTGAATTTTAAACCATTAGCTTTTACGAACTTTAGCAGCTTTACTTTTAGCAGCTTTTTTAGGAGCGGTTCTTGTTTTTTTCGTTCCTTCCAAACTCAGGCGTAACTGCTCAAACAAATCGCTTACGGGTTCTTCTGCAACCGCCTTTTTAGGCTCCGGCAACTTTTTACCTGCTGCTTTTGCCCGGATCAGTTGCATCAGCCTGGCTGTATATGTATCTTTAAAATCGGTGATCTTAAAAACACCTTCCATATTCCGTATAAGCGAATTGGCTATTGCCAGCTCTTTTTTCTGCACTGTTGTTGCTTTAACCTGGTAAACAGACGGATTTCTTATTTCGGAAATAAAATGCAGCGTATGCAGGATCAGTACTCCTTTGGCAGATCTTATTAATACAGGATGCTCTTTATTCCGGAAAACAAAACGCCCGATACCGGCATACCTGCTTTGTGAAATTGATCTTTCCAGCAGGGTAAAAGGTCTTTCACCTCCTTTGGCAGGATTTAAATAATAAGCGTTCTTGTATAATATAGGATCCACCTGGTCGAGCGTAACAAAGCTTTCAAGACTGATGCTTTTAGTTTGCTTTGGGCTGGCTTTTTCAAAGTCTTTATCGTCCAGCACCACATATTTCCCATTCACATTAAACCCCTTTACAATATTTTTCCATGGCACCTCTTTACCGGTTTTTTCATTCACCCTCTTAAACCTGATATGAGCATTACCGGTTTTATCAAGCATGTCAAAATCGAGCGTTCGTTCATTCACTGCGGAAAAAAGCTTAACCGGTATATTTACCAGCCCAAATACAATTGACCCTGTCCATATTGATTTCATGATACATAATGGTTTACTAAAATAACAGTGCTGCTTTTATCCATACAGAGCCCCTACGCTTCCCTCTCTATTAACTGCAACCGCTTTAAACATTGTTCCATATTTATTCCCCTGCCTAAAACCGGTGTAAAAATATCGCCCCGCTTTTTAAGCAATGTGGGTACGTTTTCCAACGTAAAGTCTTCCATCCGCAATCCTTCCTTCACTTCTTTCCAATGCAACGGCATTGATACAGTCGCTTCTTTTTTCGGCCTTACCGCATAAGGAGCCGCCAGGGTAGCCTGTTGCCGGTTCTGCAAAAAATCAAGGTATATCCTTCCCTTTCGTTTATTCACCTGTCGTTCAATGCTGGTTAGCTTTGGAAGCTGCTGCTGAACCAGCGTAACAATGATCCTGGCAAATTCCCTGGATTGTTCATAATCATATTTTGTGCCAAGTGGAATGTATATATGCATTCCTGTTGATCCGGATGTTTTAGGACAGGAAGGAATGTTAGCCTTTTCCAGCAACTGATGAATGCCCTGCGCTACTTCTATTACCTGGCTAAAAGTGTTGGTTTTAGAAGGATCTATATCCAGCAAACACCAGTCAGGATTTTCAGGCTTTTTAACCGTGCTGCTCCATGGATTGATCTCAATGCAGCCAAAATTGACCATATACAATAAGCTCGCCTCGTCCTTAGCTACCAGGAATTCCTTTTGCGTATTATCATCCTCACTTTTATAAGGCAAAGTTTCCATCCAATCAGGCACCTTGTCCTTTACATCTTTCTGGTAAAAGCTTTTGCCTTTATATCCATCCGGGAAACGGTACAAAGACTGGGGCCGGTTTTTTATATAAGGCAACATGTAAGAGGATATGCTGCGATAATATTCCAGCAGCCTTCCTTTGGTGATCTTCTTTTCGGGCCAATACAGCTTATCCAGATTGGTAAAAGTCAAACTCTTACCATTTATTTTTTGGGTAACGTCCCCCTCCCCGGTTTTCAAAGAAGAGGTTTCTTTTTTCCCTGTAGTTGTTTTTTTCTTTTTCACGGCAAATGTTGTTTTACCTGGTTTTTTGATTGCAGGAGATTCATATTTCACATCCTTCGCGTCTTTATCTTCCCTGAGCCCTACAAACGAAGGATGCCTGAACAGCCCGTCTTCAGTAACTTCGGTGTATTGTACCTGCGCTACCAGTTGGGGTTTCAGCCATGTAATTTCCGGGAAGGAGGAATTGTATTGAAAAGGAGCGGGTCCTTTCATATCCGGTATTTCTTTTAACGGGGAACGTTGTGTAACAAACGGCTTGAATGCTTTTAGCAATTCTTTCTGCCGGCTTTCTGTAAAACCTGTTCCCACCCGGCCGGCATAATATAACGCATCGCCGTTGTACCTGGCAAGCAGCAACGAACTGAATAATTTAGGAGATCCTTTTTTATGAGTATAGCCTATAATAACAGCTTCTTCCGCCTGAGCTATTTTGATCTTTAACCAGTGATGGCTACGTATGCCGGGTTCGTAAATGCTATCTGACTTTTTGGCGATAATACCTTCCAGCCCCAGCCTTTTTGCCTGCGAAAAGAAATCTTTACCGCGCCCCGCTACTGAAAACCCGGTACGCACAATACCTTCGCTCTGCAACAACGGTAAAGACTGCAATACCTGTATGCGTTCCCGCAGGGGTAATTTCGTCAGATCTTTCCCTTCCAGCCACAAAATGTCAAAAACATAATATAAAAGATTTTCTTTCGACTGTCCGTTCCAGTTTTGCAAAGCGGTAAAGCGTGATATTCCTTTTTTATCTACGGCAACTATTTCACCATCCAATACTACATTTATATTCCAATGTACCAGCTCATCGTATACCGCGCTGAATTTTTCATTAAAGCTTTTGTTATTGCGGGAGCTTAGCTTCACTTTACTTTTGTTCAACATTGCAATGGTTCGGTAGCCGTCCCACTTTATTTCAAAACGCCAGCCTGCATCATCAAAAGGTTCCTTTACAACAGATGCAAGCATAGGCGCTATTGCAGAAGGAGCAGGCATAGCCGGCAGCTTCTTTATTTTTTCAATAAGCTTTCCCACCCCATTGGCAGGAGTATCATCGGCCTTTGTTTTTGTTTTCCGGGGGCCGGATATCCAAACATCAGGTTTCTTTTGTTTTTCCAGCGAAGCGTTGGTCTTATTGCTTACCACCGATCTGTCCTTACGTAAAATGTCTGAGGCGGCAGCATAGCTGTCCTTATGCTTGATCAACAGCCAGGCATTATCTTCCATTCCTTTTGTTTTTACCATGGCAAATTCACCTTTCAGCTTTTTACCATATAGCCGTATTTTTATGGAGCCTTCTTTCAATTGTTTTAACAACGATTTTTCCATAGCCTCCTTCCCTGTGGTGCCATCCGTTGTTTCATAATATCCTTCATCCCATATAATTACCGAACCCGCGCCATAGTTCCCTTCAGGAATAATACCTTCAAAATTTTTATAATCGTACGGATGGTCTTCCACCATTACCGCCAGCCGCTTAACGGCAGGATCCAGCGATGGCCCTTTGGGTATTGCCCAACTTTTTAAAACCGCTTTCATTTCAAGCCTGAAATCGTAGTGCAGGCGGGAGGCCTGATGCTTTTGTACCACGAACGCCAGTGTATTGGTTTTGCTTTTACCCCCTGCCGGTTCAGGCGTGCTTTTAAAAGAGCGTTTTTGCCTGTAAGTAGTTAACGCCATTGAACACCATTAAATGTGAAGCAATAAAATGTGTGGGAAGGGACAAAAGGTTCCGTAAAGTTATCGAATCTTTGCTTACCTTATCAATGCCTGTATGGTTTCGGGAGATTGTTGCTGTAAAACAATCAATTTTCCAACGGTGAGCTCAGCAAAAACCTCCGGGGTATAATGCCTGATCGTTAACAATGTCAATCCTTTTTCCACCTGCACATCAAACAGCTCCGAGGCCAACGCAGCAAGTTGGTCCGTTCTGCCTTCCTTATCATCTGTGCAAACCATCAGCCGTACAGCGCCGGTTTGCACCAGGTTGGCAACCGTTTTATTTTCTTTCAGCAAATGATAAAGTCCCGACATTTCCTTTTCACCCATAAAGGAAAAATCTTTTGAATGCAGGTGCAGCAACACCTGGCCGGATTTCAGCACAATAACAGGGGGTAGGTTCTTTATACTTTTATTATGTATAAGCGTTCCCGGCAGCGAAGCGTTGAGAAAGCATTTTACATACAAAGGAATATTATTATTCTGCAAAGGCTTGATCGTTTTGGGATGAATGACCTGCGCGCCGTAATAAGCCATCTCAATGATCTCATCGTAGCTCAGCTCGCTGATCACCTGCGCCGAAGGAAAAGTTTTGGGATCCGCATTCATTACTCCCTCCACATCTTTCCATATAGTAACACTTTCAGCCTGCAATACAGCGGCAAAAATGGCCGCAGTATAATCGCTCCCTTCCCGCCCTAAAGTGGTGCTCTCATTTTCATCGGTAGCCCCTATAAATCCCTGGGTTACTACCATATTAACATTTTGATATTGGGGTAGTATCTTTTCTTTTACATGCAGGCTGGTTATATTCCAGTCAATACCGGCATCGCGGAAATTATCGTCTGTTCTAAAAACATCCCTGATGTCTATCCAGGCATTCAGCAGCTTTTGCTCATTAAGATAAGCGCTGATGATAGTAGTGGAAAGCAATTCTCCCAGGCACACGATCTGGTCGTAGTAATAATCAAAATCTCTTACCGGCTTATCATGCAGGGCCCATTCTACTTCTGTAAACAACTGGGTTAATTGCTCCAGCGCCTGGTTATAGTGAGTGATAAGCAGGTATTTGGCAGTAGTAAGATGCTGCCGTTTTACCTGAGCAAAAAGCTGCAACGCTTCTTCTTTCCGGTCGTGATAAAACGCTTCCGCCACTTTTTCAAGCGCATTGGTGGTTTTTCCCATAGCGGATATTACTACCAGCAATTGATCATTGGTATATAATGAAAGCACAGAAGCCAGTTGCTGGATCCTTTCAACGCTGTTAACACTGGCGCCACCGAACTTAAAAACCTTCATGCAGGTATGCTATTTATTGAATACTACTTTATAAAGCAGGCAAAGATACTATTAAGGAGTATTCTTTAAGCCCCGGATTGTTTGTGTTAACTATTGCTAAGAAGCGCTTTAAATAGTTTGATATAATATATAACTGGCTTAACTTGCCGCCCATGGATCGGGAAAAAGTGATTTCTGTAAAAAATCTTACTAAAAATTACGGCAGCTTCGAGGCGGTAAAGGGGATCAGCTTTGATGTATACGAAGGGGAGATATTTGGCTTGCTGGGTCCCAATGGAGCAGGAAAATCAACTACCCTTGAAATTATTGAAACGCTCCGCAAAAAAAGCGGCGGTGAAGTGTGGGTGGATGGTTACAATATAGACCGCGACGCCGGTAAAATAAAAAAGATCATTGGCGTACAGCTACAATCTTCCGGTTTCTACCCGGGACTGAATCTTACAGAACTGGTAGAATTGTTCAGCGGTTTATACAACCAGCCGGTTGATGCGAAAGAATTGCTTCAACTGGTGAACCTTACAGATAAATCACATGCTAAATTCAAAGAGCTGAGCGGCGGGCAAAAACAGCGTTTTTCTATCGCCACTACCCTTATAAATAAGCCGCGCATTATCTTCCTCGACGAACCTACTACGGGTCTCGATCCGCAGGCAAGAAGAAATTTGTGGAACCTGATCCGGGACATCCGGTCGAAGGGTACTACAGTGATCATTACCACCCATTATATGGACGAGGCGGAAATATTATGCGACCGCGTAGCCATTATTGACCAGGGCAGGATCATCGCGTTACAATCGCCCGATCAATTGATAGATGAGCTGGTTGCATCGGGATTTGAACGCCCGAAAGAAGTAAAGCAGGCCAACCTGGAGGATGTATTCATCCATCTTACCGGCCGTACCCTCAGAAGTGAATAATAACTAACTATAGCATTCAAACCATACAACATGAAAAAAAGCATTTTGATTTTCCTGCTATCCGGAGCCTCTGTTTCACTGTTCGCGCAAACCAAACCGGCGCCTAAAAAGCCTGCGGCAAAACCTGCAGCCACGGCTAATGCCGGTGTGGCCCGTCCTCCCGTGCTGAATACTGCATTAGACAGTTTGAGCTACGCGCTGGGCATGATAGATGCCAGCTTCTTTAAGTCGCAGGGAGTGGAAAAGATCAACTATCCCATGATGAACAAAGGTTTTGAGGATGTATTGAGAGGAAACAATACTTTATTAACTACACAACAAGCAGATATGACAATAAGAGAACAACTGCAGGCCTTCATGCGTAAAAAAGCGCAGGCAACTATTGATGAAGGCAGCGCGTTCCTGGCAGAGAACAAAAAAAGAGAAGGAGTAAAAGAAACCGCCAGCGGTTTGCAATACGAAATACTTACCATGGGCACAGGTCCCAAACCTTCGGATACCAGCACCGTTAAAGTACATTACGAAGGCTTTTTGATCAATGGCAAAAAGTTCGACAGTTCGCGCGACCGGGGTGAGCCTATCTCTTTCGCGCTGAACCAGGTTATCAGGGGATGGACAGAAGGTGTGCAACTGATGCCGGTGGGGTCAAGATTTAAATTTTACATACCCTATACGCTTGGCTATGGAGAACAGGGCGCGGGCGGCACCATACCCGGCGGCGCAGCATTGATCTTTGATGTTGAGCTGATAGATATTGTTCAGTGATCAACTTATTTTAGCAACCATCATAATCATTTATGCAGGAAAACGATCCGAAATACCCGATCGGGCACTATAGTCCGGAAGCATTTTCTCTTTCAACCAAAGAAAGCTGGCTGGCAGATATAAACTATTTGCCGCAACTGCTGGAAAACGCCCTGCTCAACCTGGATGAGGCTCAACTGCAAACACCTTACCGCGAAGGCGGCTGGACCATTCAGCAACTGGTACATCACGTTGCAGACAGCCATATGAATGCTTTTTGCAGGTTCAGGCTTGGCTTAACCGAAAGCAATCCCACTATTCGTCCTTACGATGAAAAAAGCTGGGCGGAATTGTACGATGTAAAGCACCTGCCGGTAAATATCTCCCTAACGTTACTGCATACCCTGCATGCGCGTTGGTATACATTGCTGAATGCGCTTTGTGACCAGGACTGGCAACGCACCGTATATCACCCCGTGCAGCATAAAACACTCACATTATGGCATTTGCTGGGAAGCTATGCATGGCATGGTAAACATCATACCGCGCATATAACGGCGCTCAGGGAAAGGATGGGATGGTGAAAAATTTCAAATCAAATGGTTTATTATGAAAGATATGAAATGGAAAACGCTTTCGTCGGAATACCTGTACAAAGCTACCTGGTTCACTATCCGGAAAGACAGGTGTGAAACTCCTGAAAAAAAAATAGTAGACCCTTACTATGTGTATGAGTTTCCTACCTGGGTAACCGCGGTAGCGTTAACAGAAGACAACCAGGTTGTAATGGTGCGCCAGTACAGGCACGCTTTGGGTGAAACCATATTTGAAATTCCGGGAGGCTGTGTGGATGATACAGATGCTTCGCTGCAGGATGCCATTGCAAGAGAATTGCTGGAAGAGACCGGCTATTCTTTTGCTTCGTTTGAATATATGGGCAAAATATCTCCCAATCCTTCCACCAACGACAACTATATGCACATGTTCCTGGCCAGGGGAGGGAAAAAGACAGGTGAGCAACAGCTCGACCATAATGAAGAGATTGAAGTATATCTTTTTTCGATTGACGAATTAAAACAGATGCTGAAGGAAAACAAGATCGTGCAGGCGCTGCATGCTACCTGTATTTTCTACGCGCTTAACAAGCTGGGTGTTTTATCTTACTAATACCACTACAATTCAACACAGGCAGCAATACTCTTTACCTGGTTATTATAGCATAAATAATTCCCCCGGCAAATGCCAGTACCCCTATCACCATAAAAAACAGGAAAAGCCCTAAAAGGTAAGCTCCCATAGCCCTGAAAAAACCTGCTATATTTTTTTGCCTGAAAAACTGCATGCACACACTAATTTGATACACAATAGCTATAATGGCTACAAAAGCGGTAAAGCTTCGCATCAGGTTGATGTTTGACCGGTCGAGAATAAATAGCAGTAATATCAATACAATGCTGATCAATGTTGTTTGCGCTGTAATAAAAGTATGAAGCGTTAAATGCTCTGCGTAATTGAGCTTATGCTTTCCATACAGCCAAAATGTAGCAAGTGCAAAAAACGGAAGCTGCAGCAACATTATAAGGTTGTAATACCTGCCTTGAAATTCACTCACTTTTTGCATCATCTGCATCTGCCCGGCATTTCCCTCCCCCATTCCCACAACCTGCATGGAACTTTCCATAAAATGGGTATTTACCATAATAAATGTGGCGAGCGCCCCTATGATGAGTATATACTGAAAAGGAGTGCCGTAACGTTTCCGCTTATTTTCAATAATATACTCCCGTATTACCTTACCCGGTTTACGAAAAAGCCCTGCCATCAGGTGAAAAAAGCCTTTATCGGTATGTGTAAACGCATGGCTTATTTCATGCCCGATATACCCCATGGTAATTCTGTGAGCCAGCTTCTGACCACAGTTATTGCAAAAATTCCCGGAAAATTCGTTGTTGCAGTTAGCGCAAATGTGTGTAGGCATAGCCAGCTTTTGTAATCAATAAATATTTACTTCCCTTTCCAGTGTTACCCCAAACTTTGCCTGCACGCTTTCAAGAACCTGTTCACTTAAATCATATATCTCGCTGCCCGTAGCGCCTCCGTAATTCACCAGCACCAGCGCCTGCTTTGCATGCACGCCTGCCGCTCCTTTCCGGTATCCCTTCCAGCTTACGGCTTCTGCAGGACCACTGTGTTCTATCAGCCAGCCGGCAGCGAGCTTTACCATTCCATCAGCATTTTCATAACCAACTATAGAAGGATATTTTTCTTTTAATCCGGCATACTGCTCTTTACTCACTAAAGGGTTCTTAAAAAAACTTCCGGCGTTTCCGGTAACAGAAGGATCAGGCAGTTTGGAAGAACGGATATTGATAACTGCCTGTGATACAGCGTGGATACTCAACGAGTTGATATTCATCTTATCCAGTTCCTGCTGTATAGCGCCATATGCTGTATGAAATACCGGTTGTTTTCTCAAGCAAAAATTCACATTCAGTATTACATATTGCCCTTTCAGCTCTTTTTTAAAAACACTTTCCCGGTAACCAAAATTACAGTCGCCAGCCGTGAAGGTATGTATTTTTTTTTCGCGCAGGTGAAAAGCTTCCAGGCTGTTGAATACTTCTTTCAGCTCAACGCCATAAGCGCCTATATTCTGCATAGGAGCAGCGCCCACATTACCGGGGATCAACGAGAGGTTTTCCAGGCCTGCCCAATTCCTCGAAATGGCATATTGAACGAACCTGTGCCAGTTTTCGCCGGCGCCTGCTTTCACATATACAAATGAATGGTCTTCGCCCAGCTCTTCAATACCCATTATGTTATTTTTCCACACCCAGCCATTTATATTTTGGGTAAACAGTACATTACTGCCACCGCCTAAAACAATTACCTCATCTCTGCCAGCCTGTTCGGTAAGCCATGCAAGCTCATCCGCATCCGAAAAGCCTGCAAAATATTTTGCACACACTTCAATCCCGAAAGTATTGTATTGCCGGAGCGGAATATTTTCCTGAATTTGCATACCATTGCTATTTACCGCAAAATAAATCAAAAACATGCACACAAAAACAGCTTTAAGCATGAAGAAAATCAAATGGGGAATTTTGGGTTGTGGCAAGATCGCCGGGAAGTTCGCTTCAGACCTGCGGCTGCTGGAGGATACAGAGCTACTGGCAGTTGCTTCGCGCGACCAGCAAAATGTAGAAAAATTCGGGGCAGAATATGGAGCACGTTTTATTTACACAAGCTACGAAGCATTGATAAACAATGATGAGGTGGATGTGATATATGTAGCAACACCACACGGGTTGCACTACGATCATGTAATGCAATGCCTGCGGGGCGGCAAGGCGGTGTTATGCGAAAAAGCCTTCGCGCTTAACCTGCAGCAGGCCGGTGCCATGATAAGCCTGGCGAAAAGCAAGCGTGTTTTTTTGATGGAAGCATTGTGGTCAAAATTCATTCCGTCGTTCAGGAAAATGAAAGCGCTTATAGAGGAAAACAGGTTGGGAGATATTCAGAATGTATTGATCAATTTCGGATTTATTCCACAGCCACCTATAGCGCAACGTATTTTCGATCCTGCGCTGGGAGGCGGTACACTACTGGATATTGGCATTTACAATGTATTTTACGCGCTGAGCGTATTGGGAAAACCCGATCATATAGAAGCGCATATTACCCGCGCATCCACCGGCGTAGACGAACAATGCGCTGTTCTTTTCCGCTATAACAACGGCGTTATGGCGCAATTGTTTTCTTCGTATACAAGCCACCTGCCCACCGAAGCGAACATCAGCGGCACAAAAGGGAGGATACGGCTTACACATCGCTTTTATACTCCTGAGGCGCTCCTGGAATTGTATACCGGAAGAATGGACAGCCGGCAGGTGATAGAAGTACCCGCTACACAGGGATGGGGCTACCATTACGAAGCAAGTCATGTAAACGATTGCTTACGGAAAGGGCTGACCGAAAGCCCGGTAATGACACATGCTGACAGCCTGCTGCTGATGGAAACACTGGATAACATCCGTCATAAAAGCGGCATCGTATACCCGGCTGACCAGGTAATCGAGCAGGCAGATAACCATTAATTGGCTATCTGCCCTCTCACACCACCGTGCGTGGCGTTCGGTACACGAACGAAATACAATAATTTATCCTAACATCATTTCCCGCCTGGTGAAACCTAAACCACCTTTGGCATTTCATCATTTAAATGAACGGCATACCCGCCGTCCATTGCCGCCACACCTGAACTACGTTAAAAAAAATGGGTTGCAGCAGTATCTTTATAAACAATAGTATCATTTGAAACGCCGAAGCTTTTGTCAGGCTGTTCACCCATTATTAATTCCAACGTACCGCCATTCATAATATCGAAGTAATCAATATAAGATTTGTTGTAAGCCCTACCATTCAGCAATGCGCTTTGAATATAAATGTTGGCAGAAGAATTGTTTTTCGCGATGATTGAAAATGTTTTGCCCTGCTGCAAATGCAGTTCCGCTTTTTTAAATAAAGGACTTGTTATTTCCATTTTTGTACTGCCGGGGCAAACAGGATGTATACCAACAGAAGCCAATACATACCATGCGCTCATCTGTCCAACATCTTCATTGCCCACCAATCCTTCTACAGCATTATGATAGGCGCTGTCGCAGATGATACGCGTCCACTGCTGTGTAAGCCAGGGTGTGCCGAGGCGGTTAAATAAAAAAGGCACATGGTGTACCGGCTCATTGGCGTGGTTGTAATAACTATTCCACATAAAGCTCTTTGGCGTTTTATTGAAGAAATCTTCAAGGTCAGCAATTACTTTTTCTTTGCCGCCCATTAAAGCCACCATGCCTTCCACATCATGAGGCACAAACCAGCCCTGCTGATATGGATTGGTTTCAAACGTGCCATACCAATCGGTTAAACGTCCGTCTTTGGGCCAGGGCTCCCAGGTGCCATCTTCATTACGGGGACGGAACCATTGATGGGTGCTGTCCCAGATATTTTTATAATCAAGAGAACGTGCTGCGTATTTTTTTACGTCATCAGTTTTGTTTAAACTATTTGCTATCTGCGATAGGCACCAGTCATCAAATGCATATTCAAGTGTTTTGGCAATACTGCCTGCTGTATACCCTAAGGTTCCATTGCCAAATTTTTCATTGGTATTTACTGCATATTGATAGGCTTTTGCCACGTCGTAGTTCCTGATGCCTTTCATATAGGCATCTGCCAGGATTACCACGGCAGGATTTCCCAACATGCAACCGCTGTAAGCGTTCAGGAATTCCCATCTTTCTAAATAATTGCTATCCGTTTCACCGGCAAGGGTAACCAATGAATTGATCATATCATTTACCAAAGCCGGGTTAATAATAGTTTGTAACGGGAACTGGCTCCGGAAGACATCCCAGCCGCTGAATATGCTGCGCTTATTAAATGTAGCTGAATGATGGATTTTATTGTCACCGCCGGTATAATTGCCATCAACGTCCGTAACGATCCGGGGATCCAGCATGGTGTGATATAAAGCCGTGTAAAAAACAAATTTTTGTTCTTCCGTTGCTCCGTCAATTTTGATAAGGTTCAATTTGTCATTCCAGAGATCAACTGCATTTTGATGAATATTATCAAAATCCCAACCGGTGATTTCCGCTTCAAGATTCTTTTTTGCGCCTTCAATATTTACAAAGGAAATACCCGCTTTCATTAGCACCTGCTCACCTGCTTTTGTGGTGAACTCCGTGTAAAAGCCGATATGTTTTGCCTGCTTTTCTTTAACGCTTTTCCCGATTGCTGCATCAGCAATCCATTGCTGGTAATAATCGCTTTCGACAGCTTCGCGTTTCCGGTTAGCCGTATCCGGGATATGAGCATTCCATATATCATATTTTTTCAGCGGTTTGCTGAACTGCGCATAAAAATAAACCGTATAGCTTGCTTTGCCATCGCCATTACCCCAGCCGCCACCATCGGGTGTACATTTCATCCATCCTTCAATCGTATTTTCATTCACCACTTTTACATATTGCTCAGTTGAAGTACCGCCAACTCTTCTTGCCAGGTCAATTTGTATACGTGACTGTTTATTTGCCGGAAAAGTAAACCGCAGCATACCACAATGCGCTGTTGCTGTCATCTCTGCTTTGATATTATAATCTGTTAACAGAACAGCATAATAGCCTGCAGAAGCTTTTTCGCTTTGCTTATCATATCGTGACCGGTAGCCTACCCCCCGCTTATCTTCCAATTTCCCTGAAGACGTTTTGAGTTTGCCTGTTGTTGGCATCACCAAAAAATTACCCAGATCGCCGTACCAGCCAATACCGCTCATTTGCGTAAACGCAAAGCCCTCTATACTTGGGTGCTCATAGCTATAGCCGGAACCATTGTCTCCGCCCGTTATGGTATTAGGGCTTACCTGCACCATACCATAAGGTGTGGTTGCGCCGGGAAAGGTTTTGCCTAATCCATGATATATGCCCGCTTTGCCGGCACTGGTGCTGGCGCCAATAAAAGGATTTACATAATCAGCAGCAGTTTTTAACTGCGCATGCGCTGCCACAGCCAGGCAGCATAGCATAGAAAGGGAAAAATTTTTCAATGGCGAAAATTTATACATACTATATAAAGACACTTTGCAAGGGCTTTACCGCTATCTTTTTGTTAAATTCAACGGTACAATGGAGGTAAATGCCCGTTAAATGTACTTAGTATTAATTTTTGTAAAACAATGAAGCGGATGAAAATAAAGCTAATTATAATTTTCCTGTGCCTTATGCCTTCCCTGGTTTCGTTTGCGCAAAAAAAGCCGGAACCATTTGCAGATGGAGACAGGGTGGTATTTGCCGGCAACAGCATTACAGAAGCAGGCTTTTATGAAACCTATATATGGTTATATTATATCACCCATTTCCCTGAAAGAAAAATTACGGTATATAACGGCGGCATTGGCGGCGATGTGGCAAGGCAAATTTACCTGCGCATGGATAGTGACCTGCTTGCGGTTAAGCCTACTGTTTTGTCTGTAAGCTTTGGCATGAACGACAGCCGGTATTTTGAATACTGGATGCAAAAAGACAGGACAGACAGTGTACGCAAAAGCGCTATAGACACTTCCTATAAATGGTTTGAAAAAATCCGTGATAAGGTGAATGCATATCCCGGCATCAAAAAAATAGTGATGAGCTCTTCGCCGTATGACGAAACGGTAAAAAACGGGAAAGACCCTTTTTGGGGGAAGTTTAAAACAATGGAAGGCATTGTTGCATTTCAGAAAGAAGCGGCTGTACAAAACAACTGGAGTTATGTTGATCTATTTTACCCGATGACATACATCAATACGAAGGGCCAGGAAACAGATACCGCGTTCACTATAACAGGACCCGACAGGATCCATCCCGGCAATGCAGGGCATTTTGTGATGGCCTATTTGTTTTTAAAATCGCAGGGGCTTGCCAACAAACCTGTCTCGAATATCGTGATCAATGCCGGTAATAAAAAAGTGGTTCGTGCAGATAACGCGACCATACGTGAAGTAAACAAAACTGCCAGTGGCATTTCATTCCGGTATCTTGCAAGGTCGTTGCCTTTCCCGATGGATTCCAGCGCAAGAGTTTGGGAAAACCCTCAAAAGCAATATGAAGCATTGAAATTAATTCCTTTTGTAAAAGAGTTTGATGAAGAAATGCTTACGGTGCAAGGTTTACATGCAACCGGGAATTATGTGCTAAAAATTGATGGCAGCACCATCAAAAACTTTACCGGCGCCGAATTAAATGAAGGCATTAATCTTGCATTATTAAGCAATACACCCCAGTACCGGCAGGCAGTACAAATTGCAGCATTGCAATGGCAGCATAAAGAGCTGGAGGATAAAATGAGAGGGTTTTATTGGGTGAGCTATAATTACCTGCTGGATAAAGGCTGGTTTTTCCGGGATTCACCGGCTATTACGGATTCTGTAATGGCAAAAGCAAAAACAGATTGGGCCATAGCCAGCAAGAAAGACCAGTATCTTGCTATGAAAGACAGGCAGGATCGTGTTGCCGCTATGCAGCAGATGAACGTTATAACCGATAAGATGTATGCGCTCGCCCAACCTGTTGAACACACTGTCACTATACAGAAAAATGATCAATAAGATGATATGATGCATTTGATAACAAAGCCTTCACTAACTATATTTTTTCTTTTCTCTATATATATTGTGAAAGCAGATGTAAAACTCTCTGCATTATTTCAAAGCCACATGGTATTGCAGCGGGATAAGCCCTGTAACATCTGGGGCACGGCAGATGATGGCGAGGTCATTACCATACTGTTTAATAATTCAACCTATAGCACTACAACAAGGAGCGGCAGGTGGAAAATTACGTTGCCTGCACAGGTGGCCGGCGGTCCCTGGAACATCATCATCAAAGGAAAGAACAGCATTTCGTTAACTGATGTTCTGTTTGGCGATGTGTGGATCTGCGGCGGGCAGAGCAACATGCAATTCCCCGTAAAAGAAGCAAGACCAAAGCCTGACACGTCCACTTTTAACAATAACAATATCAGGTTGTTCACTGTAGGTATCGGAACCGATTTCGTTCCGCAGGATACAGTGAAGAGCGGTTCATGGAAAATAGCAACGGTTAAAGACGTGGAGGCGTTTACCGCCGTAGGATTTTTCTTCGGCAGTTATTTGCAACAACATTTGAATGTTCCTGTAGGTTTGATCAGCGACAACCTGGGAGCTACTGCTATTGAAGAATGGATGAGCAATGAAGCTGTTCACCAGTTCCCGCAGTTTGATAATTTTTACAACACTTATCTCGCCCCACGCAAAAGCATGAAGCAAATGGATGATGATTTTGAAAAGATAAAATCCGCGTGGAATAAAAAATATTATCTCAAAAACGATCCGGGTCTAACACAGCAATGGTATAAACCCGAAACAGATATCAGTGATTGGAAAACCATGAACCAGCCTTCGCATTGGGAAGATAATGAGCTGAAAGATTATGACGGCTCGGTGTGGTTCAGGAAGAATTATGATTCTTTTCCCAAAGACTTTATGGGCAATACGAGTATAAGCTTAGGGCAGGTGGATGATTATAATATCTGCTGGGTGAATGGTATTAAAGTGGGTGAAGGCTATGGCAACCAAAACCTGTATAGCTATAAAATCCCGGATAGTATAATCAGGAAAAGAAACAATGCAGTAGTGGTACGTGTATTTGATGCCGGCGGAAAAGGCGGTATGTACAATATGTTCTGGAGCCCGTTTTGGGCCGGCGAATGGAAATATAAAAAGGGCGTACAGATTAATGCGGCAACCTTTAAAAAGCCGTTGGTTGCAAACGCTTATATATTCGGTACGCCAACCATTTTATACAATGCAAACATCGCGCCGTTAACAGCATTAGCCGTAAAAGGCTTTATCTGGTACCAGGGCGAATCCAATGCCGGCAGGGCTGAAGAATACAAACAATTATTGCCAGCCATGATAAAGGACTGGCGCAAACAATTTAACCAGGGTGAATTGCCATTTTTAATTGTGCAGTTACCTGATTTAGGCAGGGAGCCCGTAACACCCGAAAACAGTGAATGGGCCGAGTTGCGTGAAGCGCAGGCATCTGCTTTATCATTACCTAATACCGGCATAGCTGTAACGATTGATATAGGAGAATCCAACGATTTGCATCCTCACAATAAATGGGCAGTGGGTAATCGTCTTGCCATGACAGCATTAAGCAGCATATATAATGTGGACAGTATTGATACAAGTCCAAGATACAAAAGCATGCAGGTAGCCGGCGACAGCATTATAATAACTTTTGATGGTGATATCATTTGCAAAGACAAATATGGCTATGTCCGAGGCTTCTCTATTGCAGGCAGCGACAGTGTTTTTCACTGGGCAAAGGCATACATTAAAGACAATCGTACCGTTGTTGTATATAATATGAATGTACATGCTCCGGTTGCAGTAAGATATTTATGGAGCAGCGAGCCCGGCGATATTGACCTGTATAATAAAAATGATTTACCTGCTATGCCCTTCAGGACGGATGATTTTAAACTAACAACAGCAGGAAAGAGGTTTTCATATACAGAATAAGTTATGTATACAATGAACGATAATCATATCTTCATATATATTCATTGAAGATAAATTCATGTATCCCAATTTATATTTTTTATTCAGAGAACTGTTTGGAACAGAGCTGCCTTTTTTAAAAGCCATAGGCTCTTTTGGCTTTTTTATGGCATTGGGGTTTATTCCCGGTGCATGGTTGTGGACACGTGAATTAAAATACAAAGAAAAAAAGGGAGAGCTCACCTACATCACAAAAAAAGTGGTGACCGGCGGAGGCGTTAACACCAGCAGCATCGTACTTCATTTTATGCTGGGCTTTGTTGCCGGCTTCAAGCTGATCGGCTTAGTCGTTTATCAGTCAACTTTGCATAATAATTATTTTTTTTCGTTGCAGGGAAGCTATGCAGGTGCATTTATCTGCGCGTTTACCTGGGCAGCCTTCACCTTTTATGAAGGATATTCAACCAAAAAAGAAAAGCCGCAGGCGGAAACCGTCCGTGTTTACCCGCATGAGTATGTATCGCAGGGCGTTATAGTAAGCGCTGTCGCCGGCGTTGCCGGTGCAAAATTTTTCGGGCTTTTAGAAAACTGGAGCGACTTTATGAGGCATCCTGCTGATCAGTTGTTTTCTTCGGAAGGCTATACTTTTTTGGGTGGTTTTATTGTAGCGAGTGTTGCGATGTGGGTATATTATTACAAATTCGGCATACTTCGTGTACGCATGGCTGATGCATTAGCGCCCGTCTTAATGTTGTGCTATGCGCTGGGAAGGATAGGTTGCCATATTGCAGGCGATGGAGATTGGGGCATCAACAATCCCAAACCCAATCCTTTAGCGTGGTTGCCCGACTGGCTATGGAGCTACGATTATCCACACAATATTATACGCAAAGGCATTTATATGCAGGATTGCAGCACATGGGATGATTTCTGCTATAAGCTGGCTGTACCTGTTTACCCCACCCCATTGTATGAATTATTGCTTGGACTGATCATTGTGGCAATATTATTATCAGCGCTCCGCAAAGAGAAAGTAGCCGGCCGTGTGTCGGCTTATTGTTTTATGCTGATGGGCATAGAACGTTTCTTTATTGAAAAGATCCGTGTTGATGTGCGTTACAGCTTTGGGGGATTGCATCCTACCCAGGCAGAAATACTTTCAGTAGGTTGTTTTTGCTTTGGTATATGCTTATATTTTATTGCACCAAAATTGAAAGTGAACAGAAAATGGGCGCATTCCAAATTTTCGCTTTAAAAACAGGAGTACAATAGTAGACTACAAATCTTATGTTCCTGATAGTGAGGGCTACTTCAGCGTCGTGACACACATAATGCTAAGTAACTTATGGACATTTCGGATGGCAAAAGTTTTTGATGCTATTGTCAGCATGAATGTTATGATACGGATTCCTCCTTGGGTGCCAATGACGTATTTTCTAAGTAGTTAATTACCAATGCCTTCTTGAGACTGCTTCACCACTTTGGCGGCGCCTCTCACAATTAAGCGTTCTATACGTGGTTCGCAGTGACGGATGAGATTGTAGACTATTTGCATGCTTTAAGTATTGTGAAAGATAAAGAATTATCAACAACCTTGCCGTCTTTGCGAGCCGCCATACGCATTTTAAAGATCAGGACTGATGCGCGGTGAAGCAATCCATATTTGTCGCTGCTATTACCTCAACGTCATTACCGCAATGATTAAGGCTCCCTTATTATTTACTCAAATACGATGGAAGCTGTCGATTAAATGGTAAACCCTGCTATGTGAAAACATGAAATACATCCTTATGTTTTTTACAATATAACAAACACCAATAGCTTCACTACGAAGAATAGCACGGTCAAAATAAGCTTTTATCACAGAGCTGCTTTTTATTTTTCCGGCCCCACTTGTATTGATGCGTCCAGTATATAATTTTCGCTGACAATATCCCGATACCTGCGCCAACAAGCACATCACTTATATAGTGCCGGTTGTTTGCCATACGCATAATGCCCACGGCAGAGGCTACTCCGTAAGCAGCGAACGGCATCCATTTGTAACGGTCTTTGTATTCTTCGGCAAGAATAGCAGCTCCCATGAATGCCTGAGCGGTATGTCCTGATGGAAAGGAGGTATAACCGCTTCCGTCGGGACGCAACTGGTGGGTAATATTCTTCAACACATACACTGTTGTCATCATTACCAGTTGACTTTTTAAGGTTATTACGGTTCGGTTTACAATGTCTGTTTTCGACTTTATACCTGCTATA
>JAHBTJ010000032.1 GCA_019638595.1 Chitinophagaceae bacterium
TTCGTTTAATGAACGTATACATGCCCCTGCGGTACAGCTTATCGCCATGATCCTGCTTGTAGCTTGCCAGCAATCCCCTGCCCGAAGTAGCCAGCTCCCATAAGCCGGGTGGCTGGTAGGGCTTTACGCTTGGTCCCCCGATAATCGGTTGCAGCAAACCGCTGCTTGATAATACCAGGTCACGTACCATTTCGGCGTTCATGCGTATGCGGGGAGCATACGATAAATAAATATTTAAAGGATCGGATTTTAATTTTTCAGGCGTTACAACCGAAGATTGCTTATAAGTAGCAGACATATATACCTGCTTCACCAGGCGTTTAATGTCCCAGCCGTTATCCCGGAAGTCAACCGCCAGCCAATCGAGGAGCGCCGGGTTGGTTGGCAAATCGCCCTGCATTCCGAAATCGCCGGAAGATTTTACGATACCCCGTCCAAATATCTCCTGCCACACGCGGTTCACAAATACCCTTGCTGTGAGAGGGTTGCTTTTATCGAACAACCATTTGGAAAGTCCCAGCCTGTTTTTGGGCAGGCTATCCGGGAAAGGCAATATGGAAGCCGGTGTGCCTGCGGTCACTTCTTCGCCATGCTGGTCATAATTACCGCGGGTAAGGATATACGTTTTACGCATGGTATCCATGTCTTTCATAATAGATACCTGCAGGCGATGCGTATCGGTTTTGTTCATGAAATTCAACACGCCTTCCAGGTCTTCCCTGGTAATGTCTATGCGTGGATTTTTGGCGAAGGTTTCCTGCCCGCCCACGGTAGATTCCAGTCCTACTTCTTTAATGCTGTTGAAAAAAGCAGACATCTCGTAAAAGTCCTTCTGTGAAACAGGGTCGTATTTATGATCGTGGCATTTCGCGCATTCAATGGTCATGCCCAGTAGGGCGGTACCCAGCGTGTTTGTTCTGTCTACCACGTATTCCACCCGGTATTCTTCATCAATTACGCCGCCTTCTTCGGTAATTTTATGGTTGCGGTTAAAGCCTGTTGCCAGCAGTTGTTCTTTGGTGGCATCCGGCAATAGATCGCCGGCCAATTGCCAGGTTATGAACTTATCGTAAGGCATGTTTTTATTGAACGCATGGATCACCCAGTCTCTCCACGGCCATTGTGTACGATAGTTATCATCCTGGTATCCGTGAGAGTCTGCGTATCGCGCCACATCCAGCCAGGGAATGGCCATGCGTTCGCCATAGGTTGGACGGCTCAGCAATTCATCAATCTTTTTTTCGTAGGCATCCGGCGCTGTATTTTTTACAAAGCTGTCAATTTCTTCGGGAGCGGGAGGCAGACCTGTTATATCAAGCGATATACGCCTGAGCAATCTTTCCTTATCGGCTTCTTCATTGGGAGAAAGCCCGTGCTTTTCCATCTCCTTCAGCACAAAAAAGTCGATTTCATTGTTGGGCCAATCCTTGTTTTTAACCTTAGGCATGTCCGGCTTAACAGGGGCTGCAAAAGCCCAGTGTTTTTCATATTTACCGCCTTGTTCGATCCATTTTTTTATGATCGCTATTTCACCTTCGGTAAGCGGAGGTAAATTGCTGGAAGCCGGCGGCATCACCACCGAAGAATCGGTAGAGCTGACCCGTAAATATACTTCTGACTTGCTTGGCTTTCCCGGAACGATGGCATGAGCTTCCGGGTGATCTTTGAGCGCTTTATAGGCATCGGCTTCTATATCGAGCCGTAAGCCCGCTTCGCGCTTGTTGACATCGGGTCCATGACAGGCGAAACATTTATCCGAGAGGATGGGCCTGACCTGGAAGTTATAGCTGATTTTTCCGTCGGCTGCATCTGTAGTGTTGCTGCCGGAATAATGTCTGAAAGTATAAATCGCAGCTACAGTTACCAAACACAGCAGCGCAATAATATATATCTTTTTCATACTTCAATTTTAACAACTCCGTACTGCGGAATTGCTGAGAGGTGCTTCTCTCAATCTACAAGCAATCTTCCCCGGGTTAAAAATTAAAATCCGATTATTAACAGACCTTAAAGTTAAGCAATTCCCGGCAGTTGAGCACGATTTGCTACCCGGATAACAAAGTGTTTGCTATTTACCATATCTTAATCAGCAAACACTTAAATTACCGGCAGGCTGCTCCAACAAAATCCTGATTATTCAGGTACTCCCGCTTTATATATAACAACCCTGCCGGTTGTCGTAATGGTATACTGTTCTCCTGCGCCCGTAAATATCACTTCCCCCTTGTGCACCGCGATGCTTTGAAGCTGACTGGTTGCCGAAGCGTCTCCTTCCGTTACCAAAAGTACTTCAAGCGATCCGGAAGTATGTACATACATTCCACCTTTCTCTACAACAATGCAACTTACAATAAAATCCGGAACAGGGCAATGATAAATTGTTTCATTGCCCTGCTTTTCTCCCTCCATAACAGCCGGGGTAATGCCTTCAAATAAGGTGTGCTTCAGCAATTCCGGCACATCAATGTGTTTAGGGGTAAGCCCGCCTCTTAACACATTATCCGAGTTCGACATCAATTCAATATTCTGTCCTTCCATATAGGCGTGCGGCACGCCGGCTCCCTGGAAAATGGCCTGTCCGGGATGCAAATGAAGAATGTTAAAAAAGTAAATGGAAAAAATGCCCCTGTCGAGCGCGACAAGCGATTGATCGCCGATCGCCTTACAAGCCCAATAGCCGGGTTCAGCCCTTGATAATTGATTGGCTTGATAGCGGGGTTGTATCTTTTGAATGAGCGGTACCAGTATGGCATCTACTTCATTTTGCGGCAACTCCATTACATATTTGTATAAGCCATAATAACCTTCTTTTTCAAATATGGACAGCAGCGGATGGAACAGGGGCTCATTGTGCAGGGTTTCTTCCAGCAATTCTTTTTTCTTAAACCCGTGCAGCAGCCAAAACTCACTTAATGCAACCATTACTTCGGGTTTATGATTGTCGTCTTTATAATTCCTGTTGGATGCATTCAGCGGTATACCCGCTTCGTTTTCGCGGGCAAAGCCTTTTTCCGCCTCTTCTTTAGTAGGATGTACCTGTATGGATAACATGTCTTTTACATCCAGCACTTTAAATAAATAAGGAAGTCCGCCGAAACGCGTTGCTACCTTTTTGCCCAGCCATTTTTCTCCTTCTTCTTTAAGAAGCCGGTTAAGTGTTGTACGGTGCGTTTCGCTGAGCAGCACTTCCGAAGGACTGCTGGCATGCGCGCCCATCCAGTATTCGGCATAAGGCTGATGCTGAATATTTTCTTCTCCCAGCAGGTGCGGAATATATTCGGTTCCGCCCCAGGCGTAGTGCTGTACTTTTCCTTTTAGCTTATACATTGTGTTTGTTTAAAGCGATGATGGATAATATTTTTGAAAAAATCATTTTCAGTCTTACCGGGATTTGCAGCTTACGTGGTACTGACCTTTTAGGTTAAGTTTGCCCGCTTTCGTATCCCTCATCCACCAGTAAATCTTTTCCATCGGCGGCAGTAGTAGCCAGTACATCGCAGCGGTTGTTGTACTGGTTATCCGCATGCCCTTTTACCCACACAAATTGTATGCTGTGTTTTTTTGAAAGGGCAAAAAACCGTTTCCACAGATCCTTATTTTTCTTTCCTCCTTTAAAATCGGTACGTATCCAGTTGTTCAGCCAGCCCTGTGTTACCGCTTTTACAACGTATTGACTGTCGGAATAAATAGTAATGGAAAGGTTGGTTTTGGTAAGGGCTTCCAATGCGGATATTACAGCCAGCAACTCCATGCGGTTGTTGGTAGTAAGCCTGTATCCTGCCGATAATTCCTTTTCCGTTGTTCCCCATTTTAAGATGGCTCCGTATCCCCCGGGGCCGGGGTTCCCCCTCGCCGCGCCATCGGTATATATAAGAAGATTGGACATTGGAATTTGAGATTTGAAATTTCAAATTGTTATTATGATTTCTCCTTTCATGAATGTTACCGCGTAACCGCTCATCAGTACCCGGTTCCCTTTTAATTCGCAATCCATATACCCCTTGCGGGAAGAAAGCTGAACGGCGGTTAAAACATTTTTATTGAATACCGAAGCCCAGTATGGCGTAAGCAGCGTATGGGCAGAACCGGTTACCGGGTCTTCATCAATACCACTTTGCGGGAAAAAGCAACGCGAAACAAAATCGCAGCTATTGCCTCTTGCTGTAACCAGTATGCCACGGCTTTTGAGGGTAGCTATTTTTTTAAAATCGGGGCGTAACGCTTCAATTGTTTGCTGAGCATCCGCTACTGCCATGTAGTCGAACCTCCCTTTATATACTTCTTTAACCGCTATGCCCAGGCCTTCTGCTATGGCGGCCGGAGGATCATCTACTTTTTCAAAATGATCCGCGGGAAAATCAAGTGTAAGCTGGCCGTTGGTTTTTTGTGTAACCGTTAGCCGGCCGCTTTTTGACTGGAACGTTATGCTATCGCCCGTATATCCAAGATGCCTGAAAAGCACGTGCGCCGCTGCGAGCGTGGCATGACCGCACAAATCTACTTCTACCGAAGGTGTAAACCAGCGGATGCGGTAACCTTCCTGTTCCTTTACGATAAAAGCTGTTTCAGACAGGTTGTTTTCCATGGCAATGTTCTGCATTTGTTCTTCGGTAAGCCACCCCGCTAAAGGACAAACAGCGGCAGGATTGCCGCCAAACGGTTTGCTGGTGAATGCGTCTGCCTGGTATATGGGAATATTGATTGTAGTAGATGACATAGTTGTTACAGAAATGAGCAGCAAATATAAAGTTCATCATCCACATGCGGCAGGTGAAGGCAAAACGGGCACATTTACCCTTGGTAAGAAAGTTCAATTTTTCATTATAATACCTGAACCAATTGAACCTTATTTCCACAAGTATCGTCGAACACAGCAAGCTTTGATATCCCCATTTGGGTAGGAACCATGCTAAATACAATTCCCAATTGCGTCAGTCTGTTATATTCGTGATCTATGTCGTCTACAGTTAAAGTTAAGGCAGGCATTCCTGCTTCATACAATGCTTTCTGGTATACTATTGCCGGTTCAAATTGTAATGGGGCAAGAAGCAATTCCACTCCATCCTTGTCTTCATTTGAGACAATGGTCAGCCATCGCCCGTCTTCGAACGGAATCTCTCTCTTTTTTTCAAAACCCAGTATTTGGGTATAAAACTCAAATGCCCTGTCCTGATCATTAACCATGATGCTGGTTACTTGTATTTTCATATGGCAGAAAGGAGCGTTTATTTTAAATTAAGTTGCCAGGAAACACCAAATTTGTCGCTGATCCAACCGAATTTCTTAAGTCCGGGGTATTTATCCAAAGGCATCAACACTTTGCCGCTACCGGATAATTTTTCAAAAAGTATATCAATTTCTTCTGCAGTGTCACATGTAACAAATAAAGACATGGATGGCGTAAATGTAAATCCATGTTTTATAGCACTGTCAATAGCCATATACTGCTGTCCGCCGAGCGAAAAAACAGCATGCCTGACGGTACCTTCATCGCCGGGTTCCCCACTTGCATATCGGGTAATACTTACAATTCCGGAATCACTAAATAGAGAGATATAGAAATTAATTGCTTCTTCTGCCTTTCCTTCAAACATCAGAAAAGTAGTAATGGAACAGCTCATAAAATTTAAATTTAAAAGGTATAACTGTTAGTTTTCACAAAAAAAGGGAGGTTTAATATAATCTACTTCTTCAAAGTTGCTTTTTTGCAGGGTAGCCAGTTGGCGTTGTGCCGGTGATTTTTTTAAACAAGCCGGAAAAAGTGCTCGTGCTTTCAAATCCTACAGCCGCGCAGACTTCAAATACGGATTTTCCCGATGCTAACAATTTTTTAGCCTCCAGTATTCTTTTTTCTGTGAGGTACTGATTGGGTGTTACACCGTAGTGTTTTTTAAAAAGTCGTATAAAGTGAAACTTGGAGAGATTAGCCGATTTTGATATCTCACTTAACTGAATTTTTTCAGCGAAATGATCGTCCATAAATTTTTTAGAACGAATAATTTGCTCCACCTGGTATTCTTTTGAATAAATATCCTTTTTCAGTTGAAGTATTTTATTGTTATATAGATTCATACCTGGTACTTCTGCTCCGTAAAGTTACCGGAAACGAATTGTTTTTCTAAAGGCAGAGCATTTTCGTATTCCGTTATGTCAGTGCTGAACCTGGTCAACCTATTGTTGAAGATAAGCGCATAAATTCTTTTTACCGGGAGGTAAATCTACCGGCCAAACAGCCTTAAAATAACTTACCGGGCTTGTTTAACCGCTTTCCGGGTATACAACAACGCGAGTAATCCTAATACAAAAAAAACAATGAGCGCTATTATGGAATTGCGGATATTATCGGTCAGCTCTTCAAGGAAACCGAATGAAAAGATACCTATTACCAGGGCGATCTTTTCAGTAACGTCGTAAAAGCTGAAAAAGGAAGTAGTGTCTTTGGTTTCGGGCAAAAATTTAGAATAGGTGCTGCGGCTCATAGACTGTATGCCGCCCATTACCAGCCCAACAGATGCTGCTAAAAGATAAAACTGGAACTGCGTTTGTACAAAATAGGCCCATATACATATAGCTATCCATATTACTACTGCCGCCATCAGCACCCTCAGGTTGCCCACGCGTTTGGAAAGACGGCTCATTATGATGGCCCCAGCAATGGCAACCAGTTGTATAAGGATGAGTGTAAACAACAGTTTGGGTTCATCTTCCGATTTAGGAAAAATCTCTTTTTTGCTGAAGCCTGCCGCTACCAGCATTACGGTTTGCACACCCATGCTGTAAAGAAAAAAGGAAAGCAGGAACCTTTTAAGCACCGGGATATGTTTCAGTTGTTTAAAAACCAGCGATAGTTCCCGGAAGCCGTGTGTAAGCACATTTTTTTTCGACTGCCTCTCTTTTTTGCTGGGTAGGGGTAATACCCTTAGGGTAACTTGCGCAAATCCAAACCACCATAAGCCGGCTAATAAAAACGATAGCCGCACAGGATACTTTTCGGCGATCTGCTGATCGCTGAACCCAAACAGTTGGGGCTTGATGATCACAATAAAACAAATGATCTGCAGCAGCACGCTTCCTATATACCCGAGCGAATATCCTTTGGCGCTGATCCTGTCCTGGTCTTCGGGGGCGGCTATATCCGGCAGATAGGAATTATAAAATACCAGGCTGCCCCAATAGCCCACGGCTGCCAGTGCAAAAAGCAGCACGCCCAGCTCAATTCTTTCGGGTGTAAAAAAGAACAGCCCGCAGCAGGCCGCGGAACCTACAATGCAGAACCACCGCAGGTATACCTTTTTATTACGGCGGTAATCGGCAATAGACGAAAGAACAGGAGAAGAAAGAGCGACCAGTAAAAACACAACTGCCAGCACATAATCCAGCAATGTGGTATTAATAAAGTCTTTTCCAAAAAAGCTTACCGTGTGCGCTCCGTTGCCGTTCCCCGACTGGGTAATGCCTACATAATAAGCGGGGAAAATAGTAGTGGTAATAACGAGGTTGTACACGCTGTTGGCCCAGTCGTACATTGCCCAACCGTTAACAATTTTTTTCGGCGCTGTTTGCATGAAGATCAGGTGAAACTTTATTGCCGGTTATTTCAAATACCCTGCATATATCAGAACCAGCAAAATCACTCCTGCAATAATACGGTAAATACCGAATAATTTAAATCCGTGTTTTTGCAGAAAACCTATAAAGAATTTAATTGCCAGAACAGCCACTATGAATGCCACTATATTGCCTACAATAAAAGCCTGTGTATTTTGCGCGGAGCTGAATACGATTTCATAACCTCTTACTTCCGTATCGCCCAACGCGTATTTTTTTAAAAACAGCTTATAGGCTGTGGCTGCGAACATGGTAGGTACGGCGAGATAAAATGAAAATTCAGCCGCCAGGGTGCGGGTAAGCTTTTGCTGCATACCACCTATAATGCTGGAAGCGCTCCGGCTAACGCCGGGGATCATTGCCACGCACTGCCAGATGCCTATGATGAAGGCATTTTTAAAGCTAATGTGCGTTTCCTCCGTAATGGTGTGCTGCTTAAATATATTATCAATAAATAAAAGTATAATGCCCCCCAGCAATAATGTAATGGCTACCGTGGCGGGGCTTTCGAGCAGGGCGTCTATGCGGTCGGAAAAAAAGAAACCCAGCAACAGCGCCGGAATAGTAGCAACGATCAGCTTTACGTAAAACTGCCATTTGCTGAAGTCGAAAAATTTTTTCCAGTACAGCACCACTACCGAAAGGATAGCGCCTAACTGAATGGCTATTTCGAAAATTTTTGTGAATTCGGTATCGGCTATACCCATCAGTGAGCTGGCTATGATCATGTGTCCTGTAGAAGAAACAGGCAAAAATTCTGTAAGCCCTTCAACAATTGCTATAATAATGGCTTGTACTAAACTCATTTGCAGATAAATATTAATGGGTTAGCGATTTTGAAAAAAATGCGATGGAAGAAACCCACCGCATTCAAATGTATATTGCTCACCGGCTTTTATTATTTGTCGGTTGATTTAGGTTTGCGCATAATGGCATACACTTCTATCAGCAACCCAAGCATTAACAGGATAGGCGCTATGGTGATCCTGCGTTTGCTGTACACTTCATTGTAATCAAAAACCTTGGGGTCGGCGCTTTGGCCGCCGGCCATTAACAATAAAGCTATCACCATCACCACTCCGCCAATCGCCATCCATAAGTAATTCTGCTTATTGAACAAGCTTGTTCCGGGTTTAATTTCAGACATATCCTACGTTTGAGGTCGCAAGATAATGTAAAATTCCCTGATATGGCAAGGTGTCTGCTCATTGTGTTGTACCGGTTTTTGTTAAGATTGTATGACCGGCCGTAGTTTTACGCATTTGGTTTTTCACATCCTGTTAGTAGTTTCTGCTGCGATTTTTGCCTGGGAACCACTAGGTTTGTAAAAATTCATTTTTATGAGTGACGTTCTGAACATCACTGATTTTTTAGATCCTGTAAACAGGTATCATCTGTCGCACGATGAAGGGTATCAGGATGGGCAGATCGGGAAGACTATAGGAGTATATGAAGATGAATTACCCGACCTGGATGCCGCTGATATTGTGCTGGTGGGCTGCGGAGAAGAAAGGGGGGACGGATCTAACCGGTATTCGCTGGCCGCGGATGTGATACGCTCCCGGTTTTACGAGCTGTACTACTGGCACAAAGAAGTAAAGATAGCCGATGTGGGCAATATAAAATGCGGGGCTGGCTTACAGGATACTTATGCGGCATTGCGTACCGTAGTAGGTGAGTTGATCAGTATTGGCAAAACGGTTTTGATACTGGGGGGCAGTCATGATTTAACGCTCGCCCAGTATGACGCATATAAGGCAGTGAACCGCATTATTGAAGCTACTGTAATTGACGGACTGATAGATATACAGATGAGCAGCCCCCTGAAAAGCAAAAGCTTTTTGATGGACATACTGACCGGCGAACCCAATTTTGTAAGACATTACAATCATATAGCCTTCCAAAGCTATTTCGTAAACCCGCATATGCTGGAAACGATGGATAAGCTCAGGTTTGATTGCTACAGGCTGGGAGTGGTAAAAGAGCATATGGATGAAATGGAGCCGGTTTTGCGTAATACGGATCTGCTGAGCTTTGATATTGCCGCTTTACAGCATGCTGCTGCTCCCTCTAACTACCTTTCGCCGAACGGGCTGGATGGCGAGCAGGCCTGCATGCTTACCCGCTTTGCCGGTATGAGCCCCAGTGTAAGCACCTTTGGAGTATATGGCTATAGTGTTGAAAACGATATTCAGCAGTTAACCGCCAAGCAAATTGCGCAAATGCTCTGGTATTTTGTAGATGGAAGATGGCAGGGAAAACATGAGGCTTTACTGGCGGAAAGGGATTCGTTTTACGAATTCAATACCGTGTTCGGAGAAATTGATACCATTTTCCTGCAAAGCAAAAAAACGGGCAGATGGTGGATGCAACTGCCCGATAAATCTTATATAGCGTGTTCCTACCAGGATTATATACAAGCCAGCAGCAACGAAATCCCCGAACGCTGGTTGAGAGCGCAGGAGAGAAGCTGAGGGAATTTGAAAATTTGAAAATGAGGGAATGAGAAAGTGTTAGAATGGATAGCGGATGTTAGCTATTGGATGCTGTTTATAAAGTAGTTGATAGTATGCGCGAATTTCAATCCCGGATACCTTGCACACCCTGTGCATCCTGGTACTGCCACTTGTCTAATAAGACATTTCCCTGAATTTCTGTAGGTTTGTATTCATAAACAAAGGCGCATGAAAAATGTATTATTATATATATGTATAGGATTTCTGTTGTATGCATGCATTGACCGGGAAACAGTGCGTGGAAACGGAAACAAGATTTCTGAAGCACGAAATGTAGGCTCATTTGAAGGGCTGGAGTTGAGGGGTTCCATGAACGTGCAGCTTAAGAAGGCGGCAACCAGCTCGGTTAAAGTGGAAGGAGAAGAAAACATATTGCCTTTTGTAGAAACTTATGTTGACGATGGAAAGCTGGTGATTAAGTACAAAAATAATGTGAGCGTGCATACTACTGAAGATATGATCGTGCATGTAAATACTACAGACCTGGAGGAAGTAAGGGTTACCGGTTCGGGAGATATAACCGGCGATGGAAAGTTTACAAGCAACGATGAAATAAAAGTGAAAATTACCGGGTCAGGTAATATCAGGCTTGAGCTGGATGCACCTTCCGTTGAAGCAGGTGTTACCGGTTCGGGTGATATTCAACTGTCGGGCAATACCAGGGATATAGAATGCAGTACCACCGGAAGCGGTAATATAAAAGCTACGGAAATGAAAGCGGAAAACGCTAAAGTAAAAACCCTGGGCAGCGGTAACATCAGTGTATTTGCCAGCGTAAAAATAGATGCGTCTATTAGTGGTAGCGGCGATATTTCCTATAAAGGCGGCGGCGCCGTCAGTTCAAGCATTCACGGCAGCGGATCGGTAAGACCAATAGATTGAGTAGAAGCCTGGCAATTGTTGTCTTAATACTTATTGCTCATCGCTCACCGCCCATCGCTGCTTTTTATTGGTAAGATGTCATGAGAAAGCTAATATTTCGTAACTTACGTGGCTTTATTGAACGTGCTTCCAGGTTATGAAAATCAAACTCAACAAAAAGCTTTTGGTTGTTACCGGTATTCTTATTGTGGCGCTGGTAGTTACAACCGGCCTCATAGGTCACAAAAAAGTAGATTATAATACCGAGGTAAAACCCCTCTTCAACAAAAAATGTATTTCCTGCCATGGCGGCGTAAAAAAAGAAGGCGGTTTCAGTGTGCTGTTTCGTAATGAGGCGCTGGATACCACAGATGGAGGCAAGCCCGCCATCATTCCCGGGAGCCCGGAAAAAAGTGAAATGATCCGTCGGCTTACTTCTTCCGACCCGGAAGAAAGAATGCCTTATAAGCATGAGCCCCTTTCAAGGCAGGAAATTGACATGCTGAAGCAATGGATAAAAGAAGGGGCGCAATGGGGCAATCACTGGGCGTATGTGCCGGTAGGCCCTGTTGAAGTACCGCGGGCAACATCAGGTTTCCGGGGCTTCTTATCCGGTAATAATAACTGGGTTAAAAATGATGTAGACCGTTTTATTTTTGAAAAGCTGCAAGAAGAAAAATTAGAGCCGTCGCCCATAGCAGATAAGGCAACCTTGTTGCGCAGGGTAAGTCTTGATATTACAGGTTTGCCTGCGTCGCAGGAACTGGCAGATAAGTTCCTTAAGGATGAAAACCCGGACGCGTACGAAAAGCTGGTAGATACTTTACTGGCTTCCCCGCAATATGGCGAGCGGTGGACCGCCATGTGGCTGGATATTGCACGGTATGCGGATAGCAAAGGATATGAAAAAGATGCATACCGTTCCATATGGCGTTACAGGGACTGGCTGATCAACGCTTTTAATGCGGATAAGCCATATGATAGATTTTTAACAGAACAAATAGCCGGCGACCTGTTACCGGGCGCTACTGATGAGGAATACATAGCTACCGCTTTTAACCGCAACACCATGAACAATGATGAAGGCGGAACGGATAATGAAGAGTTCCGGACAGCGGCTATTATTGACAGGGTGAACACTACCTGGGAAACATTGATGAGCACTACATTCGCCTGTGTGCAGTGCCACAGCCATCCGTACGATCCTTTTAAGCTCGAAGAGTACTATAATTTCATGGCTTTCTTTAATAATACCCGCGATGAGGATATGCCGGGCGATTACCCGGTATTAAGAGAGTTTAATGATGCCGACCGGCAAAAGTTCGGGTGGTTAAAAAACTGGCTTGATGCCAATACTACCAAAGAAAAAGCAACAGAACTGATAACGCATGTTAAAAACTGGCAGCCCGCTGTTTATGCCTATCATGCAGACAGGTTTGATAACTGCGAATTATCTGAAGTATACCTCGCGTTTCGTAAAAATTCAGGATGCCGTCTTGCCGCTGTTGACCTTACGGGCAAAGAGCAATTGCTATATTATTACAATTCAAGGAGAGAAAATGGTAAATGGACCATTCACCTTGATAGTTCGAACGGACCTGTGATAGCTACCACGGTTATTCCGCCTACCAAAGGCTGGGAACTGCAAAAAATAGATATTCTTCCTTCGAACGGCGTGCATGACCTGTATTTCAGTTACAGCAATCCCGGCGTTGATGCTGCAGAGGCAAACAATAACCTCATTAATTTTGACTGGTTCCTGTTCGCTTCGGCTTTTCCGGGGAAAGGACTTCCAGGCTACGACAGCGCGTATGCTTATTACAATTACCTGCTTACCACTCCTCCTTCCGCCAAAACACCTGTAATGATGGAAAATCCTCAAAACATGTTCCGTCGTACCTACATTTTTGAAAGAGGCAACTGGATGGCAAAAACCCATGAAGTAGAGCCGGATGTTCCTCATTCTTTAAACCCTTTGCCGGAAGGAGCGCCCCGCAACAGGCTGGGGTTGGCCATGTGGCTGACCGACAAAAAAAATCCGCTTACCAGCCGCACGATGGTAAACCGTATCTGGGAACAGTTAATGGGGCAGGGCATTGCGGAAACACTGGAAGACCTGGGCACGCAGGGTATTGCCCCCACGCATAAGGAATTACTCGACTGGCTGTCGTGGCAGTTTATGAATGAGTACAAATGGAGTATGAAGAAACTGATCAAAGCTATTGTAATGTCTGCCACCTATCAGCAGGATTCTAAAGTATCGAAAGAAACACTGGAAAAGGATCCCTTTAATAAATATTATGCACGTGGGCCACGGGTAAGATTAAGCGCAGAACAGGTAAGAGACCAGGCGTTGGCTGTGTCGGGTCTGCTCAGTACTAAAATGTTCGGGCGCAGCGTAATGCCTTACCAGCCTAAAGGTATCTGGCAAACTCCTTACGATGGGGCGATCTGGAATAAAAGCGATGGGGAAGATCAGTATCGCCGTGCCATATATACTTACTGGAGGCGTTCGGCGCCCTACCCGTCTATGGTGAGCTTTGACGGGGTAGCCCGTGAGGTTTGCCTGGCGCGAAGGATCCGTACCAATACTCCCCTGCAGGCGCTTACAACCCTTAATGATAACGCCTATATTGAAATGGCGAGGTATTATGCGGAACGGATGCGTAAGGCGGGAGGCAGCGAACCCCGGCAACAGATCAGCAAGGGGTATGAAATGGCGATGTATCGCGCTATTGACAATGAAAAGTTAGACGCTTTGATGAAATTG
Organism: Chitinophagaceae bacterium; assembly: GCA_019638595.1. Classification (GTDB taxonomy): domain Bacteria; phylum Bacteroidota; class Bacteroidia; order Chitinophagales; family Chitinophagaceae; genus Agriterribacter. The sequence goes on from JAHBTJ010000032.1 coordinate 13,756, forward strand.
TATGATCATGCTTTAAAGGAGTTCGAAAAAGACAGGGATAAAGCCTGTGAAATGAATGGCGATGATACGCGGGAAACAAGCCCGGAAAAAGCGGCCCTGGTACTGGTAGCAAACGCTATGCTGAACCTGGATGAGGTGATTACGAAGAATTGATTTCACCACATAGGTATATAGAAACAAAGGTTGTTAGATGTTTGACCAGGGTACTGTTACAAAATAATACTGCTAATCTGAAAAAATGAAAAACACACAAAAGGAGATAGATGAGCTTTCCTATCAGATCATAGGATGGGCTATTGAAGGTCACAGGTATCTGGGGCCGGGGTTGCTGGAAAGTATTTATGAAAAGTGCTTTTTAAAAGAACTTAAAACTGGAAGCCTGGTATATAGAAGCCGGGAATGGTTATCTGTAATGTATAAAGGTGAGAAGCTTGAGGCTTGATGTATTGGTGGAAGATACAATTCTTGTGGAACTGAAGAGTGTAGAAACGTTGCTTGCGGTGCATGAAGCGCAATTACTCACTTATATGAAATTGCTTGAAAAGCCGAAGGGGATTTTAATCAATTTCAATTGTACTAATATTTTCAGGGAAGGTCAAAAAACATTGGTCAATCATTTATTTGCGGAACTGCCCTTTTGCTGAATAATATATTTGTAAGCATTAAAGACTTAAAATTATCTATATTTCTATATCCCTATGTGGTAAACAAAGAAGTTATGACACAAAAAGAATTACAGGCTCAAAAGCTTGCGCAGGAGGCGAATTATGAACAGTTGCGGTATGTTACCCGCAGGCATTTTTTGCGCGATAGTGTTACCGGTTTGGGCGCGATGGCTTTTGGATCGTTGCTGGCCGGTTGCGACTGGCTGGGCTCGAAAGACAATGGAGTAGCGGCTAATATTTTTGACAGCGCTAATCCTATGGCCGGAAGGCCTCCTATGTTCCCCGGCAAAGCAAAATCGGTTATTTACCTGCACATGGCGGGAGCGCCTTCGCAGCTTGAATTATTTGATTATAAGCCCGATCTTCAAAAGCTCGACGGGCAGCAATGTCCCCAGTCCTTGCTGGAAGGAAAGCGTTTTGCTTTTATCAGGGGCGTTCCTAAAATGCTGGGCCCGTATGGAAATTTTGCCCAGCGCGGGCAGAGTGGCGCATGGATATCCGACCACCTTCCTCATTTAACAACAGTAGCAGATGAGCTGAGCTTTTTGAAAGCGGTGCAAACCGATCAGTTCAATCATGCACCTGCGCAGCTACTCATGCATACAGGCTCCGCCAGGTTAGGCAGGCCAAGTATGGGCGCCTGGGCCAGTTACGGGTTGGGCACCGAAAACAGTAATCTTCCGGGCTTTGTTGTTTTAACGTCGGGCGGTAAAAGCCCGGATGCCGGTAAAAGCGTTTGGGGAAGCGGATTTCTGCCATCGGTATACCAGGGAGTGCAGTGCCGGTCGGAGGGCGATCCTGTTTTGTTCATTAACAATCCCGAAGGGATAGATAAAGATCTTCGCCGCGCCTCTATTGATGCCATTAACGAGGTAAATAAAAAGTCGTACGAGGAATTTAAGGATCCGGAAATCCTTTCACGCATATCCCAATACGAAATGGCGTATAAAATGCAGATGTCGGTTCCCGAAGCGATGGATATAAGCGATGAGCCTGCTTACATACATGAAATGTATGGCACCCAGCCCGGTAAAGAAAGCTTTGCCAACAACTGTTTGCTGGCAAGGAAACTGGTTGAAAAAGGTGTACGGTATGTTCAGTTGTTCGACTGGGGATGGGATTCGCACGGTACATATGCGGGCGACTCCATTGAAATTGCGTTTGTAAACAAATGCAGGAGTGTAGACAGGGCTTCTACCGCGTTATTGCTTGATTTGAAACAAAGGGGATTACTGGACGAAACACTTGTGGTATGGGGTGGAGAATTTGGCCGTACTCCTATGCAGGAAAACAGAGAAGGTAAGCAACAGTCTTTTAAAGGAAGAGATCACCACGCCGAGGCATTTACCATATGGATGGCAGGCGGTGGTATTAAAAGAGGAACGAGCTTTGGAGAAACAGACCCTATAGGGTATAGTCCTGTAAGCGGTAAAGTTACTCCGTTCGATATACAGGCAACCATTCTCAATCAACTGGGTTTTGATCACGAAAAATTCACTTACCAGTTCCAGGGGCGCCCGTTCAGGCTCACCGATGTGCATGGGAGAGTGATCAACGAAATTGTAGCATAACTGTTAAACTAATTACTAACCACTTACTACTTTATTATCAGCATCCCTATGCCTATCAGCAGAAGAAAATTTATTTCAACCGGCGCTGCCTTCAGCGGCGCCCTTGTGGCGCCTTTTCAACAGGAACATATGGACGACAAGCCTGCCTTCAGCATCCCCCCCGGTTTCCAGGTAATAGTAATGGCTACCGATTGGGGGTTCCGGGGCTCCTTTGATGATTATTGTGCTAAAGCTAAAAATGAAGGTTACGATGGCATTGAGCTGTGGTGGCAATCGGATCCTGCAAAAAAGCAGCGCCTTTTCGACAATCTTAAAAAACACCATTTAGAAGTTGGTTTTTTATGTGGCGCGCACGATTATAATTTCAGCAAGAACCTGGAGCAGTTCAGGGGTATGATAGAAGCGGCCTGTACCCAAAGCCCTCAAAAGCCATTGTACGTCAATTGTCATTCGGGAAGAGATTATTTTTCGTTTGAAGAGAATAAAAAGTTCATTGAATGCACGATGGAGAATGCGCAGAAAAGCGGCATTCCCATCAGCCATGAAACACATCGTTCACGCATACTGTATTCGGCGCCGGTAGCCCGTAAGTTTATGGAAGCGATACCCGGCTTGCGTATTACGCTCGATATATCGCATTGGTGCAATGTTCATGAATCTTTTTTGGAGGGGCAGGACTCAACGGTGGATATGACCCTGCAGCGGGTAGATCACATACATGCAAGAGTTGGTCATCCGGAAGGTCCGCAGGTAAGTGATCCGCGGGCGCCGGAATGGGAAAACGCGTTGAACAAACATATTGCCTGGTGGGATAAAGTGGTTGAATTAAAAATAAAGCAAGGTGTAAAACGCATGACTTTCCTGGCAGAATTTGGCCCTCCTGATTATATGCCTACACTGCCTTATACCAGGCAACCGTTAGCCGATCAATGGGCAATTAATGCGCACATGATGCAATTGCTGAAAAAAAGATATTCCGGTAAATAAAAAATAAATCAGCATTATTCTTCTTATGATACTACTCAGCGTTGCAGAATTTTTAGGCAGGTTTCACCCGGTATTGGTTCATCTTCCCATAGGCATTTTATTATTGGGGGTGCTGATGCACTGGCTTAGCAGGAAAGAGTCATTTCATAATCTTCGCCCCGCCATTGCAATTACCTTGTTGCTGGGAGCCTTAAGCGCTGTATTTTCCTGTGTAAGCGGCTGGTTTTTAGCCAATGGTGGTGAATATGATATAGATGTGCTGAACAGGCATAAATGGCTGGGAATAGCTGTAGCTGTTATTGCTATTGTATATTACCTGCTGTATACAGGAAAAATTTCTTTTAAAACACCGGCCATGGTGCCGTATGTCGTTTCCCTGCTGTTGTTTTTGCTGATCACTGCCACCGGGCACCTGGGAGGTACGCTTACTCACGGGGAAGGATACCTGTCGCAGGGATTTTCCGCTTCGGGAGATGCCGGTAAAGAAGTAAAAAAAATAATACCCGATGTGCAGGCGGCGGTGGCTTATAGCGATATTATTCAGCCCATGCTGCAGAACAAATGTTATAGTTGTCACGGCACATCCAAGCAAAAAGGAAAGCTGCGGCTTGACACAAAGGAATTTATACTCAAAGGCGGAGAGGAGGGAAAGGCATTGGTAGCGGGTAAAAGCGATGAAAGTGAAATCTATAAAAGAGTTATACTTGACCCGCTGGAAAAAAAGCACATGCCACCCAAAGGCAAGCCACAGCTTACCGAAGCTGAGGTAACCCTGCTGCATTGGTGGATCAGCACCGGTGCGAATTTTGAACACCCGGTAAAGGAGTTGCCACAGGATAGTAAGATAAAGCTTTTGCTGGAGGCGTTGCAAAGCGATCATATCGCTACCCCTGTAAAGCCAGATATACCCGATGCGCCTGTAGCGGCAGCCCCACAGGAAGCTATTGATAAGCTGAAAACCATTGGCGCAACAGTAATACCGGTAGCCACCGGCAGCAATTACCTGTCTGTAAACTTTGTATCGTCAAAAGCAGTTACCGACAGGGAAATAAAATTGCTGGAGCCCTTATCTGCCCAGGTGGTTTGGCTGAAGGCGGGCGGAACTTCTATTACAGATAGTGCATTGGCTGTTATTGCCAAATTGCCTGTATTGAGCAGGCTGGGCTTAGAGCATACCAATATTTCGGATAAGGGACTGCCGTTGCTGCAGTCGCTATCCAGGCTGCAATACCTTAATATTGTTGGAACTGCTGTAACCGTTAACGGGCTTGTATCATTAAAAGGATTGCCCGATCTGCATTCCATTTATTTATACCAGTCGAAAGTTTTACCTGCCGATTCGCAGGCTTTACGCGCCGCATTTCCCAAAGCAATGCTGGACACCGGTGGATATGTATTACCTGTACTGGAAGGCGATACGTCTGAAGTGAAGAAGAAATAAAGGGGGAGATCGCTGATCCCTGAAACAACCATACACCACAAACTTCAAACCACAAACGGGCATAAGCATTACGGAAGATTAAACGGAACTTCGTAACTGTACAAACAATCTACGGCACGATTGTGCGATATAGCAGGTTCCCATGACGGGATGGCCTTTAAGAACTTAACAATTTCATCTCTGAGCATGGGATGGCTTTCATTGGTGAAATTGATCCGGGTAAGCCTTCCTTCGCTGGTTATGAAAAATTCAAAGGCAACGTTGCCTTCAATGCCCTTTTTTAACGCAGCCTGCGGGTAAATCAGGTTTTCAATTACGTACGATTCGAAGCTGTAGGCATTTACCGGGCAGGGTTTTTTGTCGATCCTGCAGCTAAAGCCGGTTTGATTGCCCAGGGTATCGAAGCAGGTAAGGTCTTTCAGCTTCTGGTTGCTGTATACTTCAATAGTGGCCGGCTTACCATTGGGGTGATACCATTTCCAGGTACCTTCGGCGGCCCCGTCCTCATAAACCCCTTCACTTTCCTGTATGCCGGTACTGTACCATTTTTTCCATAAGCCTGTTTTGATGTTCTCTTTTATTAACCCGGAGTCTTCCAGCAGCCCGTTTTCGTGCCAGCTTGTATAATCGCCGTCTATTGTATTGTTATCAAAGCTAACCGACAGCTTGGGCTTTCCGTTCGGATAAAATACCGTATAGCTGCCCTGTCTTACCCGCAGCTTTTTATCCTTGTAAGATCCCTTCATTAAAGGCTTACCGTCCGGGTAAAAAGCGAATGCTTCCCAGCCATTGCCTGTTTCAACCATTTTCCCCGTATATACCGCGTTCCGTTTTTCAGTTGGAACCAGTTGGGCATCAAAATAACAGGAACTGCTATCCTGGGCATTCAAGGTAAAAGCAGCAATGATAAATACCTGGGTAAATATAATTTTCATTCTATAAAAATATATCAGAACGGTGAAACAGCCTTAAGAATAGATGTTAAACAATGCCCGTTGGGAAAAAGATTTTCCCCAAAAGCAACCTCGCAGCCTTTAATTACGAAGAATATACAGATTCAGCGCTATCCTTTGTTGATCGATCAACAGATCTTTCATTTTAAAACTGGTTATGTATGTTCTGTAAAAATAACACAGCACTTTTTAGTGTAAAAAAGTTGAATGCCCTGTTAGGGGCAACAGCGCTGCTTATAGTATTCCATTCATGCGACAAAAATGAAGACCCGGCGCCACCGGAAAAAAAGCCCACTACACAACTGGCAACCAGTACAACCCTGGGGGAGTACCTGGTAGATACATCAGGCAACACGCTTTATTATTTTTCGAACGATTACAATGGGGAAAGTAATTGTACGGGAGGTTGCCTGAACCTGTGGCCGCCCTACTATGCCGGCGCGCACCTCAACCAGGCCGCTCTTGGCGCAGGGCTGGATATTGCTGATTTTGGCACTATTACTACCCCGGGCGGGCCGCAAACAACTTATAAAAGCTGGCCGCTGCATTACTATGCCCCCGTTAGCGGAGGTGCCAATGTACGCGAAAGCCCGGGCGAAACGCAGGGAGAAGGATTTAATAATATATGGTATGTGGCCAAGCCCGATTACAGCATTATGCTGGTAAACGCGCAGTTGGTTGGGCACGACGGCAAAAATTATAAAAGTGATTATACGGAAGGGGATGGCAAAACCCTGTACTTTTCCGATGCTATGGGTGTTACTTTATACACTTTTACTAAAGACAGTGCCGACAACAATAATTTTACCGCTGCCGATTTTGGGAATAACGGTGTTTGGCCGATTTATGAAACTGAGGACGTAGTGGTACCCTCTACTTTAGATAAAGCGTTGTTCGGATCTATTGATGTTTTTGGAAGAAAGCAATTGACCTACAAAGGCTGGCCGCTTTATTATTTTGGGCAGGATAATATGGAACGGGGACTAAACAAAGGGGTGAGCTTTCCCATGCCGGGTATTTGGCCGGTAGCGGTTAAAGACATCGCAGACGCTCCAACGCCGTAATTTTTTACCACACAGGAATATAGGGAAGATAGGAAAAGGGGTGTTGGACGAAATGTAAATGTTGAACATTATTACAAATGCCAGGCAACTTTACTTTCGGAGAGAAAAGTTTTCCCTCGCAAAAGTTACATTTAACTACAGTGTTCGGGTTAATTGAAATAACTATGTTACCTCTGTTCCTATGTGGTTATTGCGTTTGTTTCCTTTAGTATGGCCAGCACTTTTTCGTTCAGTCTGCCAAAGATGGATATGCCGGCAGCGCCATTTTGCAACGCGTACTGAATGCCCTGCCTTATTTCCTCATCGTTTTTGAAGTCAGGCAAGAACAGTCCCGCATATAGTGGAAAATTTCCATGCAAAGCTGCCACCCCTTCGGCTACCGCGTTGCCTATCCAGCTTACATCTTCTTTATAAAATCCATGGTAGATCATCGGGCAGATGCCGTCCAGCTTCCAGTTCACCCAATCCTGGCGTACGTTCCGTTTGGCAATTTCAGGTGTGGGGAATACCGCGGCGGTGATAGGTTTTTTCATAGAATGCGCCACATCCGATAAGCGGTTAACCACCCGCGTTATATTGTCGTACCTGAACTTTCTCCACGAAAGGTTCTGATCCGGATACTGCAATCCCAGCGGGTCAATGCCTTTCAATGCTTTAAATTTTTCCCGGCATACTTCGCAATAGCAGAAATCGTATTCAGGCAATTCCCTGGTTTGTTCTATTTTATATTTATCCCACAGGTTAAAAGGCAATATCACATCGCAATAACGGATATAATCCAGGTGAATACCGTCTACATAATCTTTAGCCAGCGTATTTCTCACCTGCGTTTCCAGGTAATCGCCTACCTCTGGCCTGGAAGGGCACAGCCACCTGTAGTAGCCAACATAGGGCGGCTTGTCTGCACATGATTCGCCATTCCTGTTTTTGGCATACCATTCAGGGTGAGCCTGCAGCAATTCTTTTTCACCGCGGTTCATGATCCACATCCAGCGGTGCGCTTCCAGCTTTTTGCTTTTAGCGATACGGTAATGTTTTTCGCTGTCGGCTTCAAAAAATATTCCATGCAACCCTGCCTCGCGGTAAGAGGTGTATAGCCTGGCAATATCCTCTTCCGTATCTTTCGGGTTCGGGTTGATCCATACCCAGTTCTTTCTTTTTGTTTTTTTGAAAGGAACGTCCGGCTGCGCCTGCAGCGGATGGGATATGGCCGCCGCTCCTGCTACCAGGGCAGATTTTAAAAAGCTTCTTTTATTCATAATTTTACCAGATTAGAGGTGAAAGAATAATGTGTATGTAAGGGTATCAAATATCAAAAAACAAAATAAAATAACTACTGCAATAATTCGCTTATTATCTTTACGCATCCTTAAGCTTTCTTTTAATACAATATCCAACATTGTAAGGTAACATTTTACTGATTGCACAATATGTATTATAGTGCGCCTGCATATAACCGTAATATCGAAAATTTTGAGATGATAGCCCTATTTATTTCCTTTACGTAAAATAAGCTGTACATGAGTCTTAAACAAAATATATTCAACAACCTTCCCGATTTTTTACAAAGCTGGCTGATAAGCATTTATAATATTAAAGCGAAAAACAGGCGGTTTACCGGCAAATATGAATATTATAAGGAACTGCATAAAAACTACAGGAAGCTTAGCCTGCCTGAGCTCAAAAAGCTACAGCAGGAACGGTTGAATACTTTTTTGAAAAATGCTTTGGAGAAAAGTGAATTTTATAAAAAGAAGTTCAAAGGATTGCCTTTGCCAACCAGTGTTGAAGAGCTTCCTGCATTGCCCATCACTAAAAAAGAGGAATTACGGGCTGCTATAGACGAAGTATATACCATACCACATAAAGGCGCTTTGATCGCCAAAACAGGCGGTACTACCGGCATTTCGTTGCAGGTGAGATATACCCCGGAGGATATACAGGAGCGGTATGCCATACTCGATAATTTCAGGGAAGCTACCGGGTATCAACTGGGAAAAAAGACAGCCTGGTTCAGCGGAAAGGCGCTGCTCACTAAAAAGGATATTGAGCAGTCGAGGTTTTGGAAAACAGATAAGCTTCATAATGTACGCTATTACTCCACGTTCCATCTTAAGAACGAATACCTGGAGCATTATGTGAATGATATTATTCAGTTTCAGCCTGAATATATATCCGGTTTCCCAACATCTATTACCGAAGTGGCCAAATATGGGCTCAGTAAAAATATTTCATTTCAGCCCGGTATAGTGAAAGCGATCTTTCCAACAGCAGAAACTACCACCCCGGAAATGTATGATATCATGCAGCGTTTTTTTAACGCGAAGGTGTATAATCAATACGCGTCTTCCGAAGGATCGCCTTTTATACTGGAGTGCCACAAAGGGAAATTGCATCTTGAACTGACCAGTGGCGTATTTGAAGTGCTGGATGATAATGATAAAGAAGCGGAAGAAGGACGCCTGGTAGTAACGGCCTTTAATACCAATGGCACCCCGCTGATCCGTTACGATATTGGGGATGTTGTTGAAAAAGATCCTATGCCGTGCGATTGCGGAAATAATAACCCGGTTGTGAAGAAGATATTGGGGAGGGTTGATGATTTTGTATACTCTCCCGAAAATGGAAAGATCAATACCGTGAACATGGCAAACGCTACCAAAGGCGTTAAAGGGCTGGTAAAGTACCAGGTTGAGCAAAAAGAGCTGAATAAAATAAGGCTTTTAATGGTGGTAGACGAAAAGCTTTTTGATGAAAAAAGCATGCATGTGTTTATTGAAAACTGGCGCGACAGAGTAGGAAGAAAAATGGAAATTGTAACGGAAATAGTGAATGATATACCGGTTGAAAAAAGCGGTAAATACCGGATCGTAAAAAATTATATTAAAGATCAGATCAGATCGTGACCTCGTTGCGCTGCCTGCTGTATTTAATTGCCGCATATTGTACGTAAAATAAATGGGGTGTATTTACCTTCGGTGAGAACTATTTTCATTGCGGCAACATCAGGAGTAAATAAATATCGCAATAAAGTTCAAGTTTTCGCGGGGGGTAACGATTTGAAACCCGTGAATGGATTACACGATGTATATATAGTATTCACCGTACCCGGATCCGGCTTCTCCTTGCAGCAGCAACTCAGGGAAGTAACGTTCATACAGCGCAGAACAGGCAACGACTGACAATCCGGTAGTTTGTGTTGTATTGATCCGCAAGGGAGCTGATAATTTCACCGGCATGATAATCATTTTGTATCTTCAATTCATCAAGAAGGATGATTCAATATGAAACTAAGCTGTATTGTTCTGCCGCTATTGTTTGCCGGTTGTTTTTGTTGTGAGGTCTGCTCCCAGTCAATTGTTGCTAAAGGAGCATCCCTGCAGGAGGCAGGATCCGGCTTTGCGTTTACGGAAGGCCCGGTATCCAACAAAAAAGGAGAAGTATATTTTACCGATCAGCCCAACAACCGGATATGGAAATATGCTGATGGAAAATTAAGTGTGTACATGGAGCCGGCAGGCAGGGCGAACGGTATGTTTTTTGACAGGGCCGGGAATTTGATCGCATGCGCGGACGAGCACAGCGAACTGTGGCAGATCAAGAAAGATAAAAGTGTACAAAAATTAGTGGTCAATTATAAAGACAGCACCCTGAATGGACCTAACGATGTATGGGTAGCTCCCTCTGGTGTTATATATTTTACAGATCCGTATTATCAAAGAGATTACTGGACGCGGCAAAACCCGGAAATGAAAATAAAAGGGTTGTATATGCTTACACCCGGCGGAGCGCTCTTGCAGGTAGACGGAGATTTTAAGCAACCCAATGGCATTATTGGTACAGGAGATGGAAAAACACTGTATGTAGCAGATATTGGCGATAGCAAAATATACCGCTATACCATTGGCAAAGATGGAATACCTGTTGATAAGACAATGTTTGTTCCTGAAGGGTGTGATGGTATGACAGTGGATGTACAGGGAAATATTTATTTAGCCGGTAACGGGGTAACGGTATATAATAAAGAAGGAAATAAAATAGATCATATAGATGTACCTGCAAAATGGACGAGTAATGTTTGTTTTTCAGGAAAAAAAAGAAACATACTCTTCATTACCGCGTCAGAAAAAATATTCACCATCCAAACAAATACAAAGGGAGTAAAATAAAAAAACAGGCTGGTTCGCTTTTGTGTACCAGCCCGCCTCCGGATGTATTTTTTATTGTTGCACACCACACAGGTATAAATATTCCTGCATGCTTATTTTACCATTCATCAGGTATACATATAGTACGTCAAGGTCCAGTTTTTTTTCTTCCAGCTTGCTCACTATTTCCTGATCGAATGAAAGATCCTTAATGAGAGTTTCTACTTGCATAAATTGTTTTTTACTACACGGGATGCTGAGAGCCCGGAAATTAAGTGCTTCACATTTTTCAGCTAAATGTTCATTTCATATAGATCACAACCGGGAATAATGTAGTATGGCAGAGCGGATAGTGCTGATAGCTCAGCAATTAGCATATGCTAATAACTCAATGGCATTGATATTATTGTGTAATTGCTACACAAAGATAATGATTGTTAGTGTATTTCAATGTTTGTACATTGAAATGAAAGGTTAATAAAGAAATTAATTTAAAATAAATTATATATAATATATTGGATATTAATTATAAATGTATGTTAGTATTGAAATTTCAATTATGACCACTCCACGGTTAGAATGCCTGAACAGGTCTACTTTTTAAGATCTATGATCACCCTTCGTCCGAAAAAGCGGGCTATGGAATCTCTTACCCTGGCTGTATCCGACAGGGGGCCATTGATATTGGTAAATAATCTGAACGTTACGGAATCGTCTGTAGCCAGCTCTACTTTGTAACCCATATTCAGCAGGTCCTGGTGACGTTTGAGCGCTCTTGTTTTTTGTGATGTTTCAATAATAACCCTGTAAGAAGAAGCGCCGGCCGAATCTGTATTCGAAGCGATAGTAACGGCTTTTGTACTGTCGGTAACGGGATCTGTTAAAGTAGAATCAGCGGTTGTGGTAGCCGGAGCCGGTAAAACCGGTTTTATGCCCGGGGGAACAGAAGACGCGTTTTTACTTTCCTGCCATTGGTTGTAGGAGTAATATGCCGCCCAGCCAATAAGTGCCATCCCGGCAATAACAGCCAGTGTTATTAAAAACTTACGGGTGTTATTACCCGAAGCATTGTTATAATCATCGGAAAAAGAAATACCTGCATGGTCTTCCTTTATTTCCCTGCTTTTTCTAATGATTGAATCTTCGGCTATAGCTGCAGGGATCAGTTCTGTTCCCTGGCTGAAGCTCAAAATATCATTTGCGTCCAATACCAGTGTTCCCAACCCTTCAATATAAAATTGCTTGCTTACGTTCAGTAATTGTTTTCCGATATTTAAAAAATCTTCCAGGTCCGAAGCCGCCAGTGGTTTTATTTTTCCTGTGCTCTTCGAAATAAACTCAATCAGCCCCGCATCTTCTTTACATTTTTTATCGGGTAAAAACCGGATAGCGTTTTCCGGGATTTTGATCTTTCCTTTTTCATGTTCAAAAGGATTATCATAGAAATTTTCCATTGTAAACTCTCCAAAACCCTGTAACTGCATTTTTTTGTTTTGGAGCAGATATTGGCCTAGTAAATGTGCAATTTTCAATGTTCGTTCTTTTAATAAAGAAAGAATGTTGTTGTTTAAATACGGGTGTAAGTTACAAAAAACTAAAAATTAAGCGGTTATAAGTTTAAATATCAAACCGGTAAAGCGTTCCGGCAGGCGGGGTAGCAATAAAAAATGCTTTATAGCCGTGGTACCTATATCTTTGCAAACTTAAAAACAGGCGGCGGGCATGCTAAGCAACGAGGAAAAAGAGTTTATAGCATACTGGGAACAAAACCGGCTAAAGGAAAAGAAAACATTCCGGCAATTGCTCATTGGATTACCGCTGGGGTTGGTTTTTACCCTTCCGATACTGGTTAATTTTATGTCGGGATGGTACAAAAGGGCTGATATGGTAGGGCGCACGCAGTTTAACCCGGTTGTTTTAATTTGCGCGGCAATCATTATAGTTGTTTTTTTTGCCATATTTAGCAAGCGTCATAAATGGGAGATGAATGAGCAGCGATACCAGGAATTAAAGGCGAGATTAAAAAATGAGGAAAAGGAAGCACAATGACCCGTGCAACGTTTTTTTGCTATCATTACTCAGGAATATTAAAATGTGAATTTAATTTATGAATAAGATTTTGTTTGGTCTCTTTGTTCTTGTAGCGTTCGTTATTTTTTCAGGGTGTTTAAAAAGTAAAGCCCCCGGCTGTTCTTTTACGGAAATCAATAGAAAAGCTCCTGATTCCCAGGTTACACAAGTGAGGGATTACCTTGATGGAAAAGGTCTCATTACGGACGATTTAAAATTAGATTCTTCATCAGGTGTTTATTATATTGTAGAGTCTCCGGGCACTACAGTCTCGCCCGATGTATGTTCGGTTATTACCTTCAGGTATAAGGGTACTTTCACTAACGACCAGGTATTTGATCAGTCTATGAGCACACCGGTTGTTTATACCCTGGGAGAATTGATCGTGGGTTGGCAGAAGGGTTTAAAATTTATTAAGGGTGGCGGAGGAAAGATCCGTTTGTTCATTCCCTGGTCTCTAGGATATGGAGAAAGCGAGGTAAGAAATCAAAATACAGGAGAAGTGCTTATTCCCGCTAAATCTATTCTTATTTTTGAGTTGATATTGGACGCGGTTCAATAGTATACCGCAAATATTTCATGAAGGCTTTGATGTTTTTCTAACATCAAAGCTTTTAACTTTATGGGCAAATATTTTTAATTGCCACACGAGGCCATTTCTGTATTTGATATGTTTAAGATAGGGGTAGGGCCTTCCAGTTCTCATACCCTCGGTCCCTGGCGTGCCGCACAATTATTTACTCAAAAGCTGGCTCAGGCAAACCTGCTGCAAAGCATCACTCAATTAAGGGTGCTATTGTACGGATCGCTGGCAAAAACCGGTAAAGGGCATGGTACCGATATAGCTGTTCAGTTAGGATTATGCGGCGATGATCCTGAAACCTTTGCGGTAGAAGAAATACAAAGTAAAATACTGTCCATATCCCGGAATCAGCAAATGAAGCTGCAGCATACAGCCAACATCCGGTTCAATCCCGCTACGGATATCATATTCCTGGTAAATGAATCACTTCCATTTCATCCCAACGGGTTAAGCTTTTTGGTTACACTTGCTAATGGCGAACAGTTTTCAGAAACCTATTATTCGGTAGGTGGCGGTTTTGTAAAGCAGGAAGGTGTAGCAACAAGCGTTAAGCAAAAGCTGCAATTGCCTTTCCCGGTAAATACGGCTTCAGATGTTTTGCATTGGTGTATGAAAACAGGCTTGAGCATACACGAAATGGTAATGGAAAATGAAAATGCCTGGCGCCCCGAAGCGGAAACCAGGGCCGGGCTGTTGCGGATATTCCGGGTAATGCGCGATTGTATTTATATGGGCTGTCACGCAGGCGGGGTATTACCCGGGGGATTAAATGTGAAACGGAGAGCGGCGGCATTAAATAAAAAATTAACAGGTGGCCGAACATATACAAACTACGCGGAGTGGAAAAAGGTGATACGCGAAGGAGGGAATGATTTTAAATATACGCTTGATTGGGTAAGCTGTTTCGCATTGTCGGTAAATGAGCAAAATGCGTCGTTTGGCAGGGTGGTAACGGCGCCTACTAACGGTGCGGCCGGTGTAATACCCGCTGTATTGATGTACTATATAATTTTTTGCGATGGAGACAGCGATGAACAGATCATTTCATTTTTATTAACAGCTTCTGAAATAGGCAGTATTTTTAAAAAAGGAGCTACTATTTCTGCGGCGATGGGTGGATGCCAGGCAGAAATAGGGGTATCATCGGCTATGGCCGCCTGTGCATTAACCGAAGCAATGGGAGGAACACAAAGGCAATCGCTGATGGCTGCGGAAATAGCGATGGAGCACCACCTTGGTCTTACCTGCGATCCTATAGCCGGGTTGGTACAGGTGCCCTGTATTGAAAGAAATACCATGGGAGCTATAAAAGCGATCACCGCATCGCAGCTCGCATTGCAAAGCACGCCTGATTTTGCCAAAGTATCGCTCGATGCTGTTGTAAAAACCATGTGGGACACCGCAATTGATATGAACCATAAATACAAAGAAACTTCTGAAGGCGGCCTGGCGGTGAATATTCCGTTGGGGATGAAGGAGTGCTGATAGGAAGCTATCGGCTGCGAGCTATGGGCGATGAGCTTTTAGCCATAGGAGCTATCAGCTATCAGCCATCAGCTATGAGTGTCCTGCAACTTGTAACTTGCAACAGCCATCAAATCTCAAATCCGCTGCTTAAACCTCAGCACGCTTTCCTTCATCCAGCCTGTAAAATCCCCGGCTTCAATATGCTTGCGGGCTTCCGTAACTACGTGAAGATAAAATGCGAGATTGTGTATGCTGGCAATGGTGAGTCCCAGTAGCTCCTTCGATTTAAAAAGATGCCTCAGGTATGCCTTACTGTAATAATTACTGGTAAGGCAGTCAATACCATCGTCAATAGGTGAAAGGTCATGCTCCCATTTTTTATTGTCAATATTTACAACACCTTTTGAAGTAAAAAGCATGGCATTACGGCCGTTGCGGGTAGGCATTACACAGTCAAACATATCTATGCCCAGCGCTATGCACTCTAATATGTTCCAGGGGGTGCCCACGCCCATTAAATACCGCGGTTTGTTAACGGGCAAATGCTCGCAGCATAAGCCACACAATTCGTACATCATAGCTTCCGGTTCCCCTACGCTCAGCCCGCCGATAGCGTTACCCGTGGCATTTTTGGAGGTGATGTATTCGCACGACATTATCCTGAGATCCGTGTAGGTTCCGCCCTGTACAATAGGGAACAGGTTTTGTGTGTGCCCGTACCTGCTGCCCGTAGCTTCTACCTGGTTAAAGCTCCGGTCGAGCCAGCGGTGTGTGAGGTGCATTGACTTTTCGGCATAGGCGTAATCGCTGGGGTAGGGCGGGCATTCGTCGAACGCCATCATGATATCCGCTCCAATGCTTCGCTGTATCTCCATCACTTTTTCCGGCGTAAAAAGGTGCCTGCTGCCGTCAATATGGCTCTGGAGCATAACCCCTTCTTCATTAATTTTCCGGGTGCCCGCCAGCGAAAACACCTGGTATCCTCCGCTGTCGGTAAGAATGGGTTGATCCCAGTTCATAAAACGATGCAATCCCCCGGCATTTTCAAGAATAGCTGTTCCGGGCCGTAAATACAGGTGGTACGTGTTACCCAGTATAATACGGGCTTTTACCTCCTGCGCCAGTTGCGCCTGTGTAACGGCTTTTACGCTTCCGCCGGTACCCACCGGCATAAAAATGGGAGTAGGTATAGTGCCATGATCGGTGGTAATAATGCCTGTTCTTGCTTTCGATAACAGATCCTGCTGTTGCAGCTCAAACTGAAGTGCTCCCATATTGCTCAAAATATTTTCACATTACAATAAATCCTTAATAACAGAATATTGGTATTTCTTACCTTCGCCGCCATGATCGAAAAGATAGCCTGGAGCGAAGTTGTTTTTGGAGCATTTTGCATCATAGCTCTTATCCAAATCATATATTACCTGTATTTTTTCAGAAGGCTGGCTTTTTACCCCAACCATCCTACCGGTATGCCCCGCCAGCAACCTGTTTCTGTTATTATATGCGCGCGCGATGAAGCCGCAAATTTAGCTAAAAATCTTCCCGGTGTGCTGGTGCAGGAATATTCCGGCAAACAGGAGCTGATACTGGTAAACGACAATTCTATGGATGAGTCGAAATACCTGATTGAAGCCTTGCAGAAGGATTTCCCCCAATTACAAATGCTGGAATTAAAGCAGGAGGCCAGGTTCATTCCCGGCAAAAAATTCCCGTTATCAATGGGCATTAAAATGGCTAAATACGATATCGTATTGTTAACCGATGCCGATTGCGTGCCGGCAAGTGAGTTCTGGATGCAAAAGATGACGGATAAATTTGAGCGGGGAGTTGAAATTGTACTGGGATACGGGGCTTATTATAAACGCAAAGGGCTGCTCAATAAAATCATTCGTTTCGAAACCTTTCATACTGCGCTGCAATATTTATCGTACGCCCTTGCGGGAATGCCGTATATGGGAGTAGGGCGTAACCTGGCGTATAAGCGGGAGGTGTTTTTCAGGCAAAAAGGCTTTTCTGCCCACAATCATGTTCCGGGAGGCGACGATGATCTTTTTATTAATGCAGCCGCCACTGCTGTCAATACGGATATTGCTATTGACAAAGATGCCTTTACCCTGTCGGAGCCTAAAAGATCATGGAGCGAATGGTGGCAGCAAAAACAACGGCATTTTACAACCGCTAAATTTTATAAAGCCAGGCACAGGTTCCTGTTAAGCCTGTATGCTTTCAGCCATTTTTGGTTTTACCCCCTGCTTACAGCTTCTGTTATTTTTTTCAGGTGGGAATTCGCGCTTGCGGTGTTCCTGGTTCGCTGTATCATCCAGGGCATTATATGGTACAGGGCAATGGACAGGCTGAATGAAAAAGACCTGTTTAAATGGTTCTGGGCTTTTGATATTTTCATGTTTTTCTTTTACCTCATTTTCATTCCCGCGTTATGGAGGAAGCCAAAAGCAAGCTGGAAGTAATAACAAAGTATTTTGCTGACTTTACTCCTGCACAGTTGCAACAGTTATCGGCGCTGGAAGGCGTATATACCGAATGGAATGAAAAAATAAACGTGATTTCCCGGAAGGATATTGATGCGCTGTATGAAAAGCATGTATTGCATTCTCTTGCCATAGCCGCTGTTTTTGAGTTTACGGATGGACTTGAAATTGTGGACATAGGCACCGGCGGGGGATTTCCCGGCATACCGCTGGCGATCATGTTTCCCGGTGTTACATTTCACCTGGTTGACTCCATTGGTAAAAAGCTGAAGGTGGTAGAAGCGGTTATTGAAGCGCTGGGGCTTACCAATGTTTCGGTTCAGCATATACGCGCTGAAGAAATTAAAGACCGGAAATTTGACTTTGTTGTCAGCCGCGCTGTGGCTCCGCTAAAAGACCTGTGGGAGTGGGGGAAGCCCCTGCTCAGGAAAGAAAGGAAAATGGAAGCTTTTACAAACGGGCTTATTTGCTTAAAAGGCGGCGATCTGGAAAAGGAAATAGCGGATAGCAGGCTACGGCCGCATATATGGGAGATAAAGGATCTTTTTGACAGGGAAGAATGGTTTCGTGAAAAATTCATACTCTATGTGCCCCTCTGATGCTTTCTTCAATACTTTCAATTATATTACAGTACGGTTCCCATATATTAAAATACCCTGCTTTTGCTGAAAAGGCTATTTTTCATATACCTGCTGCTAATTTGCCTGAAACCCCTTCCGGCGCAACATAATAGCGTTGTAGATGTAGGGCGGATACAGGATTTCCAAAAAATTGATGATAAGCTGTCCTTTTTTACGGATATTTCAAAAAGCTACAGTATCCACACGCTTGATCCTTCCTTGTTTAAGGCGCCTGCCGGCAAAACGCCGTTCAACGAACGCCGGCTCGAAGCCCGGCATTTTATAAGACTAACGGTTACCAATAGCGGCAACCGGGATACTTGTTGGCTGTATATGGGTAAAGCCCAGCAATATGTAGTATATGAATATGATAGCGTGGCAGGAAAAATGCTGGCTATGGATAACCGGTTTGAATTGTATTCGGATGTGCTGATGAATAAAATTCCGTATTGCCGGATCACGGTAAAAAAAGGAGAAACAAAAGATTATTATATACAGGCTGAGATTGATTTTTACAACTGGCAGCAGTTCGATCCTGTAATTGTTATTCCCGGTGAGCAAACTTCGTTCGCTTTTATATATTTCATAAAGCCAAGCCGTGTTTACTTATATGTAACCCTTGTATTGTTAAGCATTATGCTTTGCATGTTTGCGTATACGCTTGCGCTTTTTTTCAGAACCTTCCAAACGGAGTACCTGTATTATTCTGGCGCCATTTTTATTTTCATTATATATTTTACAGCAAGAATGCTGAATGTTTTCCGGTTTGGCGAGATGTACTTTTTTTTATACGACTTTCGTTACCAGGTACTACAGCTTTCGGGTAATATGCTCATACTGCTTTTTATCACCGCGTTTTTAAAGCTTAAAGAAAAAAATCCAAAGCTTTACACGCTGTTTCAATATAGCATCGTATTGCAAATACTTTTTCTGCTAATAAATGTTCCGCTTACTTATTCAAACAAATACAATTTTTGGGGGAACATGGCATTTGATGTGATCAGGACATGCGTTCTCCTGTATTCAGTATATCTTATAGTGGTATTGCTTGCCTGGAAAAAAGAAAAAGAAGCCACTTACCTCGGTATAGGCTCGTTTGTTGCTATTTTAATGGCTTTTGTAGCGCTTTATGTAGACAGGTGGAGCGGTTACGACTATTTGCTGTTACGTTATACAGGCATACCTGTTTTGATCTTCATGTTTGGAGTATTGCTGCAAATGTTCCTTTTTATGCAGGGGCTGGCTTATCGTACCCGCAAGCAGGAAGCGGAACGGGTTAGGGCGGTAGAACAACTGCAGCTTGAAAACGATCGTAAAGAGCTTGAAAAGTACAAAGCGATCATTGATGCGAGGGAAACCGAACGCAACCGTATCTCGCAGGAAATTCACGATGACATCGGATCGGGGCTTACATCCATCAGGCTGCTGAGTGAAATTGCAAAGGCAAAGTGCAGCGATCCGGGCAATAAGGAGATTGAGAAAATATCTGCTACTTCAAACGTGCTGATGGATAAAATGAATGAGATCATCTGGACGCTTAATTCAAGAAATGACTCCCTGCCTAATCTGATCGCTTATTTGCGGCACCACATAGTGGAGTACTTCGAATCTTTGAATATTCATCTTTATTTATCGGTGCCCGATACGATTAACGAAATTTCCATCAGCGGAAAAATACGGCGCAACATCCTGCTGTCTGTTAAAGAAGCGCTCCATAATATAGTAAAGCATTCGCAGGCTACAGAAGTAAATGTCAGGTTTTTAGTGAACGATTTTTTTTCCATAGCCATAACCGATAATGGGGTAGGATTTAATTCTGCTCCGGCTAACAGCCATGGCAATGGATTGCATAATATGAAAGAGCGCCTCAGTACTATTGGAGGCACCTGCACCATCATAAACAATGGTGGAACATCTATTGTGTTTAAGGTGCCGCTCGCAAACTACCCGCTTTGAGGTAGGAAAAAATAGGGATTAATCTTTTAAATTTGTGGACTATTTAAGATACATGGATACGATTTCTGTTTGTATAGTGGAAGATAATAATGATATCCGGCAGGCATTAGAACAGATTATAATGATGGCTGATGGTTACGAGTTCCGGGGTTCATTTTCCAGTGCTGAAAATGCCATTGTGGGTATACCTAAATTGAAGCCCAATGTAGTGCTGATGGATATAAACCTTGGTGGCATGAGCGGTATTGATTGCGTGCGGGAGCTGAAGCCCGGGCATCCTGATATACTTTTCATGATGTGTACGGTTTATGAGGAGGATGAAAAAATTTTTGAAGCATTATCTGCAGGAGCTAATGGCTATATACTAAAGAAAACGGCGCCGGGCAAGTTGCTGGAAGCTATACGGGAACTGGCTGAAGGGGGTGCGCCTATGAGCAGCCAGATTGCCAGGAAGGTAGTAGCGGCTTTCCAGGAAAAAAATAACCTTTCTACAGGTATACTCGACAGCCTGTCAAACAGGGAGCACGAAATCCTTGAATTGCTGGCAAAAGGAATGCTGTATAAAGAGATATCTACCCGTTTGGGAATAGCGCAGGAAACGGTTCGCAAACATGTGTATCATATATACGAAAAGCTACACGTAAACAACCGTGTTGAAGCGGTAAATAAATATTTTGGACGGTAACTCCTATGTAGTCCATGCCCTTGTTAAAATTTAAAAAGCCGTTTCATGCGAAACGGTTTTTTATATGC
Source organism: Chitinophagaceae bacterium (assembly GCA_019638595.1). Taxonomy (GTDB): domain Bacteria; phylum Bacteroidota; class Bacteroidia; order Chitinophagales; family Chitinophagaceae; genus Agriterribacter. The sequence continues at coordinate 34,526 of JAHBTJ010000032.1, forward strand.
CTGTTCGGGGCTGCTCAACCTTTTACCCGTCATGGCGATCCCGCTTAAACAAATCCTGAGATACGAGGTTGCTTTGCGGGAGAAGCCATCTTCGTGGGGCTGCATTTTCCTGCTGCGAGGACTGCTTCACCCGCCGTAAGATTCATTCAATTCAAATTTTGATGCCGGCGGGTTGTGACCGATGCGAGCGTGTTTTGTTTTTGTAACGGTGTTTCTACCGGGAAGGGGTATATATAATTATTGGAGCAGGTATGCCTGGCAAAACACGGAATTTGGCGAAAGGGTGGATTATTTATACACCTGAAGATCGTGAAGGTGGCGGAGCCGTCAACCTTTTACCCGTCATGGCGATCCCGCTTAAACAAATCCTGAAATACGAGGTTGCTTTACGGGAGAAGCCATCCTCGTGGGGCTGCATTTTCCCACTGCGAGGACTGCTTCACCCGCCGTAAGATTCATTCAATTCAAATTTTGATGCGGGCGGGTTGCCAATGACATATTATCCAGTTTGCTATTTATCAACTGGTTATGAACTTCAATTTGTTGTTACACAAACTCAGTTTTCCTTTCAACTACAATCCCTCCGCTTTTTTCTGTTACTTTTTTGCGGAAAAAAGTAACCAAAAAGCCGCCCGAAATCGACTACGGCCGATTTCGGGAACGCTCTGATGAAACTGTAGTACTACTGTAAACTCAGCAACAGAACCCTGATACGTTTGCTGATAACTTAGCCGACTTAGGATACTTACAAATCAGAAAGCTGTAACAAGCAAATGCAACTTGTCACGGCGCAATGATGGAGGCGCCGCCTAATTAGTAACTCGCAGAGACGCGATGCGAGCGTGTTTTGTTTTTGTAACTTGTTTCTACCGGGAAGGGGTATGTATAGTTATTGGAGCAGGTATGCCTGGCAAAACACGGAATTTGGCGAAAGGGTGGATTATTTATACACCTGAATAATCATGAAGGTTACGGAAGCCGTCAACCTTTTACCCGTCATGGCGATCCCGCTTAAACAAATCCTGAGGTACCAGGTTGCTTTGCGGGAGAAGCCATCTTCGTGGGGCTGCATTTTCCCACTGCGAGGACTGCTTCACCCGCCGCCGCATCGCAGATACCTTTGCAAAAGTATTTTGTTTTTATTGTGGTTACGGTTCTCTTTTTTGCGCTATATAAAAAAGATCAAAGCAGGAGTCGTCGGCAGCACTAATAAAATAATCTTCGTGTGTAATATTTGTTACCAGGTTTTTGTTGCTGTTGAGCAGCTTTTTCCGGTTCATCCTGTTCAGGATGTCGTAGGGTATTTGTAACAGCCTGCGGGGAAGCCTGTATTGCAGGTTAAAGATATCGAACCGCGTGATCTTCTTTACCGACGCCTTATTTTTTTCATAATATTCCATAATGCTTTTGTTGCCAAAAACACCTTTTGTTTCTACTGCCTGGAAAAACCGCAGTATCAACCGTTCGAGCTCTTCAACAGTATATTCCCGTACATGCCAGGGATTGCGGGTGATGGACATTTTTTTATTAGGCGTGGTTACGATCAGCTTGCCGTTGTTTTTGAGTACCCGGTAAATTTCTTTCAGGAAAAGATCGTCTCCGGGAATGTGCTCTATTACCTGGAAGGTAATTACATAATCAAACTCCCCCGATGGAATATCCTTCAGCGGCGGAATGTTCATTTGGATAAAAGTAACATTCGCAGGGTCCGTATCCTGCATGCCTGTCTGATATTTATCAATAGTAACAAATTCATGGGCATAGGGTGCTATCACATCTACACCATACCCGCTGCCTGTACCTATTTCCAGTACTTTACCTGAAACTATTTTTGCAGCTTCCAGGTAAGCAAGCAGCGAACGCTGGTATACGTAGTTGTCGGAATGATCTTTTTGCGATACTCTTTCTGCCGTTTGTAAAATTTTCATGCCTGCTCCGGGTTACTTACACTCAAAATTATTAAAGCTGTGAAGATACATCGCTTTAGGGAAATTACTTATCTTAGAATGATACGATGTAAAACCAATTATTTGCTGAGAAGTATATCAATTATCCTGAAGCAGGTACTGTTTGGCCTGGGTTGCTTATTGTTGATGCGATGTCATTCAAACAACGTACATACCGGTGCAGGCAGCCATGTTATTTTTTCCTGCTTTGATGGAGCTTCAGATCCGGGCGACTGGCGCAAGCAATACGGCTGGGAGTATTTTCCTTCCTGCAATTGGAACAACTGGCATTTTGATGCTGAAAAACAAGAAGGAAAAATGTTTGTAGACGGCGGTTATGCCGGTTGCCCTCCCGAAGGAAATAACCAGCACGTTATACGCTACGACAAAACTGTTGATGCGACAAGGCCCTATACTATAGAATGCGATTTCATAATAGAGCCCACTTTTGTTTCGCCGGTCAATTCCTTTTGTGTAAACTTTAATGTGCAAAAAGGAATGAGCCGCGACAGCATGATCAACTGCTGGTCGTTGAACCTTGACATTCACGACAGGGCAACCGGCAAATATACTGTTAAGGAAATGGGATTTGCAGATAGTATATGGAATGAAGATGCAAAACAATTTGAGAACGGCCGGTTTATTGAAATGCTGCCTTCGCATACGGGTACGGGAGCGCTGATGGCGCCGGATATAAATCATTTTATCATTGAAGTGAATAAAAGATTAACCGGACAAGCTGCATACAAATGGGTAACATTTACCTGGAGTGATAAGTCGGGCACCCGATTGCGTTTTGAAACGGATTACAGCAAATTCCCCTACCAGCCAAACAACAAGCTGCCCGTAAAGATAGGGCTTAATACACATGGCACTAACTGGACGGTGAGGAACATGATAGTAAAATATGCTGATTGAAGTAATCCAAACAGGTTGCAAGTTTCAGGTTATAAGTTTCGGGTTGAGAATATAGTTTTCGGAGTTGATTGAAACCTGCAACCTGAAACCAAACCACAAATTATAAACCACAAACATCCCGTGTATGAGAAATATTATTTTGATAGCTGCAGTATGGTTGCTTCCCGGCGCAGGATTGATGAGCCAGGATACAAGATCGGCAAACATCCCCGCCTCGTTAAACAGCTTTATTCAGTCGTTGCGGTACCAGTCTGTCAACGGGCAGTTTCCTGAAATAAAATTTTCAGCGCCGCAACCGGGTATAACAAAAGTTCACCTGGTTTGGCAATTCACACAACCTCAGCAGCAGGATGACTGGCAACTGGTGATCCAGCCCCGTTTCAAGCCTTCTTTTCACTGGGCGCCCCATCTTACACCTACCAGCCGGCATATCATAGCACAACATGTATTTCGTTCTCCCGCGCTCATTGCGTTATCTGTCTGGCAACAGCTTAGCATTATGCCCGATCTGGATTTGCTTAAAAAAAATCCGGATGTGGATTGGTACATGGATGTTGATGCGCCGGCAAATAAGCTGATATTAGGCATGAGCAAATCGTCAGTAAAAGAGCACACGGCTTTTGTGCGGGCAGGAGGCGGGGTATATAATCCCGGAAAGGTTGAATTTGGATTTTATATACTTGCAGATAACGACCGGCAATCTATTGCGAATCCTTTTCGCAAGCCTGTAGATTTTTTGTGGGAACACTGGGGCGCAGCAGCTTGCGAAAGATCATTCGCGCAGCATACAGGCAGTATGGAAACGCTGGTAAAACAAACCTACGATTGGGCTTTTCATTCGTGGAAGAAAACCGTATGGCAGGAGTTTGAACTGAACGGAAAGCAGGTAGGAGCGCCACAGTTTATAGTAAATGTTACTCAAAGCCCTAACTATCCCGGCGAGGTTAACGAACGGGAATTCCGTTCTATATGGAACCAGGCATGGTTCAGCTCACTCCGTTCCGCTCAGGGGCTATACCGTTATGCCAAAAGAACACAGCAGCCCGAACTGATGGCATACGCGCAGCAAACAAAAGAGCTGGCGCTTTCATTCCCTCAAACCAATGGATTTTTTCCTGCATTAATTGCAACTGAAATGGAAGAGGTGGAAATTAAGGGGATGAGATACAACCGTTCCAAAGGATGGAGTACCTATTATTTCGGAAATTCCAACAGAAATCCTTATGCGGATGATCCTGCAACATCGCCGTTTCATATACTCGACATGAGCTATACCGCTTACCTGATGCTTACATGGTACAAAGAGCTGGAGCAGGATCAACGGCTGTTAGCTTACGCTACCGCTTATGCGAACGCGCTGTTGAAAATACAGGATGCGCAGGGTTTTTTCCCCGCCTGGCTCGATGCGAAAACCTATAAGCCATTGCCGGCGTTGCAACAATCGCCCGAAACATCGCAGTCTGCCACATTTCTTTTTGAGCTGTTTGGCATTACGGGAAATGAACGATACAAAACAGCAGCGCTTAAAGCGATTGAAGCGGTTGCCGGTTACAGGATGCCGGCGGGGCAGTGGGAAGATTTTGAAACCTACTGGTCGTGCAGCGATTATGGTGATAAAACACTGGAAGGAAAAAAGATTATACGCAACAACATGTATAAGCAAAATAATCTCGGTATATACTGGACAGCCCAGGCGCTGTTAAAGGCTTACGGGGCTACCGGCAATGAAAAATACCTGAAGCAGGGTAGGCGGGCGCTGGATGAATTATTAATGTACCAGTCTGTATGGCAGCCGCCTTTTATTTATGTAGATGCGGTAGGTGGTTTTGGTGTGATGAACTTTGACGGCGAATGGAACGACGCGCGGCAAAGCCTTTTTGCGGAGTTGCTGGTTGAATATGGAAAGGCGTTAGACTTTCCCCAGTATATAAAACGTGGATTAGCAGCTTTGAAAGCATCGTTCTGGATGATATACAGTCCTGAAAATGAAAAAACAAAGAGTCAGTGGGAGGCGAAATGGAAATTTTTTGGAAAAGAAGACTATGGTTTTATGATGGAAAATTACGGGCATGGCGGGCAGGCTTCCGGTGCGGGCATTGGCATTGGTGAATTTACTATTTACGACTGGGGCAATGGCGCTGCTGCGGAGGCTTACAACAGGATGGTGGACCATTACGGGAAAGGGTTTGTTGAATAGCAGGATTATTCCTGTCGTTAATCATTGCTGTGCATAGCATCGTTGCCGCGCACGGATTTGTTGTTGCTTCTGGCAACATAATGAAATCTTCTGAACAGGAAAGCGCAGTTGAATATTTTTGCAGATTGCCGGACCGGTATCTGAGCGACCGGAATACTGCGCTCCGGGCGGTATGGCGGGTAAGATTGTGCCTACCTTCCATTGGCCCGTAAAACCGTAATTTCTTTCTTGATCTCGTCGTCGTAGGTTTTTTTTACAATATAGTGCCAGTCATTTTCCGGCACATCCACAAAAAAGATATCTCCTTTTTTGTGCTTTGCCACCGCGTCCTGGAATTCCTTGGGCATCATTTCCGGGCCAAAAAACCAGTCGGTATCACCACGGGTTTTGTTCCCATCCATGGTATATTCATCCGAAAGCGCTTCCCACGAAGTACCGGCGCTGTGCTTATCCAGTATGATCTTTTTAAGATTCTCTACTTCTGAAGCCGACAAAGAAGAACCGTCGAGAAAGATATAGCTTGCCCGGTAATTAATAGATTCGGTAGCTTTCAATACTTTATAAGTAACATATCCCACGGAAAAGATGTCGCCCTGGTTTTGCTTTAACAAACGTTTGTCTATCAGGGCAGTATCTTTTCCGTATGTAAGATTGAACAAAACAGGCTTCAGGTTGGAGTTGGCTTCAATAAATTTCTGCGCTTCCTGTTCGGTCTTGATCTTTTCAAATTGCTCTCTCACTGTAGGCTGTGCCAATACCGGTGAAGCAACGATCAGCAATAATCCTAATAAGCTGTATTTCATAATGTACATTTTATACAGGCCGGGAATACCTCCCGTACCCAAAAATGAAGATACAATTTTTTCAAAGTTCAGCTACCTGGCAAATACGGTGTACGAACAACTGTTATTATTTTAACAAATCCTTTCCCGTAGTAAAGAAAAAATAAGGGCAAAACGGTATTTACCGGTTTACTATGCAAAAAGGCTTTGCCGGGTGGATTTATTTTCATTATTTTTATAATGTAGCTATGTTTGTACATATCTGATCAGCCTGCTTTCCAATACAGTCTTCAAAAACGATCTTAAAACGCAGCCGTTATGAAAAGTTTGAAATTTTCTTTTGTTTTACTGGCAGTGATATTTGTTTCTTTCCGGGCAAGCGCACAATATAAACAGCCGGTTGATTATGCGGACCCGTTGCTCGGTACTTCTGAGTCGCGGTGGATGCTGAATCCCGGTGTTACCATGCCTTTTGGAATGGTGCAATTGAGTCCCGACAACCAGGGCAATGTATGGAAATCGGGATACGAGTATACCTTAAACAATATCGGTGGCTTCAGCCATATACATTCCTGGACAATGTCCGGCTTGTCTGTTATGCCAACAGTAGGCGTGCTCAATACCAAAATGGGACCCGCCGACGGCCCTACTACCGGCTGGACAACCGGGTATCGCTCCCGCATAGATAAATCCAGCGAAAAAGCGAATCCCGGTTATTATGCTGTTACGTTGTTGAACGGGAATATTCATACGGAACTGACAAGCACAACAAGAGCGGGCTTTTTCCGCTTTACTTACCCCGATGCGGTTGAAACAAATATCCTGCTCGACCTGGAGTTTTTTACGGAATACACACCTAAAATACTGGATGTGCAGCTAACGAAGGTGAGCGATACGGAAATTGAGGGCTATTCAAAGCAACAGTCGGACTGGAATGAATATACGGTACATTTTGTGGTAAGGTTCAATAAAAAAATGGAAGATTTTGGAGGATGGGTTGGCAAGGAAATATTGAAGGGTGCCCCTGTAATCCAGGGGAAAGGCGATGTGGGTGGGTATGCGCATTTTAATACGCGTCCCGGAGAACAAATACTGATGCAAACGGGTATATCGCTGGTAAGCATAGCCCAGGCAAGGCTGAATCTTGAAACGGAAATGGATCCCTATAACTGGAATTTTGACGCCGTACGTAACAATGCCCGCACTGTATGGAATGAGCTGCTGGGCAAAATACAGGTAGAAGGCGGAACAGAAGAAAACCGGAAAAAATTCTATACCAATCTTTACCGTTCGTATGTTGCCCGTACCATTTGGAGCGATGTGAACGGAAAATACAGGGATGTATGTGAGCAGGAAAGGCAGGCAGCGCCTGATTCGCCGGTATATGGTTGCGATGCGTTCTGGAATACTTTCTGGAACCTGAACCAGTTATGGACATTGGTGAATCCCGATATTGCAAGCTCCTGGGTGCGTTCGCTGCTGGAGATATACAAGCATGGAGGTTGGCTGCCTAAAGGCCCCGCCGGTATTGAATATTCCGGCATTATGGAAGCCTCGCACGAAATTGCGTTGATAGTAAGTGCGTATCAAAAAGGCATCCGCGATTTTGATGTGGATATGGCTTTTAACGCGATGCTCCACCAGCAATCAGTGCCGGGGGTAAAACACGAATGCGGTGGTTTTGCAGGAAACAAGTTCTTTGAATCGTATCTTAAGCTGGGGTATGTGCCCGATGAAGAAGGGCAGGTGAGCAATACGCTTGAATACGCGTACGACGACTGGTGTGTAGCGCAAATGGCAAAAGCGCTTGGTAAGAAAAAGGAGTACGAAACTTTTATTAAAAGGGCTGGTAACTATAAAAATGTGTTTGATACGGAAACCAGGTATATCCGTACAAAGCACAGGGACGGAAGCTGGGTAAAAGACTGGAGCCCTTATTGCTGTACTTCGTTTATGGGTTCGGGTTATCTTGAAGGCAATGCCTGGCAGTACAGTTTTTTTAACCCGCACGATGTGCAGGGTATCCTGAACCTGATGGGAAAAGAAGAATTCAATAATCGCCTGAACGAGGGCTTTGAAAAGTCGGCTAAATTTAATTTTAACGCCGATGGCGATCTTTATGATCTTGTTCCTATTAATCATGGCAACCAGCCTAATATGCAGGCGGCCTGGCTGTTCAATTACTCCGGTAAACCCTGGTTAACGCAAAAATGGACACGTGAGATCATGAATAAGTATTATGGTTCTACACCTATACACGGGTGGCTGGGAGATGAAGATGAAGGGCAGATGGGCGCATGGTTTGTAATGGGTGCTATGGGATTGTTTCAAACAGACGGCGGTACTTCTGTAAAGCCGTTTTATGAAATCGGCAGCCCGTTATTTGAAAAGGTAACCATTCATTTGAACAATAAATATTATCCCGGTAAAACATTTACTATTGAAGCCAGGAATACATCTGATGCCAATAAATATATTCAGTCTGCCATGCTCGATGGAAAACCTTTGAACAAGCCCTGGTTTTATCACAGCGACCTGGTGGATGGCGGCAGCTTGATACTGGAGATGGGATCACAGCCCAATGAAAAATGGGGAAGCGCCGATAACGATGCCCCGCCATCTATGTCTGCAAGAAGCAAAGCGAAATGAAGTTGCAGGTTACAAGATTCGAAATTTGAGATTTGATCAGCAATCAGCGTTCATTATCCATAACTTGTAACAGCTATAAGCTATGGACTATGGTTGATTACAAACCCGAAACAACAAATTCCAAATCTCCTCTGTGTAACTGCGTGTCTTTGTGACTCCGTGGTTTAAAATCTCAAATTTCAAATAAGCTATCAGCCGGGTGTGGTAGCTTGTGCAGACCGTTCTTTTTTAATTATATTGCATGCTACCGTATGAGGAACGATCAAACCGAAACTGTTGCGGCCAACAATGGCGAAATAATCTATCATGTTTTTCAGCGCAGCTTTTACGATAGTAATGGCGATGGGCATGGCGATTTGAAGGGGCTTGCCCAAAAGCTGGATTATATCCGGGAACTGGGCGCCACCTCCATATTGCTTACACCTTTATACAAATCGGCTTATTATCATAACTATTTTGCCGACGATTTTGAAGCCATAGATACCACGTATGGCAGCCTGCAAGATTACCTGCAACTGGTAAGAGCCGTGCATGAGCGGGACATGAAAATATACATGGATATGGAGATCCAGTATATAACCGAAGACCATGAATGGTACAAAAGTTCTTACGAAAATCCTTCATCGCCGTATAGTGAATATATTGTTTACAAAGACAAGCAAAACACTGAACCTGAAAGTGTCATCTTTAATTTAAATGGTCAGTGGGGATATAACAACATATACCGTAACATCACTACCGTAAACCTGCTGAGCAAAAAAGTACAGGAATATTTGTACGGGCTGTTCAGGTATTGGATGGACCCGCATCAAAATGGAAGCTTTGAAGATGCCGTGGATGGCTTCAGGCTGGATCATATGATGGACATGCTGGATAATAAACAGCACCTGGACAATCTTTTTTCAGTTTTCTGGAAACCACTTATTACAAGATTAAAAGCGTTGAGACCAGCGCTTGTTTTTATAGCTGAGCAAACCGATTGGAATTCATCGGGAGCCGATCATCTTTTGCACGGAGAGGTAAGCTGTGTTTTTGCTTTTCAGTTGCGCGAAGCCATTTTGTCGTTCGATAAGAACAATATTGCGCAGGCTGCCGAAGCGGCGTTTGAAACATCTGTTGAGCGGCAGGTTGTTTTTATTGAAAACCATGATATACACCGGTTTGCCTCGCTGGTAAACAACGATGCAGGTAAATTACGGATAGGCGCCGCGCTTAATATACTTACCGGCGGCATTCCGGCTATATATTATGGGCAGGAAATTGGTATGTTGGGAGAAGGTGGTTTTGGAAGATATGGCGACTCCGATGGCAATGACATTCCGCGGCGTGAAGCTTTTCGCTGGTATAAGCAGGTGGAAGGAGAGGGTATGGCATTGTGGTATAAAAATACCGGGCCCTGGTGGAACGATTCTACCTTAAAGGACGGGGATGGCATTTCTGTAGAGGAACAACAAAGCGATCCTGCATCTTTATGGAATTATTACAGGCGGTTGATTACCTTGCGTAAACAATGCCTGGCTTTGCATGCCGGAGCATATAAAACGCTTCAAAATAATAACCCGAATGTTTTTTCTTTTGCAAGGGTGGGAAAAGATGAGACTATTGTAACAGTCGTTAATTTATCAGACAGGTATGAAAATGTTCAGGTAGAGCTGAAGGAGTATAAATACAAAAGGCAGGAAAAAGCTATTCGTTCACTTTTGGGAGATATAGTTGCCATGATATCGGCCGTAAACATGCGGGCTAACATGCCTCCTTATGAAACCGGGGTATGGAAGCTGGAACGGGATAGTTAATTATTGGCTATCGGCTCAATTATTTGCTGTTGTTTGCTATTAGAGTGTTATTTTGAACCACGTTAAATATTATTTTGAATATATGAAGATTGCTTTTCATGGTGCGGCCCGCACAGTTACGGGATCGAAGCACCTGCTCAGCCTAAAAAATGGTAAGAAAATATTGCTTGACTGCGGAATGTTCCAGGGGCTTGGTAAAGAAACGGATGTGCTTAACCGGGAATGGGGCTTTAACCCGCCTGAAATAGATCATCTTATTTTGTCGCACGCGCATATTGATCACAGCGGGCTCATTCCCAAACTGGTAAAGGATGGATTTAGGGGGAGGATATACTGCACTCCCGCCACACACGAGCTTACGGAGGTGCTGCTTGAAGATTCTGCAGGCATACAGGAAGATGAGGTTAAATACATCAATAAACGCAGGGCTATATTGGGGCAGCCATATTTACAACCGCTGTACACAACAGAAGATGCCCGGAAAGCCGGCGATTATTTTAGTGTGATAGAGTATGGCTCATGGTGTGTTATTGAGGAGGGGGTAGAGTGCATGTTCACCGATGCAGGACATATTATTGGCAGCGCAGCGGTACATTTGCGCATTAAGGAAAATGGTAAAACCACCCGCATTACTTTTAGCGGCGATGTAGGCCGCTACAGGGATGTAATACTCCGCTCGCCGCAGGATTATCCACAGGCGGATTATATTATACTGGAATCAACCTATGGCAACAGCCTGCACGACCAGTTTAAGACAACCCCTGATGAATTGCTGCGCTGGATTGAAAAAGCCTGCCTGCAAAAAAAGGGAAAGCTGGTAATGCCCGCGTTCAGTGTAGGCCGTACACAGGAAATATTGTTTGCCCTTAACCAGTTAGAGCTGGAAAACAGGTTGCCCCCACTGGATTATTTTGTAGACAGTCCCCTGAGTGTAAAATCAACGGAGATCATCAAAAAGTACCCCCAGTATTTTAACAATGCCATACAAAAAATACTGAAGTCGGACCAGGATCCTTTTGGATTTAAAGGGTTAAAGTTTATCAAAACCGTGGAAGAATCAAAGCTGCTTAATTACAGGAATGGCCCGTTTGTGGTTATATCGGCAAGCGGCATGGCCGAAGGGGGGCGGGTAAAGCATCATATCAGCAATGCTGTTGAAAGCAGCCGCAATACCATTCTTTTTACCGGTTACTGCGAGCCTAACTCACTGGGTGGCCGGCTGATAGCCGGGGCGAAGGAAGTAACCATTTTTGGCGTATACCACGAAGTGCATGCAGAAATCGGCTCTATCAGGAGCATGAGCGCCCACGGTGATTATGAAGATCTGTCGCAATTCCTGGCAGGGCAGGATCCCCGCGCGGTAAAAACCCTCTTTTTGGTGCATGGGGAATACGATGTTCAGCAGGACTTCAGGAACCGCCTGCTGAAGAAAGGCTTCCTGGATGTGCAGATACCCGAAAGGCATTACGAAATAGGGCTGGGATAAAATAGGGTGCTTAACATCCTTGCTTAATAAATAACCGGTGCTTCCGGCGGCCGTATTTAGGCTTCATTCCCTGTTTTCTTTCCTTACCTTTGCTCTCTTTCTGTCATAATGACCGTAGGTAAAAGCAGCACTATATTTGACAGGTAAAGAGGCCATAACGTACGTATAAAATATTATTTAATACATTTTCAACATGTTGCAATTTTTTTCAAAGTTGTTCGGAGGAAGCAAGTCGGAGAAAGATATAAAAAATATTGAGCCCCTGGTGGGGAAAATCAATGAGCATTTCGCTTCTTACGCCCGGCTTTCCAATGATGAATTACGTGGTAAGACCATAGAATTTAAGACCCGTATCAAACAGCATATTTCTGCGATCGACACCGAGATCAGCGAATTAAAGAAAAAAGCCGAGGAGCTTCCCTTTAACGAAATTGTACAAAAGGACGAAATATACCAACAGGTAGATAAGCTGGTAAAGCAACGCGATGAAAAGCTGGAAGAGATCCTGGATGAAATACTTCCGGAAGCATTTGCGGTTGTTAAGGAAACCGCCCGCCGGTTTTCAACCAATACCGAACTGGAGGCAACGGCTACCGATCTTGACAGGGACCTGAGCGTTAAAAAGCCACATATCGCTATCCAGGGCGACCAGGTAATTTATAAAAATTCGTGGATGGCCGGTGGCAACCTGGTTACCTGGAACATGGTACACTACGATGTGCAGTTGCTGGGCGGCATAGTATTGCATAAAGGAAAAATAGCGGAAATGGCTACGGGCGAAGGTAAAACACTCGTATCTACCCTGCCTGCATATCTTAACGCGCTTGCTGAAGAAGGCGTACATATTGTTACGGTAAACGATTACCTGGCAAAGCGCGACTCGGAGTGGAATGGAACGATTTATGAATTCCTGGGGCTTACGGTAGATTGTATAGACCGCCATCAGCCTAACAGTGCAGCCAGGCGTAATGCCTACCAGGCAAGCATCACCTATGGAACAAACAATGAATTTGGTTTTGATTACCTGCGCGATAATATGGTGCACAACCCCGATGAAATGGTGCAGCGTAAACACCATTACGCAATGGTGGATGAGGTGGACAGTGTATTGATTGATGATGCCAGGACCCCGCTTATCATTTCAGGCCCCATTTCAAAAGGAGGCGACGATCAGCAATATATTCAGCTAAAACCCCGCGTACATCAACTGGTGGAAGTGCAACGGCAGGTGGTGAACAAGGCATTGATCGAAGCGAAAAAGCTGATCGCCGAAGGAAAGGATGATGCAAAGGAAGGCGGGTTGTGGCTGATGCGTGCGCACAGGGGATTGCCCAAGAATACGGCATTGATCAAATATCTCAGTGAGCCGGGCAACCGCGTTAAGCTCCAGAAAGTGGAAAACTATTACCTGGCCGATCAGCAAAAGCAAATGCATATTGTTGACCAGGAGCTGTATTTCCATATTGATGAAAAGAATAACCAGGTTGAGCTGACTGAAAAAGGCTTGCAGTATATAACCAAAGGCGGCGAAGATCCTAACTTTTTTGTATTGCCCGACTTGAGCATACTGCTGTCTGATATAGAAAAAAGCGACGATACTCCTGAAAACAAGCTGCAGCGCAAGGAGCAGGTGTTAAATGAATATGGACAGAAAGCAGACAGGATCCATACTGTACAGCAATTGCTGAAAGCGTACACGCTGTTTGAAAAAGATGATGAATACATTGTGATAGACGGGCAGGTAAAGATCGTGGACGAACAGACAGGCCGTATTATGGAAGGCCGCCGCTACAGCGACGGGTTACACCAGGCCATTGAAGCCAAAGAAAACGTGAAGGTAGAAGCGGCTACTCAAACCTATGCCACTATCACCCTGCAGAACTTCTTCCGTATGTACCATAAGCTTGCCGGTATGACCGGTACTGCGGAAACGGAAGCGGGTGAGTTCTGGAGCATCTATAAATTAGACGTGGTTTCCATTCCTACCAATATATCTGTTACGCGTAAGGATGAGCAGGATCTTGTATACAAAACCAAACGTGAAAAGTATAAGGCGGTTATTGAGGAGATAGAGCGGTTGCAGCAGAGCGGAAGGCCGGTGCTGGTGGGTACAACTTCGGTAGATATAAGCGAGCTGCTGAGCAAGATGCTGACTGCCCGTAAAATACCGCATAACGTATTGAATGCCAAACAGCATGCAAGAGAAGCGCAGGTGGTTCAGGAGGCTGGTTTAGCCGGCGCTGTAACCATTGCAACGAATATGGCAGGGCGTGGTACGGATATTAAGCTGGGGCCCGGCGTTAAAGAAGCGGGTGGTTTGGCTATTATAGGTACCGAAAGGCACGAGTCGCGCCGTGTAGACCGCCAGTTGCGTGGTCGTGCCGGTCGGCAGGGCGATCCGGGAACTTCCCAGTTTTATGTATCACTCGAAGATGACCTGATGCGCATGTTCGGCAGCGAACGGATAGCATCGCTGATGGACAGGATGGGCTATAAAGAGGGAGAGGTGATACAGCACAGTATGATCACCAAAAGCATTGAACGCGCGCAAAAAAAGGTAGAGGAAAATAACTTCGGCATCCGCAAGCGCCTGCTTGAATACGATGATGTAATGAATAAGCAGCGCAATGTGGTATATACCAAACGTCAGCATGCGTTGTTCGGCGACCGCCTGGCGTTGGATCTTGACAATGCTTTTTACAGTGTTGCTGAAGGTTTGATCAATTCCTTCAGGGAGCAGGACGATTACGAAGGATTTAAGCTGGCGGTTATCATACATTTTGGCATTGATACGGCTATTACGCACGATGAATTTGGTAAGGGCGATATCCGACCGATTGCTGATAAATTATATACAGAAGCTTCTTCCGGCTTCCAGCGCCGTAAAGATGAGATAAGAAAGCAGGCGATGCCTGTGTTCTCTAATATTAAGCTGATGCAGGGCAATCACATTGAAAATGTGGTAGTTCCTTTTAGTGATGGAAAAAAAGGCATCCAGGTATTAGCTAACATGCGTAAAACGCTCGATAGCCAGGGACTGGAATTAGCCAATGCTTTGGAAAGGACCATTACGCTGGCAGTAATTGATGAGGCCTGGAAAGAACACCTCCGTGCTATGGACGATCTGAAGCACAGTGTGCAAACGGCCGTGTATGAACAAAAGGATCCGCTGGTGATCTATAAAACCACCGCGTTTGAGCTGTTCAGGAACATGGATGGAGATGTGAACAGGGATATCGTATCCTTTTTAAGTCATGCAGCCATACCTGTAGAGCAACAACGCGGAACACAAATAAAAGAAGCCCGCGAGCAGAAAACGGATATGAGCCGTATGAAGATCAATAAAGATGAAATTGATGCGCGCGGAGAAGATTATGCGGCTAACGAAAATGATTATTTTGATCCGTCGGGTAATGTAAAACAGGAGCCTGTTAAAGTAGGACCCAAAATAGGGCGCAATGATCCCTGTCCATGCGGCAGCGGTAAAAAATACAAGCAGTGCCATGGCAAGGAATAAGCTATGAGAGCTATGAGCTGGACGCTATCAGCTATCAGCTATGAGTAGAATTTATGGTTTGTGGTTTATAGTTTCAGGTTACAAGTTGCACAGTTCTCAACCATAAACAACAAACATCTCAAATTTGAACATCTCTTCATACATTGATCATACTGTACTGAAGCCTGTAACCGTGTTAGCTGATATTGAAAAGCTTTGTAAAGAAGCTATGGAATATCATTTTGCCGCGGTGTGTGTGCCGCCGCTGTATGTAAAAGCCGCCAGGCAACTGCTGTACGATAGCGGCGTTAAAGTAGCTACAGTAATCGGCTTCCCGTTCGGGTATTCTGCTATTGAAGCCAAAATTGCGGAAATAGTACTGGCGATTGTTGATGGGGCCGAGGAGCTGGATGTGGTGGTCAACATTTCAGCCGTCAAAAATGGCGACTGGCAGTTCCTGGCAAACGAGATCAATGCCATCCTTCCCATTATCAGGAATAGTAATAAAACAGTTAAAATTATTATAGAGAGTGGTGTGCTTACCGATGATGAAATTATTAAATGTTGCGAGCTGTATGGCGCCGCGGGAGTAGATTATCTTAAAACGTCTACCGGTTATGCAAAGGAAGGCGCTTCCGTGAAAGCTGTGCAACTTATGCGCAAACATTTACCTCTTCCTGTAAAGATCAAGGCATCGGGAGGTATCAGAACGTATGCGTTTGCTAAAGAATTGATAGATGCAGGCGCCAGCAGGCTGGGCTGCAGTGCCGGTGTTGAAATATTACGGCAGGCAGTTGAATGATCTGGCACGATTTTGATATTTAACATTCCGGTAAGAGCGGGAACTGCCTTACCGTTCGTTATTATGTAAATTAGCAGTGTTATTCCGTAAAATAATCAGCATGAAAAAAACAGCGTATATCTTCATTGTTTTATTTTCATTAGCGCAACTGGTGCATGCACAAAATGCCGATTCATTAAAAAATATTACTGTAGCCAGGGATGCGAGGGTGGACGCGCTGATGAAGAAAAATAAGGAAGTTAACGAAGAGGTATACCTGAAGTCTATCAAAAATATGGCAGGCTACCGGCTGCAGGTCATTAATACCAACGACCGCAATAAAGCGCTGGAAATAAAAACAAAAATGATGAGTGAGTTTCCTTCGGAGAAAGTATATTTTATTTATCAGTCGCCTTATTTTAAAGTACAGATGGGTAACTTTCGTACACGCGAAGATGCCACCAAACTACTGGATAAGGTAAAAAAGATATATCCCACGGGCGTATTCATTGTGCCCTCCCGTGTAGAAATAAAACCTTCCAAAGACGGGGGATTGATATTATAAATGCACAGCAGGCGCCTGCAAACAGCAGGGCTTCCCGGCAATTCGTAAAAAAGTCCAGCTTATTCGAACTGGAAAATCCTGTTCATCAGCACCCACTTTTCACCGGGTTTTGCCCACGGTATGGCTTTTTGATACTTCCACATCAGGGTTTCCCACTCCTGTACTTTAGGCGTTCCCGCGTCAATCTCTTTCTTCTTTTCGAAAGTAAAATCATCGTTGGTTTCCAGTATCATGAACATGCGGTTGCCGGTGCGGTAAATTTCAAGATTGATAATACCGGCTTCGAGGTCGGCCTGGTGTACTTCCGGCCAGCCTGCGCCGGGCGCATGCCATTTTTCATATTCTTCTATGCTTTGAGGATCGTCAACCAGGTCGAGGGTAAAACAAAATCTTTTCATGCAGTAACATTTATTTTTTGAAGTAGGTGTTAAAGGCCCGGATGGTTTGCAATGCTGCGGCATCGGGCGAAGGCAACGGGAATATTTCTGCGGAAATATAGCCGGTATAATTTATTTCCTGTAAAGCCGCTGCTATTTCGTTGATGGCGGTGTGTCCCCATCCGATCGCTTTCCTGTTGCTGTCGGCAAAATGCACGTGACCGGTATATCTTCCGTAGGCAAGCAGGGTTGCCGGAATAGATCGTTCTTCTATGTTCATGTGAAACAGGTCGGCCAGTAGCTTTATATTGGTGGTTGTAAGCGTATCAATAAATTCAACGGCATCGTCAAAGCGGTTCAGGAGGTTGGTTTCATAACGGTTCAACGGTTCATATATAAGGGGAACACCTGCTTCTTCCGCCCGCTTACCCAAACTGTTCAGTCCTTCGGCCAGCCATGCCAGTGATTGCGCGCGACCGGCGCCGGCGCCCACATTGCCCTGCATGGATCCTATAACAGCCGGCGCCCGGAATTGCGCGCCAAAATCAATCATGTCTTTTATAAAACTGATCGCCCGGGTACGGATAGCCGGATCTGGATCCGTTAACGTTAATCCGTGGATCACTTTGCCTGCGCCGGTGCCTACTGCCGCTATGCCGGTATTCCATTTCTGTACAAGGTTCTTTAAAACAGTTGTTTCAATGGCTGCGGCGTCTGCGGTAAACAGCTCAACGGCATCAAACCCCAGTACGGACGCTTTTTCCATACTTTCTTCCAGCGCATTCCAGTAAACCCAGGGACCGGTTTTTATTTGCGGAACCAATGCTATTGTAACAGCCGATTTCATATTTTATATTTGAGATTCGGGATTTGAAATGGAACTCATGGCTGAAGGCTGACAGCCGGGTATAACAAAAAATAAACTACAGATCGCTCATTTGGAATCTCACATTTCAAATCTCAAATGATATCTACCATAATTTTTGTAATGTTCCCGGGATCGTCCGACCATTGTTTTAGTGCTTCACCCGCATCATTGAGCGGCACTGTTTTGGAAATGACGGCATCCGATGGAAACAATCCCGCTTCCAGGTAATGGATCACATCCGGGAAATCGCCCAGGCAATTCCGAGAGCCCAAAATTTCAATTTCTTTCTTTACAAATAAGCCGGTATTGTATTCAACAGGCTTTTTACCGTAGCCAATATACACTACTCTTCCCGTATAAGAAACCATGTCTACTGCGGCGCGGTAAGTAAGGTTATTCCCCACCGCTTCAATCACTACGTCAGGTCCGTCTCCATTGGTCAGCTCATCAATGGCATGCTGTAGGTCGGTAGCAGCGCTGTTGATCGTTGCGGAAGCGCCCACTTTTTGAGCGATACCGGTTTTATAATCGCTTACATCCACCGCAATTACTTCAGCACCGCGTTTTAGCGCGCCCGCAACAGCACCCAGTCCAACAATGCCGCAGCCCATCACTACAACAATATCATCTTCGGTAACCCTGCCCCTGCTTACCGCGTGAAAACCCACTGTTAGCGGTTCCACCAAAGCAAGCTCTTTAAGAGACAATTTATCGGAAGCATGCAATTTATTCCAGGGAACGGTTATGTATTCCGTCATTGCTCCCGGGCGGCGTACTCCCATCGTTTTGTTGTCAATGCACGCGTTGGGGCGTCCTTTGCGGCACGATATGCATTTACCACAGTTGAGGTAGGGATTTAAAGTAACGTTCATGCCTGCCCTAAAACCAGGAGGTACATTTTTCCCAACAGATTCAATTACGGCGCCTACCTCGTGTCCTAATACATTTGGATATTCCTGTAATTCAAATAATCCACGGAACCCATTTAAATCACCACCACAAAATCCTACCATTCCTACTTTCAGTAATACTTCATCTTCAGCGGGCAATGGTTTTTCTATTTCACGTATTTCTGTTTTTCCCGGTTCCACCAAAACTAAAGCTCTCATATTAAATACTTTTTTTGCTGAGGTATATTGTTTGCCGGATTTCCTTCAAACCACATCTGGTTTTTCACGGGAGCTGCCAGGATGCTTATTTCATTGAGTAAAGCCGGGGGAATACTTATATTCAATGCTGCCAGGTTTTGTTTTACCCTTGCCAGCTCACACATGCCCGTAATAGTGGTAGCAATGCCAGGATGGGCGATGGCATAAGCCAACGCCACATCGCTCAAAGCCAGTCCATATTTCTTACAGGCGCTGATAAGTACCGGTTGTATGTTGATCATTTCTTTGGGAGAGCGGTGCCATTCAGGTAATGACGAATCTGTGAGTATGCGCTGCAGGAACGGCGCGGCGTTCATTAGCCCGAAGCCTTTTTGTTGTGATAAGGGAACCAGCTCATCGTTGATCTCATCTTCCAGCAGGTTGTAGTGCGCCCACGATAAAAGCGTATCAATATTTACCTGGCGGGCTATATGCGCCATATAGCGAACAGGTAACCCGGTAATACCTACAAATCTTGCCTTGCCGCTTTCTTTTACTTTCAGTACAGCAGGTATCGCCTCATTCAATACCTGTTCTTCGGTACCAAATTCAATATCATGCACCTGGTATATATCCACATAGTCGGTCTGCAGCCGTTTCAGCGATTCATCAATGCTGGTAAGCGCCCGTTTATAAGAGAAGTCGAATTCCGTTACGTACCGGCAGCATTTGGTAGCCAGAACAACATCTTTTCTTTTTCCTTTTAACGCTTTGCCCAGTCTTGTTTCCGCAAGGGTATCACCATAAAAAGGCGCTACATCAAAAAAGTTGATGCCATTGTTGAGCGCATGATGTATGGCATTAATGCCTTCCTGCTCTTCCACCGGTTCAAATACATTGCCCAGCGGGGAGGCGCCGAAGCCAAGTATGGAAACATTCAACCCGGTCTTTCCAAGTGTTCGGTATTGCATGATGATAAATAAAAATGGAGGATAAAGATATTTGATAATTTGAGATTTAAGATGTTTGAGATTTTATTGTTTGAAACAGCTTCAATTAATAAAATACTCACTAAAAATTGCAGGTTTCAAGTTTCGGGTTTGTGGTTCTGTTCTCAGTTGCACAAAGCAATAATTACAAGTTACAGGCACAAGCTTTAAACTATAAACTACAAATCTTCAAATCCGTCATATACTATATCTTTATAATTTCAATATTATGAAGACGAACTTTCTACTCAGCTATTTTCTATTCTGTTCAATAGTCGGGCCGTCACAAACTACATCAACAGGCCATCCTCCTGTTAAGATAGGCGTTTTACCCAGTGGAAAATACAATGCTATTACAGATGTTGAGGGCGTTCTGGTAGGACAGAAAACATTGATAAAAGCAGACAGCATAAGAACCGGTGTTACAGTAGTACTACCGCATAGCGGCAATCTGTTCCAACAAAAAGTACCGGCAGCTATATATACCGGGAATGGTTTTGGAAAGCTGGCCGGGATTACGCAGGTAAAAGAATTAGGCAATATGGAAAGTCCCGTTATTCTAACGAATACTTTAAGTGTCGCAACTGCTATCAATGCCGGTATCACATATACATTATCGCAAAAAGAGAATGCTGGTATAGCAAGCGTAAATATTATAGCGGGTGAAACCAATGACGGATATCTGAATGATATACGCGGAAGGCATGTTACTGAAGAAGATGTATTGGATGCAATTAAAAATGCAAAGTCCGGAAAAGTAGTACAGGGCAATGTGGGCGCGGGTACCGGTACTGTTTGCTTTGGCTTTAAAGGAGGTATTGGCACTTCATCAAGGGTATTGCCCATGGCTTTGGGTGGGTATACCGTAGGGGTGCTGGTACAAACTAATTTTGGAGGGGTGCTGGAAATAGCAGGCGTGCCTGTTGGAAAAGAGTTAAAAAAGCATTACCTGAGCGACCGGTTAAATGATCCTGTGGACGGAAGCTGTATGATTATAGTAGCCACCGATGCGCCGTTAGACGCGCGTAACCTTGAACGTCTTGCCAAGCGGGCATTTATGGGTTTGGCCAAAACAGGTGGCATTGCCGGCAATGGCAGCGGAGATTATGTGATCGCATTTTCTTCTCCGAAAGGTGTGCGCGTAGTGTATTCCCCGGCAGAAAAACTGTACACTACAGCAACTGTGCATAATGATGATATGTCTCCCTTGTTCATGGCCGCCATAGAAGCAACGGAAGAAGCGGTTATCAATTCATTATTTGCCGCTCAAACTATGAAAGGGCACAAAGGGCATACAGCAGAAGCCATACCAAAAGATAAAGTGATCGCTATCCTGAAAAAATATAATCGTTACCAGCCATGAAATGGACTTTTGTAAATGATGATTTTTTTGAAGAAGAGAAAGCCGTTGTACGAACCAGCGACCTTGCATTGCAACGGGGATATGGCGTATTTGATTTTTTCAGAACAAAGAATAACAAACCCCTGTTTTTAGAAGAGTATCTCGACAGGTTTTTTAATTCTGCCAGGGAAATGTTCATCATTCTTCCGTTGGGCAGAGAGCAGCTAAAGAACGCAATAGCTGGACTGATGGAGAGAAACAATATTCCGGAAAGCGGTATCAGGATTACAGCCACAGGCGGTTATTCACCGGATGGCTATTCTCCTGTACAGGGTAATATTATTATACAGCAGCAGCCATTAGCGCAACCCTCAAAAGAAAAGTTCGAGATGGGGATAAAGATCATGACATATGAATATATGCGTGATTTACCTGCGGTAAAATCTATTAACTATGTAATGGGAGTGTGGTTGCAAAAACAACTGAAAGAAAAACGGCTGGATGATGTATTGTATTTCCGGAATGACATTGTAACCGAGTTTCCCAGATCAAATGTATTTATAGTAACCCACCAGGGGAGGTTACTAACTCCGGGAAAAAATGTACTTGCCGGCATTACACGTAAAAAGGTATTAGAGCTGGCTCCGGATATTTTACCAACGGGTACGACCGATATTTCTCTGGCTGAATTAAAAAATGCGGCAGAAGCCTTTACAACAAGCACTACCAAACGTATTTTACCCATTGTTGAAATAGATGGTGTAGAAATAGGAGACGGGAAGCCGGGAAAAATAACAAGGCTGTTATACGGGCAGTTTGTGAAACTGGAAGATAAAGTATGAACTTGTGTAGTTTTCGCCGTCTTTACACTCTTTGCATAAAAATGTATTTAGTTCGCGCTTCCCAGGTTTTCCGGTATTTTAAAATCAGTTAACCCTGGGTAATAATAACGTAACAGCAAGCGATATATATAAGGGTTATGATGAGTGTAAAGGCTTTCTTTGAATAATGATTGATATTTATTCATAAAAGCGTCATTAACCAATAGCGTGACCGGAATTCCGGGGCGAACAAAATACGTTGTGTTTATGGTGTTGGGCAATACAAGTCCGGGCATTTGTTGTACAACCATTTTCCCTGTATATCCGCCCAGGTATTTTTGATAAGCTTTTGAAGATTTTTCACTTCCTTTACGCATACGGTTAAACGCTTTTTTTAAAACAATTCTCTTAAAAAACGGAAGCGTATTGATTCTTTGCTCCAGCCCGAGTATAGGATTGGGCTCATTTACATCCACCTCTATTTGTTGAGTAGTAAATGGCAGCTCCGGCACAGGGTCGGCTGTATTAACTATCGTAAAGGCCCATTGAGCATGTATGGCATTGTCGTAATCGTAAGCAAAATACATATTGCTGAGTTTAGGTGGGGCGCTGGCGTAGGTTTTTATTTTAATGCCGGGGTAAATGCCATCTTTCTCCAGGTAATACAACCAGGAGCTTACATAGTAACAAAGCGCTCCGCCCTGACTATGCCCTGTTACTAAAAACTGGCGGTAGCCTGCAGCATACAGCGAATCCATTTTTGGTTTTATATTTTTTGCCAGGTAACCAAAGCCAACTAAAAAACCGGTATGTACCGCGGCTTTCGGGTGTGCAGCCAGTTTATAATGCAAGGTATCTCCGGGTGCAAGAATTAATTCACTTTCTGCAGGAGACATGGAGCAAAGAAAGTCGGCAAGGATAGACTTGGGGTTAGAAGTAGTGCCACGTAAAATAAGAACAACTGTGGAATCATCCCGCAGCCACATATCCCAGGCATTGTCTAATCCTATTGACGGAGAACGGTACAGGAACCGGTAACCGGCCAGGTAGTTTTCGAAACGGTTGTTTTGGCTGGTATCGAAAAACGCAATGTTCAGCTTAAGCATGTCATCGCATTCCGGCGAATTGAATCCGGGCCCAAAATGATAATTGTGCGGCTGGGTGTAACCCGCAAGGGATGTACTTATGAACACGAGCAAAAAAGGCATTATAGATATTCGATTCATAATTTCTGTTATGATGATTTGAAATACAATGTATATGATAGCAGCGATTAAAATTTCTGTTAATGCGTTGCTCCAACCTGCCATCTCATATTCCGCAAAAAAACAGATGCAAAATAGTTAACTCTTTCCGCGTACCCTTTGAGGTATGTTTAGTATATACTTTTTTATTGATAACATTTTCTTTTTACAGGCTTAATACTTCATTCTTCCATAATACTCAATTTACCAAAAAATGCAAACGTTTGCACGGTTTAGTTTGTAACCAAATTAAAATTATAATACTATGTTTACCTCCAACAAATTACTTAACCAAATTTACCTAAGCTTATGAGACAACGATTGCTATGGTTGATGGTATTGCTATTACCATTAACGTTGTGCCTGTCGGCGCAAGCTCAAAAAAATGTAACAGGAACAGTGCGAACAGAAACAGGTGATGTTGTTTCCGGCGCCTCTGTTACCGCGGAAAACTCCTCCACCAAATCAAAAACAACAGTTACTACCAACGAGGAGGGCGTATTTACTTTTTCAGGACTGGCAAATGGCCGATACATATTTACCGTAACATTTGTAGGTTATGCAACAGAATCGGTTACCGGCACAGTTGGAAGCGATGGCCTGCAATTGGACATTGTACTGAAAATAGCCGCCCAGAGCCTTGAAGATGTGGTGGTGGTAGGGTATGGTACCCAACGTAAAAAAGATGTAACCGGTGCGGTAAAATCGGTAAAAGCGGAATCTTTCAACCGTGGTATTGTAAACAATCCACAGCAGTTATTACAAGGGAAGGTTGCCGGTGTAAATATTACATCTTCCAGTGGTGAGCCCGGGGCGCCGGTAAATATTGTGATTCGCGGTGCTGCCAGTGTTAGAAATGGAAGTGCCCCGTTATTTGTGGTGGATGGTGTTCCTTTAGATAACGCAGGCACAGGCACAGGTGACCCGTTAAACTTTTTGAACCCGCAGGATATTGCATCTATGGATGTACTGAAAGATGCATCCGCTACAGCTATTTACGGTTCACGGGGTGCAAACGGCGTCATCATCGTTACAACAAAAAGAGGCAGGGCAGGCACCTCTGTATTAAACTTCACCACCAGCGCCGGCATATCAAAGGTTGCCCGCAAGCTGCCTGTGTTTTCAACAGATGAATTTAAAAAGCAGGTAGTAGCGGCAGGAGGCACTCTCGAAGATTTCGGGTCTTCTACCGACTGGCAGGATGAGATATTCAGAACAGGAAACACTTTTGAAAACAACCTGACCCTGAGCGGTGGCGCTAATAAACTGGTATATTATGCATCATTAAATGCCCAGAACCAAACAGGTATTTTGAAAGGCAGTAATGTGAAACGGTATACCGGTCGTTTCAATGCCACACAGAAATTCTGGGATGATCGTTTGTCTGTTGATGTTAATCTTACTGCTACCAATACCAATAACAGGCGTCCGCCAATTGACGGGTTACTGGGAACTGCTATTTCCAATAACCCCACTTTGCCGGCACGCGATGCGGATGGAAGTCCTGCAAAATTTCAGAATGCCAGTAACCCTTTATTAGATTTAGAGCTATACAAAGATGTTGCATCGGTAAACCGTGTACTGGGAAATATATCTCCCACTTTAAGGATCATAAAAGGACTTACCTATAAATTGAATTTTGGTATTGACAATGCTACCACCACCCGCGATATCGTAAATTTTGCCAATGCCGAGCCGCAGCGGGACGGCAGATTTGAAACGCAGGGTATACTGCTGAGAAACAGGTTGATTGAGAATTATCTTACTTACACAACAGATATAGATAAGCACAGTCTTTCTGCAATGGCGGGTCATTCCTACCAGAATATCCTGTATCGGTATAGAAGTTCCAGCATTAACAAGCTGCCGCTTAATGACCTCGATCCTACTTATAATCCGGGTATAGGCCAGGAGCTGACCATGGCTAATAACAGGCCCACGGGCACTGCCAATATCAGCGAATTACAATCTTATTTTGCCCGTATTAACTATGGATTCGATAACAGGTACCTGTTAACGGCAAGCTTCAGGATGGACGGTTCTACCAAGTTTGGTGAAAATAACAGGTATGGTTATTTCCCTTCCTTCTCGCTGGGCTGGAATATAAAAGAAGAGGCATTTATGGCCAATTCAATTTTCAGCGCATTGAAATTACGAGGCGGATGGGGTATGACGGGTAACCAGGAAATTGAGCCTAAGTCAACCCAGGCCTTTTACTTAACAGAAGTAACATCCAGCACCAGTTATCCTTTAAATCCAACCGGCACCTACCCTGCCGGTACCAGGTTTGCGCGTCTTGCAAACCCCGATCTGCAATGGGAGTCTACCCAGCAAACCAATATAGGTTTGGAGTTCGGTTTACTGGGGGGCGATTTAAGCGGCTCGGTAGACTGGTTTGATAAAATAACCAACAATATACTTTTATCTATTCCACCGCAGGATCCGGTACAACCTGAAGGAAAACTCTTTGCAAATATTCCCGGTATGGAGATCAGGAACACAGGTATTGAGTTTGACCTGGAATACCGAAAAAAAATAACCACAAACCTGAGTGCAGGTATTGGCGGTAATGCAACTTTTATGAAGAACAATGTAACCGGTTCTCCTTACCAGGTTATTTTCTCGGGTTCGGCTACAGGTTCGGGATTAACAAGTGCCACGTTAAACGGATATATCAATGGCAACCCGATCGGCTCTTTCTACTTACTTGACTTTATTGGTATTGATGGGGATGGAATGAGTAAATACGCTGATTCGGACAAAGACGGCATTATTACCCCTAAAGACAGGATCATTGCCGGTTCTGCTGTACCTAAATATTTGTATAGCTTCTTTGGTAATCTTTCTTATAAAGGATTCGATTTTATTGTGAATTTTAATGGAGTGGGTGGTAATAAAATATATGATAATACTGCCACCGCCAATTTCTATAAAGCAAAAATTGCCAAGAACAGCAATACAACTACAGAAGCAATACAATATCCCAGCGAGTCTATTAACAATGCGGCAAGCGTAAGCACCCGTTATTTGAAAGATGGTGGCTATTTGAGGCTGAATAATATGATGCTGGCATACAATTTTAATACCGAGCGTTTAGGAGTAAAAAAATGGATCACCAGCCTGCGTTTGTCTGTAACAGCTCAAAACCTTTTTGTGATCACAAAATACGATGGCTTTGATCCTGAAATTAATAGTGATAGATCTATTGACAGGGCAGTATCCTATGGGATTGATTACTTAAATTATCCCAAAGCACGTTCTGTTATATTCGGTTTAAATCTGTCATTCTAAAATTTGATTGTTATGATAAAGAAGATATTTTATATATTATCATTATATACGGTAGCAACTATTATTGGAAGCTGCTCTAAACTGGAAGAGCAGGTGCTGGACGAAACCTCCAGCGTGGGCGCCACCGATAAAGAGGTAACAGAGGGAGTGATCGCACCGGTATACGGTATTTTACCGGGTCTGTTTCAGCATACGCAATATTTTGCATTACAGGAAATTTCAACTGATGAGGCGATTCTCCCTTACAGGGGTGGTACCGACTGGGGAGATAACGGTATTTACATATCGTTGCACAAGCACGAAACTACCAGCTCGGACCCGAATGTGTATAACGTTTGGAGGAATATTACCCAGGGCATATCACGCGCCATAACAGCCATTACCACCTTGCCTAATAGTATGGACCCTAATGCCCCGCTTTTTATAGCAGAGGCAAGAGGAATGAGGGCGTATTACAACCTGTTGAGCCTCGATTTGTTTGGTATTGCTTTCCAAAAAGACGATCCTAAAATCAACTCAGTTATTTTACGTGGTAATGACGCGATAGAATACATCAAATCGGAACTATTAGCTGTAGAGTCTTTGCTGAGAGATGATGTGGGGCCGGGCAGGATCACCAAACAAGCTGCATGGGGCTTATTAGCGAGATTGCACCTGCAGTCTGCCGTATACCGCGATATATATGCTTCCTCGTTCAACTTTACGGGCGACGACATGGATAAGGTAATCCAGTATTGCGACCAGGTCATCAATTCAGGAAAGTTCCAGCTATCCCCCGAATATTTTGAATTATTTGATGATGCCAATCACACTAATAAGGAATTGATTTTTGCTGTAGATCAGAGAGCAGATCTGAACGGGCATAACCGTATGGCGTATTTCTCTCTTTCGGGCGATCAGTTCCCCCTGGCAGCTTATCCGGGGGCGAATGGCACCGATGGTCCTGGCATTACTTCCGATTTTTATCAATCATGGGCGCAGGCTTATGCACCCAATGATCCTGCGGAAATGGATGGCCGGTTCTTTAAGAGGAACCTGGATACAACAATTACCTGCATTCCGGGCAACGATTTCAATATTGACCGCGGTATATTAAGAGGACAGCAGTATGGGCTGATAAGAACGGGAGGTGTGTTTGAAACATGCCCTAACGGAGATAAAAAAGTGGGTAAGCTGTACAATAATACCCGTAACAGGCCCGACCTGCCGGTTTATTTTACAGAGGATATTGATTTTTCAGACTTCAGCAACTATAATAATGGCTACCGCGTTGAAAAATACGAGTTCAGCCGTGGATCTGTTAGCGGAAGGAATTTTGGCGAGCACGATATCGTGATCCTTCGTTTGGCTGATATTTATTTAATGCGTGCTGAGGCGAAGCTGCGCAAAGGCGCGGGTAACGAAGCCGCAGCGCTTGCTGATGTGAATACGGTTCGTGCATCAAGAACCGCCCGCGTTGTTCCTCCCGATTTAACTGAAATGAACCTCGACTTATTATACCGCGAAAGAGGTTTTGAATTATACTGGGAAATGGTTCGCCGCACGGATATGATCCGCTTTGGGAAATATGAAGGTACCTGGACAGAAAAAGCCAATTCAGACCCCAAGAAAAGGATTTTCCCGATCCCGCAGAACGCGATTGACGGCGCATCGAATTTACCGGGTTACCTGGAACAGAATGATGGATATTAATTATAAGGTTTAAGCAAATAAGATTCTGGAAAACGCCCCCGGCTTATTTAGCCGGGGGCGTTTTCTAATATGTCAAAGTAGGGGGAATGTTTAAGATATTTTACTATCCTATTGATAAAAACAATTAGCACAAAGCAAATCGTTTTTAGATTATTTGATGGTGTATACATAATCATTTGATTCGGCCTGGCTATGCACAGTTTAATGCGACAAGACCTGGGCCAGATACGAGTCGGACAATACCACTAATCCCATGCGGGATATACTGGAAAATGTTACCAGCACCGGCGGACTTACTACAGGCACTAAAAGAGACGTGGGAATAACAGTATACGATAATGCCGATGCCGCATTATCCGGTTATGTAAGCGGTTACACGCAGGATGTTTTCTATTCGGCAGGTGCGGTAACAGTTACAAAAAAGTATAGCAGCATAGTCAATAACTCACCTGTTGCGGCAAATTTGTTAAGCGCTACCTGGTATAATTATGACGAAGAAGGTAAGTTATTATGGCATGTACAGTATATCAAAGATCTCGGTTATAAAACCACTGATTATACTTATGATTTAAACGGAAGGCTGACAGAACGCGTATACCAGAAGAACACAGCAGCCGAATATTTTGCCCATAAATACGAGTATGATCCAGCTACTACCAACCTGTGGAAAGTGTATACCCGCACCAGTTCATCGGGAAGTTGGGTACAGCAGGCGGTCTATACTTATTACCTGCATGGGCCACTGAAGAGAATAGACCTTGCAGAAGGGTTACAGGGAATAGATTATACCTACACATTACAGGGAGCATTAAAAGCCATCAACAATAATGATAAAACCAAAGACCCCGGTCAGGATGGTATAAGTGGTGTTAATGCTGCTGTAAAACCAGATGCTTTTGGGATGGTACTGGATTATTATACAAATGACTATTTGAACGCCCGAAGCGGAATACAAGCCATCAAGGGTGTAAATACTACCAGCACCATAGCCTCGGATAATTTTACAGGCAATATAAAAGCAATGAGCTGGTACAGCAAAAAGCCTGTAAATACGCCTGCCATACCGGAAGATCCTGTAGCCTATGTATACCAGTATGATGACAAGGATCAGCTAATAGAAGCCAACTGGGGTAATAACATCAACTTTGCCAACACACCGGCTAAGCACGGCAGACAGGGGAGAGCCCTCAGGAGACCAAACATCCAGAGCGGTTGGTTCATAAGTAAAATCCCAGCCGGCTATATCGAAAAAGGCGGCCCACTTCGCTTCTAGCCTTGATCTGTATTTTACGCCTTTATAAAGTGTTGGTTTTGCTGCATGCTTGTATTGCATAATTAAGTATAATAAAAAGGGAGCACTATTCAAAAAGAACTTCTACCAGTCGGCTCATGCAGCCCTTATAAAAGGGAAATTATCCGCAAGCTGGCTAACAGGTTCAATGTGTCCCAGGAACTGTTTAACAAGCCTTATAAACTGATCTCCTCAGTGAACTCCCACTTAAAAGATGCCAGTGTGATGAATATTTCTCCAGGCGACTTTTTTTGCCTCCCGTATTATTTCCTTCACTGTTGACAGTAAGTGTGCGTCTTTTTCCAAGTCACCCATAATATCCTATAATTGAAAGCATCAAAAATAATTAGTAATCCCTGTCTCTCCGCTTTCACCAGCCAAAGCTTTAGCGTAGGCTGGCTTTCTTTTTTAATCGGGTATTCTCTCTCCGCCCGGCTGGTTTCAGCGGACAAAGTCCGCTTACTGGAGTTTGGTTATCTTCTGATGTAAAACAAAGGGTTTATGACGTCAATTATGGGA
>JAHBTJ010000033.1 GCA_019638595.1 Chitinophagaceae bacterium
GCGTTTAGTAAAGAAATCTTTAGGCGAAACTCCTGAATATTCTTTTACAATCCGATATAAGCTATTGGTGGTTAAAGCCAGCTTTTCGGCTATTGCATTTACAGAAGGTTGCTCCGTAAGATGCGTTTCCACCACTAGTTTGAATTCAATGAACTTTGACAGATTGGTGTTTAAAATATTAAGTGGTTCTTTGTTTTCGAAATAAGCACTATTTAATTCTGCTAATAGTGAGTTCAGGTAAGCTAATATTATTTCTGTATCGGTTGGATGTTCGTCTATATGAAGTATCTGATTTAAAATTTCAAAAACTTTTCTTACCCTTTCTCTTGTAGCATTGTCAAAAATTATAGTCTGTGAGTTTAAAGGATTAACTAAAAAAGGATATTGTTGAGGTAATAATGCTAATGTGTTTTCATCAAATAATACTTTGAAATATTTAAGGTCGGCATTTTTAGGCGGAGGGGTAAAAAACTGATCAGGCATTGCAAAAAGCAAGTGCCCTTCAGCAAGAGTAATGTCTTGCAAATCCAGATTGTAAGTAATAGAACCGCTGTCAATCAACACCATAAAATAAGAAGTTAGCTTGCGGGGTTGTAAAAGCTTTTGCTGAATATCGGAAGAAAGATAAGGATTGTTGTTGGAAACAATCTTTATGCTCAACCTGTCGTTCTTTACGTTCTTAAGTTTTGAGTTTGTATCCTGCATATTATCTGCTCAAAGTTTGGTAAGTATCGCTTTACAATGACCGCCGGCGATGGCTCGGCATTTGTGTTCGTGACGTAATTTGAAAAACGTCTGCCCGGAACTGAAGCCCGATTGAAAAACTGAAGTTGAAGTTAACAACTAAAAGCTAAATTGAAAAACGTCAAGCCCGAACAAAAATTGATAGCGATAAAATATTGAAGTTAACAACGTCCAGCCCCAAAAACGCCAAGCCCCATGTTGGTGGCATGTGCTTCTTGTCTGCCGTTCAGTCGCCACAAAAAGTTATAGGTTTCGTTTATTGCTTTCAATGGCAATGAACTCCGGCAAATATTCAGGAGTACAACCTTTTGAAACCATTTTGCCTTTATACAGACCTGTTTTTTCTCCAAGTGCAATACAACGATTTCTATATTTTTTTTCGTAAACACCAATCCAACCTGTTGTAAAGTTCATTGCCCATTGAACTTCGGCTTCTTCTTTTTCCATTTGTTTTTCAATGACAGTTAATAACTCTCCGCTATTGGGTTGTGTTTGTCCCATCCAACGCAAACGACCTTGATAATACCAATAAATTCGTCTTTTAAGCGAAGTTGAGCTGTTTTTCCAACTCTCAATCATTTCAATTGTCTTTTTGTCTTTGGTGAGTTGGTTTGCCATTAGCCAATCAATTAGTTGAAGTTTCTCATTTTCGCTGTGGTGCTTAATGTCAGCGACTAATTTGTCAATCACTTCTTCGGTTAGAAGTTTCTTGTCCATAATTAAGATTGCCAATTGTCGGGCAAAAAAATGTTTAGATGACCAAAGTTCCATTGCCAATTGGTGGTCTTTTTTTATGTCTTTAGCAATGGTTCGTAAGTCGCCAAGTTTGGTACTCTTGTCGGTGATTTGAGTGAGTATTTTTTGTGCTTTTGTTGAAAGTTTCATCTCAATATAGTTTGTCTAACGGTCGCTTTATCATTGCCACCAACGAACAGGGCTTTATGCAGGTTGGGAATTTGTATTCCGTCTGCCGATAACCGCTGCTGATTGAAAATATTTTGTTGAAATTAGGTATAAAAGCTGATAGTTATTCGTCTGACCGAACCGAAGCTGGGATTTGCAAATAGCTGATGTTACAATGTCCAGCCCAACTTGCATAAAACCCAATGTTGGGTGCTGGGCTTCCTTTCAATTAAACGATTGTCTGAACTCCAAAGGCGATTGGTTCGTCTTTGTCTTAAAAAGTTTGCTGAACGATTGAGGTTGCTCAAATCCTAATTCATAAGCAATTTCGCTTACCGACAAGTCTGTAGTTGATAATTTTTCTTTCGCCTTTTCAATAAGTTTTTCGTGGATATGTTGCTGTGCTGACAAGCCTGTATTTTGTTTGAGCAAATCGGAAAAATACTTGCTTGATAAATTTAATTGCTCGGCAAAATAGCTGATCGTTGGTAAACCGTTTTCCGCAATTTCAGTGTCAAAATATTGATACAATAGTTTTTCAAACTTGCTTAATAAGGTATTATTGTTGGGCTTTCTTACAATAAATTGTCTGTTGTAATACCTGTTGCTGTAAGTAAGCAATAAGTCTAAGCTGGCAATGACTACATCTTGACTGAATTTGTCAATGAGCAAATGATATTCGGCATAGATTTGTTGAAATATTTGTTCGATTGTTTTTTCTTCGTCCTCCGATAAAATTAAAGCCTCACTAACTCCATATTCAAAAAATCCATAGTCCTTAATTTTTTTTGCCAAATCATAACCTTGCAAAAAATCAGGGTGTATGCTGATAGTCCAACCCAATGTAGGAAACAAGATGCCTTGCTCTACAATACTCACTTGTTTGGGTGCAAAATACGACATCACGCCTTCATCAAAATCGTACATCGTTTGTCCGTATTGAAGTTTATTGGGGCAGTCTTTTTTTAATACGATTTGATAATAATCGTATATCAATTTTGTTTTCTCTTTCACTTCAACTTGTGGTATTTCCTCAAACTTCTTTATGCTGAACAAAGGGTGTTTGGGCTTGCTCAATTTCATCAACTGATGACTTTGAGCAATAGTTTTTATATGAACTGTTTCCACTATTCAGAATTTAAAATATTAAGGTACAAAGTTAATCAAAGTTAATGCGACATTAGTTTTCTCTTGCTTCGTGCAGAGTTGCGTGCTAATCTGGCTTGTGAAAACAAAGACATTATTTTAATCATCATTCTATTTCTTCGTCCCGAGATGTGATAGGTTTTTCCTTTTTCAAATGCTTCCAGCATTTCACTTGCTACTTCTTCGGGTGTCTGAGTACTTGCACTATTGGAGCTTGCCTTTCCCATATCATTGTTCATTTCTTTTGAGTTCATAAAACCCGAAGAGGTCAACCCAGGACTGAACAGCATAACCTTTACGTTATATGGTTGGCATTCTTCTGTCAGAGATTGTGTAAAGGTTCGTACAAAAGATTTTGATGCCGAATAAACAGCCATAAAAGCACTTGGGAAAAAACCTGCCATTGACGATACATTAATGATATATCCACTTTTATTTTTAATCATTTCAGGCAGAAATAAATGGCAAAGACTTACCATTGCAGCGTTATTCAAAGCCATCATATTTAACTCGGCTTGCAGGTGGTTTTTATAAAATTCGCCCGTAGTACCCATTCCTGCATTGTTGATTAGAACATTTACTTGAATACCTCGTCTTTGACATTCATCAAAAACAGTTTTCGGTGCTTCTGCCTTGCCCAAATCGGCAACGATGTATTGGGCGTTTATTTGATATTTTATTGTTAGTTCGTTACAAAGTGTTTTTAGTTTGTCCTCGTTTCGAGCTACTAAAAGCAAGTTATGTTTTATTGAGGCAAATTTGTAAGCAATAGCTTCGCCAATTCCTCCCGATGCACCTGTTATTAATGTTACTTTCATTTTATTCAAATTTTTATGTCGCAAAGTTGCGACTACCTGAAAAATTTAAAGTGTTCAAATGTCGGAATGTTGTGTTCAAATGTCGGGGTGGTGGGTGGGCTTGGTTTGTCTGTTTTATTGTGTCAGTTGATGTTTGTACGATGGTCGGTCGCCTTGCAGGCGATGTTGGTTCAACTCATAAATTTACGCTATTGCACAAAATCATTAAAATCATAAAGGGCTAAAAACAAGCCTTTTAGCATTATGCATTTTTATTATCACAATTGCGTCAATGCAATCCCGTGCTTTCGTTTACAAACGTTTATAAACATTTGTAAACAATTAACCACACATAGCTTTGCACATCCAGCCCATGCTACTTTTACCGCCGCCTGCAGGATCCGCATACGAAAAGCCACCACACAGCTCAAACTTGTGCGTTAATAAAGAGACTACTAGTTTTAAATACGGATTCGGGTACTGGCAGGTTTCCCGGATCATACAGGCAAACAGTTCTGCACGCACGACAAGGCAGTCAAAAGATGAGAAAGGATTAAAAAGTCCTTTCAAGGTAAGAAGTTTTTTAATAATGTCAAATATTCTACAGGGATTTCGCTTTTAAAGTAATGTTATACTCCAAAGGTAATGTCGTTCGTTCTGGTTCGGAATAAATGATGGCTTTTCCGTTATTCCGATTGAGCCAACACGAACATTGTATTCAAATAGCTCTTTCGCGAAGGAGAACTCTTCTCACCGAAGGTAAATCTGCCAGGTAGTAGTGCAGATGTTGAGCATTAGTACAAAAGGCTGGCGGATTCCTCTCCCGCCGCAATACAGCTTTGGTTCAACACATATTCGGGCGGGATCGGAATGACGGCAAGCGTGTTTTATTACTATTACAGCACTCAAAGATGATACTATCGCCACTGATCTTTTTGCTAAAAACGAAATCCCTGAAATATTCTATTAAGAGTGTGGCTATCTTGAAAAAGAAATAATGTGCTATAGTACTTGTTCAAAGGAAAGCTTTAAGACATGTATGACCAGGTCGCAATCTTCTTTTGTAATCACCAGCGAGGGACGCATGGTTAAAATATTTCCTTCAATTACTTTCAGCGCTACTCCCTGCTGCAGGCAATGATACATGACTGCTTCTGCCAGGTGATCTGCTCTTTCTTTTGTATCCGGATCTTTTACCAGGTCTATGCCCAGGTGAAATCCACGACCGGCTATATTGCCGATAATAGGGAATTGTTGCTGCAGTTGCTTCAATTGTTCTACCAGGTAATTGCCCAGTTGCTCCGCGTTCTGTACCAACTGGTGTTTTTCAATATATTGGATAGCTGCGAGCCCCGCGGCGCAGGAGAGCGGGTTTTTTTCGTGCGTAAAATGGCCGATAGAACGGTGTTGCAGGATATTGTATTTTTCTTTTGTAACGATGCCTGCAAGCGGTACTATACCACCTCCCAATGATTTACCCAATACGAGTACATCGGGCGTTACAAAATGTTCGCTGGCAAACCATTTACCGGTTCTTCCCAATCCTTCTATAATTTCATCAAATATGAGGAAGATGCCGTAGTCGTCGCAGATCTTGCGTACCTGCCGCCAGTAATACTCCGATGGTACTACAGGGGTGGCAGATATGGGCTCCGCTATCAGCGCTGCAATATCAGGATTGCGGTGAAGTATATTGGTGATCTGGCGCAGATACTCATCGTCCACCTGCTTTTGATCAGTAAAACCCCAGGGATTGCGGTAATAGTTGGGAAATTCCACGTGAAAAGCGCCGGGCATCATAGGGCCCTGCCCATTGGTAAAATGTTCTTCACCCCCAACGCTGGAGGCCTGGAAGCCATTGCCATGATAGGAGTCCCAATAGGAAATGGTTTTCCACCGGCCTGTCACCTGCTTGGCAAGGGCAATCGCCATTTCAATGGCCTCCGACCCGCCGGGGCAGAACAATACACGGTACAATCCTTCCGGTGTTATTTCAATGAGCTTTTTAGCCAGTTGAACAGCCGGTATATTGGTATAACGCCGTGGGGTAAACGCTAAATGATCCTGCAACTGCTGTATGACCGCGGCAATCACTTCGGGGTTCGAAAATCCCGCGTTATGCACACCATTCCCGTGCAGATCGAGATATTTTTTCCCGTTCAGGTCGTATATATAAGCGCCTTCCGTTTTGCTCAGTACATTCATTACCGGCGTGGATAATGCCTGGTGCAGAAAGTATCTCGCATCTTCGTTTATCCAGTACCGTGTGTTCTCATCAAGCGATTGGCTGTATTGTTTTCTCAGGTCACTGCTGTTGTTGTCTCCCTGTTCGGTAGATACTTTTTTTGCGGGTGGGTTGTGCATTTTATGAATGTTAAAACTTGCACCTAAGATACTGAATTATATTAGCAGTCAGCGATCGGCTGTCGGCTATGGGCTGTCAGTAATTTATAGTTTATGGTTTTTTGTTTGTAGTTGAGGAATTATAAATAGCTTTCAGCGATCGGCTTTCAGCTATCAGTCGTCGAAACCCGGAATCTGCAACAAAGGGGTAAGGTATAAGGTGTAGGGTGCAAGGTATTAAACTTGTAACAGCTATCAAATTTCAAATTTCAAATCTAACCTGTAACCCAAAACCTTTTACCTTTTTGTTCTGTCTTCCATGTTCAGGTCGCTGTCGAAAGGGCTTTTGGTGAACGGGTAGATCATTTGTTTGAGATAACCTTTGGGATAATGGGCTTCGTGCAGCCCGGTGCCCTCGGGCCATTGGTTGCCCGGCAGGTAGTAGGTGCCGAACATTTTATCAATAAATGGAAAGATAGTGGCAAAATTTTTACCATAGTATTTCGGATCCTCGCAATGATGCCAGTGATGATATTGCGGGGTAGCGATAATGTATTTAAGGAATCCAAAATTAATCCGCGTATTCGCGTGGATCAATACGGCGTGAATGGCCATAAATACGATGTACGTATTAAACGTGATTTCAGAAAATCCGAAAACATACAATGGAATAAAGGCCATAGAGCGGGTCACGAAAATATCAACGAAGTGCGTACGGCTGCCAGCCAGCCAATCCATGTTTTGCGTGGAATGATGCACCGAATGGAAGCGCCATAAATAGTGATGGCTGTGAAAAAAGCGGTGCGCCCAATACTGGAACAGGTCGGTAATAAAAAATGCGAAGATCAATTCTATTACAAACGGAAGCTGTTGCACCCACTGATGTACTGTATCCAGCCCTATCCAGCCAAAGAAGAGTTTAGCAGGTTGTTGGGTGATCACCCCGAAAAACTGTATGAATAAATGACTCACAACAAAATATACCAGGTCGGTGCGCCATTCTTCATGAAATTTACTTTGGTTTTTGTTCTTGGGGAATACCATTTCAATGGGAACAAATATTACCGCCATCAGTAACAGGTCAAGCAGTAACCAGTCCAGTCCCAAATGCCAGTTGGTTTTTTCTACCGCTCTTCCCTGCACAGTAAAGCCGCCTGTTACAATGGTGATGGTGCAGAGGAGTAATCCGATCAATGCCCATTTCTTTTTTTTGCTCAGCATAAAGCTCAGCAATGCAAAAAAGAAGGAGGCTATAATGGTGGCTGTAAGTAGTATGGCCATAGACCTGCCGGTATACACTTCCCTGAATTCGGGAGAGGTTAACCATTCAGGAAATTGAAAGCAAAAAACTGCAAGGAACGATAAAGCTCCCAGGAAAATAGAAATATATCCGCTGATCCTGCCTTCCCCTATAACAAAACGTTGCTGGCTCATATTGCAAATGGTTTATCCTCAAAACTAAACGCATTTTAAAGAAACATAGTATCCTGCTGAGTAAAACCCGTGGAATATTGATCAGGCTGCGGCAAATAAAAAGCGGACTGCATTAACAGCAGTCCGCCAACATTGGATGTAGGAATGTATAATTTTAAATTCTTCAGGTTATTGATCCCACCAAACTTTTGTACTCAATTCGTCCGGTCCCAACCATTGCACCGCCTGTTTATAATGATCTTCATTGATCCTCATCTCATCAGCAGGGTACAAAGCCCTTCTCGGTACATAACCTGGTCCTATAGGCCCGATGGGAATGTCCGGATACCCCGTCCGCCTCCATTCAAACCATGCTTCATATCCAACCAGGTAATGGGATATCCATTTCTGCAGCCATATCTTCTGCAGTTTTCGCTCACTGCTGCCAGCGTACGCTACTGAGCTTTGTTGAAGATAGGCATTGTCTGCATATACATTTGCGGATGACAGCTTCAGGTAAGAGCCGGCATAGTTGCCGGGGATTCTGCCGGCATAGTAGAGAAACTGGTCTTTTACACCGTTCAGGTAATAGGTTTCGGCTGCTGCGGTGCCGCCGGGTATGAACCCTTTTTCCGCTGCTTCCGCTAATATGAACTGAACCTCCGAATAAGTAATAATAATACCCTGTGCCGCGGTTTTAGAGGAGAGGTCTATATCATATTTCTGCGACATCCACAGCATTCCCATGGAAGAAGTAAGGTTGGCATTCGGGAAAGAGCCAATGCCGTTCAGGTCTCCTTCATATTTGAATGCCGAAGGGTCAGGACGAACGCCGTTAGCATCTGCCGCACTACTGATGGGGGTTGGCAGGGTATACACATAAAGGCGGGTATCGTTCAGTGCTTTCAGTGTATCAATTAATTGTTTACTTACTTTGGTATCGGTTGAAAAATTGCTGGCGTTATAGAATGGAGAATAGTTTGCTTCGCGATCGGCATTGAACTGCAGCGCTGCCTGATCAGCATAAGATTGGAACAACGGATATTTAGAGGGGGTACCGGCAATGGCAGTCATTTGTGCCGATACATCCTTTTTGCCAGACTCTCTTAGTAAGAGCCTTAGCGCAAGGCCATTGGCAAACATTTTCCATTTATTCACATCTCCGTTGTATAAAATATCCCCGATGATTGTTTCGTCAGAGGTGCCGAGAATATTGTTTGCTTCTTCAAGATCTGCCAGTACTCCTGTATACACCTGCTCCTGCTGCTCATAAGCCGGGCTGTAAATGCCTCCCAGCTTTGCCTGGGCTGCTTCCCTGAAGGGAATGGGACCATACATGTCTGTTAAACATTGAAACATCCAGGAGCGAAGCACCAGGGCCAATCCTTTATAATTTTTTAATCCTTCGGTTTCCGATATAGAAATTACTTCGTTCAAGTCCCTGATATAGTCGTAGTAATTCCATAAAAAATAACCATTGGCGTCTGACCGTGCCCAGTTGCTGAAATTGCTGGCATAATCGGA
Source organism: Chitinophagaceae bacterium (assembly GCA_019638595.1). Taxonomy (GTDB): domain Bacteria; phylum Bacteroidota; class Bacteroidia; order Chitinophagales; family Chitinophagaceae; genus Agriterribacter. The sequence goes on from JAHBTJ010000033.1 coordinate 8,871, forward strand.
TGCTACAAGGTTGGCTGCAACGCTGCCCCTTGCGTAAGAATTATAAAAGTTGCTTTTTACGGATGATCGTATTGCATCAGGCAACAACAGACCCACGCTTGTTACTTTATCCGGATTATTGGGGTTGGTATTGATTTCTTCAAAATCCTTTGTACAGCTCACCATTAGCAATACGCAACACAACGGTATTAAAATATTTTTTTTCATTGTTTTTTGTTTTGCTGTTTAGAAACTCAGGTTAAGGCTTAAGCCCATTTCTTTGGTAGACGGCGTGCTCATGTTTTCAAATCCTGCTATGAGCCCGCTGCCTCCTGTTGCTACAGATACTTCAGGATCGAAGTGTTTATTGCTCTTGGGTGTAAACAGCAATAAGTTTCTTCCTGTTACAGCAATCCTGGCATTTTTAATAAAAGTTCCATTGGTGATTTTTGATGGTAAGCTGTACCCGATGGATAGTTCTCTTAATTTAAAGTAAGTGGAACTGAATAGCTGTGCTTCCGAAATATGATCTAAAGGCTTTTTAATGAAATACCTGGCATTGGTTCCGTACACTCCTTCGCTGTATGTGCCGTCTTTACTGGTGGAGTTTTGCTGATAGCTTCCATCGGGCATTTGCGCTGCCCCGGGAATATAGTACTGGTCAGCATATTCCTGTCCCGCCGCCCGTGCTTCACGTCCCAGCGCGGCTTCTTCCAGTTGGCCGGCGCCTGCCGCTTTATTATAGAAGCGGGAAATAAATTTGCCGCCATACTGACCTGCAAATAAGAAATTTAAAGTAAAGTTTTTATAGCTGACCTGGTTATAGAAGCCCCCGATCCAGTCGGGATTTATATTACCCAGGTAAATATCCGTACTGGTAGGTCTGGGATAGGCGTCCGAAAAGATTATGATCTCCCCTTTCATTGAGCCGTCTGCTACCCGCTGGTAACCTGGTCCCCATATAGCGCCCATTTTTTCCCCTACGCGTGCCTGTATGGAGGCATCCTCCCCGGGAGCAGCCTGTACAATTTTATCTACTTCAGGCGCCAGGGATACAAGCTTACCCACATTCCTTGACCAGTTGATCGTAAAGTTCCATTTGAAGGAATTAGGAAGGCTAACCGGGGTAGCTGATAATACTACTTCAAAGCCCGTGTTTTTAATTTCCCCGGCATTGATAACCCTGGATGTTGCACCAGAACTTTGCGGAGTTGACAAAGGAATGATCTGGTTCTTTGAAATGATATTGTAATAAGTAGCATCCAGCATAAGCCTGTTGTTGAAAAAGCCTAAAGAAGTACCAACTTCATAAGTAGAGGTAATTTCAGGCTTCAAATTTGGATTTAACAAGCTTGAACTGCCCACCAGTGAGTAGTAGTTTCCCCAGGGAGTACCATATCCGTAAATATTGTAAAGACTGTAAGCGCCGGCATCGTGGCCTACCTGTGCTGTTGCAAGGCGTAACTGGGCCTGGCTGAAAGCTTCAGGCAAATGAAGTAAGTCTTTTAAGTTCCCGTTTAAGCCGATAGACGGATAAAAATAAGAGTTGTTACCGGCGGGTAATGTGCTGGACCAGTCATTGCGGGCAGTGATATCAAGGTATACGAGATTTTTATACCCGATATTAGCCATTCCGTATAAGCTGTTTACTCTTGACTTGGATATAGAAGCCCAGGATTCAAGAGGGCTGGCCGTGTTGCTCACGTTGTAGATCCCTGGCACTAACAGTTGGGGCGCCGCTACAGAAGCGTTATTACTGTTTTGATCGAACCTGTTCCCCCCCACCGAAATCGTATAAGTAAGATCTCCATTTAAACCCGCATTGTTATAGCTGAGTAAGAAATCCGCATTCCTTTCTTCGCGTTTTAAACGAACTTCTTCATAGCGGCCATTTTCATAGTCAACTGTGCTTACTGCCCATTTCATAGGGCGGAAATCGTAATAGAAATCATCGCCAACACGTAATTTCAGGTTTAAATGATCGCTGAATGCATAGTCAAGCGAAATATTACCATATAGCCTGTCTTTATCCTGTCCTTTTGTGTCTTCGTATAGCAGGAAGAAAGGATTGTTATGGTTTTCACCGTAGTTGTATTGAAACTGGCGGATGCCTTCCATACCCGGCTGCCAGTAATTGCGTAAACTGTTGATGTTTACATTACGCCCCATCCATGTAAAGAAGTACATAAAGGTATTGCGGCCGTAACCATTGTCAGGACGGCTGTCGCTTTTTTGTTTTACATAGTTCAGGTTAATGCTGGTGGTGAGTTTGCTTGTTATATGGTAAGAGCTGTTAAAATTTACCTGGTAACGGTTCAGGTCGTTATTAGGTATAACGCCTTTTTCGTTGAGTGATGTGAGGGATAGCCGGTAATCGGATTTTTCCGTTCCTCCCGAAAATGCAATATTGTTTAAATATTTCTGCCCGGTGGTAAAGAAATCCCTGATATTATCGGGCTGAGAGATCCAGGGCGTTTCAATAATGTCTCCCCTGTTATTTAAGGCTACATCTGCACCGCGGTACCCATTGCTGGTAGGAGAATCAAATTGAGCTTCGGTGGTGCCATTATCTAACCGGGGTCCCCAGCTTTCATCATAATCATCATCAATCCCGTTGGGGTATATTGACCAGGTAGCGCCAAAGTTTGATCCTTTATAGTTGCCATTGCTACCCTGCCCGAATTTATTTTGAAATTTGGGTAAGCGCCCTGCTTTTTCCATAAAGTAGGTGGAGTTGAAGCTTACACCAATACCTTTTCTTTTGCTTCCCTTTTTTGTTGTAATGATAATAGCGCCATGAGCGGCCCTTGAGCCGTACAGCGCTGCGGCGGCAGGGCCTTTCAATACGTTCATTGATTCTATATCAGCCGGGTTGATCTCCGCGGCACTGTTGCCATAATCAGCGCCCCCGCTGGTATTGGATACTCCGTCGTTACCTACCGGAACCCCGTCAATAACAAAAAGAGGTTGATTGCCGTTGATGTTTAACGAAGTTTCGCCTCTTACTGTAATTTTAGCAGTTCCGCCAACAGAACCGGAGCTTACAATATTTACCCCTGCTACCTTACCGGAAATATTACTTACGAAATTAGATGCAGGCGATTCTGTAAGCATGCTTCCATCCACTTTTTGGGTAGCGTATCCCAGTGTTTTTTTCTCGCGCGATATACCAAGAGCCGTTACCACCACTTCCGACAAATTTTTCTGCTCTTTCTGAAGCGTTATATTCAACGTGCTCTTGCCCGAAACCGCGATTTCGGTATTGGTGAAGCCAACGGAGCTTATAACCAGTATGGCATTGCTGCCGGCATCAATGCTGAAATTGCCGTCGTTGTCTGTAATAGTGGATTGAGAAGTGCCTTTTACCTGTATGGTAGCGCCCGACAACGGGTTACCCTCTTCATCCGTTATCCTTCCCTTAACAATGGCAAGCGGGGCGGGGGCAAAGCTTAATACTACCAGCTCGTTGTTATTGATCGTGTATGCTAAACCGGTACCTTCCAGTATGCGGTCCATTACCGCGGTAAGCGAAGCGTTCTGCACTTTCAGCGTTACCCTGCTTTGTTCAAATACAGGATCGTCGGAATATAAAAAACGGTAGTCAGAGTTTTTTTCAATTAATGAAAGCACTCTTCTCAGCGGTTCTTTTTTTACAGACAGCGAAATTTCTTTTTGAGCGTTGGCCCAAAGGCTGATCTGCATACATAAACATGTGGTAATAATGAAAGAAACTTTCATGATAAATTTCCATTTCCGGGGAAAGGGCAAATCAAGCCTTGCCCAATTAGTTTTGGAAAAAAGCATACCTTTAATTGTTAAGTTAATAATGTGGGAACTACTAACAGGGTGCTCCCGATTTTGCTTGACGGGGAGGTGTTGCCGCATCTCCCTTTTTATATAATTCTCAAGTCATAGCTGTTGATTTAGGATGTAAAAATTGAATGGTCAGTCTGTTTGTTTCTCGTCATTTCTGCCTGCTTATAATAATGTTCCTGTTTTCAATGGTGTAATGAAACGGCGTTGATTGCCGCAAGGCGTTCAGCGCTTCCACGATATCTTCTTTTTCAAAAGAGCCGGTAAATGTTACTCCTTCCATTTTTGAATCCCTGAAATCAATTGACACATTGTACCATCTTTCCATTTTTTTCGCCAGGCTCAAAAACGGCTCTTTATAAAAGGCCAGCTTGTTTTCGATCCAGGCTATTTCCGCTATACTGCTGTCCACAGGATTCGGCTTTATTTTACCCAGTGAGATCATCTCTTCTGCCTGGTAGGAAGGCGTATCCTTTTTCTGCGATGAAATTGTAGCGCTTTTGCCTATTATGATCTTTTCGTTGGGGCGCATTAAAATTTTCCGTTCAGGATCGTTTTGCGAAAAAACTTCAATGGCTCCTTCGATCAGCGAAGCTTCTACTATACTGTCTTCCACATAGGCTTTCACATTAAAAATGGTTCCTTTTACTTTTATTTCCACGTTCCCGGCATGAACTACCAGGGGCGCCTGCTCATTTTTCACTATGTCAAAAAACGCTTCTCCTTTTAAAAATATCTCGCGGGTTTCTACCCCGAAATCCTTGTTGTAGGTAAGCTTACTTCCTGTATTGATTATTACCGACGACCCGTCCGGCAAATGAACAGTGCTTTTGGATCCGCCGTTGGTAACTACTTCATTCATGGAAACGCCGGCTTTGTTCCTGCCGGTGATCTTTTTAGTACCCGTCATCAGCCATAATGCCAATACCAGCATTACCGAAGCCGCGATGCCTGTTATCAATGCCGTTCTCTTACCCCATCCTGTTTTTTCCTTATAGCCGGGCAGGATGTCATCCTGCAAAGCTTCCTCCTTTTCTTCATTACTTTTCAGCAAGGCCAGTTGAAGGGTTTCCAGGCTTTTTATTTCATCTGCAGCCGATGTTATTTTCTTCAGGGGTAAATCATGCAGTCCGGCCATTAATTCGTTCAACTGGAATGCATCCTGGTGTTGTTGGAGCAATAGTTCCAGCTCACGCAACTCATCGTCGGAAATTTCGTGGTTGTATTTCCGGGCGAGCAGTTCCCATATCCTTGAAACAGACATACGTTTGGAATCGTTTGAAAACACTAAGGATACCTGTTTTCAGGCAATACCCCCAAAGCATTTTAAAAAATCAGGAAATAAAGGAAAGCGGGATGGCATGGCTTAGCTTTTTGAGCGCGATCCCCATTTGGTTTTCTACTGTTTTTTCGGAAAGCGAAAGCAATTTGGCTACTTCCCTGTATTTAAGGTTGTTTTCTTTTACCAGGCTGAATATGAGCTTGCACTGCGGCGGAAGCGCCTGTATGGCTTCGTTGATGCGCCGCTGGATCTCGGAGCTGATCAGAATATCGTGGGGAGTTCTTTCAATGCTGCATTCAAAATCGTGAAGATTTTCCAGCTTTTGCTGGTACCGGTTTTGCTTTTTGAGCTGCTTCAGCGCCTTGTTCTTGGCGCACATAAACAAATATACTTCCGGGTTGGCTACGTTATCCAGCAAATATCTTTTTTGCCATAACCCCAGGAAAGTGTCGTTTACCACTTCTTCCGTAAGCTCTTTATTGCCCATAAAGGCGAATACAAATCGGAAAAGCTTATGAAAATAGCCGGAGTGCAGCGCCCATAAAGCCGATTCATCGCCGGCAGATGCCATACGCCGGAACAAGTCATCTATATTTGTTTTTATGACTTCCATTCATTTTGGTTGAAAACAATCGTTGAATCGGCAGTTGACTACAATGTTACATTTTTATTTTATAAATACCTTACGCAAGAAAATAAATTCAAACGTTTGAATAAAAAAATAATGTAATGATCATTCGCTGATCTCTATAATGCTGTAAATATTCAGCTCCGGTATGGTAATATCCAGTTTGCCGTTAGCATAATGCTGCTCTGCCGCAATATTGCCAGGCTGCAATAAAACAGCAGCAGGTTTTTTGGGTAAAGCCACTTTTACCTGTATTTTTTTAAGCGCGGCTACTTCATCGTATACCAAAACATTGGGATTGTTATGCGGCCCGCCGGTATTAATAAGATGTATATATAATCTTCCGTTTTTACGGGTAATGACCTGGTGTATTTTTTCCGATCCTTCTACCACCGATAAAAATGACGGAACCATTTCTTTAATTACATCCGTAGCCAGTTCCCTGAACAATGGGTTTTGATTGCCGTTATAAAAATTACCCATGTTCATATAGATGCCTGCTATTTTTCCTTTGCCATAGGGCTGAACGCTTGCCAGGCAATTGCCGGTTGCAAAGCGCCAGTCGTCGGCTGTTAATTGAATTCCTTTTTTAATGGCGCTGGCGGATGCGGCTACGGGCAAAAAATCGGTATGAGCCAGCACAATGCGGTTATTAAAGCCGGCAAACAATCCTGTTTGTTGTTTGGTTGCGTCTGTAATGTGGATGCCGAGCTCGTTTTTAAAATCCTTTACCGCGTTGGCGCCGATCACCAGCAGGTTACCCCCGTTGTTTACATATTCAATTAATTGAATGCGGATGGAAGGATCTATATGTTCCCATTCGGGAATGACCAGTACAGGGTATTGCTGCAGTTTTCCGGGCAACTGGTGATCCATTAATATATCCACCGGCAACCGGCTGTCGAGTAAAATATTCAGCACTCCTTTTAACGCTTCCTGGTGATGAGCAGTATACAGGCTGTTCGTTTCATATCTTTTCCATGCATAGGTAGCATATAAAAGTCCTATTTGCGGAACGCTCTGTCCTTTGAATGTATACGCTTTTCTTTCGTTGCAGAAGCGGATGATCTCCGCCATTTTCCTGAACTGGTATGGCTCCGGCGAACCATCGTTGTTTTGTTGCCAGTAGGTTTGAAATCCTCCCCCCTGGGCTAACACTTCCGCCGCTTCCTGCTGCAATTGTGCCACGGATTTGGTGGCTTTTGAATTGTTCTTCCAGGCAAACGACCACGACATCAGATCCCAGGGCTTGCCCTGCAAAGCCAGGCAGCGGCTTTCAAACGCCGAGCTGTACAGGCTGTTTGATCCTGCTACATCGCCCGACAAATAATCAACAGGTATATTAACAGGTTCGGGCATCATAGAAGAAAAAGACCAGTTGCTGGTAACCTTAAATTGCGGCGCTACCTTATGCACCGCGTTGGCGTATTTGGTAATATAGTCTCTGAAAGCTTTGCGGTGAAACTCCATCCATTCAAAAAAATGTGGCTCACCCGGTTTTTGCGGAATGGCGCTGATGCCTGTTGCCTTGGTAAACGCGGCTTTGGCGGCGGGAGCATAATCGGTACCCAATACCCAGCAATCGCCATCTACCCAAATGCCGTCCAGCTTGTAATCCACCGCCAGTTCTTTCAGCTGCGGGATCAGTAACGAGTCTGCATAAGCGCTGAACAGGGATGTAGCGTTTTCATGAGGCTTTCCATCGGCAGTATACCTGGCCCAATGTGGATGGAGCCTGAGCGCCTGGTTGTCCCAAATGCCTGAGTAGTGAGCGTATAGAGGTACCTTATACCTGGCCGTTACTTCGCGCCATATTTTCATTATGTCTTTGGCAAAAGCCGGGGCGGCGTTACCCACTTTGGTAGGGTAGCTGGAAATGCCCGGGTGTCCTTTACAATCTACCTGGATGAAATCGGGTTGAATGATCCGCATCATCGAATCTATCATTTCAAACGTGAACGTTTTGCCGATACCGGAATCGCTGGCGCCTGCATGAAAATCGAGATGCAGTCCTGCAAAACGTTCGCGCTGCTGGGAGGATGCGATCAGGCATCCCCAGATACATGCAGACAATATGGTTATCCTTAGCGTATATATATTCATGGTAGTAAGATTTTATTTGAGTCTATCAGTTGTGGGCTGTCGGCTGTGGGTACAAAATCACAAACCATAAACTACAAACTCCAAACCAGTAACCCGAAATCTGCAACCTCCTATACACTCCTTATCTCCGTGCTCAATCCCCAGTGGTTGTTCAGCTTCAGCACTTTTTCCACTACATCGCGCACACATCCTTTTCCGCCGTTGAAGGGAGAAATATAATGCGCAATATTTTTTATCTCAGGTACTGCGTCGGCAGGGCAGCAGGCCAGTCCCGATGCCAGCATTACATCGTAGTCTGGAATATCATCACCCATATACAGGATATTCTCTTTGGTAAGGGCATGCTTTTGACAATACTCATTAAAGTGCTCTGTTTTATGATGTACTGTATGATATACATCGTGTATGCCAAGGTTGCCCATACGTTCCACCACCGCAGGCACGTATCCACCGGTGATCACGGCTACCTTATATCCTTTTTTTACTGCCAGTTGTAAAGCGTAGCCGTCCTTGGTATTCATGGTCCTTATATATTCATTGCCTGTTACTATACCTATTGATCCATCGGTCATTACGCCGTCCACATCAAAAATAAATGTGCTGATCTGCTTAAAACGTTCCAGGATGTTCATAGCCGCAAACTTATAATACAAAAAGGGTATCACCAATAGGTTAAACATCCGTTTGCCGGGTAAGGTTATATAACTGTGTAAAAGCTACACACAAAAATCAGTTTTATTGTTTTTTACATTCTGTTTAACTTCAGCGCTTAAAACCTTAAATCACTTAACACAAAAAAAGGCATGGTTAAAGAAAGACTGATGGCAGTTTTGTCGGGCATTGTATTGCTGACCGGCAGTTATGCGCAGGAAGGAACAGATTTTACTACTATTTCCCTTAACAACCTCGACGCTTTTTCAGTATCGGGATCAAACTGGGCCGTAGCATCGGATGCTGAAGCCGATATGGAACGGGAGGGAGCGATGAAGCCGGTGGCGGGAAGCGGTGCGCTGGTAAATATTATATCTAAAAAAAGCAAGGCCCACCTGGTAACGAAAGAAAATTTCGGCGATGTGGAGCTGGAGCTCGATTTTATGATGGCGAAGGGTTCTAACTCCGGGCTGTACCTGCAGGGCCGTTATGAAGTGCAATTGTTCGACAGTTGGGCAAAGTCCAGTCCCACTTATATAGATTGCGGCGGTATTTATCAACGATGGAATAACACCTCCAATTCGGGCTACGAGGGAATATCCCCGCTGGTAAACGTAAGCCGGGCGCCGGGTTTGTGGCAACACATCAAAATAAAATTCAGGGCGCCCCGGTTTAACGCGCAGGGTATAAAAACAGAAAACGCCCTATTTGAAGAAGTATACCTGAACGGGGTGCTGGTGCAGCAGCAGGCGGCGGTTACGGGGCCCACCCGCTCTTCTTACTTTGAAGACGAAAAAAGTACAGGACCTTTAATGATACAGGGCGATCACGGGAACGTGGCTATCCGCAACATCCGGTACAGGCCCCTTACTTCCGCTAACACAACACCCGAAAAAGTACGGTTCACTGATCCTATCATTATCAATCCCGGGAATAAGCCTTACCTGCTGCGCAGCTTTTTAAGCTATAACAAAAGGATGATCACCCATGCCATATCGGTAGGCAGTCCTGCCGGGATAAATTATTCTTACGATCTTAAACGCGGAGCTTTATTGCAGGTTTGGAGAGGACAGTTTGCCGACGCTACCGATTTATGGTACGAGCGGGGCGAGCCTTACCAGCGCATTGTTCCCCTGGGTAGTTTGATACCACTATCCGATGCTCCTGCGCTTGCGGTGTTGCAGGATGCCGGATCAGGCGCCTGGCCTGATTCTGTATCGTTTGACGATGTTCATACCAAAGGATATACGTTGGACAAGGAAAGGATGCCCGCTTTCCGCTATACTATACAGGGAGCGGATATTAGTGATAAAATAGTTATAGACGGGGCAACCGGGCTATCCAGGACCCTTACCGTAACCAACGCCCCTTCGCAATTGTATCATCGCGTAATAGCATGTAAAACCATCAGGCAGGTAAAAAAGGGCTTATACCTGGCAGAAGACAAATCGCTTTATATTAAAATAGACGACAGAATAAAACCGGTTATACGCAGTATAGGCGATACGAGGGAATTGTTACTTCCCATTGACAACACGAATGCAACCGTAACCTATTCTCTCATCTGGTAATTATAACAATCATGACTATTTCATTATATAATCATTGTTTTAACAAAAGCAGGCTGCTGGTGCTGGCAGTAGTAAGCCTGCTGACAGCAGGAGCGGTAAAAGCTCAAACAAAAGACAGCACTGTACAGGTGCAAAAGGAAGAAGATTTTTATACCATACAAACCATACCTGTACCCGAAGGTGTATTGCTGGAAGTAGGGGGGATGACTTTTTTACCAGACGATGCGTTGGCCGTATCAACAAGAAGGGGAGAAGTGTGGATCATCAGCAACCCGTATATGCGCAACGGCGCGCGCCCGGTGTATCGCCTTTTTGCCCGGGGTATGCATGAGGTGCTGGGGTTGAACTACATTAATGGCGACATATACGCGGTTCAGCGTTCGGAGCTTACCCGCCTGCGCGACCTGGATGGTGATGGAGAAGCCGATGAATATGAAACAGTGTATTCGTGGCCGTTAGCTGCCAATTATCACGAATTTTCCTATGGCCCCGTGCTTGATAAAGAAGGGAATATGATCCTTACCCTCAATCTTGGGTGGGTGTATGATCATGGTGAAAGCTTGTCTAAGTGGCATGGCTGGATGGTGAAAATTACGCCTGATGGCAAACTAAAACCTTTTGCCGCGGGTATGCGCTCACCGTCGGGCTTTGGATTGAATAGCGCCGGAGATATTTTTTATTCGGAAAACCAGGGCGACTGGGTAGGGTCGGGGTATATTACGCATGTGGAGGAGGGCGATTTTGTAGGCAACCCCGCCAGCCTTGTATGGTCGCACCTGCCGGGGTCTACCGTAAAGCTGAAAAAGGAAGATATACCCGATACCGGCGAACCCAAATATGATGTAGCCCAACGGGTGCCGGGTTTAAAACCTCCCACCGTTTGGTTCCCCCACACTGTGCTGGGTATTTCCACATCGGGTATATTGAATTATGACGATAAGGGAATGATGGGGCCTTTTAAAGACCAGTTGTTCGTGGGCGACCAGGGACAAAGTAAGATCATGCGGGTATACCTTGAAAAAGTAAAAGGAGTATACCAGGGTGTGGTATTTCCTTTCCGCGAAGGATTTTCATCCGGCATTTTACGAATGAACTGGGGATCGGACGGCAGCATGTTTGTAGGTATGACCTCAAGGGGATGGGGTTCAACCGGTAAAGGATTATTCGGGTTGCAGCGGTTGCACTGGAATGGAAAAACCGCTTTTGAAATGAAAACCATACAGGCCCGGCCCGATGGTTTTGAAATTGAATTTACCGAACCGGTAGACGAGCGGTCGGCCCGCGACGCAGCCTCGTACCAGGTTTCCAGCTTCAATTATAAATATCATCACAATTATGGCAGTCCCGTCATCAACCAGGGAAGCTGCCCGTTGAAAGCGATCGTGGTTTCGCCCGACCGTATGAAAGTGCGTTTGGTAGTAGATAGCCTGCGCCTGGGATATATTCATGAAATAAGGGCGGAAGGCGTGTTATCCGCGCAACGGCATACCCTGTTGCACGATTATGGCTTTTATACGCTCAACCAGTTGCCCGATGGCGACAGGATTGTTATTACCGCTGAAAATAAAGTAAGTGCGCCCGCAATGCAGCATCAGCATATGGAGCATACCGCAGGCGCTGCCGCGAATAATACGGCCAAAGCCGCTGCTGCTACGGTTAAGCATCTTACCAAACAACCGGCGGATTGGACAAAAGGCGCCGACAGGACCATTACGGTGGGTACAAAGCCCGGGCTGAAATTCGATCTTGAAACGATCACGGTAAAAGCGGGATCGAAGATCAGGCTGGTATTCAACAACGATGATGATATGCTGCACAATCTTGTAATTACCAAACCAGGCGCGGCGGATAACGTGGGTGCTGCCGCTACAAAGCTGGGGCTAAATGGTGAGAAGGCATGGTATGTACCGGCTATACCGGATGTGTTGTTCCATACCCGGCTGCTGGGACCTGCAGAAAAGGAAACGATCTACTTTACAGCGCCCTCCCAGTCGGGCGATTACCAGTATGTATGCACCTATCCCGGGCATTATGTGGTTATGCGGGGGATATTGAAAGTGACCAAATAAAACATTCATTTAAATAAGTAAAGATGAAAAAGCTTTTTGGAGCAGCGCTGCTTGTAATGTTTGCCCTGGTTATACCTGTTGCCCGGTTGGGGGCGCAACCTTCGCAAAAGAAGCTCAGTGTACTGATCATAGACGGGCAAAACAACCACGGTAACTGGCCCCAAACCACTTTGTTGATGAAAGGATACCTGGAAGAAACGGGACTGTTTACGGTAGATGTTGCCACCACACCGGGTGAAAAGCAGGATATGAGCGGGTTTGCACCTGATTTTAAAAAGTATAATGCCGTTGTGCTGAATTATAACGGAGATGCGTGGCCGCAGGCAACACAAGCCGCGTTTGAAGCTTTTGTGAAAGAAGGCGGAGGTGTGGTATCGGTGCATGCGGCAGACAATGCCTTCCCGGAATGGAAGGCGTTCAACCAGATGATAGGGCTGGGCGGCTGGGGCGACCGCAACGAAAAAGACGGGCCGTATGTATATTACAATGCAAACGGCCAGCTTGTTAAAGACAATACCCCCGGCGTTGGCGGAAGCCACGGAAAGTTTCATGCTTTCCGGGTGAAATCCCGGGATAAAAAGCATCCTGTTATGAAAGGACTGCCTGAAGTATGGATGCACAACAAGGACGAATTATACGACCGGTTACGCGGTCCTGCCGAAAATATGGAAATACTGGCAACGGCTTATAGCGCGAAAGATCAGAACGGAACCGGCAGGGATGAGCCCGTCATGATGACCATCCGGTACGGGAAAGGCAGGATATTTCATACAACGCTCGGGCATGCCAACGAATCGCAGCAATGCGCTGGGTTTATAACATTCCTGCAACGCGCCGCCGAATGGGTTTGCACCGGCAGGGTAACACAAAAAGTGCCGGCGGATTTTCCCAAAGACAATGAAATAAGCGTGCGCCGGTAGCCGGGCGTTATCGGTGCGTGGTTTTTACTTTTTATGATTGATGATATCCCGGCAGTACTGCATGCATTTATTCAGTTCTGTTTTAGTATCCGGGCCATTGTATTCATACTCAACATTGGCGGGGATAGGCCATTGGTTGTCGCGTATTAATTCCAGCACTTCTTTGATCGGTGTATCGCCTTCGCCAAAGGGTACATTTACGCCCTGGTTCTTTTTCCTGTCTTTTACGTGCAGGCACACAATTTTTTCGTGGTTGTTTTTAATAAAATCAACGGGATCAAAATTAGCCGCAACAAAGTGACCGATATCCAGGTTAATGCGGGTATAGGAGGAGCAGCCCTCCATGGCGCGGGTAAAGCTTTCCGGCGATGAAAAATCATTTGGTCTGTCAACGTTGGAATGATTGTGCATACCTACCTTGATTTTATACTTTTCGGCGAAGGCATCGATCCTTTTCATGGACGTGATGGTGGCGGAAGTAGTAACGGTATCTGTTTTAAGCGCTTTCGCGATCCTGAAAACCAGTTCCATATCATGGTCGGAAGTAGCGTCGTTCATATTGCTGGCATAGGCTTGTATGTTGATGCCTGCGTCTTTAAATTGTTTGCGCATGGCCGCTATCTCTTTCATACTCACCTGCTGTCTCCATTTTATAAGCGATTCCTGGCGCGCCTGCAATTGTTCCGGCGTTATATTCCGCGCCCATTGAAATTCCAGGGGTTCAATATGTCCCTGCCATATTTCACAGCTTTTTATGCCCAGCTCCTTCATCATTTGTATGGCTTCCTCCCTCGACCTGTCGCGCAGGCTATAGGTTTGTATGCCCAGTACAACAGGCGGTTTGTAAAATGGGGTATTGGCTGACAGTGTGGAAGGAAGCATGGCGCCGGCAAATCCGGTCAGCATCAGCTTGCTCCATTCTCTCCGGTTAAATGTGTTTTGCATATACGCGATTAAAGTATTTGTTAATGATTAAAGTTCAAGATAAGGATTTTCCTTCACCCCGTTACCTCCGGCAAAAAAATCAACTTTTTAGGGGGGGCAAATGTCATCTATTGCCGGTAAAAGAGTGCTGCACCTACGGCGCAGAGGGAGAGGTAAAGGTCAGGTGGTTACAAACGGGTTGCACCTGCAGTGCAGAAAACTCCTGCTGTAAAAGAAAGGTGTAGATTTGATGAAACAGAGACGGTAATTGTGCCTTGCAGCGCCTGGCTCGCGCACAAAAGGCCCGGAGTTGAGACTGCGGAGAACTGAATTGTTAAGTTGAAAGATGCTTCTTGCTTCAATTAAAAACTTACATTAACAGCCCATTTAGGTATATATGGATGAACTGAGAAAAGCAACATATTCAGGAAATGCAGAAGCTCAATTCGAACTGGGACAAATTTATGAGACGAAAAAGAATTCCAGGCGAAGTAAATACTGGTATGAAAAAGCATGCCTCCAAAATCATGCGGAGAGCTGTATTGCTTTGGCAAATTTTTACTCTTCGAAACCACATAGAAACTCAAAAAAAGAATTGATTTTATTGCAAAAGGCTTACAGTTTTGGTAGTCCGATAGCAGCAGATAATTTGGCATTGTATTACAAAAATAAAGGGAACTATAAAGCTTTTAAAAAATGGTTAGACAGATCATTAATGAAGTTGCCTAATAATGGTGAGGCTTTATTCGAGTTGGCAAAATATTACTATGAAGGGCTGGGAGGACGAAAAGCGTATAAAAAGTCTTACAAATTATTTATTAAAGCATTAGGAACAAAGGATATCAGTTTTTTTACACGAGAGGAATTTTTTTTCATTATTGGTAAAATGTATTTTTCAGGATATGGTGTAAAGAAATCACTGCGGAAAGCTAAATATTTATTTTATCAGGCAAATATTGATAATGATCATCCCGATGTGAACAATTTTATAAGTGAAAATGCCCGGATATTAATTGATATTAAGAAGCAAAAGGTCACTCTATAATTCACGCTTTGGCGCAAGTCTGCAGCATTGGCATTGTGTGATAGCTGACTTGTTGGCTGAGCATTACTTGCTTTGCAATAGTTTATAATTTTGTACCACGCCTACAAATAATTTGCTTGTGAAAAATTAAGATAAATAAATATAGGGCAGCAGGTTTGGCTAAACACAAGGCCTCCGCAGTGGCGGACTACCAAACCTGCGCCAGTGTGCAGCAAGAATGGCAGGTGAAACTAACAGATACATCTAATAAGTATATTTGTAGTATACACGATGCGCAGCGAACGATTGTCATACCTGGTATATGCTATTGCCGAAAATGGTGATGAACAGGCTTTTGATGAGCTTTTCAGGGTATATTATCCCGCACTGTTGTCGTATACTTATTCCATATTGAAAGACAGGCAGCATGCGGAAGAAATTTGCCTGGATGTAATGTTCAGGCTGTGGCAGAACAGGAAGATATTGCCTACCATCAAAAACCTGTCGCATTATTTATACATCGCTGTAAAGCACGCCGCTATCAGCTATATGCGTACCAAAGGATACCGGGTTTCACAAAAAATGACAGGACTGGAAGAAGCAGGGGAGAGCTTTGCTTATGAGCTTGGCAATCATGAGCTGAGAATGATCAATAAAGAAACGCTTGAACGTATCAATATCGCTATCAATACTTTACCATTGAGGTGCCGGCTTATTTTTAAGCTGATCAAAGAAGACGGACTCAAATACTCGGAAGTAGCGCAACTGCTTGAAATATCTGTAAAAACAGTAGAAAATCAAATGACTATCGCCATGAAAAAACTGACGGCGATCATTGCGGAAACGGTAAAGGATCAAAAAAAAGATATTTCCTAACTGATTTTTAAAAAATTTTCTGCTTCCCTTTGGGGGCAGGGATACAATACTGCGTCTATGTGTTATATATCCCTACGCATGGACGATAACAGACTGATATATTTGCTGGTACAAAAAAAATCCGGTGAAATCACCCTGGAAGAGCAACTGGAACTATCAGAGCTTCTTAAAAATGATTACACTGCACTATTGCTTAGCGAAGGGGTAGACGAAGTATTTGAAAGCAGCTTAAGCTATGGAAAGAGCATTACCAATAACACGGTAAACGATGCTCTTGACCTTTTACATAAAAAAATGGAGGAAACCGGGCGGGAGCCGGTCCATTTTGGCACAAACAAATACAGGCGGCTTAAACAGTGGAGCATGGCGGCTTCGGTATTATTGATAATGAGCGCCGCTGCCTTTTATTTAATGACCCGCACCCAACCACATTCACAATCCAGTAATATTATTACTACGCAAAAAGGTTCTAAAACCAACCTTGTATTGCCCGATGGCACCAAAGTATGGGTAAATGCCGATACGAAATTAATGTACGATAAGGAGTTTGGCAATAACGCACGTGAGGTGACCCTTACAGGCGAAGCCTATTTTGATGTGGTGAAAGACAAAACAAGACCCTTTGTAATACATACCAGCGCCGTGCAGGTAAAGGTATTAGGCACTACGCTTAATGTACGTTCCTATCCTACGGAAAAAACCACGGAAACAACGCTGATAAAAGGTTCGGTAGAAGTAACGCTGAACACCAGTCCCGACAAAAAAGTAATACTTAAGCCTAATGAAAAAGTGGTGATCGAAAATACAGGCGCTGCACTGCCGGGGCAGCCTGCAGATACGATCAGCGTTCGCAAACAAAGATCGCCTATGGTGATCAACCCGGTACATTTCGATAAAAAAGACCGGGAAGTATATGAAACCATGTGGGTAAAAAACAAGCTGGCCTTTGATGAAACGCCTTTTGATAAAATGATCGCTGAGCTTGAGCGGTGGTATAATGTGCAGATCATTGTTAAAAACAAGGCGCTTAGCACCAGCACCTATACGGTAACGTTTGAAAACAAATCGCTGGATGAAGTGCTGGAAGGATTACAGTTTTCCGCACACTTTCAATACCAGGCAAAAGACGGGATAGTAACGATCTGGTAAATAAAAAATTAATAACCAAACTATATGCCTTATGAGTAAGATCACATAACACACCCAACCAAAAAAGAACGGAGCATGTTTGCGGCATACTCCGTTGGTTAAATTCAGAAAGAAATAAAAGTCTCGGGCGAGACACTTTCATCCTTTAACATTTCAACGTTCAAATTATGAAAAAAATTGGATGTGGGAGCTATTATTATGCCCCTGCCTCAGTAATCAAATGCCTGCTGCTAATGAAAATGGTAATACTGCTTACTTGTGTTTTTTCCATGCAATCCTTTGCCAATGCAGGTATGGCGCAAGGTAACATTACTATTAAGCTGGAAAATGTTTCTCTGAAAAAAGCATTCAAAACCATTGAGAAGCAAACAGCTTACCATTTCCTGTATAACGATGGGATCCTGCCATCCGAACCGAAAGTAAATATTGTTGTGGAGGATATGCCGGCTGATGAGCTGATGAAAAGATTGCTTGAAAATACCAAACTTACTTTTAAGATCATCGCCAACGACCTGATCGTAATATCCAACCAGAATGAGGAAAAGGAACCGGTACTGGTGCTCATCACCGGGCGTGTGGTTGACTCCGATAACCAGCCCATCGCCAAAGTAAGTGTGGTGGAAAAAGGAACCAGTAACGGAACTGTTACCAACGAGGATGGTACTTTTTCCCTGAATGTGATCAATCCCAATGCCGTTCTGGTAATCAGCTATGTAGGATTTGTTACGCAGGAAATAACTGTGAGCGGGCGCAGCAATATAGAAGTGCAACTGAAGGCGGATACCAAAGATCTGACGGATGTAGTGGTGATCGGGTACGGCACTTCAAAAAGAAAAGATTTTACGGGGGCTGTTTCCTCTGTACAAATGGAAAATTCTCCGCTGGCGCTGATGCCTAATTTAAATGCGCTTGAAGCCCTTAAAGGAACCGTAACAGGGCTGAATGTAGGAGCCGTAAACTCTGCGGGAGGACAGCCTTCCATACAAATACGCGGGCAGCGTTCTATCAGCGGCTCCAATGACCCGCTGATCCTGCTGGATGGCGTTATTTACCTGGGTTTGCTCAGTGATATCAATCCCAATGATATTGCCAGCTACGACGTGCTGAAAGATGCGGTTTCCGCAGCGGCCTACGGCTCCCGCTCGGCTAATGGTATTATTGCCATTACTACAAAAAAGGGAAAAACCGGGAAGCCCGTTATTTCTTTCAGAGCAGAAGGAGCGGTTCAAAAATGGCATAACCGCCCGGTGATGATGAAGGGTGACGAATGGATAGAAGTGGTAAATGCGAGAAACCAGTATGATCCCGGAACAACCAGTTGGCTCAAGCCCGGAGAACTGGCAAATCTGAACGCGGGAAAAGAAACAGTATGGTTAGACGAAGTCATTCAAACCGGTATAACCCAAAACTACCAGGCTGCTATTTCTGGCGCGGCTCAAAATGTAAATTATTACCTCTCCACATCGTTTGATAATAATCGTGGACTGGTAGTAGGCGATAAATTCAAGCATACGTCGGTAATGGGAAAAGTGAATACCAAGGTCACTTCCTGGCTTGAGCTGGGATTGGATGGAAGTTATTCAAAAAGAGACTACTCAGGCGTTGCAGCTAATGTTGCTGCTGCCGAGCTGATGTCTCCTTACGGTGTTATGTATCGCGATCAGGAGGGAAATCTTGAGAGATATCCTTATACACAATCGTTAGCCAATCCCTTATGGGGGTTGGATGGAACCGTAAAAAACCTGGATATATATAATGTTTTCCGGTTAAATGCATATGCGATAGTAAAAATTCCTTTTATAAAAGGGCTGAGCTACCGTGCAAACCTGCTATCTAATTATCAAAGACAGCAGAGTGGAAATTTTTATTATGAAACTTATTTCATCAAAGAAGGAGAGGGTATTGACGGGCGTTATGATCCTGCCAGCACACAGGCCTTGTTGGCTAACGCCAATGGAAACCTTAATAATATCAACACCAATAGCTATGTGCTTGATAATATTATCACTTACGATAATACATTTGGGCGGCACCAGGTTACAGGTACCCTGGTAGCAACACGGGATCACTGGAAAGAGGAAGGTGTCAATACTACAGGCAGTAATTTTGCGGCTAACGGCAATACAGCATTGGGTATTTACGGTTTATCCAAAGCCGATGTGCAAAAAGTAGTCCTTAACAATATCGAGCGTTCCAATGTAGGGTACCTGGCACGCATCAATTACTCGTACGACAGCAAATATTATTTAACGGCTTCACTCCGCCGTGATGGCGCATCTGTTTTTGGGGAAGAAAAAAGATATGCCAATTTTGGCGCTGTCGGTGTAGCCTGGAGGATTTCAGGTGAGTCTTTCCTGAAAGATTTACGGCCGCTGGATAACCTGAAATTAAAATTCTCCTGGGGGCAGAATGGCAATCAGGGGCTCAGTCCTTACGCTACCTTATCGCAGGTGCTTAACGGAGCTGCCGGCAATGCCCGTTACCAGTTTTCTGATGCGCAGGGCAAGATATACTATGGATTGGTGCAAAGCTCGTTAGGCAATCCCAGCCTGGGATGGGAAAAAACTTCCGCCATCAATATAGGGTTCGAATCCGCCTGGTTAATGAACCGCCTCTTTGTAGATGTGGATTACTATACATCCAGCACTACCGATCAGATCTTTGTACGGAATATTCCTATCATGACCGGCTTTGCCACACAACTTGCTTCATTAGGCGAGGTGAGCAACAAGGGGGTTGAAATAACCGTGAGAACTGTAAATATTGACCGGAAGGATTTTAACTGGGGCTCAACTCTTACTTTCTGGAAGAACAATAACAAGCTGGTACACCTTTACGGGGAGGACAAAAATGGTGATGGAAAAGAAGATGATGATATAGCCAATAACTTTTTTATTGGAAAATCGCTGGAAGCGATTTATGGCTTTAAGCAGGATGGCATTGTACAAACAGGTGACGATGCTTATATAACCATGACAGGGGCGGCTCCCGGGGCGCCTAAATACATAGACCTGAATAAAGACAATAAAATAGATGCGGACGACAGGACTATTTTAGGGTATAGAAAAGAAAATTTCAGGCTGAACCTGAGCAACACATTGCGCTATAAAAACCTGGAGCTGTATGTTATGGTAACGGGCATTTTTGGTGGCAATAACATGTATATGCTAAGTAACACATCAGCCTATATGACTTCCGGAACGGGGCGGTTTAACGATAATACCATTTCCAAGCCCTATTGGACACCCGACAATCCAGGTAATGTATATCCATCGGCTTACTTTTCAGGCGATAGCCGTTTTCTTGGATTACAATCACGACAGTTTATAAGGATACAGGATGTATCGCTCTCCTATACGATCAATACAGCATGGATGAAGAAGCATCACATCAATGCCATTAAAGTATTTGCGGCTGGCAGGAACCTTGCCACATTTACCAAATGGATTGGAGGTGATCCGGAAACAGGCACTACGGTGCAGTCCAACATCTTCCCTGTACCAACTACTTATTCATTAGGTGCGAACTTTAGTTTCTGATCCATTAAAACAAACTAAAATGAAAACATTAAAATATATAAGTGGTATCTGTTCCTGTATACTACTCATCAATATTGCGGGTTGTAAAAAAATAGATGACAAATTCCTGCAAACGACTCCTGAAACATTTTATACTGTAGATAACATTTTTACCACCTCCTCGCAAATAGATCAGGCGGTAATAGCCATCTATTCACAGTTGAGGGATATCTGGGCAAACCCTACTGAACAAAACTGGACCTTTGTGTTTCGTGGCAATGGAACCGATATGTTTGATGTGCCCAGTATAAGACGGGGTAATACATTTAACAACTACGGGCTTATCAATCCTAACAACGGCAATTTTAACAGCATATACGGAGTTTGGTACCAGGTCATTGCAAAAGCAAACCTGGCGATCTATAGCGCGGAACAGCCTGGCATCAGTTGGGCGTCGGCTGCTGATAAAGCATATACCATTGCACAGGCAAGGTTTTTCCGGGCGTTTGCGTACCGCAACCTGGCAGAGCTGTTTGGCGGTGTGCCTGTTGTAACTGATGTAGCCAAAGTAGCCCGGTACGATTATACCCGCTCTACCCGGGCAGAGACTTATCAATATGCTATTGATGAGCTGCTGGCCATTGAAAACGATCTGCCGGAAGTAACTGCACAGGGTGGCAGGCTGGTAAGAGGAGCGGCCCAGCACAATCTTTGCGAGCTGTACCTGGCGCTTGGCATACAGTTGCAGGCCGATGGAGATGGGAGCGGGGCGTCTGCAGCCTTTACACAATCCATCGCTTATGGAAATAAAGTGATTGATGGTGGCGTCTATTCGCTGATGAGCTCCCGCTACGGGGCCCGTAAAGCAGAACCCCAGGGCAATGTATACTGGGATCTGTTCCAGGAAAACAATGTGAATTACCAGGATGGCAACCTGGAGTGTATCTGGGCTATCCAGATTGATTATGCCGCATATCGTGCGGAAGATCCCAGGTCAAAATTGCCTTATTCGCGTACATACGGTCCTGTTTTTCGCGATGGCTCGCCAGGTAACATCACCGGTACGGGCGCTGATGTAGGCGGACGCGGGATCGCGCAGATAATACCTACCATGTATGCCCGGGATAGTATTTACAACGGTGCATTTGCAGATGATATGCGTAACTCGGATATCGTATTTCGCAGGAATATTTTGGGGAATGTTGCATCTTCTCCTTACTACCAGCAGCCTGTTCCCTGGCCGGTATTATATGATACCAAAGATCATCAAAGCCTCAATTATCCTATATCGTGCAAAATAGCCACCGACCAGTATACCGGTATTGCCGATGGAGAGAATTTAAGCAACCTTTTCCGGGATGATTATTTTATAAGGCTGCCTGAAACCATCCTGTTGCGTGCGGAAGCTAAACAACGCAATGGTGATAAGGCAGGCGCTGCCGGGGATATCAACCTGCTGCGTACCCGCGCCAACTGCGGCTACCTGGTAACGGCAGCGGATATGGACGATCAATACAACATGATACTGGATGAGCGGGCACGTGAGCTGGTATACGAAGAATGCCGCTGGAATACCCTCCTGCGCATGGGGGGAACTATTGCGGCAGACCGTATCCGCAAATATGCCTTCTGGCCCGAGGCGGCGGCTACGCTTACCTTTAATTACAATCTCTGGCCAATCCCGCAATTGGTCATTGATGCCAATAAAGACGTTAAGCTGGATCAAAACCCGGGTTGGTAAAAAATCACAAAAAGAAATAAAGACAGATATTGGTTATGCTAAAATGTAAGCTTATTGTACCGTTACTTTTTTGCTGTACAATGCTGGCAGCGCAAAAGCCGAACTATCCTCTTCATTCTTCTAACGAGATCAACTATACGCAGTTGCGCTCGGGATTCGTGCAACCACCCGCAGAATCCCGGCTGCGCTGCTACTGGTGGTGGCTCAATAGCATGGCAACGAAGGAGTCTGTTACGCGCGACCTGGAGGAGATGAAGAAAAACGGTTATGGCGGCGCTTCTATTGTAGACGCCGGCAGCTCCAGCTACAACGTGGCCGCCAGAACAGCGGCCGGCCCGTTGTTTATGAGCCCCGAATGGATGGAACTGTACAGGCATGCCGTAAAAGAAGCGCAACGGCTCGGTATAGAATTAAGCGTAAATACGCAAAGCGGCTGGAACCCCGGAGGACCCACCATTACCCCGGAACTGGCACAGAAAAAAATTGTTTTTACCGAAACTAAAATACAGGGAGGAAAGAAAACAGAGATCAGCCTGCCCCAGCCGGCATCGAAACTCATGTACCAGGATATTCTTGTGCAGGCCTTTCCTGAACCTGCCGGAACGCCTGTAAAAAATGAGGCTATTAAAAACTGGAGGATCAAATCTTTTAATGAAAGCTTTGGCGCAAAAGGAACATATCCTCTTTATAAATTAAGAGAAGAAGATCCCGGTGCGGAAAAAATACCGGGCATTAAAACGTCTTCCATCATTAACCTCAGCGATAAATTTGTAAATGGCGTGCTTACATGGGAGGCGCCGGAAGGAGAATGGACTATTATCCGTTATGGCTGGACCTGTACCGGCGCGGTTACTTCTACCAATAGTGACGGATGGAGCGGGCTGTCGCTCGATCATCTCAACGCGAACGCTTTTAATGTATTCAGCAGGGATGTGATATTGCCGTTGATCGCCAATGCGCAGTCGGCGGGTAACAGTCTGCGTTTTTTACAAACAGATAGTTGGGAAATGGGAAATGTGGGGTGGACCAATGATTTTCCCGCGGAGTTTAAAAAATTCAGGGGATATGATATCGCAACGTATCTTCCGGTGCTGGCCGGCAGAATAGTAGAAAACCTGGATGTATCGAACCGGTTCCTGCACGACTATCGTATGACCATTGGCGATTGTATCGCCGCCAATCATTACCAATTATTCAGCGATCTGGCCCATCGGCATGGGCTGGGTTTTCATCCCGAATCGGGCGGGCCGCATTCAGCGCCGGTAGATGCATTAAAGGTAATGGCGATCAATGATTTTCCGCAGGGCGAATTTTGGGCAACATCCAATACGCACCGGGTGAAAGATGATGAGCGGCTGGTAGTAAAACAAAGTGCCAGTGTGGCGCATACCAATGGAAAAAGATTTGTAGCCGCCGAAGGACCTACATCCATAGGCCCGCAATGGGAAAGGTCACCGAAAGACCTGAAAAGCAATATTGACCGGGTGTTCTGTTCGGGGGTGAACAGGATCGTATGGCATACCTTCACTTCTTCACCCAAAGAATTCGGGCTTCCCGGTAATGAATATTTTGCCGGCACACACATGAACCCGAACGTTACCTGGTGGAAGCAGGCGGACAATTTTATCACTTATCTCAACCGCTGCTCCTGGCTGTTATCGAAAGGACTGTTTGTGGGGGATGTGCTATATTATTACGGGGATGATGTGCCTAATTTTGTTTTCCTGAAAGAAGATGTTAAAGACCTGGCTCCGGGCTACGACTGGGATAAATGTTCAAAAGAAGCATTGCTTAAAAACGCGTCGGTCATAAACGGTCAGTTGGTCTTTCCGGACGGAACTGCTTACCGGCTGTTGGTTTTGCCAGACGAAAAAGCGATTGACGTAGCACTGCTGCGTAAGCTGGAAACAATGGTACAGCAGGGACTGACCCTTATAGGACCCAAACCGCTCAAAGACGGAAGCCTGGGCAATTACCCGCAAAACGACCGGGAACTAACGGCAATAGCTAACCGTATGTGGGGTGCTACGGATGGATTAAACAATATGGAAAACAAATATGGAAAAGGGAAAGTAATATGGGGCCGGGATGTGAATACCGTGTTGCGTGAAATGAAAGTAGCTCCTGACTTCAGCTTTAAAAGCTCCAACAGCGCTACCTCGCTTGATTATATTCACCGTACCGGAAAGGATATGGAAATTTATTTTGTGGCTAACCGCTTTGGCAGGAAGGACTTCAGTGATTTTGAATACCGCTATATTACCACTTTACCCGACAGGTACGAAAACGTGGAATGCTCATTCCGGGTGAGCGGCATGGTGCCGGAGCTGTGGGATCCGGTAACCGGCGAAACCAGTGAATTGGCGATATATCGCGAAGAAAACGGGCAAACCATTATTCCTTTGCATTTTAATCCCGATGGTTCCCTGTTTGTTATTTTCAGGAAAAAGACTGCAGAAGCGCATATTGTAAAAATTGAAAAAGACGGGCAAGCGCTTTTTCCGGGAGTACAGTTGAATAATACGGGCAAACCATTTATTGAAGTGCTGCGTAAGTCGGGAAAGGTCGTGACCAGTTTGTTTGAGCCGGGTAAGTATACACTATACTGGTCTGATAGAAAGACAACCCGCCATACACTCTCAAAATCCAATTCAGTTGTTACCCTGACCGGAGCCTGGGATATCAGCTTTGATACTGCCTGGGGAGGTCCCGCACATATTACAACGGATACATTAAAATCATGGACAGGCTTTGAAAATGATGGGATAAAATATTATTCCGGCTCCGCAGCTTATAAGAAAATCTTTACAGTAAGATCCACTCAATTAAGGCAATCCAAAGTCATCCTTGATCTGGGCAATGTATTGGAGCTGGCAACGGTAAATATCAACGGGCATACATTGCCTGTTGTATGGGCGCCGCCTTTTACGGTGGATATAACATCCTTTATAAAGCCTGGTAATAATACGCTGGAAGTAGAAGTGACCAATGTATGGCCCAACCGGCTGATCGGGGACAGTAAGCTGCCGCCGGAGCAAAGGCGCACTAAAACAAATGTCATGAAATTCAACGGTCCCGACGCGGAGAAGCTGCTAAGGGCATCCGGCCTGTTAGGCCCCGTTACGCTTAATTTTATTCACAGCGAATCCATGAATAAGAACCTGTAAGGTTCGTTGTCAGGCTTCTTCTAATGTAAAAACGGCTGCTGTGTGAAGCGTCCTCGCTTCACACGGTTTTTCCTGTCGCCGAAGGTGACTGTTATATGTCGCCGGTAGGCGACAGGAGTATTGTGCGAGGCGAAGACGCCTCGCACAGCACTACGAAGACGCCTCGCACAGCAGTAACGGATAAATAAATTACATTTGACCGGAGAAGGTGAAATATTTTACAGTATATATAATCAGTATAATTATAAGTATAACCTACCCGTATGCTGTTCTTTGCCAGGCTTCCGATACTACAATGGATCGGCTTGCTGAACGATTGGACAGGTTGGTTGCAGGGAATCCGCTGACTATTGTTTACATACGGTCCGATAAAGAAACCTATTTGTGCGGTGAGGATCTTTGGTTTAATGCATTTGTATTGAATGCGCAGGATCTTACGCTATCCGGTCTTGATAAAACCCTGTATGTTCAATTAAAGCACAGGGAAAAGGATAGCACGGTATGGCAGGAAATGTATCCCATCAATAGCAACGGGGTGTCTTCCGGTAAGGTGTATTTACCCCAAACCTTACCCGGAGGCAATTATATATTAGAAGCGTATTCGGTTCATTCCTCTTTTTTCTATAAGCAAAGATTTTATTCGGCGTCACGGGTAAGGGTGGTGAACGACCTGAAGGAAATCAGGAATAAAAGAAATGGAATGGCAAAAGCTGCCGGAATACAAAACGGAAAAATTCAGTTTGGAATATATCCCGAAGGAGGAAGCCTTGTTGCCGGATTGCAAAGCGTTGTGGCGTTTAAGGCGGTGAATAAGGATGGGGCTTTCGCTGATGTATCGGGCTCGCTGTTGAAGGACAATATACCTGTAGCTGATTTTACAACTACTCACGCCGGGATGGGTCGTTTTGTGTTCACACCCGAAAGGGGCGCGAAGTATAGCATAGCGCTTACAAACAAAAGCAATTACACATTCCCCGTTACTGGTATCCGGGACAGCGGAATGGTGATGAGCCTGCTCAAAAATGAGGGAGACAGCCTCGTTTTCAGGCTTACTTCTACTTATGCAAATAAGAAAAAGATATTTCTCCGGTTGCAGACAAGAGGCATGGTGCAGGCTATTGCAGCAGGATCGCTTACAGACAGTCTTACCATAAAAATACCCATCGCCAACTGCCCGCAGGGCATTGCCGAAGTAACCCTGTTTGATGAGCAACTACAGCCATTGGCAGAACGGTTGCTGTATGTTCATCCTGAGAAAAAGCTTGGCATAAGCTTACACCTGGAAAAAGAACGGTTTGCCCAAAAGGAAAAGGTATCCCTGAAAATTAAGACAACCGATGAGAAGGGGAATGCAGTTCCGGCAATATTGAATCTACGGGTATATGACGATCTTTTTGGAAACCCCGGCAACACAAATAACATCGTGAACTATTGTTATTTATCCAGCCAGTTACGGGGAAGGATATACGACCCTTCTTATTATTTTGACAGCAGCAATACAGACCGTTTTAAGCACCTGGATGTATTGCTTTTAACACAGGGCTGGAGGAAGTATATATGGAATGAAGAAACTTTGAAAGATGGATCAGCAAGTGGAAAAATAGTACGCTCTGATAGTCTGTCTGCCGTTTTATCTCCGTTAAGGAAACAAACTAAAAGCACACAACCGGTGGCGGTTATGTTTTTCAACTATAACAGGAGCATCACACAGGTTGGTACTACCGATGATAAAAGGTCTTTTTTTCTTACCCCTGAAAACCTGGCTATCGGCTCCCGTTTTTTTATTAAATATTTTTCTGAAGACGAATACAGTATGGCTGTCGAAAATCCTTTTGATACTTTGCATGCATTCAACAAAACATTTGCCGGGGAGTATGTGTTTAGTGAAAAAATAGCAGCACAGGAAAGCTCCGCTGATACAAGCGATCTGCTGCAATATGGCAAAACGCTTGCCGAAGTGATCATAAAAGGGAAAGGGTATACCTACCGGGATAAATACCTGGGTTACCTGGACAGCATTGCGAAATATGAAGGCAATACGGATTATGTAGGAGAGTGTGGCTGGTTAAACTGCCCATCAAGTCGAACCAACATTAAACCAATTGAGGGTAAACAATATAATATGTTCACAAGTGAAGTTACTTCACATAACAAAGTGATATTGACAAGCACAAATCATAAAACTGTTACGTATCACTATCCGCAATACACCGAAGAAGAGCTCCTGAAAAAATTCAAAATGGCAATGATAAAAGGCTACTATCAAAGTAAAGCCTTTTATGAGCCCGATTATGACGTGGAAGATCGTTCTTTGCCCGACAACCGCAATGTGATCGCCCGGAACCCGGAGATCATTACAGATGCAAACGGGGAAGCGGTTATCAGCTTTTTCTGTTCCGATATTCAATCCCGGTTTACCGGTATAGTGGAGGGGGTGGGGCAGGGCGGACTATTGGGCAGCGCTGAGGTTGGTTTTATAGTCAGGTAGTAATACGGTCTGATCTGAAATAATTGATCAGCATAAACATGTTAAAATACTATGTGATATGGATATCTCTGTTAAGGACTTTTTTCAATCCATACGCCTTGATTCGCCTCCCTCCCCCGAGGACTATAAAAAGGCACAGTCCTATATCAGGTTTGCTGAGGCCCTCTCTAAAATATCTTATCAAAGTATTTATCTTATTGATTATTACAAAAAGGGATTTCTGTATGTATCGGACAATCCTTTATTTCTTTGCGGTAAAACTGCATTGCAGGTACTGCAGCTCGGCTATTCATTTTACCTTGAGCATGTTCCGCAGGAAGACCTTGAATTACTTTTAAAAATAAATGAAGCAGGATTTGAGTTTTATAAAAAAATGCCATTAGAGAAAAGGTTGGACGGTTCCATATCTTATGATTTCAGGCTCCGTCAGCCTAAAGGTCATTTAAAGCTCATTAATCATAAATTAACTCCTTTAGCGCTTGACAACAATGGTAATATGTGGCTTGCGCTATGTATTGTGTCGCCATCCCCTAACAATAAGCCGGGTAATATTGCTATTAAAACTGCTGCAGATAAAAAGATATATAATTATAACCTGAGCACCGGGAAGTGGGAGGAGAATACAATTGTTTCCCTCAACAGCCGGGAGAAGGAAATACTAATGCTGTCTATACAGGGACTTACAGTTGAAAAAATAGCGAAAGAATTATACTTATCCGTAAATACCATCAAGTTTCATAAGACTGCCCTCTTTAAAAAGTTGAATGCGGACAATATATCTGAAGCAATTTTTGCTGCGCTTAATTTTGGTGCTATATGAGGTAGTAGCGCCGGGTAACGATATCTTTTGATCCCCACCCTTTAGGGCGGTTTTTTACAAAATAGCTTTAAAACTAAATTCATAGTTATATATTTATATTAAACTCTTTTTTCACACCGAAAATCTGCTGTATTAGCAATTATAGCATACGTTTATGAAGAAACTATATTTAGTATTATGCCTGCTCTTGTCATCAATGGCTCATTCGCAAATCACTATACAGGCTACTGTGAATGGATATGGAAACAAGATAGCTATCGGGTACTGGAAAGACTTCACTTATATCAGTGATACGCTCCGGCTTAACAGGAATAAAGCCGGTTTTAAACTTGAATCGTCAGAGCCGGTATATTTCAGGCTTCAAACAATAGATCCTGACACCTATAGCCCTTTTCTAATTGGTTTTCCGGGCGATACCATTTCTATTGAAAAAGACACGAAGCACTTTGTGATAAAAGGAGGCGCCGAAAGTTATAATACCTTTTTCTCCAGGCTTGGAGCAGAAATGAGAGAAAAATTTGCCGGAACGCCCCCGGACTATAATACGTTAACCCAATATTTGCTGGAACGATCAGAAGATTTTTTTTCAACGTTAAAACATCCCCAAAAACAGTTGATAAAGGATATCCATACCCTGTATATAGTTACTAACTATAAACTATACCCGGTAATGAAAAAATACAGTGGAGATACAACCACAATGAACAGCATATCTGACTTTATAAAAAGCCAGGGAGTAGCAAACGAAAACGGAGATGATAAACTGAAGTACCTGGATAAAGTGAATTTTAACAACCCCAACATTGGCTTTGCAAACATCACTGATATCATGATGATGAATAATTTGATCAGGATATTGCGCATGCATGCTGTAGAAAAGGATACTACCTTACAAGATATTGACGCGTATGTTATAGAAAATAACATCATAAAAGATATTTTTAAAAAAAGCCGGTATCGTTCCAGGCTACTTGCTTATAACCTGTATTACAGGATCAATCAATATATCGAATACCCCATGCAACTGGCAGGAGCAGCAGATTTTATTGCAGACTTCAGGAAGGAAAATTTCAATACAGATCTTCTTCCGGCCATTGAAAGATCATATTCAAGCCAGTTGGCTTCGATAGGCGCTCTTTCAAAAGAGGCTGCCGCACCTGCTTTTAAGCTGCCTGATACAAAAGGAAAACCGGTACGGCTCTCCGACTTTAAGGGGAAAGTTGTATATTTAGATATTTGGGCAACCTGGTGCGCTCCCTGCCTTAAAGAAATACCATACCTGGAACGCCTCAAAGAAAAATTCAGGAATAAGGATGTTGAAATGATCGCTATATCAATCGATACAAAGGTGGATACATGGTTGGCAAAGGTATCTGCAATGAAAATGGGAGGCATACAACTTATAGACAGCAACGGTTCCGAGAACAGTAAGATTGCAAAAGATTATAAAATTCACGGTGTGCCACATTTTGTGCTCATTGATAAGAAGGGCCGTATCGCTTCGGCATTTGCGCCAAGGCCAAGCATGGAAGCGGAGCTGGAGAAACAAATTAACGAGTTGCTGCAGGAATAGCAGAAGGATACAGTTTGAATCCGAAATAATTGATCAGCATAAAACGCATTAAAAGATTCAACGGATGAAAAAAATCATTTCTCTTTGTTTTGCTACTGTTTTTGTAATAACCTTGTTGGCGCAAACAAACGCAGGCAAAGGCATACAATTCTACAAAGGCACCTGGAAGGAAGCGCTCAAGACAGCCGGGAAAGCTGATAAAATGATATTCATTGATGTATCTACCGACTGGTGCGGCCCCTGCATATACATGGAGAAATTTATATTCACCAAGCAGGCCGTTGGCAAAAAGTACAATGAAGCATTTCTGAATTATAAAATTGATGCCGAAAAAGGAGAAGGGGTGGATATTGCCAGAAAATATGAAGTGAGCGCTTATCCTACTTTTTTGTTTGTAAACAGTAGCGGTTATCTTATTTATAAACATACGGGAGAAAGAGATGAGGCTGGTTTTATGGGGCTGGTTCAGGAAGCGAAAAAACAGGACGCCGACCCCAATAACCTGGGTAAAATGAAACAGATCTTCGATGAAGGCAATCGCGATTCTTCGTTTCTGCGTCTCTATCTTAACCGTCTGGCGGAAATGCAGGTGAATAACGGAGAGGTGCTGGATGCCTATTTTAACATGCTGACTGACGAGCAACTCCGGCAGGATTCCACACTCCTATACCTCTTAAAATATATGCCAGGAACACAAACTGCATTCTCGGCATATTTTATCAATCATTACGACCAACTGGCAGCAGCATCTAAGGCTAAACTTACCGATTTCTTATTCGACAGAATAGTCCGGACATGGGGCGGTACCGCTCTGTCAGAAAAGAGATTGCCGGAATATGCAACGTTAAGAAAATTTGCTGATAAATTAGATGGTTTGGGTAAGGGAGAAAGAATGTTATTAAACCGCATAGATTTGAAATACGGCGTTTTGGTCAGGGACTATGATCTGATAAAAAAGGTGGGCTATCTCCATACCGACGGGCTCCTTTCCATACCGGTTGACAGCATTCGCAGGGAAGATAAACGGAGGGCCGAGAAGATGCAATCAGTTATGAGCGGAGAAAAGGACAGTGCAAAAATGGCTGCGTTTGAAGAAGAAAGAGAGTTTTGGATAAATATTTATTCCAGGGAAATATACAGCCCTTTATACGAAGCGGCAGACGCATTTACACATTTACCCTCCACGGAAAAGCAGGCGCTAAAAGATGCATTGGCATGGGCGCAAAGATGCCGTGAACTGATGCCGGGAGAGGAAGCGCGGTTTTCCGGGCTGATAAGAAAGCTTGAACAGAAAATAGGGGATTAATGTGATCCATGCTGTGCAGGGTTTCCACCTTCTAAAAGTTGGAAACCCTTATTAATATGCCTTATTTCAGAAAGCATAGCTGAATTTCATATCTTAACTCACAATTTAGCATTATGTCCCCTAAACCCCTGTTTTGCCTGACAGGCTTTTTGCTTTGCCTGTTTACAGCTACGGCACAATCATCGCGCATTAAAAATGTTATTTTAGTCGATCGCCCCGGCGCGTGTCTCACGCGCCGGAAAGTAAAACCTTTAAGTTGACGCAGTGGTGTATCACCGACCGGATTACCGCGTATGAAGCGAAAATTTGACCTCTTTTCACCGAAGGTAAATACAATCCAACATCACTTCCGGAGGTTGTTGTATTTTCCGTGCTATACAGCGGATAAACGATGACACGAGATCAGTTAAGCCCGAAATCAGACCTGGAAGAACATGATTTTCGTTGCCGGAGAACTCCTTTCACTTGTTAAACAGGAGTTAAATAAGCAAGGCTGACCTATATTCCATCACAGTGTGATAAACCTCATGTATTCTCACAAAAATTATACTTTACATTTGGCGGTTAATTTTAAAACAAAAAATATGAAGCTAAAAGCTGTAATCCTGGTGTTGATCAGTATTTCGATTCACCATGCCATGTCAGCGCAGGTACAATGGGGCGTAAAAGCAGGAGGAAATTTGTCTGCAATGTTGTTAAAAGACGAAAGCGGTTATACGAATGTAAAATTGCGCCCGGGATTTCATCTCGGAGGAACCGCGGATCTGGCGCTTTCGGAAAAGTTCGCTTTACAACCTTCGTTGCTGCTTACCAGCAAAGGATTTACGATAGATAAAAACGGGGGCGCTCAATACCTGTATGGCGTTGACAGGATCAAATTCACCAGCTATTACATAGAATTGCCGGTGAACTTTATTTTTAAGCCACAGGTTGGGAACGGCAAAATGCTGTTGGGTGCAGGACCGTATATTGCTTACGGAGTTGGCGGACGCTGGAAGGCTGAAGCAAATGGTATGAGTGTAACGGGAAAGCTGAAATTTTTAAACAACTTTTCCAGTGCCGACTCTTCTATGGGCGGGAATAGCAAAACAATTCCCTATACCAAACCCTTTGATTTTGGGGCTAATATTCTTATCGGGTACGAATTTTCAAAGAATTTGTATTTCCATATTAATGGGCAACTGGGTTTTTTAGATGTTGATCCGTCGTACGATGGCGTGAGTGATGAAACAAGTTCTTTAAAAACAGTGCAGGGCGGTCTTTCTATCGGGTACAGGTTTTAAAACGGATCATAGACAAGGGTTGCATTAAGCTTTGTTATAGGTTTACCTGGCGCCAAAGTTCCAGTTTATAAATGGAAGTGAACGCTTTTGATTTTTGTTCCAGAGCCCTATTTGTATTCCTTTAAAGTCTTTGCTCGAATTGAACAGGGCTATTTGTACACCCCGGGCTCTTTTGCACTGGTTACGTAATCCTGAGATGCATACCCCTTTCATTTCCACGGCAATCGTATTTAACCCGGTAAATGCAAATCCTTCCAGCTTATTCACCATAGTGGTTATGCCTGCAGTATACAGTCCTGATATTTCTTCGTCTCCAACGGCGCCGCTTACATTTATATTCCACCCTTTCTTGGTTACCTCGGTCGGGTTGATCTCTTTGTTGTATACAAACGCGTCTTTTTGAAGAAAACCTCCAAAAAGAGGTGCAAAATATCCCATGGTCAAAACTTCAATACACAGTCCCTTTACTTTTAGTGTCTTTTTATCGTTAGCCGGCAAAGCTGCAAAGCCCAGTGCCAATCCCTTTATTTCATCCACATTCGTGTCAAAAGGCGGAATGAACCAAACTGCTTTTTTCCTGTACACGGTATCATACACCCTGGCATTGGGGTTGGGCAGCATTCCTTCATAATAGTATGTTTTACCTCCCTTTTCATATACCCGGTCAATTCCCACTTTGGTGAGGTAAGGATAAATTTCATACAGGGTAGAATCTCCATAAAAAACAGGTACTTTTTTTATTATTGCGGCAGCATGAGCTGTATCCTGTTGAAATGAAATGGTATACCTGCCGAGATCAATATTGCTGTATAAGCCAATGATCCTGTCGGCAAGAAGGAACAGCTTGCTGATATCAGTAAAGCTCAAAGCCAGGGTATCTAACCGCACCCCTTCCCGTTGCGCTACAGCCTCGTTCACATGGCTCAAAAAAAACAGGCTGTCCGGACGTATATCTGCCAGGCGGGCCTGGTATCTTTCGCCAGACTTTAACCGCAGGTCGTAAATACAATTCCGGTAAAGATAAAAGCCATTATCATTTACTTCTGCCATGTTTTCTCTGAGCACAAGGTTTTTTCCTTTTTTTTGAACCAGGGCGGTCCACTGTAGAGGCGACTGCCCCTTTACGAATTGTACGATCAGGATATGTATAATAATTATACCTGCTGACCTGAAGATCATATAATGTGGCATTGTGTATATGCAATTTTTCATTCACTAAAAATAATTCATTGGGGCGTATTTACTGTCGGTGATAAAGGCGGTCAAGCCTGCGCGAATAATTCTTGTGTATTGTGTCGCCGGGAGGCGACAATATATATGTGCGAGGCGAGGACGCCTCGCACAGCTAAAGCTTCGCACAGCTAAAGACGCCTCGCACAGCTTGAAAAGAACAAACACCTTTTGCAGCAGTTACTTATGATTTGCTACGCTGCAAGCCCTACAGGCTAAAAGAATATTTAATATTCCTCCTGGTCAAATCCTTCTTCGTCTTCCATCGAGGAAGTTTGTTTTCCCATGTTCAGCATGGATCCCATCAGGTCTTTGAATTCTATTTGACCATCCAGCACTTTTTTGCTGATGAGGGAGTAGGAAGAGAGCCCGTGTAAGATCAGTTCCATCAGCAGGGCATTCTCTTTTTCATTGGCATGAGGATAGCTTTTCTTTACCAGCCCGTACAACCCGTCTACTTTATAAAGAAGCTGAACCTTGTCTTTATCCTTCAGGTTGAATAGCACATTCAGCGAGTTTCCGCTGTCGAACCAATTGATAACAGCGCGGTAAGGATTGTCATTTTCTTTTTGTTGAGCCTTTCTTTTTTTGAGAGAGTCAGGGTTGGGAAAATACTGGATGAACTGAGTGCGGATGGCTTTGTTCAGGAGGTTAAAAGCAACCTGGTAAGGCCCTTCCTGCTCTCCTTCGTATACCAGCTCCACTTTTCCCGTTACAGACGGAATGATGCCGGTAAGATCAGATACCCACACCTGTGTATCTTTCTCTTTGTTCAGTATCGCCCTTCTTTCGGCGGCGCTCACCGCATTTTCAAAAGCCGATATGGTAAGCCTGGCGCTTACACCGCTTTTTTTATCTACCAGCTCGCTGTTCCTCGCTTCAAACGCTACCTGCTCAATCAGGCGTTTTACAAGATCGCTCACCTTTACAGTTTCTTTCTGAGCCTTGTCTATATCGGCTTCCTGTTCTGTTATTTCCAACGCCTGCTCCAGCGATTTAGGATAGTGGGTGAGTATCTGGCTTTCAATACGGTCTTTCAGCGGGGTAACGATAGACCCGCGGTTCGTGTAGTCTTCGGGGTTAGCTGTAAAAACGAACATTATATCTAAGGGCAATCGCAGCTTGAAGCCTCTTATCTGCACATCTCCTTCTTCCAGTATATTGAACAGTGCCACCTGTATTCTTGCCTGCAGGTCGGGCAGTTCGTTGATCACGAAAATACCCCGGTTGCTCCTGGGAATAATGCCATAGTGAATAACCCTTTCATCCGCGAAATTGAGCTTGAGGTTGGCGGCTTTAATAGGGTCAATATCGCCTATCAGGTCGGCCACGCTCACATCGGGCGTAGCCAGCTTTTCGCCGTATCGCTCACTGCGGTGTATCCAGACTATGGGTGTGTTATCTCCCTGTGTGGCAATAAGGTCTTTTGCAAATTTGGATATGGGGTTCAACGGATCATCATTGATATCGCTGCCCGGGATAACAGGAATGTATTCATCCAGCAGCTCGGTCATTTGCCTGGCCATTCTTGTTTTTGCCTGTCCGCGTAAACCCAGGAAAAGAATATTGTGTTTGCTTAATAAAGCGCGTTCCACATCGGGTATAACAGTATCTTCGTATCCTATAATACCTGAAAATGTATTTTCTTTTTTCTGAAGCTTTCGAATAAGGTTCTGTCTTATTTCTTCTTTAATGCTTTTAGGCTGATATCCTGAAGCCTTTAATTCACCCAGCGTTTTTATCGTAGTCATATTTAATTTAGCTCTTCTTTTTGTAATTGTTTTTCTTTCTCTTTCAGCAATCAGCTTATTTTGGTATCCGTGTTCTAATACACTGTTTTTCTTTTACCGCTTTCAAAGTCTTTAAAAATAAAAGCGCCCAGTTTGTCGAGCGAAGCAAAAAATGCCTTGCCGTTGTTGGTTTCGGTAAATTCCTGTACAAAGCGTTGCAGGTAAGGATCGGTGGCTATCATAAAAGTGGTGATAGGGATTTTCAGCTTTTTGCATTGCGCTGCCAGGTTCATACAGCGGTTGATCACTTTCCTGTCGAGCCCAAAGCTGTTTTTATAATACCGTTTACCTGTTTTCAAACAGGTAGGTTTTCCATCGGTGATCATGAATATCTGTTTGTTCGGGTTTTTTCTGCGGCGCAGTATATCCATCGCCAGCTCCAGTCCCGCTACCGTATTGGTATGATAAGGCCCCACCTGCAGGTAAGGCAGGTCTTTTACTTCTATCGGCCACGCGTCATTGCCAAATACAACAATGTCCAGCGTGTCTTTCGGGTATTTGGTCTGGATCAGCTCACTCAAAGCCATGGCTACTTTTTTCGCGGGGGTGATCCTGTCTTCGCCGTATAAGATCATCGAATGAGATATGTCAATCATCAGTACGGTAGATGTCTGGGCTTTGAAGTCGGTTTCCCGGATGCTCAAATCATCTTCCTGCATGCGGAAGCTGTCTATGCCGTGATTGATCTGCGCGTTGCGGATGGATTCCGTGAAATCTATCTGCTCAAGCATATCGCCAAACTGGAATTGACGGGTTTCGGGATTCAGTTCATCACCCTGTCCCGGCTTAAAGCTGTGATGATCGCCCTGTTTCGTTTTTTTGAGCTTGCCAAAAATTTCTTCCAGGCTTCTTTTCCGGATGCTTTGTTCCGTTTTGGGAGTAATTTTTATTGCTCCCTGCCGATTATCGTCGGTTATATACCCTTTTTCCTTCAATTCATCAATAAAATCGCCCATGCCATACTCATCATCCGTAAGCTCATAATTCTTATCCAGCTCGTTCAGCCACTGCAATGCTTCACCCACATCGCCATTGGTGTAAGTTAACAACTGCATGAACAGACCCAGCAATTGCTCAAATTTTGATTTACCCTGCTCACGAGGGTCAAATAATGAAAAATGAAAACCTGTCATATTGTTATTTCTCCTTCTTCTTAATAATGTAGCGTTGGAGCTAATAATTGATTCATAGCGGGGAGTAGAAGGTGCATAACAGCCGTTGAAGCGGATCAATCACTCATTCCTTCGTTACATCTCACTGCAATTTACGGCATTCATAATTAAATCCGGTTGGCAATACTTCCCGGGCAGGGGTTTCGCTTTTAGAAAAAAATAAAGGAAGAAGCTATCTCAACTTTCGGGTATACCCCATATATACAGGATCCACAACGAGGGCTTATTGTTTTTGCTATCAGCATTAAAGCAAGGCATACATTCACTCAACCTCTCACGCGTCACCCCGCCAGCATCAAAACCTGAGTTGGAGCAATGTTACGGCGGGAGCTTGCCCGCCGGGGCGGGAAGCAATCCTCGTGTGTATGCATCTTTCAAACTGCGGACCCGCCGCCATATACCTTTAATTCCATGCAGGCTGTGGGCGGGTTCGCAGTAACGTTCGAGCGTGTTTGTATTTTACAACCAGTGCTAAAAATGTAGCGGATGCCTTTTGTTATGAAACCTCCTTTTATTGCTTAACCAAATGATATTGTCTTTTGAGTATAAAATATTTTAAAAGCGAAATCCCTGACTTCCTGGGTTGAGGTAAAGGTATCTGCTCTCGGCGGGCACTTTTTATAACCGGGCTACTGCGTATAAAGAAAATAGCATTGTTTTTAGTTGCCTTACCAAATAGCTGGGGTGCTGTTCAAAAATTGCACAATCGTTTGATATAAATTTAGGCAATCGGTTGTTTTGTTTAGTCAAACGTTTGTGTAATCTCCTTTTGTTGCCTGTTCTTTTAGTTGTCCATGCAGCATATCTAAGATTTTTTTAATCTTTGTAAATATCTGCAAAAATTAACTAAATATTATGAGATTAAAACTGTTGCTAATATTAATACTTGTGGGGGGTAATTCTTTTACCCTGTATGCACAACAACTTCAGGTTATTTCAGGTGTTGTAACAGACTCCAAAGGGAGTCCTTTGGCAGGCGTCTCTGTTAAAGAATCTTCAAAGAACGGTACAACAACTGATGAAAGTGGAAAATTTAGTATTACGCTGAAATCTTCTTCTGCTACTACGTTGGAATTTAGCTATATCGGCTATTTTAATCAAAAAGTTACTATTAAGGGGAAATCTGTGATAGCAGTAGTAATGAAAGAAAATGAAGCTAAAACCGGTCTTGATGAAGTTGTAATTATCGGGACACAACGGCAAAACCGGAGAAATACAACGGCATCTCTTTCCAGTGTGTCTGGTAAGCAAATAGAAAATTTGCCGGCGCCCAGCGTGGATGTAGTGCTACAAGGGAGGATATCAGGATTAAATGTGCAATTAAACAGTGGGGAACCTGGTGTAGCCCCTACAATAGTAGTGCGTGGTAATACCAGGGTAAATACCAATATAGGATCCAATAAATACGTGGCACAGGCGCAGGCAATGAGCGGACCGCTATATGTGATTGATGGAATTCCTGTTAATCCGGAAGATATTTCCAATAATATAGACGCTACCGGTACTAATTATCTTGCGGGGATAAATATTAATGATATTGAGAGTGTGGATGTGCAGAAAGATGCTGCTGCTACTGCTGCATGGGGATCAAGAGGCGCCAACGGTGTTATTTATATCAAAACAAAAAGAGGAAGATCTGCAACACCTGAATTCAGGGTAAATGTATATGCGGGAGTAACCCAAAAGCCAACATTAATAAAAACGTATACCGGTGCAGAAGAACGCCGGTTGAAGATGGATATAATTAATCAGTATGCTCCTTATGCTACTTCAGCTCAACTGGCTTCTCTTCCGCAGATACTCACTGACAGCTTAAATCCGTCGTTTAATAACGCCACTGACTGGCAGGATCTGTTCTACAGGTCGGGTCTTATTCAAAATGCCGACCTTACCGTTTCTGCTGCCAGTGAAATAGTGAATTACAGGGTTAGCATGAACTATTATGATGAGAAAGGGATTATTACGGGTACAGGTTACAAAAGATATGGGATACGCGGCAATTTTGATTTTAAGATAAATTCAAAATTGAACAGCCAGTTGATTGTTAAGCTTACTAAAGGCGACAGGCAACGGGGAAAGAAGTATAATAATGATGATGATGATACGCCTTTTACAGGATCTTCCCAGCCATCTTCTTTTTACAGGCTTACGGCTTTCGATTCTCTCAATTTTTCCGGCTTATATAGTAAGCTCAGAAATAAAAATATTGATGATAACTATCAGGCATCGTTTACTACCAATTATGATATATTGAAAGGGTTGAGATATACTTTCCAGGGAGCGGCTGATATTTCTTCATCGGCCAAAGATTATTTTCAGCCGTCAAACATTGATGAGATCAGCGCGCTTACTGACGGCGGAAATGCACAGCCATCGTATGCAAGAGCAGACAGGGGTACTTTTTCAACATATTTTCTTTCCAATACCCTGAATTATAATAAAAGGTTCCAGGTATCGGACGGCCATTCTCATAATATAGCTGTTACTGCTGCCCAGCAATATACAAGCAATGTTTCGAAAGGCAGCTCAGTATATGGATATAACGTTCCATCAAACGATATCCAGGTAGTAAGCGGTATCCCTCAGTCTGACCTGGGCGGCTATTCTTATTATGCCAAGGATGCATTGCTTTCAATAATGGGACAGGTGCAATACGATTTGGATGGGAAATATCTGCTCTATGGATCTTATCGGGGAGATGCCTCGTCGAGATTTGGCGAAAACAGCAAATGGGGGTATTTTCCCGCTGTGGGAGCTGGTTGGATCATTTCCGATGAGAATTTTATGAAGAATTTTTCCAGCACTATTAATTTTCTTAAATTAAGAGGTAGTTGGGGTATTTCGGGAAACCAGTCGGGCGATTTTTATGCTCCGTTTAACTCTTATGCAATTCCCGGAACCTATAATGGGTCCATCGCTATTCAACCCAGCTATTCAAACGGGTTAACTAAGAATGATCTTACCTGGGCAAGAACAGAGCAAAAAAATATTGGCATAGAAGCCCAATTATTTAACAGCAGGATAAGTATTACTGCTGATATTTATGATAAGATATCCAAAGATGATTATTATGATTTTGTGCTGCCGTTTTACACTGGTTTTTCCGGTATCAATTTCAATGCTCACGATCTCTGGATAAGCAACCGCGGGTTAGACCTTTCCATAAATACTAAGAACCTTTCTCCTTCGAGCAAACTGCAATGGAATTCTCTGTTAGTGCTGACCTTCAATAAAAATGCGATAGCAAAACTGCCTAATAATAACAGAACTTTTATTGTTAGCGACTGGTATGGAGTGGACAGGGTATTTGCAGTGGGGCAGCCGATATACAGGATGTTCCAAATGCAATATGAGGGGGTATATAATTCTGCAGAAGAAATACCATTTAATCCTTTGACCGGAAATCCCATGACCTATTATAAAGGGTATTTCCCGGTTAAACCGGGTTACCCGATCTGGAAAGATGTAAATGGTGACTATGATGTATGGAGCGGGGAAGATAATGGTGATCAGTATGGCGACAGAGTGCCCACAGGTAATCCTAATCCTAAGTTTACCGGTGGGTTTACCAATGATTTTACTTACGGGAATTTTTCGCTTTCAATCGTAAGTGTATTTACCTGGAAAAGAGATGTGGTAAATACTTTTTTGCAGCAACAGATGGATGGTATAGGCGGCAATATTCAGAACTTTGCAAAAAACCGGTTACCGGATTTATCTAATGTTGATTACTGGACTCCTGTAAAAGCTGCGGAAGCTAAGGGCAACTATAAAGCCAATTTCCCCGCTATTAATCCATTCGGAGGATATTTCTACCAGTTCTTCCCGTTTACGGATATGTGGAATGTTGATGGCAGCTACTTTAAGGTGAAATATTTGATAGTAGGGTATCAAATACCAAGGTCTGTCACAAGCAAACTGAAAATAAAATCTGCCAGGTTATATGGCATGATGGATAATGTATTAATCATAAAAAACAAGAAAAATACCATGCCTGATCCGGAGGCCGTAGATCAATTGGGCATATATACCGGTGGGCTTTACCCTCAGTCGCACAAGTTTACTTTCGGTGTGGATATCCAGTTTTAATTTTCAACAACAATAATTATGAGCAAGCTACTATTCAATATAAAATATTTATTTCTGATCTCCTCCGGCATTGCAATAATATGTTCTTCCTGTAAAAAAGAACTACACCAGGGTCCCATTACTTCTACGTATGGTTCGGAATTCTGGGTGTCTCAAACTTCGGTAGAACAGGCAACGCTTGCGATGTATGGTCAGTTAAGGGCGTGTTTAAGAAATGCACCTTCTTATAATTTGGGCGAACCTTCTTACTTCGTGTTTGGGGATTTCGTTTCAGGCTTATTTGAGCCGGCTTCGGGGGATGTATTTATACCTTATGGATTGAAGGCGACCAATACCATACCCTGGAACTTCTCCTACGTTCCTTATGGTGAAGCCTCATTGCACAACTGGTCGAGATTTTATCAGTTAATTGCCCAGGCAAATCTTATTTTAAAAAATGTTCCTGAAATGCCGGCTGCCGCATTTTCCAGTCAGGAGGCCCGAAACAGCTATATAGCAGAGGCATTATTTATGAGGGCGTACACTTATTTTTATATGATCCGTGTGTGGGGAGATCCGGTATA
Organism: Chitinophagaceae bacterium; assembly: GCA_019638595.1. Taxonomy (GTDB): domain Bacteria; phylum Bacteroidota; class Bacteroidia; order Chitinophagales; family Chitinophagaceae; genus Agriterribacter. The sequence goes on from JAHBTJ010000033.1 coordinate 50,600, forward strand.
TGTAAGTAAAACTTTTGACGATGTTGATTATGGCAATATTCCTCCGCTTCCACGTACGGATGAAAATGTTGTTTTAGACAGTTGCCTCGCCGACCTGAGGACGGCTGCATCGTACCTGGGTTTTTCCGGGGGAGACCCTTCAAAGAGCTTACGTGCCAATAAGGGAAGCGGTTATGCGCTGATGGCTCATATTTTTGAATGGAAAAAGGAATATGACAGCGCCCATTATTATTGCCAGGAAGTGATCAATAAAGGCGGCTATACTTTAGAGCCTATGAACAGCTATACTAATATCTGGAAAGGAACGTCTTCCTCAGAAAGCATATTTGAACTTTCTATGCAGTATAGCGCTAATGATCCCAATTTTAAGAACGGCGGAGATTGGGCGGAAGCCGCTTTTGATTGTTTTGCAACCTTTGTAAAGGGATCTATTGTAGATAATCAAAAGTCGAGTTGCTGGATATCTCCTGAAGGAGGGTTGTTGGATCAGGTACTGTTCGATACGGCGAATGATGCCCGGTATAAGGCTGTAATTTCAAAAGTTCCTGCTATAGGCGGAGATCCTGCCGGTTATATGCTTCTGAAATATACGAATTTCAATTATCAGTCTCCCGATACCAAGGGTTATCCTTATTTCAATAACAATTTAGTATTGCTGCGTTTATCAGATATTATTTTATTGGATGCTGAAGCCCTGGCTTATAAAGATGATCTTGAAGGGGCCAGAGCAAAATTAGCGCTTACTGAAGACCGCGCGGGAATAAACACTTATGCAGGCATTACGGATGCATATACCATGATCGATGAAGTAGTAATGGAAAGAGGGCGGGAATTGATGGGAGAAGGGCATTGGTTTTATGATCTTATAAGAACAGAACCAACTCAGAACTGGCTCGAATATGTAGGATACCCTTCCCAAAGAGTTACAAGTACTGCCAAAGGCTATTATTGGCCGCTTGACATGAACACCCTTTTTCCTTATGATAACCTGCTTACGCAGAACCCTTATTGGGCCGCAAATGCCGGCAGGTAGAATATAAAACTAAATAATACTATTACTATTAATAAAGATATTATGAGCAAAAAATATCAATTTGTCAAACAGTTTTTGATGATTAGCTGCATCATATTGTTTTTGTATTCCTGTAAAAAAAATGATTATATCGTTGGAGGTGAACCGCAGGACGTAAATATCTACAAGAATATGAGCAATTATGATATGCTGAAAAGCAATGTGGCCTTCGATACGCTGGTTCAGGTTATAGACGCCGCGGGCATAAAGGATTTGATAAATGCGCAGGGAACAACTTTTTTTGCACCTTCTGATTACTCTATATTCGGTTATTTAAATAAACGTACCATCTATGTGCAAAATAATATTGACATCAATGGTAAGTTTGGACTGGACTCTTTGTTATATTATATCAGTAACAATATTAACGGAACAAAGGATTCGTTGTTGATGTATATTATTAAGCAACCGTTGACGTATGACGTATTGAAAAGCGAAGGCGCTTTATACCCTACCGGGTTAATTGGAGATACCGCAGCAGTTTCGTATGAATATACGTATGAGGAAGCTTTGGGTTACAGTTCATCGGTTTCTACGGTTCCCAGGGTAGTATACTTTACACATCTCTGGTATCACTATGACCTGGATGAAGATAATCCCGCCGGCGATATTCCTAACGATGTTGGTGTGCGTACACTTGTTAAAACATCGGGCATTCTCACACAAAATGGCGTGGTTAATGCGCTGGAATCTTCTCATACCTTATTCTTTTACGGCACCAAACAATAAACTCGTTTTACTATGAATAATTATAAAGCAGTAAAAATATTATTCCCGTTTTTCGCATTAACCCTGATTTCTTTTTTTACGGGATGCACAAAATACCAGGATGGGTTTATCAGCCCGACAATGCAATATTCAGTAAGCACTTTTACTGTGATAAAGGGAAGAATCGCATCGTCGCCTACATTAGTGCCCGATGGATCAAGTATCCCGCTGGATGTTAAATGGACACATATTTATGACGAATCGGGAAACGTGGTTGACGACCTGTTCTCTCAATCATACGCGATAGAAGTTTGGACTGCAGGGTATAACGCTGCTACGGATACAACGTTTGCTCTTATCAAGACTAAAAGAGGGGTTTCAGAAATGCCGCCAATCGTAGTAAACCCTCTGAATGGCAGGCTTGAAGCTAATAGCGGTACTTATAATTTGCCAAGTGGTACTTATACCATGGATCTTGAAGTAAGCAATATTGCGGGTACCCAGGAGTTGAAAAAGGCTATGACCATTGTTTTAGCCGATGGTAAACCTGTAGAAACCGCCCCAGAAACCGGATCTTTTGCCAATGGGAGAGCATTGGCCGGAACTGCTCCTGTAACATATTTCTATAACGGCACAAATAATCCGTATGTGGTACCCACTGTTGTTAGATTTGCAGATACTCCGAATGTTTTTATACTGAAGTTTACCGACAGGAATGGTGTGCCGTTCAACCCGGCTACAGGAGAAGTGATTAAACGTCCCAATACGGGTTTGAATCCTATCCCGCCTTATTTACAGAATTTACAAGACTATGCCCCTGATACTTACCTGGCCACAGATAGTGCAATATCAATCCAGTTTCCTCTGACGCCATTTCCAATAGCATCCCTTGGTAACGGATATAATATGTATTACCATATAAAAACCACAGCCCTTATTATAGACAGCACGTCTACATGGTCCGGAAATACTGAGAATAACTATTATCAGGGAACTTCGGATAGTCATTATTTGGGTACTTATGCGGAAGGGATATATGATTATTCTATCAGAGTACCGATGCGTATACAAGTACCGGGATCGTATGAGTTAACAGTAAAGATATTGAATGTGACTCACAAATAACAGTGTTTTCATTACAAACAAACAGCTTTTCAGAGGACGGATACAAACATTCAGTTGTTGGGAAGGATGCAAGTTCTGAATAAACGATGCAGCCCCGATAGCTATCGGAGTTATTAACCAAAACTCCGATTTATCGGAGGCTGTCCACTGCGGGTTAACAATTAGGCGGCGCCTCCATCACAGGGCGTAACAAACTGTATTTGACTATCACAGCTATAGATCATACACGTCAGGGAAAGCCGGGTTTGTGCGGCAACAAATTGAAATACGCCCGTTTGATGCTATCTTTAAAAGATGCCTTACTATTGGGTTGCAAACCCCGCTTGTAAACTTTATATAAACCGTTCTTACATTTATGAGATCATTGCAATGTGTGCAACCCGGATCATTTGAGTATATTTTAACACCTGATCCAACTCCGCGCGAAGGATATGCTATTATAAAAATTCAGCGCATAGGCGTGTGCGGTACCGACCTGCATGCTTTTGAAGGAACGCAGCCGTATTTTGAATATCCCAGGGTACTGGGGCATGAGCTTGCCGCGACGTTTGTAAGTGGCGATGCTCCTGGTTTTAAGCCTGGCGAAGCGGTTACTATTATTCCATATTTGTATTGTGGCAAATGTATTGCTTGCAGGAACGGCAAAACCAATTGTTGTGTAAGGATACAGGTGTGCGGAGTGCATTGCGATGGGGGAATGACGGAATATTATTCGGTACCTTCTTACGCATTGCTGCATGGCGAAGGTTTGGGTTTTGAAGAGCTGGCTTTGGTGGAACCATTGTCTATAGGGGCGCATGCTATCAGGAGAGCCGGGGTAAAGGAGGATGAGTTTGTACTGGTAACAGGAGCAGGACCTATTGGACTGGGCATTATGGAATTTGCCCGCATAGCCGGTGCGCGTGTAATAGCGATGGATATTAACCCGGCACGCCTGTCGTTTTGTAGCACCCATCTTAACGTGGAATATACCGTTAATGGATTAGAGGAGCATGTTACGGAAAAACTGCAGGATATTACCCGGGGTGATATGCCTTCGGTGGTAGTAGATGCAACCGGCAGTCAGCGAGCCATCAACAATGCTTTTCAATATATGTCGCATGGCGCAAGGTATGTATTGGTGGGATTGCAGAAGGAAATGATCTCATTTTCACACCCTGAGTTTCACAAAAGGGAAGCCACCCTCATGAGCAGCCGGAATGCGACCCGGGAAGATTTTATGCATGTAATGGAATCCATGAAAAAAGGTTTTGTAAAGCCTGCTACCTATGTTACGCACAGGCTTCCGTTCGGGGAAGTGAAAACCGGTTTCCCTGCATTGCTGAAACCGGAAACGGGGGTTATTAAAGCAATGATTGAAATGGACTGAGTAATGAGGTCGCAGTATTTTGATATGATTGGATAGGATCGTCCTTTCGACCGGGCCAACAAGAACACTGTGGTTTAATCACTTTTATGCGAAGGAGAACTGTTCTCACCCGCCACAATATGCATTTAATTCAATACAACCTGTAGGTGGGTTCGAAATGACGAAGGATACTGAATATTTATTGATATATTCTTCTATGCGAAACCATGAACTTTACTTCGGTATGTGCTTATTTCTGATTTTGCCGCAATGAAAATAGTTCTTACCGAAGGTAAATACACCTGCATTTTGCTTTTCATTCTTTTGCCCTGCCTGTTAAACTTTTCAGCAAAATGATATAAAAAGTATAAAAAAGATCGTAGATTAGTAAGTCTGCCTTGCATAACGCCATGCTATACTCTGAAACCTCGTTGTTAAATAGCAGATTCTGTTGAACGATATATGCTGTATTTTTTAGCGGCATATTTTAATCTGCGCTGTAGATCATACATAATTTTATATAGCATGAAAAAAGCAATCTTTTTTTTACTTGGGATAGTTGCAATTCCTGTTTTTTTTATCAGGAGCAAAACCGACAGGCAAGCGGCAGACCGATCTTACAATAAAACCCGTATTTATTGCGCGCCTTCTTTTGACCCTGCTAAGCTCAGCAGCAATGCCCCTTTGCTGAAAGGATTGGGTAATTTTCATTATAAAGTATCTACCCGCTCAAAAAAAGCGCAGCAGTATTTCAACCAGGGGTTTGCGCTGATGTACGGCTTCAATCATGGGGAGGCGGCCCGCTCATTTCTTACGGCTATCAGGTACGATTCTACCCTGGCAATGGCTTACTGGGGACTGGCGATGGTGCTGGGCCCTAACTACAATGCCCCGCTTGATCCTGCCGGACTGGATGAAATTAATAAGGCGGTAGACAAAGCGGTTATGTACGCAGATAAAGCTACAGCAGTTGAAAAGGCGCTTATCAACGCAGTTGTCCAAAAATTTCCACGTAAAGAAGCAGAAGATATGACGCCATTTTACGAGGCATACGCAGAAGCCATGCGGCAGGTGTATAACAATTTTTCAAACGATGCTGATGTGGGTACTTTATATGTGGAATCGCTGATGAACCTGCATCCCTGGGATCTGTGGTTAAAGGATGGTACACCTCAGCCCTGGACAGCCCCTATTGTAGAGGCGCTTGAAAATGTTTTAAGCAGGTTCCCGGAACATCCCGGGGCGATACATTACTATATACATGCTACGGAAGCCTCCAGGCAGGCAGACAAAGCAACCGTTTACGCAGACAGGCTGCGTGATAAGATGCCCGACGCGGGACATCTTGTGCATATGCCGTCTCATACCTATATACGAACAGGAGCATATCACAAGGGAGTAATAGCCAATGAAAAATCGAGCGAGGCAGACAGTACCTATATAGCGCAATGTAAAATACAGGGCACATATCCCATGTTGTATTACCCGCATAACCTGCATTTCCTGGCGGCCTGTGCCTTTTTGGAAGGAAACAGCGCTAAAGCCCTGGATGCTGCCGAAGCGGTTTCACGAAAGGCGGATAAGAAATTCCTGGCAGACAATGCCACTGTTCAGCATTTTTATATCATACCGTTATATGTAATGATCCATACCGGTAAGTGGGACGAAATTTTGCAGAGGAAAAATCCCGGCGAAGGACTGCTGTATCCTGAAGCCATCTGGCATTATGCACGCGGTATGGCGTATGCGGCAAAGGGAAAAGCAGTCCTTGCTGAAAAAGAGCTGGAGGCAATTGTAAAGATCAGTGAAAACGATCAACTGAAAACGCACATGATCTGGGATATTAACAGCGCTGCCGACCTGGTAAATATTGCCAGGTATGTGCTGGAGGGAGAACTGCTTGCGCGTAATAAAAAGTACGACGAAGCGACATTGCTTTTTAACAAAGCTATTGCTGTTGAAGATAAGCTGAACTACAACGAACCGCCCGACTGGTTTTTTTCCGTAAGGCTTACCGCCGGGCACTGGATGTTGCAGGCAGGCGAGTTTGTTGCGGCTGAAAAAATATTCAGGGAAGATCTTGAAACATTTAAAGAAAATGGCTGGGCATTGATGGGGCTGTACAAAAGCCTGCAGGGGCAGGCAAGAACAGAAGAAGCCAACCAGGCAAAAGAACGGTTTGACAAAGCGTGGCAGTGGGCGGATACGAATATTGAATCATCGAGGAAAATGTAATAATATTGATTGGGTTTGAGAAGCAAAGCGGTTGAATGCTCGTTTTTTTAACAACATTCCTTCAATTTGAAGTTTGGGTTTTACTTAACTTACGGCAGTAATGACTACTGTTTACATGAGGAGTGCGATCATTTTTATTTTTCTTTGTGCGTGTATAAACGGATTTGCACAACATTACACCCTCACTATACAAGTAAGCGACAGCCTTAACATACCGGTAGGCAATGCTACATTGCGGATCAATCAAAAAGAAAATAAGGTGGATGCAACCGGGAAACTGCTGTTGCAATTTCCTGCCGGAAAGTGTACCATAACAGCCAGCGCCGTAGGCTACCGGTCTTCCACATTTACCATACTGCTTACGGCAGATACAGTGGCGCATGTAGTATTGGAAAGGAGTGAAAATTTATTACAGCATGTTACCATCGTTGCGAGTCGCAATGTGAGCCGAAACCAGATGAGCACACAATCAATCGGTATAGGGCAGCTGAAAAAGCTCCCGGTATTGCTGGGTGAAATTGATCCTTTAAAAACGATCACGCTTTTACCGGGTATTAAAAGCGGGGGAGAAGCCAGCGCCGGAATTTATGTGAGAGGTGGTGGTCCGGACCAGAACCTGGTGTTATTAGATGGTATACCTGTATATAACCCCAATCACCTGCTCGGCTTTTTCAGCGTGTTTAATGGAGAAGCGGTGCAGAGCGTGGAGGTGATTAAGGGAGGCATGCCGGCAGAATATGGCGGCAGGCTGAGCAGTGTAATTGCTGTTGAAACCCGTGAAGGAAGTAAGGATTCGTTAAAAGCAAGCGGCGGTATAGGGCTGATCTCTTCCCGTTTGTCGGCGGAGGGACCTGTTGTGAAAGGGAGATCTTCCTTTATTGTAAGCGCCCGCAGAACGTATATTGACCAGGTAGGCAGGCTGGTAGCAAAAAAGAGGATAGGAGATAACGGGTATTATTTTTATGATATAAATGCTAAGCTCAGCTTCGACATCAACCCAAAAAATAAGCTGGTTTTTACTTTTTATACCGGCAAAGACGATTTTTCATTTGTTGATATGGATAATGACGGAAGAGACCGGATATTCAATGCTGTATGGGGCAACAATATAGCCGGGCTGTCGTGGAAGCAGGAGATCAATTCAAAATTAAAACAGGAACTATCTGCAGTTTACAATGGCTTTACGCTCGACAGCAGGTTCGGCTTCAATACTACCAGCATTTTGTTTACTTCCGGCTTGCGCGACTACCAGCTAAAAAACGACTGGTTGTATACGCCCGGAAATAAGCTGAGTATAAAATGGGGACTGCAATATACATGGCACAGGTTCAAGCCGGGTGCAGGCGGGGTAACTTCAGGCGTGCAACAGTTCAAATCGCAGATCAGCGATCAATACGCACGGGAGGCCGCTGCTTATATAAGCGGGGACTGGAACATTGCCCCGAAATGGAATATAATTGCAGGTATACGTTACAGTTATTTTAACCAGGTGGGCCCTACAGAACGGGTAATATACAACGAGGAAGGAGTTCCTACAGGTGAAAAAGAACGTTTCGGGAAAGGAGAAAGTATTGCAAAGTACCATTATCCTGAACCGCGGGTGAGTATGGTGCGTTTGCTGCCTCATAACAGCAGCATTAAGCTTTCGTATACCCGTACCATACAATATCTTCATCTTGCTACTACCAGTGGCGCTACCTTTCCGAGCGACCTGTGGATACCCGGCAGTAAGCTGATACAACCTGGTAAGGCGCAACAGGTGGCAGCGGGATACTTCCGGGACTTTAATAACAGCGCGTATGAAATGAGTGTTGAAACCTATTATAAAACAATGACGAACCAGGTAGAATTTAAACCGGGCGCTCAACTGCTCCTGAACCAGAACCTTGAAGGACAAATGATATTTGGTAGCGGCAGGGCATATGGAATAGAGTTATTTTTACAAAAGAAAAAAGGAAAGCTTACAGGCTGGATAGGGTATACGCTGAGCCGGGCAGAACGCACTTTCCCGGAGCTGAACAATGGCAAAGCTTTTCCATATCGGTACGACAGGACGCATGATCTGAGCATTGTTGCCAATTATCCTTTAAGTGCCAGGTGGGAAATAAGTGGGGTGTTTGTATATGGAACAGGTAATGCGCTAACCATACCTGTGGGCAGGTTCACCTATAACCTGGGGTATCATGTTATAGAACAAAAACCTATATTCAGCAACATTAACCAGTACGATAAGGTCAATGATTATCGCATGCCGGCGTATCACAGGCTGGATGTTTCTTTTGTGTATACACCACGTCCACTCAGTACCAAACGGTTTAAAAGCAGTTGGAATTTTGGAATATACAACGTTTACAACCGGTACAATCCTTATTTTATTTACCTGGATGTTGACAATGATGAGCAAATGATCAAAGGAAAAAAAGTCTTCCTGTTCCCTGTAATGCCTTCGGTAACCTGGAACTTTAAATTCTGACGGATGAAAAGAAATTGTATAACGCGAAAATTACCGGTTGCTTTTGTAATGATATTGGTTGCGTGCGAACGTGATTTTAATATTGATATAAGATCCGCTGCACCTCAACTGGTGGTTGAAGGCTATATCAATAATGAAATGCAGGCTTATAATTACGTGGTGCTGAGCAAAAGCCTGGACTATTATGCCCCGGATTTTCAGAGCGCGGCAGTGAGTGATGCAGTGGTTACTGTAACCGAAGGAGAGCTGAAAGCAGATGATGAGTATGAATGGAATGCGGCATCGAAAGTACGGCTCATGGAATCGGATCTTCCTCAAATACCCGAAAACTTCCGGAAGGGCGTTTATTTCGACCCCCGCCTGATAAGCGATCCTGCTCATGCGCTGAAAGGAGTGCCTGGAAAATATTATTTGCTTGAAATTGAAACGGATGATAAAAAATATTCAGCAGTCGCTCCATTGTTGCCCGTGGTCCCTATCGACAGTGTTACCAGCGGGTATTATTTTACCGATGAAGAAGGCAAAGAAAAAGCCAGGGTGACCATTCATTACAAGGATCCTGACACATTGGGGAACGTTCAACTGTTTTATTGGCGGTTTAAAGACAACCGGTACAATTTTGGATGGGGAAGTTTAGGGGCCAGCCGCCGCGGAAATGGTACTGATGATCTTACCAACGGAGAATATATACAGCTTACGCAATCGCATGGCTTTGAAATAGGCGATACGGTTAATTATTATATGGCCAGCGTTACCCGGGATGTATATAATTTCTGGGACAGCTTTAATAAAGCCCGTAACAATGATGGTCCCTTTTCAACTCCTGTAACGGTGGTTAATAAAATAGAAGGTGAAAATGTAACAGGTTGTTTCAGCGGGTTTAGCATGAGCCGCCGCGATATCATCATGCGATAGCAGGCCTTTGTTTATGATTTTCCGGCTACTTTATTTTTCCACATTGTTCGCAGGAATGGTTTTATTGAATGAAATCTTTTAATTTACAGCTATGATGGATTTGACCAGAGAAGATATTGAGCAAAGGATTGTATCTGTTGAAGCATCTTTTCAGCGCCTGCTGAACCTCACAGGCAAACCAGGATTTGACCATTCGTTGGTACTGGCGCTCAAAAAAGACCTCGATTGGCTGAAAGCACAACGTGACCGGCTACCTGCTGAAGCAGGCAATATATCGACTGACAGCATTTAAACAAAAAACCTCTTATGTCTCTCTTTTCCGGATTACTTTATATCCTTATGTGCAGCTACCCATCACCGGTAGTGATTTTTTGTGTGTAAAAAGTCATATGTATTTTAACCACCATTGGCTATGACTCATTTTGTACCGGTGAAACCACCGGCAGGGCAAATACAATATTATTACTATAACCAGCCAGGTAATGTACAGTACTGGCAGCCCGTAGCCAAAATTGGCAGGGCGGAATAAAAATGGAGTGCCGGTATCTGCAATTTGTTCAGTTGTATGCCCTGTGGCGAAAAAAACGATTACCGTGAGGAAATGGATGAGGTAAAAATGTACAACGTAATAAAAGAATGGTACTTTACCATATACTGTGGCGAAACGGCTCCAGCTTGTTTTCACTCCTTCTGTAAATGACAAAAAAAGTATAGATGGCCCAAGCGTCATGGCCATATATTGCAGGGACGGAGGATATTTGGTAGTGTTCAAAAACGACAGAAAGTTTTTAACGGGCGATTGATAATTCTGCCAGGGGGTAAGATCTCCGAAATCATTCAGCGCCCGTAAGCACACAAACACAATAATCAAAATACTGCCGGTAATCCTTAATAGTTTTTTCCTCTTCCGGGTGCTAAAATCTTTTTTATACCATACGCCTGCGCAATATCCCAGCAGCATTACCGAAGTCCATGGTAAGATGGTATAAAGTACTGCCGCAAAATGGCCGGAAGTCAATTGCAATACAGCGCTTCTTGAAGTAAATAATACTTTCCATAAGGCTCCGGCTACGCCTTCAGTTGGCAAGGGTAAGTATTTTAAAAAATTGTGACCAATCAACAGTATAAGCCCGGTTATTAAAATGGCTTTATAGGAAGTTCTTACCAGCAGCCCCAGCAGGATCATACTCCACCCGATAGCCCATATTACCTGCCATATAACAAACCTGAAGAATGGATCGAAAGTAATACCAAACGTAATAATGGTTATTTCTGCCAGAACCAGCCATATACCCCGCCTGATCAGAAAATCGCTGGCTTGTTTTGTTGTTTTATACTGCCCTGAAAGATACGCGGAGATGCCGGAAAGAAAAATAAATACAGGCGCACAAAAATGCGTGATCCACCTGGTAAAGAACAAGGGTACCGTTGTGGTGGCAGGATCCAGCGGGTCGGCCGTCATGGCTGTTTCGTGAAGGAAATCCCTTGTATGATCAAGGGCCATGAGGATCATCACCAGCCCCCTGAGTATATCTATAGAAGCTATTCGTGTAGCGTTTCGGATCGGCATACTACTTAAAGGTATGCAATAGTGTCCGACTGTTCGCTTGTTGGGTATATTTACCTTCGGTGAGAACTATTGTCGTTGCGGCAAAATCAGAAATAAACACATACCGCAATAAAGTTCAATTTTTGCAGGTGGGTGCCCCCATAGCCGTATTCTTATGCGGGGTAGGTCTGAACCGCGCCTGCGGTAAGCAGGTTTGAATAGTTGTTTTAGGCTTAGCAAAGGGTCGGTAATGCTGGCATTGGGATGAAATATTTTTCTGTATTTCACTGATCGCTTTACCGTTAAGGGTAGCCCGCCGCGGCGGACAAATAAACCCGTTGATATTTTTTTACAAACAGCTAGCCGCTATGCGGCATGTTTCAAATGCATATTCCTCGTGAATGCAATACTTTTAGCTCAGTTGTCTCACGATACAAAATGCTGTTGGATATACCGGATTTTCTGTGCCTTCGGCACAACCGGTTGGTAGGCAAAGAGGGTAAT
>JAHBTJ010000034.1 GCA_019638595.1 Chitinophagaceae bacterium
ACAGGTAGTGCATACCAGGGGTGCTATACTCGAAGAATCGCATTATTATCCGTTCGGACTTACTATGGCGGGGATTAGTTCAAAGGCATTGAATGGAATAGCGGAGAACAAATACAAGTATAACAAGGGTTCTGAATTACAATCGAAAGAATTTAGTGATGGTAGCGGATTGGAGATATATTCGACACAGTTCAGAAGCTTAGACCCGCAGTTGGGCAGATGGTGGCAGATAGACCCTAAAGCGAGCGAAAGTGAAAGCCCATATGCTTCCATGAGTAACAATCCTATAAGATTTAATGACCCATTAGGAGACACAATAGTCGATGCGCAAATCAAGGCTGACAAAAACTGGAGCAAAGCCTATAACACCTGGCTTAACTCCAAAGCGGGCAAACGATTTGTGAAGTTGTATAGTCCAGGGGGTAAATATGGAAAAACAACGGTTGAGTTTAAAATAGGTAGTACAGATAAGTCTGGGAAAACAACGGCATTCCAGATAAACCGTAAAGACGGCACTGCGACAAAATTACCGGTTGATACGAAAATTGATGGTATTGACAAAGTCGCAAAGGGAGAGAGCAAAGACAGTTATCTGAAATTTGAAATAAATCTAAGAGCAGGTGAAGATATGAGTACTTCTGTTGCTCAAGTAGAAGGTGGCGAGACTATCCTACACGAAACTCAGCATGTTCGAATAGACCAACAAACATTAATTACCGACAGAGCAATGAATCATCCTTTCTATCAGCATCGGGATTGGATGAAACCCGGAACTTCCGACTGGTATAGAGAAAGGGCTGATTTTTACTTGGAGAATAGGCAAATGTGGAAAGCTGATTATGAAAGACAGAAAGCGCAAGGAAAAGTCAAAGATGAATCCGACTACATACGAAGTAAAGTAAATGACTTTTTCAATTAAAAATTATGATTAGAATAATTATACCGTTCTGCTGCATCTTTTTCTATTCATGTGGAGAAAATAAAAGCGATGATAATCTACGGAAGCTAAATACATACCACACTGACACTGTAAGATTGTTTTCTGCTATTGAGAAGGATAGTGCATATTTTATCAACTATCAGTTTAAAAAACAAGTTAACCAAAGCGGAGTTATTACTTATGTTTACAACAGCAGTGATGTAAGAAATTTTACTATTGTCTGTGATACAGCAAATAAAAAATATGAGATGATAGGCGATAAAAAAGATACAACACAACTATACTTTGAAGGAGATAGGTCTTACACTGTAAATGGAGCAGATTATAAAGTATTAAAACTCGTATCGGACAAGGGGGCAACGGATGGTGAAGTGTCTTACTTCTTTAATATTGATTTTGGGTTATTGCTTAACACGTCACATACATGGCGGGTAGGGAAGATATTGAATCCGGAAAAGAGTAATAGCGAGTATTTACAATTGACCGTTTTATTATACAAGATTTTTACTGAGGAAGAATTTTTTACGACCCTGATACCAGAATCAAAAATAAAATTTACTCCGCCAAAAGTTGAATAACAACAAAGCCCCATCCGGGGCTTTTGTATTATTGAGCAAGTTGTTGTAATTGTCTTTTAGTCAGGAAAGCGTCAATAAAAGTTTTTACGAGACTTTTATCTTCCGGGTTGAGCAGCTCCACCTGTTTAAATTGTTTAAGCAGTTCCTTATCGGTAAGCTGTGCGGCTACGGCTTCATCTTCGGTTCCTTTCATTAAAAAATCCGTGGTAGCATCAAGAGCTGCCGCCAGGCGGTGCAGCACATCAGCCGAGGGGCTGGATTTATTTGTTCTCCACAGAGTGAGGTTCTCCGCAGAGTTTCTCCTCCCGGCCAAGTGCGTTAGCAGAACTCTGCGGCAGGCGGATAAATGAGGCTATTCATTACAGATAAGCTACCACCACCAAATACATCAATGGGGCGGTGTTCGAAAGCCGCACCATCAGCCCGGCAGACCCTGACAGACCGGGTTATCCCGACCGCCTGTTGTTCATCAGCCAGCCGGAGAGCAGGCTGCGTACAGTATTTGAAGCCGCAGACCCCAATGTGATCAAAGAATTTGTGGATGATTATTTTATTAAAGATCACCTGGGTAATGTAAGGATGGTATTGACCGATGAAGTAAAACAGGACATTTATCCTGCGGCAACATTGGAGGGTGATATAAACACAGATGGCAGCCCCAATGCGGCGTTTGTTGAAAAGCAGTACTATACTATAGACCCTACTAAAGTTGTGAACAGTAGTGAAGCAACTGGTATTACAACCTATACCAACAAAAACGGCGGCACCGGCGCAACTGATCCTCCTGTTAATCCCAACCCCAACAGCAATGTTACTGCTAACAGCGAAAAACTCTACAAGCTTAAAGCCACTGCAACCGAAGGAGTGACCGGGTTGGGCATTACCTTAAAAGTAATGGCGGGCGATAAAATAGACATCTGGGGCAAGAGCTATTATTTTACAAATAACACAGGCGGTACTTCAGCCAACAGTGCTATCCCCATCATAGATATATTAACAGGGCTGTTGGGCGGACCCACCGGTGGCACTGCAGCGGCTACCCATGGCGGCATTACCGCTTCGCAGCTCAATGGCATAGGTGATGTAACAAGCGGCATTAGCAGCCTGCTGACCAATCAAACCACTGATGCAGCAGGAGCCCCCACAGTTCCAAAAGCCTATATCAATTACATTTTTTTCGATAGCTTGTCCCGCTTTGCGGGAAGCAGTTCAAGGTAGTAAAAGATGCATCTGGTAATATACAGGCGGCAGGCGATAAGGTAGGTACAAACAGTGTTGTTAAATCTCATACCATTACCGGAAAAACGGCATTAAAGAACGGATATGTGTATATTTATGTGAGCAATGAAAGTCCTGTGAACGTGTTCTTTGACAACCTGCAGGTTATACATACACGCGGAGCTATACTGGAGGAATCACATTATTATCCGTTCGGACTTACTATGGCGGGGATAAGCTCAAAGGCGCTGAATAATACGCCTGAAAATAGAAAGAAATTTAACGGCATTGAGCATACGACAGAGTTTGATTTAAATACATACGATGCCTTCTTTAGAAATGCAGATCCTCAGATTGGAAGATGGTGGCAAACTGATCCGAAGCCTAATATGGCAGAAAGCCCATATGCGATGATGGGAAATAATCCAATCTTAAATATTGATCCATTAGGAGATACGGCGACAGTACGTTGGAGGACTGGATTTTTAGGCATTTTTGGTAGCCGAAGAGAAGCACGTTATGTTGATGGACAATGGATTGATTCGAAGTCGAGGGCGGCTGTAGCTATGAAAACTGTTGAACGAAAAGGGGCAGCAAGAGTAATGAACGATTATAATAAATTAAATGGTATTGAGGATTTTAGCCCTGTTACTAGTGCAATTAATAAAGCTTCAAATGACGTTAGAATAGGATGGGGTAGTTCTGAGACAAATGCTCCTAAATATTTTAAGGATTTAGCTAAAGGCATATCTAATCCAACCATAAGCGTATCGGCAGGAAGTTCTGCAAATTTACCAGGTCAGGTTATGGAAGATGGAAAGAGTTCGAAATTGCCATCTCATATCGTATTGGGACATGAGTTAGGGCATGTGTATAATTTACTTACGTCTGGAGGAAAGCGGGATGATTTCTACCAGATAAAAGGACTGGAAAAAGGAATTTCTAATTCAGAAGTAAATGCAATGTATTGGGAAAATGTTCTACGGATAAATGAAGGTATGCCATTAAGGTTGTGGTATCATTATGACAGATCTGCCAATATTCAATATCAACAAGCGGCAGATGTTTCAACTTCTGGTATAATGACAACAATAATGGATTTAAATAAAGTGAATTTACTAATGAGATTAAATGGACTATAATGTTTATGATGAGGAAGGCTATTCTTTTATTTATATGTATACATTTCTTAATCTCAGCTTATTCTCAGACAAGAGTAAACAAAGGTGAAATTGTTTTTAATAAACCGCTATTTAAGAACTTTGCTGTTTTAATGAGAGATACAAGTAGAAATAGATATAATAGTTCTTTTATCGCTCCTGAGAATAGAGAAAAATCTGTTGAATTACCGATAATAATTGTGGATAGTTCACTCTTTATTACATGCGAGAATAGATTACTGCACCCTGATAGTTTGGTACATCTTTATTATTATGGTAAGCATCTAAGAAAGGACAGGAAACTGAAAAAGAATGTAAAAAAATATATTCGTTTATACATTGGCTATGTTGACATACGTCGAGGGGACACAAGTGTAATTGTTCAGTTTGTAACACCAAAAGAGTTCAGGCGAGATGAAGATATCTTTTCAAATCAATTGTTCTTAGTTGCTGGTCAAAAGAGGCTACGCTTTGGGATCATCGAAAATGTAGATAGATAATATTTACATGTTTTAATAAATGCAATAAAAAAAAGTCCGGTGTGTGCCGGTTTTTTCTTTCTGCACGTGTTGGTGTTCCCGCAGTCCCACCGTTGTTCGGTATGCAGGGCAGGCAATGTGGGTGGCGTACCAACAACAGCTAGGAAAGCTATTATTTTACCAATAACACAGGTGGTGTGGCTACCAACAGCACTATACCGGTGCTGGACATTTTAACAGGGCTGTTGGGCGGACCCACCGGTGGCACTGCAGCGGCTACTCACGGTGGAGTGACCGCTTCGCAGCTCAATAACTTAACCGGCACCACGGGAGGCATCAGCACTCTGCTGGGCAACCAGGCTATCGATGCGGCAGGAGCCCCAACAGTTCCCAAGGCATATATCAATTACATTTTTGTTCTCCACAGAGTGAGGTTCTCCGCAGCGTTTCTCCTCCCGGCTAAGTGCGTTAGCAGAACTCTGCGGCAGGCGGATAAATGAGGCTATTCATTACAGATAAACCACCACCACCAAATACATCAATGGAGCGGTGTTCGAAAGCCGCACCATCAGCCCGGCAGACCCCGGCAGACCGGATTATCCCGATCGCCTATTGTTCATCAGCCAGCCGGAGGGCAGGCTGCGTACAGTATTTGAAGCCGCAGACCCCAACGTGATCAAAGAATTTGTGGATGATTATTTTGTAAAAGACCACCTGGGGAACATAAGGATGGTATTGACGGATGAAACAAAACAGGACATTTATCCTGCGGCAACATTGGAGGGCAGTCTTGATACCGATGGTAGTCCCAATGCAGCGTTTATTGAAAAGCAGTACTATACTATAGATCCTACTAAAGTTGTGAACAGTAGTGAAGCAACTGGTATTACCACCTATACCAACAAAAACGGCGGCACCGGCGCAACTGATCCTCCTGTTAATCCCAACCCCAACAGCAATGTTACTGCCAACAGCGAAAAGCTCTACAAGCTTAAAGCCACTGCAACCGAAGGAGTGACCGGGTTGGGCATTACCTTAAAAGTAATGGCAGGCGATAAAATAGACATATTTGGCAAGAGCTATTATTTTACCGCAGTAACCAATGGGACAACCAATAATAAAAACATTACCACACTCAGCATACTGACCGGTTTACTGGGCGGACCTACCGGCGGCACTGCTGCCGCAGCACATGGAGGAGTGACCGGCACACAGCTCAATGGCATAGACAATACAACAGGCGGCATCCTGTCTTTGTTCGATGACCAGTTGGATGAAGTGCCCAACAGCTCCGCCAAACCCAGGGCATTTATCAACTACATATTCTTTGATGAACAGTTCAAAAGTGTAGGCAGTGGTCTTGACCCGGTAGGTGATAAAGATGTGGTAAAATCACACCAATTATCCGGCATTGCAGCACCCAAAAGCGGATATGTGTATATTTACGTGAGCAACCAGTGTAGCGCGGGTAGCCTGTCCCGACGAAGGAGGGATGTTCTTTGACAACTTGCAGGTAGTGCACACCAGGGGTGCTATACTTGAAGAATCACACTACTATCCGTTCGGACTCACTATGGCCGGGATAAGTTCTAAGGCATTAGCGTTCGGAGAGCCTGAAAATAAGTTTAAATATAATGGTAAGGAAGAGCAGAGAAAAGAGTTTAGTGATGGCAGTGGTTTAGAGTGGTATGATTACGGAGCGAGGATGTATGATGCGCAGATCGGAAGGTGGCATGTAGTGGATCCACTAGCAGATAAATATCCTAATTGGAGTCCTTATACTTATGCTTTGGATAATCCCATATCATTCATTGATGTTGATGGTAGAGAGCCCGAACGGCCTAAGCCAACTGCTAAGGAGATAAAAGATGCTCTTGGTAAAGCGTATACGTCATACAAAGGAAAAATCAACAGACTATCATTTGCTGTAAAAGTTGTAAAGAATTATTATGCTACTATAGAATCTTGGAAAAGAGATGAAGCTAAAGAAATATATGATGAGCTTAATCCAAAAAGGCATGGGGAATTGTTTGGTGGAGCAGGAGCAGGTGGAAGTTGGGGAGACCCGGTAAAAGAACCTTCAAAAAACAAAAATAATTTTCCGAAATCCGAAAAGGAGTTGAAGATGGAGAAATTAGAGAAGGAAGCTGATGCATATCACGAGAAGTATGTTTTTGCAGCAGGTGTTGAGGAGACATTAGGTAATATGACTATAGAGGGGTTGGCAAAGAACAAAGCAAAAGATTTTGTGCAAGGTGTTATTGAAGATGTGATGGAAAACTATGATCAAACAAAAGACAAAGATAAGTTTGATGTGAAAGAAGCAACGAAAAAAGCCTTTATAGATAGACTTCAACGAATACTGAATCCTAAACAAGATGAGGAAAACAAAGAAAATAAAAAATAATGTTGAAGAAGCTTGTTTTCGTCAGTATAATTTTTTTATTTGGTTCATGCCAAAAGGGTCAAAAAAGCTACTTGTATGATAATGCAAATTTATTAACTGACGTACAACGAAATCAGCTTGATGGAAAGCTTAGAGAGTATAAAAAAAATACGACAGCGGAAATAGTAGTTTTTACCAAAGAGGATTTAAGAAATTATGCTGAGACCCCAGCAGAGTATAGCAAATATTTATTGAATGATTTAAAGGTAGGCAAGAAAGGGATCAATAATGGAATATTGATTTTTATTTCCTTGCAAGAAAAAGCAGTTGAATTAAGGGTTGGGTATGGAGTTGAATGGGTACTTAATAAAAAGGAGATTGAAGATATAGTGTCTCTTTTTTTATTTTACTTTAGGGAAGGTAAATTTTATGAAGGGCTTGATTCTGGAATAAACAAAATAAAAGAAAAATTATCTGGAATTTCTTGGCAATTGTGCGATCAGGAGGACTACACGGTTGGATGTATCAAAAAGCTACAAATCAAGAAAGTCATTAAAGTGGAAGATCAGTATGTAGAAGTTCAAATCGAAGATGGTCGTTTGTATAATATGCTTTATACTGATTTTATGCATTCGCTTATGTCGCACATTGTTGATGACCTTGTTGGAAAAGATATATATGTACGCTTGAAAGGCAAAAATGAAATTCTTTTCTTAGGGATTGATCAGTAAAAGATTTTTACTTCTATTACTACTATGACAAACAGGATGACTAATAGCAAGAGTAATTTGTAGGTGTATTTAACATCGTTATCAAAATCTTTCTTGAGGATAGATAAAATATTGGGATAAAATATGTAATAAATACTCCGCAAAAAATCCTTTCCCGTTTTAAAAATAATTTTAATGAGGAGTATAAAGATCACAAGGTCAATGGCTGTTATAACAATAGCTTTTGTAGACAATGGCTTATAGTTTACGCATACGCTTTTCTTGCTTTAGCATCACGTATGTAGGTATCAATTAAATCAAAGAGTGTTTTCTTTTTATCGTCTTCGAGGTGTTCAAGTTCCTGAAACCGTTTCAATGTTTTTTTATCAAAGCCGTTCAGTAAGCCTTCATCAACCAGGTAATCCATAGATACTTCAAAAGCATCCGCGATTTTTTTTGCGGCGTCAATAGAAGGCACGGCTTCGCCGCGTTCATACTTACCGATCATCTCCCGGCTCACGCCGCTGTTATCTGCCAGTTGCGCCTGGCTCCAACCTTTTGTTCTCCACAGAGGTGTGTCCCGAAAGTAAGGATAGTTCTTTACAAAACCTGCCTTCGGTAGGTAAACTGAATAAGAGATGATAGAAGGTCTATCAATAACGGTGTGCAGTCGCAGTTATTAAACCACCTGAAGGTGCTGTATTCAAAAGGTATGGTGCTGAGCGTTCAGGCAAAAGGTATCGTGAAAAAGACGGTATCAGGTAAGTGTAAAGAAGCTGAATAACATCTGTTAAAACAGGTATGTGAACCGTTGAAGACGTGTCGAAAGAGATTAGAAGTTGACAAAACTGCCGGACGCTCTGCTCTGGCAGGACAACTGTAACAGAAAGCTGCTTACAGGTTACAGGTCAACCGGCATTAAGACGGCAGGAGCTTTACACAGGCTTTTATTCGGAACGGGAGAGGCTTCCCTGTTGATGTGCCAAAAGCTTTGCAGGAAGTTTTTTTTTAGAGCGACTGTTCAACAAAAGTTCTACAGTTCATACTGCAACTCAATCCCGGCGAAGTCGGGAGAAGCAACAGGAAGCGTCGGACGAAGCCATATTAGCGAAGAAGTCTTTGTAATGAAGGCGGAGCGAAGGGCTTCGGTTATCTGGTCAAACTATTTTGAAACAACCCGCCCCGGCGGGAATGATGACGAAAGAAATGACAAAATCATTACCAATTAGTAAGCGGATGGTGTATAACAGCTATCTGAAAGTTATGGAAAAAGATGGCAGTGCGGGTATAGATAAGCAAAGCATCGAAATGTTCAATGAGCACTTGTCTGCCAACCTGTACAAAATCTGGAACCGGATGACATCGGGAAGCTATTTTCCACTCCCGATGAATCGGGATACGAACGGTACTTATTCCCAAGAAGCAAGGCGGCAAAAGAGCGTTGGGCATACCCACGGTAGGCGATCGCATAGCCCAGGGCGTAGTAAAAGATTACTTAGAACCCTCATTGGAGACGATTTTTCATTCCAGTTCATTTGGCTACAGACCTGGCAGAAGAGCACATGATGCAATTAAACAATGCCAGACAAACTGTATAAAATATGGATGGGTGATAGATGTGGATATAAAAGGGTTCTTTGAAAACATCAGCCATAGTATTATGCTGGAATTACTGCAGGAGCATACGCAGGAAAAATGGGTGATGCTGTATGTGGAACGATGGCTAAAGGCAGAGTGGAACAGGAAGACGGAAGCATTAAGACGAGAGCAAAAGGCACACCACAAGGAGGAGTAGCCAGTCCGCTGCTTGCCAACATTTACCTGCATCACGGTTTTGATAAATGGATGGAAGCGGTAAATCTCCAAAAATCCATTTGAAAGGTATGCGGATGATATAGTGATCCATTGCAGCAGTAAAGCAGAAGCGGAACAGTTATTGGAAAAGCTGAAAGCACGGATGCAGGAGTACGAACTGGAACTGCATTCTGAAAAGACAAAGATTGTGTATTGCAAGAGCTACCAAAGAAAAGAGGAATATGAAAAGATCAGCTTTGATTTTCTAAGCTATAGTTTTCAGCCAAGGAAAATGAGAGATAAGTTTGGTCGTGGTAACAAAACCTTCATGGTGTACTCTCCTGCCATGAGCAACAAGGCAAAGGTAGGCGTACGAGCCGGTATCAAAGAGTTATTGATAAGGAGGTGGGCAACACAAAGGATAGAATGGTTTGCAGAGAAGCTGAATCCGAAGATACGGGGCTGGATAAATTACTACGCCCGATTCAATAAACACGAAGCGTTTCAGGTATTTAGTTACCTGAATGGATTACTGCGCAAGTGGATAAAGAACAAATACAAGCTAAAAAGTGCAAAGGCTGTATATGTGAAATACAAATCAATACAGGAAGGGCAGCCAAATCTGTTTTATCACTGGCAATTGGGAATAAGATCATGATTGGATAACAAGAGCCGTATGACGGGAGACTGTCACGTACGGTTCTGTGAGAGGCTTGGGCTGAAATGCCCTTGTCTACTCGACTGAGAGTTCTCCGCAGTGTCTGCCTGCGCTTAGCCATGTGTGTTAGCTGGCGACTCTGCGGCAGGCGGAGAATCAAAGGCTGTAATTAAAACTTCTGCAATATAAAGATGATGTAGATTTGACGAAACAGAGACGATGATTATGCCTCGCAGAGTCCAGCTCACACACAAAAGGCTCTGAGTTGAGACTCTGCGGAGAACCAAATTAAATCACGTAACAGTCTGTAACAGATGAAAATAGTTCACCACCAAATTTGCTTATCTTTTACATAGGTAAAAATCCGTTCTTCTTTTCCTTTACTATGATCCTTTAGCAAAAGCAGCGAGTTAGTTGGTACATGTTCAAATTTCAATACTTGTTGCCCCAAAGAGTCTCTTTTTTCTCCCAAGGATTGCCACATCTGATCTTTCCAATAAAACAATTCATATAGATCTATAGAATTGATAAAATTGTCATCATTCCTTCCAATAAACCTAATTTCAGAAATATGTTCTTTTTTACCGAAATCTATAGCTATCCAATTTTGTTGTTTGGTTTGCTTTGCCTGGAAGTATGTAAGAGCATTATTATCGAATACTTTAGAAACATCATACTCAGGATCAGCAGCCTCAGTGCTATAGAAGTTTCCTTGAAGCCGCTTTTTTTTATGGAAAACCATAATTTCAGCTACTTCCCCATAAGATGAATCTGGAGCCAAATACCTCAGATACCTGAATTTATTTGGCTTATCAATTTGTATACTAAAGAATTTCATCTCGCTCGGATCACGGATTACATAAACATCCTCCCCCTCCTTAAATGTGGAATCATTAGACAATTGAAATTTACCCCCAATCATATCTAATGTTCTGGAATCCCACCAATCCATAACCGGATATTTTCTTGTTAGTGAAACTGTCTCAAGTCTTCTAGTGTTCGGCTGAAGTATTGTTTTATTCCCGCCGGAATCAATCAGGATTGGGTCTGTAACCGCAACAAATTCTCCATCTTTATAAAGTGCCGGCAGGTATACAGCATCTTTCCCCAATTTTTCAAATTTTGCTGAATTCACAACAATATTCGCCCAGGCTACAGCTTTCCAATTTTGATTATCAAAGACACACAGGTATAAAAACCTGTTACTTCCAAATTTTAAGGAATCAAAAGGTACTTCGAGACTAGCTCCTTCAAAATAAGAATCAGAAACGTCCATCAAATTTGGATTATCAAAAACATACGGAATTTCTTCATTACCGTGGATCATTGCTAAACTGTTCGGCTGGTTTGTGAAGGTTTGCCTATATACCTTTGTTAATCGGTTCACTGACGGCAAAATATGACCTCCTACTTGCCCGGCGTTTACACCTTCAAAGTCTATGCTTTTTTTATCATCGAGAATTAAGGCACACCAGGTGTGACTATTACCTCTATGTGCCCATTGGGGCGTAAAGTCAATTGCTACAGGAATGCCTAATGATCGCATTATATAGGTGGCAAGGCTTGTTGATTCTTTGCAGGTTCCCGCTCTTAATCTAAGTAAGTTAGATAAAGGGAAATCTGGCACAAAATCCTTGAATTGGACAAGTTCCATTGTACGCTTGGAGGTCTTTGAGAGTATTGAATCCGCAGCAGTAATGATATCCAAATCATTGATAGAACTGAACCGAAAAGAATCCGAAACACCAGGTCGGAAACCCTCATATTTCTCATTACCATTTTTATAAGGCAATACATACTCGCAAAAAGTCTCAAAACTTATTTTCTTTGACCATTTTCTAGATTGAAATTCTTTGAATGCAAAATCGATGTTGGAAATTAACAATGACGCGGACAGAGTTTCATTGTCATTGGTGGCAATGGGTGATCCAACGAAGGATTTATGATTTTCATAATAGAAATTAATCGCATTCCGAAATTCTGATTGTGTATAATCGAACTTTGAAATTGAATCTGTGTAATTTAAAAATGCTCTCCATTCTTTTCCCTCATACGAAACTTTTCTATCTAAGTTTGAAATTAAAAACTTAGCAGCCTTTAACTTCAATGAATCTTCCTGATTTTTGCTGTAATATCTTAAGACTTTATTGAACTCATTTACAGCATTCTCTTCTGAGGTAGGTAACTTATAGTCACAGGCATAAATTAACCACATAAAAATGAATGTTATGTACCTCATACATAATAGTTGGAAGTAAAATAAAAAGTCTATGCTTTTGTTGATTCCTTTAAACCAGGAGCTTTGATTACATCAATCAAACAAATCAGTCCTATTAATAAATTTAAAAGGAAAGCATACCAAATATTCCCAGGAGGAACTTGCCCTTTTATCAGTTTATCAATATTGCTCAATCCCACCAATATGTTTACGAACACAATTATGTTGTAAACAATATTTACAGGTGATTTTATAACTCTAAATATTCGAAGAAGTATAAACAAAACCCCAATCCCCAAGCCTGCATAGTGCAATCCTACTAATACCATCCAACTAAACATCCCAAAATAGGTACCTTCTGAGCTGGAAGAAATAAATACTACTAATGCAACAAATAGTGCTACAAAAGTATTGCATATCCAATTATTTCATATTTGCGAGAAACTTTCAACCTAACTAATTTAATCAAACCTTATGGAATTTTTAGAGAAATACTGCAGCCATTGATCTTTAACTTCATCGCTCACTTTATAATACTTTTTTTCTTTATCATCATAAAAGAAACCTCCGTACATACTAATCTCAAATTTTCGTATTTCTCCGGATTTTAGCTCTGTAGTGACTAGATGCAATCCCATCCAGGAAGGATTTTCCTTAAGCTCAGTAGCATTTTTTAGAAACACTTTCATTGTATCATCGCTAAGCTTTATGCTACGAAATTTTAAAACGCTGTCTACTGGCAAAGTGAATACTGAAAAATCCTGGCTTTCATAAAGAGTCCAATTTTTGGTTGTTTTAAAATCTAGTATTTGAGCATTACTAGAAATAGAAATCAAAACCAAAAAAACGAAGGAAAAGGTATGTTTCATTGAAATACTTTTATTGCTTTAAAATTAATAGCACTCCCCTCTATTTGTGTGTGAAAAATGATATGGACTCATCGTCATATTGGGTTGAAGAGTCATTGCCCTAATATCTTCTCCTAAATCCCCGGGATTATAACCGCTTCCGCCTGCCCAGGAGCCGATAGTTGCATTCATGTTAACACCAGCTTGTGCCATTACAGCTATACCAAATGTTGTACAATTCATCATATTAAGGTCATAATTGACAGAACCTGTACTATAAGTACTATTGATATAGTTTATAGCATTAAAAAACTGGCTGCTGGTCATGGTTACGGACAAAGAGACATCAAAATCACGGTAAGCCTCATTATTATGTAATTCTCCTCCAGAAATGGGACTAGCAGGATTTACATTTCCTGATGGATAAAACCCAACTGTTCTTTGCGTAACAGCACCGGAAGAAGTAGTTTGGGTAAGAATTATGAACGTATGTCCCACATTTGCTGGTACACCACCAGAACCAGCAGAAGTAGCAGCTCCAACCGGATTAAATGACCATGCACTACGAGAACCTTTTATTGGCTGATCCACAGCTATGGTTATTTTATAGGTGTTAGTAGTACCAGGTATGTTGGTGAAGCATTTTAAGTAATTAGCAATATTGGTTAGCTTACTAGGACCTTGAAAAAATGAAATTCTTGTAGGATTTGCTGTTCCACCACCCATTGAGGGGTTGTTAGGTGTGTATTGAAAATTATAAATAGCGTTTTGCATAGTCGCCCAATACAAGCTGTATAACAAAGCTGAAGTACCCATTGAAGTAACATAAGCAGTAACCACAACTGGTTGAAGAGTTACACTTCCTCCTCCTCCAACGTTTCCTGTTTCAGAGGTTTGGACGCCGTTAACTACTTGTGTAACGGTAACCTTTCCAGAAACAATAGAATTACCACTTTGATATTTTATAAGCGTCTTTTTTTCTATGCCATTTTCATTCTTAATAATTTTAGTAGGTCTGCCTTCCACAAACGTAACTTCACTCTTGATTTTTTGGTTAAAACTCCATGTTTTAATAGTTCCGGACTCCTGACTGTCTTCATATTTTAACCAATTCCCAGTAAAGCCTTCAGCATTTTTAATTAGAACAGCAGATGCATTACCCAGGGTTTTGGATTGCACAACAAAGCTACCAGTATGATCATTACTATCTTTAATGATCTGAATCTTATCAAAATTCAAATCAGAAAACTCATCCTTTGAAATTTGAGTCACAAGATATTCCACCCCTTTCTGCACAACTGGATCAGCGAAAGTCAATTTTAAATCAGCATTAGATTTAACACATGAATAAACTGTTATAATCCCAATAAATAAAACGAGAGATTTGGTGTTCATTGTTGGTAATTTTTATTAAAAATATAAATATCTATAGCCTAGAAATTTGATAAATATCAAATTTATTAATATTCCTGTATCATGATTTCCGACTTAATTCTATCAATTTCGGGATTCGCAACTTTAATTGGCATGTCAAGAATCACCTTTGCAATGCGTTTTCCATTAAGGGTGTCTCCGCTAACAAAATACAACTTCATCAAGCTGGCTTTAGGAACAATCTTATATGGCACCAGATTACACAGTTTTTCCAAATTATCAATAGCCCTGGAATAATCCTTCATTTGTTCATATGAAGTAGCAGTTGCTAAATAGGTTCTTTCAGCTATTAGTTTTGATTTACTTTTTTCAAGAACATCTATTGATTCTGAGTAGTAACCATTGTATAATAACCATTCTCCGAAATCCAACAAAAATTTTCCATTCTCACAAAGCATTGGATATAGAGAATAGTATTGAATTTTCTTTTTGTCGGGTGAAATATGGAAGTTTTCAGCTAATTCCATCCATGCAGAAACAGCCTTTTCCATTTTATAGGTTCTGAAAAGCAAAACTGAATAAATAAAAATTACAGGCGCAATAAATAAATAACTTTTTCCCTTAATTGAAAACAATCTAATAGAGGAGGTGGATAAAAGTGCGGCTACGCTAACAAAGAAAAGGAACAATAGCGAATTGCTGTGAAAGGGATAAGATGATAAACTAGCCGCTAATATTAGAGAAATGGAAATTTTAAGAGTTAAATGAAATGCTTCGAATTGTTTAGCTCTCGCCTTTAATCCAAGCAACACAAACATAAAGTATAAAACACCAATAAGACCTATTACACCAGTTTCAACAAATAGTTGAATAAATTCATTAAATGCGACCTTGCTATCATCAAGATTAAGAATAGCATCCTGGCTTAATTTATTATCTCTCACATATTCCATTTGCCAATAGGAATAGTTGTACGCAAAATTGCCGATTCCCACTCCGGTAAATATATAATCCCGCCAGTTTTCCAGAGTAATTTTCCAAATTAAAAGTCTACCATTAACGGACTCGAATTTTAAAAAAAGCAATCCGATTGAACTTAGGAGGAAAATACCTGAAGCGAGAAATAGGTACGCAATTTTAAATTTAATGAGATGATTCAAAAAGGTCAATTTAAGTTTTCTTGTCATGGAGTAAAAATGGCACCCACAAAAAAAAACAGCCAAGAAAATAGCTGTCCTTGATATTGTTGAACTTAAAATATAAAAAAGTAGGAGGGTTAAACTGAAAGTAATGGTTGCTTTTATTGGACTATTTAAAATAGGAGCATTTGAAATACAATAAAGCACAAAAGGAAAGCAAACTACTAGGAAGATGGAATATATTCCAGAGTTCAACAATGTACCAGAAAGCGAAATAGCCAAAGCATCCACACTTGAAGCAGTGAAGATTTGCTTAATACCCATCCCTAATTCAAATAGAAACAGCGTTGTAACGATAAGAGGAAGGTATTTTACAAGGAGTTTAACATCAACTCCTTGAGCTATCAAAAAAAGCATAAGACTTGCTAAATAAAAAATCAATACTTCGTTTTCTAACCTATAATTTTTGTAATTCAATTCGATTAAAAGGCTAGAAATGATTAGCATGCCAAAGACTATGATGTCACCATACCCCAAAACTAACCTGGTTAGCGAAAACACACTCAAAAAAAGAAATGTCAGAAAGAAACCAATTGCGATGAGGAAAAAATTGTGGTGGGTATTAACCTCGACAGTATAATTGTAATTAAACTGATAATACAAAAGTGAAAAAAGGAAATATCCAAAAAGAACTATCAATAAGTATGTACTAACCAGTGTCTTCACAGAGTTTTGCCAATAATTGGGAGTTATAAAAATAATTAGCTCTAATTTGTAAAAATATATTTAAAAATGCATGATTCCACCGAAAATTCCTGATAGCTAGTCAGTGGAAAACAAGAAGTTGAAAATATTGTATTAATTTACTTTTAAAACAAACAGGAGCTAACTACTAATGCAGGCACTATTCAATATTTTCAATTCAATATGCAAGATCTCCCCGGAGCTAGAAGCTGATTTGCTAAGCCTATTACAGGTTAAATCAATTGCAAAAAAGGAAATTTTACTAAAAAAAGGGGCGATTTCAAATAAAATATGTTTTATCGAAAAGGGGATGTTCAGGTGCTTTTATGAGTCTCATGAAAAAGAAATTTGTTCATGGTTCATGAAAGAAAATGATGTTATTATATCTGTAGAAAGCTTTTTTACGCAAAAGCCAAGCTATGAGAGTATTCAGGCTATTGAGGATTCCATCATTCATTATATTAGTCATGAGGACCTCCAATTCCTGTATAAGAATCATTTAGAGTTTAATGTAATAGGAAGGATTATTACTGAAAAGTATTACACATTAAGTGAGCAAAGATTGTACTCCCTTCGTTCGCAAAGAGCCGCTGAGCGCTTCGAATACCTAAGAACCTATCACGCAGAAATTATTAAAAGAGTTCCATCTACATACATTGCCTCGTATTTAGGGATTACATTAGAAACTCTCAGCAGGATTAAAAAATAAGAGTTAATTTTTAAAATGAAGTACCCGTATCAGGATACAAAATTGCGCGACCTTATGGGAGAAATATGGCTTGATCTCCCAGGATACGAAGGTGAATATGAAATATCATCCTATGGAAGGGTAAAGTCATTAAGAAGGTGGAGAAATTGCGGAGTTAATTCAGGATACTATACAAAAGAATTAATCAGGAGGCAGTACATCAGAACATCAGCAAATGAAAGGAAAAAAGATTTTACCTATTCTGTTGGCATTACATTAAAAAAAGGAGGGAAAAACTTTTCTACTAGCACAGCTCGGTTAGTCTATATTACTTTCGTAAAGGAATTTGATTTAAATGATAAAACTCAAGTAGTTACCTACATAGACAACAACGGCAGAAATATTAGCTACCGAAATCTAGCATTAACGACCCATAGTGGAAAAACCCAAAAAAGTATTGCTTTAAAGAGAAATAAGCCTTATCTCTTAAACTCAAAAATAAAGGTCAGACAGCTTACTATTGAAGGAAAACTGGTAGCAAGTTACAATTCGATAAAAGAAGCTTCAAACAAAACAGGACTTTCCGGAAGTGCAATATCAGCATGTATGAGAGGAAAAATATTTCACCATCATCAATTTAGGTGGGAACACAACAAACGAAATTCTAAACAGTCTGATAAAGTAGAAGGCATAGTATTTAATAATTATCTCTGGAAAAAAATTGGAAGTCCAAAGGTGAATAAAAAGAATCCCCCGGCAGCTTTGAACCTTTCCATTCTGTCAATGCCAGGTGAAAAGTGGAAAATTATAAAAACTGCTGAAAATTACTATGTATCTAACTTTGGAAGAATTAAAATAAAGCCTCACTTTAAATTCAATTATCAAGTATGGCAAAAGGAAAAAATACTTCGATTAGTCCCTGATGGAAATGCAAATAAAGCTACCAGTTGTTTACTTGCTTCAATCTCCATAAAAGGGAAGAAGAAGCAAGTATCTGTAGCCAGATTAGTATATAGCAATTTTGTTTCTGCCTTTGATCTGGATAATAAAACCATAAAAGTGAAATATAAAAATGGTTGTTGCTACGACTTAAATGCAAATAATCTATGCTACTCTGGTGTTCAACAAAGAAGTCAAGAAGATATAAATTTACCGTAGCTCTTCATTTTTCTCTAATTAAATAAAACCAACTCGCCTCTAAAAAGCTGACGAGTTGATTGTTTCAGAGTTAAGCAATATGAAGTTATTCCATTTAAAAGCACAACAGCATATTGACCGGTTTACTGGGTGGACCTACAGGAGGCACAGCAGCGGCTACCCACGGTGGCATTCTGTCTTTGTTCGATGACCAGTTGGATGAAGTGCCCAACAGTTCCGCCAAACCCAGGGCATTTATCAACTATATCTTTTTCGACGAGCAGTTTAAAAGTGTAGGCAGTGCCCGCCCGACCTGAACGTCGTTCGGGCGGGGTCTTGACCCCATAGGTGATAAAGATGTGGTAAAATCACACCAATTATCCGGCATTGCAGCACCCAAGAACGGATATATGTATATTGCAGTTTACCCTGTAAAGCACGATGAGCAACCAGTGTAGCGCGGGTAGCCTGTCCCGACGAAGGAGGGATGTTCTTTGACAACTTACAGGTAGTGCACACCAGGGGTGCTATACTCGAAGAATCACACTATTACCCGTTCGGGCTTACCATGGCAGGAATATCCAGCAAGGCACTGGCGTTCGGAAATCCTGAAAATAAATACAAGTATAATGGTAAGGAGGAGCAGAGGAAAGAGTTCTCTGATGGTAGCGGGTTGGAGTGGTTGGATTATGGAGCAAGAATGTATGATGCGCAAATCGGGAGGTGGCATGCGGTGGATCCAATGGCGGATAAATTTCCCAATTGGAGTCCGTATGTATTTGCATTTGATAATCCGGTGAGGTTCATTGATCTTGACGGAAAGGAGCCATTTGAATTTGATTTGGGTAAGATGCGAGAGGTTGCGAGACAATCAAAAACAATACAAAACCTTGAAAGAAAAGCTGGAATCACAGATAAGAACTTCCATGATAAAGTCTCAAAGGGAGATTTTTCACAAACTACCATGTCAAAAGATCCTAAAATTTCGCTCAATAAAGACGGTAATATGGAGCAAGCTATTCAAGATTATGCTCACGAATTAAATAATGCCGCTAATGCTGAAAATATCGTTCAAATTAACAAAGATGCAAGGTCTGGAAAAATTTCCGAAAATGAATATGCAGACAAATTGTTAGCAATTGAGAGCGATGGAATTATTGCTCAAGTAAATGTTGCACTAGATTTAGGGCTAACACAAAATAATGATATTAGTGTTGTTAATGTAGTTCAAGAATTTAGGAATAACAAAATGTCTGAAAAAGAGATGAAGAGTACTGTACTTGAGATGGCCAAAAACGCAGTGCTTGGTGATCTAAATAATATGAAGGTTGTGGATTATTATAAACAAATGTATCGGGCAATTCCGAAACCAGAAAAAAAAGAATAAATGTACACTACTAAAGTTTCTCTTATTTCCATTATGCTTTTTTTGTTGACTATTGATTCACAGTCTCAAATCAAGCCAAGTTCTTTCGTTAGAAAAATTTCTAATAACGATCTGGATTTTATCATTTCAAAAGTAGGAGTTACAACTTTGGATAATAATAAGTTACAGCTTCCGAAAATGCAAATTTTTATTAAATCTTGTAACGTCGATCGGTTAAAAAAAAGGTATCAAAAAAAAGAATTGGTGGAGAGCCTTACAAATGTGTTGAGTGATTCTACAAAAGATTGGTATGCAAATGTACTGCTATATGCAATAACTCAAAAGGATGCCACTCCGCTACTGGGCATTGGTTCCAGGACTGAATGGATTAACTCGACAGGTAAATATAATGATTCTGTTTACTGGCGGCATTATATTAATAATTTTGAAAACTGAGTTAACGGACTCTAGCTATCCCCCATATAGTGCAAGGTATGCCGTGGAAGTTGTATAGAAGATGGTAGTAGGTCTACCATAGTCGCTGTGCAAGCGGAGGCTGTAAACCACCCCTCGGTGCTTTCGTTCTCCGCAGTTTTCTCCTCCAGGCCAAGTGCGTTAGCAGAACTCT
Source organism: Chitinophagaceae bacterium (assembly GCA_019638595.1). GTDB lineage: Bacteria > Bacteroidota > Bacteroidia > Chitinophagales > Chitinophagaceae > Agriterribacter. The sequence goes on from JAHBTJ010000034.1 coordinate 20,066, forward strand.
GCGGCAGGCGGATAAATGAGGCTATTCATTACAGATAAGCTACTACCCAATACATCAACGGTGCGGTGTTCGAAAGCCGCAGCATCAGTCCTGCCGACCCGGACAGACCCGATTATCCTGATCGCCTATTGTTCATCAAAACATCAGCCATAGCATTATGCTGGAATTACTGCAAGAGCATACGCAGGAAAAATGAGTGATGCTGTATGTGGAACGATGGCTAAAGGCAGGAGTGGAACAGGAGGACGGAAGCATTAAGACGAGAACAAAAGGCACACCACAAGGAGGAGTAGCCAGTCCGCTGCTTGCCAACATTTACCTGCATCACGGTTTTGATAAATGGATGGAAGCGGTAAATCTCCAAAAATCCATTTGAAAGGTATGCGGATGATATAGTGATCCATTGCAGCAGTAAAGCAGAAGCGGAACAGTTATTGGAAAAGCTGAAAGAGCGGATGCAGGAGTATGAACTGGAACTGCATCCTGAAAAGACAAAGATTGTGTATTGCAGGAACTACCAAAGAAAAGAGGAATATGAAAATATCAGCTTTGATTTTCTAAGCTATAGTTTTCAGCCAGGGAAAATGAGAGATAAGTTTGGTCGTGGTAACAAAACCTTCATGGTGTACTCTCCTGCCATGAGCAACAAGGCATTGGAAAGAATAAATCAACCTGCGTATAGTAGCTCCACAAGGAGTACGCCTGCCGATATTTTCTTAATTTTACAGTCTTATGCCTTTTAAAATTCACTCATCATATACACCCGCAGGCGATCAGCCGGAAGCTATCCGTCAACTGACCGAAGGGATACTGCAGGGTGAAAAAGATCAGACGCTGCTGGGCGTTACCGGCTCCGGTAAAACATTTACCATTGCCAATGTAATACAAAACGTACAACGCCCAACGCTGGTGCTTACGCACAACAAAACCCTGGTAGCACAACTGTATGGAGAATTTAAGCAATTTTTCCCGGAGAACGCGGTAGGGTATTTTGTTTCGTACTACGATTATTACCAGCCGGAGGCCTACCTGCCGGTGAGTGATACTTATATAGAAAAAGATCTTGCCATAAACGAAGAGCTCGACAAGCTGCGTTTGCAGGCTACGGCTCAATTGTTAAGCGGCAGGCGCGATATTATTGTAGTGGCGTCTGTAAGCTGTATTTATGGTATTGGTAACCCGACTGAATTTGCCAATGGAGTAATTCGCGTTCACCAGGGACAGGTCATCAGCCGACAGGGTTTTCTGCATTCTCTTGTCAACTCGCTTTATTCGCGCAGCCAGGGCGATTTTACACGCGGTACTTTTCGTGTAAAAGGCGATACGGTGGATATCAACCTCCCTTATATGGACTATGGCTACCGGGTGAGTTTTTTTGGAGATGAAATTGAATCTATAGATACACTGGAGATCAGCTCTGGAAAACGAATAGCGCCGGTTGAGAATGCGGCCATCTTTCCCGCGAATTTATACCTGGCTCCCAAAGATATGCTGCAGCAGGTAATGGCAGAAATACAGGATGAGATGAGCAGGCAGGTGGAGTATTTTAAAACAACAGGTAAGTATATAGAAGCGCAGCGGCTGAATGAAAGAGTGAATTATGATATGGAGATGATACGGGAGCTTGGTTATTGCAATGGTATAGAAAACTATTCCAGGTTTTTTGACAGGCGCGAGCCGGGCACGCGCCCGTTTTGTTTGCTTGATTATTTTCCCGGTGATTTTTTGTGTGTAATTGATGAAAGCCATCAAACCATTCCGCAGGTAAGCGGCATGTACGGCGGCGACAGGAGCAGGAAACTGATACTCGTAGATTATGGGTTCAGGTTACCTTCTGCATTGGACAATCGTCCCCTGAATTTTCATGAGTTTGAAACCATGCTCAACCAAACCATTTATGTATCTGCCACCCCGGGCGAATATGAATTGGAAAAGACAGGAGGTGTGGTGGTGGAGCAGGTAGTACGGCCTACAGGATTGCTGGATCCGCCGATAGAAATACGGCCCAGCGTGAACCAGATTGACGACCTGCTCGACGAAATAGACAGGCGGATCAAAAAAGGCGATCGCGTGCTGGTGACAACCTTAACCAAACGTATGGCCGAAGAAATGGACAAATATCTCCACCGTATCAATATCAAATCAAAATATATACACAGCGAAGTAGATACTTTAGAAAGGGTTGAGATACTGCGGCAGTTGCGCCTGGGTGAAATTGACGTGCTGGTGGGAGTGAACCTGCTGCGGGAAGGACTGGATCTTCCGGAAGTATCGCTGGTGGCTATACTGGATGCGGATAAGGAAGGTTTTTTGCGGAATGAACGTTCGCTTACGCAAACCGCCGGCCGCGCCGCGAGAAATGTTGACGGGTTGGTTATTTTTTATGCTGATAAAATAACGGAAAGTATGCAGCGCACAATAGATGAGACCAACAGGCGCAGGGAAAAGCAGATCGCATACAATATTGAGCATAATATTACTCCCCGTACCGTTAAAAAATCAAAAGAGCAGGTATTTGCACAAACATCGGTGCTTGATATCAAAGGTTATGATACCAGTAAGCCCTATGCGTTGGCGCCGGATGAAGATATGGTAACGGTTGCCGCCGAGGACCAGGAAGAATACCAGACCGTTCCTAAAATGGAGAAAGCCATTTCAAAAATTAAAAAGGAAATGGAGAAGGCTGCAAGGGATCTTGATTTTATGGAAGCTGCCAGGCTAAGAGATGAAATGTTTACGATGCAGAAGAAGCTGGAGGAAATGAAAAAATAACTGTTATCTACAGGCGGATTGACGGATTCCCGGCAGCAGACTGTCCGGCCCCTGCAGATATACAGATCAATCTGCAGCATTTTTGCATGGAATATATAATTCTCCTTCAATAATAAATTATTTATATATTCATTGTATGGTATCAATAGCGCTATACAATTTGAAAGGCGGGGTGGGAAAAACAGCCTCCTGCGTAAATTTTGCTTACCTGGCTGCAAAAGACGGGTACAAGACATTGTTATGGGATATTGATCCGCAGGGTTCAGCCAGTTTTTATTACCAGGTAAAGGCCAAACCCAAAGGCGGTATAAGGAAGCTGATTGAAAAAGGCGCAGATATAGAGGAGGCGGTAATGTCAACCGGCTATGAAAATCTTGATATTATTCCTGCCGATGTTTCCGCTAAAAGCTTCGATATTATGGTGGAGGAAATGAAATCTTCAAAAAAGAGGATCAAAACCATTATCAGCGCCTTTGCGGCGGAGTATGATTTTATATTTATGGATTGCCCGCCGGGGTTTTCCGTGCTTTCAGAAAATGTATTTCATGCGGCCGATATCGTTTTAATGCCGGTAATACCTACCACGCTTTCCATTCGTACTTACAATATGGTGAAAGATTATTTTAAAGAGAAGGAGCTGGATGCGTCGAAGATGATGTGCTTTTTTACAATGGCCGATCTGCGTAAAAATATGCACAACGAAATAATGGAAACTTTGTACAAAGACAAAAAGTTTTTTGGCAACTATATACCTTATCTTTCCGATGTAGAGAAGATGGGCGTACATCGCGCACCGCTGGAGGCATTTGCGCCGGGCAGCTATGCCGCTCAATGCTACAGGGATCTGTGGGGCGAGATAAAGGAGGGGATGCTGGAGTAATAATTTGAAAACTAATTAATTTGAAAATTTGAAAATGAAGGGAAAGGTTATAATTTAATAATCACTCTTTGAAAAGCTGGCCTTATGCATAGGTCACCTCTCCTTTGGAGAGGCCGGGAGAGGCTGCTCTAATTTAATTTTTTTATGGAACGACACATCACTTCATGGCACAGCCCGGCTTTGGAAAAGGAAATGCCTATAGTAACTTACGGGCATTACGGCTTTGCATTGCTGCTGGTACCAACCGCTGCAGCGGATTATCTGGAGTACGAGCGGTTTCAGCTTATTGATTCACTGGCGCCTTTTATTGAAGAAGGGAAGATAAAAGTTTTCTCCATCAACAGCATCAATACCGAAAGCTGGATGAATAATAACATGGAAGGAGCCCATAAAGCCATCCGGCAAAACCAGTTTAACGAATATGTTTTTAACGAAGTCATTCCTTTTATTAAAAACAGTACGTCGTGGGATACACCTGTCATTATCAGCGGTGCGTCATTCGGCGCGTTGCATTCCATGAATTTATTTTTGAAACGCCCGGATCTGTTGAATGGTGTTATTGCCATGAGCGGCGTGTATGATCTTACAGAATATACAAAGGGTTATTATGATGAGCAGGTATACTACAACTCACCTGTTCATTATATTCCCAACCTTACAGATGAATGGTATTTAAACCATATCCGCAATGGAAAAATAATTATTGCTACGGGTAGCGGAGCATATGAAGACCCTCAGGCCAACCGAAGATTTTCTGAAGTGTTATGGAATAAGGGCATCTGGCATGAACTGGATGTTTGGGGAGAAGATATAACACACGATTGGCCTACCTGGAGAAAAATGTTGCCTCATTTTATCGGGAACAGGTTTTAACAGATGTTTTTAGCGTAACCCCGAGGAGAATTTGATCGTGCTGAAATTTTGCTGAAGGCGCTCCCATTACCGGCAAGTGATCAGATATTGGAAAGAATCTTGAAGGTTGCCAATATTGCGACAGATAGCCAATATTATGTAATTTCACCATTTATATAAAATCTGTTTAAATAGTTCGTGTCAGGCAGTCATACCATTTTAAAATCATTCAATACAATGTCGGGGAATAAAAGTACTACTCAGGTTAACGCTCATGGTCAGGTTACAAGAAAAGCTTTTTTAAAACAATCCTCTTTATCCCTTCTTGGGCTGGGCTTACTTCCTTTTGATGTGTCTTCGTTGTATGCCGGTAACAGCCAGGCTGGACGGGCTGAGAAGGAGAATGGTGGTAGTGATGAAAAAAGGGTAAGGTCAATTACGTACAATATTTTTAATGGCTGTATAGGCTATAAGGGCATTAATGGAAGGGAGTTGCCTCCGGGTGAAAATAGTGATTTAGTTAAAGCCGCCAGGGATATGGGACAAATTCCTCAGCGGATCATGCTGGAGCTGGCATTGTATAAACCCAATATTATTAACTTTTCCGAAGGTCCGGGTGAGGAGGTAGTAGCGAAAATGGCAAAAATGCTGGATTTGAACTATGCCTATTTTCCCGGAGGTTTTCCGGGCGCTGTTTTAACTACTTATGAAATTATAAGTGCTGAAAACAGGCCTTTCCAAAATAAGGACCGCAATGATCCTAAAGAATTATTTACGCGGCATTGGGGTAAAGCGAAGCTGCGATTGCCTGATGGAAAAGTGATCACTGTTCATTCTGCCCATCTTTGGCCTTTCACCAAAGAAGAGAATGATACCCGCCTGAGATTGGCGGAGATCAAAGAGATCATAGCTTCTGTAAAATATGATCTCGCAAACGGTTCCGATTCTGTTTTGCTTCAGGGGGATTTGAATCATACGCCTGGCACGCAGGAGTATAAAAATTTAAATAATGCCGGGTTAGTTGACACATTTAATGTAAAAGGCACAGGCAATGGATACACCTGCGATTCAATTAAACCCCGCGAGCGGATTGACTATATATATGCGATGGGAACGCTTTCTAAACAAATAAAAAGTCACATGCCTTTGTTTGAAGGTAATTTCCGTGTAAATAATGAAGACCCTAAGGGCTTTGCCTTAAGCGACCATATTCCGGTATTGGCAGACTTTGCATTATAAGCAGAACCTTTCAAGGCAAATTATAACTGCATAAAGCTTATGCTGTTCCTGTCAAATACCTACCTTAGCGGCTATGGATAAAAGACTTTTTTTGCTGGATGCGATGGCGTTGGTTTTCCGCGCTTACTACGCATTGATACGCAATCCCAGGATCACATCAAAAGGATATAATACCAACGCGCAGTTTGGCTTTACCAATACTTTGGTGGAGTTGATGAATAACCAGAAGCCTTCTCACATGGCTGTATGCTTCGATACGGCCGCACCCACCGAAAGACATACGGATTTTGCCGACTATAAAGCCAACCGCCAGGAGGCGCCTGAAGACCTGTTAAGCGCGCTGCCCGATATTAAAAAGATCATCAAAGGGTTTAATATTCCGGTTATTGAAATGGATGGGTATGAGGCGGATGATATTATTGGAACATTAAGTAAAAAAGCGGCGGTGGAAGGATATGAAGTGTTTATGGTGACACCGGATAAAGATTATGGGCAATTGGTAAGCGACACTATTAAAATATACAAGCCCGGCTACCAGGGCGGAGATGTAGAAATAATGGGCCCCGAGGAAGTATGTGCCAAATGGAATATTAAAAGTGTAGACCAGGTAATAGATGTATTGGGGCTGATGGGAGATGCGGTGGATAACATCCCGGGTATAGCGGGAGTAGGCGAAAAAACGGCGGCCAAACTGTTGGCGGAATATGGAACGCTTGAAAATATTTTGGAAAAAGCGGATGGTATTAAAGGGGCATTAGGTGAAAAAATAAGGAATGGCAGAGAAACTGCTGTGATGAGCAAAAAATTGGCTACCATCATTACGAATGTGCCTGTTGAATTTCATGAAGAGGATTTTAAGCTGAAAGAATGGAACAAAGAATTATTGAAGGAAATTTTTACTGAGCTTGAATTCAGGACCATTGCACAACGCCTGCTGGGTGAAGCCATTTCCGTAGCGGCAAGAAATACGGCAGAAAAAACAGCAGGTACCGTAATACAGACTGATTTGTTCGGCAATACGGTGGTGCAGCCGGCGCCTAAAAAGCAATCAAGACCTGTGGCGGAACAGGCAGGTGAACCGGTTGAAGAAGCAGAAGCGGCCGCCGTTGTATCTGCCGCGAGAAACATTCATAATACACCACATACTTATAAAGCCATTACTGAAGAAAAGGACCTGGTAACGTTCGTGCAGCAATTGAAAGCGCAGAAAGAAATTTGCTTTGATACGGAAACAACGGGGCTGGATGCCAACGACACAGAACTGGTGGGAATGAGTTTTGCGTGGGTGCCCGGCGAAGCGTACTATATTCCCTGCCCGCCTGAAAAAGACAAAACGCTCCGCATCCTGCAACAATTAATCCCGGTATTTAATGATCCTTCTGTAACATGGGTTGGACAGAACATAAAGTTTGACATGCTGGTGCTGAAATGGTATGGCGTTGAAATAGCGGGCGGGTTGTTTGATACCATGCTGGCTCATTATGTGGTGGAGCCCGATGGAAAAAGAGGAATGGATATGCTGAGCGCCCAGTATCTTGGTTATGAGCCTGTGCATATTGAGGAGCTTATTGGCAAAAAGGGAAAGACGCAGGGCAATATGCGTGATGTAGAGCTGGATAAAATCACGGAATATGCTGCGGAAGATGCGGATATAACATTACAGCTAAAGCATATATTGTTGCCGGAGCTAAAAGCAAAATCGGTAGAGCAGGTTTTTTATGAAGTAGAGAATCCGCTGGTAAAGGTATTAGCCGATATGGAATATGAAGGAGTGAGAGTAGATACAGATTTCCTGAAGCAATACTCGCTGGAACTGGAGAAAGAAGCCAAAGAGGCGGAGGAGAATGTATATAAGCAGGCAGGTGTGCGTTTCAACCTGGCATCACCCAAACAATTGGGTGAAGTGTTATTTGAAAAATTGCAGTTAGACCCCAAAGCTAAAAAAACAAAAACCGGGCAATACGCTACCGGTGAGGATGTATTGCTAAAGCTTTCGCATCAAAATAAAATAGTGGAAGATATTCTCACTTTCCGGGAGCTTACCAAGCTGAAGTCTACCTACATAGATGCTTTACCGTTAATGGTAAACAAAAAAACAGGACGGGTACATACCACTTACGGGCAGGCAGTGGCCGTAACCGGGAGGTTAGCGAGTAACAATCCAAACCTGCAGAATATCCCGGTAAGAACGGCAAAAGGTCGCGAGATACGAAAAGCATTTATACCCCGGGATAAAGACCATATTTTGTTGTCGGCCGACTATTCGCAGATTGAGCTGAGAATTGTTGCCGCCATCAGTGGCGACCCGGCTATGTGCGATGCCTTCAGGCATGGTAAAGACATTCATGCAGCTACGGCGGCTAAAGTATATAACATAGCCGAAGCGGATGTTACCAAAGAGCAACGGTATAAGGCCAAAAGCGTAAACTTTGGTATCATATACGGGCAAGGGGCATTTGGTTTGGCTGATAACCTGGGAATAAGCCGTACAGAGGCTAAGGAGATTATTGACAATTACAAAAAGGAATTCGCTTCTATTTCGCGTTATATGGACAATACGATCAACTTTGCCCGTGAGCACGGGTATGTGCAAACGTTGATGGGACGGAAGCGCTGGCTGCGGGATATTAATTCATCCAATTTTACCGTGCGCGGATTTGCTGAACGAAACGCCATCAATTCACCCATACAGGGCAGCGCCGCCGATATGATCAAGCTGGCTATGCGTAAGGTGCATACGGCAATGAGAAAAGCGAACATGCAAAGCAAAATGATACTGCAGGTACATGATGAGTTGATATTTGATGCGCTTAAAGCCGAAGCTGAAGAATTGAAAGCTTTAATTATAGAGAGTATGCAAACCGCCATGCCTTTGCCCAGTGAGGTGCCGGTTGTTGCGGAAGTAGGGGAGGGTGAGAACTGGCTGGAAGCGCATTAGCATTAATAAACCGGCGAAGGTAACCTGTTCGTATGATGCTGCTTATTCCTCTTCCCCCCTTATCTTAAACACAGCCTCATGCATGGCATCGTTGATGCGCAACTGGCAGGCAAGCCTGCTGTCCGGGCCGGCATCGGGTAAAGTATCCAGCATATCCAGTTCCGCATCAGACATAGAGCCCAGCTTTTCGCCTCCTTCCAGCACTTCCACATGACAGGTTGCGCAGAGCGCCATGCCACCGCAGGTAGCCAGTATATTGTATTCGCTCGCCTTTAATGCTTCCATAAGGCTTAGCCCCATATCTGTAGGCAGCTCCAGTTGCTGCCTGTCGCCATTCCTGTTTTCAACTGTTATATTAATAAAGTCCATTCGCAGATTTGAAATTTGAAGTTTATAGTTTGACGTTTGATGTTAAGGCAAAAATCATAAACAACAAACAATAAACCACAAACTTTAAAAAGCATTCACCCCATTCACCGTAGTATACTTAAAGCTCAGGTGTTTATCGGGATAAATGTATTTAAACGCGCTGTGCGCCATTAAAGCCGCCTCGTGAAAGCCGCAAAGAATCAGTTTCAGCTTGCCGGGATAGGTATTGATGTCGCCTATGGCATAAATGCCTTCTATATTGGTGGAGTAGTCATAAGTATTTACCTCAATAGCAGATTTATCAATATTCAACCCCCAGTTGGCTATAGGGCCAAGCTTAGGACTCAAGCCGAACAGCGGTATCAGGTGATCTGCATGAATGGAGTTCGTTATTTTATCATGACCGGTAACCAGTACTTCTTTCAAATGTCCGTTGCCGTCAATTTTTGTAATGTTTGATTTAAGCAACAGGTTAATTTTACCCTCTTCAGCCATGCGCACCACTTTTTCAGCAGAATCAGGAGCGCCCCTGAAGCTGTCTCCCCGGTGTATCAATGTTACTTTTTCGGCAATATTGGCCAGGTACAATGTCCAGTCTAATGCAGAATCGCCCCCACCTGCTAATACTACTTTTTTATTCCTGAAATGTTCCGGGTTTTTTACCATATACGAAACGCCCCTGCCTTCAAAATCCTCCAGTCTTTCAATGGCCGGTTTACGTGGTTCAAAGCAACCCAGTCCGGCCGCAATTACTACCGCCTTACAATGAACTTTTGTTCCTTCATTGGTAGTTACTATGAAGGAGCCATCATCCAGGCGATCAAGCTCTTCCACCCTTTCACCCAGTGTAAATTCAGGTTTAAAGGGAGAGATTTGCTGCATCAGGTTATTCACCAGTTCCTGGGCGTTCACGCTCGGAAAGCCAGGAATATCATATATAGGCTTTTGCGGGTATATTTCAGAAAGCTGGCCGCCTACCTGTGGCAGTACGTCCATAACATGACAGCGGAGCTTTAGCAGCCCGGCTTCAAAAACTGCGAACAACCCAACCGGGCCGGCGCCTATAATACAAATATCTGTAGTATGCATTTTTTATATTTTAAACATAACTCACTTATAACCAATATGTTTATGGCAATAAACGGGTCGTTTCCTTAAATATTGTTGGAAAAATTCTATGGCAGGCGATCAATTCGGCTGCAAAGATACACCATAGTAAAACGATTTTATTATCGCAGAAAGGAATTGCATTTACGAAAGCCGAAAACTGACAGAGAAATGACGGAAAGCTTTTAGCCGTCAGCCACCAGTCTATCAGCCGTCAGCAAATCTCAAATCTCGAATCTCAAATTTCCTATCTTCGTCGCATGCCAATTATAGCCCCTTCTTTATTAGCCAGTAATTTTCTCCGTTTGCAGGATGAGTGTGATATGCTGAACGCAAGTGAGGCAGACTGGTATCACCTGGATGTGATGGACGGACGTTTTGTTCCCAATATCAGCTTTGGTTTACCTGTAATTGCCAAATTGAGAGAAGCCAGTCAAAAGCCTTTTGACGTTCACCTGATGATAGAAGAACCCGGCAAATATGCAGCGGATTTTAAGCTGGCCGGAGCCGACCATCTTACGGTACATTATGAAGCTTGTCCGCACCTGCACCGCAATATTCAGCAAATTAAAAACCTGGGCATGAAAGCGGGTGTAGCCATTAATCCCCACACGCCTGTACAGGTGCTGCAGGACGTACTGGCCGACCTGGATATTGTGCTGATCATGACTGTTAATCCCGGTTTTGGTGGTCAGGATTTTATTCCTCACTCATTGGTTAAAATACAAGCCTTACGGCAACGTATAGATCAGTTGAAGCTCAATACGATTATTGAGGTAGATGGCGGCATCACTGAAGCGAACGCGCCTGTTGTAGTACAGGCGGGCGCACATGCATTGGTTACCGGCACTACTATTTTTAAAGCGGCTGATCCCATCCAGGTCATCCACCGCCTGAAGCAGGTATAAGCTGCTGTATCTCAAATCATATTTCATATTAATTTTTCCTATCCCTAATTGCCTCATCATCTTGTTATTAGATGCGGGAAAGCCATGTATTGAAACTTTTCGATTAGCATACGGTAAACCACGACCAAAAAACAATAAACTTATAATAATAGGTCTGGTAACCCGTTTAATGTATGATAATTCAAAATTTTATCGAAAATAATTTCTACCCACGTGAAAAAACTATCATTAATTGAACCCCAAACAATGGAGAAGGTAATATCCATTTGCCAGCAGTATGCACCGTTAGATGAAACCAGTGCACAGGCGCTGCAGGGTATTATTACATTAAGGGAGTACAGGAAGAATGAGCATGTATTTGAACAGGACCAGTTTTGCGGAGACATTTTTGTGATCGTGAAAGGCGCTTTCAGGCTTTTTCACAAAACCACGCAAAAAGAGCACACCACCTGGCTTGGTTACGATGATCATATCATTTCTTCGCTGCACAGCATTTTGTTTAATACTCCGGCAAAAGAAACGATGCACATCCTGGAAGAGTCTGTTATTGGTGTAATACCCTATAACGATCTTTTGCAACTGAGCCGCGAATATGCTGCTATAGACAAGCTGCATCGCACCATTATGAGCGTGTTCATCATGGAAATGCAGGAAAACCTGTTTGCCACACGTTTTATGGAAGCTGCAGACCGGTACCATTATTTCACGCAAAAGCAGCCGGAAGCGTTACAGCGTATTCCTTTAACGTACCTCGCTTCGTTCCTCGGCATAACCAAAGAAAGCCTCAGCCGTATCCGCTCGGGCTTCAGGAACAGGGATAATAGTTTTGGATTAAATAATTCGTATTTACGCACAGCGTCTTAATTAATTCTTCGTGTAGGTTTATCATTATATTTTTCTTATAAAACAAATTGCCGGGCTGTAAAAGACCGGCAATTTGTTTTTAGGGAGATATCCCAAGAACCTATGAAGCGAAAATTGGGAATATGCCCTGAACGTTTCACGCTTCTTTTCCGCGTAAACGTTTCTTATTTTTGCCGCCTATGTTTATTGATTGTTCAGAAAAGGAGCGTTTTATTTTTGCAAAAATTGCCCATGCCGCGGCGCAACTGGAAACAGAATGCTACATTATAGGAGGTTTTGTAAGAGATAAGATACTTGGGCGCGAAACCGCCGATGTGGATATTGTTTGTTTGGGCGATGGTATTGAGCTGGCACATGCTACCGCCCGCTTGTTCCATCCGCAACCCAGGGTTTCTTTTTTTAAAAATTTTGGTACAGCACATATAAAGGTGGATGATCTTGATATTGAATTTGTGGGCGCCCGCAAAGAAAGCTATCGCTATCACTCCCGTAAGCCGGAGGTAACGCCCGGCACTTTAGAAGATGACCAGCAACGAAGGGATTTTACCATCAACGCCCTGGCCATCAGCCTTAACCCCAACAACTATGGAGCGCTGATAGATCCGTTTGAAGGTATACAGGCGCTGGAAGCGAAGATGATACGTACCCCGCTGGATCCTGACCAAACATTCAGCGACGATCCTTTAAGAATGATGCGCGCCATCCGGTTTGCCTCGCAGCTCCGTTTTTTTATTGAAGAGCATACATGGCAGGGCATTCAAAACAATATCGAACGGATACACATCATCTCGCAGGAGCGTATAACCGATGAATTGAATAAGATACTGCTCAGTAAAAAGCCGTCTGTCGGGCTCGACCTGCTGTACCAGTCGGGCTTGCTACATATCATCTTTCCGCAAATGATTGACCTGGCAGGGGCTGAATATAAAGACGGAATGGGGCATAAAGATAATTTCTATCACACCCTGCAGGTGGTGGATAACATTGCTGAAAATACAGACGATCTGTGGCTGCGCTGGGCAGCCCTGTTGCACGATATTGGCAAGCCCGCTACCAAACGTTTTGAAGAAGGGCATGGATGGACGTTTCACGGGCATGAAGTAGTAGGAGGGCGGATGGTGCCTAAAATATTTGCCCGCTTCCGCTTACCAATGGATCATAAAATGCGGTTTGTAAAAAAGCTGGTAGAGCTTCATTTACGCCCCATCAGCCTCACAAAAGAAAATATTACCGATTCCGCCATCCGCAGGTTATTATTTGATGCAGGAGATGATATTGATGCATTGATGACCCTGTGTAAGGCCGATATAACCTCAAAGAATAAGCAAAAAGTTAAACGTTACCTCGATAATTTCGAAATGGTTCGCTATCGCCTGGAGGCTGTTGAAGAAAGCGACCGGATACGGAACTGGCAACCTCCTGTTACAGGCGAAATGATCATGGAGATATTTGGGTTGCCTCCATGTAAACAGGTGGGCGATATAAAAAATGCGATCAGAGATGCGATACTGGACGGCGAAATAGAGAACAATTATGACGCAGCTTACGACTTTATGCTCAAAACCGCCAAAGCGTTCAATCTTGAACCTGTTAAATAAATTGATGTGTAAGCATTTGCATATATAACTGCCGGAATTATATTAAATTTGAAAAATTTTTCAGGAATTTTCAACTTTTAAACGATACACATGGCCATTTTAAAGTTCAGGGTATATTTTGAGGAGGACGACAGCATATACCGGGATATAGCTATAAAGCATACGCAATCGTTTTTTGATCTGCACCTGGCAATTTTAAAAAGCTTTGAGTTCGACAGTAAGCACCAGGCTACTTTTTATCGCAGTAACGATAACTGGGCGCGGGGAAGAGAGATCAGTGTGGAAAAATACAATAAAGTGTATAAGGCGGAGCCGTTGATAATGGCTGATACCAGCATTGGGTCGGAGATAAGAAATCCCAATGAAAAGTTCATCTATACGTACGATTTTGTAAAAGGCTGGACCTTCCTGGTAGAGCTTATTAATGTTTCCAAAGAGGAAAATTCAAAATTGACTTATCCTGCAACTATACGCAGCGAAGGTATCGCCCCAAGCCAGTATGGCACTAAAAGTATGCTGGGAGACCGTTTTGTAGACGTGGAGGAAAAATATGATCTTACAAAAGGGGTGGAAGGCTTTAGTACCGAGGGAGGCGATAAAGAGAGCGATGAAGGGCTGGAAGACGAGGTTTCACCGGGCGATGGAAATGAAGAAGAGTAACCGGGGTAAGCTTTCCCTTTTTTAGTGTACAACCAAGTTATCATACATTATATCCAATGCCTGGCTTTAAAACCTGTATTGTAATAGTTGGTCCTACTGCATCAGGCAAAACAAATTTATCGTTAAAGCTTGCGGAATACTATAATACTGCAATTATTTCCGCCGATTCCCGTCAATGCTATAAAGAGCTGAATATTGGCGTGGCAAAACCCCCGGATGAAGACTTACAAAGGATCAGGCATTATTTTATAAGTACCCATTCCATACACAGCGAGGTGAACGCCGGTGTATTTGAAACATACGCGCTGAATGCCGCGAAGGAAATTTTTTTGGAACGGGATATAGTGGTAATGGCAGGAGGCACAGGGTTATATGTAAAAGCTTTTTGCGATGGAATAGACAGCATACCCGAAGTGGATGAAGAGATAAGGACCGGTATAAGAAAAGAGTATGAAAACAAAGGAATGCAGTGGCTGGCACAAATGATAGAAGAACATGATCCTGTATTTCACCAAAAAGGTGAAACCCAAAATCCCCAACGGATGCTGCGCGCGCTGGAAGTTAAGCTGTCATCGGGCAAATCAATACTGGAACTGCACTCTTCCCCTAAACAGAACCGGGATTTTGATATTATTAAGATCGGCATTGAGCTGCCGCGAGAAGAAGTGTACCTTAATATCAATAACAGGGTAGACGGCATGATGCGATCGGGTTTGCCGGACGAAGCGAAGCGTTTATACGAATACCGTCATTTGAATGCGTTGCAAACCGTGGGCTATACGGAAATTTTTAATTACATCAATGGTAACTTTACACTGAACAAAGCGGTAGAAGAAATCAAAAAGAACAGCAGGCGGTACGCCAAAAGGCAATTGACCTGGTTCAGGCGCGACGAAAATATAAAATGGTTTTCTCCGTTGAATATAGCCGCTGTGCTGGATTATATTAACAGTAAAATAAAGCAGCGCGTGTAGAACGTAAGTAAAAAAAATCATAGCAAAAATGCTTTTATGGCAGATACACTAAAGGAAATAAAACACTTTTTTGAGGACTGGTCGGCAAAACCTTTGCTGGATGTGGTTACGCTCCGGCAGGCGGGCAGCAACCGGCAGTATTTCCGCGCGCATACAAAAGATTCTTCTTTTATAATTACATACAACCCTAATAACGTTCCCGAAAACAACGCGTTTATTGAGTTTGCCAGGCATTTTTACAGCAAAAAGCTGGCTGTGCCGGAAATATTGGTTGCCGATAAGGAAAAGACCATGTACCTGCAGACGGATTTTGGAGATGTATCGCTTTTTGATATCATTAAAGAAGAAGGGTACACCGAAAGGGTTAAACAATTATACTGCAAAGCATTTGAGCAGTTGGCAAAATTACAGGTAAAGGGCGGTGAGGGACTGGACTATAATAACTGCATCGCCACAAAATCTTTCGACAAGCAGGCTATTTATTCAGACCTGTTGTACTTCCTGTATTATTTTATCCGCGCGCTGGATTTGCCGTACGATAAAAATCTCTTGCTAAATGACTTTGAGCTGCTGAGCAGTTATTTAATGCAGGAAGAAGCCCGTTATTTTATGCACCGCGACTGCCAGAGCCGTAACATAATGGTGAAAGACGAAGAAGTTTATTTTATAGACTTCCAGGGAGGAATGCAGGGCGCGTTGCAGTACGATGTTGCTTCCATGCTGTGGCAGGCGCGTGCCGCGCTGCCGCACGAATGGAAAGAAGAGCTCGTGAATTTTTATTTCGATACGGTGAACGATCTGCTGGCTGGCAGGCTTAACAGGAAAGATTTCCTGGACAGCTATGACGGGTTTGTACTGATACGCATGCTACAAACGCTGGGAGCATACGGCTTCAGGGGATTGTTTGAAAGAAAGCCGCATTTTATTGCCAGCATCCCCTTTGCGTTAAAACAATTGCGCTGGTTCCTTGAAAATAAAAAGATACCTATACGCCTGCCTGAATTGCAAAAGGTATTGTGGCAGATCGTAGATAATTCCATCATTGCCAGGTACGAAACCGTAAAAGCCGGGCCCGATTCTCCTTTGGTAGTAAGCGTTAACAGCTTTTCATATCGCAAAGGCATACCCGAAGACAAAGGAAGCAATGGCGGCGGCTTTGTTTTTGATTGCAGGGGCGTTTTTAACCCCGGCCGTTTTGAAGCGTATAAAAAGCTGACGGGGCGCGATAAAGAGGTACAGGAATTTTTGTTGCATAAAAGCGAAATGCCATCTTTTTTGCAGTATGTATACGGGCTGGTGGATATATCGGTGGCAGATTATATCAGGCGTGGCTTTGATAGCTTGTCGGTTAACTTTGGATGTACCGGCGGGCAGCATCGGAGTGTATTTGCAGCCGATAGCCTTGCCAAACACCTGCAGGAAAAATTTGGAGTTAAAGTAATAGTGCATCACCTGGAGCAGGAGGCAAAGCAGTGGGTGAACGGGTAATACCTTGCTAAAAAATATATAGAATTTGGAAAACAGGCATACTATAAAAGCAATGATCTTCGCAGCGGGACTGGGCACACGCCTCAAACCCTGGACCGATCATCATCCTAAAGCATTGGCGCCGGTAAACGGAAAGCCTTTATTGCAAAGGAATATTGAGTACCTGAAAAAAAATGGTATCACCGATCTTGTGATCAATGTGCATCATTTTGCTGAGCAGGTAATAACCTTTTTAGAGCAACAACAATTTGGCTGCAATATTGCCATTTCTCACGAAGTGGGTGAGCCGCTGGAAACAGGAGGAGGATTGAAAAACGCGGCTGCATTCCTGGCGGGCAGTAATCCTTTTGTAGTAATAAATGCAGATATTCTTACAGATCTTAACCTGGAGGAAATGCTGACGTTTCACAGGCAGCATGCACCTTTGGTTACACTGGCTGTAACCAACAGGCAAAGTTCCCGGGCCTTTTTGTTCAATAACGAACACGCTTTGTGTGGCTGGAAGAATGTGCAAACCGGCGCTGAAAGAATATCAGTGCCTGCTGCACATATGGTTGCCAGGGCGTTCAGTGGTATCCATATTATGGATGCTGCCATATTTCCATTGTTGACCGAAGAAGGAAAGTTCTCGCTGGTAGATGTATACCTTCGCCTGGCAAAAGAATACAGGATATTAGGGTATGATCATTCGGGCGGTGTTTTGATAGATGTGGGAAAGCCCGAATCCATTGCTGTTGCCGAACAATATTTTCATTAATTTTTTGCTGACGATAGTATGCAGCCTCCTGTAAAACATATCATTGCCGGTAATACATTTTGGCTTTCCGCGCACAGGGCTGTTTACTGGGAGGAAGACAGGTCGCTGATCGTGGCCGATCTGCATTTGGGTAAATCGGGTCACTTCCGGAAATCAGGAATAGGAATTCCTCAAACGGTATTTAAGGAAGATATGTTGAGGCTGGTAAATTTGCTGCAGTTCTTCAAACCGGCCAGGCTGATAGTAGTGGGAGATATGTTCCATAGTCATGCCAATAAGGAAATGGATCTCTTTAGCCGTTGGAGGAATGATTTTCCCAACCTGCAGGTACAACTGGTAAAAGGCAATCATGATATACTCAATCCCGGATGGTATACAGCAACCGGTATTGAAGTACATCACGAAACACTGGAGATAGGCGGTTTTGTTTTCCGGCACGAAGATGAGCCGGTTGTTGGAAAAACGTTAGCAGGAAAATATTTATTTACGGGACATATACACCCCGGTGTTCGTGTAAGCGGGCCGGGGAAACAAAAGCTATCTTTTCCCTGCTTCCATTTCAGCCACCGTTCGTGTATACTTCCGGCTTTCAGCCGTTTTACAGGCCTGGTAAGCATACACCGCAACAGGACGGATAAAATATTTGCCATAGTAGAGGACAAGGTATTGCTGCTGTAACAGGGCCAGGCGGTGGTGAATTCAACCAACATAAAAAAGCCACGCTGGGTGCGTGGCTTAATAATTTGAAATCTTGTCAGAGGTTAGTGACTCAGGATTATAGAGGGGTACTAAAGGAGGGTACTGACCGATCTCGTGTTTCGTGCTTTCATGGCTATTTTTTTCAATGGTATTGGATGGGTTGGTTTTTTCAAGGTTATTGCTGTAATGGCTTTTTAAGGATTGGATTGCATCAGGCGTTTGTTTTTCAATGGTATAGGGTCGGGTTGATCAGGAATGATGGATCATTGTTTTTCGTAGAATGGATATTATCAATGATGACAGTACAAAGATGCAACGTATTTCCGCTCACGGGAACTTAATTCGCCGGGAGTTGGATATTCTTCGATTTCCGGCATCATTCAGCCGGTGAATGAAAAATGAATGGAAGATGGGTGCGTGGCAGAGTTATCTTATGATAACAACAAAGCTATAAAATGCTGCTTAAAGCCGCGTTCTAAAGAATGTTTATCTTTTGCATAACCCCCGATTTATGAGTCTTGCTGATGGGGATCATGTTACCATTAATGAAAAGCACATTTTCCTGTATGTCGTTTATTTTGGTAAAATTTACGATATAGGAACGGTGCACTTTCATAAAAACCTGCGGATTCACCTTGGTCTCCAGGTTTTTAATGGTGTTGTGTGTAATGTATTTTTTGACAGGGGTAATGAATTTCACATAGTCGCCCATGCTTTCAATGAACAAAATATCGTCGTTGTGCAGGCGTATCAGCTTCCCGTCCGATTTAATGAACATATGATCCTGGTCGGAGTTGCCGTTCTGCTGCTCTGTTTTTTTACTTACTTTCTGGATCGCTTCCAGGAAGCGTTGGTAGGTAAAAGGTTTTTTAAGATAGTCGGTAACGTTATACTGGAACGCGCTATACGCGTATTCTGTTTTAGAAGTAGTAAGAATTACCTGTGGGGTATACAGCAGTTGATCAAGCAGCTCGAAGCCGCTGGCGCCGGGCATTTCAACATCAAGGAAAATCAGGTCAACCACATTGTCTTTCAGGAACAGCAATGCATCTTCAGCGTTCAAAAAATGATGAACAACATCAACTACACCTGATTTTTCACAAAATCTTTTAAGGAAGTCCGCAGCTACCTGCAGGTCTTCAACAATAATGCTCTGATACTTCATAGATATTGGGTATTGAATTGTTTCAGGCGCCTGATCTCTTTCTCAATTTTCTGTATCGCCTGCTCTGTTATGGTTGTTATATCATTAAATCCTTTTTCAGCTTCCGAAATATGGGTTGCCTTCATGCACACTTCCTCAAACGCTGCAAACTCCGGTATTATTTCATTCAGCCCTATATACCCGAACAGCGGCTTCATTTTATGAACCACTTTTTTCAACCCTGCGGTATCACCGTCATGAAAACGGGCCCCGGCTAATACAAGCTCATTGCGCAATTGCTGAACCGACGACTCAAATACCATTTCCGCCTGCTGCAAATCTTCTCCATATAAATCTTTCAGAAAATCACTGTCCAGCTCAGGAGAATAAGCGAATAATATTTTAGGTTGTTCGTTATGCATATCACAATTTGTATATCAATAAGGCGTTATATAATCTGCATTCTATAGGCGTTTCAAGGACTAAAACATTTCATCCCGGGTTATGAAAACGAACATATTAGACAAATTAGTATCTTTTTGTTATGGTATTTTAAATAATGGGATTGATCCAAGCAAGGGACACGAGGAGAACAAAAACATACAAAGGCTGATTATATTTATTTTTTTTGGAATAGGTGTAAACCTTATTTCAGCCTTGCTTAACTGTTTACATGGTTTGTATCTAAGTGTTTCAATTAACCTTACCTCTATTCTTCTTCTTTCAGTCAGTTACTTTTTGAATAAAGACGGCAGGCTGTTTTTTGCAAAAGTGCTGGGTATAATTACCATAAACCTTTATTTGTTTGCCATCAGCTATGCGGAAGGGTTGCGCGCGGGTGAGCATATGTTTTATTTCCCTTTTCTGCTTGCTTTGATTTTCGTAATTGATATTCGTAATAGTTATGACGAGCTGATAATGACTGCCGTTGTTACATTTATTACAGCGGCTATGATCTTTATTATGGCTCCCTATGTTAGCAATGTACAAAATATAAGTACGGAGCTGTATAGCGCGTTGTTCAGCTCTAACCTTAGCCTTTCGCTGGTAATAACCGCTTTGTTTACCTACTATATTTTGAAAACGCTGGAGAGAAATGAAGATAAGATACTGGAAGAAAAAAAATATAAGGATACCATTTACGACACCTCGCTCGATGCCGTGTTTATTGTGGATACCAGTAGCCTGATGGTAACAGATTGTAACAGGCGGGCGCTTGAAATATTTGGTATTAATGGTAAGGATGCTGTTATAAAGCTTTCTGCAAGGCAGTTGTTGGGCGAAAAAATGGAAGAGCATATTGTGGTGCAGGGTAAGCAGTCGTTTGAAAAGAAATCTCCGTGGTATGGCAACATGGATTTTGTAAAAAAGGATGATACTCCTTTTTACGCGTATGTAAATATTGTACCTTTTTTACATAGCGATATCAGCTATTGTAAAATCAGCATACTGGATATTACCGAAATTAAAATTGCTGAATTTGAAATTATAAACGCTAAAGAAAAAGCAGAAAAAGCAGCGCAGGTAAAATCAAGATTCCTGTCTAATATGAGCCATGAGCTCAGAACTCCTTTGAACGCTATCATCGGAACCACCAATATTATATTGCACGAAGAATACCTGCCCACCCAGCGGCAAAGCTTTGAAGTGCTTAAGTATTCTTCGGAACACATGATGCAACTGGTAAATGATATCCTCGACTTCAGTAAAATCGAAGCTGGAAAAATGGAGCTGGAAAATACTCCGTTCAATATGAAGGCTTTTTTGCAGAAAGTGGTTACCTCGTTTACAGCGCCTGTGGCAGCCAAAAACCTGTCGCTTAAAATTGCTATTGAAGATAGTACCGATATGGAGGTATTTGGAGATGAAACACGCCTGAACCAGGTGATGAATAACCTGCTTGCCAACGCTATTAAGTTTACGGAAAGCGGCACTATATCCCTGGAAGTAAAAATAGTGAAGCGTAAAAGCAACAGTACCGATATACGGTTTGCAGTATCTGATACCGGCATCGGTATTCCGCCAAATAAAATAAGACAGATATTTGAAAGCTTTACACAGGCGGATATTGAAACCACCCGCAAGTTCGGAGGCACCGGTTTGGGGCTGGCTATCAGTAAGAGGATCATTGAGCAAATGGGGGGGAACCTGCAGGTTGAAAGTACAGTAGGATCCGGCAGTAATTTTTATTTTACCCTGAACTTTGAAATTACAAAGCAGCAAAAGTCGTATGTAGATGAAGATAAATTGAAACAGCTCACAGAGCTGGATGGTGTGAAGATATTGCTGGCGGAGGATAACCCGATAAACATGATTGTTGCAAAACGGTTTTTGCAAAAATGGAATATACAGGTACTGGAAGCCGAAAACGGGTTAAAGGCGGTTGAATTATTTTACCTGCACAAGCCAGACCTGTTACTGATAGATCTTGAAATGCCTGAAATGGATGGCGCTCAAACTGTAGAAGCTATACGCAAAACCCACAAGGATATTCCTATTATAGCTTTTACGGCAGCTACCTACGAAAACATACGCCAGGACTTATTGAGCAAGGGCTTTAATGATTATGTGCCCAAGCCATTTAAGCCTGAAGAGTTGCATAAGAAGATCATGTTTTACACATCAACACCCGGTTTCCTGGAACACAGGCAGGCTTCTTAAGAAAACCAGGATTACCCGGTTATTTCCAGGAAAACAAAATCATTCGCGTGCATTTAAGATTGCCGCGTTGAAGCGGACGGTGAGACACCGTTCAAGGGGGATGGTATCTCACCAGCCAGCTACAATTTTAAATGCACCCAATCATCCTGCTTAAACCATAAGCCCGGTTTTCTACCCGCAGGTAGTAAGTTCACTCAATGCTATTTATTACTGAACGACCCATTCATCCACCAGCTTGCCCGCGGTATCGAAAATGCGGAAACGAGCTTCCTTTTCCGAAATGCTTGCTTTAATAATATTATTATTTGAGTTGACTATAACAGGAAATTGTATTGCACCGGAGGACTTTTGTATCCGGTGGCGATGCTCGTGTGCGGCAATGAAAATATTTATACCCGCTTTATTTAAAACCGGCACCCATTTCTTTTTGATCTCCTGGTTGCCATGCCATCCGTCGGCAGGAGGTATATGGCAAATGGCTATTTTATATTTTGCGTTTTTAAACGCATCTGTTTGCACTACTTTGGCCAACCAGTTTGCCTGTTCTGTCCTGTAGTTATCCATATCTGTAATGCCGGAATACTCAATGTCAGAATCGGGCTTGTCTTCTCCTCCGTCCAGCACAATAAAGCAGGCATTTCCTTTGGTGAACATATAATATAAGTTACCGCCGATCCCGGGAAAATACCTGGCAAATTCAGAGGCGAATGGGCCACGGGTTTCATGATTTCCTCTTGCATAATACATGGGCGTTTCGCTCGCGAATAAAGCGGTTGCCGTATCCATAAAGCCGCCAAATACCTGCTCTTCATTCATGGAAGCGTTGATCATATCTCCGTTAAAAACAATAAAGCCGGCATTGGCTAAGTCAACCTGGCTTAGCAGTTGCTTCAATACATTATTCCGTTCATGAATATCGTTTACCACAGCAAATTCAAACGGGCCCGGTCTTCCGTGTGTAGTGAATGTAAGTGGCTTTTTCCTGTATACTCCTGTTGCAGCTACATTGCCATAATGGACGTATACAAATTCATGCTTTAATACTTCCTGGCTGTACACACGATAACGGTAACGGGTATTGGGTAATAAAT
Organism: Chitinophagaceae bacterium; assembly: GCA_019638595.1. Classification (GTDB taxonomy): domain Bacteria; phylum Bacteroidota; class Bacteroidia; order Chitinophagales; family Chitinophagaceae; genus Agriterribacter. The sequence goes on from JAHBTJ010000034.1 coordinate 43,067, forward strand.
TTTTAAGGTGTACCTGGTGAATGGTGCCCACATTTTTCAGCCCGTTAGCGGTACAAAAAAATTGGGGTCGTTCAGACTGGTAAAAATGACTGCTGTCATCCGGGGCCAGTTCTACCCATCCGGTTGCGGGCTTATTCGTTGTCCATATTATGGAAACACCTGAATCGGTCATTGCCTGCAAATAGGGTCCGTGTGAGATTTTTATCTGTTCCTGCGCATTGCCGCTGAAAGCGCCTGCAAAAAGAAATAAACAAAATGTTATGCAAAACAGGGAAAGATGTTTTTGTAATTGTGCTGTTTTCATATTTTTCTTCGTTGATGGCATCAAAATTATTACAATCATTTTGTTTCGGGCTGTAAATAAGAAGAAGTTTTGGATTGGAAAAGTTCCCATCCTTAATATTTTAATTGGCAGTATCCTCTAACTTTATAAGGAAATTGAAGATAATTGCCCAATAGAGATAGGAACGATGAACGGATTGCGACGCAACAGGCGATGAACAGAGAGCAGGAAGTTGGTATCCGGCTTCGGCCCTATAAAACCCGGCGCAATAACCCATGATAATTCTAATATTGGATACTATAAGCGCTGTGGCAATATTCAGAATTTCTTCGAAATAGGATTTTAAATTTGTAGTATGAAAATCCTGCTAATAGAAGATGAAAAAGAGCTTGCCCTAAGTATTGTAGAATACCTTTCAAGGGAAAGCTACTTATGTGAGGTGGCTTCTACCTTTACTGAAGCGATGAAAAAAATAGAAGTATTTGATTATGATTGTATTTTGCTGGATATAACGCTTCCGGATGGTAATGGTTTAAAAATTTTAGAAGAACTAAAGAAAGAAAATAAGCAGGACGGTGTTATTATTATTTCTGCCCGGAACTCGTTGGATGATAAGATTAAAGGATTGCAGATCGGCGCAGATGACTATCTTACGAAGCCATTTCACCTGTCGGAATTAACCGCCCGCATATACTCCCTGATAAGAAGAAGGCAATTTAATAATTCCAATATTGTACGGCAGGGCGAATTGGAAATAGACCTTCTGGCAAAAAAGGTTTCAGTAAATAAGACTATGGTTGCACTTACAAAAAAAGAATTTGGCTTGCTTATATACTTCATTGGTAATAAAAACAGGGTGCTTTCCAAAAGTACCCTGGCTGAACACCTGTCGGGAGATTTCGCGGATATGCTCGACAATCATGACTTTGTATACGCGCACGTAAAGAACCTGAAGAAGAAGCTGAATGAAGCAGGATGCGAACAATTTTTGAAAACTGTTTACGGTACCGGCTACAAATGGGAAGGATGAAAAACCTGTTACAAAAATCACTTAAGCAGCTCACGGTATTTGCATTTATTGTTTTTGCGCTGAGTATTCCCTCGTATTTCCTATTGGTAGACTGGATATGGCTGAAAGAATTAGATGAAAACAACGAACTTATTGCGGAGAGGATAGAAAATGAATTTAATGAACAAAAGATCAGCAACGAAAAATTAGCTCAAAGCATTCAGTTCTGGAATGAAATACAACCTGTAAGTAAGATAGAGCTTATTTACCAGCCGTTATCAAAGGATAGCTTGTATACGGTCATGCGGCCAAATCCATATTCTACAAAAGAAGCTATTGACCGCTTTCGTGGTTTAAAGACCAGTATTAAGATCAATGATCAGGATTATTCGCTTGTTGTTGAAACGAATGTTGAAGAAACCGAAGAAACCGTTGCTTATATTGCTATGGTTACGTTGCTGTTTTTCCTGATTTTGGTAATTGGTTTCTGGATATTGAATAGAAGGTTTTCAAAAAAATTATGGCAACCCTTTCAGGATACTTTGCAGCAATTAAAATCATTTCAGCTAAACAGCCAAAAGCCAATTCAGTTTCAGGATACCGATACTATAGAATTTGCTGAATTGAATGCAACGCTGGACAAGCTTCTTCAACATAGTATTACTACTTACAGAAATCAAAAGGAATTTACGGAAAATGCTTCCCATGAGCTGCAGACACCGTTAGCGATCCTGAAAAATAAGCTGGATATTTTACTGCAAAGTGATGACCTGACCGAAAGGCAATATCATATTGCAGAAGAAATGAACAAGGCCCTGGTAAGAAGTTCGCGGATAAACAAAAACCTCTTGTTGCTTGTAAAAATTGAGAACAGCCAGTTCGATCGTTCAGAACTTATCGGGTTTGATACCATAGTGCTTCAAAGTATAGATGCTTTACAGGAGCATTTTAAGGAGAAAAAAATAGATGTAAGCACTGATATTCATTCAAATATTGAAGTAAAAGGCAATAGTAGCTTAACCGAGGTTTTGATCAGCAATCTTTTGATCAATGCCATCCGTCATACTCTTCCGGAAGGTTCTATAAGGATAACTGTATCAAAATTTGCTTTTGAAGTTTCCAATTCAGGAGAACAACCTCTTAGTCCGGATTTATTGTTCAAGAGATTTTCAAGAATGTCTGCGGATAACCGGGGCAGTGGCTTAGGGCTTTCAATCGTTCAGGAAATATGCAAGCTTCATGGCTGGACAGTGAAATATGACTTCGGAAATAATGCGCATCTCTTTTCCGTAAAATTTTAGACGGACTGCAAAACAGCTATTTTGTTGTTTTAAGAAAATCTAGCTTCAAAATTTCTTCTAAATTGACCCGGTACTTTACCTCGTTTTTTAACGGGTAAAATATGCTTATCAGGAAGAGATTACTTAATCTTATTAACAGCAGGTTTTCTACATTGTCTATAATTGTAGGATTGTATGTAACGATTTCACTTCTCACAAGATTACCTCTTACTGTTTCCCAAAGTTGGATTGGTTCATTGGCAGATAAGATTCATATGTGCTGCTATCTTTCACTTGTCCTAATCATTATCTCTTTTGCCGTACCGGCAGAGCGATATTTTAACCTGTCAAGCACGCAGGAACCCAAATTAAAACTATAAAAACAATTGCACTTGTTAAATAAGTAAACCCGAAAACCCAAAGATATAATGAACAAAAATATTGTTAGCAATTATTCAAGGCTCAGGGCAATTCTGTTTTCTTTACCCATATTTTTGTTAATTACAATTGCTTTATTTCTGTATAGCCAGGATGCTTTATGTGTTGATAGATATGTACAAGTTCAAAAGGATAGCTTCTTTTCTATCAATCATTATTTAGGGCAGTATCCCAATCTCCAGCTTAATCTTACCCAATTGGGAGATTGCATGCTTCTTTTATCGTTTTTAAGTATATTTATTGTGTATGCCCCAAAACTCTGGGAGGCTTTAATTTCAGCTTTACTGGTTTCTGTTCTGTTTTCCAGTTCACTGAAGAGAATATTTGGAATACCAAGGCCCGCAGAACTGTTGGATAATAACAGTTTTATAATCGTCGGAAAAAAAGTATCTGGATTCAGCAGCTTGCCTTCCGGGCACTCCATTACGGTTTTTACTGTATTTACAGTGCTGCTGTTTGCATTTATGCCTCAAAGGTTGAAATATAAAATTTCATGGTTTTTTTTCATAATCACTATGGGGTTGATACTTGCCTTTACGAGAGTAGGCGTGGGAGCGCATTATCCTATAGATGTTATAGTAGGCTGTATTATAGGATATATTTCAGGGCTTGTAGGTATTTTTATTAGCCGGGAATATAATATCTGGGCTTGGGTTAGCAACAGGAAAACCTATCCTTTTTTTATTTTATTGTTTCTGATTTGTTGTGTTTTATTAATCCACAAAATAATTAATGAAAACCTGATAATATTTTATTTGTCATTTATCAGCCTGGTTATTTCGCTATATAAAATCATTAGAGTGTATGCTAAAAATATTAAAAACTGACTTTCAGATAACTCATTTTGTTTTATTAATGAGTTTTCTGAATTTTTTATTTTTTCATTTTCCGTTTTATGCTTTTGTCTTTAATAACCTTGATTATAAAAGTTTGAGCGGCATTATTGCAATTATAAGTTTAATGATTTTAATGCTGGTTGTAAATGCTTTTGTTTTTTGCCTGATATTTTTTCTCTCTCGTTTTGTTGGAAAATTTTTACTGGCCTTATTTTTTATTATCAATTCGATTTCGGTTTACTTTATTAATACTTACAATGTTATAATAGATGAAAGTATGATTGGTAACGTGATCAACAGCAATTATGAAGAGGCCAGCAGCTTCTTTTCAATTAAATTGATTGTATACATAATGCTGCTGGGTGTTATTCCCGGTATTTACATCATTAAAGCGAAAATAATAAACATAACATGGAAGAGGTTTTTGGTCACTTCTTCTCTTACCTTATTATTTATAGCCATCCTGGCATTTGCTAATTCGAGCCACTGGCTATGGATTGATAAAAATTCAAAACAACTGGGAGGGCTTGCAATGCCCTGGTCTTATTCCGTAAACACTTCGCTTTATTATATTCATCAGCATCAAAAAAATAAAAAAGAAATTGTATTACCGGATGCCACTATAAAAGACAATGAGAAGTCGGTTATTGTTTTAGTTATAGGAGAATCTGCAAGAAAACAAAATTTTTCTTTGTATGGTTACGGGAGAAACACGAATCCGCTGCTTTCCCAAACGCGGAATGTATTTCATTTTGACGCTACTTCCTGTGCTACATACACCACCGCGGGCGTAAAATGTATATTGGAGCATACTAATACCGATGATCTATATGAAATTTTACCCAATTATTTATACAGGAATAATGTAGAAGTTATTTGGAGAACCACAAACAGGGGAGAACCCCCCGTTCATATAGAAAGCTATCAAACAAGGGAGGCTTTAATGCTGAATTGTAAAGGCGAAGCATGTAATTACGATGAAATCCTTTTAACGGGATTAAAAGAACAAATACTAGCCAGTAAAAAGAATAAAATATTGATAATACTGCACACAAGCACCAGTCATGGCCCTACATATAGTAAGAAATATCCACCTCAATTTGAAACTTTCAAGCCCGTTTGTAATAGTGTTGAATTGGGAAATTGTTCTCAAAATGAACTGATCAACGCATATGATAATACTATTGTTTATACTGATTATATCCTGTATACTGTAATTGAAGATTTAAAACAATTAACGGACTATAAAAGCGCGATGCTTTTTGTTGCAGACCACGGAGAATCTTTAGGAGAAAAAAACCTGTATATGCATGGAATGCCTATAAGTATTGCTCCTAAAGAGCAATATGAGATCCCTTTTATTGTTTGGACATCCGATAGTTCAAAACAACTCAAGCCTGATAAAACATTGTCGCAAAACCACGTGTTTCATAGTGTTCTAAATTTTTTAAGCGTACAAAGTCCTGTTTATGATGAGGAGATGAACATTTTTAAATAGCGGGCTAAAGAATAGCGCCTTTTAACTTGGGGATAGATAGCTTGAAAAATTATAATTTGAATTGAAGCGTTACATAAAGATTACGCTTATCTGACGGCAAAATTCCAGGCCCGGGATAGCCATCGGCACGCCTCGTAAAATAGCGCCCGTTCGTAAGATTATTAACTCCTCCAAAAATGGTGAACGCCCTCCAGTTATACCTTACACTAATATCCATTACATGAAATGCCGGGATGGCGCCGTCTACCGCCGTAGGCGTTTCTTCCGTATTGGTGGCATCTGAATATTGTTTAGCCTGGTAAGCATATTGAAAAGAAATATTAAAACGATTGTTACCAAATGATGTGCCGGTGCGAAAAGTGAACGGCGGTACATTCTCAACCAGTTTATCAGCAATCGCCGTATTCTTCGTGTTTACGTACCTGGCATCTATCACTGCCAAAGCTGTATACAGATTCAGCTTGTACCTGGCTCTGCCACCGGAAATGGCTTTCAGGATATCGCCATCCAATAATATTTCAGTACCTATATTCCGGCTGTCGGATACATTGGTGCGCAAACGATAAGTCATAAAATCCTGGTCTCTTGTAAATATAGAGCCGATCCTGTCATTATACTTCAGATAAAATCCGCTGATGTCAACGTATAACCAATTACTGACGGTTCCTCTGAAGCCGAGATCAATATTATAGCCTGTTTCATCTCTCAACGTAGAGTCCACCCGTGCGTTCTGATTGATGACTCTTATATCGTTAAAATTAATGGAACGATAGTTTTGTGAAATATTAGCATATAGTTCCTTATTACCGGTAAATTTCCAGGCAGTGCCGATACCCAAAAGGATAAATGATCTTGGATTTGATCTGTGTTCAACGATTTTATCATCGTCTACGAATATATTTTTTTTGTAGTAGTACCCGTTTGCCTTTGTATCAATATATTCAAAACGCATTCCCGGCGTAACAGTCCAGCGCCGGTTGATCTGGAACACATTTTCGGCAAAAGCTGCAATATTGGTTCCCGGGAACCGGTAGCTGGATTTATTCGGTTCTTCGCCGGTAAACTCAAAATCAGGACCGTCGCCATTATTACCATCTCCCTGCTTTCTGTTGGTAAGCCCTTTGTAAACACGTGTGCCTATTAGAAAAGTACTTGCTGTTGTTTTAAACAATTTGTACTGGTGAATAAACCGCAACTCAGAGCCGGAATTGCTGTACACATCCGACATAAAATCCCTGTTACCGCCATCATCCGGGCGATTAATATAACTAAGGTTTCCAAGCGCATCCCTCCCTCCCTGAAGAGTATAATTCCGCCAGTTCAGCTTTGTATGATCGTTAAACTGATAGTCAAAAGACAGGCTGATCAAATTCCAGTTCACCCTAAACCAGTTCCTTGCTCTTACGGATACGGATGGATCTTCCCTGAACTGGGCATCTGTAAGCCCGCCGGGCTGTTTGGCCAGGTATTGCATTAATGTATATTCGCCGGTTATTTTAAACTTGTTGCTTACATTATAGGCAACATGCGCATACCCGCTGTGCTGGTTATAATGACTGTTGGGTCGCCAGTCATCCCCTAACTTATATTGATAAAATCCGTAATAGTTTAGTCTTCCTTTTGCAACGGTTCCGCCAATGCTGTTAAAGCTGTTGAAAAAGCCGTAGCTGCCGATTGTTTGTCGTGAAGTAAGTTCAAATGGTTTCTCTTTAGGACCTTCTTTCATAACAAAATTAACAAGGCCTCCAAATTGAGGTCCGTATTGCAAACTGGCCGCGCCACGCACAATTTCTATTCTGTCAACTGCTTCAGACGACGGGGTATAATAGCTTTCAGGATAACCAAGCGCGTCGGCGCTGATATCGTAACCATTCTGCCGGATGTTGAAGTTAGATGAGCGATTTGGACTAAGCCCTCTACCTCCAATACCTAACTGCAGGCCACCGCGGTCATATTCCCATATATTCAGTCCGGGGATGCGTGCGTAGATCTGCCGGGTATTATTAGAAGCCAGGTTTGCATTCAGGTTCTTTACATTAATTAATTCGGTTTTCTTTCCCGCGTAAATACTGGTTCCAACAACATCTTTTAATCTGCCGGATACTGCTTCATTTTGATTAGATGAAACAATTACAGCATCAAGCTCTTTTATTTCCAGATCACTATTCGTAAATCTAAAATCAACTACAATATTCCCGTTTTTCAATTCAACCTGCTCCTGTTTTGGCCTGTACCCGGTAATCGTAGCGGTTATTTCATAAACGGCAGGCGATAGTTTACTTATACGGAAGAAACCATTTTCATTCGTTAACTTTTGCTCGTTCAGCGGCATAATTTTGATCGTGGCATATTGAACGGGTTCATCTGAAGCCGTTACTGTTCCGCTGATGCTGTACTGGGCGTGCAGCAGGCAAGGGGAAGTCATTAATGCAACAACGTATAGCCATTGTAGTAATGTTGTATATTTTATATATTTAAACTGGTAAGTCATAAATTATTTTCTTTATCGTGTATAGGGAAGTATCCAATTGTAATGTTTCCAGCTCAATTGCCGCTGCGCAAGATTGACCGTGCTGTCAATAAACAATTGAGATGGTGTTCCATTGAGCGTAACATAAATCTCACCATACACTTCAGGTTTTTTTATATCACGTTTCTTATATTCATCTGCTAAATGATGCGCATACTTTAAAATCAGATCCGGCTGTGTACTCATCATTTTCTCCTGCAACGGCGTTAAAAACTGAGCGTTATTCACTTCGTATATCTTATCAGCATCTTTTACCCTAAAAATGGCATTCCCTGCCTTTTCCATTAACATTACCCGCCAGGAAAACCTGTATCCTTCCTCGCTCCAAAACAAATGATCGGGATAGAACAGAAAACGAAGTGGTATAATGATCTGAAGGAAAATGTAGATGCTCATCCCGATGTATAGCGGTTTATAAAACCGAAAGCGATGCATGTTGGTTGAGTTAGGTGCCGAAATCAATAGCGTATCCCCTGTTAACCGAAACAATAACTTCTTATGAAAATCGCTTGAAAAGAAGATAAGGGTTGATGCAATCATTACATAAGGAAACATACCAATACCAGGAAAGAAGATTGCTGTAGCAACGTGGAAGATAAGCACGAATACATAGGCGAAGGATCTGGTTTTTCGATTAAGCAAAAAGAAAACGATGAGCGAATCGTATATCGCTCCAAACCAGGAGAAAAGATAGGCGACCCATTCTTCATACATATACTTACCAACAACGGGTAAATGCGATTTTGCAGGCAGCCAGGTACGCATAGGTTCTGCAAGTATCAGCCAGTCGTAATTGAGCTTTGCCAGTCCGGCAAAAATGTACACTATCGCGAGCTGGAAACGTAGCATACCTACCGTAAATAAGGAGACATGTGCTTTTTTAATGGAAGGTCTGAGGTATGCATCAAGTGAAAAAAAACGATTGGCGGGCAACCATATCATAATAAAAGCAACAAGGCTGATAAAATAATAGTGGTTGAGATAGGTGGTTACATCAATCAGTTCAACATACGTGAACCCCAGGAAGAAAGTAATGGCTGCTATGCGGTAAAAAAGACCTAATGTAATGAGGATGGTTGAAATAACAATTATGGCGAACAGGATATACATACCAGGGTTCCCGAGCGGCGTTACCCACTCAAAGCCCCAGTAATTAAAATGAAATTTGGGAAGTATATAAACGGCTTCAATCCATCCCCGCCACCAGAAACGTATAAGACTGAAACACATGAGCAAACCAAAAATGATGCGAAAACTAACTAACGGCGCTATAGAAATCTGTTGATTCCATTTAATGCTGCAACACTTAAACAACGACGGCTTGCCAGGGTTGCACACTTCTTCTGTTTTAAAGCGCTGATTAATCTCCATCGTTATCCATAAAACTAATTTGAACCCCGGTTGCAGATGCCATATCTGTTTTTATAAGTGTAAGGAGCTTTTGAATTTCTCCATATGCTGTATTTACGGCGGTAGCTTCTGCCGTAAGGCTGTTTGACAATGGATCAGGAATAGCCTCCAGCTTAGCCAGGGTGATATCGAACTGGGAAGTGATCAGGCTGTTCAGGTTTTGTTTACCTAATGTATTAAGGTAATCCGAAAACCCCTTCCTGCTGCCGCCTGCCGTATACACCAGCTTCAGGTTTTTTAAGTTGGCAACAGCCAGGGCAATAGAGTTATCGGTAAAATATCCTTCTACTTTAGTTGAAAATACTTGCCCGTTGGATTGCTTTCCGAAAGGCCAGCCTATTCTCGGGCCTTTAAGAACGTCCATTTCGTAAGCCATTTGATTTACCAGGTTGCCGATAGGGCTACCTACATTGCTCTGGGTATTGCTAATAAAGGTGGTCCTGTATATTCCCCAATCGCTAACTACCTGGTCTGTTAATGCTTTTATGCGTTTCGCTACATCATTAATATATATTACTCTGTTAGCGGTATTGGTGGTAAATTTTGCAATTGCATTCGGACCTGTAATTAAATAGCCCAGCGCTGGAAATCCCTGTGAATAAAACGACTTATTGGAGTATTCGCTGAGATTATAAACGCCTGTGCTGATATTGTTTTCGATGGTAACACTATCTACGCTAAAACCGTTCAATAATAAGTCGGTATTGGTAAGACCTCCACAAAAGTTAACACTATATTCAAGGGTAGCCGAAGTTGCAGGAGTGAGATTATTAAAGGCTTCTATATACTGGTATTGCAAGTGCGCCGTTTTCAAAGCAGTAATGGCTTCGGTTTGTGTAGCAGGCGATGGCGCGTTTGCAAAAGCAGTAGTTGCTGCTTGTAGCGCATTAATCTTTTGTTGGAAAGCGGTGTATCCAGGGATAATCATTTTATCAGCATAGTAAGTAAGCATAGCGGTTTTGTCAAAATTTTCGTTACCCCCTTGGTCAGGAGCATCCTTACTTCCCTTGCTGCAGGCCAGGAAGATAACCGAGATTACTGCTATGTTCCCCATAAGGGCCATAATTGATTTCTTCATAAAACCCTCTTTTTACATGCATGTCTTATAGCACTACGGCAGGTACACTACTTATATAGAATACCTGCCGCGGCACATATTTAATTGCCGATTAGATTATTAGTTAAAAATCAAAGCCATAGGTGGTTTTAAAAATGCTTATTGCTTCATCTACCTTGGTCGCATTTTCCGTTTTCTTTAGCTCCCAGTAATCCATTTTTAAAATATCAACCAGCTTTTGATAATTAGCCGCGGTAAGTTTACTGTTTGCTGCACGATACTCCAATGCAATTGTAAAGCCATAAGCTTCAGAGTAATCGTGGAATCTTGCTGCGTCATCGCCTCTTGTTTTGGAAAGGCTCAGATATGTGTAAGCTGAAACGGCTAATGTTTTTTCCAGATATTCCTTAATAGTGGTAATAGCTGCATCGCGTGCGCTGTAATCTTTATTATCAATTGCAGCACGTCCTTTCAGGAAGGCGGCAAATACCGTACCTCCAGCCCCAATCGGCCTGGCCCTTTCCCTGAAATAACCGCCAATAGCAAGAGGCCTTGAAGTTTCCGTATTGGCATAGGCCTTAGATGAGTCATAATCTTTGGGAATCCCAACATATCCAAAAGCAAGATCCCAGGCGTGTTGCATGGCTGTGTAGCTGTTACCGGAAACATTAGCGTTGTTATCTGCACTTGCAGACTTATCCAGGTTTTCAAAAACCTTATTCAATTGAAGCGCGCCCATTAATCCTTTCGCAACAAGCTGGTTAAATTCGAGTCCGCTAAAATTAACCAACCTGCTACCTACCTTCCCTGGCTTTCCCTGCTCTGCCACATCGTTACGATAAGTGCTTATTTTAACCATTGAATCGGCATATTTCTTAAAAGCCTCTGCATTTTTTGCAAGCCCGGAAAGTTTTACGCCCGTGAATGTGTTTAACTGATCGGGGCTATAAGTGAGGTTAGATACATAATCTTCTTTGAAAGCACCATTGGTATTGTTCCATAAATAGTTTACTGTATCCTGGCTTAATTCCCGTGAAGTTGCTTTTGACAGATAGCTCTGAAAGCCAATCAACATGTTAACAGCCTGTGTAGTCTCTTCAAAAGAAGCATTTCCAAAATTGTAACTTGTAGGCACAACGTACTCGCGGGGTTTGTCATTGTCATTATCTTTTTTACAGGAAGTAAGATATCCTCCAAGTATCAGTAAGGCAGCAACTTTCAGGAGTTTAACTTTCATGATAGTAATATTTCTTTTTAAAAATTTCTGCAAAATTAAAATGATGTCAAAGTGATTCGTTTACGGCTTCGGGAAAACAAAAATGAAAATGACATTATATTGATATCCTCTGAAACATTGTACAGTTAAGGGTTTCATCAATTTTAAATATTAAATCTTCAGAATCACTTCAATATTTAAAGAGCATGGGTATCCCGTTTATCCGGATCAGGCTTCCCAGCTCGGTTATTTCCTCTTCAAAATTTCTTCGAAATCCCTTTCAACATTTGGCAAAATGAATTGCCTGTAATGAGAGTGCTAATTATAAGCCAGGAAACAAAACTAGCCCAGAGTATCTATCGGCATTTAGTGCATGAAAATTACATATGCAAAATAGTTTACAATGTTGAGGACGGGAAACACATGATCGGGAATTTCAATTTCGAATGTATTTTATTAGATATTAGTATTTCTAAGGACGATGGATTAAACTTCTTACAAGAAGCAAGAAAAAGCAAAAAAAAGGAAGGCATAATTGTCCTGTCCGGAAAAAAAACTACAGACGAAGCGATACATTCATTAAAACTTGGCGCGGACGATTATATGGCGGAACCACTCCATTTGGGAGAATTGAGCGCCAGAATTGAAGCTGTCATAAAGAGGAAATACCTAAACAACGATACGGAGATCAGATTTAAAGATATGGCAGTAAATACCTTATCAAGAAAAGTTACTATTGGCAATAATAAAATCGGTTTAACAAAGGCGGAGTATGACATATTGTTGCTCCTGCTTATTAACAGCGGTCGCGTAATCAGCAAGGAAGAAATAGCAGAGCGTCTTACCGGTCAAACAGATATTTACCTTTACAATTTTGATATTTTATACACACATATTAAGAATCTGAAAAAAAAACTATCATTGCTGGGGCAATATATTAAGACAATTTATGGGATTGGGTATTGCATCATGGAATGACGTTGTTTTGGCTTGAATAATAAATACATATTGCACTATTATAGCGCAGCAACTGATAGATCATTTCAAAATTTCTTCTAAATCAGGTTGCAATTTCGCTTAATATACTTCAATGCTTAAAGCATGCTCAATAAACATTTCATTTTCCTGTTACTTTCCATACTGCCTGTAACTTATTCTTTAGCTCAGGTATCAGTTGTTACCATTTCCGGTATTGTAAAAAATAAAGCTGATAAGTCCGCTATATCTTATGCAAATATTGTTGTTAAAAACGAAAAAGACAGCGCTTTTGTTACCGGAACTGTTACCAGCGAAGAAGGAAGGTTTGCTATTGAAAATATCAAACCGGGCAACTATCTTTTAGCCGTTTCATTTACAGGATTTGAAGCCAGGGAGCAGCCTTTGTTTGTAGGCAGCCTTTCGGCATTTTTAGATATTCCCGTAATTGAGCTGGATGAGAAATCAACGGTTTTAGAAGGCGTTACCGTTACGGCAAAAATAAGTGATATAAGCGGCAAACTGGATAAGAAAACCTATTCCGTTGCGGATAATATCAGCCAGGGTGGAGGTTCTGTTTTGCAAAGCATGCAAAATCTTCCGGGCATTACCATGCAGGATGGTAAAGTGCAGTTAAGGGGTAATGATAAGGTGACTATATTAATAGATGGAAAGCAAACCGCGTTAACAGGCTTTGGCAGTCAAACAGGTTTGGATAACATTCCTGCATCAGCTATTGATAAAATAGAGATCATCAACAATCCGTCTTCAAAGTATGATGCTAACGGCAATGCAGGTATCATCAATATCATAATGAGGAAGAACAGGCAAAACGGATTTAACGGTAAGGTTGGTTTTTCGGCAGGGTTGGGCTCGCTATGGGTAAGGAAAGAAAACCTGCCCACCATTAGACAGCAATATACATTCACGCCTAAGATCAATCCTTCCTTATTACTTAACTATAGAAAGGATAAGGTGAATATATTTCTGCAGGCGGATAATCTATATACGCATACATTAAACAAAAACGAGTTTGTGACCCGGAGCTATGACGATGGAGGTGTTATAAACTCCCAGTTAAAGAGGAACAGGAATACCAATTTCCTTACCACTAAAGCAGGCGTTGATTGGAATATTGATCAGCAAAGCACTTTAACCGTGTCGGGAATGTACGGAAGTGAAAAGATCATTGATCGTGGCGATCAGCCTTTTTTCAATGGAGACATAACACACCGGCTTCGGCTTTGGCAGTTTTTGGAAGATGAATTAAAGACTACAGTAATGGCAACGGCTGCCTACCAGCATAAATTCAAAGAGGCAGGGCATTTGCTGAATATTGGTTTTAATTACACTTTTCACAGGGAAGATGAGCAATATTTTTACGACAACTACCTGCCATCATCAACAGGTACGGATGCCTTTAAATTGCTATCTGACGAACAGGTATATGATTTTAATATAGATTATATAAGGCCATTAAAATATGGACGGGTTGAAACCGGCATTAAACTTCGCGACAGACGCATACCTACCGATATGAACTTTATCCCGGGCGAAAATTCGGTATTGGATACCGACGCAGGCGGCTGGGCCACTTATAAAGAGCTGATACCTGCACTATATGGTAATTATGTTTTTGAAAATGAAAAATGGGAGGCTGAGCTGGGTTTGCGTTTGGAGTATGTAAAAATCCGGTATAATGTCAACCCCGGCCATAGTACTTACAAAAGTGATGGATACAGTTACACCCAGCCCTTCCCTAATTTGAGGGTAGCCTATAAGCTAAACGATAACAACAAGCTTTCCGTATTCTATAACCGCAGGGTAGACAGACCCAATGAAGTGGACATCCGTATCTTCCCTAAATACGATGATGCTGAAATTATCAAAGTCGGAAATCCGGCATTACGTCCACAGTTTACCAACTCCATTGAGTTAGGATATAAAAACACCTGGAACAACGGCTATTTCTATTCTGCATTGTACCATCGTTTTGCGAATGGCACGATCACAAGGATTTCAAGCATTGTTCCCGGCAGTACATTGATATATGCCATATTTCAAAATGCAGGCAAGAGTTATAATGCAGGTATAGAAGCCATTTTGAACCAAAAGGTTTCTGATGTTTATTCCTTTAATATTAATGGGAATATGTACAGGAACCAGATAAATGCTTTCACTGTAAAGAATTTGTACCCGGAACCTAATTCCTTTTCCGCAGAAAAGCAAACGGCAATTTCGGGTAACCTGAAGCTGAACAATACTTTCCGTTTTGCAAAGGGCTGGGATGCACAACTGGCAGCAGTTTATTTAGCGCCCGACATTATACCGCAGGGGAAAATTTTATCAAGATTTTCAATAGATGCCGGCTTGAAGAAATCCGTTCAGAAAGGTAAAGGAGAAATTTTCTTCAATGCTACTGATTTGCTGAATACAATGGTTATTAGAAGACAGGTTCGGGGTATGGGATTTAGCTATACCAGTGACGATTATTACGAAACACAGGTGATCCGGCTGGGATATAGCTATAAGTTGTGAGGAAGGTATCAGGTTTCAGCTATCAGCCGTAAATGATTACTGTTAGCTTCCAAAAACCTGAAACCTGATTGCTGATAGCTGAAACCTGACAGCTCAAAGCTCAAAAAAATGACCAACAGATATTTATTTTCAGCAGTAATATTTTTCTTCCTTTCCTGTTTTCAAAAACTAAACGGACAGGACAGTATTAACACGATAGCTGAACCCAATAGTGCTTTTGTTGTAAAAAATAGTCCTCGCAGGCTGAATTACGAAAAGCTGATCATCCCTTCCTTGTTTATAAGCTATGGTGTAGCTGGCTTGAGGATTGACGAGCTGAGGGAGCTTGATCATTCTACCAGGCACGAGATATGGGAGCATCAACCTGACCATATAAGGTTAGACAATTATACACAATATGCACCGGCCTTAATGGTATATGGTTTAAATGCTGCCGGGGTGAAGGGCAAACATAATTTTAAGGAAAGGACGATCATTTACGCTGCTTCCCAGTTAATATCAACTGCGTTTGTAGTTCCTTTAAAACATATTGTAAAAGAAGAAAGACCGGACGGATCTAATAAACTTTCTTTTCCCTCGGGGCATACTGCAACAGCTTTCGCATCTGCGCAGTTTATGTTCAGGGAATATAAGGACACCCATTTCTGGTTAAGTATTTCCGGTTATTCTTTTGCTTTATTTACGGGCGTTTATCGTACATTGAATGACAAACACTGGGTAAGCGATGTGGTGGCAGGTGCAGGCTTCGGTATTTTGTCAACAGAACTGGCGTATTGCTTATATCCTAAGATCAATACTTTGTTCACTGGCAAAAACAAAAAAACGGCAACGCTGATCATACCTGTGTATCAAAACAAAAATTTTGGTATTGGGCTGGTAAAAAATTTTTAATCCAATCGTTTGAGCAATGTGGTTTTATTATGCTTTGTTATCCGCGTTATTTGCCGCACTGACTGCCATTTTTGCCAAGATCGGTGTGGCCAATATCAATTCCAATCTGGCTACAGGCATCAGGACTGTTGTTATTCTTATAATGATATGGAGCATTGTGTTAATAAAGAACGAAGCAAAGGGTATTGGTTCATTAACAAAGCAAAATATCATATTCCTTATTTTATCAGGATTGGCAACCGGGTTATCCTGGTTGTTTTATTTCAAAGCGTTGCAAGTAGGTAAAGTATCCCAGGTAGCGCCTGTGGATAAACTGAGCGTGGCAATTGCTATTGGCTTATCAGCGCTATTTTTAAAAGAAAGCATATCCTTCAAAGAAATGGTGGGCGCAGGATTAATTATTACAGGAGCCATAGTGCTGGCAGTAAAATGACAGGTGTTCATTTTTACAACGGCGTAAAGACAGGGTTTTAAAAAATTGTTAAAGAAGTATTCAGAATTTTTGAATCGCATTCCCCCAACATTATATTGCACCCTGTTCCGGTATTTTTAAGCCGCAAAAGATCCTGGAAAAGATACAAAAGCCCGCCGGATTATCCCCCCTGAGTTATTATTTTCATTAAAGTTCAGCCTGCCGGAGTTAGAAATGATTTCTTAATAAATGTTATTGCATGCAGCAGGGTTGCTGCTCAACTTTACTGAATCAAACTTTTAATTATGAAAAAAACAGTATTAATTACAGGGGCGTCGTCAGGTATTGGCAGGGCGACCGCTAAAAAATTTGCAGAAAAGGGTTGGAATGTAATAGCCACTATGCGTAATCCCGACAAGGAAAAAGAATTGAATGCTATAAACAATGTATGGGTTACTACGCTTGATGTGGAGAAAGCGGATACGATCGGTACAGCCATTAAAAATGGAATCCGTCAATTTGGTAAAATTGATGTATTGATCAACAACGCAGGCCAGGGCATTTTCGGTGTTTTTGAAACTACGCCGGAAGAAAACATACGCAAGCTGTTTGAAGTGAATTTTTTTGGAGTACTGCAAGTAACCAGGGCAATTCTTCCGTATTTCCGGGAACAGAAAAACGGAATGATCGTAAATATAAGTTCAGGCACCGGGCGGTTTACGCTTCCCCTTATGTCCATTTATTCTGCATCAAAATACGGGCTGGAAGGATTTTCAGAGTCCTTGTCTTTTGAGTTGGCAGCACAGAACATTAAAGTAAAAATAATAGAGCCTGGCATGGTGGATACCAATTTTGACGAGGCTACCAGGAACAACTATGTTGCAGACCCTAATATACCGGCATATAATGATTACATAAATAAAATGATCGGGATATTTTCCGGCGGTGATGCAGGAGAAAGAAAAGTTACTGCAGGGGAAGCAGCCGGGGCCATCTATGATGCCGTAACTGATGGATCGGATACATTGCGTTATATTATCGGTGAAGATGTTAAAGCCATGATAGCTGCACGATCTGCTATGTCAGACCAGGAGTATATGGAAATGATGCAACAGAGATTTGCTGTCTGATCCTTCCTCGGGGAGAGGCTAGGATGAGGAGGTTAACTGCATGCTGCGGGACTGGTGAACAAGACAGAAAAGTAAAATAAAATGACAAAAATCATTTCAATACTTGTATTTATTATAACAGGGCCCTGGTCGTATAGCCAGGATCGAAGTATAAATGTTCAGGAGAAATCAGAGCTGGGTGGAGTAAAGCAGCAAATATTTTTACGGGGAAAAGACAGCACAAATCCCATTTTGCTCATACTGCACGGCGGCCCGGGATTCTCAGAATTTGCTTATTTCAGAACGTTTAACAGGGAGCTGGAAAATAAGTTTGTGGTTGTTAACTGGGATCAGCGTGGCACGCATCTTTCCTACAATGATTCCATTGAGGGAAAATCAATGACGTTCGACCAGATTGTAAGCGACACGCATGAACTGGTAAGTAAATTAAAAACAAGATTCGGGCAAAATAAGGTTTTCCTTTTGGCTCATTCTGCCGGTACAATTACAGGCGTTAAGTATGCATTGCGCTACCCCGAAGATCTGTACGCATATATCGGGGTAGGGCAAGTGGTAAATGGTATGAAAAATGAAATGGAATCGCTTTCCTATGCTTTAAAAATGGCAAAGAGAAATAATAATAAAGAAGCGGTCGCTGAACTCAGTGAAGTACAAAAGAACTATCCTTCATTACCCCTAATATCATTAGAGTATGTTTATACAGAAAGAAAATGGCTTGAGAAATTTGGCGGCGTTTACCACGCAAAGAGCTTTTCAGATTTATTTGAAAGCCTCGCCGGGGAAGAAAGCGCCTTAATAAATAACAGCTTAGCCAATAAAGGCGGGGAATTCTCTATGCAACATTTATGGAAGGAATTGTTAAGTGTAGACTTCCTTTCTGCTGACACTGCATTCAACGTACCGGTTTTTTTCATTTGTGGCAAGTATGACCACAATACACCTACGGATCTCGCAAAGCAATATTTTAATAACATAAAAGCGCCGCTGAAGCAATTCTTTATTTTTGAGAATTCCGGGCATTTAATTCCATTTGAAGAACCCGATAAATTCAACAAGCTGCTAACACAAACTATATTTAATACAGGAATGAGGACAAAGTAACTCCGGTACTTTTTAATAAAATGGGCTTGTTATAATTAAAAAAAAATAGTGACAGGATATGGATAGCAGCTACGCGGTATGTGGGCTGGATCTTTCCGCTTATCCTATCCATGAAAAAGTAAGGGATGAACTTGTTCTCGGATGCCTTACAGGTTTTCGCTTTAGTGATTACTCAACAGTGAAGCCAGAAGAAATTCGGGATGGCATGTTGTTCGTTAACAAGGCTAAAACAGGCGACCGGGTTGTTGTTCCTATCCTGTAGATTCTGTTGCATGTTGACCCAGTATTCTGTTTTATGTTGACCCACCCGTTGCCGGCATATAGTAAGGCTTTTTAGAAGTCAGTTGCTCCTTAAAAAAATCAAGGAGTATGGCACAAAAGCCGATAGCAATGGAGCAATTAAAGCAAATTCTGCAACTTCAAAAAGATGGTGTTGGCGTTCGGGAGATGGCCCGCCGCACAGGCATCAGCCGCAACAGCGTTCGTAAGTACCTTTCTCTGCTTGCTACTGCTTCTCCAGATAGTCAACAGGAGCCAAACGATAAAACACTTGCTGATAAAGCTTACGGCAATGATAGTGTAGCTCATGATGCAGGCAGGTTGCAGCAGTTGATTGATCATTTCA